>NZ_JAAGBB010000020.1 GCF_018129085.1 Plastoroseomonas hellenica
CTGGCGCTTCGACAAGCACCGCAGCGCGCCGGCGACGCGCGGCGCGCCGGGGCTTGAGCTCCTGGTCGACGACATCGCCGCGGCGGCGCCCGCCTGGCGGGAGGCGGAGGCCGCGGCGCGCGGCGCGCTCTATGCGCGCGACCTGGTGTCGGAGCCCGCCAACCACCTGACGCCCGCGATCTTCGCCCAGCGGCTGCGCGCGCTGGAAGAGCATGGCATCCGCGTGAAGGTCATCGGCCCGAAGCGGCTGCGCAGGCGCGGCTTCGGTGCGCTGGCCGCGGTCGGCCAGGCGGCCGCCTCCGGCCCACGCCTCGTCACGCTGCGCTGGAAGGGGCGGCTCGACGTGAAGCCGGTCGCCTTCGTGGGCAAGGGCATCTGCTTCGATACCGGCGGCATCTCGATCAAGCCCGCGCTGGGGATGGAGGAGATGCGCGCGGACATGGCGGGTGCGGCCGCCTGCGCCGGCGCGGTGCTGGCGCTGGCGCTCCGGAAATCACCGGCGCCGGTGATCGCGGTGCTGGCGCTGGCCGAGAATGCGATCGGCGAGGATGCCTATCGCCCCGGCGACGTGCTGACGACGCTCTCCGGTCGCACCGTCGAGATCCTGGACACCGATGCCGAAGGCCGCCTCGTCCTCGCCGATGCGCTGCATCACGCCGCCCAGCATTACCGCCCGCGCGCGATGATCGACCTCGCGACGCTCACGGGATCGGTCATCACGGCGCTCGGCCATCACCATGCCGGGCTCTTCGGCAACGATGCGGCGCTGGCCTCCGCGGTCGCGGCCGCGGGTGCCGCGGTGGGGGAAGCGCTCTGGCCGCTGCCGATCGGGCAGCGCCACCGCGAGGACCTGAACAGCGATATCGCCGATATCCGCCAATGCGCCCCCTCCGGCAGCGGGGTCTGGGGTGGCCGCTTCCTGCCGGATGCCTGCCACGCCGCCGCCTTCCTGCGCGAATTCGCGGGACAGACGCCCTGGGCGCATTGCGATATCGCCGGGGTCGAGACGCGGGATGCGGCCGATGCGCTCGGCCCCAAGGGTGCCAGCGGCTTCGGCGCCCGCATGCTCGACCGCCTGGTCGCGATGCGCTTCGAGACGGAGGAATGAGCGTGATCGCTTGAGGTGGAATCACCGAAAAGCGTGAATCACGCGATCATGCGCCAGCCCGGCAGTTTGTCGTAGCCTGCCGGCGACCGTCACCCCGGGGAGTTCCGTCGCATGCGCTTCGCCGCCGCTTTCCTCGTCGCCTCTCTCGCCCTCGCGCCGGCGGCGCGCGCCCAGGCGTCGGAGCAGACGCTGCGCGTCGTGCTGATCAATGAGCTGACCAGCATCGACCCAGTGCAATCCACCGCCGCCTTCGTCCGCAACCACGGCTTCCTGATCTACGACCAGCTCTTCGCCCTCGACGGCCAAAGCGTGGCGCGGCCGCAGATGGTGGAGACGCACACGGTCTCCGCCGATGGCCTGACCCACAGCTTCACGCTGCGCGAAGGGCTCGCCTTCCACGACGGCGCTCCGGTCCGCGCCGCCGACGCGGTGCAGTCGATCCGCCGCTGGGCGGAGCGCGACACCGTCGGCCGCACGCTCGCCGCCGCCACCGCCGCGCTGGAGGTGGTGGATGAGCGCCGCTTCACCCTCCGCCTCGCGCGCCCCTTCGGGCTGGTGGCGGAAGCCCTGGCCCGTCCGACCGCCAGCGCCTTGTTCGTGATGCCGGAGCGGGTGGCGCGCACGCCCGCGGCCGAGCAGATCACCGATCCGACCGGCAGCGGCCCCTTCCTGTTCCGCCGAGCCGAATGGCGGATCGGCGACCGCGCGACCTATCACCGCAACCCGCAGTACCGCCCGCGGGACGAAGCGCCGGACGGGCTCGCCGGTGGCAAGCGGGCGCTGGTCGAGCGCATCGAATGGCTCGCCATGCCGGATGCCGCGACCGCCGCTGCCGCCCTGCAGCGCGGCGAGATCGATTTCTGGGAACAGGTCAGCGCCGACCTGGTGCCGGTGCTGGAGCGCAACCGGTCGCTCACTGTCGCGCCGATCAATGAGGTCGGCTTCATGGTCTGGCTGCGCCTCAACCACCAGCAGCCGCCCTTCAACGATCCGCGCGCGCGACGCGCCCTGCTGCACCTCGTGAACCAGCAGGACGTGCTGAACGGGATCGGCATCCGCCCCGCCGACCAGCGCCCTTATTGCCCGGCCTACTTCATGTGCGGCACGCCGCTGGAAAGCGATGCCGGTGCCGAAGGCCTGCGCACTATCGACATTCCGCGTGCCCAGGCGCTGCTGCGCGAGGCCGGCTATGCCAATCAGCGCGTGGTGTTCCTGAATGCCACCGACACACCGATCAACAACGCGGCGACCTTGGTGATGGCGGATGCCTTCGCGCGCGGCGGGCTCGCCATGGACGTGCCGGCGATGGACTGGGGCACCGTCACCCAGCGCCGCAACCGGCGGGAGCCGGTGGAGCAGGGCGGCTGGAGCCTGTTTGTCACGGTTGCCAATGCGCTCGATGCCGGCAACCCGCTGTCGAACCTCTACCTCGCGGCACCGGGCGCTGCCGGCCTGACCGGCTGGCCGGAGGATGCCGAGCTCGAATCGCTCCGCCGTGCCTGGTGGGAGGAGAGCGATCCCGCGAAGCGCGCGGAGATCCTGACCCGCGTGCATGCCCGCGCCTACCAGGTGCTGCCCTACATCAATGCCGGGCAGTTCCGCACCATGGCGGCCTGGCGCAGCACGGTACAGGGCGTTCGCCCGACCGCGGTCCCGGTCTTCTGGGGCGTGTCGAAACGGCCATGATGGCAGGGGCTCGGCGATGGTTGTGTCGCCGGTCCCGCTCGCATGGCGGCGGAGCGCGGCGCCGGCTATGGTCGCCGGCGTGACCGAGATCGGCTTCTATCACCTGACCCGCACGACCACCGAAGCGGCCGCGCCCAAGCTGCTCGGGCGTGTGCTGGAAAGCGGCGGCCGTGCCTTCATCCTGATCGGCGGGCCGGAGCGCCTGGCGGCGCTCGACACCACGCTCTGGACCTGCGGCGACCCGGATTGGCTGCCGCACGGCACCGCGACCGCGCCGCATGCCGCCCACCAGCCGATCCTGCTCTCGCTGGAGGATGCGCCGCCCGCCAATGGCGCCCGCTTCCTGTTCCTGGTGGACGGCGCGGAAACGGCGCGGCTGCAGGACTACGACCGCGTCTTCGACCTGTTCGACGGCGGCGACGAGACGGCGGTCGCCGCCGCGCGCCGGCGCTGGGCGGCGGCCAAAACCGCCGGCCATGCCCTCACCTACTGGCAGCAGGGCGCCAAGGGCTGGGAGAAGAAGGCCTGACGGCGCCTGCCGCGGGCTTCAGCCCGACGCTTGGAGCGCGATGACTTGAGGCGGAATCGCCGAAAAGTCTGAATCACGCGATCAAACAAGGGGCTGGAGTATGATGCGTGAGCGCTTGCGAGCGCATCATACTCTAGCGCGGTACCGTCTGCCCCGGCACCACCGGGCGCGTCGTGCCGGTGTCGAGCTGCGGCGCCGCGTCCCGGCCCGGGGCCGGATACACGCCTGGCGGCAGGTTCGGGTAGGGCTGCTGCAGGGTACCGCTGTTCGGCATGGTGCCGCCCTGCGCCTGGGGCAGGGTGCCCGTCAGCCCGCCATATTGCGCGGCCGGGGATGCCTGCCCGCCGGCGGCGGGCATGGCGGTCGTCGGCGGTCCCGAAGGCTGGGCGCAGCCGACGGCCGTAGCACCACAGAGCAGAAGCGCTGCGGTCAGCCGGAGATGTCCGATTGTCATGTTCTTGTCTCCTGTCGACGTAACAGCAGTGGCAAAGCCTCTCCGGTCGATAAGTTGCGTGCCCCGCACACCTGGCGGAAGCAACACCTGGAACTTTCGGCTTCCGTGCGCTTTCGGAATGCATGCGGGTCACGAACCCGCCGGAACCTTTCCGGTTGCGGTTGCGGCTGCGTCGCAAGCCGGTCGCCGTCCACGTCCCGAAGAGCCTGCCCTGAGGTCGTTCAGGCCGTTCAGGCGGGCAGCTCGTAGCCGATGGCGGCCTCGACCTCGAGCGTTTTGCGGACGGCGTCCCGCGCCAGCATGCGGTCGTGGTGGCGGGACAAGTTCGGGAACTCGCCGGCCGCGGGTTGCAGCGAATTGCGGAAGCGCCAGAACAGGCGGAACAGGTGGATGTCGGCGATGGAATAAGGACCGATCGCCCAATCGGCATCGCCGAGCCGGCGATCGGCCAGGCCATAGGCGATGCGCGCCTGGGCGAGGCCCTGCCGCCGTGCCGGATGCACGGTCGCCGCCAGGAAGGACATCCAGGACACTGCCCGCGCTTCGGCTTCCGGATCGCCTTCGGGCAGCAGCCCCGCCCGCGGGTGGCGGCGCGCCAGGTAGAACAGGATGGCCGCGACCTCGGTCAGCGGGCGCCCGTCGATCAGCAGGGTCGGCACTTTCCCTTCGGGGTTGATCGCCAGGTAGTCCGGGTCGCGGTTCTGCCCGCGCGCGAAGGAGAGCGGCCGAAGGTCGAAGCGGATGCAGATCTCGTGCAGCGCGATATGCGGCGCCATGGAGCTGGACCCGGGCGCGCAGTAGAGCGTGAGCATCTGGTCTTCTCGCGATGCTAGCCAAGGTGTCGCTGCCATAGAGCGCGTTTTCCGACACGCGCTCACGCGTCGAAAGGCATGCCGTGCGAGTTCACGCCCATTCGGCGCGGGCTTTTGCGAGCAACCCGTCAAGATAGACGGCAGCTTCGCCGACGTTGACGGGCTCAACAGGCTCGGTCGCTCCGAGCAAGACTGGGGCCTGATGGCGCTCTGTGTTGTCGGAATTTTGGGACGAGCTGCCGGAACCGCCGGCCGGCGTGCCGCGTACGGTCGGGGCGGAAAGAAAAAGCGGAAGAGATCGCGCGGCGATCTTGAAGCCGCAGCGCGTATCGCTTGGATAGTGCAGGCCCAGCACGTCCCGATTGCGGGCGATGCGGCGCGCCAGAACTCTGAGCGGCCCATGTTCTGCACCTGCGGCGGGAATGATGGCAGTCGGCAGTACCTGCTCCAGGACCAGGGCGACCATCATCGCCTCGCAGGCATGGCCGCTCGGGTAGGATCCGTGGCCAGGCACCTCGATCGGTGGCATGAGCGCCGGATCCAGGCGTGAAGGACGCGGACGTCGGAAGATGCGCTTCCAGTACATGTCCTGGAACTGAGCGAACTGAAACGCCAGGATGCACAGCTTGTAAGTGGCCGGATGCGAGCCTGAGCGAAAGTTCAGGACGCCCCGCATATAGGTCAACAATCCAGCCCGCTGCGCCAGCGCCTCATCGAAGACGGCGGCGCGGTATTCGATGAGGCTGCGCAGCTCCGTCAATTCAGCCGCTGTCCCCGCTTCATCGAAGCCATCAGCGCCGGGATCGATCAGGTCGCTCCAGGTCTTTGCCGGGGTGGTGCCTGTCGATTGCTGGACAATTTCACCGAGCGTAGCGATCGCGAACTTATCCAGGTCCCAGTCTGAGTCACGAAAATCGACCGTGGGAACCGGAGGCCAATCCGCACCCAGGAGACCAGGCCATCTCTGCCCTTGAAACACCAGAGGAGAGCCCGGCGGCAGGTCCGGGAGCGGCGCCGTCGAAGGCGAGATGAGAAGAGGGCGATAGATATCGGCGCCTCCCACGGTGCTGTCCGGACCGACCGTCGATCCAGCGCCAGCGGTTCCGCTCGTACCGCTGGTTCCGCTGGCGGCACTTGTGCCGCTGGTACCGCTCGTGCCACTCGTTCCGCTGGTCGAGCTCATTGTCTTCTCCGCTGTGGACAGAGCAGATCAAGCAGGCAGTCCCGCTTGATACAGATCGCGAGCAAATCGCTCCCGTAAGACAGGGTCCTTGAAGGGCATCCGGTTCGAAATATACTCAGTAACACTGAAGTCCGACTCAAGCGCGATGAGCCGCCGTGCGGCTTCCCTGGCTTCCTGAAATCGTCCTTGCGCGGCGAGAAGCGCTGCCTGCACGCGCCAACTCGATGCGTGAGCCGGATTGCCCCCGATCGCAAGGCATCCGTAGCGTTCTGCGCTCTGCAAATCGCCGGCTGTATAGTGGGCAATTGATAGAAAATGATGTTGATAATATCGGAGCGGATCGTAGGGAGAAAGCCGCAAGCCGCGCTCCGCGTTGTGGATCGCATCGCTGCCACGCCCAAGATAGCTGAAAGTGGCGCTCGACAGCGTCCAAGCGATCGCGCTGTTCGGGCAGACCGCGAGTGCCCTTCCGAAACAATCCAGGGCTGTGTCGAAGTCGCGTCGCAGATAGGCGCTGTTGTGGCCGAGTACCGCGAGGGCAAGCGAGTTTCCTGGCTCCAGCGTCAGCGCCCGTCCGGCGAAGTCGAAGATGGCCGTGGCATCTGCTTCCCGATCCTCCGTCCAGCCCTGACCGATGCGCAGGCTGTGCCAATGCGCAGCCCAAGCCATCGCGAGAGCAAAGGACGGATCCTCTTCCATGGCGCGCTCCAGATGACGGCGCGCATGGATGAATGCTGGGCGTTCGCTCGACGCCATCGCGTGCAAGCCACGGAGCATATGGTCATAGGCGGTCAGGCTCTCCGGACGCTTGCGCATGGCTTCGCGCAGTGTCGACGCGCGGATGCTGGGCGCGACACCGGCGACGATTCGCGTCGCCACATAGTCCTGAAGCTCAAAGATCTCGCGCTCGGGGGTATCGATCCGCTCCCCCCAGAGGTGCTCCCCTGTGATGCCATCCGTCAGCATCAATGAGGCATGCAGCCCGCCTCCTGCGCGCTTCAGGTCGCCGGAGACGATATATCGCACGCCGAGGGTCCGGGCGGCGTGCTGCGGCGATGGCTTTCGGCCCGCGAACATGCGTGCGCTGTCGGGCGCGATGACGAAAAGCTCCCGAAGCCCGGCAAGTGATGCCACGACGTCCTCGACGATCCCGGATGCGAGGTAATCATCCAGCGGATCATCCGACATGTTGAGCAATGGCAGGACGGCCAGCGTCGGAAGCTGGGTGGGCGCCGGTGGCAATGGTACCGAGACGCTGCGGCGAGGATCCAGCGAGACCGCATGGACCGTCCGCGAGAGATTGCGCAGCGGCAGCTCGCCGAGGTCCCGCGTCGCTTTCCGATCCGCCTTGGAAAGCTTGGCCGACGCCTCGGTGGAGAGCAAAGTCCCGCCCGGGGTGCAATACTCCTGAAGTCTTGCCGCCATATTCACGGCATCGCCCAGAATGCGGTCGCCCTCGACGATGACGCTGCCAACGTGAATAGCGATCCGGAAAACGATGGGCGGATTCGGAGATGTCTCGCGCTCCGCCGCTTCTGACGCGTCATGCAGCGCCCGTGCCCAGGCCAGCGCTGCCTTGACGTTCGTGAACTCGGCGAGCGTGCCATCGCCCTGCACATCGACGATGCGGCCACCGAGCCGCTCCGCCACGGGGGTGACGACGTCATGGAACATCGCCAGCCAGCGCGAGGTCGCATCAACCTCGTCGGCGGCAGCCAGGATGGAAAACCCTACAATGTCAGCAAAGGCGATCGTCGTAGAGCGCCGACGCAGGGGAGCAGTGCCGACATCGGTCGAAGGGGCCCCAGGGGACATGGTGTAAAAGGTATCCTGCGCGACATTTTCTTATCGTTCCGGGCAAGGATTTTGCAAGCTTCGTATTGATGACTGACGGTGACGCTGGTTCCGTGGCTGAGCGGTTGAAGGGAGAGGGCAGCGCAATGCGGATTATGTTGGAGTTGCCAAACGAACCCGCTCTGAGGGCGGCGTACCGCGCCGCCATCCGCGACCCAGAGCGCGGCCTGGCCAGCCTTGGGAGACTGTTGCCGAGGCAGCTCGATATCGGCGGTACGAAGTTTAAAATCGCCTCGCTGCCTTCTTACTCGCATAAGTTCCGGTCTTCCGGCCGCCGTCTGAAGTCTGCGGCCGCAGCCGCGCGGCGCGCCGAGGAACGACTGCCATCGCTCGTCTTCAGCCTCGAAGTAGAGGGCATTGAAACCCTCGATCGCTTCGTCGATGCAGCCAGGCAGGTGCCAGGTGCGAGAGCCGGTATCGATCTTCCTATCGCGGTCTTCGATGCGTGGTGCCCGGAGGGTGACCAGCCCTCACTTTTTCACACGCGCGACGCGGCCTCGGCATTGATCGACGTCGACGCGCTGAGAAGCCACGTGCCTTCTCTCCGCGGTCAGGGGGTGAACGTCGTGATGGTGGACCTTGGATTGAACGCGGCCGCTCTCGCTGCCTTCTCGCCGGGCGCGGAAGTCGCCGGGGCCTGGGAGGTGTCGCAGGGCGGTGCACCTCTTTGGCAGACCGGATCCGGACCCGCGGCATGGTCTGGCCACGGGACTATGGTCGCGCGCAACGTGCTGTCCGTTGCCCCCCGCGTGCGGCTGTTCGATTTTCCGCTGCTGCCCGAACAGGTCACTGAAGTGACCGGCTGGACCAGTTGGGCGCATGCGGCGCTACACCAGGTGCAGGCCGACATTCAGACATGGCTGTCAGCAGAGTTCCCTGGTCCCTGGGTATTTTGCAATGCGTGGGGGATCTACGACCGGCGGCAGGAAAGCGCTCCAGTCCACCATCCGGGAAACTACACAGGAAACCCGACGCATCTGCTGAACCTGCTCGTAGGCGCTATCGATGCGGCGGGATTTGACCAGATCTTTGCGGCCGGCAATGGCGGCCAATTCTGCCCGCATCCGCTCTGCGGTCCGGGCGACACTGGTCCAGGGAACAGCATCTTCGGCGCAAGCTCACACGGCGATGTGTTGACTGTTGGCGCGGTTCGGCCTGACGGGATGTGGATCGGCTATTCTTCGCAGGGGCCAGGTCAGTTGGCGTTCCGGACGCCGGCCACGCCATTCTCCGAGAAGCCGGACCTGTGTGCGCCCAGCCATTTCATTGAGGCCGCAGATGCCTCTGCGCTATGCAGCGGCACATCGGCCGCCTGTGGCATCGCAGCCGGCGCTGTCGCTGCGCTGCGTGGCGCCGGCTCCCCGCATGCGAGCAAGCAAACTTCCGAGCTTCGCGACCATCTGCGCGCGACAGCACGCAAGCCGGCCGATGCGGCGAGCGAGTTCGATATTCGCTACGGCCATGGTCTCTTGGATTTGCGAGCGGCCTTAAGGGAGCCGCTTCAGTCCTCGTAGTGAGGGCAGCACGGCCCTAAGCCTCAGCGGCAGGGCTGTGCGCCGGCTTCGATCTCGCGCGCGGCCGCCTGCCGATCCCTTCGGCATTCTGATCGAGCTGGCCAGATGCTCCTGACCGTCGGGTCGGCCTCCATTGAGGCTGCGCCGATGGTCAGCCGTATCAATATCGAGATCGCAAGGATTTGAGTGCTGGCGCTGCGGGCAGAGGGAGGATGGTGACATGCGCGGCATGCGCGGCATGCGCGGCACCGGGTGGACGGAGCCCGGACCGGACACCAGAGGGGCGGACATGAAGGCACCACAGCGCAGCTTCATCTTCGGGCCGAAGAACAACAGCAAGCATGGGAACGACCCCAACGACGCGACCGGGGCCTTCCATGTCGGCATGCGGATCTGGAACCAGCTCTATGGCGGCTCCAACGGCACGGTCATCAGCCACTATTTCCTGAACGGGGAAGGGCTGGGGCCGGCCAAGGTGCAGCAGGGCATCCTGGACGCCATGCGCCAGGGGTCGGGCGGCCAGTACTATGACGCGATCTGCTACTTCGGCCACGGGACGAAGAACGGGCTGGAGAGCGCCGGCTGGTATGGCGACAAGATCAGCAACCTGACGGATGCGATCGATGAGCTGGGCGCTGCCGATGTGAAAGTCCTGCTCTACGCCTGCTCCTGTGCGGCGCCGAGCGGCATCGCGAACAAGATGGCCAACAACCTCCAGCGATGGTGGCAGTCGGGGACGGAGGTGCACGGCCATGTCTCCCCGGGCCATACTTTCGCGAACCCGCAATACCGGCGCTTCCCCAATGCGGGCGGGGAGGTCGGCTTCACGGTGGCGCCGCCGACGAAGGTGGGGGCCTGGGTCAAGGCGATCACCAACCAGAAGAACACGCTCTGGGCGCGCTACCCGTTCATGACGGCCGAGGAGATCGAGGCGGAGCTGTAGCGCGGCCCCATCGACGCCGCAGGTCACTGTGCCAGTTGGGGATGCCGTTGCCGGATCATTGCCAGGACCGGTCGCGAGAAGAAGATGCTGCCCGCTTCCAGCAGGGCATCCGCTTCGGCCATCAATTGCCGCGCCTCCTCGGCGCGGCCGTCCGGCAGGATGTCCGCGAGCAGCCCGAGGCCGCAGGGGCGCATCAGCTCGGCGCCTGTCGCAGCATAGTCCTCCAGGCCGCGCCGCAGCACCGCCTCACCCTCCGTCAGCTCGCCGCCGCGCGCGCGGGCCCAGCCTTCGAAGATCGCGCCCCAAGCCGACCAATAGGTGAAGTCCTGTGACGTGGCGGTCGCCTGCAGTTCGAGCGCCGCCGCCAGGCTCTCTGCCGGGCGATCCGCGAACTGCGCGAGCGCGCAGCGGAAGGCGAGGGCGAAGCAGAGACTGTGCGCGTGCCCGAGTTCGCGCGCGGCAAGCAACGCCGCCGCATCCGCTTCCCAGGCAGCCGCCTCCTTGCCCATGAACCACAGCACCCAGGCCAGATGGGACCAGGCCAACACCGCCGGATCCGAGCCGTAGTCGAAGCGCTGCGGGGCATCCCGTGCCGGGTCGTAGAAATCGAGGGTCCGGCGCAGATGCTCCTCCGCCTCCTGGAAGCGGCCGAGGTAGAGCAGCCCGAGCCCGAAGGGACGGTGCGCCTGCACCCGCGCGGCCAGATCCGTCTCCTCGGCCATCAGCGCCATGATGCGCTCGCCGATCTCATGGCCCTCGGCGATCGCGCCGCGCACCAAGTGGAAGGTCTGCAGCCCGCGCAACGTCCGGATGCGCAGCCGGTCATCACCGAGGCGGAGTGCCGCTGCGTGCGCACGGGTATAAGCCTTGCCCACCTCAGGCACTGCATTGCCGCGGGCGACGGTGATCTGGGTGGCGAGCGCGATGTTGAGGCGCGCTTCAGCGGTCGAGCGCGCCGTGTCGTCCGCGAGTTTCGGCAGCAGTGCGAGCGCAGCACGGCAATGTGCGGCCGCCTCGACATGCGCGGATGCGGCCGCAGCGTCGGCTGCCGCCCGTTCGTAGGCGATGACGGCATCCCGTGTCTGACCACCGGCCGCAAGGTGGAAGGCGACGAGATCCATGCGCGCCTCGGTCCGCTCGCCCAGCAGCTTGGCGATCGCGCGGTGCAGCGTGGCGCGCCGGCTGCGCAGCAGCGTCTCATAGGCGGTCTCGCGGATCAGCTCGTGGCGGAAGGCATAGCCGCTCGGCGCCTCCGCCGGCCCCTCCGGCTCCAACAGCCCGGCCTCGACCAGCCGGCGCAGCGCGCGCCGCGGCGGCGGCGCTGCCACAGCCAGGGCCAGCGCTTCGATCATCTCCAGCGAGAAGGTGCGCCCGAGCACAGCGGCGAGTTGCGCCGTCTGCTTCGCTTCCGACAACGCATCCAGGCGGGACGTCAATGCGGCCCGGAGCGTCAGCGGCAGCTCCGCGCCGGCTTCGATCTCGCGCGCCGCTTCCTCGAGGAAGATCGGCACGCCGCCGGCGCGTTCAACGATGCGCCCGACCAGGCTTGCTTCGGTACCGGGCGGCGCAGCGGCGGTGGCAAGCTGCCGCGCCTCGGCCTCGGTCAGCGGCGCCAGGCGGAGCGTGAGCGGCGGCGCCCCGGCCAGGTTGCGGCCCTCCGTGCGCCGCGACAGCAGCAGCAGCAACGAGGCGCCTGGGGCGCCGCAGGCGTCGCCGAGGGCGCGCAGCACCGCGAGGGTGCTGTCATCCGCCCAGTGGATGTCTTCCGCGATGAAGAGCTGCGTCGGCCCGGAGGCACTGGCACGGAGTGCGGCGAGCAGTGCAGCCACGCTGCGCCGACGCCGGCGGCGCCCGGCCTGCTGCAGCTCCGCCAACTCCTCCGGCGTCGCGCAATCCAGCAGTGCCGCCAGCGGCGCGACATGCTCGGTCGCCGCGAGGCCGCGGCCCTCCAGCCAAGCGACCAGCGCGTCGCGTCCGGACAGGACCGGCCCTGAAAGGCCCACGGTGGTGGCAAGCCAATTGATCAACGGGCGGAAGGCGCTGCCCCCGTCATCGGCGCCGCAGCCAAGACAGACCGCGCCTTCGCCCGCCGGGCCCAGGCGGGCGCGGAACTCGGCGATCAGGCGGCTCTTGCCCATGCCGGGCTCGCCTTCGATCAGCAGTGTCGTGCCAGCCCCGGCCTCGGCATCGCGCCAAGCAGCGAAGAGGCTGCGCAGCTCCCGCACTCGGTTCACCATCGAGAGGACAGGAGCGGCGCCAACAGTGGCGAATTCCCCGTCCAACCGATGCGCCAGCACCGGCCGCGGCAGGCCACGCAGCACGATCTCGCCGCGCGAGGAGAAGCTGAAGCGTGGCCCGGCCAAGCGGCGCGTCGCTTCGCTGGCCCAGACTTCACCGGGTGTGGCAGCCTGCTGCAGCCTCGCCGCGATCGTCGTCGTCTCGCCGACCATGGCGCCGGGCTCGCCGGCGGCACCGCCGCCGAGCGTCGCCACCACCGTGATGCCGCTGTGCACGGCGACCCGCACCTGCAAGGCGACGTCGACGCATTCGTGCAGCGAGGTGACGCCCGCCGAGATCTCGAGCGCCGCACGCAGGGCACGCTGCGCGTCATCCTCCCGCGCGCGGGGGAAGCCGAAGCGTGCCAGCAGCCCGTCGCCCTGATGCTGCGCCAGGCTGCCGCGATGCCGGGTCACGATGTCCGATGCCATGGTTCGGAAGCCGAGCAGCACGCGGCGCAGATCCTCGGGATCGAGCTGCGCCGCGAGTGCGCTGGAGCCGACGATATCGGCGAAGAGCACCGTCACCGGGCGGCGCTCGCCGGCCTCCATGGCCGGCCGGTCCGGGGCGCGGCGCAGCAGCACCCCGCAGGCGCCGCAGAAGCGCATGCCGGGTGGGCTCGAGAAGCCGCAGGCCTGGCACACAGGGCCGGATGGATCGGCGGACAGGTGAACATTCCTTCGTGAGCGCGCGCATACTGGCAAAGCTGCCTGCGCCTGTCGCCGGGGTGTGGCGATGTGTAACGGAAGTCACTGCCCGATTTCGCAACCGCCTGATAGCGTTGATGCGGGCTAGGATGGGACGTGGGTCATGGCGCTCTTTGATTTCGCCGTATGCACGGGCGCCCGGACGCGCCTGGCGCTTGATCCCTTATTGCGCGCCGCTGCACTCGCGGTTGTGATGCGACAAAATCAGACCGAATTCGGAATGATGGTTCGAATCGGCAATCCGAGTGCCATCCGCCCGCGGCCGGATATCCGCTTCGGCCATGCGGTGCGGGAGGCGGATGGCATCATCATCCCGCCGGGCGGTGCGCTGCACGAGGAGCAGGGACCGGTTTTCGCCGCGCTTCGCATCGCCCTGCAGTCGAGCACCCGGCATGACGTGCTGGCCAGTATGCGCGCGCTGTCGCTGACGCTGGACGAGCTCTCCGAGGAGGGCTGGGGGATGGAGCTTCGGGGCCAGTCCTGCAGCATCCACGAATACCCGCTCCTCACCCCTGACGCTCCCGGGCAGGGGCCACGGCCGGCGGCAGGGCCGCCGGCGGCCATCGATGGCTCGGGCGTCCTGATCGGTGTCGTGGATTTCGGCTGTGCCTTCGCTCATCCCGCCTTCCGCTTCGGCGATGACGGCCGGGGCGGCACGCGGCTGCGCATGCTCTGGGACCAGAATGGCGCCGCCCCCCACGGGCAGGACCTGCCGGGGCGCTTCTACACTCAGGCGGAAATCGATGACGCGCTCAAGGCGCCGGATCCCTATGCCGTGCTCGGCTATGTGCCGTGGGAGAACTGCTATGCGCCCGCGGATATGGTGCTGACGCCGCTCACCGAGATGGAGCGCCAGAAGCGGGTGCACGGCACGCATGTCCTCTCCGTCGCCGGCGGGCGCAAGCCGACACAGGGGATCTGGGCGGGGCCGGTGCCGGCTGGCGTGGCGCCGGGCGCGGCGCTCGCCTTCGTGCATCTGCGCCCGCGTGCGCTGATCTCCGAAGGCGATGCGATCGACGTGTTCGAAGGGGTCTGCGCGCTTTTCGACCTCGCGCGGCGCGAGGGTATGGCCGCCGTCGTCAACCTCAGCATCGGCGCCAATACTGGGGCGCATGATGGGCAGGGCTTGATGGACCGGGCCTTCGACGCGCTGCTGCGCACGCCTGGCCGCGCCATCACCGTCGCCGCGGGCAACATGCGCAAGGCCGGCCAGCACCGGCAGGCGAAGGTGACGCGGAGCAAGCCTGTCACTCTGGACTGGCGCTTCAAGGGCGACGACTGCACGGCGAATATCCTGCGTGTCTACGCACCCATGCCGGGCGGCAAGCCGGCGCTCGACATGGCGATCGCTCGCCCCAACGGCGCACCCGGTTCGGCCCTGCCCTCGGGGGCGTTGCGAGAGACCGACATCGACCGGCTGCTCGATGCCGAAGGCACCAGTATCATCGGCAGCGCGGTCTCCACCATGCATCCCCTCTCGACAGAGGAGACGTTGCAGCATTTCGAGGTCCGGCTCCGCCCATCGCGCGTGGACGAGACCTGGAAGGTGACCCTGAGCCTCGACCCGGATGTCGCGGCCGAGGAGGTCGAGTTCGATGCCTGGATCGAGCGCGACGACCTGCACCGTGAGGACAGCTCACATTTCGATCCGTTGGACAACCCTGGCGACGATGAGGGCTGTTCCCTCGGCTCGCTCGCCTGCGCCGTGGGGCCGATCTGCGTCGGGGCCTATGATCCGGCAACGGGCGTGGCCGCCGGCTTCAGCTCGCTGGGGCCGACGCGGAAGGGGGAGCAGAAGCCCGACGTCTCGGCGCCTGGCTGCGGCATCCGCGGCGCCGCAGGCCGGGGCGGCCTGGTCGACAGCAGCGGGCTTCCCTTCGACGTCAGCTTCTTCATGGACGGCACCAGCGCCGCCGCGCCACAGGTCGCGGGCATCGCAGCGCTGATGCTGCAGGCCCGACCGAAGCTCACTGCCATGCGCATCCAGCAGATCCTGCACGCGACGACCCATGAACGGCAAGCCGGCGCCCACCCGCCTTGGGTGGAGGATCTCGGCTGCGGCCGGGTGGATGCCGCCACGGCACTCGCCAGGACGCTCGAGGAAACGCCATGACATCTCTCGTCGGCGGCTCACCGCCGCTGCACCGGCCGATGAAGGTCACGATCGGCTATACGCAGTCCTGCAATCTCGATTGCCGCGTCTGCTATGCGGATTGCACGCGCGATCCCTCGCCGCGGGAGCTGCCGGCGGCGACCTGGGTGCGGTTGCTCGACGAGTTCTTCGAGGCCGGCGTGATCTCGATCATGATCGAAGGGGGCGAGCCGCTGCACCGTCCCGACATTCTGGACGTCATCGCCCACGCCGCACCGCGTGCCATGACTCGGCTGCGTACCAATGCGACGTTGATCGACGACGCCATGGCGGCGCGGTTGAAGCGTATCGGCCTCGGCGACGTCATGGTCGACCTGCTCGGCGCCACGCCCGCGACCCATGACGCGCTGACCGGCGTCCCGGGCAGCTTTGCGCGAAGCATCGACGGCATCCGCGCGGCCCGGCGCGCCGGGCTGCCGGCGACGGTGCTGGTCATCATGAACCGCGGCAACTACCGCGAGCTCCAGCAGGTGCTCGATCTCGCGAAGGTCGAGGGTGTGGAGGCGGTCGGCGTGCTGCGCCCCTATCCGCTCGGGCGCATGCGGCGCAACTGGGACGAACTCTCGCTGTCGCTGCCGGAGATGATGGAGGCGATCGCGGCGCTCCGCCCGCCGGAGGGCGTGCGGCTGATGCAGTCCTGGCATCCGAACGACGCCAATTGCTGCTGGCAAATGGCGGCGGTCAATGCCTATGGGCGATCGATCGGCTGCATGTATCTGCGCGACTATGTCGACTACGGCGACGTCACGGTGACGCCTTTCCTCGAGACCTGGGAGCATCCGCTCTATCGCCGGCTGCGCGCCGGGAATGTGGAGAAGAGCTGCTCGGGCTGCGCCAGCACGCAGCACACCCATGGCGGCTGCCGTTCCACCGCCTACGCCTTCCATGGCCGCTGGGATGCGCCGGATCCCTTCGACAGCGGGTTGAACGACGGCGTCGATCTGCGGGTGCTGCCCGCCTTGCCCAATGCGATATAGCCGCGCACCCGGGGTCAGGCTGCGCCCCGTGCCGGAACTCGGCGCCTGCCTGGCCTATACGCCCGCCCGGCCGAAGCTGCACCAACTCAACGCGACCGCCTGGCTGATCCTGGAACTCGCCGAGGATCAGGAGATGGAGACGCTGGCCGCGGCCTTCGCGGCGCGCACCGCGCCGCAGCTCTCGACCGCGGCCGCGCGGCAGACCTTGGAGGCCGGGCTCGCGGATCTGCTTGCCTCCGGCCTTGTACAACGGCGGGACGACGCCGACACCCTGAAGGAGATTTCAGCATGACCGACCATTCCGATGCCGCCGCAGCGGCCGAGGCGCTGCTGCGCGCGCAGGGCCAGGTTCCTGCCGCCAGCGTCACGCCGCTGGTCTCCGTCGTGCGCAGTGGTGAGCAGTTCCTGATCCTGGCGCCGTCGGGTGGCGGGCAGAGCGCCGGCCCGCTCGGGCGCATCCTGATCGAATGGGGTTATGAGGTGCCGAAGGACAAGCACCCAGCCTTTCAGGCTTTCCTGAAGAGTGCGCATGTCACACTCCGCGCGCCGAGCGTCGCGGGGATCGAGTATCTCGGCACCTATACCGTCTTCCAGCAGAGCGATCGGAAACTCGGCAGCTTCCGTACCATCTGGGGCTACCAGAACCTCAGCCAGATGGAGCAGATGACGGCGAAGGTCGCCGATCCGAACGACGCCTGGGGCAAGGCGGTGAAGGAGCTCATGCAGTTCCGCGACGCGGACTACGCCGCCGGCCGCAGCCAGGTGATCCTGCAGCTTGCGACCGAGACGCTGGTCTGAGGCATATATCTCCTGCGCTGATCCGGCTCGCGCCGGATCAGCCGCCGGACGCGGCGCGATAGGCGGCCTCGACTTCGGCCTCCAGCGCCTCCGGCTTCAGCAGCACCAGGCCGCCGCGGGTCAGCTCCATCAGCCCTTCGCGCTGCATGGCGCCCATGGTGCGTGACACCACCTCCCGACGCGTGCCGATGCGAGCTGCCAGCTCATGCTGCGGCCGCGGCGGCGACACCACGCGCCCGCCCGCCTTGCGCGGGCGGGACAGGCGCAGCAGCAGGGCGATCAGCCGCGGCCTGACCGGCAGCACCGCCAGCTCCATCAGCCGCGCATCCTTCTCCCGCACCAGCGCCGCCAGCAGGCGCAGCAAATGGCGTGACGCTTCCGGCGAGGAGAGGGTGAAGGCCATGAAGGGCTCGGCCGGCACGGTGCAGATCCGGGCGCGGGTCAGCGCGACGATCCCGGCCGAACGCGGCGCCTGGTCGATCGCGGCGATCTCGCCGAAGAAGCTGCCGGCCGTGAGCTCGTTCAGGATCATCTCGTGCCCGCCGCTGCTGCGCGACACGACGCGCACCTCGCCCTCGACGATGAAGAAGACCTCCTGCGTCTGGTCGCCGGCCTCCAGCACCACCTGCCCTGGCGTGAAGCTGCGCCAGCGCGCCAGGGCCGAGAGCGGCGCGAGCGCCTCGGGCGTGAAGGGGCGGAAAAAGGGCAGGCGGGCAAGGTCGTCCATGGCGCCGAGGGCAGATCCCGTGTGAGTGGGTCCCGCGAACAGGGCGTTCGCAAAACCGAAGGGCAGGGGCGGTTGCAGCGGGTGCGGCCCAGCAAGGCCGCTCCGGCCAGCATGCCGCCGCTGCAGCTCCGTTACAACCGGCCGGCATGGCGAGTGACCCAGCGCACGGCGCGCTTGTCCGTCCAGGAGGAAAGTCGGCCGCCGCTCACCGCCGGAGGAGCATCCCGCATGGATCCGAAGCATCTCCCGCAGGCGCTGCGCCGGATGGTCCTGGCCGCGATCCTCTGCGGCGCGGGTGCGGTGCATGCGCGGGAGTCCGCGGTGGATGTCCTGGAGATCCCGGGCGCCGGGCCGGTGCTGCTGGCCCTGCCGCACAGCCCTGATCCTGTGCCGGTCGTGGTCGTGGTGCCGGACCCGGCCGGCGCCGACCAGCGCGCGCGCGCGTATACGGAACGGCTCAACGCCCAGGGCATCGCGACCATCGAGATCCGGCCGGGCGCCGATGCCGCCTTCTCGGCCGAGGTGCTGGCGCAGCGCTTCGGGCGGCTGCTGCGCGCGCTCATCGCTGATCGACGCTTCGATGCCCGGCGCGTCGCGGTGCTGGGCTTCGGCCGTGGCGCCCGCATCGCGCTCAGCGGCGCGGCGGGGCTGCCGGTTGCGGCGCTCTATCCTGGCTGCGCGCCGCTGCGCGCCCCGGGCACCGGCCGTGCCCTGGTGCTGGAAGCCGGCAGCGCCCCCGGGCCACAAGGCGATTGCGCCGCCTTCCGGGCGGCGCTTGGGGGACGGCTCACGCATCACCGGTATGCGACCGCCACCTATGCCTGGGATTTCGCGGATGCGGCCCGGCTGGCCGCCTCGCCCGGGCAGCCGGCGCCGGATGCCGAGGGACGCGTCCTGGTCCGGCCCGATCCGCGCGTGACCGAGGATGCCGTTGGCCGCGTCGTGCATTTCATGACCGAGGTGCTCGACACCCAGCCGGCGGAGCCGGGGCGGGAGTGAGAGACCGGCCTCAGGAGTGCCGGGGAGGTGCGGACCGCACATCGATCATCACGACAACCGCCAAGGAGGCACTGCCATGACAGACAGCGAACATGCCCTGCTGCTCGCGATGGCGCGGGCCGTGATCAGCCTGCTGGATGACAGCGCGCAGGAGATGGACGCGCACTACGCTCAGGCGATCCAGCGGTTGGCCGAGGGCATCAAGGCTCGGCGGCCGCCTTCGGCGAGCCCATCCTGGTCGGCGCAGCCGCGGATCTGCCTGGCGGAACAGGGCGCGGTCCTAAGCGATTGAGCGTGATGACTTGAGGCCGGTCCGGCCGACAAGTCATCACGCGATCAGATACAGGCTCAGGCGGCGCGGATGTCGCCGAGGAAGCTGTCCACCTTGCCGCGCAGCGTCTCGGCCTGCTGGGCAAGCTCGCCGGAGGCGGCACGGAGCTGGCCGGCGGTGGCCCCGGTATGCTCCGCATCCTCGCGCAGCCCGGCCGCATGGCGGGAGACGTCCTGGGTGCCGCTCGCCGCTTCTGCGACCGCGCGGCCGATCTCCTGCGTCGCGGCCGCCTGCTGCTCGGCGGCGGCGGCCACCTGCATGGTGGTCGCAGTCAGCGTCTCGATGGTGCTGGCGATGCTGCTGATCGCCTCCACCGCCAGGTTGGTGTCGGATTGCATCTGGGTGATCTGGGCGCCGATCTCGGTGGTCGCTTTGGCGGTCTGCGCCGCGAGCTGCTTCACCTCCGACGCCACGACCGCGAAGCCCTTGCCGGCCTCGCCGGCGCGCGCCGCCTCGATGGTTGCATTCAGCGCGAGTAGGTTGGTCTGGCCGGCGATCTCCCCGATCAGCTTCACCACGTCGCCGATGCGCGCCGCACTGCCGGCCAGCGCCCGGACGGTGTCGTCGGTGGCGCGGGCATGCTCGCTGGCGCGCTGCGCGACCTCGGCGCTGGTCTGCACCTGGCGCGCCACCTCGGCGATCGAGGCGGTGAGCTCCTCGGCGGAGGCGGCGACGGTGCGCACATTGCTGCTGGCCTGCTCGGAGGCGGCGGCGACAGAGGTCGCCTGGCCGGTGCCGCGTTCTGCCGCCTGACCCATCTCCTGGGCGGTGGCGTCGAGCTCGGTGGCGGCAGAGGCGACGGCGCGGAGCACGCCCGCGGTCTCGGCCTCGAAGCCCTGCACGAGCGTGTTGACGCGCTCGGCGCGGGCGGCCTTGGCCCGCTGCTCGGTGGCCTGGGTGGCGGCGAGGCGGTCGGCGTCCTGCAGCCCGGTGCGGCATTCCTCGATGCCGCGTGCGAGGTCGCCGATCTCGTCGCTGCGCGCGGCATCGGGCAGAGCGAAGGCATAGTCACGCTTCGCCAACTGGCGCATGACGCCGGCCAGCCGGACGACCCCGGAGGTGATGGAGCGGTTCAGCCAGACGGCCGCGCCGATGGCGATGATCAGCCCCAGCAGGGCGGCGGCGCCGATCAACCAGAAGGCCCGCTGCTGCGCCGCACGGATATCACCGAGCGCGCGGTTCGCCATCGCTTCGTTGATGTCCTGTCCGCGGGTCAGCGCCTCGCGCAGCGCGATGCCGGCCGGGTTCACGGTCGCGGCGAAGAAGCGGGCTGCCTCTTCCGTCCGCCGGGCCTCGAAGAGGGCGACGAATTCGGCATCCGCGCGGCGATAGGTGGACCAGGCCGCGGCGATCGCATCGGCCAGCCGCCGCTCCTCGCCATCGCTGATCAACGGCTGGTAGATGGCCCAGCTCGCTTCGATGCGCGTCAGCACCTGCGGCGCCTGCCGCAGGACCCGCTGCTGCTCCTCCTGATCGGCGATGAGCAGCGACTGGCGCAGGCGCCGCAGCACCGCGATGTTCTCGCTGAAGCGCCCGAGCTGCATGACGCTGGGCAGGGCGTTGGTGCCGATATCCTCGGCCAGCGCGCCGATCTGTCGTGCCTGAAAGATGGAGATCCCGCCGCTGACAACGAGGACGAAAAGCAGGGCGGAGAAGGTCGCCCAGAGGCGGCCTCTGACAGACCACCCGTTCAGGATGCGCATGCGGGACTCTCACATTGAGGCTTGGCGATGCGGTCGGCGTATCCGGCCCCGCATTCACAAACCCCTAATGCCTCTCGGTCCGGGCGGCCGCGGGGGAGGCATCTGCCATGCGTCGCGGACAGCATTCGGCGACGCGGGACGGTCGAGCGGACGCTGCTCGCCAACGCTGGGGAGGCCGGTCATGAACAGGGACCTTGATCCCGGAGTAACCGCCGGCATCAGGCCGGCAGTCCAGCGGCGCCGCTGACGGCCGGACTTGCGACAATCACCCGGGGTTCCGTCCAGGCCGGGCGGCCGATGATCAGGTCCTGGATCCGCACCAAGGACACTGTGTCACTGGACTGAGTATGCTTTCTCTAATGCCTGGGAATTATAAAATTCAGCGTCGAAAAAGCTGGCTGGAGGGCGGCCTGCGAGCAGAAATCGTGGTAATCTTCGAGGAACGCTCGATTTATTGCCGCTGCTTGATGTATTGGAAGTGACGCGTTCCCATTTCAGCGGATGCGTCAGAGCGATCAATAGATGAGAAGGACGGGCCTGCTCCATTTTGGTGCAGAACGGCGTTTCCTCATCCGACGCAGGAGGGTGGCGTCATGAGCAGCTCGACAACGACAATGCGTGAGACGATGGCCGCAAAGTGGGCGGCAGCGAAGCCGCTCGCGATCGCCCTGGTGGTCGGTCTGGTCGCCGGCCCGATCATCTCGGGCATCACGGGCTACCAGATCCGCGCGAGCACGGCGCAGGCCGCGGCGCGCGCCGGCATCGTCGAACAGCAGGCGGCGTTCTGTGCCGAACGGGCGCGGGCTTCCGGCTCCGTGACCGGCACCCTCGACTACCAGACGCGGAACAATCTGGCCCGCCAATTCGCCGTCATGGCCGGGGCGACGACGCCCGATCCCGACGTGGTCTACGCCTGCTCCACGAAGCTCTCGACCTGATGGCATGCTGAGCCGGACCAGACGGGAGAACGTCGTCTTCCGCCACCCCTTCCGCTTGCAGGGGTGGGTCGAGGAACAGCCTGCCGGCGCCTACACCGTGGAGACGGAGGAGGCGCTGATTGAAGGCCTCTCCTTCGTCGCCTACCGCCGTGTCGCCACGACGATCACCCGCCGGGCGACACGGAGCGGCACCCTGATGCAGATGATCCCGGTGGAGCCCGACATCCTGGCCGCGGCGCTCGCCGCCGACGCGGCCCCGGCGCCTGCCCGCGACGGCATCACCCATGACAGGAACGGCAACCGATGACATCGCCAACCCACACCCCGGCCCTCGCGCATCCACGCTGGGACGGTCGCCGCGCCCTCTTTGAGATCGAGCATGAGGGGCAGCGCTATTCCTGTGCGATCTCGAGTGGCGCCCTGCAGGAGCTCAGCGGCACCCGGCACTTCAAGCCGGCCGATCTGCCGCGCTACTTCGCCGAGGCGCATGGCCGGATCGAGGCCATCGCCGTCGCCAAGCTGCTTGCCCGCAAGAGCGGCCTTCTCGGCGTGCTGAGCATCTGGGCCGACGACATCGACGATCCGCCGCCCGCCAGCAGCCCGGTTGCCATGCAGCAGATACCGGGGGTGGCGCGATCATCCTCGTGATCGCGGCCTGATGGCCATCCTCACCGTTCGCCACGTCACGACATATCGCTACCGCCAGCCCGTCGCCTTCGGCGAGCATCGGATGATGTTCCGCCCCCGGGAAGGCCATGACCAGCGGCTGATCGAGGCGCGGCTCGAGATCACGCCGGAGCCCGAGGAGATCCGCTGGCTGCACGACGTCTTCGGCAACAGCGTCGGCGTCGCCCGGTTTTCGAGTCGTGCCCGGGAGCTCTGCTTCGACAGCACCGTGCGCCTCGACCATGCGCCGGTGAATGCGCTCGACTTCCCGATCAGCCAGGGCGCCGAGACCTATCCCTTCGTCTACGACATCGACGACATGCCGGACCTGGCGCGCTCGATCGAGCGCCAATATCCCGATCCCGACCGCGAGGTCGAGCGATGGGCGCGTCGCTTCCTGCGGGGCGACGGGCCGACCGACACGCGGGAATTGCTGGCCTCGCTGACCTTGGCCGTGCGGCAGCGCTTCACCTACATCGCGCGGGCCGAGCGCGGCGTGCAGCCGCCGCTTCACACGCTGCGCCTCGGCAGCGGGACGTGCCGCGATTTCGCCGTCCTCACGATCGAGGCGCTGCGGTCGCTCGGTCTCGCGGCGCGCTTCGTCTCCGGCTATCTCTATGTCCCGGAGCGCAGCGGCCACGTCGGCGGCGGCGCCACCCATGCCTGGCTTCGCGTCTATGTACCGGGGGCCGGCTGGGTGGAGCTCGATCCGACCAACGGCATCATCGGCAACCGCGACCTGATCCGGGTCGCGATCGCGCGCGACCATCGCCAGGTCCTGCCGCTGCACGGCACCTGGACAGGCTTCCCCTCCGACGATCTTGGCATGACCGTCGATGTGAGCGTCACCGCCGATCCGTTTCCCTAGAGCGCGATGCCTTGAGGCGAAATCGCCGAAAAGTCTGAATCGCGCGATCAGACGAAAGCCTAGAGCATGATCGGTGAGCGCTTGCGAACGCATCATGCTCTAGGCATGCCCGCCCTGTTCCAAAAAGGAGTTCGCCATGCGCATCAGCGCCGGCTGCCAGATCGTCTATGACTGCCCCCAGCCGACGCCGATGCTGCTGATGGTCAACCCGCACCCGTCGCGTGCGCCGGATCTGATCGGCCTGCATCAGGTTCGCATCGACCCGCCGGTGCCGATGCGCGACTATGCCGACAGCTTCGGCAACACCTGCACCCGCATCGTCGCGCCACCCGGGCGCCTGGCCATCTCGACGCGGCTGCAGATGACGGATTCCGGCATGCCGGATGCGATCGCGCCGGCGGCCTGGCAGCATCGCCTGGAAGATCTGCCCGACGAGATGCTGATCTACCTGCTCGGCAGCCGGTACTGCGACACCGACCGGCTATCCGACATCGCCTGGTCGCTGTTCGGCCAGGGCGTGACCGGCTGGGCGCGCGTGCAGGCGATCTGTGACTACGTGCATGAGCGCATCGCCTTCGGCTACGAGCATGCGCGACCCACCCGCACGGCGTCGGAAGCCTACAACGAACGGCGGGGCGTCTGTCGGGACTACGCGCATCTGGCAGTCACGCTGTGCCGCTGCGTCAATATCCCGGCGCGCTACTGCACCGGGTTCCTCGGTGACATCGGCATGCCGCCGCCCTATGGCCCCATGGATTTCGCAGCCTGGTTCGAAGTTTATCTGGAAAACCGCTGGCACACCTTCGATGCCCGCAACAACATCCCGCGCATCGGGCGCATCCTGATGGCGCGCGGCCGCGATGCCACAGATGTCGCGATCGTCACCACCTTCGGGCCCTGCACGCTCTCAGGTTTCAGCGTCTTCACCGATGAGGTGGTGTCTTAAGAGACCGCTTGGAACAGCCACGGGTCGGGCTGTCGGGCCCGGCCAGCCCTCCGCTGCCGCCATTCCCAAACGGTCTCTTAGCCGGCGACCGGCCCATTCCCGGCTTGCAATCACAGCGCCATCGCCCCATTTTCCCGTGATACCGACCCTGTGCGGCAACTGTCGCCCGGCGCCGAGCGCGACCACGCCGACCACTCAGCCGACCAGGACACGGACCCCATGGCGCCCAGCACCGTTTGCGATGGCGACGACGCGCGCGGGCGCGACGTCGGAATTCCCGTCGGACCGATGATGGCCGCGCCTTGGTGCGGCACGTGTCCTGCGCATCATCCGGGGTGACGGCGACTCTACCAGACCCGCCTGGAGCGGGATCACTGACAGGAATTCGACATGGCACAGAACAAGGCGCAGGCCGAGACCATCGATCCGGCGGTTGCCGCAAAGCTTGAGGAAGATGTCGCCTATCTGGCGAAGCGGCATCGGGTGTCCGCCGCCATCGTGCGGGAGATCATCCGCCGGACCGGCGCGACCGAGAAGTCGGCGATCGAGCGCGAGATCGAGAAGGGCAAGGCGCGCCGCTGATCGCTGGCAGCATTGGTAACGAATTCGGAACGAATTGCGACCGGATCGACACGGATCGATGTGTCCGCCCACGCCCTGACCTCAGGGCGTGCCGGACGGCACGCGTGCCGTCCGGCTTTCGCCAGCCGCCGCCACTTTCTATCCAAGGGGCCATCACCGAGGCACTCTCCATCGCCACCGGCGCCTATGCTTGACCGGACATGGAGATGCGCAGACCCACCTCTGCCGTTCTGTATACGCTGCTGAGCGAAGCGGCCGCCGGGCGGGTGACGATCGACTGGCTTTTCGCGCGACTCGGCGACCGGTCGTTCGGCATCATGCTGCTGCTGCTGGGAATCTGCGGCCTGCTGCCCGGCGTGTCGGCCGTCGCCGGCGTCCTGCTGGTCGTTCTCGCCTTCCAGATGATCATGGGGCGCTCCGGCCCCAGCCTGCCGCGACGGGTCAGCAGCCGGGGCGTCTCGACGCGGCAGCTGGCCATCCTGGTCGACCGGCTGGTGCCGGTCCTGCGCTGGCTGGAACGGCTCATCCGGCCCCGCTGGGCCACGCCTTTCGTGGCGACCAGGCGGGTGGTCGGGGCTGTCGTCCTGCTGCTGGGGGCGAGCCTGCTGGTGCCGCTGCCGTTGAGCAACATCCCGCCCGCCCTGACGATCGTGCTGCTCGCCTTCGCCTACCTCGAGGAGGATGGCGTTCTTCTCTGCATCGCGTTGGCCGTGGCGGTCGGTCTGCTGGCGGGTGCCGCGGCCTTCGCCTGGGAAGTGATGAGCGTGGCGGGGTGGCTGCCAAGCCTTCGGTGACCCGTGCCGGAACGCTCGGGCACGGTGCCGGGCATCAGGGCCGGCGGGCCCGCGTACCGGGATTCCCGGCCGCCGCGGATCCCGCCCAGGGATCGCGCTCCCCGGACAGCGTTCCCGTATCGCCGCGGACTTCGCTTTCGCGCACGACGCGCTCATGCCCGTCGCGGGCATTCTTCACGCGGTATTCCCGATCCTGGCCATCGTTCGGGAGCTGCCGCAGAACGACATAGCTCCCGCCCGGGATATTGCCGCTGAGCCGGCCCGAGACCAGTTCGACACTCTGTCCGACTGAAAAGCTGTGCGGGCGCATGGCGGCATTCTCCGTGTGTGCGGCCATCCATGCATCACGCCGACGTTCCTGGGACGGCCCGACACACCTGCAGTAAAATTGGGACGGCCGATCGGCTGAGGCGGCGGACACGCGCGCGTCAGACCTGGTTTGTTCCAAATGGTGCGGCGGCGGGCAATTGCAACAACGGAAGCCAAGAAGGTCCGCCTGGGCTAGACAGGGCTCGTGGATGGCGTCGTGCTCCACCGAAAAGGATGAGACATGACCCAAGCGTCAGTCGGCGATGCGCGGTTCTTTGCCCGAAGTGGGCCGCATTCCCTCGCCGCGGTCGCCGAAGCCGCGACCGGCACGGCGACGGATGTGGCCATCCTGTTGACGGGCGTCGCACCGTTGGGGAGCGCGGGGCCGCACGAGGTCAGCTTCCTCGACAACCGGCGCTACGCGGCGGCGCTGGAAGGGACCTTGGCCGGCGCGGTCATCATCCATCCGGACATGCTGCCACGGGTGCCCGAGGGGTCGGTGCCGATCGTCACGAAGGAGCCCTATGCGGGATGGGCGCGGGTGGCGGCGCTGTTCCATCCGCTGCGGCCGCTCTGCCCGGGCATCCACCCGACGGCCTTCGTCGCGGCCGATGCGCATGTCGATCCCTCGGCGCAGATCGGGCCCTTCTCGCTGGTCGCATCCGGGGCCGAGGTCGGCGCCGGGTGCTGGATCGGTCCGCATGCCTCGGTGGGCGATGGCGTCGTGGTCGGGCAGGACTGCCGGGTCGGCGCCCATGCCAGCCTCTGCTGCGCCATCCTGGGCGCACGGGTTCATGTGCATCCCGGCGCCCGCATCGGCCAGGACGGGTTCGGCTTCGCCACCACGGAACAGGGCTTCCTGACGGTTCCCCATCTGGGGCGCGTGATCCTGGAGGATGACGTGGAGGTCGGCGCCAATACCACCATCGACCGCGGGTCCGTGGGCGACACCGTGATCGGTCGCGGCACCCGCATCGATAACCTGGTCCAGATCGGCCACAATGTCCGCATCGGCCGCTGCTGCGTGATCGTGGCGCAGGTCGGCATCGCGGGATCGACCGTGCTCGGTGACTACGTGCAGGTCGGCGGCCAGGCGGCGCTGGCCGGGCATCTGAACGTTGCGCGCGGGGCACGGATCGGCGCGCAGGCCGGCGTGATCTCGGACGTGCCGGCCGGCGCCGCACTGGTCGGCAGCCCGGCCCAGCCGAGGCGCGACTTCTTCCGGCAGGTGGCGACGGTCAAGCGCCTGGCACGCCGGGAAGAATGAGCGGCGATCCCCGGAGCACGATCCATTCGAATGCGCTCACGGGCCGGTGTCAGCCGGCGGGCGGCCGATAGCGCGGTATCGCGTAATCAGTGAGCGGGCGGCCGGCGAATTTGCCGTATCCGGCCTCGAGCGCGATCTCGTGGCCGATGATCAGCCCGTCCGGCTGCGCCTCGATGGTCGGGTCGACGATGCGGCGCTGGAAGGCCTGGCCGGGTGGGTCGAGCGTCCAGTCCTGGCAGCCATAGACGTTGAAATTCAGCATGACGGCCGGCTGCGCGCCGGCGGCGAACCAGTGCACGTTGCGGTCGATTTCCGTCGTGCGCATCGCCTCGCCCGGCTGGAACCAGCGGTCCGTCGCCAGGCGCAGCAGCAGCCGGTCGGGCGTCAGCCGGGCGATGATGTCGTATTCCCGGATATGCACCTGGCCGTGCAGCACCATCTGGGTCGAGACGATGTTGTGATGCGCGTGCGGCGGATGCGCCTCGCCGGGCTCGATGTAGAACAACTGGATGGTCTCGCGCCCGTCATCGCCGGTGCGGCGGTAGAGCACCTGGTCCTTCCGTTCGTCCAGGGCGCGGGCAATCCAGGGCGACAGGCAAGCCGTCAGGTCCAGCCGGTCGTGCAGCGCGCGGATCATGGATTGGAACTCGGCGACGCTGAGCTGGCGCCGGCGCAGCGCGGCGACGGCCCGCACCGATTCCGCGACCAGCGGGTGATCGATGTCGCTGACATCGGGAAGATGCCCGGTGCGGGTGTTCATCTTCACGGTATCGGCGGCGGCGACGGACATGCGGCGTCTTCCTCCTCGCTCGAGGGACACGCTAACGGTGGCGCGACGGGGAGTCAATGAACCGGTTCATGAAAAGGCTTGCGCTCGACACGGGTCCCGGCCCGGCGGTCCCGGCGGAGAGGTTCTAGGCGGCCTTCTCCAACTCCAGATGGGCGTCGCCCCAGGTCTTCAGCGCGGTGATCACCGGCTCCAGGCTGCGGCCGCGCGCGGTCAGGCTATAGTCCACGCGCGGCGGCACCTGGGCGAAGACGGTGCGCAGCACCAGCCCGTCCGCCTCCAGCTCGCGGAGCTGGTTGGTCAGCATGCGCTGGGTCACGTTCGGCAGCCGGCGCCGGATTTCGTTGAAGCGCAGCGTGCCGCTCAGCAGGTGGTAGAGCACCACGCCCTTCCACTTGCCGTCGATCAGCGCCAGCACGCCTTCCACGGCGCAGCCCGGCGAGCAGTCCAGGCGCTTGTGGCGGACCTTCGGCATCACGGTACCCTTTTCGACACTATGGGCTGGATATGTGCGTTCTTGCCGCAAGTGCCGATAGCCTGCATCTCGATGCCACCGAACGCAACAGGAGGCCCGCCATGCGCGCCGTCGGCTACCGCCAGTCCCTGCCCATCACCGAAGCTGCATCCCTGCTCGACCTCGAGTTGCCGAAGCCCGCGCCCGAGGGCCGCGACCTGCTGGTCGCGGTGAAGGCCGTCTCGGTCAATCCGGTCGACACCAAGGTGCGTATGCGCGCCAGGCCGGAGGGCGACACGCCTGTCGTGCTCGGCTGGGACGCCGCCGGCATCGTGGCGGCGGCGGGGCCGGCGGCGACGCTCTTCAAGCCGGGCGATGCCGTCTACTACGCGGGCGCCCTGAACCGCCCCGGCACCAATGCCGAGTTCCACCTGGTCGATGAACGGATTGTCGGCGCCAAGCCGGCGAGCCTCGGCTTCGCCGCCGCGGCCGCGCTGCCGCTGACCAGCATCACCGCCTGGGAAGCGATGTTCGACCGGCTGCACGTTGCGCGCGCCGTGCCGGGCGCGGCGCGCGCCATCCTGATCATCGGCGGCGCCGGCGGCGTCGGGTCCATCGCGATCCAGCTCGCGCGCGCGCTGACCGATCTGACGGTGATCGCCACCGCCTCCCGCGCCGAGACGCGGGACTGGGTGCAGGGCCTCGGCGCGCATCACGTGATCGATCACCGCCAGCCGCTCGCACCGCAGGTGGCGGCCCTTGGCCTCGGTGCGCCGGGCTTCGTCTTCTCGACCACCAACACCGACCAGCACCTGGCAGACATTGTGGAGCTGATTGCGCCGCAGGGCCGCTTCGCGCTGATCGACGACCCCAAGGCGCTGGACGCGCTGCCCTTCAAGCGCAAGAGCGTGTCGCTGCACTGGGAGTTCATGTTCACCCGCCCGGTCTTCGGCACCGCAGACATCGAGGCCCAGCACGCGCTGCTGACCGAGGTCGCCAAGCTGGTCGATGCCGGGCGCATCCGTTCCACCCAGACCGAGAGCTTCGGGCCGATCAACGCCGCCAACCTCAAGCGCGCCCATGCGCTCCTGGAAAGCGGCACCGCCCGCGGCAAGGTGGTGCTGGAGGGCTTCTGACCCTCCTTCGCCAAGGCTTCGGAGGGCAAGCCTTCCAGGGAGCCACAGTGCGGCCGCAGGCCGCTACCTGTCCCTGCGGGGCGAGCGCAGCGATGCCCCGGGGCCGCGAATGCGGCCCCGCGCGCGACCGATCTCAGCCGCCAATGCTGCCCTGACAGCGCGCAAGCCAAGGCCGCGGATGCGGCCGCCGGCGCTTGAGGCCACAAACATGGCACAAGGGTTGCGAAGCAACCCGCCAGGCCCGGCCATTGCCGGGCCTGGCGTGCTGGCTGCCCAAATGGGCGGCAGACCGCGCGCCGGCTGCGAACCGGGAGCGCAACCACCATGCAACGCCGCCATCTGCTGGGGCTGTCCGCCGGCCTTCTGGCCGCACCACGCGTCGCAACCGCCCAGGCCGCCTGGCCGGGGCGGGGCACCATCCGCCTGGTCGCGACCTTCCCGCCGGGAGGACTCGCCGATACGATCTCCCGCCTCGTCGCGCCCGTGCTGGGGCAGGCGATCGGGCAGAATGTGGTGATCGAGAACCGCGCCGGCGCCGGCGGCACCATCGGCGCCGACATGGTCGCGAAGGCGGCGCCGGACGGTTACACGCTGATCATCAGCCACGCCTCCCCGCACGGCATCGCGCCCGGCATCTACCCACAGCTTTCCTACGACCCGGTCGCCGACTTCACCCATCTCGGCATGCTAGTGGATACGCCGAGCGCGCTGCTGGTCATGGCGCGCTCCCCCTATCGCGACCTGGCGCAGTTCCTGGAAGCGGGGCGGGGCGCCGGCGTGCGCTACGGCTCCTCCGGCGTCGGCTCGACGACGCATCTGTTCGGAGAGGTGCTGGCGCGCGACGCCCGCGCGCCGAAGCTCGACCACGTGCCCTATCGCGGCTCCGCGCCCGCGCTGCAGGACCTGATGTCGGGTGCGATCGAAAGCTTCTTCGACCCACTGACCACCAACATGGCGATGCTGCGCGACGGCACGCTGCGCGCGCTGGCGGTCACCTCCGAACGGCGGCTCGATGCGCTGCCGGACGTGCCGACTTTCGCCGAGCTCGGCCTGCCGCGCGTCACCGCCGGCGTCTGGATCGGCATCAGCGGCCCCAAGGGCCTGCCCGCACCGATCGCGGAACGGATCACCGCGGAGATCCCGAAGATCATCACGCGTCCGGACCTGAAGACGCGCTTCGTCGACCTCGCGAGCTACCCGCCGGAGCCGCCGCTGCTTGGCGACGCCTATGTACGCATGATCGCCGACTATGTCCGTGTCTGGACCGCGGTGGCGCGGGAGGCGAATATCGTGGCGAGCTGATCCGGGGCGAGGGCCCCGCTTGTTGGTGGGGCCGTCTCGATGTCTGAAACCGATCCCGCCCTGATGCCGGCCGAGACGCTGCTCGCGCATTACGCGCGGCGCGCGCTCTCCCCGGTCGAGGTGCTGCGCGCGGTGACCGAGCGCGTCGCGCGCTACAATCCCTGGGTCAATGCCTTCGCCGCCATGAACCCGCGCGCCCTGCAGGCGGCGGGCGAGAGCGAGCAGCGCTGGATGGCCGGCCGCCCAATCGGGCCGATCGACGGCGTGCCGGCGACGGTGAAGGACCTGCTGCACATGGCGGGCTTCCCGACCCGGCGCGGCAGCCGCACCACCGAAGCAGCGCCGGTCGCGGAGGATGCGCCGGTCGTGCTCGGGCTGAAATCGGCGGGCGCGGTCATCATCGGCAAGACCACGACGACCGAGTTCGGCTGGAAATCGCCGGGCGACTGCCCGTTGCACGGCATCACCCGCAACCCCTGGAACCGCGACCGGACGCCCGGCGGCAGCAGCAGCGGCGCCGGCGCCGCGGGTGCCGCCGGCTTCGGGCCGCTGCATGTCGGCACCGATGCCGGCGGCTCGGTCCGCATCCCCGCCGCCTGGTGCGGGCTGGTGGGTGTCAAGCCGAGCTTCGGCCGGGTGCCGCAATGGCCGCTCGGCGCCTTCGCCAATGTCGCCTGCGCGGGACCAATGACGCGCACGGTGCGCGACGCCGCGCTCATGCTGAACGTCATGGCGCGACATGACGTGCGCGACCCCTTCTGCCTGCCCGAGGATATCAGCGACTGGCGCGATGGCATCGAGGATGGGGTGAAGGGGCTGCGCGTCGCGCTGGTCCGTCGCCTGGGCTTCGAGCCGCCGCTGGACGAGGATGGGAAGGCCGCTCTCGGCGTCGCGGCGAAGCTGCTCGAGGAAGCCGGTGCCACCGTGGAGGAGGCTGATCCCGGCCTGCCCGACACCCGCGCGATCTTCGGCCGCGTCTGGGGCGTGGCGCTGGCCAAGCTGGTTGCCGAGACGCCGGCGGAGAAGCGCGGGCTGCTCGATGCCGGCATCACCGATGTCGCGGCGCGGGAGGAGGGCATGAGCGCGGTCGATTTCCTGCGTGCCGATGCGCTCCGGATAGAGGCGGCGCATGCCATGGCGCGCTTCCACCAGCGCTACGACATCGTGCTGACCGCGGCGACGCCGACCGCCGCGATCGCCGCCGACCAGCCGACCATCCGCCCGTGGGAGGCCCTGTGGCGTGACTGGGCGCCCTGGACCTTTGCCTTCAACCTGACCCGCCAGCCCGCGATCAGCGTGCCGGTCGGGCTCGATGAGGAAGGGATGCCGCGGGCGGTGCAGGTGGCGGCGGCGCTCTATCGCGACGATCTCGCCTTCCGCGCCGCGCGCGCGATCGAGCGCGCAGCGTCCCTGCCGGTGGCGCCGCTCGACTGACACAGCTTCCAGGCAGGGCTTGGCAAGCCGTGCGCCACGCGGCAGATGACGCAGCGGACATCTTGGGTTGATCGCGTGATCCAGGCCTTTCGGGCGCTTCGGCCTGAAGCCGTCACGCTCAAGGAGGACGGTCGATGCGGCTGGTGACCTACAAGCGGAGCGGGACGGTGGGCGAGCGCATCGGGGCGCTGAACGCCGATGGCCAGGTGCTCGACCTGGCGGCCGCCGATCCCCGGGTGGATTGGGGCAACATGCCGGCGCTGATCGGCGGCGGCGCCGCCATGCTGGAGCGCGCCCGCGTTGCGGCGGCGAAGGCGCCGGTCGCCGCCGATGCGGTGCTGATGGCGCCGATCCCCCGTCCGCCGAAGAACATCTTCTGCGTCGGCAAGAACTACCACGAGCATGCAAAGGAATTCGCGGGATCGGGCTTCGATGGCGGCGCCAAGGATGTGGTGCCGCCCTTTCCCGTGGTGTTCAGCAAGCCGCACACCGCGATCATCGCCAATGGCGAGCCCATCCTGGGCGAGCTCGACCCGACCGGCGGCCTCGACTACGAGGGCGAGCTCGCGGTCGTCATCGGCCAGGGCGGACGCGGCATTGCCAAGGCCGACGCGCTGAAGCACGTCTTCGGCTACACCATCGTCAACGATGTGACCGCGCGGCACCTGCAGAAGCGGCACAGCCAATGGATCCTGGGCAAGGGGCTCGATACCTTCTGCCCGATGGGCCCCGCGATCCTGACGGCCGATGAGGTGCCGGATCCGGCGGCGCTGCGCCTGACCACACATGTGAATGGCGAGAAGCGGCAGGACGCGCCGGTCGCCGACCTGATCTTCGACGTGCCGACCTTGATCGAGGCGATCTCGGCGGCGATCACGCTGGAACCCGGTGACATCATCGCGACCGGCACGCCGGCCGGCGTCGGCATCGGCTTCAACCCGCCGAAGTTCCTCAACAAGGGCGATGTGGTGCGGATCGAGATCACCGGCATCGGCGTGCTGGAGAACAAGGTCGCCTGATAGACACGTAGGCTGGCCGGATCATCATCCGTTCATCCGTATCGGTCATGATCCGGCACTGCGAAGCGGAGGGTGAAGCATGATCCAGAGACGCGCCTTGCTCGGGGCCATCAGCCTTGGTGCCGCGGCGCCCGCGGCCTGGGCGCAGACCGAGGCCTTTCCGAACCGCCCGGTCAGCATGGTGGTCGCCTTCCCGCCGGGCGGGCAGGCGGATGTGGTGGCGCGGCCGGTCGCGGCCGCGCTGGAGCGGCTCTGGCGCGTGCCGGTGCCGGTGCAGAACCGCGCCGGCGCGGCGGGCGAGATCGGCAATGGTGCCGTCGCCCGCGCGGCACCCGATGGCTACACCATCCTGATGGCGCTCTCTTCCGTCGTCGTGCTGCCGGAAGCGGCGAAGCTGTTCGGCCGGGCACCGGCCTACACGCTCGACCAGTTGCAGCCCTTGGCGCTGGTCTCTGCCGATCCGGTGCTGCTGGCGGTTCCGGCAGCGAGCCCCTGGCGCACGCTGGAGGAATTCATCGCCGACGCGAAGCGGCGGCCGGGCGAGATCTCCTATTCCTCCTCGGGCAACTACTCGGCGCTGCACCTGCCGATGGCGATGCTGGCGGCGGCGGCGGAGATCGACATGCTGCACGTGCCGTTCCAGGGCGGCGCACCGGCGCTGACCGCGCTGGTCGCCGGCCAGGTGCAGGCGCTGGCCTCCGGCCCCGGCCCGATCTCGCCGCATGTGCGCGAAGGCCGGCTGCGCGTGCTGGCGAGTTGGGGCGCGCGGCCGATTGCGGGGTTCGAGGATGTGCCGACCCTGCTCTCCAAGGGCTTTTCCGGTGTCGAATACTACATCTGGTGCGGCGCCTATGCGCCTGCCGGCATCCAGGCGCCGATCGCGCAGCGGCTGCGCCAGGGGCTCGCCGCGGCCGCCGCGGACCCGGACGTGGTGCGGGCACTGAACGCTGCCGGCAGCGCCATCGACCACCGCGACGGCGACGCCTTCGCGCGCTTCGCCGCGGCCGATGCCGAACGCCTGGCGCGCGTCGTGCAGCGCATCGGCCGTATCGACTAGAGCGTGATGACTTGAGGCGGAATCGCCGAAAAGTCTGAATCACGCGATCGAACAAGGGGCTGGAGCATTTGACGTGAGCCCAGGCAAACGGAAATGCTCCAGATGAGCGGCACCGAGGGCTATGCCGAGGAGGCGGAAGCCCTCCTCGTCCAGTACGAGAGCGTCGCCTTCGCCGATATCCATCGGGTGGTGCTGCACTTGATCCCACGGGCGCCCTGCGATGTGCTGGATATCGGCGCCGGCACCGGGCGCGATGCGGCGTCGCTGGCGGCGATGGGCCATCGCGTCACCGCGGTGGAGCCGGTCGCGGTGCTCCGCCAAGGCGCGATGGCCTTGCATGCCGGCGCGGCGGTGGAATGGCGGGAGGACAGCCTGCCGGAGCTCGCCGGGCTGACGGCGCGGGGCGCTGCCTTCGATCTCATCCTGCTCTCCGCCGTCTGGATGCACCTCGATGCCGCGGAGCGCCGGCGGGCAATGCCGAATCTGGCGTCGCTCCTGCGTCCGGGCGGTGTCGTGATCCTGTCGCTGCGGCATGGGCCGGTGCCGCAAGGGCGGCGCATGTTCGCGGTCCCGGCGGAGGAGACGATCGCGCTCGCCGGGGCTGAGGGCCTCGATACCGTACTCAATGTGCGCACGGCCTCCATCCTGCCGGGCAAGGCCGATGTCGACTGGACCCGGCTCGCCTTCGTGAAGCGCAGGGCCGGCGCCTGACCCGGCCCCCTTGCGCCGGCGCCGACACGGGGCTCCAATCCGGCCTCATTTGACGCACCGGAGCGAGAGACCGCCGTGAGCACCGAAGCCGCCATCACCGCCTGGCTCGCCGAGCAGCGCGGCGCCATGATCGATGCCATCGCCGAGATGGTGAACACCGATGGCGGCAGCTACGACAAGGCGGGCGTCGACCAGACCGGCGAACAGGTGAAGCGCTTCATGGCGGCGAACGCCATCCCGGTGGAGGTGCTGCCGCAGCAGAAGCATGGCGACTGCCTGCGCGCGACCGTCGAAGGCGGCGAGATCGCGTCCGGCAACCGCCAGAAGAACATCGTGCTGATGGGCCATCGTGACACCGTCTTCCCGAAGGGCGAGCCGACTCGCCGGCCCTTCCGGATCGAGGGCAACATCGCCTATGGCCCGGGTGTCGCCGACATGAAGGCGGGCATCGTGATGAACATGTTCGTGCTCGCCGCCTTCCGGAAATTCGGCGGCGCGCCCGGCCCGCTGGTCGGCCTCTTTACCGGCGACGAGGAGATCGGCAGCCCCGAAGGCCGCCCGGTGATCGAGGCCGAGGCGAAGCGGGCACGCGTGGTGTTCAATTCCGAGCCCGGCCGCCCGACCGGCGCCGTGGTCACGGGGCGCAAGGGCGGGGTCTTCAGCATCGTCGACATCGAAGGCAAGGCCGCGCATTCCGGCGGCAATTTCGAAGCAGGCATCAGCGCGATCGGCGAGGCCGCGCACAAGATCATCGCGATCCATGCGCTGACCGACCTCAAGCGCGGCATCACACTGAATGTCGGCCTGGTCTCCGGCGGGCAGAGCGTGAACACGGTCGCCCCTTCCGCGCAGTTCCAGATCGACCTGCGCTATGTCGATCCGACGGATCGCGACGAGATCATGGGCCGGATCCACGACATCGTCGGCCGCGCCCATGTGCCCGGCACGCGCGCGACGCTGACCATCAAGGGCGAGTTCCTGCCGTTGAACCAGACGGAAGCCGGCGCCCGGGTGTTCGAGCTCTACAAGGGCGCGGCCGCGGCCTCCGGCCTCAGCGTGACCGGCGAATTCTCCGGCGGCTGCGCGGACAGCGGCTTCACCGCCGCGATGGGCGCGCCCACCATCTGCGCGGTCGGCCCGGCCGGCGGCAAGGCGCATAGCCCGGAGGAATACCTCGAGCTCGACAGCATTGTCCCCCGCGCCCAGAGCCTTGCCCGCGCAATCCTGCGCTTGGAAGGCGCGGGGTTATAGTTTGACCTCAAGCGCCGGCATTTTCATTGTCCTCAATCGCCGGCGGCCGCGTCCGCGGCCTTGGCTAACGCGCTGTCAGGCTGCACCGGGCGCTGCTGTTGGTCGCGCGCGGGGCTGCGTTCGCGGCCCCGGAGCATCGCTTCGCTCGCTCCGCAGGAATGGAGGGCGGCCTGCGGCCGCGGGCTGATCCGCCAGATCAGGTGTTGCGCCAGGGCTTGGCGCGCCAGAGGCCTTGCACGCGTTCGTCGATCTCGAGCGCCATCGCCGCGTATTCGCGCCCGACGACGGGGCGGAGCGGCATGAGCTGGCGCTGCGCCTCGCTGGTGAAGGCGGGATCGGCCAGCGCCTCGCGGAAGGCCGCCACCAGCCGCTCGGTGATCCTGGGCGGCAGGTTGGGCGGCCCGACGATGCCGCGCGACGCGCCGTAGACGATGTCGAGGCCGAGCTCCCGGAAGGTCGGCACATCGGCGGCCTCCGCCCAGCGTGCGCGGTTGGCCTGGGCCAGGATGCGCAGCTTGCCTTCCCGCTTGAGCTGCAGGGCATCGCCGACATTGATGGCGGCGAGGTCCATATGCCCGCCGAGCAGTTGCGGGATCAGCGGCGCCGCGCCGGCGAAGGGGATGTGGATCATCGGCGGAATGCCGGTCGCCGCTTCGAACCCCACCATGAAGATATGGTCGTCGGAGCCGATGCCGGTGGTGCCGAAGGTGAGCTGGCCGGGCCGCGCCTTTGCCATGTCGATGAGCTGCTGCACGTTCTGGATCGGGCTTTCGCTGCGGACGTAGAAGCAGTTCCCGTCCTCGACGATGTTGGCGAGGAAGCTGAACTCCATCGGCCGATAGCGCACCGGCCGCTCCAGCGGGATGGAGTTGTGTGCCGGCAGGGTGGTGGCGCCGAGCGAATAGCCGTCGGGCGCCGCGTTGAAGACGAATTCCAGCCCGAGCTGCCCGGCGGCGCCGGAGCGGTTGATGACGACCGGCCTGAGCCCCGGGATACGCTGCGCCACCAGCGGCATGATCAGGCGCGTCATGACGTCGACGCCGCCGCCGGCTGGGAAGGGGACGGTGATCTCGACCGGCCGTTCGTTCGGCCAGACGGCCTGGGCACGGACGACATGCGGTGCGGCGAGTGCTGCAAGCGTCGCGGCGCCGAGGCTGCGGCGTGTGGTCATGATCTTGGTTCCTCCCGTGGTCTTCTTGCCGGGCAGCCTGCCCTGTTTCGCGTCCCGGGTGGAAGGGTTTGCGTGGCCGGCGGTGGCGCGCATCATGGCGGAAGGACAGAGGAGATGCCGATGGACGACGCGACACGCGCAGCCTTCCAGGTGGAGGGCGACTGGCCGATGGCGCGGCGCCACCGCATCCGCTGGGCGGAATGCGACCTCTACGCGCATGTGAACCACACCGCCTATCTGACGCTGTTCGAGGATCTGCGCGTCGCCTTCTGGGAGGGGCTCGGCGGCAGCTTCGGGCCGGAGGCGATCGGCCCGGTCGTCGGAACCTTGGAGGTGCGCTACCTGAAGCCGGCGGGCTTCGGGGACGAGGTGCTGCTGACCTGCCGCACGGCCTCGGTCCGCCGGTCGAGCTTCGTGCATGAATACGCGATGTGGCGCGCGGATGGGCTGGTCTGCTCGGCGCGGGGGATCATCGTGGTGACCAGGGGACCGGTGAAAGCGGCGATCCCCGATGCGATGCGGGAGGCGATGATCGCCCAAGGGGCGGAGGCGCAGTAGGGCCGGATCGGCCTAGCGGCCCGTCACTCCACGTGCATGGCGGTCGCGAAGACCTTCGGCCCGTCATCGCCGAAGGTGCTCAGGCTGTAGGACTGCCGCCAGGTCGTCAGCAGGGTCAGATCCTCCCGCAGCAGCTCCCAGGTCACGGTGGCCAGCAGGCAGCGGCGGCCCATCCGGGTCACGGTGAGCTGCGACCATCGGCAGGATCGGCAGCCATCATGGTGATAGTGGTCGAGCGCCGCCTGGTAGTAGCGCAGGACATCGCGTTCCGAGGTCAGCGCGACGATCGATCCGTCGCGGCGCAGCGCGACCCCGGGCGTCACGTAGAGGGCCGCGATGCGCCCCGCCTCGAAGGTGGCGAAGGCCTGCGCGAAGCGGCCGAAAAAGGCTTCGGCCAGCGCATGATTGGATGACGTCACTCTCGCCACGGCGGCTCTCCCGCTTGGGGCGCACCGGCTGTCCTGGGCCGGGCCCGGCGGCGAGTGTATCGCCGGACTGCCGCGACGGCGATCATTCCTACCGGCGGTAGCGCGCCGCCACCGCGGACCCCGCCAGGATCTCGAGCACCCGCAACGCATCCGCGAAGCCGTACCGATCTGGAGCCGGCAGCAAGGCGGGCAGGGCGCGTTCCAGCAGTGTGATCGCGGGCGTGAGAGCCTGGTCGAAGCCGCCGCCCTGGCGCAGCCCCCGGCCGGAATTCGCGATGCTCCTGAGCGCGATCGCCGATTTCTCCAGCGCCTCCACCTCCGCATCGGAGACGCTGGCGGCGGTGACCAGCCGTGCCAGCGGCTGCACCAGATGCGCGTTGACCTGATCGCCCAGGCGCTCGGCGCAGGCATCGGCCGCCGCCTGGCGCAGGCTGTGCAGAAGCTGGGCACGCTTCGGCCGGTCGCGGCCGGTGGCGCTGTCCAGATCCTCCAGCACCAGGGCGAAGCGCTCGGCCGCCGTCGCGACCGCCGTCAGGTCCGAGAAGTCGAGGTCCGGGCTGATGCCCGCGAGATACTTGTCGAGCACCTGCTCCGCGATGCCCGCCAGGCTGCGGTCCAGCCCGCCCACGATCGCGATCATCTGGGCGGGGTTCACGACATAGGGCAGCAGCGCCGAGAGCACGATGCCGACCGCCTCCGGCCCATCCTGCGCGACCGTGCGGAAGGCGATGCGCAGATCCTGCTCGCGCAGGCCGTCGGCGCCCGCGAGGCGGAGCTTCCAGAGCGCCGGCCCATGCCGCCAGAGCGGCTTGCAGGTCTCGGCGATGAAGGGGAAGCCCTGGGGCGGGAGGCCTGCCTCCGCCCAGCCGGCGGGCGGCGCCCCCGGAAAGCTCCGTGCCGCGGCGGTCCAGAGCGCGGCGCCGAGCTCGCTCACCATCTGCCCGTTGCTGAGGCTCCGGCCCGCCAGCGCGTCCGCCACGGCCTGGAAGACCCGGGGCTCGGCGGCGCGCAGCGCGGCCATCAGCGGCACGATCGCGGTACGTGGCACCTGGCCGGGCGCCGGCCGCCAGTCCCGCGCATTGAGCAGCACGGCATCGAGCGGCAGGAACAGCAACCGCGGGACATTCAGCGTCCGCTCGGGCCGGAGATGCTTGAGCCGCACCCGCACCGGCCCGAGGATCGCATCCGCGGCGCCCCGCTCCGGCATGGCATCGACCATGCTGACCAGCTTGATGATCTGGTTGTCGGTCGCCTGGCGGGCCGCGTGGCCCAGGTCGCGCAGCGATTTCGGCAGCGTGCTCATGGGGCATGGAGCCAATCGCAGAGCGCCGCCTCGCAGAGCCGCGTGTCGATGGTGCGGAGCGCGTTTTGTGGCGTGCGCGGCTCCGGGATGCCACCGAGCGCGGCACAGCCGGGCCAGGCCAGCGCCTCCGCCGCCGCCGGCGGCGCCAGCGCGTAGATCCGCCGCAACGCCTGGAGCTGCGCGTCGCCGGCAGCGGCGCGCCAGAGACAGGCGATCAGCTCCCAGCCATCCAGGACCCAGCCGGCGCGCTGGGCGAAAGCGAGCAGCGCGATGCCGTTCGTGCGCCAGACGGCGAGGATGGCGGGCAGGTCGGCGGCGAGGGCGTGCATGGCGGCGATCAAGGCGGAGGCGGCTTCGGCGACCGCGACGGCACGTGCGGCGAGCAGGGCCGCCCGGTTGCGATCCTCGTCGAAAGGGCAGGTCTGCCGCCAATGGCTCAGCATCTGCGCGAACTCCAGGAGGCGCCCGGCCCGGCGCGCCAGCGGCGCGCCGCCGCCGCCGATCCCACAGTCACGGAACAGCGGCAGCAGCTCCCCCGCGCCCCGGGCCCGCTGTTCGAGCTGCGCGGTGGTGAAGGCGTCGAGGCTGCGCATCCCGGTCACATAAGCCTGCGCCGCGCGCAGCGCCGCACGCCCGGCAAGCCCGGCGCCGGCGACCCGCAACGCGGCGGCGGTCATCGTCTCCGGCAGGATCTCCTCGGCGCCGAGGCCGGCGACCAGCATGCGGTCCGCGATCGTGGGCGAGAAGGCATCCATCACCGCCGCCCAGGGCACCACCAGCCAGCCGGCCCGCCCGGAGGGGTTCGGGATCAGCAGCTCCACCTCGCCCTTGCCGGCGGGACGGAGACGGGTGCCGAACAGGGCCGGGGTGGTGAAGGCCGCGCAGACGCCCCGATCGGCGCAGCGCGGCGGCACCGTCACTTCGGCGGCGTAGCGTTCCAGCAATCGGAGATCGGCGGGTCCCATATGTCCGGAGACTGCCAGGGCGGGGTTCAGCAAATGCTTAAGGCGGGCCTCGTCTCCCGCGCGGGATGCGGCGCCGCCGGTCTCAGCTTGTCTTCAGATAGGCCTGCAGGGCGACGCTCTGGCGCGCGCGGCGGTCGCCGGCGGATTGGTGCATGCCGATCGCATCGGTATCCAGCAGCATCGCGAGCGCGGTCAGGGCGGGGTTGGTGGTCGCGGCCGCCCCTGTCCGGCTGCCGCCGACCGCCCCGGGGTAGAGCGCGGCCAGGTCGGCCAGGGTGTAGGTTTGGCCGGAACTCGGTTGCAGCGCGGCCGCGCCGGTCGTGCCGCCGGCCATCCGGAAGGCGCCGATCGCATCAGCCAGGGCATCGAGCGGCACCGTGGGCGCGTCCGGCTGGCCGATGGTCGTCACCGCCGGCCGAGTGGCGCCGGAAAGGCCAGTATAGAGGGCGGCATCCCGCACCACCCTGAGGAAATCGGCCTCATCGGCACCGGGTTCGGTGCGGAGCGCGGAGGCAGCGTTGATGGAACGGCTGCCGGTGACATTGGCGGAGATCTGCACCGCCGGGCTGTCGATGATGTTGGTGAGGCCGCCGCCGAGCTCCGGCGTGCCGGCGCGGGCGACGACGACGATGTCCTGCTTGGTGCCGTTCGGCCCCGCGACATAGAGCAGCGAGTTGAATTCGAGCGGCGAGAAGTCGACCTGGCCGGTGACATCCTGTCCGTTGAGCATCAACCGCCCGCCGCCGCCGGCCACCGGATCGTCGCGCAGCGCGACGCGGTAGCGCTCGACGGTGTCCCAGGCCTTGGCGCCCGCGCTGAACAGCTCATGCACCGAGAAATTGTCGCCGGCCTCGGCCGTGAAGTTGCCGACGGTCGTCAACGCCGGCCGGGTGGTGCCGGAGATGCCGGTGAACAGGTTGGCGTCCTGCACGATTTTGAGGACATTCGCCTCATCGGCGCCGGGCTGGGTCCGCAGTGCGGAGGCGGCGTTGATGGAACGGCTGCCGGTGACATTGGCGGAGATCTGCACCGCGGGGCTGTCGACGATGTCGGTCAACCCGCCGCCGAGCTCCGGCGTGCCGGCGCGGGCGACGACCACCAGATCCTGCTTCGTCCCGTTGGGCCCCGCGACATAGAGGAGCGAGTTGAACTCGAGCGGTGAGAAGTCGATCTGGCCGGTGACGTCCTGGCCGTTGAGCATCAACCGCCCGCCGCCGCCGGCCACCGGATCGTCACGCAGCGCGACGCGGTAGCGCTCGACGCTGTCCCAGGCCTTGGCGCCGGCGTCGAAGAGCTCATGGACGGAGAAGCTGTCGCCGGCTTCGGCAGTGAAGTTGCCGACCGTCGTCAGCGCCGGCCGGGTGGTGGTGGAGATGCCGGTGAACAGGTTGGCGTCCTGCACGATCTTGACGAAGTTCGCCTCATCGGCACCGGGCTGGGTGCGGAGCGCGGAGGCGGCGTTGATCGAGCGGCTGCCGGTGACGCCGGCGGTGATCTGCACCGCCGGGCTGTCGACGATGTCGGTGAGGCCACCGCCGAGCTCGGGCGTGCCGGCGCGGGCGACGACCACGATGTCCTGCTTCGTCCCGTTCGGACCGGCGACATAGAGCAGCGAATTGAATTCGAGCGGTGAGAAGTCGACCTGGTCGGTGACGTCCTGGCCATTGAGCATCAGCCGCCCGCCGCCGCCCGCCGCCGGGTCGTCGCGCAGCGCCACCCGGTAGCGCTCGACGCTGTCCCAGGCACTGGGCCCGGCATCGAAGAGCTCATGCACCGAGAAGCTGTCACCGGCCTCGGCGGTGAAGTCGCCGACGGTGGTGACCGCGGGACGCTTGGTCGAGGAGATGCCGGTATAGAGTTCGGCGTCCTGGGCGATCTTGATGAAGTTCGCTTCATCGGCACCGGGCTGGGTGCGCAGCGCGGAGGCGGCGTTGATGGAACGGCTGCCGGTAACCTCGGCGGAGATCTGCACCGCCGGGCTGTCGACGATGTCGGTCAACCCGCCGCCGAGCTCCGGTGTGCCGGCGCGGGCGACGACGACGATGTCCTGCTTGGTGCCGTTCGGCCCCGCGACATAGAGCAGCGAGTTGAACTCGAGGGGCGAGAAGTCGACCTGGTCGGTGACGTCCTGGCCATTGAGCATCAGGCGTCCGCCGCCGCCCGCCGCCGGGTCGTCGCGCAGCGCCACCCGGTAGCGCTCGACGGTGTCCCAGGCCTTGGGCCCGGCGTCGAAGAGCTCGTGCATCGAGAAGCTGTCGCCGGCCTCCGCGGTGAAGTTGCCGACCGTGGTGACGGCCGGGCGCTTGGTCGAGGAGATGCCCGTGTAGAGGTTGGCGTCCTGGGCGATCTTGATGAAGTTCGCCTCGTCGGCGCCGGGCTGGGTGCGCAGCGCGGAGGCGGCATTGATCGAACGGCTGCCGGTGACATTGGCGGAGATCTGGACGGCCGGGCTGTCGACGATGTTGGTGAGCCCGCCGCCGAGTACCGGCGTGCCGGCGCGCGCGACGACCACCAGGTCCTGCTTCGTCCCGTGGGGCCCCGCGACATAGAGCAGCGAGTTGAATTCGAGCGGCGAGAAGTCGACCTGGTCGGTGACGTCCTGGCCGTTGAGCATCAGCCGCCCGCCGCCGCCGGCCACCGGATCGTCCCGCAGTGCCACCCGATAGCGTTCCACGGTATCCCAGGCCTTGGCGCCCGCGCTGAACAGCTCATGGACGGAGAAGCTGTCGCCGGCTTCCGCGGTGAAGCTGCCCGAGGGCAGGGGCGCCCGTACATCCACGATGTCGGCGACGCCGGGGGTGGCGCCGCCGGAGGCGGAACCGGAGCCGTTCGCCACATAGCCAGGCTGATAGCCGGCATAGAATGGCGGAATGCCGCTCGGCACGGATGTCATGCGCGACGCGCTCCTTCCTGCCGGCCGGGCAGGTGCGATGAGCCACCAGCAATGCAGGAGGGAGTTTAACCGGCGATTAACCGCACGGCGCCGTGCGGGACCGCCCTGTCCTCGGGCGCGGCGGGGCCGCATGATCGCGCGGTGAGCGGCGGTGGGCCCCATGTCCGGAAAAGCAGCGAACATCGCCCTGATCGCGGCGGCCCAGGTCCTGGCCCTGTCGCTCTGGTTCTCCGGCACCGCGGCGGGCCCCGGCATGGCGCGGGAGGCGGCGGTGAGCGCCGGCTTCCAGGCGCTGCTCACCAGCGCGGTGCAGGCGGGCTTCGTCTGCGGCACGCTGGCAAGCGCGATCCTCGCCTTGCCGGACCGGGTGGATCCGCGGGTCTTCTTCGCCGCGGCTTCGGTGCTGGGGGCGGCCGCGAATGCCGCGATGCTGGCGCTGCCGCCCGGGGCCGATGCGATGATCGCGGCGCGCTTCGTGACCGGGGCAGCGCTCGCCGGGGTCTATCCGGTCGGCATGAAGCTGGCCGCCGGCTGGGCCGACCGCGGCGACACCGGGCTCGTTGTCGGCATCCTGGTGGGCGCGCTGACCCTCGGCTCCGCCTCTCCGCATCTGGTGAACGGGCTCGGCGGGCTGGACTGGCGGCTGACCCTCGGCGCCGCCTCCCTCGCGGCGCTGGCCGGCGCGGCGCTGATCGCCCCGGTGCGGCTCGGCCCCCGGCACGCCCCGGCGCCGCCCTTCGCCTTCTCCGCCGCGACCCGGCTCTGGCGCAACCGCGGCACCCGCTTCGCGACGCTCGGCTATCTCGGCCATATGTGGGAGCTCTACGCGATGTGGACCTGGGTCGGGCTCTACCTCGCCGCCAGCTTCGCGCAATCGCGCGGCGGCGCCAGCGTGGATGCGGCGGAAGCGGCGCTCGCCACCTTCGCGGTGATCGGGACGGGCGCCATCACCTGCGTCGCGGCCGGCCTGCTGGCCGACCGCATCGGCCGGGTGCGGGTCACGGTGGCGGCGATGGCCTGCTCCGCCACCTGCTGCCTGCTGGCGGGCCCGGCCTTCGGCCTGCACCCGGCGCTGACCATGGTGCTCTGCCTGGTCTGGGGCATCACGGCAGTGGCGGATTCACCGCAATTCTCCGCGGCCGTCGCGGAGCTGTCCGACCCTGGGCTGACCGGGACCATGCTGACCTTGCAGACCAGCCTCGGCTTCCTGCTGACCCTCGTCACCATCCACTTGATGCCCTGGCTGGTGGTCCGGGCGGGCTGGGGCGGCGCCTTTGCCGCGCTGGCGATCGGGCCGGCGCTCGGCTGCCTCGCGATGCGGCACCTGGGCCGGAGCCCGGCGGCTGCCCAACTCGCGGGTGGGCGGGGATAGCGGCCTGGAGCGTGATGATTTGAGGCGGAATCGTCCGAAAAGTCCGAATCACGCGGTCAAACGGCGGGCTGGAGCATGATGCGCGAGCGCTTGCGCGCCTATCATGCTCCAGCGGGAGCCGTGCCGAGGGTCATCGGCCTTAAACTTGACCTGTCGAAGACTTAACTTAGTTTGCGCGGCGGCCGCCGCCGAGCTTTGGCAACCGCGGCCGCGACTGGTGAATCCCCGAAGGGCCCGCATGGCGCGGCTTGCCCGGCCGCGCGCTCGACGCGGCCATCCCGGCCGGAAATGCCCCTCCTGGGCGGGCCGCGGAGGCTTCGGACCTGTAGGAGACGTGCATGGCAATCGCTGACCTGTTCCCGGACGCGAAGGGCGTTCTCCACCTGGCGCCGGCCAATAAGGACGAATTGCTCGGCACACTCGCCACCGAAGCCGCCCAACGCCTCGGCCGGCCGGTGCAGGAGATCCTGGACGCGCTGCAGGGGCGGGAGCGGCTTGGCTCCACCGCGCTCGGACGCGGCATCGCGATGCCGCATGCGCGGCTGCCGGGGCCGGACGCCAAGCTCGCGATCCTGGCGCGGCTCGACCGCCCGATCGAATTCGACGCCCGCGACGGGGAACCGGTCGACCTGGTCTTCCTGGTGCTCTGGCCGGAGGATGCGTCGGAGGGCTTCCTGCCGGCGTTGTCGGGGATCTGCCGCGCGTTGCGCGACACCCACTTTCCCCGCCAGCTCCGCCAGGCGAAGTCGGCGGAAGAAGCGCTGCTGCTGTTGCGGGAGGCCGATACGCCGCACGCCGCCTGAGCCTCGCCGGAGGTCTGAATCGGCCGCCCGTCCTTGGAGGCCAACAGCCGGAGTTCTGCCACCCCAGCATCCGGAGCCTGCCGCGGTTGCCGTCCCATGACCTGTTTCTCGCGACCGCGGTCGCGCTTCCCTTCCTCGGCGCGCTGATCGCGGCGCTGCTGCCGTCCAATGCCCGCAACCTCGAGGCCTGGCTGGCCGGCGGCGTGGCGCTCGCCGTGCTGCTCATGGTCTGGCTCTGCTACCCGGCGGTCGCCGCGGGCCAGGTCCTCCGCACCGAGATCCCCTGGGTCCCGACGCTCGGCCTCGACCTCGTGCTGCGCATGGATGGCTTCGCCTCGGTCTTCGCGGCGATGGTCGCGGGCATCGGCTTCCTGGTCGTGCTCTACGCCCGCTACTACATGGCGCCCGAAGATCCGGTGCCGCGCTTCTTCGCCTTCCTGCTGGCCTTCATGGGCGCCATGATGGGCCTGGTCCTGTCCGGGAACCTGATCCAGCTCGTCTTCTTCTGGGAGCTGACGAGCCTCTTTTCCTTCCTGCTGATCGGCTATTGGCAGCATTCGGCGGCGGCACGCGACGGCGCCCGCATGGCGCTGACCGTGACCGCGACCGGCGGCCTCGCGCTCTTCGCGGGTGTGCTGGTGCTCGGTCATATCGTGGGCAGCTACGACCTCGACCGGGTGCTCGCATCCGGCGACCGGGTCCGCGAGCACCCGCTCTACCTGCTGGCGCTCGGCCTGATCCTGGCGGGCGCGCTGACCAAGAGCGCGCAATTCCCCTTCCATTTCTGGCTGCCGCAGGCGATGGCGGCGCCGACGCCGGTCTCCGCCTATCTGCATTCCGCGACCCTGGTGAAGGCGGGCATCTTCCTGATGGCGCGCCTCTGGCCGGTGCTGGCCGGGACCGATGCCTGGTTCTGGACGGTCGGCACCGCGGGGCTCGCGACCCTGTTGCTCGGCGCCTATGTCGCGATCTTCCAGCACGACATGAAGGGGCTGCTCGCCTATTCGACGATCAGCCATCTCGGCCTGATCACGCTGCTGCTCGGCCTCAACAGCGAGCTCGCGATGGTGGCCGCGATCTTCCACACGCTGAACCACGCGACCTTCAAGGCCTCCCTCTTCATGGCGGCCGGGATCATCGACCACGAGACCGGGACGCGCGACATCCGGCGCCTGAGCGGCCTCAACCGCTCCATGCCCTTCACCGCGCGGCTGGCGCTGGTCGCGGCCGCCGCCATGGCCGGGGTGCCGCTGCTCAACGGCTTCATCTCCAAGGAGATGTTCTTCACGGAGGCGCTGACCGCGACCACCGGCACTTTCACGCTGCTGCATGCCGCCCTGCCGATCGCGGCGACCATCGCCAGCATCTTCGCTGTCACCTATTCGCTGCGCTTCGTGCACGGCGCCTTCTTCGGCCCCGACACCGATGCGCTGCCGAAAACCCCGCACGAGCCGCCGCAATGGATGCGCGTGCCGGTGGAGGTGCTGGTCTTCGGCTGCATGGTGGTCGGCATCCTGCCGGCGGCGACCATCGGCCCCTTCCTCGACGTCGCGGTGCGCTCGGTGCTGGGCGGCGCGACGCCGGAATACAGCCTGGCGGTCTGGCACGGCTTCAACCTGCCGCTGATCATGAGCCTCGGCGCGCTCGCCGGCGGTGTCCTGCTCTATCTGCTGCTGCAGCGCCACCTGAATGCCGGCGTCGAGGGCACGCCGCTGCTGGAACGCTGGGACGGGCGGCGGATCTTCGACGACGTCATGGTCTTTCTCTCCTGGCGCTTCGCCCGCACCCTGGAGCGGCTGCTCGGCACCAGGCGGCTGCAGATGCAGCTCCGGCTGCTGGTCATCCTCGGCTTCGTCGCTGCCGCCTGGGCGCTGTCGCCGCATGGCCTCCGACCCGGGCCGGTCGCCATGACCGGCATCGACCCCGCGATCGCGATCATCTGGGCGGTAGGTGCCGCCTGCGCGATCGGCGCCGCCTACCAGGCCAAGTACCATCGCCTGGCGGCGCTGATCCTGCTCGGCGGTGTCGGCCTGGTCACCTGCATGACCTTCATCTGGTTCTCCGCCCCCGACCTGGCGCTGACCCAGTTGCTGGTGGAGGTGGTGACGACGGTGCTGCTGCTGCTCGGCCTGCGCTGGCTGCCGAGGCGGATCGAGAGCCGGGGTGCGGGCGACCTGCGCGCCCGGCTGCGCCGCTGGCGCGACATCATCATCGCGGCGGTCGCCGGGGCGGGGCTCTCGGCGCTCTCCTACGCGACCATGACCCGCGCCTCCCCCGACGGGATCTCCCGCTTCTTCCTGGAACGCGCCTATTCCGAGGGCGGCGGCACCAATGTGGTCAACGTCATCCTGGTCGATTTCCGCGGCTTCGACACGCTGGGCGAGATCGTGGTCGTCGGTGTCGTGGCGCTGACCGTCTTCGCCCTGCTGCGCCGCTTCCGCCCGGCCCGCGAGAGCATCGAGGTGCCGGAGCAGCAGCGCGATGAGGAGGGCAGCCGCGACGGCGACTGGCTGATGATCCCCGCCGTCATCATGCGGCTGCTGTTCCCGGCGATCGGCGTCATCGCGATCTACCTGCTGCTGCGCGGGCATGACCTGCCGGGCGGCGGCTTCGTCGCCGGCCTCACCTTCTCGGTCGCGATCATCCTGCAATACATGGCCGGCGGCGCCCGCTGGGTGGAGGACCGGTTGCGCGTGCACCCGCTGCGCTGGATGGCTGCGGGGCTGCTGCTGGCGGCCGGCACCGGCATCGGCGCCGCGGTCTTCGGCCGGCCCTTCCTGACCTCCTTCTTCGCCTATGCGGATCTCGGCTGGCTCGGCAAGCTGCCGATGGCGAGCGCCATGGCCTTCGACATCGGCGTCTTCGCACTGGTCTTCGGCGCCACGGTGCTGATCCTGATCGCGATCGCGCACCAGTCGGTGCGCAGCCAGCGGGCGGCGCCCCGCCTCGAGCAGCCGGCGGGGGACGCCTGATGGAATTCATCCTCGCCCTCAGCATCGGCGTGCTCGGCGGCTCCGGCGTCTGGCTGGTGATGCGGCCGCGCACCTTCCAGGTCATCATCGGGCTGTCGCTGCTCTCCTACGCAGTCAACCTCTTCATCTTCAGCATGGGCCGATTCCCAATCGGCGCACCGCCGGTGCTGGAGCCGGGCACCGCCGGCGACCCCGCGCATTTCGCCGATCCGGTGCCGCAGGCGCTGGTGCTGACCGCGATCGTCATCGGCTTCGCGACCACGGCCCTGTTCCTCGTCGTGATGCTGGCCTCCCGCGGGCTCACCGGGGGGGATCATGTCGACGGCAGGGGGCGCGACGAATGAGTGCGCTTTCCCAGCACCTGGCGATCCTCCCGATCCTGCTGCCGCTGATCGCCGGCGCCATCATGATCCCGCTGGACGACCAGCGACGCCGGCTGCGGGCCGGCATCGGCATCGCCTCCGCCCTGGCGCTGCTCGTCATCGCCATCCTGCTGATGGTGCGGGCCGGGGCATCGGAGGGCAGCCACGCCGCGGTCAGCGTCTACCGGCTCGGCGACTGGCCGGCGAAGTTCGGCATCGTGCTGGTGGTCGACCGGCTCTCGGCGCTGATGCTGGTGCTGACGGCGTCGCTCGGCCTCGCCGCGCTGGTCTTCTCGACCGCGCGTTGGGAGCGGATGGGGCCGCATTTCCACGCGCTGTTCCAGTTCCAGCTCATGGGCCTCAACGGCGCCTTCCTGACCGGCGACCTGTTCAACCTCTTCGTCTTCTTCGAGGTGCTGCTGGCCGCCTCCTACGGGCTCGCGCTGCACGGGTCGGGCATCGCGCGGGTGAAGGCGGGGCTGCACTACATCGCCATCAACCTGGCGGCGTCGCTGCTGTTCCTGATCGGCGTCAGCATGATCTACGGCGTGGTCGGCACGCTCAACATGGCCGACCTCGCCGCCCGCATCCCGGCCATCCCGGCCGGCGACCGGCCGATCCTGGAAGCGGGTGCGGCGATCCTTGGCATGGCCTTCCTGGTCAAGGCCGGGATGTGGCCGCTCGGCTTCTGGCTGCCGACCACCTATGCCGCGGCGAGCCCGCCCGCGGCCGCGATCTTCGCCATGATGAGCAAGGTCGGCGTCTATGCGGTGCTGCGCCTGTCGCTGCTGCTGTTCGGTGAGGATGCCGGCGCCTCCGCCGGCTTCGGCGAAGGCTGGCTGCTGGCGGGCGGGATCATGACCATCGGCTTCGGCGCGGTCAGCGTGCTGGCGACACAGGACCTGCCGCGGCTGGCCGGCGCCAGCGTCATGATCTCCTCCGGCACCCTGCTCGCCGCCGTCGGCGCCGGGCAGGTGAGCGTGACGGGCGGCGCCCTCTATTACCTCGCGAGCTCGGCGCTCGCGGTCGGTGCGCTGTTCCTGCTGATCGAGCTGCTGGAGCGCGGGCGCGATGTCGGCGCCGACGTGCTGGCCGTGACGCTCGAGGCCTTCGGCGACGGCGAGGAGGATGAGGATGCCGGCGAGGCGGAGGAGGTCGGCGTCGCCATCCCCGCGACCATGGCGATCCTCGGCGCCTGCTTCCTCTGCTGCGCCCTGCTGCTGGCCGGTCTGCCGCCGCTGTCCGGCTTCATCGCCAAGTTCGCGATGCTGAGCGCGGTGCTGAATCCCGCGGGTCTCGGCACTGCGGCGGCGGCCGCCGTGGTGCCGGCCGCGAGCTGGGGCTTCCTCGCCGCGGTCATCCTCTCCGGGCTGGCGACCGTGCTGGCGACGACCCGCGCCGGCATCCGCAACCTCTGGGCCGTGGCGGACCGCGTGGTGCCGCGGGTCAGCGTCATCGAGATCGCGCCGGTGCTGTTCCTGCTGCTGCTCTGCATCGGCATGACGGTCCAGGCGGGGCCGGTGATGCGCTACATGCAGGCGGCCGCCGCCGAGCTGCACGCGCCGCACGCCTATGTGCGGGACGTGCTGGCACCGGCCGGCGCCCGCGGCGAGGTGCGGCCATGAGGCGGTTGCTGCCCTATCCCTTCGTCTCCGCAGCACTCTTCCTGCTGTGGCTGCTGCTGAACGAGAGCGTGGCGCCTGGCACAGCGCTGGTCGGCGCCGTGCTTGCCCTGCTCGGCGGCTGGAGCTTCGCGCTGCTGGAGCCGGGGACGGCGCGGGTGCGCCGCCTCGGCACCGCGCTCCGGCTGCTGGGCCTGGTTCTGGCGGATGTCGTGCGGTCGAACATCGACGTGGCGCGCATCATCCTGGGTCCGCACCGGGTCCACCGCTCGGGCTTCATCGAGATCCCGCTCACGCTGCGCAACCCGCAGGGCCTGGCGGCGCTCGCCTGCATCCTGACCGCGACGCCCGGCAGCGCCTGGGTGGAATATGATTCGGGGGAGGGGATGCTGCTGCTGCATGTGCTCGACCTCGCGGATGAGGCCGCATGGGTGCGCACCGTCAAGGATCGATACGAGGCGCCGCTGATGGAGATCTTCCCGTGAGTGAGGCATTGCTGACCTGGTCCCTGCTGATCGCGCAGGTGATGCTCGGCCTCGCCATGGCCTGCGCGACCTGGCGCGTGCTGCGCGGACCGCGGGCGCAGGACCGGGTGGTGGGGCTCGATGCGCTCTACCTGAACGGCATGCTGCTGCTGCTGGCCTTCGGCATCCAGTCCGGCACCGTGATCTATTTCGAGGCGGCGCTGGTGATCGCGATCCTCGGCTTCGTCGGCACCGCGGCCTTGGCGAAATTCCTGATGCGGGGCGAGGTGATCGAATGACCGGGGCCGTGGATCTGCCGATCTGGGCCGCGGTGCCGGTCGCGCTGCTGCTGCTGGTGGGCGCCGCGCTGACGCTGATCGGCTCCATCGGCCTGCTGCGGCTCAGGAGTTTTTATGAGCGCGTGCATGCGCCGACCCTCGGCAGCTCGCTCGGCGTCGGCTGCGTGCTGCTCGCCTCGATGCTGTTCTTCTCCGTGCTGCAGACGCGCCTCGTGGTGCATGAGGTGCTGATCGGCCTCTTCGTCGTCGCGACCACGCCGGTGACGCTGATGCTGCTGGCCCGCGCGGCGCTGTATCGCGACCGCCAGGAAGGCAGCGACCAGGTGCCGCGCCGGCAGGAGCGCTGAGGCCCGCTTCCGGATTTCCCTCCGCGGCCCATGCCTTGCATGGCAAATTCGCCCGGGCCGATCGCCTGAGCCGATTCGAGCCGAGAGGAGGCGCGCATGTGGCTTCCGCCACCCGACCAGGTCTACGGGCAGATGTTCAAGGGCATGCTGGCCAACCCCTGGGACAACCCCTGGACGCGGATGATGCAGCGATACTGGCTGGAATGCTGGCGGATCGCCTTCGCTCTGCCGCCCGCGCCTGCCGCGCCGCCGGCCGTGCCGGCAACCGCCGAGATCCGGCACCTGCCCAAGCGGCGGCGCTGACCGCCTGGACGGGGCGCAGGTGTTGCGCGAAAGCAACCCGGCGCGCTTCCGGGCGCGCCTCCATTCCTCGTGACCCATCGCCCGTGAACCGTGCCGCCGGTCCTTCGTTCAGGGGGCTCCACCCCTGCGGAGGTAGGACGGATGCCGGTCTTCGACATTCCTCTCGTACGACGCGATGCCAAGCCTTCTGGCAGCGATGAGCTCGGCCAGGCGGTTGTTTCGGTCGAGGCGACCAACGTCAAGGCGGCGGTCAAGCGGGCTGAGTCGCAGTTTCCACGCTGGACCGTGAACCAGGACGCCCCGATCGGTTCCAGCCCGATCCCGGATGGGGAGCGGCTATCCAAGATCCTGCGGATCTGGGAGTAGAGCGTGATCGCTTGCGGCGGAATCGCCGCAAAGCGTGAATCACGCGATCAAGCAAAATCCTGGAGCGTGATCGTTTCCGCTCGAGCGATCACGCTCCATGGGAAGGGGCCGGGCGGCAGCGCCGCTCCGGCCCCTTTCCGCGACAGGCATCACGCCTGCTTCCTCACCATGAGATGCGTCGCGGCGGGTGTGGAGACACGCTCCGTGCAGGCATAGCCGAGCGCCGGCAGATCGATGCCGGCGAAGAAGTTCTCGCCGCGGCCGAGCAGCACCGGCGAGACCGCAAGGTGCATCTCATCGATCAGCCGTGCGCGCAAATATTGGTGGACGGTGGCGGTGCCGCCGCCGATGCGCACATCCTTGCCGGCGGCGGCAGCCTTCGCCTGGGCGAGCGCGCTTTCGATGCCGTCGGTCACGAAGTGGAAGGTGGTGCCGCCTTCCATGGTGATGGGCGCGCGCGCGTGGTGGGTCAGCACGAAGACCGGCACATGATAGGGTGGGTTGTCGCCCCACCAGCCCTTCCAGCTCTCATCCGGCCAGGGACCGCGCACCGGGCCGAACATGTTCCGCCCCATGATCCAGGCGCCGACATTCTCGAAGCTGCGGGCGGCGAAATCATCATCGATGCCGGTCTCACCGTCCTTGCCGGACAGCTGCCGAAATGTCCGGGTGGGGAAGAGCCATCCGTGCAACGCCTCCCCACCCACCCCGAGTGGCTCCTTCAGGCTCTGATCGGGACCGGCTCCATAGCCGTCGGCGGAGATGGTGAAGGCACGGACGCTCAGCCTTGACATGACGGGCTCCCTTGGCGCTTACTGATTGCGATTAGCAACCAGAGTGTTGGCAGAAGCGGTTTTAAAATGCAAGCGGTTTTTTGCGGGTGGGAGTCATGAAGGTGGAGGAGGCAGGCCGCTCCGGCTGCCCGATAAACCTGACGCTGGAGGTACTGGGCGACCGGTGGAGCCTGATCCTCATCCGCGACATCATGTTCGGGAACCGGCGCCATTTCCGGGAACTGCTGAGCCTCTCGGATGAGGGTATCGCCTCCAATATCCTAGCCGACCGGCTGAAGCGGCTTATGGAGCGGGGGCTGCTGACCAGGCGTGACGATCCGACTCACAAGCAGAAGGCGATCTACAGCCTGGCCGAGCCCGCCATCCAGCTGGTGCCGTTGCTGGCGCATATGGCCGCCTGGGGAAGGCGCCACATGCCGGTGACGGAGGAGCTCTCGATCCGTGCCGAGCTGCTGGAGGATGGCGGGCCGCCGATGTGGGAAGCCTTCATGGACGAACTGCGGCATCTGCACCTGGATGCGCCGAAGCCGGCGCGCTCCGTCTTCCAGGAACTGCGGCAGGCCTATGAGGCAGTGCTGGCGAAGAAGGCGGTTGCTGCGGGAGCCGCGCGCTGATCCTGCCCGTGGCTCAGCGCGATATTATGCGGGACCGCAGCCATTGCAGGTCCTCGTCCGGGATGGCCTCGATCGGCAAGGTGTTGAACTGGCCGGGGCCGCTGAAGATCATCCAGTAACCGGGCCTTTCCCAGATCTCCGTGAGGCTTGTCCATGGCAGCAGGCCGCTGCCGAGGGCGGAAGCGACGGCGAGCCCGTCCTCGCAGAAAGCGATCTCCGCGACCGGGCTCGGCATGCGGCGGAACCTGCCGACCGTATTGGCGTGGTGCGCCCGCCACCCCGCGACCACGAAGAGCACCGGCAGGAGAGCGGCGACGCCGATGATGCCGAGCAGCCAGCTGCGATCGCCGGTCCAGAGCAGGTAGGCGAAGAGCAGGAGCATGAGGAAGGCGACCAGCCAGAGGGCTTTCTGTTCGCGCAGGAACCGCCGGCGGACATAGCTGCGCACCGCGTCCCGGACGATCGCCTCGGTATAGGTGACGCGGTAGGTCCGATCGCCGGTCACGGCATCGCTCCGCCTGGATGACGCGGTATCCTCATGCTGCGCCTCGGTGCCGCCTGGATCGGACATGGGTGGTGACCTCACCTGTGCCCTTGAGCATATCGCGCCACCGAACGGGTTGGTAACCGGGCGCCTGTCCAATGACGACGGGAGGAGAACCCGCCCATGCCGGCCTATGTGATCTTCGATGTCGAGATCCGCGATACGGAGCGCTACCAGGCTTTCATGGCGCAGGTGAAGCCGGCCCTGAAAGCCGCCGGCGCCCGCTATCTGGCGCGCGGCGGTGCGCACAAGGTGCATGAGGGGGATTGGCAGCCGCGCCGGATCGTCCTGCTGGAATTCCCGTCGATTGCCGCCTTCGAGGAGTTCTATGAGGGCCCGGTCTATCAGGGCCTGAAGGAGGTCCGGGAGGCCTGCAGCGCTGCGCGGCTGGTCAGCGTGGAAGGGCTTCCTTAGCCACGCAGGTCGACCGCGCGCTCTGACGCAGGACGGCCAGTTTCAGGAATCCGCCCCGTCGCCCAGCCCCTCGCGCAGCGCCAGATAAGCCGCGCGTTTGCACGCATTGCCGGAGGCGAGATCAGCCAGGCGGCGGCGCAAGGCCGTGAGGACATCCCGGCCCCCTGCGTCATCCGCGTTCCGCCATCGCCATGCCCAGAGCTGGAGTTCCTCGCAGGCAATGCCCGCGTGAATCCGCGTCTCGGCTTCCGAGAGAAAATCGTCCTCCTTTTCCATGCCGCGCTCCCGTTCCAAGGCGACCGACAAACCCATCCGGGTGCCATCGGTTGCCTGGTCGGTCCTCAGAGACCTTTTGAAAAAGGCTGCGGGTCGGTCTGGCGGGTCTTTTCCGCCCCTGGCGTACCGGCTTCCTCGCCGATGCCACCAGCATCGGCTGCGTCAGCCGACACACCAGGGACGAAAAATCCCTCGCCAGTCCTCCGCCGCCGCCTTTTCCAAAAGGTCTCTCAGCCCGTGCGCAGTTGGAAGAGTATCAACGAACGGCCGGGCACCTTGTATTTCTGGCCGACGCGGAAGACCTCCTCCTTGTCGTCCTTGCTGCCGAAGAGGTGGGTGTCGAGCAGTCGCAGCCAGGACCTGGCGCCTTCGCTTCGCGGCAGCTTGAAATCCACCGCATCGTGGTGCGCGTTGACGATGAGCAGCAGCGTCTGGTCATGCGCCGGGACGCGGATGCCCGTCTCCTGGGCGCGGCCATCCAGGATGCGGGCCAGGCAGCGGGTGTTCGGATCCTCCCAGTCCGAGGCGTCCATCTCCTCGCCGCCGGGCTTGAACCAGGCGAGCGCCTTGCTGCCGCTCGCCTCATGGTACTCGCCGGTCAGGAAGCGGCCGCGCCGGAGGACCGGAAGCCGCTCCCGCAGCGCCGCCAGGCGCTGCACGAAGGCGAGGAGCCGGCGGTTTCCGTCGCCCCAATCCCAGTCCAGCCAGGAGATCTCGTTGTCCTGGCAATAGGCATTGTTGTTGCCTTGCTGGGTGCGGCCAAACTCATCGCCGGCGAGCAGCATGGGCGTGCCCTGCGACAGATAGAGCGTCGCCAGCATGTTGCGGATTTGCTGTTCCCGGATCGCGTTGATCCCGGGGTCGTCGGTCGGGCCTTCCACGCCGTGATTGAAGGACCGGTTGTGGGAATGCCCATCCCGGTTCTCTTCGCCATTCGCCTCATTGTGCTTCTCGTTGTAGGTGACGAGGTCGTTGAGCGTGAAGCCGTCATGCGCGGCGATGAAGTTGATGCTCGCCCATGGCCTGCGGCCGCGGTGATTGAAGAGGTCCGCGGATCCGGACAGCCGGTTGCCGAGATCGGCCGCCATCCCCTCTTCCCCGACCCAGAAGCCGCGCACCGTGTCGCGGAACTTGTCGTTCCATTCCGCCCAGCCCGGCGCGAAGTTGCCGACCTGATAGCCGCCCGGCCCGATATCCCAGGGCTCGGCGATCAGCTTCACATCGGTCAGCACGGGGTCCTGCATGCAGGCCTTGAGGAAGGCGGACTGCGTGTCGAAGCCATCCGGCTCGCGCGCCAGGATGGTGCCGAGGTCGAAGCGGAAGCCATCGACATGCATCTCGTTCACCCAGTAGCGCAGGCTGTCGGTGACCATCTGCAGCACGCGGGGATGGTTGAGGTTCACCGTGTTCCCGGTGCCGGTGTCGTTGATGTAGTAGCGCTTCCGGTCGGGCAGCAGGCGGTAATAGCTGGCGTTGTCGATGCCCTTGAAGGAGAGCGTCGCGCCGAGCTCATTGCCTTCGGCGGTGTGGTTGTAGACCACGTCCATGATGACCTCGAGCCCGGCATCGTGCAGCCGCGCCACCATTTCCTTGAACTCGGAGAAGGCGAAATCGGGGGTGCGCGCATAGCGCCGCGCCGGTGCGAAGAAGCCGAGCGAGTTGTAGCCCCAGTAGTTCACCAGGCCCCTGCGCACCAAGTGATCGTCGTTGAGGAAGAACTGGATCGGCAGGAGCTCGACCGAGGTCACGCCGAGCGACTTGATGTGCTGGATCATCTCCCGGCTGCCGAGGCCGGCATAGGTGCCGCGCAGCTCCTCCGCCAAGGCAGGGTGCCGCGTGGTGAGGCCCTTCACATGGGCTTCGTAGATCAGCGTGCGTTCCCACGGCACGCGCGGGCGGCGGTCATTGCCCCAGGTGAAGGCCGGATCGACGACGCGGCATTTGGGCATGAAGGCGGCGCTGTCCCTGTCGTCGAAGGACAGATCGCCGGCCTCATGGCCGATCGTGTAGCCGTAGAGCGCCGGGTTCCATTCGAGGTCGCCCACATGCGAGAGCGCGTAGGGATCGAGCAGGAGCTTGTTCGGGTTGAAGCGATGCCCCTGCTCGGGATCGTAGGGGCCGTGGACGCGATAGGCATAGATCGTGCCGGGCCGGGCGTCCGGCAGGAAGCCGTGGAAAACCTCGTTCGTGTATTCCGGCAACTCGATCCGCTCGAGCTCCGTCGTGCCGGAGAGGTCGAAGAGGCAGAGCTCGACCTTGGTCGCATGGGCGGAGAACAGGGCGAAGTTGACCCCGAGGCCGGTCCAGCTCGCGCCGAGCGGGTTCGGGCGGCCCTGCGTGACGCGGGATTGGTTGATGGCAGGTCCCAATGGGAGGCTCCTCGGCAATCGCTGGCTGTGAAAGATCCGGCGCGTCGGCGCCGCAAGGCCTTACCGCGAGGGCGGACCAACCCATGGATACGGGTGCGCTGACCGTGCCGGCATCCACGAGGGACACCGCTTGGTGAGCTTGCGTCCGCGGATAGTGTCCGCGAAGTAGAGCATCTGGCCGCAAGCCCGGCAGTGGAACAGCATCATAAAAACGCACCGTTTCGGATCTCATCCGGAAACTCCGGCGAGCGCCTGCGGTTGCGTTGCGGCTGCGAGGAACCGGATCTGTGGATGGCCCGCCTCGCGGGATGGACGGACGAGAAGGTGGGGACAGCGCGGCCCGGCGGCCTGCGCGACCGACTTCGCGTTCCGGCTCTGACTAGGTCAGGCCTGCACGTCCAGCAGCAGGCCTGGTCCGGACTGGCCCGCCTCGGCCGCCAAGCGGGGGAAGGCGAAGAAGTTGACCTTCGTGCCGTCGGCCTCGGTGGTGAAGGAGAGCGGCGCCGCCGTGACGTCGCTGTGGTCATCCTCGCCGCCGGCCTTCTCCTCGCGCAAGGCCTTGTCCAGCATCGCCACGATCGCCGCGGCAACCTGGTCCTTCGGCGACAGGGCGTCCTTGCCCTCCGCAGCCGCGCCGTCCTTCGCGTCGTTCATGCCGAGCGCCTGGCGCAGCACGTCGCGGTGATAGGTCGTCTTGCCGTCATCCGTGATGGTGTAGCCGAGCGAAGCCGGATCGTCGGAGGCGAGGGCGCGGGCCAGCTCGCTGGCGCTCATGACGGTCGCCATGAACCCGCCGCCGGGCACTTCCATCGTGAATAGCACCGCATCCTGGCCAGCCGCCCGCCGCGTCGCGAGCTCGCCGAGCAGGCCGCTCATGACCTCCTCGGCTTCATCGGCCGGCAGGGTGTCCAGGCCGGGGGCCAGGGCGGCCATCATCTCGCCCAGTTCCTTGCTCGTGAAGCTGCCGCGCTGCCGGCTCGCGACCTGGTCGAGCAGGGTCGGGGGCGCCGCCGCCGACGCGCCCTTGTCCGAGCCCGCGGTGAGCGGCTGAAGGGCGAGGGCCGAGGTGGCGCCGATGGCGTTCATGCCGCCATCGTCGCGCCGCCGCGTTAGGTTTGTGTAAACCTGGGCGCCGGGCCGCTCCGCCCATCGGGGTTTGCAATCGCTGGCCTCTGCCCCGAGCATGCATCGCCGCACCGCCGGAACAGGCGGGCGGCGGGATGGAACGGACAGGAGGCCGGGGATGACACGGTTCGGCAGGCGGAGCGTCTTCGCGATCGGCTTCGGACTGACGGCGGCGGCGAGGGCGGCGGCAGAGGCGCTGCCCGAGCATGAGCGTGCGCTCTATGACGCGGCGCAGCGCGAGGGCGAGCTCACCTGGTACACAGGGCAATTCTCCGCCGAGACATCGGAGGCGGTCGGCCGCGCCTTCACCGAACGCTACCCGGGCGTGCGGGTGAACGTGACACGCAGCACGTCCCAGGTGGCGTATCAGCGCCTGTCGCAGGACATGCGGGCGCGCACCGCGCAATGCGACATCTTCGCCTCCACCAATTACGGGCACTTCTCCGTCCTCAAGCGGCAGGAGGCGCTGCTGCGTTTCCGCCCGCGCAATGCGGATGGGCTGCTGGAGAGCATCCGCCACGCTGACCCGGAGGATTTTTATCAGGCCTCCTACATCGGCCTCTACATGATGGCCTTCAACACGACCCGGGTGAACGAGGCCGATGCGCCCAAGGCCTGGCGGGACGTGCTGGATCCGCGCTGGCGCGACCAGCTCTCGGTCGGGCATCCCGGCTATAGCGGCGCGATCGGGCTCTGGGCCGTGCAGATGCGCAAGATGTTCACCTGGGACTATTTCACGCAGTTGGAGCGCAACCGCCCGATGATCGGGCGGTCCAGCCAGGACCCGATCACGACGCTGAACGCGGGCGAACGCGCGGTCGCCGTCGCGGCGCCGAGTGCCACGACCCTGCTCAGCATCAGCAGAGGCAATCCGCTGAAGCTGATCTATCCGACGGATGGCACGCTGCTGGTCTCCGCACCCGCGGCGATCCTGCACAATGCGCCGCATCCGAATGCCGCGAAGCTGTTCCAGGAATTCACGACTGGCCCCGGCTACAGCCAGGTGGCGCGGCGCTACTTCAGCCAGTCGCTCCGCCCCGACGTGCCGCCGCCGGAGGGATCCCGGCCGCTGGCGGAAGTGACGCTGATCGCGCCGACGCTCGCGGAAGCGGAGACCGGCGTGCCGGAGGTGCGGGAGCGGTGGCGGGATACCTTTGGGGTGTGAGGTGCTTCGCCGAAGCCGGTGGCGCCATCACCCGTGACTACCAGCGGCGATAATGGCCCCGGCCGTAGTGGCGGCCCCGATGATAGTGGTGGCCGCGGCCATAGTGGGAGCGCCCGTGATAGTGGCGCCCGCTGGAGCCGACGATGGCGGCCCCGGCCGCCAGCCCCACCACGCCCGCGGCCACGGCGGCGCCGACATTGGCGTCCTGCTGGGCCTGGGCGCGCTCGGCCGAAGCAGCCTGCTGCAGGTAGGCGGCATCCTGGCAGGCCTGCTGATAGCCCTGCTGGCAGGCAATGCTTGCCTGGGTTGCCTGCTGCTCGACAGGGCCGGGCGCCACGACGCAGCCGGCCACACTCACTGCCGCCAGCACGGCAACCAAGCGGGATGGTCGGTGCATGGGGAACTCCTTTCGACGGTGAAGCTGCTGAACCTCAGCCTGTGGCCTCGATGGGCATTCTGCAAACGCAACTAACCTGCCTGTCATGCGCCGCACCGGCCCGGCTTCGCAAGATCCGAAGCCATCAAACATAACGGAGCCGACAATTTGGGCTGCCGCCTGGAAGTGCGGCGGCGGGCGCATCCACCTCGAAGCCGGATTCCATGAGAAGATCCTTCGGTCGATCCCAATGCCTTTCTCGCCACAATTCCTTATGTTACGACAGTGGCGCGCGCGAAAATTCGCGCAACGGGCGGGCTGTCCCGTTCATCGGCCGCTGACCGCCGCATTTTCAGCCAGGATACGGCATGATTTTCCGGCGCGATCCCTTCGGGGTGTAATGGGGGACGCCGGCGCGGCCTCCGCTACGGCCCGATGGCGGTGAGGGCGACGCTGCAATCGCGTGCCACGGTCGCCGAGGGGTTGCCGGGGTCGAAGACATCGGACTGCGCCAAGGCGATGCAGAGCGCTGAGGCCCGCGCGGGCCAGGCTTCACGGGCATCGGCCGACTGGTTCCCGGGCAGGAAGCGGGCCTGCAGCGGATCCAGATGCAGGTGGGCCGAGAAGCGCGGCCCATCGGCGCCGGCGTGCCGATCCGCCTGTGCCGGATCAGCGGAGAGAAGCGCCACCTCGCCGGCCATGCCGACCCCGATGATAACGACGAGCCCTGCGCCGGCGTGGTGACGGAGCGCGTGCAGGGCCGCGAACGCGGCCGGGACCAAGATCGCGGGCGGCTGCGGACCGGCGGCGAGCTCAAGCACCGCAGCCTGCTCCTGCAGCAGGCGCTCCCGCACGTCGCGCCCCATTGCGCCGAGCGATGGTCCGTCATGGACGACCAGGGCCGCGGCATCGCCCACGGCCCAGCCGGCGGGATAGAGGAGCAGCCCGCTTTGCGGCCCGTGCCATGCCTGCCCGCCATGCACAGCCGCGTCGAACTCCAGCAGCGCGTATTCCGCGAAACCCTCCGCGGCGGACGCCGTCCGGTTGGCGGCGCCGAGCAGCAGCGCCGCCAGGGCGAGCACGGAAAAGGACATCAAGCGCGCCGGCATCGCTGCACCTCCTGTGCGGCTTGCGGCGCAGCTTTGCGCCATGGGCCCCGAGGTGGCGGTGCCTTGCGTCACATGTCGGGCAGGGCGATGCCGGAGAGCTCCGCGCAGAGCGCCAGCAGGCGGTCCTGCAGCGCGGGGTCCTGCGCCTCGGGGTTCGGGGCGCGCCGCTTCAGGTGGTAGAAATAGGCGCCGGTCACGCGGGCCTTCGGGTCCTCACTGGCGGCGAGCCAGGCCTGGGTGCGATGCGCCTGGTCCATGTCATCAGGCGCGCCCGGGCCGCCCATCTTCGTCGGCACCCAGCCCGGCTCCAGCGCATTCGACAGCACATCCGGCCAGCGGCGGGCGATGGCGAAAGCGAGCATGGCGTCGTGCAGCTTGCTCTCGGCATAGGCGGTGGAGCCGTTCCAGCGCCGCTTGCGCCACAGGATGTCGTCGAGATTGGCCTGCGCCTGGTGGTGCATGCCGGAGCTGAGATAGACGAGCCGCCGCGGCCGCTCGATCAGCGCGGTCAGCACATAGGCCGACAGCGTGTTGATCGCGAAGAGATGCGGCAGGCCATCCGCGGTCAGGCGGTGGCTTTCGCGATAGCCGACCGCGGCATTGTGGATCACCGCGTCGAAGCGGCCGAGCGCATTGACCCGCTGCGCGACATCCTTCGCACCCTGGATGGTCTCGAGGTCACCTTCCAAGACCGCCTCGGCCCGGGGCAACTCGCGCCGCGTTTCCTCGGCGCGGGCGGCGTTGCGGGCGTGCAGCACGACCTGGTGGCCCTGCTCGCCCAGCAGCTGGCCGGCCATCAGGCCGAGGCCGGCCGAGGAGCCCGTGATGAAGATGCGGGACATGGGCCCAGCCGGGCGCGCCTTCGCCTCAACCCGGCGACTTTTCGGCCGGCCTGTTCGCATTCCGCTGCCGCGCCGCCTCCTCGTCGTCCAAGGCCGCGCGCGTCTCGTCGGAGACCGTCTGGACGGCATCCGTGGCAGCGGCCGCGACCTGGCTCGCTGCGTCGGCCGCGGCTTCTCCTGCCGCGCCGATGCCATCCCGGTCCAGCCGATCCCGGGCGTCGAGGTAGGCATCGGCGACCGCGTCCTTCACCTCCGCCGCCTGCTCACCGAGGGTGTCGCGCAGCCGCTCGTAGCCTTCCTCCGCCGCTTCCTTGACCTCGCCCAGGGCGGCGTCACTGACCTCGCCCATCAGACGATCCTCCGCCTCCGACCGCGGCAGCAGGGCACCGATGGCGGCACCAGCCGCGAGACCCAGGGCACCGAGCAGAAGCGGCCGCTCTTCGACCATGGTCGCCCAGCCGCTCTTGGCACGCTCCGCCGCGCCAGCGACCGCATCGCGCGCGTCATGGTAGCGCATGCGCGCCTGCTGCGCCGCGGCACCGCCGGTGCGCGACGCGCGACCAGCGAGCTCGGAGGTCGTATTGGCGACGCCGCGCATGGCGGCAGTGGCCTGGCCGGCGGCTTCCGAGATCGTCTCGCCGGCCGTGGCGGCGGCGCTCTTCGCGCTGTCGCGCAGGGTGGCGGCCCCGCGGCCGACGCGTTCGCCGAGGCGCGGGGAGGCATCATCATGCGACGCCGGATCTCCGAATTCTCCACGCTCCCCGAAGCCGGTCTCGTCATACTCCGGCAGGTATTCCGCATCGTCGGGCGGCGGCGGCAGGGCACGACGGCCCACCGGCGCCGGTGCCGCGCGACCCCTGTCGCCGGACAGCGCCAGCCAGCCGATGCCCGCGCCGATCAGCAGGACAGGCAGCGGGTTGTCCCGGACCGAGCCGCCGAGATTCCGAAGGAATTCGGCACCGCCCGAACTCCTCGCGTAGTCCACGACCTGATCCATGATCTGGCCGGGCGACATGCGCGCCCTGAGCTCATCGATGGTGTCGCTCACGCGGGCTCGGCTGCGTTCGACATCCCGCTCGATCTCGGCTGCCGTCCGGCCCTGCGGATCCGTGTTCGCGCTCATTCGACTTTCTCCCTGGCGACTGCGGCGTCCTTGGACAACTGATTGACCGTGCGCTCCGGTGTCAGGCTTGCGGCTCTCAGCCGTCGCAACCCGGCGCTGAGCGCCAAGGCGCCACCCGCGCCGACCGCGACGGCGACGATCAATGCCGCGAGCGCGGGCGAGAGGCCCATGATCACCAGCCAGTGCACCAGGGCCTGCAGCAGGATGATCAGCGCCGCGAGCAGGAGAACCCCGCCGATCGCGATGCCGCCGGCCGCCCCGGCGATCTGGCCGATTTTCTCATTCACCTCGGCGCGCGCCAGCGCGAACTCCCGCCGGACGAGCTCCGAGGAGTCCTTCACGAGATCGCCGAGAAGGTCCGGGACCGATCGGGTCGGATCAACGCTCATGGCGGCCGCCTCCCGCAGCTTGGCGCCGGGTATTCCCGCCGCTGCTCATGGCGAAGCGGGCGGCGGCGAAGCCCGCCAGCATCGCGGCGCCGAAGAAAGCGGCAGGCTGGCGCTGTGCGAAGGCGCCCGCCTTGCCGAGCAGGTCGCCGAGACTCTGCGCCTTCAATGCCTCGGCAACGCCTTCCACGGAATCGGCCGCCGCGCGCACGTGCTTCGCGATGGCGGGCGAGCTCTCGTCCAGATCCTCGGCGGCATGGCGTATGGCGCGCGCCATGCCGAAGCCCTGCCTGGCGCCGGCTTCCTTCGTGTCTTCCGCGGCTCTCTCCGTGCGCGCGCGTGCGGCGTTCACGACGTCCTCGGCCTCCGCCTTGGCGGCGGCGGCAGTGGCCTCAGCCGTATCGGTCGCGGCGGAGGTGGCTTCGCCGGCGGGGATCCCGGCACCGGCGTGCCTGCCACTCTCGTCCTGCCCCGCATCCTGCCGCCGGTCTGCGTCGCCGCCGGCGCCGTGTGTGGAATTGCTCGCGCTCATTGGACGTCCTCCTGGGCGCGTCGCCCGCAGCCTTGGCGCCTTGGAAGATCCCGGCCGGCGAGCGCGCGCTGACAAAACGGATTCGGTGTTTTCCGGTTGCTGGGGAATCGCGTTGTGCCGCGGACGTGTTGCGCGCCCTTCGACCCTGACCGGCTGCGCCGCTGGTGCCCGATCATGCGGCGCCTGATCGACCACGCCGACGTGCTGGACAGGGCGTTCGATGGATCTGCCGGTTGCACCGCCGCCATGCGTCCGGTGCCGGCAGCAACGCCCGATCGCCGGGCTTGGCTTTGGCTGAAACGGCGGCGTCAGAATCCGGTCCGGACGCCTCTTTCATTGTCGGCCCAGCCTTCCTGGTGTGCCGGGAGCATCGCGGCCGCCGGCCCATGCCGGGCTCTATTCAGGATATTGACTTCCGCACGGCGCGCCGATGCCAAGGAGATGCTCGCCGCGGCTGGCGAGCACCAGGCCAGCGCCGAGCAGCGCGCAGGCCGCGCCGAGCAGATAGACCGCGGCATAGCCGAACTGGCCGGCGATCAGCCCGGCCGCGGGACCGGCCAGGCCATAGGCGATGTCGAGGAAGGCGACGAAGCCGCCCATGGCGCTGCCGCGGTTCGCCGGCGGCACCCGCTTCAGCGCCTCGACGCCGAGGGCGGGGAAGATCAGCGCGCAGCCGAGGCCGGTGACGAGGGCGCCCGCGAGCGCCACGCCCTCCGACGGCGCCGCCCAGAGCATCGCCTGGCCGATGGCTTCGACGAGCAGCGACCAGAGCGCGACGCGATAGCCGCCGATCCTGTCGGGCAGGTGCCCGAGCATCACGCGCACGGCGATGAAGCCGATGCCGAAGGCGGTCATCACCAGCCCCGCATGCCCCCAGCCATGCGCCGCGAAATAGAGGGAGGCGAAGGCGGTGAGCCCCGACAGCCCCACCCCCTGCAGCATCAGGCCGAGCCCTTCCTTCCAGATCTGGCCGATCACGCGATGGAAGGGCAGCCGTGGCCCGGCCGGTGAGATATGGGCGGCCGCGCGGAGGGCGATGCCGGCCGCGACCAGCGGCGCGGCGAGGCAGGCGGCCATGGCGGCCTGCAGGCCCCAGGCCTGGTAGAGCGCCATGCCGATCGGCGCGCCGATGGCGAGTGCGGCGAACATCGCGATCCCGGTCCAGGACATCGATAGCCCCGCGCGTTCCGGCCCGACCGAGGCGATCGACCAGGAGACGCAGCCGGTGACGAACTGGCTCTCCCCGAAGCCCGCCGCGAGCCGGCCCAGGATGATGACGGCGAGGCCGGCCGCCGGCGGCAGCCCGGGCATGGCGGCGGTGAGATAGAGCAGCCCGCCCAGCGCGCAGAATGCCGCACCCTGCAGGGCTGCCCGCCTGCCGCCCTGCTGGTCCGTCACGCGGCCGGCATAGCCACGCGTCAGCACCGTCGCCAGGAACTGGATGCCGATCACGAGCCCGACGGTCAGGCTGCCGAAGCCGAGCCCGTCATGCAGGAAGAGCGGCAGCACCGGCAGCGGCAGGCCGACCGCGAGATAGCCGCAGAAGAGTGCGGCGATGATGCCCGGCGCGGGGCGGGGCAGGGGGTGCGCGGCCGCGCGCGGCGCCGCGGCTGACGATGCCGACATGGCAGGCTCCATCGTATCGGGGGAAGTGGGGGGACTCATGCCGCTGCGCGGACGCCCGGCCGGTAGCCGCTGGCCTGCAGCAGATGATCGCGGGAGGCGGTGACCTCGGCGGCCAGCTTCGCCAGATCGACATCGATCAGCTTGCCGCCGCGCTTGCGGAAGCGGCCGGCGACCATGACGGCATCGACATCCGCGCGCCCGACCGCCTGGACGATGGTGCCGATGGCATCGCCCACCGGGAAGACGCCGATGCCATCGGTGCGGATCATGATGATGTCCGCCTGCTTGCCCGGCGCCAGCGTGCCGATCGCGCCTTCCAGCCCGGCGGCGCGGGCGCCGTTGACGGTCGCCGCTTCCAGCACCGCCCGCACCGTGATCGGCGCCGGCGCATCCGCTTCGCCGCGGAAGCGGCGATGGCGCATGGTCGTGCGCTGCTGGCCGAACAGGGCCTGCATCTCCCCGAACATGTCGCTGCCGAAGGCGGTGTCGAGATCGATGCCGAGGGCGGGCGCCAGCCCGTGATCGTGAGCCTGCTGCCAGGCGAAGCCCTCACCGTCGAAGCCGAACAGCGCGTCCGAGCGCGGATTGACGGTGATGGCGACGCCCGCCGCCGCGAAGCGCCGCCAGGCCTCTTCGGGGATGCGGGTGCAGTGGTTGAAGATGTTGTGCGGGCCGAGCAACGCCACGCAGTCCGGCGGCAGCGTCGCGAGGTCGCCGATGAACTCGGTCAGGATCCGCAGGTCGAGGCCGCGGGCAACCTTCCACCAGTCGAGATTGAACTGGCCGAAGAGCCCGACGCGCACCAAGGCCCCATCGCCGTTCCAGCGCCGCGCCAGCCGCGCCAGATCCCCCGGCAGATGCGCGGCGGAGGCCTGCTTGTCCATGGCAGCGCCCACCATGTGCAGCGCCCGGATGCCGGTGCTTTCAAGCGCATCCAGCGCGGCGTCGCTGTGCTCCCCGCTGCGGGCGTTGTGGCAGGCATCGATGATGGTGGTGATGCCGGCATCGAGGCAGGCCAGCGCCGTCAGCCTTGTGCTGAGATGCATGTCGACCGGCCGGTACTGCGCGCCGAGCGTCTCCGCCACGACCCCGATATAGGCGAAGAGGTCATCGACATCCGGCAGCATCCGCCTGATAGCGCCGAGCCAGGCATGGTGATGCGCATCGATGAGCCCGGGCAGGATGATGCAGCCCGCGGCGTCGATGATCTCGGCGCCCTCGGCCGGGAGATCGGCGCCGATCGCGGCGATGCGGCTGCCTTCGACCAGCACGTCGCCGGTGGCGAGGTCAGAATGCCCCGCATCCAAGGTGATGACGGTGCCGCCGCGGAAGAGCGTGCGGCCTGGGTGTTGCGCGGTCATGGGTCATGTCCCTGTCGTGGGGGCCGGGCTGCCGGCCTTCGGGCGGGACTATCGGGGCCTGACATCCTTGAATTAAGTGCCGATACGTCAGATGATTCCTGACTGAATATCAGGATGGGGCCATGGGCTTCGACGGGCGGATCCTGTCCGGGGTCAGCGTGCTGGCGGCGGTGGTCGAAGGCGGCAGCTTCGTGAAGGCCGCAGGGCTGATCGGCATCACCGATTCCGGGGTCAGCCGGGCGATCGGCCGGCTGGAGGCGCGGCTCGGCGTCCGGCTGCTCGACCGCACCACGCGCGCCGTCACCCTGACCGATGAAGGCCGGCGCTTCTATGAGGCGGTGAAGCCGCATCTCGCGGGGATCGAGGATGCAGCGGCGATCGCTTCCGGCGCCGTCTCAGCCGTGCGCGGAAGGCTGAAGGTCGATATCGATCCCTTCTTCCTGCCGCTGGTGCTGGCCGGAAGGCTCGGGGAATTCTGCGACCGCCACCCCGAGCTCGCGATCGAATTCGTGACCAGCGAGCGCGTCGGTGACCTGGTGTCGGAGGGGATCGACCTCGCCATCCGCTTCGGCCGGCCGCGTTTCGCGAGCCTCGTCGCGCGCAAGCTGATCGAGGCGCCGATCCTGACCGTCGCCGCGCCGCGCTACATCGAGCGCCATGGCCGGCCTGGCCATCCGTTGGAGCTGGCGCGGCATCGCTGCCTGCAATTCCTCGATCCCCACACCGGGCGGCCCTATGACTGGGAATTCGTCAGCGGCCGGGAGGTGATCGAGGTTCCGACCTCTGGCCCGCTGACCTTCACCGATCCGAAGTCGATGCTGGAGGAATGCGTGGCCGGCAGCGGCATCGCCCAGGTGATCGGCTGGGGCGTGCGGGAGCTGCTGGCCAGCGGCCGGCTGATCGATCTGTTCCCGGACTGGCATGGCGAGCGCTTTCCGCTGTTTGCCTTCCATCCGTCGCGGAAGCATCCGCCAGCCAAGGTGCGGGCGTTCGTTGATTTCTGCGTGGAGGTCGTTGGGTCGCTTTAATTGGTCTGCGCTGCCCTGCTGAAGCGCTGGATGCTTAGGACCATTCGTTCTAGATCGATCGTCGTCACTACGGGCATGCTGCTCTCAGTATCCGCCGCGATCCTGCACAACGCGCTGCATTTGAACGCGGCGAAGCTGTTCCAGGAACCCACTGCTGGCCCCGGTACAGCCGGGTGGGGCGGCGCTACTTCAGCCAGTCGCTCCGCCCTGACGTGCCGCCGTCGGAGGGTCCGCGGCCGCTAGCGGAAATGAGCTGATCGCGCCGACGCTAGCGGAGGCGGAGGCAGACGTGCCGGAGGTGAGGGGGCAGTGGCGAGATGACTCTGGGGTGTGACTTGATTTAACCTGGATGCATCGCTTGGCGCTTGCCGCAGAGGAGCGGCAGTAGTCTGGCTTGGCCGGCGTGGTATCGAGGCCAGCACGAGCGGAGCGACAAGTCTGCGTTGTGTACAGTGTCGAGCCGCCTCTGGGTCGGCGCGTGCTACTTCGGCGCCATCGTGGCCAGCAGGTCGAATAGATTATGCTGATAATCCAGGCGCTCAGAGCGTCATATTCGAAAATTTACTTTCCGATCTCGTAATAATGCACGGTTATGGACAAGGATTGTTTCTGGGGGAGGCTTTCATATTGTAGGGAATACCCTATAATTCTGATATGCCGACGAAAGCCGAAAGCTCGCGCGAGCGTAGATGGGTAATTGTTGCTCCTGATGGACGCTATGTGAGCTTGGGTCGTCATGGCGACCCAAGCGAGCAGGAAATCACCGAGGCGGAGAAGGCTCTGCGCGTACAAGGGCTCAGCGGCTGGCTTGCGGTCATGGAAGGCAATCCGTGGGTCGGAAAGATGCCAAAATTCCTGGAGGTGAGACCATTGGCAGAGCCGACTACAGCCTTCAGCGATGCTGTAGCCGCGTGCATTGCTAAAATTCTTGAAAAACGTTCCACTGCAAAGAAATAGTATTACGGAATTCAATTTTAGAGCGTCAATTACGAATATTATGGTGCGTTATGCTCTAGCAAGATACGTAAAGTCGGCAACACGGAATTTCGAAATTCTGTAACCTGGGATCCGCCCGTCAAAATGCCATCCTCGTGTACAATGCCATTGATTTTCTTTACGTACCCCTTGAAACTTTCGCACCCGTATCGGCAGGTTCGCCTTTCGTGTTCAGGGAAGGCATCTTCGTGTTTGACTAACCATTCAAGGACATTGTCGAGAGTGGGAGAAAAATTCTTCTTTTGAGCGTCAGAAAACGGACGCCCTTGCGCGGCTTGGTTTACAAAAACGAGTTCTTTTACCTCTCCATACCGTTTGATGCGTTTCAAATAATCGATCAATACGATTTCGAAGAAGCCGCGAAGCAGGAGAGCCGAGGCGTAGGGAAAATCTCCAATCTCCATCCTCACCGCCTCGTCCGCAAGCGAACGTACCTTGGGTGAGGAGGTTCTAATTTTGCACGTATGGAAGAGTGTGGTGTGGGTTTCTGTATGAATTAAATCTTTATCATGGCGATTCGGATCTGGCGAGTTTTGGGATGGGGCGGGCATATTATCTTTGGCAGGACCGCTGGCCGGCGCGTCAGCGGCCCGACCTGGGATTTTCCCTGAACTGGGAGCTGCAGTCGAACGTTGGCGGTCGCCTCTAGAACGTAATCTGTTCTTCTGAGCTCTGAACTCGTCAGCAATTCCTTTGAGCCAAATGACAGATTCTCGATGAGCTTCGCTTGAAACGTTAATTCCTGCTTTCTTGCTGTCCCAGGGGAGTAATTCGGGGTCCTCCGAAACGTAGTGTACCCAGCCGAGGAAGCCGGCATACTCGTTGTGCCAACCAGTCGTCCAGCCGGTCCGCTCAGTGCGATCCGATGAAAGAATAATACGGTCGTTGCAGACGACATACCACCCTTGCTCACTGGAGATCGCTCGATGGCGCGCTTCGTCGTAGTCGGATTCCAGACCCTTAATTCGATAATCTTCGTGAAGTCCAGCCTCGGCGAATACACCTACCCCTAAGCGAGTTTCCATGTACTGCATAGCGCGTCGCACAGGACCTACGTCTTGCTCTCGCACCGTTGGACCGAACGGGCCGATAATTGTACCATTTAGTCGAATCTCTATACCTTTTCGCGTGAAGATGCCGTAGCGACGCTTTACCCCGTCCGTGAGGCGATCAATCCAGAGGCTTGACCGAACGTCCGCGGCGACATCTGAACGGAGGCCGGTGATTCTGATGGCGGTGCTCTTGCTCCCGCTCGACGAACGACGCTCGGCTAGAAGAGGCTGATCACCGGCAGCTAAGACGCTGGCCTCGGTGAATGCGAAGCGAAATGCGCCGTTTCCATTGTCCGTCTCAAGCGCGATCGAAGTACCTAACTTGAAGATGGCGCGCTTGAGGCCTACGCCGAAGTGACCGATACCAAATGGATGACGCGACTTTGCGCCGGTACGAAAGGCTCGTCTCGAGAGATCGATTTCCTCCATTCCAGAGCAGTTATCTTTAATACTCAGCGATGAATCTGTGAAAACAAGGTCAATATGAAAGCCAGCATAGGAGTCTGGAAGACCACGCTGATCCTTTTTTGCGTTACCAAAGCTGAGTAACTCATTGCGTGCGGCATCGATGGAGTTATCGATAAGATCAAAAATACACTCCATCGAGGAAATGTCGGTGGAGAGACCCCTGATCAGGTAGGCGGGGTCCGCTCCAAAGTGGACCGGAACCAAGGTCATGATTCACTCCTATGCGATCTACATTGCGACGTACTCGTATTTTAAGTGTCGGACGAGACAATCACACCTAAATCTACGCCGGCGAAGCTTCCGCCGGCTCCGGTGTTGCTAACCTAATCCCGCTAGCCCGTTGCTTCCAGGCAGGATTCAATCCCTTTTGTCGGGGAGGCCTTCGTTTCGCGCTGAGGTGGTCCGGCTGAAGAACTCTCCGCGGACTTCGCGCCCAACACGCCAAGCCGCTCGCTTAGATAGGAGAATATAGCGCGAGACAGAACGGGAGAGACGCTGTTCCCGATCATTCTAAAGCTGTGCCATTTTGTTCGGTGGAATACGAACCAGTCGGGAAACCCCTGCAGGCGCGCGCCTTCCCTAACACTAATCACTCGCGCCTTCTCCGGATGAATGGGGCGCATGGACTGAAACGCCCCGCGCTCACTTCCCGTGCCTGCTCGAAGGGTGCGGCTCTGACCTTCCCACTCCAAGCGCGGGTAACGCGAAACAGGATCTTCTCCACCGGTACGCGTCGCAGCAAAGCGCGCCTGAACGTTCGGCGTATGTGTGGTGTCGTGTAAGCCCGAAACCAGGCCGGCTCTGAGTCGCTCTTTGGCGATGGCGTCGCCCAAACCTTCTATGGGAGCGGTGCGAGCCCATCTGGCATACTCGGACAATCGCCGATGCCGGCCGTCGAACTTCCACCAGCCAAGGTCGTTCTTATCCAAATCACTCCTCGGCTCCGGTAGATCGCGAATGGCGTCCTTTACCGTGGTGGCGGACCGAGTACCACAAGAACGCAGCATCTCCTCGCTAATTGGATCGACATCGGCCGGATCGTAGCCGACGACAAGCACGCGCCTCCGTCGTGTCGCGGCGCCGAAGTTCGCCGCGTCGACAATAAATGGCCCGACGATCTTATACCGGGAGTTGAGAAGAGCAATGCCGTCTTCAAGCAGACCCCGACCGGGGCCGTCCAAAAGCCCGGGAACGTTTTCCATTACGAAGCATCGGGGAGAGAGGCCTGCCACTTGGCGGAAAAAATGCACCAAGAGCTGGTTGCGAGCGTCCAGGGTTTGGCGTGCCCCTATATGGCTGAACCCCTGGCAGGGCGGGCCGCCGACAACGACGTCTACCCGACGGCCGCCAGCGATTTTCATCGCTATTGCGGAGGGCTCTATAGCCGAAATATCAGCGTGAATGAGGTTAGCTGATGGAAAGTTGGTGCGATAGGACGACGTGAGGGTCTCATCCAGGTCTATTGAACCGAGGATATCGAAACCCGTAAGGGCGGCTCCTAGGCTAAATCCTCCCGCGCCGCAGAACAGGTCCACGACGCTGCCTTTAGGGGCCATACGACAGCATGCTCCGATTCGCTCCTTATCGAAGTGGCATTGTAGCAGTTTTGGATCTGCGCCGTCGATCGGTGTCACGGCAGATATAAAAATAAATAGGCGATCTAAATGTTCAGATCTCTGCCGGGACGAAATTTGGAAGATATCTGTATAGCTGAAGATATTGCCTGCGCTCCTTAGGTGTGAGCCAAGGTAATTCGTGAACTTCATCCGGGGAATGCATGACTGAACGTTCGAGATGGGCCATCTCTTTGAGCGTCAGTCGTGGAACTTCGATACGATATGCCGTCGCATCGTCACGAAAGAAGCTCAGCTTCTCAAATGCTCCAGCAAGATAGGCTCCCTCTTGGCTCTCCTCGTAGAGCACGCCGCCGAGAGTTAGCATGCGAGCACCGTCTTTGTACTCGATATTGAGGATCTGTCGCCAGCGACGTCGACGTTCGGCCTGCGTGATCACTGCGTTTGCTGCCGCGAGAGTCGCTTCGATCACTGCTGTCATTATGCGCCGATATACGCGTCCGGCTGACCAGCCTTGGAGGTCTTCATGCTTTAAGGACGGATCGACGCGATCCTTCCCCACCATCGCCCTAAGCGCTTCCACGAAGTCACTCCGCGACGCTTCGTCGCCACTAGCGTTCCGGCGCTGGCCAGGGGGCGCCGGCGGCTCAGCATTGACCGAGAAAAGCAGTAGCGAGCCTGGCGCCGCGCGCCGCACTAATAGATCGATGTCGAGCAATTTCGGCTGCGAGAGCTGGTCATCGTAGTCCAACCACACGATAGAGGGCATCGTCCAATCCAACGCAGGCAGAATTGTGTCGGTGGTTCCGTATCGCATATCGATCGTGGCGTAAGGCATGTTCCAGTTGAATCGCTCTCGATCACGCTCCATGGCTTCGATGTTCAGCATGGAACTAATACCGAGGGCTCGATGCATGAGTTTAAAATCGGCAAAATAAGGAGATCCAAGCCCTACATAACGATATGAATGGATGTCAAAAAACCGAAGGCGGCCTCCTATTTCTGCTATTATCAATCGCTCAGCGTGTTTCGCTGGACGCAATCTATAATCAATTTTTTTGTAACTTGCGGTCATTCTTCATCGCCCTCAACGTATCGGCGATAGGCTTCATCGAAAGAGCGCTCACCTGTGTCCTTGGCGCTTCGGGCACCAATCGCTTGCATTAACTCTTCGACCTTGCTTGCCGGCCTCTTATATAGGATATTAGTCATCCGAGGGCCGCGAGGTTTACTTGATACTGTTACGCTGAAGCTGGCCGTGTACCCCGTTGCTTCTCGAAATGAAGTGGGGCGGGCGCTTTCCACAAGGCGTGTCAGCGGCCTCTCATCTTCTGGCTCCTCCTTTTCGGCATCGAGCCTATTAAGGAAGTCGATGACGGGCCGCATCATGGTGATCATCTCACGGCGAGCGTCCTGATAGATCGTGGCGTCGGGGTCAACGCCAGTTTTCATAGTGTTCCATGGTAGCTTCCCAGCATCTATGCAGTCAAATGTAGCATATCCGCGGAATCTCGAAAATTGATTATGGTATTTTGGCACTCCATCGTCAGTCACTGTGTCCCAGCCGGTGATGCGTGACTGATCGGCCGCGAGAATCACGCGTCCGTTGCAGGCAACGTACCATCCGGCTTCCATCGGACTCGACGGCGCGACGCCAACGATAAATTCGGCCCGGACCGGAGTATCGCTGTCCCCGAAGTAGACTTTCTCGCGACGCGAAGGTTTGAGTTCCTCATCGAAGAGGAGCTGGAAGGGGCGCGCACCAATCCGCGCTGGCCCAATCCATACCGCCAATCCTCGACCTAGATAATCTTGCTGCCTGCTTTCGACAGAGTTCTTTAATGCTGTTACGAATTCGTCCGTAGGGAAGCGCGCGGCGGCATCTTCTGTAAGGCGTTCGACGATAATTTTTGTGCCGCGAGCTTCGTTCGGGGCACGTGCGCGCACGGTATCGAACCGGAAATGCCATTCGGGATCGCGTAACCAGTTATCTACGTCGATCAAGAGAACGAAGTGTTCACTCTCGCTGGTCGATTCAATTCGAAAAAATCGGCCAAACCGCAGCAAGGCCCTTTTCATGCCTACTCCGAATTGACCGATAGAGTTAGGCGTAGGTGCCATCTTCGGATCGCGGCCGAAGCGGAAAGCATAATTGCGCGCGGTATGCACGTTTATGCCACCGCAGTTGTCTTCAATTACAAAGCGCTCCGATGAGCAGATGATCTTCACCCATAGATCGTCGAAGCGGGCGTCCGCCGCCGGGCGGAGGCGTTTCGCGCCATCTATGCTGTTGTCTATGAGGTCAAGAACGGCGTCCTCAAGTCGGATATCCCGAGTGAGGACATGGACGAAGAGCTCCTTCGTTGGCATGGCCTCGATTGTGATATCGTCCATTTGCCGTCCCCCGGTTGTCATAACCGTCGCCCGCCTCTCAAGATCGCCTAACGTGGATGGGCAACTCACCTACACCTAATCTGCAGCGAAGCGACCTATGGAGCGTTGATTGGCTGATCCGAACCCTCCGGTGACCGAGCTGACACGCCGGATCATGCAGCGCGTGCGTGGTGTCGACACGACCCCCGAGATGGCGGTGCGGCGCGCACTGCACGCCCATGGCTATCGATTTCGCCTGCACGACCGGACCCTGATGGGGCGCCCCGATATCGTCATGAAGTCGCGAAGAACGGTGATCTTCATTCATGGGTGCTTTTGGCATCGCCATCAGGGTTGCCGCTTCGCTTCTAATCCCAAAACGCGCCAGGAATTTTGGCAGACTAAGTTTCGATCGAACATCGCGCGGGACCAGCGCGCCTATTCCGATCTTGCGGCGCGTGGCTGGACGATTCACGTCGTATGGGAGTGTGAGGTTAAGCAAGGAACCTATCTCCAGCCCTTACTCACGGTGCTTGAGCAACAATCAGTCTCCATCGGAAAATCTTCCTCCCCGGCCCACAAGCAGGAGTCATAAATCGATTCACTCTGGAAATACTGACCGAAGCTCGCCTCGGTTTCCATTACTATCTGGCGCCTAGAAGCAATTTCTTAATCATCTTCACCGATGCCTCCATCCGAACTGCTGTGCCGAACAGCGGTGACCAGCAGAGGAACTCGCTTCCAGGTCGTTCTCATAGCCCCCTATCCAGTCGTGTCGCCTGCAAGTCATCCGCTAAAAACGCCACCACCACATCCGTCAGCGACTCATGCGGCGCAAACCCCAGCCCCAGCGCGCGGTCGATCACGAAGCCCGCCGGCCAGCCGCGCACGATCGCCTGCACCTCCTCGTCCGGCACGAAGCGCACCAAGGCGCGGGTCTCCGGGCCGGTCACGCTCTCCAGCGCATCCAGCATCTCCGCGACCGTCGCCGTCATGCCCGGCGGGTTGATGCCGCGCTCCAGGCCCAGGGGCGCAGTATCCATCGTGGCGGCGTGCAGGAACCAGGCGGTGGCGCTGCGGGGGGAACAGATCCAGACGCGGAAATCGGGGAAGACCGGGCAGGTGGTCTCCAGGCCCAGCAGCGGCTCCCGCAGCACGGCGGAAGCGAAGCTGGATGCCGCCTTGTTCGGGCGGCCCGGGCGGACGACGACAGTCGGCAAGCGGATGCAGACCGCATCCAGGAAGCCGCGGCGGCTGGCGTCCGCCAGCAGCAGCTCCGCCATCGCCTTCTGCGCGCCATAGGAATTGGTCGGCACCTGACGCTCATCCTCGCGCACCCGCGCCTCCTGCCCGCCGCCGAAACTCGCGACGGAGGAGGGGAAGACGACGCGCGGATTGGTGCCCAGCGCCCGGCAACGCCGCACAACCGCGAGCGTGCCCAGCAGGTTCACGCGGATGCCGAGCTCGTAATCCGCCTCCGCCGCGGCGGAAACCACCGCCGCCAAGTGGAAGACCACGCGCGTGCCCTCGGGGATCGCCTGCTGCAGCGCGGCATCGGTCGTGATGTCCCCGGCCAGGCACCGCACCGGGAAGGGCGCCTGCACCGGCGCCGGCTCGTTCAGGTCGAACAAGGTCAGGCCGGTCACGGCCTCGCCGCCGAGCCTGCCGTCCTTCGCCAGGCGCTCCGCCAGCTTGCGGCCGAGAAAGCCGCCGCCGCCGAGGATCGTGATCTGCATCGCAAAGCCCTCCCGCGATCCGGTTTGGCGCGGGGCGGGGCAGGGCGCAATACTCCGCCGCATGATTCCACGCCTCCCGCACCGCCTGCTCGCCAACCGCCATCACGGCACGCCCGGCACCGTCGTGCTGCCCGAATCCGGCTTCCGCCGCGCGAAGCAGGAAATCACGGCATGGCCGGGCTACGAGAAGACGCCGCTGCTGCCGCTGCCGGAAGTGGCGACCGCCGCCCGCGTCGCCACCGTCCATTGGAAGGATGAAGGCGCCCGCTTCGGCCTCGGCAGCTTCAAGGCGCTCGGCGGCGCCTATGCGGTGCAGCAGGTCCTGGTCAATGAACTCGCGAAGCGCGGCGTCGCGCCGAATGCCGAAACCACGGAGCTGCTGGAAGGCAAGTACAAGGACGCGACCAAGGCCATCACCGTCACCTGCGCGACCGATGGCAATCACGGCCGCAGCGTCGCCTGGGGCGCGCAGCGCTTCGGCGCCCGCTGCGTCATCTTCGTCCATCCCGGCGTCACCAAGGCCCGCCGCGCCGCCATCGCCCATTACGGGGCGGAGGTGCGCGAAGTCCCCGGCAATTACGACGACAGCGTGCGCGCCGCGCAGCATGAGGCGGAGGCGAATGGCTGGTTCGTCATCTCCGACACCTCCTACCCCGGCTACACCGAAGTGCCGCGCGACGTCATGCAGGGCTACCGCCTGATGGCGGACGAAGCCGCGGACCAGATTCCGGCGCCGCCCACCCATGTCTTCATCCAGGGCGGCGTCGGCGGCGTCGCCGCCGCGGTCGCGACCCAGATGCGCAGCCGCTTCGGCGAAGCCGTGAAGATCATCATCGTGGAGCCGGAGGCGGCGGCCTGCCTGATGGCGAGTGCAGAGGCCGGCAAGCCCGTCACCATCACCGGTGAGCTCAACACCGTCATGGCCGGCCTCGCCTGCGGGGAGCCGAGCCTGCTCGCCTGGCAGGAGCTGGAGCGCAGCGCCTACGCCTTCATGGCGATCCCCGACGCCGCCATCGCCCCCTGCATGCGCCTGCTGGCGGCGCGGGGGCCGGAGATCGTGGCCGGCGAAAGCGGCGTCGCGGGCCTGGCGGCCCTGCTGCTGGCCGGGCCGGAGCCCTTCGGCCGCGCGGTGCTGGCGCTGGAGGCCGACAGCCGCGTGCTGCTCTTCGGCACCGAGGGCGCCACCGATCCGGAGGTCTATGCACGGCTGGTTGACTGACGCCCGGCCAGGGCTGGGTCTTCGTTTCCGGATCGAATAGAAGGGGCGGGCCAAAGTGCCGGAACAGGAACCGCCCATGCACCGCCGGACCCTCGCCCTGGCCGCCGCCGCGCTGCCCTTCGCGGCCCTGCCGGCCATCGCGCAGCAGCGGCGCATCGGCATCCGGCTCAGCCACGGCCTGCGCGCCGCGCCGCTCGCCTGGCTGCAGCAACAGGCCGCCCGCTTCAACGCCAGCCAGGATGCCTGCACCCTCACGCTGGTCGAGAAGGAGATCTTCGCGCGGCTGGTGGCGCGGGACGCGCAGCTCAGCCTGCTCCCCGACCATGCCACGCCGATGATCCTGGCGCTCGACCGGGTGTCGCTGCAGCGCCCGGCCGTGCCGGCCTTCCGCCCGCTCCATCAGTTGCTGGCCGAGACCGGCGTCGCCATCGACCTCGAAGCGATCCCGGCCGGCGTGCGCGGCCCCTGCGCTGACCTGCCGCGGCCGCAGGAGAGCTTCCACAGCCTCCAGCGGCGGCTGGTCGCGATGCCGCACACCGCCTTCACCGCGGTGATGTCGGTCAACCTCGATGCCCTCGACCGGGCGGGGCTTTCCGCCACGGCTCTCGCCACCTGGGCGGAGGTCCGGGCCGCGGCCCTGCGCATCAAGGCGGCGGGCGCGGCACCGCAGGCGATCGCCGCCTCCTGGCCCGCCTGGACGATGTTCGAACAGATGGCGGCGATCCATGACGCGCCCTTCGCCACCCACCGGAACGGCTTCGACGTGGAGGCCGAGTGGCTGCAACGCCCGGACGGGCCGCCCCCCGGGCTGCTGCTGACCGGCCCATTCTTCCGGCACCATCTGCGCTTCCTGGGGGATCTGCAGCGGCAGGGACTCTATCTGCACCAGGGCCGCGGCGCCGAGGCGGATGCGCTGTTCGCGACCGGGCGATGCGCGATCGCCTTCGGCGCCTCGGCCGACCACGCGCGGATGCGGCGGCAGGCGCCGTTCCGCTCGGCCTCCCTGCCGCTGCCCTACCATGCCGATCTGGTCCAGGCGCCGCGCAACGCCCATGCCGGCGGCAGCAGCCTGTGGCTGCGCGACGCCACGACGGACGAAGCCCGCGGCGCCGCGGAATTCTGTCGCTTCATCGCATCCCCCGGGGAAAGCCGGTGGTGGCATGCAACGACCGGCTATGCGCCGATCACCGTCGCGGACGCCGATGCGCAAGGCCCGGCCGCCGATGCCGCGGTCCTCCAGCTCATGCGCAGCGAAGCGACGCCGCATTCGGCCGGCCTGCGCCTGGGCTTCATGGCCGCCATCCGCGAGGATATCGGACAGGCGCTGGAAGCGGTCTTCCAGGGCCGGCAGCGCCCGGACCAGGCGCTGGAACAGGCCAACGCCAGCGGCAGCACGGCGCAGCAGGAATTCCGGCGCGTGCACGGGCGCAATCGGAACGGCCTGTTCGGCTGGAATGCGCGTGAGGAGGCGGGCGGGCCGGCGTGATGCCACGCCCGGCCCGGAACCCTCTGTCATCCAACGGACTTTTATCTGTAATCTGAGCGCAATGGCCCGGGGGCTAACCCGCGCCGGTCTGTTCCAAGGGGGAAAGCCCAGTGTTCACGCGACGCATCGCCATCGCCGCCGGCTTCGCCGCGGGCCTCGCCGCGCTGCCGGCCGCCGCGCAGCAGCCGGTCGAGATCCAGTTCTGGCACGGCCTCGCGCAGCCGCTCGGCGGCCAGCTCGAGCAGATCGTCGCCGACTACAACGCCAGCCAGCAGCGCTTCCGCGTGGTGCCGAGCTTCCGCGGCGGCTATCCGGAAACCATGGTGGCCGCGATCGCCGCCTTCCGCGCCAACACCGCGCCCCACATCGTGCAGATGTTCGAAGTCGGCACCGGCACCATGATGGCCGCCGGCCGCGCCGTGCGCCCGGTCCACCAGGTGCTGGCGGATGCCAATATCACCGTGAACTTCGCCGACTACCTGCCGGCGATCGCCGGCTACTACCAGTCGACCGATGGGCAGCAGATGAGCCTACCCTTCAACAGCTCGACCGCGGTGATGTTCTGGAACAAGGACCATTTCCGGCGCGCCGGCCTCAATCCGGATGAGCCGCCGCAGACCTGGGAACAGGTGGCGGCCGCGGCGCAGCGGCTGAAGGCCGCCGGCATCGCCTGCCCGGTCACCACCTCCTGGCCGGCCTGGGTGCAGGTGGAGCAGATGAGCGCGCTGCACAACGTGCCGCTGGCGACCCAGGGCAATGGCTTCGGCGGGCTGAATGCGGAGCTCGCCATCAACAACCCGCTGATGGTCCGCCACCTCAACAACCTCATGACCTGGCAGCGCGAAGGCCTGTTCCGCTATGGCGGGCGCGATTCCGCGGGCGATGCGCTGTTCCCGAACGGCGAATGCAGCATCACCATGGCCTCCTCCGGCGTGCGCAGCCGCACCATCCGCGAAGCGCGCTTCGAATGGGGCACCGCCATGCTGCCCTATTACGCGGATGTCGCGGGCGCGCCGCGCAACTCGATCATCGGCGGCGCCAGCTTCTGGGTGCTGAACCGCGGCCCGCAGGGTGGTGCGACCGGCGGGCGCAGCGCCGATGAATGGCGCGGCACCGCGGAATTCCTGGCCTTCCTGGCGCGGCCGGAAGTGGCGGCGCGCTGGCATACGGAGACCGGCTTCCTGCCGGTGACGCGGACCGCCTTCGAACAGGTGCGCGCGACCGGTTTCTACCAGCAGAACCCGGGCGCGGACGTGCCGATCGAGCAATTGCTGCGCGGCGGCGGGCAGATGACGGAGAACACCCGCGGCATCCGCCTCGGCGGCTATGTCGAGATCCGCAACATCATGCAGGAAGAGATGGAGAAGGCGTTCCAGGGCCAGCAGACCGCGCAGCAGGCGCTGGATGCGGCGGTGCGGCGCGCGAATGTCGTGCTGCGCAACTTCGAACGCCAGAATAGGAATTGAGAGTGCCGGGGAACCGCCGGGCGGCATGATCAAGCGCGTCATCTTCAAGGGGCAGCTGCTTCCGCTGCTGCTGCTGGCGCCGCAGCTCGCGGTCACCGCGGTGTTCTTCCTCTGGCCGGCTGGGCAGGCGATCTACCAGTCCCTGCTGCAGGAGGATCCCTTCGGCCTCCGCCGTGAATTCGTCGGCACCGAGAATTTCGATGCGGTGCTGAACGACCCGCTCTGGCTGAACGCGCTCGGCAACACGGCGGTCTTCTCGGTCTCGGTGGCGGCGCTGGCGCTCGGCGTCGCGCTGCTGCTCGCGGTGCAGGCGGATAAGGCGATCCGCGGCGCCAACCTCTACAAGACCATGCTGATCTGGCCCTATGCGGTGGCGCCCGCGGTCGCCGCCGTGCTGTGGCTGTTTCTCTTCCACCCCTCGATCGGGCTGATCGGCCGCGCGCTGAACGCGGCGGGCGTCGCCTGGGACTACAAGCTGAATGGCGGCCAGGCGATGCTGCTGGTCATCGTCGCCTCCGCCTGGAAGCAGGTCAGCTACAACTTCATCTTCTTCCTGGCCGGCCTGCAGTCCATCCCGCGCAGCGTGTTGGAAGCCGCCGCGATCGACGGCGCCCGGCCCTTCCGCCGCTTCTGGACCGTGGTCTTCCCGCTGCTGTCGCCGACCAGCTTCTTCCTGCTGGTGGTGAACCTGGTCTACGCCTTCTTCGACACCTTCGGCGTGATCCACGCACTCACCGGCGGCGGCCCCGGCAACGCGACGGAGACGCTGATCTACAAGGTCTATGTCGATGGGGTGCAGAACCTGAACCTCGGGGCCTCGGCGGCGCAGAGCGTGATCCTGATGGTGCTGGTGGTCGGGCTGACCATGGTGCAGTTCCGCTTCGTCGAACGCCGGGTGCATTACTGATGGATGCCGCGACGACGCGCCGGCGCCGGCTGCGCGGCGCAGCCTGGGCGCATGCGGTGCTGGCGATCGGCGTCCTGATCTTCTTCCTGCCGATCTGGATCACCCTGGTCGGCTCGACGCATGACACCGCGACGATCGGGCGCGGCGACGTGCCGCTGCTGCCGGGGGGCGAGGCCATCGCCAATTACACCGCCGCCTGGAATGCCGGCGGCGGCCGCTACCGCAGCGCGCCGGCCGGGCTGATGCTCGGCAATTCGCTGCTGATGGCGGTGCTGATCGCGGGCGGCAAGATCGCGATCTCGCTGATCTCCGCCTATGCCGTGGTGTTCTTCCGCTTCCCCGGCCGCATGCTCGCCTTCTGGACCATCTTCCTGACGCTGATGCTGCCGGTGGAGGTGCGGATCATCCCGACCTTCCAGGTGATGGTCGACCTGTCGCTGGTGAACACCATGGCGGGGCTCACCATCCCGCTGATCGCCAGCGCCACCGCGACCCTGCTGTTCCGGCAGTTCTTCCTGACCATCCCGGACGAATATGTGGAAGCGGCCAAGATCGACGGCGCCGGCCCGCTCCGCTTCTTCCGCGACGTGGTGCTGCCGCTGTCGGTGACGAACATCGCGGCGCTCTTCGTCATCCTCTTCATCTATGGCTGGAACCAGTATCTCTGGCCGCTGCTGATCGTGAACGATCGTGGGCTGGAGACGATCGTCGTCGGCCTCGCCAAGATGATCGGCAGCGGCGATACCCAGAACGAGTGGAACGTCATCATGGCGACCGCCGTGCTGGCGCTGGTGCCGCCGGTCTTCGTGGTGGTCGCGATGCAGCGCTGGTTCGTCAAGGGCCTGACGGAGACCGAGAAGTAATGGCGACGCTCACTCTGACAGGCGTGAAGAAGGCCTTCGGCGCGACCCAGGTGCTGCACGGCGTCGACCTCGCGGTCGCGGATGGCGAGATGGTGGTGATCGTCGGCGCCTCCGGCTGCGGCAAGTCCACCCTGCTCCGCATCGTCGCGGGGCTGGAGACGCCGAGCGAAGGCCAGGTGCGGATCGACGGCCGCGACGTCACGCCGCTCGAGCCCGCGGACCGCGACATCGCCATGGTGTTCCAGAACTACGCGCTCTATCCGCACATGACGGTCTTCGACAACATGGCCTATGGCCTGAAGATCCGCGGCCTGCCGAAGCCCGAGATCCGGCGGCGGGTGGAGGAAGGGGCGGCGCTGCTCGGCATCCAGGAGCTGCTGGCGCGCAAGCCCCGCCAGCTCTCGGGCGGCCAGCGCCAGCGTGTCGCCATGGGCCGCGCCATCGTGCGGGAGCCGAAGCTGTTCCTGTTCGACGAGCCGCTGTCGAACCTCGACGCCAAGCTCCGCGTGCAGATGCGGGCGGAGATCCGGCGGCTGCAGAAGCGGCTCGGCGTCACCAGCCTCTTCGTCACCCATGACCAGGTGGAGGCGATGACCTTGGGCGATCGCCTCGTCGTTATGCATCAGGGCCATGCGGTGCAGGTGGCGAGCCCGATGGAGATCTGGTCGCGCCCGGCCAACACCTATGTCGCGGGCTTCATCGGCAGCCCCGCGATGAACTTCCTGCCGGCGGTGCTGGTCGATGGCGGCGGCGCCGCGCGCCTCGCCGGCGGCGGCGCGCCGATCCGCTTCGTGGACGGCCCGCGCGCAGGGGGCGAGGGCAGGGCGGTCACCCTCGGCATCCGGCCGGAGCATCTGGAGGTCGGCGGGCCGGACGCGCTGCCGGTCGTGGTGGACCTGGTGGAGCCGCTGGGATCGGAATCCGTGCTGCACGGGCGGCTCGCCGACGACACGGCGCTGGTCGCGCGGCTGCCGGGTGCGGCGGCGCTCACCGAAGGCATGCGGCTCGCGATCGCGCCGGAGGCGCTGCATGTCTTCGACGCGGCGACGGGTGCGAGGATCGATCCCGCCGGCGGTTGATGCGGGGCGCCCTGACTTGCACTAGCCCGGATATCTCACGAGGCCATCGATGATCGCGCCGAGACCAAGCGAGCGCGGCTGTGGCTGGTGAGATATCCGGGCTAGGATGGGACGATGCGCGGGGGGCCAAACCCTCGCCGGGAGGACCATCCGATGCTGAACCGCCGCCATCTCCTGGGCGCTGGCGCCCTGCTTCCCTTCGCCGCGCGGGCCCAGGCCCCGGCCGCAGCCCCGGCCTGGCCGACGCAGCCGATCCGCATGGTCGTGCCTTTCGCCGCCGGCGGCCCGACCGATGTGCCGGCGCGTCTGCTCGCCGATCGCCTGGGGGAGGTGCTGCCGCAGCGCGTGGTGGTGGAGAACCGCACCGGATCCGGTGTCGTCGTCGGCACCGACCTGGTCGCCAAGGCGCCGAAGGACGGACACACGCTGCTCTACACCACGATCGCGCATTCGGTGCTGCGCCCGCTCTTCGCGCGGCTGCCCTTCGACCCGGATGCGGATTTCGCGCAGATCGCCCTCGTCGGCCAGGTGCCGATGGTGATGCTGGTGAACAAGGACATCCCGGCGCAGACCTTGCCGGAGCTGATCGCGCTGTTCCGCGCCAATCCCGGCAAGTACGACTACGCGAGCAGCGGCAATGGCGGCGCCGTGCACCTCGCGACGGAGCTGTTCCTCGCCATGGCCGGCGGGCTGCAGGTCGGGCACGTGCCCTATCGCGGATCCTCGGCCGCGATGCCGGACGTGCTGAGTGGCCGCGTCGCCATGATCATCGATGTCGGGCTCGCCGGGCTCGAATACGCCCGCAAGGGTGACGTCCGGGCGATGGCGATCAGCACCCTGCAGCGCACCCCGCTGGCGCCGGACATGCCGACCTTCGTCGAAGGCGGCGTCGCGGGCTACGAAGCCTATACCTGGCACATGGTGATGGCGCCCTCCGGCACGCCGGCGCCGGTGATCACCGCGTGCAATGCCGCGGTGAACCGCGTGCTGGCGAACGACACCGTGGTGCAGCGCCTGACCGAGCAGGGCATGCAGGTGGTGCGCAACTCGACCCCCGACAGCGCCGCCGCCTTCCTGCAGAGCGAGGCGCGGAAATGGGGCGCGATCGTCAGGCAGCGCAACATCCAGGTGAACTGACGCGGATCAGCCCGGCGCCCGCAGGGCCTGGCTGCGCAGGATCTCGACCGGGCGGAACCGCACCAGCTCCAGCCGGTCGAGCCGCCCGATGATCGGTTCCTCCCAGGCCGCGGTCGCGACCTCGATCGTCCGCGCCGCCGATGCCTGCCCCTCCTTGCTCAGGGTGACATGCGGCACCCAGGCCCCGCGCGGGCGGCGGCATCCTCGTCCAGGCGCAAGGTCACGGCGTAAGGCATCGAGCCAGCTTAGCCCGGAACCCTCATCCGCCCTTGCCCGCGAACAGGATCAGGTTGCCGTCGGGATCGGCGACGATGAAGGTCCTGGCCCCCCAGGGCTCCGTCCGGAGCGTCTGGTGCATGGGCGCGCCTGCCGCCTGGTATTCGAGGAAGAGCGGCTTCGCGTCCTCCAGCGTGATGGCGGCGGAGAGCAGCGTCTCCCGCTCGCGCAGCGCGGGGTCGATGACCGGAGCATCGACGCAGCGCAGGTTCAGCCGGGCGCCGTCGCGCGCGACCTGCGCATAGAAGGGCGGCTCGCCATAGGTGAAGACCAGGGAGAAGCCGAGCGTCCCGATGTAGAAGGCGCAGGATGCCGCGATGTCGCGGACGAAAAGCTGCGGTTCCGCCTGGAGGAGGACCGGCCGGGGATCGGCCGCGGTCGTGGTGCTGGGCATGGTCTGAAACCCCTTGCGTAATGCCTCCCAGCTCTCGAAGCCCCGCAGGCGCGCGACCATCTCCTGCGCGTCGCTCAATTGGAAGCGGCTCGCCAGCACCGCCGCATCCGTGAGGTCGCGGTAGCGTGGCAGCACGGCGCGGATCTGCGCGGCCACCGGATAGTGCCGGTCGCGATGCCAGCGCAGATACTGCTTGGTCTGCTTTCGGAGGTTCTCGAGATTGGGCATGGCACGTGACGGTTGACGACACGTAGGCGGGCATCGCCCGTCCAGCCCCATGGCTGATGCGCCCTACAGCACGGGGCGAGCCTAGGAAGCGCCCGTTCCAGGGTCAATATGGCTTCGACTTGGGCTTGACCTCTGCCCTCCGGATAAGGATATCCGCAGCCCAACAGTCCGGGGAAACGCTCCATCCACAAAGGATCGAGGAGGAGACTTCCCATGCTTCGTCGCCAAATCCTGGCCGCCGCCGCCGGGCTGACCGCCGCCCCCTTCGCCGCCGCCCGCGCCCAGGCGACCTGGCCGACCCAGCCGGTACGGCTCGTTGTGCCCTTCGCCGCCGGCGGCCCGACCGACATCCCCGCCCGCCTCTTCGCCGATGAGCTCTCGAAAACGCTGCCGCAGCGCATGATCGTGGAGAACCGCACCGGCGCCGGCGTCGTCGTCGGCTCCGACGTGGTGGCCAAGGCGCCGAAGGACGGGCAGACGCTGCTCTACAACACCGTCGCCCATTCGGTGCTGCGCGCGTTGTTCCCGCGCCTGCCCTTCGATCCCGTGGCGGACTTCACCCCGGTGTCCCTGGTCGGCGTGATCCCGATGGTGATCACCGTGAACAAGGACCTGCCGGCCCGCACCCTGGCCGAGCTGGTCGATCTGCTGAAGCGGGAGCCCGGCAAGTACGACTACGCCAGCAGCGGCAATGGCGGCGCGCTGCACCTGGCGTCCGAGCTGTTCCTGCGCCGCGCCGGCGTGCGCGCCAACCACGTGCCCTATCGCGGCACCGCGGCGGCGATGCCGGACGTGCTGAACGGCACCGTGCCGATCATCGTCGATGTCGCGACCACCACGTTGCCCTTCGTGACCCGCGGCGAGACCCGCGCTCTCGCGGTGATGGACAGCCAGCGCCTGCCGCAGCTCCCGGACGTGCCGACCACGGCCGAGGCGGGCTTCCCAGGGCTCGAGGCCTATACCTGGCACATGGTGCTGGCGCCCTCCGGCACACCGGCGCCGGTCGTGCAGCAGATCAGTCAGGCCTTCGGCCGCGTGGCGCGGGAGCAGTCCGTGCAGACGCGCCTGGCCGACCTCGCGATGCGCCTCGAGACCGACAGCTCGCCCGAGCGCGCCGCGGCCTGGATGCGGAGCGAGATCGAGAAGTGGGAGACGATCATCCGCGAGGCCAATATCCGCGTGGATTGAGGTGGATAGGTCCGGGGAAGGAATTCCCCGGGCCTCTTCTTTTCTTTCTGCCACTTGGCGCTGACGCGAAGCCTCGGCTGCGAGAGCGGGGTGGTCCGGACCCGCGGCGATCCTTCCCTGTTTGATCGCTCCTACTAAGCTGCGCCCGCTGGACACTCTCAGGGAGCCTGTGAAGATGGTCGGAGACACGACGGCCTGCGTGATCGGGGTCGTGGCGGCGCTGTCGCGCTTTCCTGTAAAGTCGATGGCGGGCGAGCCGCTTGCGGAGGTCGAACTGCGCTGGCCGGGCATGCATGGCGATCGCCAGTACGGCTTTTGCCGACTGCAGGACCAGTCCAGGTTCCCGTGGCTCTCGGCGCGGGATCTGTCCGGCTTGGTTCTGTACAAGCCCGCCTACCGTGACCCCGGCGACCCCCGTAATTCCCCTGTTAATGTGGTGCTCGCTTCGGGCGATCGGTTGCCGGTTGGCGCCCCCGCCCTTGCGGCCCAGATCTCCCGCGAAGCGCGGTCCGAGGTACGGCTCATGCAGGTCGGGCGCGGCATCTTCGACGCCATGCCGGTCTCGCTGGCCTCGACAGCGAGCCTTGCCGCGATCGACGCCGCCCACGGCAAACCCCTCGATGTGCGGCGCTTTCGACTGAACATCATCATCCAGAGCGAGCAAGGCGAGATGGCCTGGCGCTCGGGACGGTTGCTCTTCGGAGAGGACGAGCAGGGGGCACAGCTTCTTGTCAATGCTGGCATTCCCCGGTGCGCGCTCATCACCATCGATCCGGAGACGGCTGAGCGGGATCCTTCCGTGATGCGGACCGTCGCTGGAAGCTTCGACAACGAGGTCGGTGTTTACTGCGCCACGGCAAAGCCTGGCACGATCCGCGTTGGAGATCGCGTTCGGCTCTTCGGCCAGGAAACCGCACGTCGCTGACGCATATTTCGACGTCGTCGGTCGGAGCAGGCCTAGGCGAGCTCGCGATGCCGAGACAGGCCTTCTTCACATGCGGGTCGCAAGGTGCAGGCTGATTATGGCGACGACCCGGCCACGGCGCTCTCCAAGCAGCGCGGAACGCAGGATATCGCGCCGGCGCCGGCATCGAGGCTGTTGGCCCGTTGACAGGGTGATTCGGTTGCATCGAACATCGGGGCAGCGATTTCAATGCAGGTGAGGCCATGCTTGGTGCGAAGGCGCCGACTGGATTGCTGCCCGGCATTCCGAACCGGTCGTCGGGGCGCCGGTCGCTGCTCCTCTCCGGCATGGCGCTGGCGGGCCTCACCTCGGCTGCCCGGGGACAGGGACGCGGTGGTCCGGTCAAGCTGATCGTACCGTATGGCGCCGGCAATATCACCGACCAGGTGGCGCGGGTCTTCCTGGAAGTCCATGGCGCGCGCACCGGCCGCCACCTCGTGGTGGACAACCAGCCTGGTGCGGGCGGCATGCTCGGCACCTACAATCTGAGCCGCAGCCCTGCGGATGGTACGATCCTGGGCATGGTCTCGGTCGCGGCGCTGGCCATCGCGCCGCATGTTGCCAGGCAGCAGCTGCGCTATGACCCATTCACGGATTTGGTCCCGGTTGCCGGCGTCTCCGTCTCCAGCGCCTTCCTCGCCGTGAATGCCTCGCTGCCAGTGAACAGCCTGGCCGAGCTCGCCGCCTATTGCCGGTCGCGACGGGCGGAGAACCCGGTCTTCTACTGCTCGCCAGGCAACGCCACGGTGCCGCATCTCAATCTGGAAACGGTCGGACGGGCGATGGATTTCCCGATGCAGCATGTGCCCTATCGCACCAGCGGCGCCGCCAATACGGACCTGCTGGCCAATCGGGTGCAGGTGACGATGGATTCCGCCAGCATCACCGTGCCGCACATGAGATCCGGCACTCTGCGGCCCTTGGCCTTCAATGCTGCGCGCCGCAGCCCGGATTTTCCGGAGGTCCCCACCTTCCGCGAAGCGCTGCCCGAGGTGCAGATGCTCAATGCCTGGTCGGGACTCTTCTTCCCCAGAGGGACGTCGGAGGAGCTGGTGCGCCCCATTGCGGGGGAAATTCTGGCGACCGTCAGCGACGCTGTCTTGGCAGAAAAACTGCCGCTCGGGGTCGCACCCTTCCCACTCGACGCGGCGCAGCTCGCGCAGCAGATCCGGTCGGACAACGAAAGGCTGGGCAGGTTGATTGCCGCCATCGGCCTGACGCAGGACTGAGAGCACCCTTCCGAGACAGGCTCCGAGAGGAACAATGGCCAGAGAGATCATCACCTCCCCTCGCGTGACGCCCATGCGCTCCGCGGTCAACCACGCGGTCAAGGCGGGTGGCTTCGTCTTCGTCACAGGCGTCACCCCCTTCAAGGGGTCTGAGCGTATGGCCGCCGAGATCGCCAAGGGCGACCTGGTCGCCCAGATCCACCAGGTGATGCAGAACATGCAAGCGATCCTGGAGGAGGCCGGCAGCTCCCTGGACCGCGCCGTGAAGATGAACGTCGCGCTGACGGACATGAGCCGCTACGCGGAGTTCGACGCGACCTTCCGCACCTATTTCAAGGAAGGCAATTTCCCGGCGCGGCAGACGACGGAGTCCGCGCGGCTGGCGCATCCGGATTTCCTGGTCTCCATCGACTGCATCGCCGAAGCATGACCGGCGGCCTGCCGGAAGGCTGTGGTACACCGCCGATGGTGAACCCGCCTCAGACGCCCAGATAGGCCCGCTTCACATGCGGGTCGCGCAGCAGCTCTGGCCCTGGGCCGCTCATCGCCACGCGGCCATTCTCCAGCACGTAGCCGCGGGTCGCGATCTGCAGCGTATGGACGATGTTCTGCTCGACGATCAGCACTGTGGTGCCGGAGGCGACCACGGTGTCGATGATCTGGAAGACCTGCTTGACGATCAGCGGCGCCAGGCCGAGCGAAGGCTCGTCGAACATCAGCAGGCGCGGGTTCGCCATCATCCCCCGCGCGATCGCGACCATCTGCTGCTCGCCGCCGGAGAGCGACCCCGCGAGCTGCGTCATGCGTTCGCGCACGCGGGGGAAGAGGGTCAGAACCTCCTCCAGCCGCTCCGGGATGCGGGCGCGGGCGGCGGGCTTGAAGCCGCCAAGCATCAGATTCTCCCGCACCGTCATGAAGGGAAAGAGCTGCCGCCCCTCGGGGATCATGGTGATGCCGAGGTCGACGATCTCGGGCGGGGCTAGCCTGCTGGTATCGCGTCCGTCGACCGTGATGCGCCCGCCCTGCGGCTTGATCAGGCCGCAGATGGCGCGCAGCGTCGTCGTCTTGCCCGCGCCGTTGCCGCCGACGATGGTGACGACCTCGCCGGCATTCACCTCCAGCGAGACATCCTGCAGCACCGTGACCGGGCCATAGCCCGCGCGCAGGCCCTCAAGCCGCAACATGGACATAGTCCTCGCCGAGATAGGCCTCGATCACGGCCGGGTTGCGGGCGATCTCGTCGGGCGTGCCCTCGGCGATCATGCGGCCGGAATTGATGACGATGATGCGGTCGGAGATCGCCATGATCGCCGCCATCACATGCTCGATCGCGATCACCGCGACACCGCTGTCGCGCACCGCCTTCACCAGCTCCACCGCCGCCGTGACATCCGCCGGGTTGAGCCCCGCCATGACCTCGTCCAGCAGCAGGATGCGCGGGCCCATGGCGAGCGCCCTCGCCACCTCCAGCCGCTTGGCGCCGCCGACCGTCAGGCTCCGCGCCTCCGCCAGCAGCAGCGCGCCGAGGCCGCAGCGGGTCGCCACTTCCTCCGCGATGCGGCGGGCCTCGGTGGCCGAGCGCGTCTGGTGAAAGGCGCCGAGCATCACATTCTCCAGTACGCTCAAGCCCGCGAAGGGCTGCACGATCTGGAAGGTGCGCGCGACGCCGGCGGCGGCGAAGGCATGCGGGGCGGAAGGCGTCACCCAGCTCCCGTCCGGCATCATGACGCGGAGTGTGCCAGCGGAGGGTGGCAGGAAGCCCGAGAGCAGGTTGAACAGCGTCGTCTTGCCGGCGCCGTTCGGGCCGATGACGCCGAGCACCTCGCCCTCGCGCAAGGTCAGGGAGACGTCGTTGGTCGCGATCAGGCCGCCGAAGCGCCGCGTCAGGCCCTGGGCCTCCAGGATCACCGGGCCGATGGGCGGGCGGGCGATCGCGTCTCCGGTGACAGGCGCCGCGATGCGGGTCGGGTCCACCGCGCGCGCGGCGCCGAAGCGCCGGCGCAGCCAGGGGCCGATGGAGCCGACCAGCCCATGCGGCATGGTCAGCACCACCGCGACCAGCACCACGCCATAGACCAGGCCATGCAACCCGTTCGCGCCGGCGCCGAGCCAGCCGCGCGCGGCTTCCGCGATCGGCACCACCAGAAGCGTGCCCCAGATCGGGCCACTGACCGTGCCGAGGCCGCCGATGAGCGCGAACATCGCGACCTGGATGGCGGTCGGCAGGCTGAACATCGTCTCCGGGTCGATGAAGTTCAGGTAGATGCCATGGAAGCTGCCGACCAGCGAGGTGAGCCCGGCCGAGATCGCGAAGGCCGAGAGCTTCACCGCTGTCGTGTTGATGCCGACCGCGCGCGCCGCATCCTCCCGCTCGCGCACCGCGACCAGCGAGAAGCCGAGGCGGGAGCGCCGCACCAGCCAGGATGCGATCAGCGCCAGCACCAGCAGCCCGAAGGCGATGACCAGGTAATTCTCCTTCTCGCGGAACAGCATCCAGGACCAGCCGATGCGCAGCTCGGTGCCGACGAACATCGGCACCGGCAGCCCGGCGCTGCCGCCGGTCCAGTCCTTGAAGTGGATGGCCAGCAGCCGGATCACCTCGAGGAAGGCGATGGTGGAGAGCGTGAAGAAGGGGCCGCGCAGCCTGAGGCAAGGCCAGGCGATCAGCACCGCGACGACGACGGAGACCGCGGCGCCGGCGAACATGCCGATCCAGGGGATGAGCCCGAAATGCTGGTTCATCAGCGCAGCCGCATAGCCGCCGATGCCGTAGAAGATCGTCTGCCCGAGCGAGAGCTGGCCCGCGAAGCCGCCCAGGATGTTCCAGGCGCAGGCCATGGCCGCGAAGACGAAGATGGTGACGAAGATATGCTGCCAGAAGCCGGCGGCTTCGGCGTCATAGGCCGGGATCACCCAGAAGGGCACCGCAAACAGCGCGAAGAGCCCGGCGATGGCGGCGGCGGCGCGCATCATTCGGCCCCCCGCACGCCGAACAGCCCGGCCGGGCGCACGATCAGGATGCCGAGGAAGATGAGGAAGTACACCACCTCCTTCAGGTCGGGCGCCACGTAGTAGCCGGCCAGGCTCTCGACCAGGCCGATGATCAGCGCGCCGATGACTGCACCCTCCAGGCTGCCCATGCCGCCCAGCACCACCACGACGAAGGCGGTCAGCACGAAGAAGCTGCCGACCGTCGGGAAGGCGGGGTAGAGCGGTGCCAGCACCGCGGCGGCGAGGCCGACGCAGCCGGCGCCGATGCCGAAGGTGATCGCGTAGATGCGGTTCACGTCGATGCCCATCAGCGGCGCCGCATAGCGGTTCTGCGCGACGGCGCGGATGGCGCGGCCGAGATGGGTGCGGCGCAGGAACAGGATCAGCCCCGTCGTCGCGATGCCGGAGACCGCGAAGGCGACCAGGTTGCCGCGGCTGACCGAGGCCAGCCCGAACAGGTCCGTCGCCTGCCGCGCCCAGGGCACGTCGACGCTGCGGAGATCCGCCGAGAAAATCATCAGCGCGCCGTTCGCGAGTGCGGTCCCGATGCCGACGGTGGCGAAGATCTGGATATGCGGGTCGGCGTTCATCAGCGGCTGGATGATCGCCCGCTGCATCAGCGCGCCCAGGAAGAAGAAGGCGATGGCGAGCGGAACCGCCGCCAGATAGGGGTGGATGCCGAGCTTGGCGGAGAGCAGCCAGGTGGCATAGAGCCCGACCATCAACAGCTCGCCATGCGCGAAGTTCACCACGCGCACGATGCCGAAGATGAGGGTGAGCCCGATGCTGATCAGCGCGAAGACGCCGCCGAGCAGCACGCCATTGGCAATGAGCTGGATCAGGATGTCCATGGATCGGACGGGACGGCGGGGGCGCGACGCGCCCCCTGTCCTTCAGGCCCCGAGCTGGGTGCGCAGCGTGCCGACGGCCGCCTGCTGCGGGAACACCGTCATCTGCTTGCCGCCCTGCCATTGCAGCAGGAAGGGGCGGACCCGGGTGTTCTGGCCGCGCTCGTCGAAGCGCACGCCCCAGCCGGTGGGCGTGGTGCCCTCGGCGATGTCGGTCGCCAGCACCGCGGTGCGGATGCGGTCCTTGTCGGTCGATCCCGCGCGCTGCACCGCATCGAAATAGACCCGGCCGCCGAAGTAATTGGCCAGGCTGTGGCCGGATCGTGGGTCGGAGCCGTATTTGCGCTGGTAGAGCTCGACGAACTGCTTCACGCCGGGGGCATAGGCCTCATTCACCTCGAATTGGGTGAAGTCGACATTCATCACGCCCTCGAAGGCGGGCCCCACCGCGCGGGCGGTGTCGGTCAGGCTGTAGCCGGCGCCGGCGCCGATCACCATGCGCGGCTTCCAGTTCGCTTCCTGCATGCCGCGGAAGAACAGCACGATGTCGTTCTGGTAGCCGGTATGCAGCACCACATCGGCATTGGCGCTGCGCAGCCGCTGGATGACCGAGGACAGGTCGACCGAGCGCGCCGAATAGGCCAGCTTCTCGACCTGCTGCAGCCCCCGCTGCCGGATCTGCGACTCCTGAAAGCCGGAGACGGTCTGCCCGTAGAGCGCATCCTCATGCAGGATCGCGATGCGGAGCGTTTTCGGATCGAGGTTGAGGGCCGGTGCCAGCGCATCGGTCACAGCGCCGATGATCGCGACCGCGAAGTCGGAGCTGCGCGGGCAGGTGCGGAAGGTGTAGCGAAAGCCGCGCTCCGTGATCGGGTCGCTGATCGCGCCCATCTCGAAATAGGGAATGCCCTGCAGCTCCGTCACCTGGGTCGCGGCGAAGGCGAGGGGGGAGGCGTAGGTGCCGAAGACCGCGGCCACCCGCTCCACGCTCATCAGCCGGCGGACCTCGCCGATCGCCTGGTTCTGGTCGACCGCGTCGCCCTTCATCAGCCGCACCTGGCGGCCGAGCACGCCGCCGGCGGCATTGCGCTCGTCGGTCGCAATCTCGAGGCCGCGGAAGCTCTCGTCGCCCAGCAGTGCGATCGGGCCGGAAAAGGGATAGAGCGCGCCGAATCGAAGCTCATTGCCCTGGGCGCGCAGCACGCCCGGGGCGGCGACTGCGGTTGCGGCGAGCCCTGCGAGCAGCGGGCGGCGGCGGATGAGTGTCCGATGACCGGAGGGCTGAATGGCCCGAAGGTCTGAATCGGACGCTCCACTGATAAGGGTCATGGCTGTCCTCCCCGGGAAGGGACCTCCCGATTTGGTGCGATGGTCTCCGGAATGGTGATGTCGCGCAACCCCGCTTGACGGGCCGGCCTCGGGGGGGAACCTTCGCGCGGATTTTCGAGTCCGTCTGAGAATGGTGCGGCGGAGGGCTGGCGAGGGATTTTTCGTTCCTGTCGTGTCGGGCGACGCAGCCGATGCTGGTTGCATCGGCGAGGAGGCCGGCGCGGCAGGGGCGGAAAAGACCCGCCGGACCGACCCGCATCCATTCTCAGGCGGACTCTCAAGACAGAGAGGATGTATCCATGGTCGCGCTGCCGCAGGAGATGAGTTTCATCGACCATGGGACCGGCGGCGCGCCGGAGATCATGGTGGCGAAGCGCGGCCCGCTGCCGGCGCCAGCGCCGGACGAGCTGCTGATCCGGGTGCTGGCGACCGGCGTGAACCGCCCCGATATCCAGCAGCGCCTGGGCAACTACCCGCCGCCGCCCGGCGCCAGCCCCGTCATGGGCCTGGAATGCGCCGGCGAGGTGGTGGCGGTGGGCGCCGCCGTCACCCGCTACAAGCCGGGCGACCGCGTCTGCGCGCTGACCAACGGCGGCGCCTATGCCGAATATTGCGTGGCGCCGGAGACCCAGGCGCTGCTGTGGCCGAAGGGCTATGACGCGCTCCGCGCCGCTGCGCTGCCGGAGACCTATTTCACCGTCTGGGCCAACCTCTTCGGCCATGGCCGCCTCGCCAAGGGTGAGACGGTGCTGGTGCATGGCGGCACCTCCGGCATCGGCGTCACCGCGATCAAGCTCGCGAAGGAATTCGGCGCCCGGGTCTTCGCGACCGCCGGCAGCGCGGAGAAGGTCGCGGCCTGCCTGAAGTTCGGCGCCGATGCGGCGATCGACTACAAGGCCGAGGATTTCCAGGATGCCGTAAAGCGCCTGACCGAAGGCAAGGGCGTCGACGTCATCCTCGACATGGTCGGCGCCGACTATTTCCAGCGCAACCTGCGCAGCCTGGCGCTCGACGGGCGACTGGTCTTCATCGCCTTCCTCGGCGGGTTCGAAGCGGCGAAGGCCGATCTCCGTCCGATCATGATCAAGCGCCTGACCGTCACCGGCAGCACCATGCGCCCGCGCACCACGGCGCAGAAGGCGGCGCTGGCCAAGGACCTGGCCGAGAAGGTCTGGCCGGCGCTGGAGGCCGGGCGCTGCGGGCCGGAGATTTTCGCGACCTTCCCCCTGAGCGGCATCGTCGAGGCGCATCGGCTGATGGAAAGCAGCCAGCATATCGGCAAGATCATGCTCCAGGTCGCGGAGTAGCCCGATGGAGGAGCCGCAGACATGGACGTAGCGATGAGCGAGCCCCAAACCCACGCCGGTCGCGTCGCCATCGTCACCGGCGCGGGCCGGGGCATCGGCGCCGCCATCGCGGGCACGCTGGCCGCGCGCGGCGCCTGGGTGGCGGTGCTCGATGTCGACCGCGACCTGGCGAAGCGGACCGCAAAGGCATTCGGCGGCTTCCCCCTGGAATGCGACGTCGCGAACCGCGACCAGGTCGCGGCCGCCTGCGAGGCGGCGGAGAAGGAGCTCGGCCCCGCCGACATCCTGGTGAACAATGCCGGGATCAGCCCCAAGACCAATGGCAGGGCACTCGGCGTGCATGAGATGCCCTTCGAGGAATGGGACCAGGTCGTCGCGGTCAACCTGACCGGCGCCTTCGCGATGATCCGGGCGCTGGCGCCCGGGATGATCGCGCGCAAGGCCGGGCGCATCGTCAACCAGGCCTCGGTTGCCGGGAAGACCTACACCCCGATCGTCGCCTGCCACTACACCGCGACCAAGGCGGCGCTGATCGGCTTGACGAAACACCTGGCCGGCGAGCTCGGGCCGCATGGCATCACGGTCAATGCGCTCTGCCCCGGGCGCATCGCGACCGACCTCGCGAAGACCGTCGATCCCCGGCTGAACGAGCAGGTGCTGACCGTCACGCCGATGGGCCGCTTCGGCACGGCCGAGGACGTGGCGCGCACCGCCTGCTATCTGACGGGACCGGATGCGGAATTCGTCACCGGCCAGGCGGTCGATGTCGCCGGCGGCTGGATGATGACGTAATTCTGTCCTCAGGCGCCGGCGCCGGCATCCGCCGGCTTGGCTTTCGCGCTGTCGGGTGTGCTCCGACGGGTTAGGGCGGTCGCGCGCGGGCCGCATTCGCGGCCTCGGTCTGCATCGGCTGACGCCTTGCAGGCCGGCCTTTCTGGTGGCGGCCTGCGGCCGCGGGGTATTCATGGGGGGTGCTCGGGTGCGGGTTAAGGGGAAGGGTGCATGAACCTCCATTCCAAGCTGGCGGCGCGTGCCGCCGAGGGGCGGCCGATCCGGGTGGCGCATATCGGGGCGGGCAAGTTCGGCTCGATGTTCCTGCACCAGGCACGGATCATGCCGGGCGTGCATGTCATGGGTATCGCCGACCTTTCCATCCCGCGCGCCCAGGCAGCGTTGGATCGGGTGCATTGGCCGGTCTGGGCCTATGACGCGGCCGATCTCGACATGGCCTTCACCACCGGCCGCACCCACCTCACCGAAGACAGCATGGCGCTGATCGCCGATCCCCGGATCGACGTGGTGGTGGAGGCGACCGGCAACCCGGCGGCCGGGCTGCGCCACGCGCGCCACGCCATCGCCCATGGCAAGCATGTGGTGATGGTGAATGTGGAGGCCGATGTGCTGGCCGGCCCGCTGCTGGCGCGGGAAGCCGCGGCGGCCGGGGTCGTCTATTCCATGGCCTACGGTGACCAGCCGGCCCTGGTCTGCGAGCTGGTGGACACGCTCCGCGCCGCCGGCTTCACCATCATCGCCGCCGGCAAGGGCACGAAGTACCTGCCGCATTTCCACGCCAGCACGCCGGAGACGGTCTGGGGCTTCTACGGCCTGACACCGGAACAGGCACGCGAGGGCGGCATGAACCCGCAGATGTTCAACTCCTTCCTCGACGGCACCAAGTCAGGGATCGAGATGGCTGCGATCGCGAACGCCACCGGCCTCGACGTGCCGCAGGACGGGCTCGGCTTCCCCGCCGCCGGCACCGCCGAGCTGCCCTTCGCGCTGCGCCCCCACAATGAAGGCGGCGTGCTGCCGAAGAAGGGCATGGTGGAGGTCGTCTCCTCCGTCCGCCGCGACGGCGCCGAGATCCCGGACAATCTCCGCTGGGGCGTCTATGCGGTATTCGAGGGCGAGACCGACTACGCGCGGCGCTGCTTCGCCGAATACGGCGTCGCGACCGACGACAGCGGGCGGTACGCGGCGCTCTGGCGGCCCTACCACTTCATCGGCTTGGAACTCGGCGTCTCCGTCGCCTCCGCAGCACTGCGGCAGGAAGCGACCGGCAGCTCGACCGCCTGGCGCGGCGACGTGGTCGCGGTGACCAAGCGGGCGATCCGGAAGGGTGAGGTGCTGGACGGGGAGGGCGGCGCGCTGGTCTGGGGCAAATGCGTGCCGGCGGCGCGGTCCGCCTCGCTGCAGGCGCTGCCGATCGGCCTCGCGCATGGCGTCGCGCTGGCGCGCGACGTGCCGGAAGGCGTGATCCTGACCGAGAGCGACCTCGGCGCGCTGCCCGATAACGAGGCCTGGCGCATCCGCGGCGCCATGGCCTCGGCCTTCGGTTGATGGGGCCTGCCTTCCGACTGCTGCCGCTCGCGGTCCTGCTGTTCGGGGGCGCTTGGCCGGTCACCAAGGCGGCGCTCACCCATGCGACGCCTATGTGGTTCGCGGTCGGCCGCGCCGGCCTCGCCGCCGTGGTCGCGGCGGCGCTGCTCGCGGTGCTGCGCCGCCTGCATCTGCCGCGCGCCGCTGACTGGCCTTCGGTGCTAGCGCTCGGGCTGCTGCAGCTCGGCGGCTTCTTCGCGCTCGCCCATGCCGCGGTCGCGTTGGTGCCGGCCGGGCGCACCGCGATCATCTCCGCGGTCACCACCTATTGGCTGATCCCGCTCTCGATCCTGGTGCTGGGGGAGAAGGTGTCGGCACTGCGCTGGGTGGCCGCCGCATTCGGTCTCGCCGGCGTCGTGGTGCTGGCCGGGCCCTGGTCGGTGGACTGGACCCGGGCGGACATGGTGCTCGGCCACCTCATGCTGATCGGCGCGGCGGGGCTCTGGAGCGTCGCGATCGTGGTGACGCGGGCGCTGCCGCCGAAATCGCCGATGCTGGAGCTGCTGCCCTGGTGCTTCGGCTTCGGCTATCTCTTCCTGCTGCCGATCGCGATGTTTTTGGAGCCGGATGGCGGCATCCAAGGGCCGTCCTGGCCGATCATGCTCTATATCGGGCTGATCGTCGCGCCGATCGGCACCTGGTGCGTGATCGAGATCGGGCGGCGCCTGCCGGGCGCGGTCGCCTCGGTCGCTTTCCTGCTGGTGCCGGCCTTCGGCGTGCTGGTCTCGCTGCTCTGGCTCGGGGAGGCGATCGGGCTCGACATGATCCTGGGCGGCGGGCTGATCGTCGCGAGCGTCGCGCTGGCAGCGCGCAGTTCATGACACGCGCTGGCAGCGCGCAGTTCATGATGGGCGCTGGCAGCGCGCAGTTGAGGGCGGGGAGGGCGCGATGCGGCTGAATGCTGTCGATGCCGGCACCGGGACGCCGGTCGTGCTGCTGCACGGGCTGTTCGGTGCCGCGCAGAACTGGGGCACGGTGCAGTCGGCACTGGCGTCGCTGGCGCGCGTGGTGGCGCTCGACCTCCGCAACCACGGTGCTTCCCCGCATGATCCGGTCATGGACTACGCCGCGATGGCCGCGGATGTGGCGGAGACCATGACGGCGCTCGGCATCCCCAGCGCCGCGGTGCTCGGGCATTCGATGGGCGGCAAGGTGGCGATGGCGCTGGCGCTGACAGCGCCGGAGCGTGTCGAGCGGCTGGTCGTGGTCGACATCGCGCCGCGCCACTATGGCCCATCAAACCGCACGATCGCGGCCGCGCTGCAGGCACTGCCGCTCGAGCACAACCTGACGCGCAAGGCCGCCGACGCGGCGCTGGCCGCGACCATCGCGGAGCCCGGCATGCGCGCCTTCCTGCTGCAGAACCTCCGCTTCGAGAACCCGCCCTATTGGCGGAACGGCCTCGACGAGATCGCCGCCGCCATGCCGGTGATCGAGGATTTCCCGGAGCTCGGCGCGACCTATGCCGGACCCGTGGGCGTCATCCGCGGCAGTCGCAGCGACTACGTCCGGGACGAGGACTGGCCCGCGATCCGCGCCCTCTTTCCCGCCGCGACGCTGACTGCCGTCGCCGCGGGCCATTGGGTGCACGCGGAGAACCCGGCCGGCTTCCTGGAGGTGGCGGAGCCACTGCTGGGGCTCGGCTGATGCCGGCTGCGCATGGCTGCCGGGGGTGGGTACCGATGCGCATCGGGGGCAGGCATGGCTGAACGCGGTTCGAAGCAGGAGTTCCCGGCTTTCGGCCGGCTGACCTACGACACCCAGTACGGCGAGTCCTGGTGGTCGGGAGAGGTGACGCTGGTGGCTTTCGACAAGCCATTCCCGGTCCTGGTCCGTGCGAAAGGCGATGGCCCCTCGCAGGCTCAGATCATCGCGTTCAGCCGGATCATCGCCGGCTCGGAAGACCTTCGCCGCCGCGCGAGCAAGCCCATGGCCGACCTCCACCGGGAAGGCGGGCTTCTGCCCGGTGGCGCCGATGCCCGTGACGAGGCGGTCTGGAACCACCTTGTGCCCGAGCAGATCGAGATGAGCGATGAACGCTATTATCGGGATGGGCGCATCATGGGGGCCCTGCTGTTCGTCTCGACGCTGCATGACAGCTTCGTGCCGGCGATCGAGACGGCCGATGGAGAGTTTGTGCGAGTGTTGAGCGGGACGTGAATGTCGCCAGGAGCGAGGGCAGGCCGGCGGCGCCTGATCCTCTGCTGCATCCCGACGCTCGCCGCCGGCCAGCGGGCTCGCGCCCGCGCAGATCGCGCGGCTGATTGCCAGCTACCCGGATCACCTCGCAGGGCGGGATGGCGACATGCTCGTCTGGACTGACGGCACGCGCATGCCGATCGGCGCCGGCGAGCCTGAACGCCGCATCGGCTGCGTCAGCCGACACACCAGGGGCGAGAAATCCTTCGCCAGCCCTCCGCCGCCGCCATTTTCAAACAGTCTCTCAGCGTTCCGCCGTGCGGGCGGCCAGGATCAACACAAAGCTCGCTTCCCCCGGGGGCGCGGGCAGCACCCGCCCTTCCCGATCGGCCGGCAGGCGCCGCAGCACCACCAGGTCCTCGACATTGCCGCCCACCGCCTCGACGACGCCCGGCCCGGCGCGCACCACCACGTCGCAATGCATGGCCCGCGGCCGCCCGATCTCGCCAAGCCGCATGGACCAATGCATCAGCGGCGTGGTGGAGCGGTCGGCGCAGAGCAGGTCGCCCGGCGCCGGCACCCGCTCCTCCGGCGCATGGGGACGGAAATAGGCGCGCTCCGGATCGGTGATCGCGCGCTCCAGCACCGCGTCGATATAGCTCGCATGCCGGGAGGAGGAGGGCAGGTCGCTCTCCGCGATGCCGGCCCAGCGCGCGACCGCCGAGATGAAGGCGGCCGACCAGGCAGGGCGGGCATAGACGCCGATATCCTCCGGCGTCGGCGGCAACTGCGCCGCCGCCGTGCCAGCGCCATCGCCGCCCGTCGCGTCGCCGCCGTTCGGCTCGGTCTGAAGGGCCAGGAGGGCGGCGCGCAGCCCGACCAGCCTTGGCACCACCGCGCCGCCATCGGGCACGGCGCTCCAGTACTCGATCAGGCGGGCAAAGCGCTCGGGCGTCGCGACGATATCGGACGGCCTCATCGCGGGCCAGCCATCGACGGCGACCCGGCCCCAGGCTTCCCATTCCGCGAGTGCTGCGCGCGCGAGGGGGGATGCGGGTGGAGCTGCGGGTGCCGGCGGCCCCGCACAGGCGGCGACGAAGAAGGGGATCAGGCCAAGAAGCTGCGGACGCATGGCCGGGCAGCATGGCCGACCCCGCGCATGCTTCCCTGATCACAATCCGGAGCAAACCGCCTCTCAGGCCTCGTCGGTCTCCTCCAGCACCGCGGCGTCCTTCCAGCGCACCGCCACGGTGCCGATGCGCCGCCGGATGGCCCCAATGGAGGAGGTGGGCGGGGTACCCGGAAGCGGGATGGCATGGTTCTCCACCGCGGCGCCTTGCTGCGCCTGGTGCGCCACCTCCATCTCCAGCCCGACCAGCTTGCCGTCCCGGTTGTCCCAGACCGCGAAGACGGGCACGCCAGGCTTGGCGCGGCCGCTCCCCATCTCGGGGTCCACGACAAGCTCGGTCAGCGCGCTGACGTCGAGCACGGTGTGCATCTGCCGCTCGCCCGGCCGGATCAGGGTGCCGGCGCTCTTGCCTTCCACGAGGATGACGCCGCTCATCGGCTGCGCGATGCGCATGCCGAGCTGCCGCGATCCATCGGCATGTTCGAAGACGACGATCGCCTGGTCCGGCACCATCGCGTAGTGCGGATAGCATTTCAGGTCCTGGACCCTGATCCCGATCCGCCATGCCATGCGGCCTTCTCCCCGTTCTTCGTCTTGGGCTTTCGCCGAAACCCCACGAAACCGGCGCAGCTCCGGGGGATGAGATGTCGGAAAAGTATAACAATTCGCCAAGCCGGGCCGTGGCGGGCATGGCGGAGGCGGACTAGCCTTCGCGCAACGCCGCATCACGGAGCGCCCGATGAGCTGGTCCGCCACCCAGTATTCGAAGTTCGAACGCGAACGGAACCGGCCGGTGCAGGACCTCCTGGCGCAGGTGGTGCACGGCGCCGTCACCAAGGCCGCCGATATCGGCTGCGGCCCCGGCAATTCCACCGAGCTGCTGCGCGCGCGCTTCCCGGGCGCCGTCATCACCGGCATGGACAGCTCGGAGGACATGATCGCGGCGGCGCGGAAGCGCCTGCCCGATATCCAGTTCGAGCTGGCCGACATCGGCACCTGGCAGGGCGCGAGCGGCCCCTTCGACGTGATCCTGGCCAATGCCGTGCTGCAATGGGTGCCCGATCACGCGGCCCTGCTGCCGGCCCTACTGGCGAAGCTGGCGCCGGGGGGCAGCCTGGCGGTGCAGCAGCCCGACAACCTGGACGAGCCTGCGCATCGCCTGATGCGCCAGGTGGCGGAAGCGGGCCCCTGGGCGGCCAAGCTCGCCGGCGCGTCGCGGGAGGCCCGGCACGGTCCCGACTGGTACTACCGGATCCTGACCGGCGTCGGCGCCACGGTGGATGTCTGGCGCACCATCTTCCATCACCCGCTGCCCGGCGGGCCCGGCGCGGTCGTCGAATGGTTCAAGGGCAGCGCGCTGCGCCCTTACCTGAACCGGCTGGACGAGAGCGAGCGCGGCGATTTCCTGGCCCGCTACGAAGCCCTGATCGCGGAGGCCTACCCGGCACTGCCCGACGGCACCGTGCTGCTGCCCTTCCCGCGGCTGTTCTTCGTCGCGACCCGCCCCGCCGACGGGCCGGGCTGACCGCGCTGTCCTGCGCCGGGCCAGGACGGGACCATGCCCCAACGCTTCCTTGACCAGCGTCTGAAGCTGTCCCTGCTGCGCGTCGCGGACGCGCTGGACACCCATGGCAGCCTCCTCAAGGCTTCGGCGGCATTGAGCCTCGGCCAGCCGGCGCTGACCCGTAGCCTGCGCGAGCTCGAGGACATCACGGGCGCCGTGCTGTTCGAGCGGCATCCGCGCGGCGTGCGCCCCACCGCAGCAGGGGTCGCGGTCATTCGCGTCGCCCGCCGCGTGCTCGGGGAATTGCGCCGCATGGAGCACGAGCTCGACGCGATCGGCGCCGTCGAGGGCGGCTCGATCGCCGTCGGCGTGCTGCCGGTCGCGGCGGTCGGTGTCCTTCCGGGTGCGTTGATCGCGCTGCGCGCCACGCATCCCGGGCTGCGCGTACGCCTGCAGCAGGGGCGCACGGAGGAATTGCTGCCGCTGCTCGCCGCGCGCGAGCTCGACCTGGTGGTCGGCCGCCTCTACGCCCCGGCGGTGCCCGACGGCCTGCAGCGCCTGCCGATGTGGGAGGAGCCGATCGCCGTACTCGCCCGCGCCGGTCATCCGCTGCTGCGCCGGCGCGGCGCGGTCACGGCCGCGGCGCTCGCCGAGCATGAGATGGTGCTGCCCACCATCAGCCAGCGCGTCGGGCAGGAGATCGAGCATCTGCTCGCCCTGCTCGGCCTGCCGCAGGACGTGCCGCTCCGCTCCTCCTCCTACGGCTTCATCCGGGAGATGCTGCTGGCGAGCGACGCGATCTCCATCATGCCCCGCTCGATGATGGTGGGCGACCTGCTGCGCGGTGCGCTGCAGGTCGTTCCCTTGCCGGTGCCCGCACCGCCGCGCCCGGCCGGCATCATCCTGGCCGCCGACCCGCCGCCCACCCCGGCGGTCTCCGCCTTCATCGAGGCGCTGCGCACCCACCTGGCGGCGATCGAGGCGCATGGGTTCGGTGGTATGCCGAATGCTGATACCGAGCACCGGCGAAGCGATAGGACAGGCCGCCACCGACGCTCCTAGAACCCCGATGACGTCCGGTGCGAGACCGGGCGGGGAGGAGCGCATGCGTGCCGGACTGGCCCGTCTGGGCATGTGGCGGCGCGCACGCGATGATCCGGGCCATCGAGAGGAGACACCCATGACCGAGAAGACCGCCCTCGTCGTCAGCGCCCATTCCGCCGACTTCGTCTGGCGCGCCGGTGGCGCCATCGCGCTGCATGCGGCGCGCGGATGGAAGATGACCGTCGTCTGCCTCTCCTACGGTGAGCGCGGGGAGAGTGCCAAGCTCTGGCGCCAGCCCGGCATGACGCTCGATCGCGTGAAGGTCGAGCGCGAGAAGGAGGCGCGCGCCGCCGCCGAGGCGTTGGGCGTCGCCGATATCCAGTTCTGGGACCTCGGCGATTACCCGATCGACCTGACGCAGGATGCCTTCTATCGCCTGGTCGACCTCTATCGCGCCATTCATCCGGCCTTCGTGCTGACGCACAGCAAGGAAGACATCTACAATCACGACCACCCGGCGGTGACCGATTTCGCGCAGCATGCGCGCATCACCGCCCAGGCGCATGGACACAATCCGCACCAGAAGGTGCTCGGCGCGCCGCCGGTCTTCCTGTTCGAGCCGCACCAGCCCGAGCAGTGCAACTGGAAGCCGGACGTGCTGCTGGACATCACCCCGGTCTGGGAAAAGAAGCGCGCCGCCATCGAGTGCATGGCCGGGCAGGAGCACCTTTGGGAATACTATACCCGTGTCGCCCTGCAGCGCGGCGCGCAGGCGGCCCGCAACTCCGACAAGAAGATCACCTATGGCGAGGGCTACCAGGCGGTCTTCCCGCATGTCGTGGAGAGCCTGGCGTGACCGTGGCTCAGGTCCGCCGCGACCTGCCGCGGATGGATGCCTGCGGTGGCTGAGGCAGCAATCCTCGCCGCCGCGATCGGCCGCACGCCGCGCACCGAGGCGCTGTTCACCGGCGCCGTCGCCTCGCCACTCCTGCGGCTCGACCTCGCACCGGTGCCGGTGATCAGCCGCGCCTTCGCACCGATGGTGCGGGAGGGGCGATACCAGGTGAGCGAGATGGCGATCGCCACCTTCCTGATGGCCAAGGCGGCCGGCAAGGACCTGGTGCTGCTGCCGGTGGTGCTCGCCGCACGCTTCCAGGAAGCCGCGCTGCTCTTCCGGGCCGGAGGCGCCATCCGCGGCCCGGGCGACCTCGCGGGCCAGCGCATCGGCGTGCGCGCCTATAGCCAGACCACGGGGATGTGGCTGCGCGGCATCCTGCAGGACGGCTTCGGGACGCGACCCGACACCATGCGCTGGGTGACCTTCGAGGACGCCCACCTCGCGGAATACCGCGATCCGCCCTGGGCAGAACGTGCCCCGGCCGGCGCCGACATGCTCGCCATGCTGATGGCAGGCGAGCTCGACGCGGCGATCTTCGGCAACGAGCTTCCGGCGGACCCGGCGCTGCGCCCGATCTTTCCGGATCCCGCGGCCGCCGGTGCCGCCTTCCAGGCGGCGCACGGCTTCGTGCCGGTGAACCATCTGCTGGTCGTGCGCGGCGACCTCGCGCGCGAGCGGCCCGAACTCATCGCGGAGCTGGTCCGGATGGCCCGGGCCTCCGGCGCCGAGGTGCCGGGGCGCGACGGGCTGCGTCCGGCCCTGTCGCTGGCCATTCTCTACGCCCACGAGCAGGGGCTGCTGCCGCGGCCGCTTGCGCTCGACGAGGTCTGGGAAGACTCGCCGTCCGACCCGGCTTGAGAACCAGCGTGATGCAATAACCGGGGAGGACGATCTCATGCTTGGCCGGCGGAATGTCACCATGGCCGCGCTCGGCGGCGTCGCCACCCTGTCGGCGTCGCGGCCGGCGCGTGCGCAGGCCTGGCCCGCCAAGCCCATCCGCGTGATCGTGCCGAACGCCGCCGGCGGCGTCGCCGACCTGACCGCGCGCGCCGTCGGCCAGGCGCTCGCCGAACGGCTCGGACAGCCGGTGGTGATCGACAACCGCCCCGGTGCCGGCGGCATCGTCGCGGCGCAGGCGCTCACGGCAGCAACCCCTGACGGGTACACGCTGATGGTGGCGACCAATGCGCACGCCATCGCGCCTTCCCTGTTCCGTTCGCTGCCCTATGACCCGCTGCGCGACCTGGCGCCGGTCGTCACGCTCGGCGCCTTCGCGGTCGCCCTCATCGTGCCGTCGGGCTCGCCACTGCGCACGCCTGCGGATCTGCTGGCGCGCATGCGCCGGGAGCCCGGCGCGGTGAATATCGGCACGATCAGCGTCGGCAGCACGCAGCACCTCGCGGCCGCGCTGTTCAAGGCTGAGGCCGGGGTGGAGGCGGAGACGGTCACCTTTCCCGCGACGCCGGCGCTGATCACCGCGCTGCTCCGGGGCGATGTGGATGTGGCCTTCGAGATCACCGGGCCGATCTGGGGCCAGATCGAGGCCGGCGAGCTGCGGCCGATCGCCGTCACTTCCGCCGCACGGGCGGCCAGGTTGCCCGAGGTGCCGACCCTGCAGGAGGGCGCGTTACCGGGCTACGACGTCTCCTCCTGGAACGCGCTGGTCGCACCCGGGCGTACGCCGGAGGCAGTGATCGAGCGGCTGAACCGGGAGGCGGATGCCGTGCTGGCGACGCCGGTGCTGCGCGAGAGGTTGCTCGCCGCCGGGGTCGAGGCGCGCGGCGGCACGCCGGGGGCGCTGCGCGCGCTGCTGGCCTCGGAGGTTGCGAAGTGGCGCACTGTGATCGAAAGGGCGAGGATCGAACGGCAATGAGCGACAGGACCTGCAAGGCGCCGGACCCGGACACGCGGACGCCCTCCCACCGGCTGCCCCCGGGCGCCTGCGACGCGCATTGTCACGTCTTCGGCCCCGCCAGCGTCTTTCCCTACGCGCCGGACCGCGCCTACACGCCGCCGGACGCCCCCTATGAGGCATTGGTGAAGCTGCACGGCATCCTCGGCGTCGAGCGCGCGGTGATCGTGCATGCCTCCTGCCATGGCAGCGACATGCGGGTGACGCTCGACGGTATCGCGCGGTCGGGCGGCCGCATGCGCGGGGTGGCGGTGGTCGATCCCGGCGTGACCGACACCGAGCTCGCGGCGCTCGACGCCGGCGGCATCCGGGGCGTCCGCTTCAACTTCGTGAAGCACCTCGGCGGCATGCCCGACATGATGTGCTTCGAACGGGTGCTGGCGCAGGTGGAGCCGCTCGGCTGGCACGTGGTGCTGCATCTGGACGCCGAGGACGTGGTCGAGCTGGCGCCCCGCATCGCCCGTATCCGAATCCCCTTCGTCATCGACCATATGGGCCGCGTGCAGGCGAAGAAGGGGTTGGAGCAGGCGCCGTTCCGGCAGCTCCTGGAGCTGATGCGCAACCCGCTCGCCTGGGTGAAGATCTGCGGCGCCGAGCGTGTTTCCTCCGAAGGGGCGCCGTTCCGCGACGCCGTGCCCTTCGCGCGCGCGCTGGTCGCGGCGGCGCCGGACCGCGTGCTCTGGGGCACCGATTGGCCGCACCCGAACATCGCCGGCGACATGCCGAATGACGGCGACCTCGTGGACCTGCTGGCGGAGGCGGTTCCGGAGGAGGCGCTGCGCCGGCAGGTGCTGGTGGACAACCCGACGCGCCTCTACTGGGCGCGCTGAGCGGGGGCCGGGGTGCGGCGCCCCTGGTTCAGCCGGGCAGCGGCGCCAGCACCGACATCGCCGCCGTCAGATCGGGTGCGTCCCGGCGCAGCGCCGCCATCTCGGCATCCGGTGCCGACAATGCCCGCCACAGGATGGCGCCCGCGGCCTCCGTCGCGCGGCCGAGCTCCTCGGGCGGCACGAGGTCGCGCGTGTCGGCTGCGGTCAGCAGCCGCGCCACCCGGCTGTCCGGCTCGTTGAAGCCGGCGAGCAGCCGCATCGAGGGCACGCCATGCGCCGCGAAATTGGCATGGTCGCTGCTCACCGAGATCGGCAGATGGATGGCGAGCTCGTGCCCGGCCTCCGCCGCCGCCTCCCGCGCGAAACCGCCAAGCGCCGGATAGCCGGAGGTCAGCGCGGTCAGCCTGGGCGAGCCCACGATGCTGTCGAGGTTGAGGTTCATCGCCATACGCGCGACCTCCGCGGCCGGCAGCGCCGCGAGCCAGGCGCGGGAGCCCGAAAGCGACCATTCCTCCGCGCTGAAGACAGAGACCGTCAGGCCGCGCGGCATGCTCGCCACGAAGCCCGCGGCTGCGCGCGCGAGGCTCAGCAGCGCCGCCACGCCGGATCCGTTGTCGATCGCGCTCTCGGCGAGGCGATGGCCGTCGAGATGCGCCGAGAGCACGACGCGCTCCGGTCCGCGGCCGGGGATGTCGAGCACGAGCTGCGTCGCCGTCGCGGGATGGTGGCGGGATTGCAGGTGGAAGCGCGCGCGCCCTGCGGCCAGCAGGCGCGCCGCACCTTCGACGCCCACGCCGAATCCCGGGATCGGGCAGGAATTGGCGCCGCCGGCGACCGGGCCGACGCCCGGGATCGGCTGCACCATAACGACGGCGGCCGCACCTGCTTCCGCCGCAGCGCGCAGCTTGACGCGGCGATGGATGGTGTCCGGCGAGAAGGCGTATTCGTGGCGGAGCAGCACCGCCCGCCCGCGCACCCGCTCGCCGGCCGCGGCGATATCGGCCGGGCTGCCGCGGCCGAGGTCGATGACCTCCAGCTCCACGCCGGCCGCCGGCGTTGCGACCGAGCCGACCAGGGACGCGCAGGGAACCGGCTCCGCCTCGCCGCGGATCGCGATCGCGACCGCGCCGCCGGTCCAGCCGTGATAGGCGGTCTCCGGCGTCGCGAGGGTGCCGGCGCCGATGCCGAGCAGCGCATTGCGCACCAGTGCGGTGGCCCGGTCCATGCTGGGCGTGCCCTGCAGGCGGCCGCCGGTCGCGCAGATCGCCGCGAAATCGGCCTGGAGGTGCTGCGCATCGGCCCGCAGCGCGTCGAGAAAACCCGTCATGCTCACTGGACGCTGACCCCGGCATCGCGGGCGACGCGCGCCCAGGTGGCGAATTCCGCGCTGAGCAACTCGGCGAAGGGGGCGGCGCCGCGCGGCCGCGCCTCGATGCCCAGCGCCACGAAGCGGTCCCGGACCGCAGGGTGATCGATCGCCTCGCCGAGTGCTGACTCGAGCCGCGCCGCGACCTGCGGCGGCGTCGACCGCGGCGCCAGCACGCCCCACCAATTGCCGCAGACCAGGTCGACGCCGCCTTCGCGCATCGTCGGCACCTCGGGCAGCGTCGGGATCCGCGATGGTGCGGCGACCGCGAGCGGCCGGACCTGATTGTCCCGGAGTGGGCCGGCGGCGGACAGCGTGCTCGAGAAGATCGCGTTGATCTGCCCGGCGACGACATCGAGCAAGGCCGGGCCGGAGCCGCGATAGGGCACCGTCGTGAACTTCGCGCCGGTGATGAGCCCGAGCCATTCCGGCAGCAGATGCGTCAGGCTGCCGACGCCGGAGCTGCCGAAGGTCACGGCGTCCGGCCGCGCCTTGGCGCTCGCGATGAACTCGGCGAGCGAGCGCGCCGGCAGCGCCGGGTTCACCATCAGCACCATGGAGACGGCGCCGAACAGCGTGATGGGCCGGAAGTCGTTCGCGGGATCATAGGGCACGCGCGCTTGCACCGCCGGGATGATGGTGTGCGGGCTGTCGGCGACGAGGAAGGTGTGGCCGTCCTCGGCGCGGGCCGCCGTCTCGGTGCCGATGATGGCGCCGCCGCCCGGCCGGTTCTCGACTACGATCGGCTGCCCGAGTGCCGCCTGCAGCGGCGCCTGCACCGCGCGCGCCAGGATGTCCGATGGTCCACCCGCGGCATAGGGCACGATGAGGCGGACGGGCCGGCTCGGCCAATTGGCTGCCGGCTGCGCCAGGGCGGGTGCGAAAGGCGCGGCCGCCAGGCCGGCGCCGGCGCCGACGATCTTGCGGCGCGAGATGCTGTGCATGCGAATCCAGTCTCCTGTCGCGGCGCAGGAAAGCAGAAGGGGCGCCACGCCGCGAGGGGGCGCGGCGCCCGCCGCTCAATCCGTCGTCACGCCGACCGCGCGGATCACCGGTTCCCAGCGGCGGGTATCCTCCTCGCAATAGCGCGCGAAGGCGGCCGGGCTTTCGGAGGGTTCGACATTGAGGCCCACATCCGCCAGCACGCGCTTCACATCGGGCTCCGCCAGGGTCTGGTTGAGGGCGGCGTGCAGCCGTGCGACGCGGTCTGGCGGCGTGCCGCCGGTGGTGTGCATGGCGTACCAGGTCGCGGCCTCGATCTGGGGGAAGCCCTGCTCGGCCATGGTCGGCACCTCCGGCGTCGTCGGCGCGCGGGCGTGGCCGGCGATCGCGATGGCGCGCACCGTGCCGGCGCGGATATGCGGCAGCATCGGCGCCGCTGCGTTCGACATCATGTCGAGCCGCCCAGCGATCACGTCGTTCACCGCCGGCGCGCTGCCACGATAGGGGACGTGCTGCATCTCGACACCGAGCGCCTGGGCGATCATCGCGCCCGTCGCGTGGCTGGTGCTGCCGACACCGGAGGAGCCATAGGTCAGCGGCGTGCGCGATGCGCGGGCCAGGGCCTGCAGCTCCTGCATGGTGGTGGCCCGCACGCTCGGGTGCACCACCAGCACATTGGGGGCGAGGCCCATCATGCCGATGGCGGTGAGCGCGGTCGCGGGGTCGTAGGGGAGCTGGCCGCGGCGGACGAGCTGGTTGATGGTCAGGCTGCCGCTGCCGCTCAGCAGCACCGTGTAGCCGTCGGGTGCCGCCTTCGCGACGGCTTCCGCGCCCAGCGCGCCGCCGGCGCCGCCGCGATTCTCGATCACCATGGTCTGGCCGAGCCGGCGCGACATGCTGTCGGAGACCACGCGGCCGACGATGTCGTTGGTGCCGCCCGGCGTCCAGGGGATGACGAAGCGGATCGGACGGTCGGGATAAGTGCCCTGGGCGCGCGCCGCCAGCGGCAGCAGCAGCGCGGGTGCGGCGAGCAGTGTGCGACGTTGCATTGTTCGTTTCCTCCCTGCGCCCTCCTAGGGGCGCGCTATTTGTCCTTCTTGGCGGCCCATTCCTCCGGCGTCAGGCGCGGGATCTCGATGCGGTCAGTAGTCTTCGTGTACCAGCCGCGGCCGTGCATGCGGCCGACCAGGCCGAGCTTCGGCGTGTCGATGTAGTTCTTGGCCGGATCGAGCACCGCCTCGTCACGCACATGCATGGCGATGACGCGGCCGAGCACGATGGTGTGGTGGCCGACGGGGATGAGCTGGAAGGTGACGCATTCCATTGCCACCGGGCTTTCCGCGATGCGCGGTGGTTTCACCTTGGTGGAGGCAAGCGGCGTCAGCCCGGCCTCGGCGATCTCATCCACCTCGGGCGGGAATTCGATGGCGGTGACGTTCATCTGCTCCGCCGCATCGAAGGAGACGAGGTTCACCACGAACTCGCCGGTCGCCTTGATGTTGGAGAGTGTGTCCTTGGTGCTGCCCTTGGGCGTCGGGCCGCAGCCGATCGCGATCACCACGGGATCCTCGGTGAAGGCGTTGAAGAAGGAGAAGGGGGCGGCGTTCAGCACCCCGGCCGCGTCCTGGGAGACGACCCAAGCGACCGGGCGCGGCACCACCGTGGAGACGATCAGCTTGTAGCATTCGCGGGCCGGCAGGGTCTCGAAGTCGAAGAGCATGGGATCTCTCTACGGTTCAGGAAACGCGATGCGGCGGGGCTTCGCCCCGCCGCAAAACGGCATCCAGGTTGTCGAGGGCGCGGAAGCCCATGGCATCGCGGGTCTCGACCGTGGCGCTGCCGAGATGGGGGAGCAGGGCGACATTCTCCAGACCGAAATAGCCCTCGTGCACGCGCGGCTCGCCGTCATAGACATCGAGGCCGGCGGCGCGGAGATGGCCGGATTTGAGTGCTGCGATCAGCGCGTCATCGTCGACCGTGGTGCCGCGCCCGGTGTTCACGACGATCGCGCCCTTCGGCAGCAGCGCGATACGCGCCGCGTTCAGCCAGCGCCGCGTCGCCTCGCCGCCCGGGATGTGCATGGAGAGGAAGTCGGACGCGGCGAGGAAGCTGTCGTCGTCTTCGTGGAACGCCGCGCCCTGCTCCAGCGCCGGCTCCAGCCGGCTGCGGTTGCGGTAATGGATCTCCATGCCGAAGCCGCGCGCCATCTCCGCCAGCGCCCGGCCGATGCGGCCCATGCCGAGGATGCCGAGGCGCTTCTTCTCGAGCGTCACGCCGATGAGCTGGGTCGGCGCCCAGCCTTCCCAGGCCTTCGCGCGCACCATCCGCTCCGCCTCGCCGGCGCGGCGGGCGGCCATGAGGATCAGCAGCATGGCGATCTCGGCGGTCGCGACCGACAGCACGTCGGGCGTGTTCGCGACCAGGATGCCGCGCGCTGCCGCGGCCTTGAGGTCGATATGGTCGGTGCCGACCGAGAAGGTCGCGATGATCTTCACGCTGTCGGGCAGTGCCGCGATGGTTGCCGCGTCCAGCCGGTCGCCGGCGGCGCAGAGGATGCCGGCCGCCCCATCCGCGCGCCGCACGAGCTCGGCGCCGTCACCTGCCCAGAGCGCGTCATCCGCATTGAGCCGCGCCGCGTAGTCGCGGGTGGCTCGCGCCTCCACGGCCTCCGGGAACTTGCGGGTCAGCAGCAGGGCAGGCTTGGCCATACGCGGGATTCTCCAGCAGGCGGTCGGGGGCCGGGCGCGGTCGTTTCGACATCTGTCCGCCCAGGGTCACGCCACCATAGCCGGGCTGCCAGACCTGACCAGGGGGCGCTTGTCACTGGCGCGGGGAGGGGGCAGGGTCCGGGCATCACAGAAACCTTGCTTGGGGGGTATCGATGGACCTCGGTCTGAAGGGGCGCCGCGCGCTGGTCATGGGGGGCACGAAGGGCCTCGGGCGTTCGATCGCCGATGCGCTGGCCGCCGAGGGCGCCGCGCTGGTGATCAGCGGCCGCAGCCAGGAAAGCCTCGACAAGGCGGCGGCCGAGCTCAAGGCGGCCGGTGCGGCGTCCTGCATCGGCATCCCCGCGGACGTCGCCAACAGCGCCGACATGGACCGGCTGGCGGACGCCGCGGTCGCGGCCCTGGGCGGCGTCGACATCCTGGTGCTGAACCATGGCGGCCCGCCGCCGGGCACGGCGCTGGAGATGAAGGAAGAGGACCTGATCGCCTGGTTCCAGCGCATCACCGTCTCCCCGATCCGCATCACCATGAAGCTGCTGCCGGCGATGCGGGCGCAGAAATGGGGGCGCATCCTGGCGGTCGGCAGCAGCGGCATGCAGCACCCGATCCCGAACATCGCGCTGTCCAACACGCTGCGCGCGACGATCTGGGCCTGGCTGAAGACGCTGTCGGGCGAAGTCGCCGCCGACAACGTCACCATGAACATCATCGCGCCTGGCACCATCCAGACCGGCCGCATCATCGAGACCGCGGCCAAGGCCGCCGCCGCCAAGGGCATCACGGTCGAGGAGCAGATCGTGCAATCGGCGAAGGAGATCCCGGCCAAGCGCGTCGGCCAGCCTGATGAGTTCGGCCCCCTCGGCGCTTTCCTCTGCAGCGACCGCGCGTCCTACATCACCGGCACAATGGTCCGCGTCGATGGCGGCCGCGTGCGCTCGCTGCTCTGACGGGGCTTTTCCGCCCCTGGCACGCCGGCTTCCTCGCCGATGCAACCAGCATCGGCTGCGTCTGCCGACGCACCAGGGACGAAAAATCCCTCGTCAGCCTGAACGGAGGTTGATCCCATGACGCTGCCGAACCTCGCCCCGGATGTGGAGCTCGCCGCCCGCCTCTTCGACACGCTGCGGGAGCGCAGCTTCGACGGGGTCGGCATCACCCGGGAAGCCTACGGCCCGGGTGAGCGGATGGCGCATGCGCTGGTTCGCGCGGAGGCCGAGGCGCTCGGCCTCGAGGCGCGCAGCGATCCGGTGGGGAACCTCTATCTGACACTGCCCGGCACCGACCGGGCGGCGAAGCGGGTGGTGCTTGGCAGCCATCTCGACAGCGTGCAGCAGGGCGGCAATTTCGACGGCGCCGCCGGCGTGCTGGCCGGGCTCGCGACGGTCGCGGGCATGAAGCGCGCGGGCTTCGTGCCCGGGCGCGACGTCACGGTGATGGCGATCCGCGCGGAGGAGGCCGGGGCCTGGTTCCCGACCTCCTACCCCGGCAGCCGCGGCGCGCTCGGCCTGCTGAAGCCCGAGGAACTGCAGGTCAAGCGCATGGACAGCGGCCGCACGCTCGCCGAGCACATGCGCGAGGAAGGCTTCGATCCCGGCTTCGTCGAGGCCGGCAAGCGGGAGCTGACGCCGGACAATACCGCCGCCTTCGTCGAGCTGCATATCGAGCAGGGGCCGGTGCTGGAGGCGGAGGGGCTTCCGGTCGGTATCGTGACCGGCATCCCCGGCAGCCGGCGGCTGCGCGCGGCGCGGGTCTTGGGCGAATACAACCATTCCGGCGGCACGCCACGGAAATACCGGCGCGATGCCGCGATCGCGCTGGCCGAACTCGCGGCCAAGCTCGACGAATACTGGTGCGAGCTGGACGCGCAAGGCCGCGTGCTGGTCTGCACCTTCTGCACCATGGCGACGACGGCCGAGGCCGGCTTCACCAAGATCGCCGGCGAGGCGGAATTCATGCTCGATGTCCGCAGCGTCGATGTGAGCAATTGCGACCTGATGTTCGACCGCCTGCATGCCCTGGTCGCGGCGATCGAAGCGCGGCGCGGCGTGCGGTTCGAGCTCGGCGCCGAAGGCGGCAGCAAGGCGAGCCCGATGGATGCCGGCGTGCAGGCGGGCCTTCTCAAGGCTGCCGCATCTCTCGGCATATCGCACAAGGCGATGGCATCCGGCGGCGGGCATGATGCCGCGGCCTTCGCCCAGGCGGGGATTCCCGCCGGCATGGTTTTTGTCAGGAACCAGAACGGCAGCCACAACCCCCGGGAAGCCATGCGCATCGAGGATTTCGCCGCGGCCACTGCGGTCGTTTCGCGTTTCGTTCAGGATATCAGCCAGTGACAGCACGCCTGGCCGTCGACATCGGCGGCACCTTCACCGACCTCGCGCTGGAGCGCGACGGACAACGCTGGACCACCAAGGTCCTCACGACGCCGAAGGCCCCGGAGGAGGGTGTGCTGGACGGCGTCCGCCAGGTGCTGGCGACCGCCGGCATCGCGGCCTCCGAGGTGTCGCTGCTCATCCATGGCACGACGCTCGCGACCAATGCGCTGATCGAGCGCAAGGGGGCGAAAACCGCGCTGCTGACCACCGAGGGCTTCCGCGACGTGCTCGCGCTCGCCAATGAGGCCCGCTACGACCAGTACGACCTGAACATCGAGCTGCCGCAGCCGCTGGTGCCGCGCCGCTGGCGCCTCACGGTGCCGGAGCGGCTCGACAATGAAGGCCGCGTGCTGCTGCCGCTCGATGAGGCGGCGGTGCGCGCGCAGGTCGGTTTCATGCGCGAGGAAGGCATCCAGGCTCTGGCGATCGGCTTCCTGCATGCCTTCGTGAACCCGGTGCATGAGCGCCGCGCCGCCGAGATCCTGCGCGAGGCATGGCCGGAACTGCCGATCTCGCTGAGCTCCGAGGTCTCGCCGGAGATGCGGGAATGGGAGCGCTTCAGCACCACCGCCGCCAATGCCTATGTGCAGCCGCTGATGGCTTCCTATCTCGGCCGTCTCAAGATCGGGCTGCGGGAGGCGGGGCTCGGCTGCCCGCTGTTCCTGATGCTCTCGGGCGGCGGGCTCACCACCATCGAGACCGCGGCGCGCTTCCCGATCCGGCTGGTGGAGAGCGGCCCGGCGGGCGGCGCCATCTTCTCGGCCTTCGTCGCCAAGCAGCGCGGCCTCGACAAGGTGCTCTCCTTCGACATGGGCGGCACCACGGCCAAGGTCTGCCTGATCGACGATTACGCCCCGCAGGCGTCGCGCACCTTCGAGGTGGCGCGTGTCGGGCGCTTCAAGAAGGGCTCCGGCCTGCCGCTTCGCATCCCCGTGATCGAGATGGTGGAGATCGGCGCCGGCGGCGGCTCGATCGCGCAGGTCGACAGCCTCGGCCGCATCCAGGTGGGGCCGGAGAGCGCGGGCGCCGATCCGGGCCCGGCCTGCTACGGCCGTGGCGGCACCAAGCCGGCGGTGACCGACGCCAACCTCGCCCTCGGCCGCTATGAGCCGACGCTCTTCGCCGGCGGGTCACTGACCCTGCACCCGGCGCCGGCGCTCGCCGCGCTCGACGCGCATGTCGGCGAGGCGCTTGGCCTGGCGCCGGAGATGGCGGCGCTCGGCGTGATCGAGATGGTGGACGAGAACATGGCGAATGCCGCCCGCGTCCATGCGATCGAAAGCGGCAAGGGCTATGGCGGGCGCACCGTCATCGCCTTCGGCGGCGGCGGCCCGGTGCATGGCTACCGCGTGGCCGAGAAGATCGGCGTGACCCGCGTGCTGGTGCCGAGCGGCGCCGGCGTCGGCTCTGCCATCGGCTTTCTGCGCGCACCCGTCGCCTATGAGGTGGTGAAGTCGCTCTACCAGCGCTTCGCGACTTTCGACGTGAAGGCGGTGAACGCGCTGCTGGCCGCGATGTCGGCGGAGGCCTCCGCCGTGGTCGCGGAAGGCGCCTTCGACGCGCCGACCGGCGAGACCCGCATCGCTTATATGCGCTATGTCGGCCAGGGGCATGAGATCGCGGTGGCGCTGCCGGCGCGGGCGTTGACCGAGGCCGATGTGAAGGCGATCCGCGCCGCCTATGACGCGGAATATACGCGCTTCTACGACCGCCCGGTGCCGGGCAGCGATGTGGAGGTGCTGTCCTTCGCCGTCACCGTCGCGACCCGCGTCGCGGATGTGTCGCCGGCCGAGGATGTCCTGGCGCAGCCCAGCCCGGCGCCGATCCGCACCCAGCAGGTGCGCGACACCCGCACCGGAGAGGTCGCGCCCTGGTCGGTCTATGATCGCGCGCAGATGGCGCCGGGTGCCAGCGTCGCCGGCCCTTGCATCGTGGCGGAGGCGGAGACCAGCACCCTGGTCGGCCCCGGCTGGACCTGCCGCGTCGATGGCCTCGGTTATCTCGAACTCACGCAGGAGTCCCGCTGATGGACGCCCTCGCCAAGATTCAGCGCCAGATCCAGTGGAACCGCCTGATCGCGGTGGTCGAGGAACAGGCGCAGACCATGATCCGCACCGCCTTCAGCACCACGGTGCGCGAAGCGGGCGATCTTTCCGCCGGCATCTTCGACCTCGAGGGCCGCATGCTGGCCCAGGCGGTCACCGGCACGCCCGGCCACGTCAATTCCATGATGGAGAGCGTCGGGCACTTCCTGCAGAAATTCCCGGCCGCGACCATGAAGCCGGGCGATCACTACATCACCAACGATCCCTGGCTCGGCACCGGCCACCTGCACGACCTGACCGTGGTGACGCCGGCCTTTCGCAACGGGAAGATCGTCGGCCTCTTCGCCAATACCGCTCATATCATCGATATCGGCGGCCTCGGCATGGGGCCGGAAGGGCGGAGCGTCTTCGAGGAAGGGCTCTACATCCCGATCGTGAAGTGCTTCGAGGAAGGTCGCGCGAACGAGACCTTCTTCGACTTCCTGCGCGTCGGCAGCCGCACGCCGGTGGAGCTGGAGGGCGATGTCTACTCCCTCTGCGCCTGCAACGACGCCGGCGCGAAGCGGCTCGTGGAGATGATGGACGAGTTCGCGATGGACAGCATCGACGACCTCGCGGCCTACATCTTCGACAGCTCGCTGACCGCGACCATCGCCGAGATCGCGAAGCTGCCGCGCGGCACCCATGCCGCGGAGATCCGCTCCGATGGCTATGAGGCGCCGGTGACGCTGAAAGCCTCGATGCGCATTCTGGACGATGCGATCGAGGTGGATTTCGCCGGCACCTCCGGCCTGTCCGGTCGCGGCATCAACGTGCCGCCGGCCTATTGCCGCGCTTACGCCTGCTTCGGGATCAAATGCGTGGTGGCGCCGGAGATCCCCAACAACTGGGCCTCGCTCGCGCCCTTCCGCATGGTGATCCCGGCTGGCTGCATCCTGAACGCGCCGCGGCCCTATCCGGTCAGCGTGCGGCATGTGGTGGGGCAGTTGCTGCCCGACCTGATGATGGGCTGCCTGCACCAGGCGGTGCCGGAGCGGGTGAATGCGGAGGGATCCTCCTGCCTCTGGAACCCGCCGCTCCGCGGTGGCGCGCAGGTGTCGGGCCAGGAATCGGAGGTCGAGGATTTCGAGATCATCACCTTCAACTCCGGCGGCACCGGCGCGCGCCCGGGCAAGGACGGGCTCGACGGCACCGCCTTTCCCTCGGGCGTGCGCACCATGCCGGTGGAGGCGACGGAGAATGTCGCGCCGGTGATCTTCTGGCAGAAGCAGCTCCGCCCGGATTCCGCCGGCCCCGGCCGCACCCGCGGCGGCTTCGGCCAGGTGATGGAGATCGGCGCCAAGAACGACGCCGAATTCGCCGTCAATGCGATCTTCGACCGCGTCGCCAATCCGCCGAAGGGGCGCGATGGCGGCGGCGAAGGTGCGCCGGGCTGGGTCGGGCTGAACGATGCGAACGGCACCGTGCTGCGCACCAAGGGCTTCCAGGTGATCCCGAAGGGCAAGCGGCTGCTGCTGAAGCTGCCGGGCGGCGGCGGCCTCGGCGACCCGAAGGCGCGCGATCCCGCGCTGGTGGCGCGCGACGTCGCGGATGGGCTGGTGAGCCCGGAAGCGGCGAAGCGCATCTACGGCGCCGGCTGACATGGTGCTGGTGCGCCCGGCGGCCGGCGTGGATGCGCCGGTTATCGCCGGGCTGCCGGCTTCCTCACGCGAAGGCCGGCAGCCTCTTCGGGTCAAGCGTGACCTTGCCGGTCTTCAGCTTCGTCAATGCCTGCGCCAAATCCCGGTACAGGGATGAATTCTGCTTCAGCGGCGAGGCGCCGAAATCCAGGCTCCCGGGCGACTCCGCCTTCCCGAGCAGATAGGCGATCGCATCCGCGAGCTTGCGGCTGCCGCCGCTGCCGCGCGCCTGAAGCGCCTCCTCCTCCTGGACCAGCTTGTTGAGCAGCGACACGGCCGCCTTGCTTTCCCGGCTTGGGTTGAAGCGAAAGCGGGCGCGGTAGGCTGCCAGGCCCGATTTGACCACCTCCAGCACCTGCCGTGGCGGCACCGCGTCCAAGGCAAAGCCGCTGGCGACGCCGCCCCGTCGGAACTGGATGAACTCGTAGGCGGGAACGCTGCAGTCAGCGAACTGCTCCGGATCCGAGAGATCCTCGAAGTCATTGTCCTCCATCGTGCCGACGCGCAGATCGGACACGTCCACGCCATTCTGCCGCAGCGTCTCGACCACATAGGCCAAGGTTTCGGCCGGGGGCTTGTAGTGGCCGCTGGCGTTCGTGATGGATTCGAACTGCCCATTCCGGACGATGCAGTCGCCCGCGCAGAACACGCGTGCCCCGCTCAGATAGGAGCTATGGAAGAACATGGCGTCCTTGTTTCCGCCGGTCTGGTGCACGAAGCCGTGCTGGGCGACATAGAACTGCCGGTCCATGCTGAGGACGAAGCCCCAGGCTCCCATGCGATGCACGCGGCGGCGATACTGGTCCTTGCCAAAGTTCTGACGGTCTTCGAAGTGGAGCGTGTCGAGCACCGCCTCATGCGCCGGCAGGCCAAGCCGCTCCCGCAGGTAGTAGGCACGGCCGCCGCGGAACTGGACGCGATGGCGGGCGCGTTCGACGGCGGAGAGCTGGACGGGATTCATTGTCGCGTCGGTCTTCCGCCCATGCTCCGACATCTCCGTCCCGAACAGCGCTACCAGGCGTTCGGCGAGTTGCGGTTCCGGCACGCCGAGGAGCTGCCCGAGCGTCCTTTCGATCTCACCGCAGTAGCGTTTGATCTGGACCACGAGTTCATCGAAGGCCGCGTCGGGCTTGCTCCCCATGGGCACGGAGACGATCTTCAGATTGGGCTTCTGGTCCCTGGAGAACACGTTGCCGCGCCGTGCAACGGAGCGGGGCCCCTCCGGTTCCGCCGCCGCGAGGAATGCCTGCAAGGCGAAGTAGATCGACCCGAGGCCGTGGACAGCTTCGACGCCCTGGGTCAGGCGCCGCTGGGCCTCCACGAGCTCGGCGAGCGAGATGAGGATGTCCTTTGCGAGCAGGCGCTTGCTGAAATCGATGCGCTGCAGTGCCGCGCGGATGAGGGCTGGGTTCATCTCGGATCCTTCGCTGCCCGACGGGGCCGCCGCACTCGGCGAGAGTCCCCGAGGCGCAGCGTGGCTATCCATTCTGGAGCAAAGATGATGCTAAAGAGTGAATGCCATGAACGCTGGCCCCGGGATAAAGCTTGGTCGCACTGCCTCGCGAATATCCGGGGCCAGGGCGCGGCGCGCGTTTCGATCCGGAGCTTGCTTCAGCGATGCCGCAAGTGGCGCCCGAGGAACTCCGCCGCAGCTTCGACAGCGCCGGCGGCGCCGAGGTCGTTGTGGCCGGCTTCCGGCGCGTTCCATCGCTCGACCGGCGCGCGGGCGGCGGCGGCCAGCGCATCGCCCATCGCCGGCGGCACCAGCCAATCGCGGCCGCCGGTCATGATCAGGATCGGTGCCGTGATGCCGCCAATCCGCGCCAGGCTGTCGTAGCGGTCGCGCAGCAGCCAGCGCGCCGGCAGCCAGCGGTAATGCCGCGCCGCCAGCGCCAGCATGCTGGTGTACGGCGATTCCAGCAGCACGGCGGCGACCGCATCCGGCCGCTCGGCCGCGAGCGCCACCGCGATGCCGGTGCCGAGCGATTCGCCCCAGAGCACGATGCGGCTGGCCGGGATCCCCGCTTCCGCGATCGCGGCCAGCGCCGCGCGGGCATCGCGCAGCAAGCCTGGCTCGCTCGGGCTGCCGGGATTGCCGCCATAGCCGCGCCATTCCAGCATCACCACGCCCCAGCCGAGCGCCGCGAAGCGCTGGATCCTCGGCGCGCGGTGCAGCAGATTGCCGCCATTGCCGTGCAGATAGAGCAGGACCGGCTTGTCGTCCCCGGCCGGCGGCACTGTCCAGGTCAGCAGGCGCAGGCCGTCCTCGGCCGTGACATGCCCTTCGATCACGCCATGCAGCCCCGCCAGCACTGGGTCGGGCCGGGTACGGTCGGGGAAGTACATCAGCCGGTGCTGGAACAGGAACACCACCAGCAGGAGCAGTGCCGCGGCCGCGACGGCGGCGAGGAGCAGGCCCATCACCACCCGCAGGCCGGATCGCTTCCGGTCACCTTTTGGTTCCTTGACGGGAATGACATCCTCCGAAGGATGGCGCCCCTCACGCGCCGCGGCAACGGCGCGGGACCGCCGCCGGACGCCACGGCGGTATGCGGCGGAATTCGACTGGTATCAATGCGGCGCGGCGCGCCGATGGTGGAAGGGTTCCATGAAGTATCTTCTCGTCCTCCTGATCGGCGTGGCGGCCATGACCGGATCGCGGCCCGCGCAGGCGCAGAATGCGCATCCCTGCGCGGCCGAGGCCATCGCCCAGGCCGGCAAGCTGCTGCGCTTCCATAGCGACAATGACGACCGGATCAGGATCGAGGACCGGGCCAGGACCATCGGTACCATCCGGGCCATTCGCGGCAACGCGCGCTACGACGTGCTGGAGGTCCTCGGCACCATCTATCGCGGCAGCTACCGGATGCGCCTGATCTACGCGCAGCTTCCGGGCTGCGTCCTGATGGGACAGGAAGTGCTGGAGGATGCGATCCTCTAACCGCTCAGGCGGGCAGACGAAAGGGTCACCGCCGGACGGCGGTGACCTCGATCTCCACCAGCCATCCCGGATTGACCAGCCCCGCCACCTGCATGACGGAGCGCGCCGGCAGGTTGGGCTGCGCCTGGGTGCCGAACTGCTCGGTATAGGCGGCCATGAATCCGTCGAAATCCATGCGGCCGCCGCGCCCGGGGTCGCCCACCAGGAAGACCTGCATCCTGACCACGTCGCCGAGCGAGAGCCCGATGGATTTGAGGCTCGCCTCGATTCGCGACAGCACGCTGGCGGTCTGGGTCCGCGTATCCCCGAAGGCGGCGAGGCTGTTGCGCGGCGCATTGGCATCGGTGACGGCCGGCACCATGCCGCTGACCATCACGGTGGTGGCGCCGGCCGGCACCTCCACCGCCATGGCGATCGGGAACGTCGACCCCGGCGTGCGGTGGCGCACCACCTCCTGCGCCGCGGCCGGTGCGGCGGCGAGAAGGGTGGCGGCCAGAAGGGCAGAGCGGATCATGGGCGATGTTGTCCTCACTGTCTTGCCGCCCGCACGTCTTCCGCGCGGGCGGGATCGGCGCTGTAGGTGTTGCCGAGATTGGTCCGGACCCAGTTCACCACCGCCGCGATCTGCTCGTCGTCGAGCTGGGTCGCGAAGCCTGGCATGCCGCGCAGCCCATTGACCACGACATGGATGGGATAGGCAGAGGCCTCCAGCTTCGCGTTGCCCGCGAGCGGGGGATACAGGCCGGCGCCGACCGCGCCGCGGCCATTCGGCATATGGCAGCCGGCGCAGATCGCGGCATAGAGCTGGCCGCCGTCGCGTTGCCCGAAGCGCGTCGCGCTGACGAAGCCGTGGCTGTTGTCGCTGCTGAGCGCCGGCGCGGGCGTCGCGGTCTGCGCGCCCGCGATGCCGCCCCGGACGGCGAAGCCGGCGAGGGCGGCGATCGCCACCAAGGTCGGCAGGAGGATGGGCGCCCGCATCACGCGTTCACCACGCGGCGATGCAGCCGCCCGATCGCATCAAGGGAGGACAGGATGGCGCCCTCCTGCCAGGCGGGGATGTAGGAGGCGTGCTCGCCGGCCAGCAGGATGCGGCCGTCGAGCGCGCAGAGCGCGTCGTAATGCTCCTCGCGCCGCGCATCCGTCCACATGCCGTGGCAGCCGAGATTGCCGGGCACCCGGTGCCAGCCCACGGAGACGCCGCTCTCGAACTCCTCGCGGTACTGCGGATGCAGCGTGGCGCCCCATTCCACCGCGCGGCGCACCCGCTCTGCGGCCGGCAGCGCCGTGAACTCATAGGCATAGGGGCCGAAGGCGTAAGCGCCGAGCAGCACGCCCTTGCCCGCCGCACCATAGCCGGTCGAGGGGTAGGAGATCATGCGGATCGGCAGATCGGTGTAGGAGATGCCGCCATAGATATGCTCGTCCTGCTCCCAGAAGCGGCGCTTGAACTGCAGCCCGACCTTGACCGAAGCGGAATAGGGCACCGCCTCGATCGCGGCCTGCATCTTCGCGCTGACATTGAGCTCCATCTGCGCCAGCACCGCGAGCGGGATGGTGCAGAGGCACCAGTCGGCGCGCACCTGCTCCGGCTGGCCGCCGCCGCGCGCATCCGCGACGGTCGCGGTGACGCCGCTCGCATCCTGGCGGATCGCGGTGACCTTGGCGTTGTAGCGGATGAGGTCGCCGACCTCGCGCGCGAAAGCACGGGCGATCATGTCCATGCCGCCGACCGGCTGGAACATCGTGGTCTGGAACTCGTAGATCGCGCCGGTCGCGAGGTAGCTCCAGAGGCGGGAGGACAGCACGTCCTTCAGCGCGACGGGATCGGAGGGCACCGGCCGCGCCGTCAGCCCGCCGCCCGGATCACGCTCGAAGCCACGCCGGTCCGAGGTCAGCACAGATTTCGCATAGGTCAGGTCGCGGTTCAGTGCGCCCCAGGAGCGGAGGCTCTCCAGCAGGATCTCCGCATCCTCCCGCGATACCATCCCGTCCAGGCGATTCTGGCGGGTGGCCTTGGCCAGCAGCTCCGCGATGCCGCCCTGATAGTCCGACATCACCGTGCGGTAGCGCTGCGGCCGGCCACCGAAGGCGGTGCGGCCATGCACCAGCGCGTTGTGGTTGACCTGCACGAAGGGCTCGAGCGTCACGCCGAGCCGCTTGCAGTAATCGAGCACGGCGTGGTGATGGTAGGGGATCCGCCAGGGCCCGGGGTTGATGTAGTGGCCTTCGTCGAAGCGGCAGTCCTGGGTCTCGCCGCCCAGCTCGGTGATGCGGTCGCCACCGCGCACCGTCCAGCAGCGGCCGCCGGCGCGGTCATTGTATTCCAGCACCTGCACCCGGTAGCCGGCGCGCTTCAGCTCCAGCGCCGCGACCAGGCCGGCAAGCCCGGCGCCGAGGATCAGCACGGAGGCGCCGCGCGGGTCGCCATCCAGGCGGATCGGGCCGGTATACGGGGATTCCGCGGCGACGCCGAGCGCGGTCATCGCCTGGTACATGGCAGCGCCGCCTGCAACTGCGCCAATGCGGGCCAATAGCGCGCGCCGGCTCGGCGCAGCGCTGGGTTCCGCTTCTTCTGTCACGCTGATTTCCTCCCGGGCCGGCCAGGGAAGGAGGCCGGTTACAAGCCGCAGCCTGTCCCAACCTCACGGGGTTTCCAATGGGCCTCCGTGAGTTGTGAGAACAGCCATGCGGCGCGGCGGCGCTAGGGCCGGGGCGTCACCACATGCTGGCCCGCGCCCGCGCCGGCCATTCGCGATCATAGGTCTCACCGCCGACCCGGCCTTCGCTGAGCTTGGCGAGGATGCGGCCCGGCGTCGGCAGGCGCTTCGGGTCGATATGCCGCGCCGCGTCCCAGAGGCCGGCGCGCACCACCGCGCGGGCGCATTGGAAGTAGACGGTGTCGATGGTGATGACCGCGACGCTGCGCGGCGCCTTCTCCTCGACCACGAAGCTCTCCAGTAGTTCCGGATCAACCGAGAGCACGGCACGGCCATTGACGCGCAGCGTGCTGCCCGATCCCGGCAGCAGGAACAGCAGCGCGACGCGAGGATCGCGCAGGATGTTGCGGAGCGTGTCGATGCGGTTGTTGCCGCGCCGATCGGGCAACAGCAGCGTGCGGTCGTCCTGCACCCGCACCACGCTCCAGGGATCGCCGCGCGGCGAGCAGTCGAGCCCTTCCGGTCCGCTGGTCGCCAGCGCGCAGAAGGGCGAGGCCTCGATCATTGCGCGGTATTCGGGAATGAGGTGCGGCACCTCCTTGGCGGTGGAGGACTCGTTCGGCGTTCCATAGAGCGCCTCGAGCTGCTCCATGCTGGTGATGATCGACATGCGGCACCCCTCCGTCGCGGTGCCACAGGATACCGGGCGGGTCCGCCGCGCGTCGATCCGGATGACGTGCGTCGGATATCCGTTGCCGCGCGCGCCGGGCATGCGCCAACGGCGCCGCTGGGGTGCAATGCCGCGCCCGTTCGGCGATGCTGCCGCCGGAGAAGCAGAGGGGAAGCGGATGGCCAGGCCAGGCCTGCTGCGCCTGGCGCCGGTCGCGCTGGGCACACTGATCGTGCCGCTGGACAGCGCGGTGAACGTCGCCTTTCCCGCCATCGTCGCCGCCTTCGGCCTGGCGGTACCCGAGATCCAATGGGTCGTGATCTGCTACGTGCTGACCTATGGCAGCCTGATGCTGGCGGCCGGCCGTCTCGGTGACATCTTCGGCCATGCCCGCGTCTTCCGCTTCGGCCTGGCCTGGAGCGCGGTGTCCTACCTGCTCCTGACGTTGGTGCCGGGCTATGAGGCGCTGCTGGTCTGCCGGGTGCTGCAAGGGGTGGGGGCGGCGCTGGTGCTGGGCTGCGGGCCGGCGCTGGCGACCGCGCTGTTCCCCGAGACGATGCGCGCCCGCGCGCTCGCCACCTATGCCGCGACGGTCGCCGCCGGGTCGACCATCGGCCCGTTGGCCGGCGGCGTCCTGGTCGAGGCCTTCGGCTGGCAGGCGGTCTATTGGTTCCGCGCGCCCTTCGCGCTGGCGGCGCTGCTGCTGTCCGTCCATCTGCCAGAAGCGTCGCGCGGCGGACCGCGCGAGCCCTTCGACGTCACGGGTGCGGTGCTGCTCGTTGCGGCGGTCGCCACCATCCTGCTGGCGGTGAATAGGGCGCCGGCGCCAGTGTCCCTGGCGCTTGCCGCCGCGGCAATCGCCTGCGCCGCCGGCTTCGTCTGGCGCAGCCGACGCGCATCACGGCCAATCATCGACCTCAGCCTGTTCCGCCGGCCGGGCTTCGCGGCGCTGAACCTGGCGAACGCTGTGGTGACCTTTGCGGGCTTCGCCGTGATGCTGCTCGTGCCATTCTACCTGGCTGGTATCGCCGGGCTGGAGACGAGGGTGCTTGGCCTCGTGCTCGCCACCAGCCCGGCCGGCGGCATGCTTGGCGCCTGGTTGGGCGGAAAGGCGGTGACGCGGTTCGGGTCGCGCGCCGTGCTGGTTGCGGGCGCGGTGCTCAGTGCAGCGGGGCTGCTGGGCATCGCACCCTGGAGCGCCAGTACCGCCGTGCCCCTGCTGGTCACGGCGCTCGCGGTGCAGGGCATGGGCCTTGGCCTGTTCACCCTCGCCTATACCGACCAGGTGACGGCGACGATGCGGCGGGAGGATCGCGGCGTCGCGGGCAGCCTCACCATGCTGACGCGCACCTTCGGCGTGGTCGGCGCGGCGTCCCTGCTGACGCTGCTGCTCGGCGCGAGCGAGACGGCGCTGCTGGCGCAGGGACAGCCGCCCACCGATGCCTTCCTCTCCGCCTTCGGCCGGACCTTCATGCTGGCGGGGGCCTTGCCGCTGCTGGTGCTGCCCTTGTTGCTGCGCCAGCGCGGCTGACATACCGCCTCCCGCTGGCAGGCGGCGCTGCACGCGCGGCCATCGGCGGCACCGGGCGCGCACCCGACGGCGCGAAAGCAAGCCGTACGGATGTGCAGCGCCGGCGCCTGAGGCCGGATCATCTCCGCATGCTGTCGACCATCGCGCCGTAGACCAGGTCCTTCCAGATCATCCGCGTGCGGACGCGGGTGCTCGGGCCCTGGGTCATGATGACGGCGACCAGGTCCTCGGCGCGGTCGATGGTGAAGCTGGTGCCCCAGGCGCCCGCCCACATCGCATCGCCCTCGCTGCCCGGCGTCGTGCCCATGCCGTCCTGCAGCCTGACCGCGAAGCCGAGCCCGAAGCCATAGCCCGGCCCGGTCGAGGCCGTGGGGCTGCCGCCCATGCCCGCCATGTGGTTCGACAGCATGAAGTTGACGACCGGTCCCGCCAGGTAGCGGCGGCCCTGGAAGCTGCCGTTGTTCTCGATCATCTGCGCGAAGCGGATGTAGTCGGCGGCGGTGGAGACGAGGCCGGCACCGCCCCTCAGGTAGGAGGTCTCCCGCTCGTCATTCAGGATGCGGTAGCTGCGCCACATGCTCTCCTTCTGCGGATCGGCATCGAGCGTTTCGGCGAGCCGGCTGCGCTTCTCCGGCGCCACGAACCAGGCGGTGTCGCGCATGCCGAGCGGGCCGATCAGCCGCTCCTCCATGAAGCGGTCGAGCCGCTGGCGGGAGACCCGCTGCACCAGGAGGCCCAGCACGTCGGTTGCGATCGAGTAGAAGAACTGCGTGCCCGGCTGGAAGGCGAGGGGGATGGTGCCGAGCCGGCGCAGCATCTCATCCCCGGTGATCGGGCCGTCAGCGGCCTGGATATTGTTGCTGCGATAGGCATCGCGGATGGCGGCGGAGGGCGAGGCATCAGCATAGACGAAGCCCGCGGTGTGGCGCAGCAGGTCGTGCACGGTCGGCGGCCGCGTCGGCGCCACGAGCTCGGTCTGGCCGTCGCGGGTCACCTCGACCTTCAGGTCGCGGAGCTCCGGCAGGTGGACGCCGATCGGGTCATCGAGCTTGAGGCGCCCTTCCTCCATCAGCATCATCGCGAGCACGGAGGTCATCGGCTTGGTCATGCTGGCCTGCAGGAAGATCGCGTCGCGCGGCATGCGCCGCGTCTTCGCCGCATCCTGAAAGCCATGCGCCTCGAAATGCACGACCTCGCCATGGCGTACGATCGTGGTGACGGCGCCGGCGAAGGTGCCGCGCTCGATCTCGGCCTGCATGGCGGTGCCGATGCGGGCCAGCCGCTCGCGGTCGAAGCCGCGGCTGGCGCCGGGGGCGCCGGGACCGCCCGGGGGACGCGGCGGCCGCGGCT
>NZ_JAAGBB010000021.1 GCF_018129085.1 Plastoroseomonas hellenica
GGCCGCCGCAAACGGCAGGAACAAAACAAGGAGACTGTCAGCCATGTCTCCGGTCCAAACTGTCAGTGATGTCCCCGGCTAGACAGGGGCTTTGCCCCTCCCGAACCCACCCCACCAGGAGGATAGATCCTCCTGGACCTGCTTCACTTGGTGCCCTGCCTCCCCTTGGCAATCAGGGCTCCAAAAGTGATCGGGGTGCAGGGGCCCTAGGCTCCTGCCGGGTGGGGTCCGGGGAGGGCAGCGCCCTCCCCGGGTCACCGCCCGATCAGGCGCTGCCGCAGGGCTGCGCTCACGCGGTCGATGACGGCGACGGTCACGATCATCACGATGATGATGAAGGCGACTTCGTCCCAGTGGCGCACCCGGATGCGTTCGGAGATCTGCAGCCCAATGCCGCCGGCGCCGACCACGCCGAGGATGGTGGCGGAGCGGGTGTTGCTCTCGAAGAAATAGAGCGCCTGGGCGAGCATCAGCGGCAGCACCTGGGGCAGCACGCCGAAGCGCAACGCGGCAAGGCGGCTGCCGCCCGCGGCGGTGACACCTTCGACCTGGCGGCGCTCGGCGGTCTCGATCGCCTCGGCGTAGAGCTTGGCGAGAACGGCGATGTCGGCGGTGAAGATCGCCAGCACCCCGGCGAGCGGGCCGAGGCCGACGGCACGCACATAGGCCAGCGCCCAGATGAGCTGGTCGACGCCGCGCATGCCGTCGAAGACGCGGCGGATCGAGAAGCGCAGCAGCGTCGCGGTCACGACGTTGCTGGCGCCCATGAAGCCGAGCGGCACCGCGACCAGCGCGGCGGCGAAGGTGCCGAGGAAGGCCATGGCGACGCTTTCCGCCATACCCTGCAAGATATCGAGCCAGAGCTCGCCCGGCGCAGGCGGGATCATCAGCCGCAGGATCACGCCGAGGCCGGACAGCCCGTTCCAGATCCGCTGCGGCGTGACGTCCAACCACCAGAGCGAGAAGCCGAACCAGGTGAAGAAGACCGCGGCACCCAGAATGCGCAGCGCACGGCCGAGCGGGGAAGGCGCGAAGGCACGCGGCAGCCGGGCGCGCCAGATGTTGGGATCGATGGTGGCGCTCATAGCGCACCCGCCAGGCGATGACGGATCTGCTCGGAGGTGAGATCGATCGCCATCACGGCCAGCATGATCAGCACGATGATCGCGCTGATCTCCTCATAGTAGTTGAAGGAGATCACCTTGTAGAGTTCCTCACCGATGCCGCCGGCGCCGACGAAACCGATGACGCTGGCCGAACGCAGGTTCTCCTCGAAGCGGAGCAGCGAATAGGAGAGGATGGAGGGCAGCGCCTGCGGCAGCGCGCCGAAGCGGCAGCATTCCATCCAATTGGCGCCGGCCGCGACCATGCCGTCCCAGGGGCGGTGATCGCCGTTCTCGATCGCTTCGGCGAAGAGCTTGCCAAGGGCGCCGGTGGTGTGCAGCGCGATCGCCAGCACGCCGGCCAGCGCGCCGACGCCGAAGGCCCAGACGAAGATCAGCGCATAGACGACGCTCGGCACCGTGCGCAGCGCTTCCAGGAAGCGGCGCGCAAGCGTCGCGGTCCAGGGCGTCGGCGCGGTGTTGCGCGCGGCCAGGAACGCGAGCGGCAGCGCCGCGACGATGCCGCCGAGGGTCGCGACCGCGGCCATATTGGCGGTTTCCGCCAGCAGCAGCAGCCAATCATCGATGCGGTAGAACCAGAAGGCGAGGCTGCCTTCGGTCTCGGTCCCCGCGAACAGCGTGCTCCAGTGCAGCGTCGGCAGGATGCGGGCGAAATACTCGCCGATGCGCGGCAAGCCTTCGGCGAGGCGCACGGGATGCGCCTCGCTCATCCAGGCCGAGACCAGCAGGCAGAGCGCCAGCACCGCCATGGCGAAAAGCGTCGCCCTGCGGCGGCTGCGGCGGGCGGCGTGGAACGCCTCCTCGCCACGGATGACCGCCGGGCGCGCGCTGCGCCAGGCGGCGGTGTCGGCGCCCGTTACGCTCACGAGCGGCGACGGCGCTCGGTGGCTTCCTCGCGGCGGAGGTCGACGATCATCTGGAACATCGCGTGGGTCGCCTCACGGTAGCCGGTGCCGCCGCCGCGCTCGACCTGCTGGTAGATCTCCGGATGGGTCTTCGGCAGCGCCAGGTGGAAGAGCTTCATGTCCTCCTTGAAGGACGCCGGCAGGGCCGTGCGCACCGCGAGCGGGCCGTTCGGGATCGGGTCGGAGGTCCAGAGGATGCGGATGTCGCTCATGTTGAGCATGCCTTTCTCGACCATCGCGCGCAGGTTGCCGCGCGAATAGCCCTGCGCGACATCGCCCTGGCCCGAGGCCCAGGTCACAGCCGCGTCGTACTGGCGCTGCAGCACCGCGACCACCGCCTGCTCATGCCCACCGGCGAAGCCGGTGCGGGAGAAGTAGGGGCCGCTCTCCGGATTGATGCCGGCGCGGCGCAGTGCGAAGCGCGGGATCAGGTAGCCGGAGGTTGAGTTCGGGTCGGCCCAGGCGAGGGTCTTGCCGCGCATCTGCTCCAGGTTGGTGATGCCGCTGTCAGTGCGGGTCACCATGACAGAGACGTAGGCGATGGAGCCGTCATTCTCCTCCGGCACCACCAGCGGCTCGATGCCGCCATTGGTGTCGAGCCAGGCGCCGGCATAGCCGGAGGCGCCGAGCGAGGACATCTCGATTTGCGCAGCGCTGAAGGCCTGCAGCACGCCGGCATAGTCGCTGGCCGGGAACAGGCGCACCGGCACCTTGAAGGTGTCTTCGAGGAGCTGGCGATAGGCGCCGAAGCGGCCGAGACGGTCGCTCTCATTCTCGCCGCCCAGCAGGCCGATGCGAAGCTGCGGGATCTGCGCCTTCCAGGCGCGGTCGCCGGCGGGCGGCATCGCGGTGGCGGCGTCGAGGGTGCGGCGCTGGGCGATGGCGGCGGCGGGCAGCAGCGCAGCGCCGGCGGCGAGCGCCGCGAAGTGACGACGGGTCAGCATGACGATGTCTCCTGTCAGGGGAACTTCAGGCAACCAGGGCGGGTTCGTCCGCGCTCTCGTGGAATTCCTCCTCCGCGACGCCATAAAGGGTGCGCACGCGGTCGGAGGTGAGCTCGGCAGGCGTGCCGTCGAAGACGACGCGGCCCTGCGACATGCCGATGATGCGGCCGCAATAGCGGCGCGCGATGTCGAGGTGATGCAGGTTGACCATGACGGTCAGCCCGTCCTCCCGGTTCACCCGGGCGAGCGCGTCCATGACGACCGTCGCGTTGCGCGGGTCGAGGCTCGCGACCGGCTCGTCCGCGAGGATCAGGCGCGGGCGCTGCATCAGGGCGCGGGCGATCGCGACCCGCTGCTGCTGCCCGCCGGAGAGGGTATCGGCGCGCTGCAACGCGGCCTCGGCCAGGTCGAAGCGGTCGAGTGTCGTCAATGCCTCCGCCCGCTCCTCGGCCGAAAAGCGCTTCAGCAGGGAGGAGACGGTGCCGCGGTGATAGAGGCGGCCGATCAGGACATTGGTCAGCACGTCGAGGCGCTGCACCAGGTTGAACTGCTGGAAGATCATGGCGCATTCGGCGCGCCATCCGCGCAGCGCATGGCCGCGCATGGTGGTGACGTCGCGGCCGGCGGCCAGGATGCGCCCCTCGCTCGGCTCGGTCAGGCGGTTCAGCATGCGCAGCAGCGTGGATTTGCCGGCACCCGAGCGGCCGATCACCCCCACCATCTGCCCGGCGGGGACGACCAGCGACACGCCATCCACCGCCGTCCGGGCGCCGAAGCGCCGCGTCAGGCCCTGCAGTTCCAGCATCCCTGCGCCTCTCTTTGCAGCGCAGCGATTAGACCTCGGTCCGTGACAGTGGGATGACGGATCAAGGACGTTGATGTTTCGTCGCCCTAGGCGACCGGTTTGGCCGCCTCCGGATCGGTGGCACGCACAACATACTCACGCATCTCCGGGCGATAGCGGTCCCAGAGTGCACGCAATGCGGGAATCGGTGCGTCCGCCCAGTCGACTCGCAGGTCGACCAGAGGGAAGATCTCCTGCTCCACCACGATGAGCACGGCCGAGCGCACCTCTCCATGCTCGCCGCCCGCGGCTTCCCCAGCTTCGAGGCCGCGCAGCAGGCGTTCGGCGAGCGGTTCGTCGAGCGCGGCGAGGAAGGCATCGGCCATCGCGCGCGGCACCAAGTCATTGGCCAGGATATTGCCGATCGCGACCACGTCCTTGCCATGGGCGTCGTTGTGGAAGGGCTTCACCGCGGCGCCGTGGAAATGCGCGGTGCGGCCGGCCGCGTCGATCGCTGCAAGCTGGCGCCAACGGTGATGCGGGGTGGAGGCGGCGAGGGCAGCCACCGTTTCCGCCGCCGTGCAACCGGAGCGCAGCAGGGCGATGCCGCGCGGCCCGAGCCGCGGGTCGGTGCGGTGCTGGGTCAGCACCGCACCGATGCCAGGTGCGCAGAAAGGCACCCGGCTGCCGACGGCAATGGAGGAGGTGGTGACGGCGGCGCCGAAGGCGCCGGTCTTCGCGCAGCGGCCGATCAGGGAGAAGGTCATGGTGTCAGAGCCCGTTTGAGAATGGTGCGGAGGAGGAGCCGGCGAGGGATTTTTCGTCCCTGGTACGGCGGAAGACGCAGCCGATGCTGGTTGCATCGGCGAGGAGGCCGGCGTGCCGGGGGCGGAAAAGACCAGCCGGGCCGACCCGCAGCCATTCTCAATCGGGCTCTCATTCCGGGTCCCGTATGAGCGGGCTGGTCGAGCAATGGATGCCGCCGCCGCCGAGGCACACCTTGTCATAGGGCACCAGCCGCACCGTAACGCCGGCTTTGTCCAGTGCCTCCTGCGTGCGGGGACTGACCTTGTCGCTCATCAGCACGCGGCCGGGCGCGACGGCGAGGCAGTTCACCGCCCAGGACGGATCCTCATGATTCACCGGGACCATCCGGATGCCGAGGCGCTTCAGCTCCTCCATGAAGACGAAGGGCAGCGTCGCCGGATTCACGATGGCGACGTCGCGATGGACCATGACGAAGCCGCCGTCGATATGCAGGCGATAGCCCGGGATCTGCACGCGGATCAGCCGCGTGCCCTGCACCGCCAGCACCTCCTCCAACTGACGCGCGCCTTCCTCGTTGACGCGGGAAGAGACGCCGACAACGGCGACGTCGGGCCGGATATAGGCGAAGCTGCCGCCTTCCATCAGCCCGCTGCCATGGATGGTGCGCAGGATCGGCGCGCCGAGTGCGGCCAGCGTCTCCGTCACCGGTGCCTCCTCGCCGCGGCGGATGCGCGGGCCCATGCGGGTGACGACCATGCCGCCCTTCACGCCGATGCAGGAATCCCGGGTGTAGACCGATTTGTGCCGGCCGGGCGCCGCGCGTCTGAGATAGACGACCTCGACGCCCTCGTCCCGCAGCGCGCCGGCCAGCGCATCATGCTGGGCCTGCTGCTCGGCAAGGCTCGGGATCACCTCGCCCCGCCAATAGGCGCCGGTCTTCGGGTCGCCATAGGCGCCGAGCTCCGGGATCAGCGGCAGGTCTTTCAGGATCTGCTGCTCCTCGCCGGGCCGGTGCATCAGCACCACCCGCAACCGGCCGACATCGCTGTTGCAGCCCCAGGCGCGGCCCCAGATGAAGCGCTGCTGCTCCTCCGTCTCGAAAGCCGGCTCGGGCTCCGAGGCGAAGCGTTCGATCAGCATGTTGTAGCGATGGTCGAACTCGCTCATGGCTTTGGCCATGGTTCGTTTCCTCCTAGGATTCGCGGCGCCTTCTAAATGCGCCGTCGAGGAACAGCAGCAGTACGGTGAAGAGTATCAAGAGCACAGCGACCGCCGCCATCGTGGGATCGAGATTCTCGTTGATCCCGTCCCAGATCTTGCGCGGCAGGGTAAAGACCTGGCGGCTGGCGATGAAGAGCACGATCACCAGCTCATCCCAGGAATGAATGAAGGCGAAGATCGCACCGGAGGCGATCCCCGGCATGATGCGCGGCAGGATCACCCAGCGCAGCGTCTGCGAGAGCGAGGCGCCCATGCCGCGCGCCGCCTGTTCCAGCCGCGGATCGAAGGCGGCGAGTGCTGCGGAGACCGTGATCACCACATAGGGGATGCCGGTGACGCCATGCGCGATGGTGGCGCCAAGGAAACGGTCTAACAGCCCGAGCGGTCCGAAATAGCGGTAGAGCCCGATCGCGTAGACGATGGAGGGAATGATCAGCGGCAGCAGCATCAGCGCCCGCAGCAGCTCCGTGCTGCGCCGCCCGATGCGCCAGCAGCCGATGGCGCAGAGTGTTCCCGCCACCACCGCGAGCAGGGTGGAGGCGACCGCGATCATCGCACTCTGCCCGATCGCCGAGAGCCAGGCCTCGGAGCCGAAGAGGTTGGCATAGTGGCGGAGGCTGAGCGTCTCCTGCGGGAGCGAAAGGAAGCGCTGGTCGGTGAAGGAGACCGGGATCACGATGGTGATCGGCAGCACGAGGTACAGCACCGTCGCCCAGGCGAGCGATCGTGCGAAGGGACCAGGCCCATACCCGCCGGTCATGGCGTCGGCCCTTCGGGCCGCGCCGGCCGATTCAGATTTCCGCGCACCAGTGCGCTCCAATCATCGGATACAGTCGTGCCGGCCCTCCGGGCCGGAGCCGGCCGATTCAGATTTCCGCGCACCAGTGCGCTCCAATCATCGGACACAGTCGTGCCGGCCCTCCGGGCCGGAGCCGGCCGATTCAGATTTCCGCGCACCAGTGCGCTCCAATCATCGGACGGCATCACGCCCCTGCCCCGAACACGCGCTTCAGATTCACGACGCGTGAGAAGATCGCGAGCGTCACCAGGATCGCCACCACCAGCACGGTCGCCAGCATGGTGCCCATGCCCCAGCGCACGATGTCGAGGATCTGGATCTTGATCCACTCCGCCGCCATCAGCGTCTTGCCGCCGCCGAGGATCGCCGGCGTGATGTAGAAGCCGAGCGAGAAGATGAAGACCAGCACCCCGGCCGCGATCAGCCCAGGCGTCGAGAGCGGCAGGAAGATGCGGCTGAAGGCGGTGAAGCGGGAGGCGCCCAAGCCGCGCGCCGCGGCCAGCAGGCGCGGGTCGATCTCCCGCATCGAGGCCAGCATCGGCAGCACGGCATAGGGCACCATGTAATGCACCATGCCGACGACGATGCCGAACTCGTTCCATACCAGCTCGAGCGGCGCGTCGATCGCACCCAGCGAACGCAGCCCTTCATTCACCAGCCCCTGCCGGCGCAGCAGGGTCACCCAGGCGAAGGCCCGCACCAGCACGCTGATCCAGAGCGGCACCAGGACGCCGAGCAGCCACCAGCGCTGCGCGCGCGGCGAGGCCAGCGCGATCACGTATGACAACGCATAGCCGAGGAAGAGCGCGATCGCGGTGGTGATGATCCCGATGCGCAGCGTCGTGACGATCGCCCGCTGCACGCCGGCATTGGTCAGCAGCCGCTCATAATTGTCGAGGCCGACTGTGGGCTCGGTCACCGAGATCGCCAGCACCTGCAGGATCGGCGCGATGTAGAAGCCGGTCATCAACAGGAAAGCAGGCAGGATCAGCATCCACCAGCCGGCGTTGCCGGAGGCGCGCGCGGCCTTGGAAGATGGCGCGGCCGATTCACGCCTCCGGTGCTCGGTGGCTTCGCCACCTCCGCCCTCCGGCGATCGGACGCGCTCACGCATCTTCGTCATCCGCGACCGGGGCGGCGGCGTCGGCGGACCAGCCGAGACGGAGCGGCACCCCTTCCTCCGGCGCCACCGATGCCTGCCAGGTGGGTATGGTGACCCGGAGCCGGCCGAGATCGGCGGTCTCCACGGTCACCGAATGCCCTGCGCCGAGGAAGGCAGCGGAGGCGATCCGCCCATCCACGACATTCTCCGCCGTCTCGCCGGCGGTGAGCACGGTAATGCGCTCGGGGCGGAGCGAGAGCAGCACGGCCTCGCCGGCGCGCGCGCCGTCCATCGCCTGCACCAGCCGCGTGCCGCCCGCGGTGAGCACGGCGCCACCCTGGCGCGCCTCGGCGACCCGCGCCGAGATCATGTTCGACTTGCCGAGGAAGTCGGCCACGAAGCGGGTGCGCGGCCGCTCATAGAGTTCGACCGGCCCGCCCATCTGCACCAGCTTGCCGTGGTTCAGGATGGCGACCCGGTCGGAGAGCGACATCGCCTCCTCCTGGTCATGGGTCACATTGACGAAGGTGCGGCCGATGCGCCGGTGCAGGGTCTTCAGCTCCTCCTGCAACTCGGCGCGCAGCTTCTTGTCGAGGGCGGAGAGCGGCTCGTCCAGCAGCAGCAACGCCGGGTCGAAGACCAGCGCGCGGGCCAGCGCCACGCGCTGCTGCTGGCCACCCGAGAGCTGCGTCGGGCGCCGTTCCGCGAATTGCGTGAGCTGCACGAGGTCGAGCGTGGCGCGCACCCTGGCGTCGCGATCGGCCCGCGCCAGGCCGCGCACCCTGAGCGGGAAGGCGATATTCTCGGCGACCGTCATGTGTGGGAACAGCGCATAGCCCTGGAAGACCATGCCGAATTCGCGCTTCTCCGGCGGCAGCACGGTGATGTCGCGCCCATCGAGCAGGATGCGCCCTTCACTCGGCGCCACGAAGCCCGCGATCATCATCAGGATCGTCGTCTTGCCGCTGCCCGAAGGGCCGAGCAGGGTCAGGAACTGACCCTGCTCCACCGTCAGGGAAGCATCCACGACCGCGGTGAAGCCGCCATAGCGCTTGGTCAGCCGCTCCAGCGTCAGGGCATGGCCCGGAACCGCACCGTTCACGCGCGGTAGCCCGGCTGCTCGCGGTCGAGCTTGCGGCGCAGCGCCTGCCAGGGCAGCCAGCCCTTGGTCGCCCCGGTGTCGAACTGCACGCGGGTGCGCGCGACCACCGCAGGTGGCGGCAGGTCGAGCGGGGCGCCGGAGGATTGCGCGGCGATCTGGATGCGGCAGGCCTGCTCCAGATAGTACATCCAGTAGAAGGCCTCCGCGACGGTGCGGCCGACCGTCAGCAGCCCGTGATGCTTCAGGATCATGCAGGGGGCGTCGCCGAGGTCGCGCACCAGCCGCTCCCGCTCCGACAGGTTGTCGTCGGCGGCGACGCCTTCGTAGTCATGCGTCACCACACGGCCATCGAATTCCATGGACATCTGGTTGAGCGGCAGCAGCCCGCCCTTCTGCGCCGCGACCGCCATGCCGGCGAGCGTATGGGTGTGCATCACGCAGGCCGCGTTTGGCTGCCCGCGATGCACGGCGGAATGGATGACGAAGCCCGCCGGATTCACCGGCCAGGTGGTCTCCTGCAGCGGTTCCCCCTCGGCGTCCACGATGACGAGAGAGGAGGCGGTGATCTCCTCGAACAGCATGCCGTAGGGATTGACCAGGAAACGATGGTCCTCGCCCGGCAGCCGCAGCGAGAGATGGGTGAAGACCAGGTCGGTCATGCCGAATAGGGCGATCAGCCGGTAGGCGGCGGCGAGATCCTCGCGCAGCTCCTGCTCGGTCGGGATGCGATCCGGGTCCGGGCGTTGCGGCGGGGGCGGCAGGGCCATGTCATATCCTCCACGCGCGGATATCCTCCGCGCGGTCCAGAGCAGATCCCGTTCGGGTGCGATCACCCGAACGGGCATCGCGTCAGCCGGTGATGGTGTCGATGTAGTCGGCGTTGACGCTCTGGTAGTTCTCGCCCCACCAGACGCCGTCCATCGGCACCTGGACCCGCGCATTGGCGGGGTCGGTCGGGTTGAAGCGCTTCAGCGCCTCCGGCACCAAGGCCGCGGCACGCGGGTTGGTGGGACCGTTGCCGAGGAATTCCAGCAGCTTTACCTGCGGCTCCGGCTTGCCCAGCATGCTGGCGAGCAGCCGCTGCACCATGGCGCCGCCGGGATTGCCGCGCGGGATCACGAAGATGCCGGGCTGCAGCAGCGCCTGGTTCCAGATGAACTTGAGGCGGCCGTTGCTCTCCTGCTCCAGCACCTTGGCGCGGGTGTGCCAGATCATGCCCATCACCGCCTCGCCGGTGCGGAGATACTGCTCGCTCTCGCTGCCATTGGTCCAATAGACGCAGTTGCGGCGCAGCTCCGCGACGCGGCGCAGACTGGCGCGGACGTCAAGCGGGTAGAGATTCGTGATCTCCTTGCCGAGCGACATCTGCGCGGCGTCGAGCGAGGCGGTCGCATCCCGCCGCAGCAGGCGGGTGCCGGGAAAGCGGCGCAGGTCCCAGAAATCCGCCCAGTTCTGCGGCGGCGTCGGGAACTTGCTGCTGTCATAGACAAGGACGGAGCTGAAGGAATAGGGCGCCGCGCCATGGTCCATGGTGAAGACCGGGGCGATCACGTCATCCCGCTTCACGACGCTGTAGTCGACGCGCTCCAACAGGTTCTGTCGCCCGAGCAGGATCGCCGAGGTCGCGGAGCTGTCGCAGAGATCCCAGGTCACGCGGCCGCTTTCGACCATGCTGCGGATGCGGCCGGCCGAGGGCCCGGTACTGTCCTGGGAGACGCGCCAGCCCGGATTCTCGGCGAGGAAGGGGGCGCCGTAATTGTCACCGAAGCCCTGGTTGGCGACGCCGCCCCAGTTCACCATCACCAACTCACGCGTGCCCTGCGCCCGGGCCTCCTGCGCGAGCAGCGGCGCGGCGCCAAGGGCCATCAGCGCCTGCAGCATCGCGCGGCGGCTGATCTCGCCGCGCGCCAGCTTCTCCTGCGCAAGCGCGACGCAGTCTTCTTGAAATGATTGAATCCCGGTCTGGCGCATAAGCGCACTCTCCCCCTTGCAGCTTGTGCCGCAGGCGTGAACCTTCCCTGCAGCGGATTGAAGCGCGCCGCGCCCGGCAGGTGAAGGCAAAATCGCGCAGGAGGACGATCTTGGCGGGATCCATCTTCGCAGCGGGGTTTCAATCCAGGCCCTGGTGGTGGGAAGCGGCCGAGCCGGCGGCGCGAGGACATGACCTGCCGGGCACCGCCGATGTCGCGATCGTCGGCGGCGGCTATGCCGGGCTTTCCGCCGCGCTGACCTTGCGCCGCCTGGGCCACACACCGGTCGTGCTGGATGCGGAACGCATCGGCTGGGGCGCATCGTCACGCAATGGCGGCATGGTCTCCGGCGGGCTCAAGGTGGCGTCCGGCGCGCTGGAGCAGACCCATGGCAGGGAAGGCGCGCGCCGTATCGCCGATGCCGCCGCCGCCAGCTTCCCCTTCATCGAGGAGACGATCGCGCGCGAGGGCATCGACTGCGACTACGTCCGCTGCGGCCGCTTCGTGCCGGCCTGGACGCCGAAGCACTACGCGGCGCTGGAGGCGAAGGCCGGCTTCCTCGCGGAGATCACCGGCCTGCCCACCGCCATGCTGCCGCGCGCGCGCCAGCGGGAGGCGCTGGGCAGCGATCTCTATCATGGCGGCATGACGGCCGCGGCCTCCGGCAGCCTGCATCCGGGCAAATACGCGCGCGGCCTGGCTGCCGCCGCCGAACGCGCCGGGGCGGCCCTGGTCGATGGCGTGCGCGTGCAGCGCATCGCGCGGGAGGGTGACGGCTTCCGCCTGGTCACCGATCGCGGCGAGATCCGTGCCCGCGCGGTGCTGGTCGCGACCAATGGCTACAGCCTGGACAAGGAGAAGGGCGCCGCCATGCCCTGGCTGGCCCGGCGGCTGGTGCCGCTCGCCTCCTACATCATCGCGACTGAGGAATTGCCGGAACAGACCATCGACCGGCTTTTCCCCGGGCGGCGCATGATCTCCGACACCAAGCGAGTGCTGAACTACTTCCGCCCCTCGCCGGACGGCACGCGCGTGCTCTGGGGCGGCCGCGCCTCCTTCCGGACAGTCAGTGCGGAGCAGGCGGCGCCGGCGCTGCGCGCCGCGATGGTGGAATGCTTCCCGGAACTCGCGCCGGTGAAGATCACCCATGCCTGGACCGGCAATGTCGCCTTCACCTTCGATTACCTGCCGCATATCGGCGTGCAGGAGGGCATCCACTATGCGGCCGGTTGCCAGGGCAGCGGCGTCGCGATGGCGACCTGGCTCGGCCATCAGGCGGCGCTGAAGATGGCCGGCGCCTCCAACGAGGCCTTCGCGCTGGACGGGCTGCATTTCCCGACCCGCCCGTTCTATCGCGGCGATCCGTCGCTGGTGTTGCCGGTGATCGGCGAATGGTACCGGCTGCGCGACCGGCTCGACCGGATGGCCGCGTAAAGCCGGCGCGGCTATCGCCGGCGCTGGAAACGGCGGTCGAAGCGCTGCGCGATATCGAGCGGATAGGATGCGGCGACCGCGAGGCCGGCGCCCTGCATGGGCCGCCGTAGGTAGAGAACCCACTCCTGCCCGGCGGCGGGCCGCGCCACCGGCTCCGCATGTGCGCAGGGATGGAAGGGCCCTATCCTCTCGAAGCTGTAGTTCGGGGCATCGGCGCGGCCGGCCACGGCGCTGCCCGCCCGGGCCGTCGCGCGCCATGGACGCCAGTCCGGGTGCTCGACGCAGCCGCGTTGATCGACGCAGTCCGGCCCTCCGACGTCCTCGGCGCTCTCGATAACCGCGATGATGATCGCATCATATTGGCGGGCCACGACGTTGTTCTCGTGCGAGACGGCGCAGGCGACGGCCCTCGCTGACGATAGCGAGCAGGCGGCGGCGATGCCGGCAATGGCAAGTACGCTGCGTCGCATCATGGCAGAGGATGGCTCCATTCGATATCCATCCGCTTCCTAGCACGCCGTGGACGATGGCCATGTGCTGCCTGGTCTGAGATGATCGCCTCGTGATCGCGAAGGGCCAGAGGATGTCAGCACCCGAGATGATCCTGCTCAACGCCCACATCGCCACCATGGCGGCACCAGGCGCAGAGCAGCAGGCCCTCGCCGTGCAGGGCGGCCGCATCGTCGCGATGGGCGACAACGCCGCGATGCGCGACCTCGCCGGCGCTGGCACCCGCGTGGTCGATGCCGCAGGGCAGCGCGTCATCCCCGGCATCGTCGACAGCCACGCGCATCCGGATGCCTATGCGGTCAGACTGCAGGGCTGGGTGCTGCTCTCGCCCGACCACGTGCGGACGCGGGACGAGGTGCTGAGCGCGATCCGCGCGCGCTGCGCGGCGCTGCCGCCGGGACGCTGGGGCAGCTTCTACCGGCTGAACGAGCGCGCCTCCGGCGGCTATCCGACGCTGGTCGAGCTGGATGCGGCCTCCGGCGGCCGGCCGATCTTCATCCTGCGCACCGACGGGCATCTCGGCCTCGCCAATTCCGCCGCTTTCGCGGCCTGCGGCATCGGGCCGGGCGCCACCGACCCGCCCTTCGGCCGCTTCGACCGCGACCCTGTCACCGGCGGCTTCACCGGCCTGGTGCGGGAGACTGCGGCGCATGTCTTCCTGGGCGCGATCCACGGCGCCGACACCGAGGCCGACATCATCGCCGGCATGGAAAAGGTGCAGGACGAGTGCCTCTCCCACGGCATCACCTCGGTCGCCAATTCGCTCTGCCCCTCGGTCGCGATCCGTGCCTATCAGCGCATGCGGCGGGAGGGGCTCTGGCGCATGCGCATGGGCATCATCGCGAGCGGGCGAGAGGAAGCGCTGATCCCGCATCTGATCGGCGCCGGCATCCAGTCCGGCTTCGGCGATGAATGGCTGCGGCTCATCGGCGTGGAATGGTGCCCGGACTGCTCCACCTCCGGCCGCACCGCCGCCTATTGGGAGCCCTATCGCGGCACGCCGGTTCCCGGTGAGCCAGTGCCGAACACCGGCATGCTGCTCTACGACAAGGACGACCTGACGGCGCGCGCGACCGCCGCGCACAAGGCCGGGCTGCAGGTCATGATCGAAGGTGTCGGCGACCGCGGCATCGACTTCGCGCTCGATGTCATGGAGGCGGCACTGACCGCGCATCCCGTCACCGATCACCGGATGCGGGTCGAGCATTGCTGCCACGTGACGCCATCGATCCTGGCGCGGCTCAAGGCCGGCGGCTTCGTCGACAGCTCGGCGACCGGCTTCATGGACGAGTTGGGCGAGGCCTACGTCGCCAATCGCGGGCAGGAGGCGATGCAGCACATGTGGCCGCACCGCAGCCTGATCGATGCCGGCATCCCCGCCCCCGGCCATTCCGATTTCGCGGTCTGCCGGGTGAACCCCTTCACGGCACTCGCCGCCATGGTCGGCCGCCGCAGCGGCAGCGGCGCCGACCTCGATGCGCGGGAGGCGGTGACGCCCTACGAGGCGCTGACCGCCTATACCCGCCTCGGCGCCTGGGCGCAGCGGGAGGAGATGGAGAAGGGCACGCTGGAGATCGGCAAGCTCGCCGATTTCGTCATCCTCGACCGCGACATCCTGGCAGCACACGCCGAGAGCATCCGCGAGACCCGGGCACTCGCGACCTATGTCGGCGGGCGGGAGGCGTTCAGCGCCTAGCCTCGCCCCGGCGGCGGAAAGGGCGTCGGGTCGGCGAAGCGTCGCACGAGATTCTCGACCAGCCGCGCCACCGGATTGGCGTAGCCGTCTACCGGCAAGGCGCCGATGAAGTTCATCGAGCCCACCGAGAAGACCGCGCCCTCATTCGGCGTCTCGAAGAAGGTCAGGTCCGAGCGGATGATCTCCTCCCGTGGGCCCGGCCAAGTGTGGTCACGCCGCTCCTCGTTCACCGGCTGGTAGCTCGGGTCCTCCACGACGGCGCTGGCGATGACGAGGGCATGGCGCGGCGTGCCGAGCGTCACATCGGCCCGGTCCAGCTCATGCCCCGCCGCGCCGCCGCCCATGAGGCCACGCTCGCCGAAGACCCCGCCGGGCACCGCGACGCCCTCGAGCCCCTCTCGCAGGAAGGCGACGCGGGGATCGAGAACCGCGTCGGCGAAGGTATAGGGGAAACCCTTGTAGACACCCTGGCTGCTGAAGCCGACGCCGACCAGCGCCTGCGGCGGCCGCCCGAGCCGCCGCCACAAGCCGCCATAGCTGCCGTCGAAGGCGTGATAGCTTTCGCCCGGCAGCGCTTCCCAAAGCCGGATGCCGCCTTCCGCGCGGCGGACCTCGAGCGCCCAGGGACCGTCGGGATGCGGCGCCACGCGCCAGTAGAAGCCGTTGCCGCCGAAATAGACGAAGCGTCCGCCGGTTTCGAGATAGGTGGCGATCGCGTCCAGAGTCTCGACGCTGTGGTATTCGGGGTGCTGCCCGGTCAGCACGACGTCGTAGCGTGACAGCAGCGCCGCCCCTTCCGCGTGGACATCGTGGTCGGTGATCACCTCGAAGCCGATGCCGCGGCGGTCCAGCAGATCCGTGATGTAGCTGTCGGCGGCGATCCAGTAAGTGCCGGAGCCCGCGGGGTCCGGGTCCATCAGGTGGAACTGGCCGACGCGCTTGTCGATCATCGGGCGGCGCATGCTGGCCATGGCGACGCCGCTGCCATCGGCATGGAAATTGTAGGTCGACAGGCCGTATTCCGGATGCCCGTCCGGCGCCTGCGGCAGGGAACCCCAGGCGGCGGCCCGGGCTGCGATCTCCCGCTGCCGCCCCGGCCGCACAAACTGGCCATAGATGGTGTAGCTGAAGGTCGGGGCCAGGAAGGCGACGCGCGCCTGGCGCCCCGGTACCCGAGCGCGGACGTAGAAGACGATGTTGTCGCGGCCCGCATCCGTCTCCAGGTGCAGCGCATAGACGCCGCTCGGCCAATCCTCCGGCACCGCGAGCGTCAGCGACGGCGTCCAGCCGGCATCACCGATATCGTCGGCATGGAAGTGGATAGCGTCGTATTCGCGGGGCGACTCGGTCCAGCGATGGACGGCGCCGCTCCAGCCCGGGCCGGTCATGGCGCGCATTGGCAGGTTCACGCAGCGCCCATGCCAGCGCCCCGGGCCGATGTCGGCCACGGTATCGGTCGGGATGCCCAGGCTGAAATCCCAGTCCGCGACGGTTTCGGCCGGCACCGGAGCGGCACCGGATGCCTGCAGGTGGAGCAGGGACAGAAGGCCGGCCTGGCTGCACAGGATCCGCGGGCGCGCGATCTTGCCGTCGAAGTGCCGGTCCACCTGACCGCCATGGCGGCGGGCGGCGATCGTGGCGGCGCCGAGCCCGGCCGGCATGCTGTCAGCCGGGATGGCGACGGCACGCTCCGCCCGCTCCTCGCGGTCGAGACGCGGCCGCCGCGGCGCCTGCGCCAGCTCGAGCATGCCGCGCGCCGGGTCGATGCGGCAGGCGATGTCGTGCCAGCAGCGTTCGGTCAGCGGCGTCTCCGCCGTGAGCGACACCGTGCGGCCCGCGGCTTCGAGGCGGCAGGTGGCGCCCTCTGGGCCGAAGCCAAGGGTCAGCGTCACGCCGCCCCCGCTCCAGGACAGCACCGCCTGCTCTCCCGCGTCGGGGCGCGTCGGCCAGATCGTCGCCAGCAGCGCGACTGGCGCAGCACCTGCCCCGAGGTCGAGCGCCGGCACATCGACGCAGGAGCCGAGCCGGATCGGTTGCTCCACTCCGGCATGCTCGCCCTCGGCAGCGCAGGGCACCGGCACCTCACGGTAACCCGGTCCCGCGGGATTCGGATCGCCGCAGAGGATGCGGGCGACGCGGGCGCGGTAGGCGCCGCCGCCCGCGACGCTGATCATGAAGCGGATCGTCTCGCCCTGGCGGACGCTCCAGCGGTCGGCATAGCCGGTGACGGGCAGCATGGTTCAGCCCCGCCGGACATTCCAGAAGAGCGCGAGGCCCTTCAGGACACCGGACAGGTCCTCGCGATAGGCGGTCGGTTGGTAGAACTGCCCGAGCGGCACATAAGGGACATCGGCGAAGGCCTGGCGCTGCATGTCGCGCCCGATGCGGCGGCGCGTCTCGTCATCGCCGGATTGCAGCCATTCATTGCGCAACTCCTCGAGCCGCGCGCTGGTGGACCAGCCGAAGGTCGCGGTCAGGCCGCTGCCGCGGATGAAGTTATGCGCCGCCGGGTTGAACTGGTTGATGCCCGCCGTATAGGTGCAGAAGGCGCTGTAGCCGCCACGCTCGACCGGCTCGCGATTGGCCTGGCGCGTCAGCGCGCTGCCCCAGTCCATCGCCGCATAGTCGAGATTCAAGCCGAGCCGGCGGAACACGTCGCCCACCACCTCGCTCATCGCGTTGATCGCGGGGAAATCGGTCGGCGCCATTAGCAGGACCTTCTCGCCCTTGTAGCCCGCCTGTTCCAGGGCGCGCCGGGACGCGGCGAGGTCACGCGGCCCGGTGAGTGCCTGCATGCCCTCGTCGCTGGCCATGATCGATCCCGGCGCGAAGAAGCCGACGCCGTCCTGCCACAGGGCGCGGTCGGTGCCGGCGACCGCGGTCATCACATCGGCCTGGGACACCGCCCCCAGCACCGCTCGGCGGATGCCGACATTGTCGAAGGGCGGGTGCAGGTGGTTGAAACGCAGCATACCGATAGCCCCGGTCGGGTCGAGGGTCTCGATCTTCAGCCCGCGCCCGCGCCGCAGGACGGGCAGCAGATCGACGGTCGGTTGTTCCCACCAATCGATCTCCCCGCGCTGCAAGGCTGCCGCGGCGGTGCTGGCATCGGGGATCGTGAGCCATTCCACCCGGTCGAAATGCGCGAGCTTGGGGCCGGCGAGCAGGCTCGCTGCCCCCTGGGCGCGCGGCACATAGCCTTCGAAGCGCGCATAGACGTTGCGCGAGCCCGCGACCCGCTCCTGCGCCACGAAGCGGTAGGGCCCGCTGCCGACCATCTCGCTGATCGGCTGCGCGGCATCCGTATCCGCCAGCCGCTCCGGCATGATGAAGGCGACATTCGCGCCCACCTTCGCGAGCGCGTCGGGCAGCAACGGAAAGGGCTGCTTCAGCCGCCAGCGCAGGACGCGGTCGGATGTGGCGGTGACCTCCTCCACCACGGCCATCAGGGCCAGCCCGAACTGGTCCCTGCGGCCCCAGCGCCTGAGGCTGGCGACGACATCGCGGGCCCGCACCGGCTCCCCATCATGGAAGCGCAGCCCTTCGCGCAGCGTCATCGTCCAGGTGCGCCCGTCATCCTCGACGGCATGACCTTCCACCATCTGCGGCTGCGCCCGGTATTGCTCGTCCCAGCCATAGAGGGTGTCGAACACCAGGAAGGCATGGTTCCGCGTGACGAAGCCGGTCGTGGTGATCGGGTCGAGGATCGCGAGGTCGGCCTGGGGCGCGAAGCGAAGCACCCGCTGCCCCTGCGATGCCGCGAGGTGCGGTGCACCCAGGATGCCGGCGCCTGCTGCGGCCGAAGCTTTCAGGAAGTCGCGTCGCTGCATGAGCCATCCCCTCCCGCGCATCTTCGCGCCGCCGGAGGACTGTGCCGCGCAGCGCAGCGCAGTGACAAGATGGCTGCCGCCGGGCCGATCAGGCCGCGGCGGGAATGGCGGGCCGGAAGCGCCGCGAGGCCAGTACGCCCAGCACCACGAAGACCAGCAGCGCGATCCCCTGCGCGATGGCGAAGGGCGGCTCGGACTGGGTGGGAGCGAGGGCGTTCAGCGCCGGCACCTTCCCGAAGAGCTGCGCGATCAGGACGAAGATCAGCAGGTAATGGCTGATCACCATGCCGATCGCATAGACCCCGCGCCAGGCGCCAGCGAGGCGGTAGCCGTAGCGTGCGATCAGCACCAGCGCGAGCACGACGAGCGCGATGGCGCCGACGATATGGGAGGGCAGCAGGCGGTGGAACGGGAAACCGTAGCCCGTCACGCTGGTCAGGATGGCGGTGACCAGGAACAGCGCGGTCGGCAGGGCCCGCACCCGGCCCGCGACCAGATCGGCGATCACGGGAATGCCGACCACGATCGCGATCAGGCTGAGCGCCGTGTGCAACGAGGTGAAGGGGTCGACGAACATGGTCCGGCTTCAGCTCCGTTGCGATGGCGCAAGACCATCCCGCAACGCAGCAGGCGCCGTCAAGCACCTTCCCGTGCCGCGGCGCGGTCCAGCAGATCGGCGGTCTCGACGCTCAGCGGGCGCGCCTCGCGGCTCGGCCTGGCGAGCGGGGTCGGTTGCGGCGTCTCCATATTGCCGCGGATGAAGGACCGGCCGGCCGTGATCCCGCCGACGATCTGCTCCTCCAGCCGCTGCTCGTCCCGGCGGCGCACATCGGCGACGAGCTCATCGGCCTCGCTCTCCTCGACACCGAGCCCGACCAGCGTCGCCCGGCTGAACACCAGGGCGGATTCCAGGGTCTCCCGGATCTGGTAGTCGACGCCAGCCTGCACTAGGCGCAGCACATGGCCGCGGTCGAAGGCGCGGACATAGAGCTTGGCCAGGGGAAACTCGGATTTGCAGAGTGCGACGATGCGGTCCGTCACCTCCGGTTTGTCGACGCAGACGAGGATCGCCTCCGCGGTCTCGGCGCCCGAGGCGCGCAGCACATCGAGCCTGGTGCCGTCGCCATAATAGACCTTGAAGCCGAACTGGCCGGCCGCCTGGATCATCTCCACATCGGGGTCGATCAGGGAGACGTCGCAGCCGCGCAGCAGCAGGGGCTGGCTCACGAGCTGGGCGAAGCGCCCGAAGCCGATGATCAGGACGCGCCCGGCGAGGTTCACCGGCGCTTCCACCCCATCCAGCGATTCCGCTTCGGGCGGCGGCAGCATCCGCTCCGCGGCCATCGCCAGCAGCGGCGTCAGCGCCATGGAGAGGATGACGATCGCGGCCATGGCGGCACCGGTGCGTGCATCGAAGATCCCCGCCGTGAGTGCCGCCGTGTAGAGCACGAAGGCGAATTCGCCGCCCTGCGCGAAGAGCGCCGCGCGCTTCCAGGCCTCGCGATGATCCGCGCCGAAGAGGCGGGCGACGCCGTAGATGCCGATCGCCTTCACCAGCATGAAGGCGATGACGCCGGCCGCGACCAGGCGCCATTCCGCGGCCACGACGGCGAGGTCGAGCGACATGCCGACGCTCAGGAAGAAGAGCCCGAGCAGGATGCCGCGGAAGGGTTCCACATCGGCTTCGAGCTGATGGCGGAAGGTCGATTCCGAGAGCAGCACGCCGGCGAGGAAGGCACCCATAGCCATCGACAGCCCACCCCATTGCAGGAAGAGCGCGGCGCCGAGCACCACCAGCAGGGCAGCCGCCGTCATCACTTCCCGCGCGCCGCTCTGCGCCAGGATGCGGAACATCGGGTTCAGCAGCCAGCGCCCGGCCGCGACCAGCAGAGCGATGGAGCCGAGGCCGAGGCCGATCGCCAGCCAGGCGGGGCGCTGCTCCCCGGTCGCGGTACCGGCGAGGGATGCGAGGACGGCCACCAGCGCCAGCAGCGGCACGATGGCGAGGTCCTCCAGCAGCAGCACCGCGACCGCGCGCTGGCCACCAGGGGTTGCGATCTCCCCCCGCTCCTCCAGCATCTGCATGATGACGGCGGTCGAGGAGAGCACGAAGCCCATGGCGCCGATCATCGCAGCCGCCGGCGGCAACCCGCCCAGCAAGGCCACACCCGACAGCAGCGCGCCGCAGGTCAGCACCTGGACGACGCCGAGGCCGAAGATCGCGCCCCGCATCGCCCAGAGGCGCGATGGCCGCATCTCCAGCCCGATGAGGAAGAGGAAGAGCACGACGCCGAGTTCGGCCACATGCAGGATCGCGACCGGATCGTCGACGACGCCGATGCCGAAGGGGCCGATCGCCAGGCCCGCGGCGAGGTAGCCGAGCACGGAGCCGAGGCCCGCCTTGCGGAACAGCGGCACCGCCACCACCCCCGCCGCCAGCAGCGCCACCGCCTGGCCCAGACCCAATCCTGCCGATTCCGCCGCCATCGCCATACCCTTCCCGATTCTGCCCCCGTTCTACAGGGGCGGCGGCAAGGGGGCAGCCTTCAGGCTGCGGTCAGGCCGCCATCGACCGCCAGAATCTGCCCGGTCACCGAGGCAGCCTCGGCGCTGCCAAGATAGCGCACCGCCGCCGCCACCTCCTCCGGCAGCGGGAAACGCCGCTGCGGAATGCGGGCCAACATGCCATCACGCCGTGCCGGGTCGGCCAGCATGGCGGCGCGGGACGGGGTGATGATGGTGCTGGGCGCCACCGCATTCACCCGCAGCCCCTGTTCCGCCCATTCGATCGCCAGCATGCGCGTCATCTGCACGATGCCGCCCTTGGCGATGCCATAGACCGAGCGCCCGGCGAGGCCGGTCAGGCCATGCGTGGAGGCCATCATCACCACCGCCCCCTGGCGCCCTGCCGCGAAGCAGCGGCGAGCGTAGTGCGTGGTGAGGAAATAGGTCCCCTTCAGGTTGACGTTCATCACCGCGTCCCATTCCCCCCACGCAAAGTCGGTCGCCGGGCGGTTCAGGGTGAAGGCAGCATTGTTCACCAGCAGGTCGATCGGGCCGAGCGCTGCTTCCGTCGCTTCCAGCGCTGCCGCGATCGAGGGCTCCTCCCGCAGGTCGAGCGCCACCGCCAGGCCGCGGGCACTGGCGGCTTCGATGCCGGCGATGGTGGCCGCCAGCGGCGATGGCGACAGCTCCGTCACGGCGATGTCGTAGCCATGCTGGGCCAGGTCAAAGGCGACGGCCTGGCCGAGGCCTTCCGTGGCGCCGGTGACAAGCGCGACGCGGCGTGCAGCGGTGCCGCTCATGCCACGCGCGCCTGGCGGATGGCGCGCCAGAGGCGCTCCGGCGTCGCCGGCATATCGACATGGTCGATACCGAGCGGCGCCAAGGCGTCGGCCAGCGCATTCACGACGACGACCAGCGCGCCGACCGTACCGGCCTCGCCAGCGCCTTTCGCACCCAGGGGATTCATGGTGGTCGGCACCTCGTTGCTCTTGCAGGCGATGAAAGGAAGATCGGCGGCGCGCGGCATCTGGTAGTCCAGGAAGGAGCCGCTGAGGCACTGCCCGGCCGCGTCATAGCGGATCGCCTCGCCCAGGATCTGGCCGACGCCCTGCGCGACGCCACCATGGATCTGGCCCTTGACCAGCTTCGGATTGATGACCCGCCCCACATCGTCCACGACCGTGTAGCGCGTGATCTCCCAGAGGCCGGTTTCCGGATCGATCTCGACCTCGCAGACATGGCATCCGTTCGGGAAGCTGGGGCCATCGGGTGCGACGATCGCCTTCTCGGACAGGCCGAGGCCGCCTATGGCGCCGGGCGGCAGGCGGAAGGCCAGCCGCGCCACGTCCCGCGTCGATAGCCGACGATCAGTGCCGATCACGTGGAAGCCGTCCGCGTCGAAGCCGACATCATTCTCCGCGCATTCGAACGCCACCGCCGCGATACGCCGGCCGCGCGCGACGATCCCCTCCGCCGCGCGCGCCAGCGCCGCGCCACCGGCGACAACGGAACGGGAGCCAAAGGTGCCGGTGCCGTGCTCGATCTGCTCGGTGTCACCGAAGCGCACCCGGATCTCCTCCGGCGCCAGGCTGAGCAGGTCGGCGGCGATCTGCGCGAAGGTGATCAGGTGCCCCTGCCCTTGCGAATGCACGCCGAGCGTGACGGTCGCGGCGCCCGTCGCGTCGAAGCTGACATCGGCACTTTCGGTAAAAGGACCAGTGACCGGGCCGTTGGCGATTTCGATCGCATTCGCGACACCAATGCCGAGCAGCTTGCCGCGCGCCTGCGCATCGGCACGCCGCGCCTCGACCCCGCGCCAGTCGGCGAGCGCCAGCGCGTCGTCCATGTTGCGCTCGAACTCGCCGGAATCGTAGGTGAAGACGAAGCCGGTAGCCCACGGCATCTGCTCCGGCGCGATCAGGTTGCGCCGGCGCAGCTCAACCCGGTCGATGCCGAGCCGAACCGCTGCCAGGTCGATGGCGCGTTCGATGGCATAGGTCGCTTCCGGCCGGCCAGCCCCGCGATAGGGGGAGGTCGGCGGCGTATGGGTAAAGACGCCCCGGACCCGAGCATGGATGCGCCGGCAACGATAGACGCCGGAGAGACCGCCCAGGTTGTTGGTCGGCACATGCACGCCATTCCAGGAGAGATACGCGCCGAGATTGGCGAGCGTTTCGATCCGCAGCGCCTGGAAAATGCCGTCCTCGTCGAGCGCGAGGGTGACGCTCGAATGCATGTCGCGGGCATGGTGGTCGGCGATGAAGCTTTCGCTGCGTTCACCGACCCAGAGCACGTCGCGCCAGATGCGCCGCGCCGCGATCAGCGCCAGGCCGTATTCCGGGAAAGGCGATTCCTTCAGGCCGAAGGCGCCGCCGACATCGGGGGCGATCACCCGCAGCCGGTGGCCGGGAATGCCGAGCACGCGCTCCGCATATTCCTCGCGAATGAAATGAGGGTTCTGCAGCGGGGCGGTCAGCGTGAACCGCTCCTCCGCCGCGTCCCAATGCGCGAGCGCTGCGCGCGTCTCCATCGGTGCCGCGATGACGCGGCTGATCGGGTAGGTGATGCTGACGCGATGCCGTGCCCCGGCGATGGCGTGCTCGACCTCCGCTACAGGGCCCTGGTCATGCAGGAAGCAGACATTGCCCGGCGCTTCTGCCCAGACCTCCGGCGCGCCGGGGGCAACAGCGGCGCGGAGATCGGTGACCGCAGGCAGCGGTTGCCAATCGATCGCCAGCGCCTCCGCCGCATCCTTCGCTTGAGCGAGGGTATCCGCCACGATCGCAGCCACCGCGTCACCCACAAAGCGCGCCGCGCCGACCGAAAGCGATCGGTAGGACGGCACGAAGTTCGGCGTCCCATCCGGCGTCAGTCGCGACACACGGGAGGTGAAATCACCGAGCCGCATGAGGTCCGGATCATCCGGCGTCAGCACCAGCCTGACGCCCGGCATCGCCGCCGCGACGCCCGCATCGATGCCCGCGATGCGCGCTGCCGCATGCGGCGACCGCACGATAAAGAGCCGACAAGCATCCGGTGCCACGAGATCGGCGGTGTAGCGGCCGAGGCCGGAGAGCAGCCGCCGGTCCTCGCTGCGCGGCAGCGACTTGCCGACAAAGCGCCAGGTCGTCATCGGCCGTTACTCGACCTTCCCGATGCGCTGAATGGCTGCTTCCACGCGCTGCCGGTCGGCATCCAGGAAGGCCTGGAAGGCGTCGCCCTGTCGCAGGTCGATCTCCATGCCCGTGGTCTCGAGCTGGCGGCGCATCTCCGGTTCCTGTGTCGCGGCCGAGATCCCCTCCCGGAGGCGTCGCTGGATGTCTGCCTCCACCGTCGCCTGGGTGAAGAATCCGACCCAAAGGTAGAACTCCACACCGCGGAAGCCGAGTTCGATCGCGGTTGGCAGATCGGGCAGCAGCGCCACGCGGCGGGCGCCGGTCTGCACCAAGGCGCGCATCTCGCCGGAACGGATATAGGGCGCGACGACGGAGGGCGTGCTTGCGGTCATCGCCACCTGGCCGCCGAGCACCGCGGTGATCGCCGGCCCGCCGCCGGAATAGGGCACGTGATTGAGCTGGAACTCACCGGCTTGAGCGAGCATCTCGAAAGGCAGGTGCACGGCGCTGTAGGGGCCGGAGGAGCCATAGGCGATGTCACCCGGCCGCCGCCGCTTCGCATCCGCGACCAGATCGAGCCAACTCCGCCAGGGTGCATCGGCCTTCACCACCATGACCTGCGGATCGGCGGTCAGCAGGGAAACCGGTGCCAGCGCCGCGCGATCGAAGCTCGGCGCCCGGCCGAACAGCGCATCCGCCGCCGGGATCGAGGAATAGGCGACATGCGCGATCAGGCCGGTATAGCCATCGGGCCGCGCCATGGCGGCCGCTGCCATGCCGATGCTGCCGCCGGCGCCGCCGCGGTTCTGCAGCACCACGCTTTGGTTCCAGACGCGCTGCAAGGCAGCGCCGAGCGGTCGCGCCACCAGATCGGTAGCGCCGCCCGGTGGGAAGGGCACGATCACGGTGACCGGCCGGTTCGGGAACGGCTGCTGGGCCAGGGTGCCGCGCGCGGCGGCGAGCATGGGCAATGCCAGTGCCGCACGGCGTGTGATATTGCGCGTCATGGCCGGTCAGCCGGCCTTGGCCAGGCCGTGCACCTGCCCGTCGGCACCGCGGGAGACGCCGATCGCGGCCGCCTTCTCCAGCACGCCCGGCTCCCAGGTGACCTTGCCGGCATCGGGGCCGCCGATCAGGGTCAGCAGCGTGCCGCGGCCTTCGCCGACATAGCGGAAGCCGCGATAGACGCCGGTCGGCACATGGATGCAGTCGAAGGGCTGCAGCACGATCTCCTTCTCACCCTCCTTCGTCATCCAGAACACTGCCCAGGGGCCGATCAGCGGCATGAACACCTCCTCCGTCGTGTGGGCGTGGAGGGAGGCACCGTTGCCATGCTCGGCCTGGATCATGCCGAGGTTGAAGCCATGCGCGGGCAACGGGATGTTCGGCTTCAGGTCGGGCAGGTCCTCGCGCTCGACCACGCCCATGCCGACCAGGTTGATCTTGAAGCGGCGGGCGCCGGGAAGGTTTGAATCCACGAAGGCTTCTTCTGAGCCGCGCAACGTGGCGAAGCGGGCGACGAAGCGCTCCATTTCAGCAATGGAAACGTTTTCAGGATCGATGCTGCTGTTGGGCATGGGGACGGCTTCCTCTCGTTGTACGCAGGATTGTTGACGATAGGCTGGCAAGCAGGGCCTGCACTGTCAACGCAACGAGAGTCCCGGTCGTTATCGGAAATCGCGGCTCGGCGGCATGCGGGCGCTGCGCGCAGCGCCTTCAAGTTCCGCTTCTTCCGGCTGCAGCAGCCCGTCGAGCAGGTCAGAGCGATCGGTCAGGCTGCGGATGAGAAGATGGGTGATCGGCACCTCGGCATGCTCGATGACGCGTTCCACCCGGCCTTCGGCCAGCAGCAGCCGGCTGGAGACCAGCGCAGCGCGGTAGCGCATCGCGACATCCGGATAGGCGACGAGATTGGCGACGCCATGCTCGTCCTCGACGGTCAGGAAGATCACGCCCTTGGCCGAGCCGGGGCGCTGGCGCATCAGCACCAGCCCAGCGAGACGCAGCGAGGATCCCTGCCCTGCCTCATGGAACTGGCGCGTATCGGCGCAGCGCAGCGCCATCAGCGCCGGGCGCAGCAGCGCCATCGGGTGGCGGCGGAGCGTCAGGCCGGTGGCGCGGTAATCCTCGACCACCGTCTCGCCTTCCGTCGCAGGGACCAGGGCCGGCGCGGGCTCCGCGATCAGCGGCGGCTCATCGGCCAGAGGATCGGCGGCAGTTGCGAAGAGCGGCAGGTCATGCGGCCCGGCAGAGACGCCGCGTGCATCCCAGGCAGCGCGGCGACGCTCGGCGCCAAGTCCAGCGAAGGCATCGGCGGCGGCCAACGCATCGAGCGCGCGGCGGCCGACACCGCTGCGCCGGGCGAGTTCCTCGACCGAGGCGAAGGGGGTGCCGTTACGCGCATCGCGCGCTTTGACGATCGCTTCCGCCTCCTCCTGCGACAGGCTCGCCACCATCCTGAGACCGAGCCTGAGCGCCAGGCCATTGGCGCTCTCGACCTCCGGCTCCAGCGTGCAGTCCCAGGTGCTGGCATTGACGTCGATCGGGCGGATCGCGACGCCATGCTCCCGCGCATCGCGCACGAGCTGCGCGGGCGCGTAGAAGCCCATGGGCTGGCTGTTGATCAGTGCGCAGGCGAAGACCGCGGGGTGGTGGCATTTCACCCAGGCCGAGGCATAGACGAGCAGCGCGAAGCTCGCGGCATGGCTTTCCGGGAAGCCGTAATCGCCGAAGCCCTCGATCTGGGAGAAGAGCCGTTCGGCGAAATCCTGCTTGTAGCCGCGGCGGACCATGCCGCTGACCAGCTTGTCGCGGTAGCGGTCGACCTTGCCGTTCATCTTGAAGGTGGCCATGGCGCGGCGGAGCTGGTCGGCCTCATCCGCCGTGAAGCCGGCTGCGACCATGGCGATGCGCATCGCCTGTTCCTGGAACAGCGGTACACCGAGCGTCTTGTCGAGCACCTGCTGTAACTCGTTTGGCGGACCATGCTCAAGCGATGGCGACGGGTAATCCGGATCTTCCAGCTTCGCCCGCCGCCGCAGATAGGGATGCACCATGTCACCGGCGATCGGACCCGGCCGCACGATCGCAACCTCGATCACCAGGTCATAGAATTTCTCCGGCCGCAGCCGCGGCAGCATGTTCATCTGCGCGCGGCTCTCCACCTGGAAGACGCCGATACTGTCGGCCTGGCGCAGCATCTCATAGGTCTTCGGGCATTCCGGCGGCAGCGTACGCAGGCCGACATCGAGATGCGCGTGCTGGCGCAGCAGATCGAAGCAGCGCTTCAGGCAGGTGAGCATGCCGAGCCCCAGCACATCCACCTTGAGGATGCCGAGCGCCTCGACATCGTCCTTGTCCCATTCCAGGACGGTACGGTCTTCCATCGCCGCGTTCGAGACCACCGCGAGCTCCACCAGGCTACCGCGGGTGATGACGAAGCCGCCGACATGGGTCGCGGTATGGCGCGGGAAGCCGATCAGCTCGGCCGCGAACTGCATCGCCAGGGCGAGGCGCGGATCACTGGCATCCAGCCCCTCTTCCGCCGCGATCTCGCCGGGATCGCGGTCGCCCTTCGGCCCCCAGCTCGCCTTGGCGAGGCGCGCGGTGACGTCTTCCGTCAGCCCCATGGCCTTGCCGACCTCGCGGATCGCGCTGCGGCTGCGGTAGCAGATCAGGGTGGCACAGATGGCGGCGCGGTGACGGCCGTATTTCTCATAGAGGTGCTGGATCACCTCTTCCCGCCGCTCATGTTCGAAATCGATGTCGATATCGGGCGGCTCGCCGCGGCTCGCGGAGATGAAGCGTTCGAAGAGCAGGTCGTGCTTGGTGGGATCGGCCGCGGTGACGCCGAGCGCATAGCAGACCGCCGAATTCGCCGCCGAGCCACGGCCCTGGCAGAGGATGCCCTTCGACTCCGCGAAGCGCACGATCTCCTGCACGGTCAGGAAATAGGGTGCATAGCCAAGCTTGCGGATCAGCTGCAGTTCCTGTGCGACCCGCTTCCGCACATCTGCCGGCGCACCGCCGACCCAGCGCGTCTCCAGCGCTTCGGCCACGCGCCGCTCCAATGTCTCCTGCGCGGTGTAGCCTTCCTCCAGGATCTCGTCCGGATATTCGTATTGAAGATCCTCGAGCTTGAATCCCTCCGTCGCATCCAGCACGCGGATCGTGTTCGCCAGCGCTTCCGGGTAGCGCGCGAAGAGGCGCGCCACTTCCGCCGGCGGCTTCAGGTGGCGCTCGGCATTCGGCTCCGCGTGATGCCCCAGCGCATCGACCGTGGTGTGCAGCCGAATCGCGGTCACCACATCCGCGAGCCGCCGCCGCGCCGGATCGTGGTAGCGCACGTCGCCAGTGGCGAGCAGTTCCGCCCCCGCCTGCGCCGCCATGCTGGCCAGAAGGTCGAGCCTGGCTTGGTCATCGCCGCGATAAGTGCACGCCGCCGCCAACAGCAACGGCATCGCCAGCCGCCCACGCAGCGCCGCCGCCGCTTCCCGCAGCCCTGCCGCGAAGGCTTCGTCGGGATCGGCCGGCGGTATCACCGCCAGCACCCAGCCATCGGCCACCGCGAACATCGCCGTGCGGTCGATGTGGCATTCACCCTTCGGCGCCTTCTCCCGCATCCGTCCTGCGGAGAGCAGCGCAGTCAGTCGGCCATAGTTCTCGCGATTGGTCGGCCATACCAACCACTCGCTACCGTCAAGCAGCAGCAGGCGGCAGCCGACCCGGTAGGGAATGGACCTATCGTCGGCATCGGTCGGATCAGCCTTTGCTGCGACATGCCCGCGCACCACCCCGGACAGCGAATTGGTGTCGCAGATACCAATGCCGGCATAACCTAATCTCTTCGCGCGCTTCACCAACTCATGCGGATGCGACGCTCCGTCGAGGAAAGTGAAGTTCGAACGCGCGGCTAGTTCTGCGAAACCCAAATGTATTGGCTCTCTCCAATTCAACCCTGTGGAGCTCTCGTGCACACCACGCGTTGATGCTCCCTGGATTTGCTTCACGCCTATGCATGATGGGGCTGCCATCCCGTGAAGCAGCCAGCGCGCCCTTTCCAAAGAGCCCTCGCGATAAACCCAGAGCCGGGCACCGGAAGCGAGCTCCAGCCGGTAATAGTCACGCCGCGCCGGCAGCGTCCCCATGCGCCACCACTCCGGTTCCAGCCGCCGCGGGCCCTGGACCTGCGCCACGCGATGCGCCACCCCTCGCCAGCACAGCAGCGCGGGTGGCCCGTCCGGCAGCAACGCCACCACCTCCACCGGCTCCGGCCGGCGCCGCAGCAGCACCGGCGCCCAGAGCCCGCCCCAGCCCGCGGGCATCGCCGGCGGCACGGCCTGCGCACCGAGCGATGCCACCATATGCTCCGGCCAATGGCTCGCCACCGGTGCCACCCGCCGCACCTCCACCCGCTGGCCCAGCCGGTCGAGGAGCTGCGCCAGCGCCATCGCGGCGCTTTCGTCCCGCCGCCCCGCAATCCGCATCACCGCCTGCGCGCCGGCCGGCATCGGATCCGTGGCGCGCGCCTCCAACGCCAGGCGTTCGAACCCCAGCCCCGGCGCCAGCCGCTCCAGCTTGTCGCGAAACAGGCGCCGCAGATGCGCCGGCGCCCGGCTCGGCTGGCCGGTACCGATCACGACCTCCTGCACATCCCCATCCACCCGCCAGGCCAGCAGCGCCAGCCGCCGCACCCCGACCCCGGCCCGGAGCAGCTTCGCGCAGAGCCCATCCAGCAGCCGGTCGAGCACCGCATCGATGCCGGCGCGCGCGATGACCGGTTCCATCGGCTCCAGCGCCACGGCAAGCTCCGGCGGCGGCTGCAGCGGCCGGATCGCCTGCCGCCGCGCCCCGGTCACCGCATCCAGCCGGTCCAGCAGATCCTGCCCGAAGCGCCTTGCCAGCGGTGCCCGCAGCAGGGCCAGCAGATCCCGCACCCGCCGCAGCCCGAGCCGCACCAGCGGCGCCAAATCCTCCGCCCCCAGCCGCAGCGCCAAACCGATCGGCAGCGGCCCGACCGCCGCCACCTCCTCCCCCGACACCACTACCGGCTGATCGGACCGCGCCCGCGCCAAGGCACCCGCCGTCGCCGCCGCGCCCGCCACCGCCCCCCGCGCCGCAAACCCCGCACGCCGCAGCCGCGCCAGCGCATCCCGCAGCAGCGCTGCCTCCCCGCCCCAGAGATGATCGCAGCCGGTGATGTCGAGCATCACCCCATCCGGCGCATCCTCCGCCGCCAGCGGCGTGTAGCGCCGTGCCCAGAGCGCCAGGTCCCGCAACACCCGCGCCGCCGCCCCCGGCTCCTCCGGCTGCAGCAGCAGATCCGGCGCGATCGCCTGCGCATCCGCCAGGCTCTGCCCCACCGCCAGGCCGGCCCGCGCCGCCACCGGATCCACCGCCACCAACACCCGCCGCGGCCCCTCCGTCGCCCAGACAGCCAAAGGCCGGTCAGCGGGCAGGTCCATGGTCCGGCGAAGGCGGTCGGTCGCGAGATCGGGCAGGTGCAGGGCGAGGTAACGGCGGTCTGCCCCGGGGAGGGCGCTGCCCTCCCCGGACCCCACCCGCAAGGAGCCTGGAGGCTCCTTGACCTGCTTCACTTGGCGCCCTGACTGGGAAGGGGGATGCCCGGCGCGATCGCGCCGGGCATCCCCCTTCCCAGTCAGGACATCAAAATGATCGGGGTCCAGGGGCCCTAGGCTCCTGGTGGGGTGGGTCTGGGAGGGGCAAAGCCCCTCCCAGGGCAGACCCTCCGTCATCACGCCCCGTCCCGCTCGATCTCGCCCGCCGCCACCCGCCAGGTCACGGCCCAGCCGCTGTCAGCCTTGCCGCCGCGGGCGCGCAGCAGGTCGAGTTGCCAGCGGGGATCGCCGAAGCCGTGGCCGGCGCCGGCGGCGTTCAGGGCGCTGATGCGCCAGCGGGTGGTGGCAGCACTCGGTGGGGGGCGGGCGATGTCGGGGCGGAGCAGCAAGCCGACGCCACCGCCGGCTTCGGCGGCGAGCTGCAGGCGGCGGCTGGCGGTGAGGTCGAGTTGGGTGTCAGCCGGATCGGCCTCCCAGTCCGGGGCCAGCAGGGCGCCGGCGACAGCGGGGCAGCGCAGTGCTTCCTCCATGGCCCAGAGGGCGTCGGACCAGTGTTCGGCGCGCAGCAGGATGAGGTTGGCGGGCGTGAGGCCGCAGCGCGCGAGGCCGGGGGGCCAGGCGGTCAGGGCGTCGCTGCCGGCGGCGATCCAGAGCACGGTGCCGCCGGCACGGGCCAGCAGCACCGCGGCGAAGGCAGCGCCGCAGCCGGGCTCCTCGGCCAGGATCTCGTGCAGGGCGGCGCGGGCGAGGCCGCCGCCGGGCAGTTTCGGACCGTCGAAGAGTGGGATGGGTGCGGCGTCGTGCCGCGCCCGGCCAGCGCCTTCCAGCCGCGCCACCCGGGCACGGAGCGCGGCAAGCAGGGCTGGCTGGTCGATCGGGGGGCGGTCAGCGGCCGCCAGCGCGAGGTGCCGGTCCGACATGCGCCGGACCCTGACTCACCTTGGTGAACAAATCAAGAACGAGAACGCAGCTCCGAGTCCCGTCAACCGACGGGCATGTTGTCCAGCAGCCGGACTGGGCCGAGCTTCGCGGCGGCGATCATACGGGCCGGCAGCGCATCGGTCGGTCGCAGCGTTTCGGGCTCGACCAGGGCCAGATAGTTCACGTCGAAGCCGGCCGCGTTCAGACCGTCCCGCGCGGCATCGAGCGCGCTCTCGATCGCGGCGCCGTGCAGCATGGCATTGGCGGCTTCGCGCATCGCCTCCGGCAGCATCGCTGCCTTGGCGCGCTCGGCCGGGCTCAGATAGCGGTTGCGGGAGGAGAGCGCGAGCCCATCGGCATCGCGCACGATCGGGTGGCCGAGGATGTCGAGCGGCAGGTCCAGATCCGCGACCATCCGCCGGATCACCTGAAGCTGCTGCCAGTCCTTCTCCCCGAACACCGCGACATCGGCCTCTGTCTGGGAGAAGAGCTTGCAGCAGACAGTCGCGACGCCGCGGAAATGGCCTGGGCGCGCCGCGCCTTCGAAGCCTTCGGTGGGGCCGGCGACTTCGATCACCGTCGCGGCGCCAGGGGGATACATGACCTCCACCGTCGGCAGCCAGGCGATGTCGCAACCGGCCGCTTCCAGCGCCGCGAGATCGGCTTCCTCGGTGCGCGGGTATTTGGAGAAGTCTTCGTTGGGCCCGAATTGCAGCGGGTTGACGAAGATCGAGGTGATGACCCGATCCGCCTCCCGCCGTGCCGCCTCGACCAGGGCGAGATGCCCGGCATGCAGCGCGCCCATGGTGGGCACCAGCGCGACGCGTTCTCCGGCGCGGCGCATCGTCTCCGTCGCCGCGCGCAGCGCGGGCAGGTCCCGAACGATCCTCATGGGTATCGCGTATAGGAAGGGGTCAAGTTGCGCGCAATGACGGCTTGCGACTATCAGCCCCGTCATGAGCACAGATGCAGACCGTCCGCTGATCCGCCTGCTGCCGGGCCGCGACAAGCGGGTGAAGGCGGGCCACCCCTGGGCCTTTTCCAACGAGATCGCGATGACGGCGGCGGCCAAGGCGCTGCCGCCGGGCAGCGTCGTGCGCCTCGAGGGCGATGACGGCGTGAAGCATGGCGCCTGGCATTTCAACCCGCACAGCCTGATCGCGGCGCGGCTGCTGACCCCGGATCCGCAGGCGGCGATCGACGCCGGCTGGTTCCGCGCCCGCCTCGGCGCCTGCCTGGCGCTGCGCCAGCGGCTGTTCGATGCCCCCTTCTACCGCCTGGTGCATGCCGAGGCGGATGGGCTGCCGGGGCTGATCATCGACCGCTACGGTGACGCCATTGCCCTGCAGGCCAATACCGCGGGCATGGAGGCGGCGACGCCGCTGCTGGTGGAGGCGCTGCGCGCATTGCTGAACCCTGACCTCATTGTCGGGCGCAACGATGCCGGCGTGCGCGTGCTGGAGGGCCTGCCGGAGCAGGTCGTCACGCTGCATGGCGAGCCGCGCCGCGTCTTCGCCGAAGAAGGCGGGCTGCGCTTTCCCGTCGACCTGACGGAAGGGCAGAAGACCGGCTGGTTCCATGACCAACGCGAGCACCGGGCACGCGTCGCGCGGCTGGCCAAGGATGCGACGGTGCTCGATGCCTTCTGCCACACCGGCGGCTTCGGCCTGCAGGCCGCGGCAGCGGGGGCTTCGCGCGTGACCTTGCTCGACCGCAGTGCGCTGGCGCTCGAGCTCGCGATGGAAGCGGCGCAGGCGCATGGCCTCGCCGATCGCGTCGAGACCCGGCGCGGCGATGCGATGGAGGAGCTGGCGCGCATCGAGGCGCGCTTCGATATCGTCATCGCCGATCCGCCGGCCTTCGCCAAGGCGCGCAAGGACAATCCGGCGGCGCTCCGCGCCTATGGCAAGCTGGCGCGGCTGGCGGCGGAGCGCGTGGCGCGCGGCGGCTTCCTGTTCATCGCTTCCTGCTCGCACCATGTCGCCCCCGGCGAATTCGCCGATGCGGTGCTCTGGGGCGTCGATCGGGCGCATCGCCGCCCGCGCATCCTGCATCAGGGCGGCGCCGGCCCCGACCATCCGCTGCACCCGATGCTGCCCGAGAGCGCCTATCTCAAAGGCATGCTTCTCCACCTGCCATGAGCCTCGCCGCCTACCGGCGCACGGCCTATGAAGCGGCCGGCGCCGTCGCGCATGTCGGGCGGCGGAGTGCGGCGGTGGATGCGCTGCTGGCGAAGCTCGGCGCGCGGCGTGGCGGTTTCATCACCGCCGAGAACCCGTTCTCGCGCCTGACGCCGCCGGGCTGGAACGCGCGCGCGATGCGGCGCTTCGATGAAGCGATCCGCCGCCTGCCGAGTGCCGCCGGCCATGGCGGCTGGCGCCGCTGGCGGGAGGCGCATCGCCTGGTCGCCGCCGATCCTCGCCGCCTGCTGGTGCTGGCGCGGCGCTTCCGCCAGCGTGCGATCGTCGTCGTCGCACGCGGCGCGCCGGCGCGCCTCACATTCTCCCTTGCTCCTGCAGGTAGCGGCCGGGCGGCTTGCCCATAGCCTTACGGAACATAGTGACGAAGCTGCTGGCGCTTTCGTAGCCGAGATCGATCGCGACGGCCTGCACGCTCTCGCCCGCGGCCAGGCGCTGCAGCGCCAGCATGACATGGAGTTGACGGCGCCATCGCCCGAAGCTCATGCCGACCTCCTGCGCCAGCAGACGGCTCAGGCTGCGCTCGCTGAGCGCGACCCGGGATGCCCATTCCTGCAGGGATGCGTGATTGGCCGGCCCGGCCAGCAGCATGCCGGCCAGCGCCCGGAGGCGTGGATCCGCCGGCATCGGCAGATGCAGATTCTCGACCGGTGCTGCCGCCAGCTCATCGAGGATCACCGCGACCAGCCGCCCATCCGCGCCGTCGGCGTCATAGAGCTCCGGCAGCCGGGCCGCGCGCCGCAGCAGCTCACGCAGCAGCGGCGAGATCGACACCGTGCAGCAGCGCTCCGGCAGGCCCGGCGCGGCGTCGGGTTCGACGAAGAGACAATGGCACTCGATATCGCCGGAGCCGAAGGCGCTGTGCGGCAGGTCGCTCGGGATCCAGACCGCGCATTGCGGCGGTACGATGCGGATCCCGTCCTCGGTCTCGCAATGGATGGTGCCGCGGAGCGTGTAGAGGAGCTGCGCCTTGCGATGGTGATGCCAAGGCAGGCGCTCTCCCTCCTCCAGGATGACCGCGGGGCAGATCGCGACGAAGGGCCGCGGCACCGCGTCCGGATGCGAAAGCTGGCCGAATCGATGGGCGAAGCTGCGCGCGAGATCCATCCTGACGACAGCCCCCCTGCATCCAGCGTCCTGGCCGGATCAGACCATAATCTGGCGATCTTGCGCAATGACGCCACCTGCACCGGCGCCTAGCCTCCAGCACAGGACAAGCCTGCCGCCGGAGCGCGGCCCGTGAGCATTCGGCCAACGGATCACGCCCGGCGGCCGAACACGGGGATATGCGCGATGATGCTGGATGCATCCACCTTTCCGCTCGTCTGGATGCGACAGGATGCCGAGCCTGACGAAACACCTCGCGGTGCAGGCCTGTGCCACCATGTTCACGAAATTCTTGGGCTGTCCGCTGCTCTGAGCCGACACTCGCGAAGCCGCGGCCCAGTGACATGGCAGGGCGATCGGATCTCGACATGACCGGCTTCATGCCACCGGCGGACACGTCGCCGGATTCGGCCGACCGTCGTGAGGCCGGCCGCCTGGCGGCGCTGGTGATGCGATGGTTCTTCCGCCAGGCCAGCATCGCCAAGGTGGACGCGTTGTCGGAGGGGTTCCGCCTGATCACCCTCGCCGGGCCCGGGCTCAGGGACGTCGCGTGGAAGCCTGGCCAGAAGATCCAGATCGATGTCGGCGCCGGCGCCAACCGCACCTACACGCCGCTCTCCTGGGATGCCATTGCCGGCGAAGCCCGCATCCTGGCCTTCGCGCATGGCGACGGACCCGGTGCGGCCTGGGCCTTGAACGCGCGGGCCGGGGACGCCTGCCAGTTCTTCGGGCCGCGGCGCTCACTCGACCTGGAGGGCGTGGATGATGATCTGCCAGTCCTCTTCGGGGACGAGACGTCCTTCGGTCTCGCCCAGGCGCTGAGCGCCCGCCTGGGTGCGTCGGGGGCAGCCGTGTTCCTGTTCGAGGTGTCCTCGGTCGAGGCCTCGACGCAGGCTTGGCGATCCTTCGGGACGCAGCGTGCCATCTTCATCCAGCGTGCGGAGGCCGATGCGCATCTGGAGGAGGTCGAAGCCAGGATGCTGCAGATCCTCGACGAATGGGCGCCGACGCCCTTCGTGCTGAGCGGCAAGGCGACATCGATCCAGCGGCTCCGCCGAGTGCTCGGCAGCCGCGGGGTCGCCTCGTCGCAACTCCGAACCAAGGTCTATTGGGCGCCCGGGAAGACGGGACTGGATTGAGCGCCGTCCATCACAGATACATCGCCCGCACATCGGCGCTGCTCTCGCGCCCGAGCTTGTCGAAGTTCTCGGCCAGCCAGCGATCCGCCGCCTCCCGCCCGTATTGGCGGAGCGTGCTGAGGAAGTCCCAGTCGCCGTTGAACTTGGTCGCGAGCTTGAAGCCGCGCAGGCGCGCCTCGTCCTCGATCACATGGATGAAGAGGCGCCGGTAGCGCGGCTGCTCCAGCCGGCCGGCATCGAGCAGGCGCTGCACGAAGTCGATCGCGCGCATCTCCGCCATCAGGCTGCCGTTGAAGGTGATCTCGTTCAGCCGGTTCACGATGTCGGAGGTGCTGGTCGGGATCTCCTCCCGCACCAGCGGGTTCAGCATCACCAGCACCAGGTCCGGCGGCCCGCCCTGCTCATAGAGCGGCCAGAGCGCGGGGTTGCCAAGATAGCCGCCATCCCAATAGGGCTCGCCGTCGATCTCCACCGCCTTGAACACCTGCGGCAGGCAGGCGGAGGCGAGCAGCGCATCCGGCGTGATCTCCTTGCGGGTGAAGACGCGCGGCTTGCCGCTGCGCACGCTGGTCGCGGAGACGAAGAGGCGCGGCGCCTTCGCGGCGCTGCGCAGCGCCGCGAAGTCGATGCTCTCCTCCAGCGCCTGGCGCAGCGGATTCCACTCGAAGGGAAAGGGGTTGAGCTGATAGGGCGACAGCATGCGCGCCATAATGTCGAAGGTTTGGTAGGCCAGCGAATAGGTCAGGTCGTGGCCCCAGATCGCCTTCTCGAAGGGCGTCGAGCGCACCGGGCTGAACAGCAGCTTGGTCGCGACGCTGCGCCAAAAGCTGTCGAGCGCGCGGATGGCGCCGGCGGCGCCATCCTCGATCAGCCCCTGCACCACCAGCGTCGCGTTGATCGCGCCGGCGGAGGTGCCGGAGAGGCCGTCGATCTCCAGCCTCTCCTCTTCCAACAGCCGCTCCAGCACGCCCCAGGTGAAAGCGCCATGGGTGCCGCCGCCCTGGAGTGCCAGGCTGATGCGCTTCCTGGGTGGCGGCGGCAGGCCTCCGGCGTCGTTCACGCCGAGGTCCAGCCGCCATCGATCGACAGCGCCGTGCCGGTGACGCCGCCCGAGCCGGGACCGCAGAGATAGAGCGCCATGCGCGCCACTTCCTCCACTTCGATCCAGCGCTTGGAGGGCTGCTTCTCCAGCAGGTAGTCGGTCAGTGCGACCTCCTCGCTGACGCCGTGCTGCTTGGCGAGCGGGCCGATCTGCGCTTCGGCAAGCGGCGTGCGCACGAAGCCCGGGCAGATGGCATTGACGGTGATCGGTGTCTTCGCGACCTCCTGCGCCACCACCTTGGTCATGCCGACGACGCCGTGCTTGGCGGTGACATAGGCGACCTTCTCCGGGCTGCCGCGCAGGCCATGGGCGGAGGCGATGTTGATGATCCGCCCCCAGTTGCGCGCCTTCATCCCCGGCAGCGCCGCCTTGATGGCGTGGAAGTTGCTGCTCATGTTGATCGCGATGATCGCGTCCCACTTCGCGTCCGGGAACTCCTCGACGCCGGCGACGAACTGGATGCCGGCGTTGTTGACGAGGATGTCGAGGGTGCCGAGTGCGGCTTCGGCATCGGCGACCATCTGCCGCACCTGTTCGGGCTTCGAGAGGTCGGCGCCGGAATAGGGCGCTTCGGCCGTGCCCATCGCGGCGCCCGCCTCAGCGCGGGCGCGGGCGATCTCTTCCGGCTTGCCGAAGCCGTTCAGCATCACCTTGGCGCCGGCCTCGGCCAGCAGCAGGGCGATGCCATGCCCGATGCCGCTGGTCGAGCCGGTGACGAGCGCGCCGCGTCCCGCGAGAAATTTGTCCATATCGCCCTGTCCTTCGTCTGAAGCGCCACCCGGCCGCAGTGACCGGGGACACCCGAGAGATGGTGCGCCGCAGCAAAGGTGAAACGGCACAGCGCCTGTGATCCCTAGAGCAGATTGCCGCAGGGCGGAATTAGCCGAAGACGTAATCTGCCCGAAAGGCAGATGTCATCTGCTGGCAGCAGCCAGAGGTTCAGGGCAGATGCCGCAGCCATCCCGCTAGGCCCTTGACGAAGGGCGACAGCAGCTTCGGGGTATAGAAGCCCTCCGCCGCCCGCTTCCCCGCCTCGGCCAGGGTCGGATAGGGCAAGGCGAGGCCGGTGAGCGCAGAGAGCGGCAGCTTTCGCCCGATCAACAGCCCGTAGATCCCCGCCATCTCGCCGGCATGCGCGCTGAGCAGGGAGGCGCCGAGCAGCCGGCCCTGCGGCGTCGCGACCAGCTTCACGAGCCCTGCCGGCCGTCCCTCCGCCACGGCCCGGTCGTTCTCGGACAGCGGCCAGCGCAGGATCGACAACTCGGCATGGCCGGCGGCGCGCGCCTGCTCTTCGGTCAGGCCGACCTGGGCGAGCTCCGGGTCGGTATAGGTCACCCGGGGCAGGGCGGCGGCGTCGAAGCGGGCCGGCAGGCGGAACAGCATGCGCTTCGCCAGGACCGCGGCGTGCTGGGTGGCGGCATGGGTGAAGCTGCGCGGGCCGGTGCCCTCGGGATCCGCGATGTCGCCGGCCGCGAAGACCCGGCGATTCGTAAGGCTGCGCAGGCCGGCATCGGTCGCGATGCCGCGCTCCGTCGCCTGGACCTGCCCCGCCACCAGGTCGAGCGAGGCGAGGCGCGGCACCCGCCCGGCCGCCAGCAGCAGATGCGTCGCACCGAAGCGGTCGCCGTCGGAAAGCTCGAGCGTCATCCCCTCCCAGTCCCGGGCCACGCGGGTAAGCTGCACGCCTTCCCGCAGGGCGATGCCGTCGACGGCCAGCGCCTCCCGCAGGCCCTCCGCCATCTCGGCATCCTCCTGCCCGGCGATGCGGCCGGCCTCGATCACCGTCACCAAGCAGCCGAGGCGGGCATGGGCCTGCGCCATCTCGAGCCCGAGCGCCCCGCCGCCGAGGATCGCGAGGTGCCCCGGGGGGTCCGCCAGGTCGAACAGCGTCTCACTGGTCAGCCAGGCGATCTCGCCGAGGCCCGGGATGTTCGGGACGAGGGGCGCGCTGCCGGCGGCGATGACGCAGCGTCGGAAGCGGATCCGACGGGTGCCGGCCTCGATCTCGTCCGGCGCCGTGAAATGGGCGGCCGCCTCGATCACCTCGACACCCATGCCCCGCAGCCGGGCGGCGCCGGCATTGGGGGCAGCCCGGGCGATCGCCCCCCGCACATGGGCGCGCACCGCGGCCCAGTCGATCTCCGGTGGCGGCAGGCGGATGCCGAAGCGGTGCGAATCCCGCACGCCGGCGGCCGAGCGGGCGGCCGCGAGCAATGCCTTGGAGGGGATGCAGCCGGCGTTCAGATGGGTGCCGCCCATGCGTCCGCGCTCGGCCAGCGCGACCTTGAGGCCGAGCCCGGCCGCGATGGTCGCGACCGCCAGCCCGGCGGCCCCCGCGCCGATCACCGCCACATCCACCGGGTCCGTCATGCCGCACCTGCTCGCCTGGGACCTCCGAATAGGGCAGGATGGGCATCGCAGCCAGGGTTGGGAGACCGCCTGGGAATAGCGGCGGCATTCCCAAACGGTCTCCGCGGCCCCGTTGCGGTTGACGGGCTGCCCCCCCTCTCCCTATACGTCCCGGCCTTCGCCGGACCGCCCCAGGGGGCCCGGCCGCCGCGCGTCCGCTTGCCGGACGGGCGGGTGATCTCAGGAGAGTATTGTCGTGAAGCGTACCTATCAGCCGTCGAAGCTCGTCCGGAAGCGCCGCCATGGCTTCCGGAACCGCATGGAAACCGTCGGCGGCCGCCGGATCCTGGCCAATCGCCGCGCCAAGGGCCGCAAGCGCCTCTCCGCGTAAGCGGCGCGCGGCCGGAGACGCCCCGACCATGGCGGCACGGCCCGACACACCCCCGACAGATGCGACGCCGGTGCGCCTGAAGCGCCGGCGTGATTTTCTGCGCGTGGCCGCCCGCGGCAAGCGCGCGGCGCGGCCGGGGCTCGTGCTGCAGGCCATGGCTGCCGACGCCCCGGCGCCGCGCATCGGCTTCACCGTGACCAAGAAGGTCGGCAACGCCGTGGTGCGCAACCGCGCCAAGCGGCGCCTGCGGGAGGCCGCGCGGCTCGCCATCCCGGCGCTGCTCGCCGAGGGCGCGATGGCGCCCGGCTGGGACCTGGTGCTGATCGGACGCGACGCCACGCCGACCCGCGATTTCCGCACCCTACTGGGTGACCTCCGCGGCGCGCTGCGCCAGGCCGGCGTCATCGAAGGGGATCAGACCAACACCCCGCGGCCACAGGCCGCCACTGGTTCCAGCGGGGCGAGCGCAGCGATGCCCCGGGGCCGCGAAGGCGGCCCCGCGCGCGACCGACTGATGTCGCCAGTGCGCCCCGACAGCGCGCAAGCCAAGCGGCCGGAGGCCGCGCCGGCGCCTGAGGCCGAAAAAAAATCAGCGGCGCCTGAGAGCAGCCCATGACCATCGCGCACGACATTGACGGCGCGGCAGCGCTCGCCCTGAAAGGGTGTGTCCACACCTACCGCTATACGCTCCGCGGCGTGATCGGCAGCCATTGCCGTTTCCATCCCCATTGCAGCGACTATGCGCTGGAGGCCCTTTCGGCGCATGGCGCGCTGCGCGGCAGCCTGCTGACGGCGCGGCGCATCCTCCGCTGCAATCCCTGGCATCCGGGCGGCTACGACCCGGTCCCGCCCACCCCGACGCCCAAAGGCTGACACGCCCGCCATGGACCAGAAGCGCCTCCTCGCGGCGATCGCACTCTCGATCGGCATCCTGCTGCTGTTCGACGTCTACAACCGCGGCAACCGCCCGCCCGCGCCGCCGCCGCAGACCACGCAGCAGGCAGCCCAGGCGCCGACACCCGGGCCGACCGCACCGGATCCGTCCGGGCAGGCGGTGACCACGGCGCCGGGCGATGCCCCGGCCGCAGCACCCCGCGGCCCCGCCCCGCGCCTGCCGGTCGCGGGTCCGCGCGTCGAGGGCAGCATCAACCTGCGCGGCGCGCAGCTCGATCAGCTCGTGCTGCGCGACTACCGGGAGACGATCGAGCCCAATTCGCCGCTGGTGCAGCTCTTTGCGCCACGCGAGACGGCGGAAGGCTATTACGCGCAATGGGGCTGGACCGCGGCCGACGGCCGCACCCGGGTGCCCGACGGCAACACCGAATGGCAGGCGAATGCGCCGCGCCTCTCGCCCGACAGCCCGGTCACCCTCACCTGGGACAATGGCCAGGGCCAAGTCTTCGAGATCGGGCTGACGCTCGACGCCAACTACATGGTCGGCGTCGAGCAGCGGGTGCGCAACAGCGGCGCCGAGCAGGTCTCGGTGCTGCCCTGGGCCCGCATCCGGCGCGAACGCACCCCGCACCTCGCCGGCTACTACGTGCTGCATGAAGGCTTCATCGGCGTGCTCGATGGCCGCCTGCAGGAAATGACCTATGCCAATGTGAAATCGGAGGGCGAGAAGCGCCGTGGCGCCGGCTTCGAGCAGGATGCCCGTGGCGGGAGCTGGGCCGGCTTCACTGACAAGTACTGGCTCGCCGCCCTGATCCCGGCGGAGCGGGACACCGTGATGCGCACCTCCTTCCGCCATGTGGCCGAAGGTGGGCAGGACCGCTGGCAAGCCGACATGGCACCGAACGCGCCACAGATCGTGGCGGCCGGCGCCACCGCCCAGCTCGCGACCCGGCTCTTCGCCGGCGCCAAGGTGGTCAGCATCCTGGACGACTACGCCACCCGCCTCGGTATCACCGATTTCGACAAGGCGGTGGATTTCGGCTGGTTCTACTTCCTCACCAAGCCTTTCTTCTACGCCATCCATTGGATCAACGGCCTGGTCCATAATTTCGGCGTGGCGATCCTGATCTTCACGCTCGCCATCAAGCTGCTGTTCTTCCCGCTGCAGAACAAAGCCTATCATTCGATGGCCAAGATGAAGATCCTGGGCCCGAAGATGCAGGAGATCCGGGAACGCCATAAGGAGGATCCGCAGAAGGCGCAGACCGAGATGATGGCGCTCTACCGGTCGGAGAAGGTGAACCCCGCCTCCGGCTGTCTGCCCATCGTCATCCAGATCCCGGTCTTCTTCTCGCTCTACAAGGTGATCTTCGTCACCATCGAGATGCGGCACGCGCCCTTCGTCGCCTGGATCCGCGACCTCTCGGCGCCGGATCCGACCAATCTCTTCAACCTGTTCGGGCTGCTGCCCTTCGACCCCATGCAGTACAGCCATTTCCTGCACATGCCGGCGCTGGCGCTGCTGATGGGTGCGACGATGTGGGCACAGCAGCGGCTCAACCCGCAGCCGCCCGACCCGATCCAGGCCAAGATCTTCGCCTGGATGCCGGTGATCTTCACCTTCATGCTGGCGAGCTTCCCGGCGGGCCTCGTGGTCTACTGGACCTGGAACAACCTGCTCTCGATCGCGCAGCAGTCCTACATCATGCGTCATGACCGCGCGAAGCTGAAGGCCGAGCGCCGCAACGGCGCCCTCGCGAAGAAGGGGTGAGTGGCGCTCCACTCCCGGCGGGCGGCCTCATCGAAGCGAAGGATGATGCCACCCGCGCGGCGCTGATCGAGGCCGGGCGGCTGCTCTTCGCCCGGCCCTGCCAGTTCTTCTACGCGTCGCAGCGGATCGACCAGTTGCCGCCCGTCGGCCTGCCGGAGATCGCGCTCTGCGGCCGGTCGAATGTCGGCAAGTCCTCCCTGGTGAATGCGCTGACTGGGCAGAATGCGCTCGCCCGCGTTTCCAACACGCCGGGACGGACCAAGCAGCTCAATTTCTTCGACCTCGGCGAGCGGCTGACCATCGTGGACATGCCGGGCTACGGCTATGCCCAGGCGTCGAAGAGCGTGAAGGCCGACTGGCAGGGACTGATGTTCGACTTCCTGCGTGGGCGCCCGACCTTGCGCCGCGTCTTCCTGCTGCTCGATGCGCGGATCGAGACCAAGCCCGCGGATCACGCGGCGATGAAGCTGCTGGACGAGGCCGCGGTCGGCTTCCAGATCGTGCTGACCAAGGCCGACGACGCCAAGCCCTGGTGGCTGGCCAAGCGCCAGGAGGAAGCCGAGGCGCTGGCCCGCAAGCATGTCGCGGCGCATCCCCTGGTGCTGACCACCAGCAGCCAGACCGGCGCCGGCATTCCGGAGCTGCGGGCCGAGATCACGACCCTGGCCGCCGCCTGACGCGGCTTCCTTGCCGGGCTCCGGACCGCTGACTATGGTGCGCCGCATCACGGCCAGAACAAGTCGACGACATGACCATCACGGGGAAGCCGCCGAGCTTCCAGGAAATGATCCTGCGGCTCCACGCTTTCTGGGCCGCGCAGGGATGCCTGATCCTCCAGCCCTATGACATGGAGGTCGGCGCCGGGACCTTCCATCCGGCGACGACCTTGCGCGCCCTCGGCCCCGCGCCCTGGAAGGCCGCCTATGTGCAGCCCTGCCGCCGCCCGTCCGACGGGCGCTATGGCGAGAACCCGAACCGGCTCCAGCATTATTATCAGTACCAGGTGATCCTGAAGCCGACGCCCACTGACCCGCAGGCGCTGCTGATCGAGAGCTATCGGGCGCTCGGCATCGATCCCGCGCTGCACGACATCCGTTTCGTCGAGGATGACTGGGAGAGCCCGACGCTCGGCGCCTGGGGCCTCGGCTGGGAAGTCTGGTGCGACGGGATGGAGGTGACCCAGTTCACCTATTTCCAGCAGGTCGGCGGCATTGCCTGCGAGGTGCCGTCCTGCGAACTGACCTATGGGCTGGAACGGCTGGCCATGTACATCCAGGGGGTCGAGAACATCTACGACCTCGACTTCAACGGCCAGGGCGTGACCTATGGCGAGGTCTTCCTGCGTGCCGAACGCGAATACAGCGCCCACAACTTCGAATACGCCGATACCGCGATGCTCTTCCGCCATTTTGGGGATGCGGAGAAGGAGTGCCAGTCGCTGCTGGCGCATGGGCTGGCGCTGCCCGCCTATGACCACTGCATCAAGGCGAGCCACCAGTTCAACCTGCTGGATGCGCGCGGCGCCATTAGCGTGACCGAGCGCGCCGCCTATATCGGGCGCGTGCGCGCCCTGGCGAAGGGCTGCTGCGAAGCCTGGATCGCAGGGGATGCGCGGTGAGCTTGCGATCCCACCGCCATTCTACCATATCTGGCGCTCCTTATACCAGGGACACGCCATGGGCCAGTTGAACATCAAGGACGACGCCTTGATTGCCGAGGCGAAGGAACTGGCGGCCCTGCTCGGCACCAGCACCACCGCGGCGCTGCGCGAGGCGGTGCATGAGCGGCTGCTACGGGAGAAGGCGGGGCGCGAATCGGAGCGGAAGCGGCGCTACGACGCGATCATGGCGATCGCCGAGCGAAGCTGGAAACTCTTCCCGCCGGGCACGAGCAGTGACCATTCCGATCTCTATGACGAGAATGGGCTGCCGAAGTGATCATCGACACCTCCGCGATCATGGCGATCCTGCTGCGCGAGCCGGACGCCGCGCGCTTCGGCGCCGCGCTGAGTGAGACGGCCGCTACCGCCATGTCGGCGGCGACCCTCGTCGAGCTGACCATGGTGGCGGAGGGGCGCGCCGGCGCCCCGGTGCGTCCCGTGCTCGACGCCCTGCTGATGGAATCAGACATCGAGGTGGTGCCCTTCACCGCCGAGCATGCGGCGCTCGCCGCCGATGGCTGGCGCCGCTTCGGCCGTGGCCGCCATCCGGCCGCATTGAACCTGGGCGACTGCTTCGCCTATGCGCTGTCGAAGGCGCGCGACGAACCCCTGCTGTTCAAGGGCGAGGATTTCGCCCGGACCGATGTGAAGGCGGCGCTCTAGATCATGGCCGAACTGCTGCTCGAACTCTTCTCCGAGGAGATCCCGGCGCGCATGCAGGCGCGCGCGGCGGAGGATCTGCGCACCGCCTTCCTGGAGGCTTTCGGCACCTTGATCGACGGCGGCCAGGCGCGCGCCTATTGGGGGCCGCGCCGGATCGCGCTGCATGCCGACGGCATGATCGCCGAGACCCCGGGTGCAACCGTCGAGGAGCGCGGGCCGCGCAGCGCGGCGCCAGAGGCAGCGCTCGCCGGCTTCCTGAAGAAGCATGGCGCCGCCCGCGAAGAGTTGGCAGAGGAAAGCGGCTACTGGGTGCTGCGCCGCACCCGCCCGCCTTTGCCGACCGCGGAGGCGCTGGCGGCGCGCCTGCCGGCGCTGATCCGCAAGCTGGCCTGGCCGAAGAGCATGCGCTGGGGCGTGAGTCCCTTCCCCTGGGTGCGGCCGCTGCGCCGCATCCTCTGCGTCTTCGACGGCGCGGTGGTGCCCTTCGCGCTCGCCGAAGGCGCGGATGACGCGCATGGCCTCGCCAGCGGCGACCTGACCGAGGGCCATCGCATCCAGGCACCGGGCGCCTTCGCGGTGCGCGGCTTCGCGGACTACGCCGCGAAGCTGCACGAGCGTTTCGTGGTGCTGGACGACGCCGAGCGCGAGCGGCTGGTGGAGGAGGGTGTCACCCGCCTGGCCGCCGCCGAGGGTTTCACGGTCATGCCGGACCGCGGGCTGGTGAGCGAGGTCGCCGGCCTCGTCGAATGGCCGGTGCCGCTGCTGGCCAGGATCGACGATGCCTTCATGGATCTGCCGCCGGAGGTGATGCGCACCACCATGCGGGTGAACCAGCGCTACTTCACGCTGGTGACGACGGATGGCAGGGCCGCGCCGCGTTTCGCGCTGGCCGCGAACATCGCGGCATCGGATGGCGGCGCCGCGATCGCCGCCGGCAATGAGCGCGTGCTGCGCGCGCGGCTGTCCGACGCACGCTTCTTCTGGGACCAGGACCGCAAGCAGCGGCTGGAGGATTTCCTGCCGAAGCTCGATGCCGTGGTGTTCCACGCCAGGCTCGGCACCCAGGGCCAGCGGGTCGCGCGGCTGGAGAAGCTCGCCGCGCTGATCGCGACGCGGATCGGCGCCGATGCGGCGTTGTCGGCACGTGCGGCGAAGCTCGCCAAGGCGGACCTCGCTTCCGGCATGGTCGGTGAGTTTCCGGAATTGCAGGGCGTGATGGGGCGCTACTACGCGCAGGCGGCGGGCGAGGATGCGCGGGTCGCGGAGGCGATCGGCGCGCATTACCGCCCGCTCGGCCCGGGCGATGCGGTGCCGGCGGAGCCGATCGCGATCAGCGTCGCGCTGGCCGACAAGATCGACCAGCTCGTCGGCTTCTTCGCCGCCGATGAGCGCCCGACCGGCAGCGGCGATCCCTTCGCGCTGCGCCGCGCGGCACTCGGCGTCATCCGGATCATCAGGGAGAATGGGCTGCGCCTCGCGCTCGCCGACATCTTCGCCGAGGCCTTCTTCCTGTTCCCGGCCGCCACCGGCAGCACCGCGGTGCCGGAGTTCGGGATGACGGTCGCTGCCGAACGGATGAAAGCGGGCTTCGTGCCGCCCGCCGGCAGCCCGCATCCGCCGATGGTCGCCGCCTTCGCCGCCGGCCTGCTCGACTTCCTCGCCGAACGGTTGCGCGTGCAGCTCCGCGCCGAGGGCGCGCGGCACGACATCGTCGCCGCGGTGTTCAGCGCCGGCGCCGATGACGACCTGAACCGGCTGCTGGCGCGCGCCGATGCGGTGCGCGACTTCCTCGACAGCGACAACGGCGCCAACCTGTTGGCCGCCGCCAAGCGCGCGCAGAACATCCTGCGCATCGAGGAGAAGAAGGACGGCGCGGCGTTCGAGCCCGAGTTCCAGGTGCATCACAATGCCCCGGTGCAGGAGACGGCACTCTGCGCTGCCCTGGATAGCGCTCGCCACTCCGTGGCAGAGTGCCTGCCCCGGGAGGACTTCGCCGGCGCCATGGCCGCGATGGCGACGTTGCGCACGCCGCTCGACGCCTTCTTCGAAGGCGTGATCGTCAACGACCCTGATTCGCAACTCCGCCGCAATCGTCTGCGTTTGCTGGCCGGCCTGCGCGCGGTACTGGATCAGGTGGCGGATTTCTCGAAGATCGAAGGCTGAGGAGCTTGGCGATGAGCAAGTGGGTCTACAGCTTCGGCGCTGGCCGCAACGAAGGCAGCGCGCAGATGCGCAACCTGCTCGGCGGCAAGGGCGCCAACCTCGCCGAGATGGCCTCGATCGGCCTGCCCGTGCCGCCCGGCTTTACTATCACGACCGAGGTCTGCACCGCCTATTACGAGAATGGCCGCCAGTACCCGGCCGAGCTCCGGGAGCAGGTCGCTGAGGCGCTGGCCCGCGTCGAGACCGCGGTCGGCCTCAAGTTCGGCGACCACCAGAAGCCGCTGCTGGTCTCGGTCCGCTCCGGCGCCCGAGTCTCCATGCCTGGCATGATGGATACGGTGCTGAATCTCGGCCTCAATGACCAGACGGTCGACGGGCTGGCCAATGCCTCGGGCGATGCCCGCTTCGCCTGGGACAGCTACCGCCGCTTCATCCAGATGTTCGGCTCCGTCGTGCTCGACGTCGATCACCACCGCTTCGAGGAGATCATCGAGCATGTGAAGCTCGACCGCGGCGTGCTCGAGGACACCGAGCTCACCGCCCAGGACTGGCACCGCGTGGTCGCCGGCTACAAGGACATGGTGGAGGAGGTAACCGGCGAGCCCTTCCCGCAGGATCCCGAGGCGCAGCTCTGGGGGGCGATCGGCGCGGTCTTCGGGTCCTGGATGAACCAGCGCGCCAATACCTACCGCCGGCTGCACGACATCCCCGAGAGCTGGGGCACCGCGGTCAACGTGCAGGCCATGGTGTTCGGCAACATGGGCAGCGACTGCGCGACCGGCGTCTGCTTCACGCGCGATCCCTCGACCGGCGAGAACATCTTCTACGGCGAATACCTGATCAACGCCCAGGGCGAGGACGTGGTCGCCGGCATTCGCACGCCGCAGCCGATGAGCGAGGCGCGCGCCAAGCCCGGCGAGCGCAGCATGGAGGCGGCCATGCCTGCCGCCTATGCCGAGCTGGTGCAGGTGCGCGCCACGCTCGAGAAGCACTACCACGACATGCAGGACATCGAGTTCACGGTCCAGCAGAACAAGCTCTACATGCTGCAGACCCGCAACGGGAAGCGCACCGCGGCGGCCAGCCTCAAGATCGCGGTCGACATGGCGCGCGAGGGGCTGATCGACGAGAAGGAAGCTGTGCAGCGCGTCAATCCTGCGGCGCTCGACCAGCTCCTGCACCCGACGCTCGATCCCAGCGCGAAGCGCAGCGCGATCGCCAAGGGCCTGCCGGCTTCCCCAGGCGCCGCCTGCGGCGTCATCGTCTTCTCGGCCGATGAGGCGGAGGCGCGAGCGCAGAAGGGCGAGGCGGTGATCCTGGTCCGCATCGAGACCAGCCCCGAGGACATCCACGGCATGCATGCCGCGAAGGGCATCCTGACCACGCGCGGCGGCATGACCAGCCACGCCGCGGTGGTCGCGCGCGGCATGGGCCGCCCCTGCGTCGCGGGTGCCGGCTCCATCACCGTGGACTACGCTTCCCAGGCGCTGATGGCCGGCGGCCGCACCTTACGCGGCGGCGAGACCATCACCTTGGACGGCGCGACCGGCGAGGTCTTCGCCGGCACGGTCGCGATGATCGAGCCGAAGCTCTCCGGCGATTTCGCCACCCTGATGGAATGGGCCGACAAGGTCCGCCGCCTCAAGGTACGCGCCAATGCCGAGACGCCGGTCGATGCCGACACCGCGCGCAAGTTCGGCGCCGAGGGCATCGGCCTCTGCCGCACCGAGCACATGTTCTTCGATCCGGAGCGCATCGGCGCGGTGCGCCAGATGATCATGGCGGAGACCGAGCAGGGCCGACGCGCTGCCCTGGCGCGGCTGCTGCCCTTCCAGCGCGCCGACTTCCTCGACCTGTTCCGCATCATGGCCGGGCTGCCGGTGACGATCCGGCTGCTCGACCCGCCGCTGCATGAATTCCTGCCGCATGCCGAGCATGAGCTGGCGGAGGTGGCGGAGACGCTCGGCGCCGATGTGGAGGCGATGAAGCGCCGCGCGGCGGAGCTGTCGGAAGCCAACCCGATGCTCGGTCACCGTGGCTGCCGCCTCGGCGTCACCTTCCCAGAGATCTATGAGATGCAGGCCCGCGCCATCTTCGAGGCGGCGGTCGCAATCGGGAAGGAGACCCACAAGGCGCCGGTGCCGGAGATCATGATCCCGCTGGTCGCGATGACCCGCGAGCTCGAGATCACCCGCGCCATGGTGGACAAGGTCGCGCAGCAGGTCTTCGCCGAGAGCGGCTACCACGTCACCTACCAGGTCGGCACCATGATCGAGCTGCCGCGCGCCGCGCTGATCGCCGATCGCATCGCGGAAGCCGCGGATTTCTTCAGCTTCGGCACGAACGACCTGACGCAGACAGTGTTCGGCCTGTCGCGCGACGATGCCGGCAAGTTCCTGCCGACCTACGTCGAGAAGGGCATCCTGCCGAAGGATCCCTTCGTCTCGATCGACATCGATGGCGTCGGCGCGCTGGTGCGCATCGCCGCCGAGAAGGGCCGCGGCGTGAAGCCCGACCTCAAGCTCGGCATCTGCGGCGAGCATGGCGGCGACCCGGCCTCGATCCATTTCTGCGAGAGCGTCGGGCTGGACTACGTCTCCTGCTCCCCCTACCGCGTCCCGGTCGCAAGATTGGCGGCGGCGCAGGCAGCGTTGGCGAGCGGGGGTGGCGATCGCACGGCGTAAGCCTGTGCTGCGGCCGCGCCGCCTTTTTTCATGGTCCTCAAACGCCGGCGCGCGCATCCGCGCGCTTGGCTTGCGCGCCGTCGGGCCAGTTCTGGCGGCGGCTGTCAGTCGCGCGCGGGCCGCATTCGCGGCCTCGGCCTGCATCGGCTGACGCCTCGCAGTCCGGCCTTTCCAGTGGCGGCCTGCGGCCGCGGCTTTGGAGCCAACCCCACGGCCGCAGGCCGCCACTGGCTTCTGCGGAGCGAGGCAAGGCCGATGCTCCGGGGCCGCGAATGCGGCCCCGCGCGCGACCGACCGATGTCGCCAACGCGCCCTGACAGCGCGTAAGCCAAGCGCGCGAATGCGCGCCGGCGTCTGAGGCCGATTTAACGCGACAGGGCGGCGACGACCTGGGAGACGAGGATGCCGGTCGCCACGTCGATCAGCACGAAGCCGATGGCGTTGAAGCCGTCCAGCGCCAGCGCGTGCCGGGTCAGGAACCAGCCGAGCCAGAGCGCGTAGCCCAGGATGGCGAGGCTGAGCAGCGTCGCCAGGCCGGCGGGCAGGCCAAGGGCAGAGGCCAGGCTCAGCAGCACCAGCGTCGCGTATTGGACGACGTTGCACCAGTTCCAGGCGGCCACGAAGAGCGGCCAGCGCAGGCCGCGCCCGCCGGCGATCGCCATCCGCCGCGCCAGCAGCGGAAAGGCGGTCCAGCCGATCACGTAGCCGGCCAGCTCCGCGGACAGCGCGCGGGCGGTGAACGGCGCGTCCTCGCCGAGCAGCCGCAGCGCCAGGAAGGGCGGCAGGCAGATCGCCGCCGCCCAGAAGCTGCGCGCGGCGCCATCCAGTGTCGTCTCCATCGCGCGCAGCCCGTCGGCGCGCCCGGTCGCCAGGCGCAGGGCTCCCATCAGCCCCGCGGCGATCGCGAGTCCGGTGGGCAGGCCGCTCAGCCCAGGAACTCCTCGAGTACGTGCCGGTAGAGCACCGCGAGATCGCGCAGCTCCGCGACCGGCGCGCTCTCATCGACCATGTGCAGCTTGGCGCCGACCGCGCCGAGTTCCGCCACCGGGCAATAGCGCGCGATGAACCGGGCATCGGAGGTGCCGCCGCCGGTGTCGAGCTTCGCCTCCCGCCCCGTCGCGCGGCGGATCGCGTTCTGCAACCCGTCCACGAAGGCACCGGGCTCGGTGAGAAAACTTTCCCCGGAGCAACTCACCTCGAGATCGGCGCGCGCCTCCTCGGCCGCCAGCGCCGCCTGGATCCGCTCGGTGAGCGAAGCCGAGCTGTGCAGGTCGTTGAAGCGGATGTTCACCATCGCCCGCGCCACGGCCGGGATGACGTTGGAAGCGGTATTGCCGACATCGAAGCCGGTGACCTGCAAGGTCGTCGGTTCGAACCACTGGCTGCCCTGATCGAGCGGCTCCGCGGTCAGCCGGTGCAGCACCCGGACCAGGCGGTGGATCGGGTTGTCCGCCTTCTGCGGATAGGCGCTGTGACCCTGGATGCCGTGCAGCGCGATGCGCGCGGTCATGGAGCCGCGGCGCCCGATCTTCAGCGTATCGCCGAGCATGGTCTGCGAGGTCGGCTCGCCGACCAGGGCCATGTCCGGGATCTGGCCGTTCGCCTCCATCCATTCCAGCACCTTGGCGGTGCCGTTGATCGAAGGGCCTTCCTCGTCGCCGGTGATCAGCAGGCTGATGCTGCCCTTGGGGTTCGGGTTGGCGCGCAGGAAGTCAGCGAGGCCGGCAACGAAGGCGGCAATGCCGCCCTTCATGTCGCAGGCGCCGCGGCCATGGAGCACGCCGTCGCGCACCAGGCCGGAGAAGGGGTCGTCGCTCCAGCCGGTCTCCCCGGGCGGCACCACGTCGGTGTGGCCGGCGTAGCAGAAATGCGGGCCTTCGGTGCCGATGCGCGCGAAGAGGTTGTCGACCTCCGCAAAGGGCAACCGCGTGCAGGTGAAGCCGAGCGGCCGCAGCACCGCTTCCATCACGCCGAGCGCGCCGCCCTCGGCGGGCGTCACGCTCGGGCAGCGGATCAGCGCCTGCGCGATCGGGATCGGATCGGCGGGCTGGTTGCTGGCCATCTCAGTCCCGCAGCAGCTCGTTGATCGCGGTCTTGGCGCGGGTCTGCGCATCGACGCGCTTCACGATCACCGCGCAATAGAGCGAGGGCCCGGGCGTGCCGTCCGGCAGCGGCTTGCCCGGCAGGTTGCCCGGCACCACCACCGAATAGGACGGCACGCGGCCCACGAAGATCTCACCGGTGTTGCGGTCGACGATCTTGGTGGTGGCGCTGAGGAAGACGCCCATGGAGAGCACCGAACCGCGCTCCACGATCACGCCTTCCACCACTTCGGACCGCGCGCCGATGAAGCAGTCATCCTCGATGACGACGGGGTTCGCCTGCAGCGGCTCCAGCACGCCGCCGATGCCGACGCCGCCCGAAAGGTGCACGTTCTTGCCGATCTGCGCGCAGGACCCGACCGTCGCCCAGGTGTCGACCATGGTGCCCTCATCCACATACGCGCCGAGATTCACAAAGGAGGGCATCAGCACGACGTTGCGCGCGATATAGGCGGAGCGGCGCACGACCGCGCCCGGCACGGCGCGGAAGCCGGCTTCCCGGAAGCGGTTCTCGCCCCAGCCTTCGAACTTCAGCGGCACCTTGTCATAGGCGCCGGCGGCGGTCGCCATCGGCGCGCTGTCGGTGAGGCGGAAGCTCATCAGCACCGCCTGCTTCAGCCATTGGTTGACCATCCAGCCGCCCTTGCCGTCGGGTGCCGCGACGCGGGCGCGGCCGGAATCCATCAGTTCCAGCGCTTCCTCGATCGCCGCACGCTCCGCCCCCGCCGTCGCCGGGCTCAGGCCGTCACGGCGCGCCCAAAGGGCTTCGATGCTGGCCTGGAGGGAGGCGATGTCGGTCATGGCGCGTTTCCTGCTACTGGGCCTGCAACGGGGCCTGCCCCGCTCCTGATGGATAGCCTGCCCCGCTTCCTGATGGGGAGCCTGCCCCTTTGCGGCGCGCCCGATGCGATGTCAACGCGCCGCTTGGTTCGCGCTTTTCGGTTGATTGGCGAGCCCACGCTAACGGGATGTTCACCGGCCCCGAGGCCAGATGGCGACCATGTGGCCAGGCATCCGGATCCGGAACGTCATGCGGTGCGGGCGGGCGTCGGAGGGCGTGTGGCCTTGCTTGACCTGACCGATTCCGCGCCGCTCCGGCGCGCCGACATGGCCGCGAGCCGGGAGGCTTCGGCCGAGCAATTGCTGGCTTTCGCATCCGACCCCGATCCTTCGGTCCGTTCGGCGGTCGCGGCCCGCCGCGAAGCACCGGCGGCAGCGCGCGAGCTCCTGGCCGCCGACCCCGATCCCGTGGTCCGCGCCCTGCTCGCCGCGCGCATCGCCAGCCTGCCCGCAGCACCGGAAGGCGCCAGCCTCAATGCCGCAGCCAGGCACCTGCACCGGCTGCTGGCGCGGCTGGTCGAGGACACCGAGGTGCTGGTCCGCGCCGCGATCGCGGATGCGATCAAGGACCTGCCGGAGGCGCCCCGCGCGCTGGTGCTGCGGCTGGCCCGCGATATCGAGATGCCGGTGGCCGAGCCGGTCATCCGCCTCTCTCCGCTGCTGACCGATGCCGATCTGCTGGCCCTGATCGCGGCCCCGCCCGCCCCGGCCTCCATCGCCGCGGTCGCGCGGCGGCCGGCGCTCAGCGAGGTGATCTCGGAGGCGATCGTCGCCAAGCGCGACGGCACCGCCATCGCAGCGCTGCTCGGCAATGCGACGGCCGCGATCCCGGAAGCGACGCTGGATGCGCTGGTGGCGGAATCGGCCGTGAAGCTGGCCTGGCAGGCGCCGCTGGTGGCGCGCCCGCGCCTGACCGGCCGCGCCGCCATCGCGCTTGCGGAGTTCATCGCGACCGCGCTGCTCAGCCGCCTCGCCGGCCGCGCCGACCTGCCGCACGATGTCACCGAGACGCTCCGGGCCCGCGTGGCGGAGACGCTGGCGGAACCCCCGGCCGATGGCGAGACCGCCTTGGCCGCCATGGAACGCGCCGCCATGCTGCACCGCGCCCGCGCCCTGCGCGAGGCCGCCGTCGAGCGGGCGGCGCAGCGCGGCGAGGCGGATTTCGTGATCGCGGCGCTCTGCCTGATGGCCGGCATCAACCAGCTCGCGATCAGCGACCTGCAGGAAAAGCGGGACCGGCCGGGGCTGGCCGGCCTCTGCTCGCGGGCCCGTCTCGGCCCCACTGCCACGCGCCTGGTGCAGGACCTGCTGATCCCCGCGCCGGCCGTCGCATCCGGCGGCACGAGCCGCCCGCAGGGCTCCTGGGAAAGCGTGACGGACGCCAGGCCCCGCTAGCTCGCTTGCGCTCGCGGACCACGCCCTGGCCATTTGTTTGATCGCGTGATTCAGACTTTTCGGCAGACCCGGCCTCAAGTCATCACGCTCTAGCCATTTGTTTGATCGCGTGATTCAGACTTTTCGGCCGACCCGGCCTCAAGTCATCGCGCTCTAGGGCCGGATCAGGGTGCCGGCGCCGCCATCGGTGAACAGCTCGCGCAGGACGGCATGCGGCACGCGACCATCGAGGATGACCGCGCCCTTCACGCCCCGCTCGACCGCATAGATGCAGGTCTCGACCTTCGGGATCATGCCACCCGAGATCCAGCCATCGACGATGCCCTGCTTCACCTCGGCGACCGTCATCTCCGGGATCAGGCGCTTCTCGGCATCCAGCACGCCGGGCACGTCGGTCAGCATCAGCAGCCGCTCGGCCTCCAGCGCGCCGGCGACCGCGCCGGCCACCGTGTCCGCGTTGATGTTGTAGGTGTGCCCGTCGGCGCCGACGCCGACGGGGGCCACCACCGGCACGATGTCGGCGCCGATCAGCAGTTGCAGCACCTTGGGGTTCACGTATTCCGGCTCGCCCACGAAGCCGAGGTCCAGCACCTGCTCGATGTTCGAGCCGGGGTCTCGCACCGTGCGGGTCAGCTTGCGGGCGCGGATCAGGTCGCCATCCTTGCCGGAGATGCCGACCGCGGTGACGCCGGCGCGGGTGATCGCCGCCGCGACCTGCTTGTTGACGGTGCCGGCGAGGACCATCTCGACCACGTCGACCATCTGCGCATCGGTCACGCGCAGGCCCTGCACGAAGTTCGACTGCACGTTCAGCCGCTTCAGCATGGCGTTGATCTGCGGCCCGCCGCCATGCACGACGACTGGGCTCACACCCACCTGCTCCAGCAGCGCGATGTCGCGGCCGAAGCGCAGCGCCGTCTCCTCCTCGCCCATCGCATGGCCGCCATACTTCACGACGATGATCTCGTCATCGTAACGCTTCAGGAAAGGCAGCGCGCCGGCGAGGTTTTCCATCGGGTCGTACGGCGTGTCGGTCATCGATCCTGTCCGGGCATTCTGGCGGGCCGCATTTGCGGGGCGCGCGAGGCGGCGGTCAAGCATTCGGCTAGAGGCCAAGGCGGGCCCAGGCCGCGCGCTCCTCGACGGCGGCGGCGACCTGCTCCACCCCGGGCAACCAGCGGAAGGGGATCGGCGGGCGGCGCGGCCCGATCGGGATGATCCGCGCCGCCTTGCCGAAACGCTGCCGAATCAGGCCTTGCGCGTCACCGAGCGCATCGGCGATGCCATTCGCGACCGCGTCCCGCCCGGTCCAGAAGCGGCCGGAGAACAGCGCCTCCTCCGCCTCCTTCAGCCGCGCGCCGCGCCGGGCGCGCACCCATGTCTTGAATTCATCATGGAGTTTGGCGAGCAGCGCCTCCAACCGGGCGACCTCGGTAGGGTCTTCCGGGCGGAAAGGGTCGAGGAAGCTCTTCTCGCCGCCGGCGGTGCGCAGCCGCCGCTCGACACCGAGGCGCCGCATGGCGCCCTCCAGCCCGAAGCCGGCGCTGATGACGCCGATGGAGCCGATGATGGAGGCCGGATCGACCACGATCTCATCGGCCGCGCAGGCGATCCAGTAGCCGCCGGAGGCCGCCGCATCCTCGACGCAGGCGACCACATGCACCTTCTTCTCTTCCGCCAGGCGCCGGATGCGGTTGGCCAACAGGGCGGACTGCACGGGCGACCCGCCGGGCGAGTTGATCACCAGGAAGACCGATGTCAGCCGCTTCAGCGCGAAGGCACGCTCGATCAGCGGGCCGGTCGCCGCGTCGTTGAGGGCGCCAGCGCCGAGCGGCGACCCGCCGCGCGCCGCGATCAGGCCGGAGAGCCGCAGCAGCGCGATGCGGGGCGGGGAGCGCAGGAAGGGAATTCTCATTACTCTCAGATCGCCCGCCTTCCGCTCGCCATCAAGACTGGTTACCAAACGACATGACCCGCCGTGACTGGACCGGATTGCTGATCGCCCTCGCCGCCCTCGGCGCCATGGCCGCCTATCGCGCGGTCTGGGTGGAGCCACGCGCATGGGGCGGGCTCTGTGCCGTGGCCGGCCGGCCACTGGCCTGCGAGCCGCGCGCCCTGTTGCTCTGGCTGCAGCATTGGCAGCTCTGGGGCGGCGGCGCGCTGGCGCTCGGGGTCTGGAGCTTCCTGGGCGGACCGCATGCCGTCCGGGTGGCGGCGGTCGCCCTCGGGATGATCGCGACCATCAACTACAACGCGACCTGGGGCATGCTCGGCGCCGCGCTCGGCGCCTGGGCCTGGCTGGGCGCGACGCGACGCGCCTGACCGGCGCGCGGGCCGAGGGGCACTCGCCGGACGCCACCTGGGCGCGACGCAGACCGCCACTACCTGGTGCGCCGCCGGGAGATGATGCGCCTCGCGGCGAGCCGCATCTGGGAGCTCGCGCAGCGGCTGACGGCGCCAGCCTGAACTCCTAGGCGGTATCGACATTCAGCACCGGGAGGCGCCTGGCGAGGGATTTTTCGCGCTGGCCAGGCGCGCGGCGCTGCCGATGCTGGCGGCACTCGGCAAGCCGCGGGCGACCCCGAAGGCTGAATGTCGATCCGCCCTACGTCGCGGGCGCCGGCACCGGCTGGCGGCGCAGCATCCGCAGCAAGGGCGGCACCGCCAGCACCAGCGCGCAGAGCGACCAGCCCATAGCCTGCAGGTTCCGCGGATGCTCCAGCACCGCGCTTGCGATCGCGGCCAAGGCCAGCACGCCGCCGGCCAGCAGCTCCTCCCGCCCGCCGCCGCCGCGCGGCAGGTCGCGCAGCAGGGTGCGCGCGGCCACCGCGACCAGCGGCACCGCGAAGGTCGGGTAAGGGAAGTCGCGATAGCGCGGATCGACCAGCAGCATCACCTGCAGCACCGCGGCGACCCACAGGAAGACGAATGAGAGGTCGTCGAAGGCGAAGCCCCGCCAATCGCGCAGCGCGCGCCAGCGGAACAGCAGCAGGTCGCGCACCGTCGCGGTCGCGGCGCGCCCGTCGCGCGGCGGCGCCGCGCCTGCGCCCGCGAGGATCATCGCGGCGCGCCGCATCAGGAGTGCCGCGAGCAGCCCCTGCCCCGCCAGGTTGACCGCGACCGCGAGCGTCAGATGCTCGTCGAAGGCATAGGGGATGCCACCGCAGGCCGCATAAGCCAAGGCATTGCCGAGCGCGCCGGCCAGCAGCGCCTCCCGCCAGCCGGCCCCTGGGAAGGCCGCACGCGTCGCGCCGAACAGCGCCAGCGCCAACAGCAGCGCCAGCCCGGCATACCAGGGCCAGTCCGGGTTCTCGACGACCGGGCCGGAAAGCGGGAACTTCTCCTGGCGGTCGGCGGTCCAGAGGCCCCAGGCGGCGCCGACCGTGCCTTCGTTCTTGTATTTCCATACCTGGTCGAAGGCCTCGATCAGGTTGTAGTCGAAGCCCATCTCCTGGCTGAGCTGGATGAATTCGCGGATGAAGACCGCCTGGTTCACGCGCGACGGCGCCGCATCCTCCCGCCAGCGGCCACGGGACGGCCAGCCGATCTCACCGATCGCGATCGGCTTGCCCGGGAACAGCGCCTGCATGCGGCGATAGACGTCGCGCACATGCGCCATGGTGCGTTCGACACCGAGCGGCTCATCCTCCCAATAGGGCAGGATATGGATGGTGATGACGTCCACATGATCAGCGACCTCCGGGAACTGCACCCAGAATTCCCAGACATCGGCATAGGTCACCGGCTGGCGCACCGCCGCCTTGACCTGGTCGATGGCCGCGATGAGCTCGTTCACCGGCAGGTCGCGACGCAGCAGCACCTCATTGCCGACGATGACACGCTCCACCGCCTCCGGATGCGCGTTCGCGGTCGCGATCAGCCGCGCCAGCTCCTGCTGGTTCCGGACGCGGTCCTGGCCGAGCCAGGCACCCTTCCAGACCCGCAGGCCATGGCGCGCGGCGATCTCGGCGACCTCGTAGTCGCCCTCGATGCTCGCATAGGTGCGGATGGCGCGGGTCCGGCGCGCCACCAGGGCGATATCCTCCTCCACCTGCTGCGCGGTCGGGAAGATGTCGCGGAGCGGCGACTGGCCGGGGCGGAAGGGCGCGAAGCTGACCGAGTTGAAGCGTTGGGTCACCATCGCGACATCGCCGGCCTGTGGCCGGTTCGGGCCCCACCAGACGAGCAGCGTGAAGAGGGCCGCGGCGAGCAGCGCGGCGATGGTCGTGATCGGCTTCGGCATGTCGGTGAAGGGTGGCCCGGCAGGAAGTTGACGCGCCAAACTGCCTGGATTGGCTTTGCGGCGAAAGCGTGTGTCTTCATATTGGGCCCTCAAACGCCGGGCGCGGGCTCCGGCCGCTTGGCTTCCGCGCGGTCAGGGCGCATTGGCGACGGCTGGTGGTCGCGCGCGGGGCCGCATTCGCGGCCCCGGGGCATTGCTTCGCTTGCCCCGCAGGAATAGTTGGCGGCCTCTGGCCGCTGGGCCTTCGCCCTCCGAAGCCTTGGCGAAGGAGGGTGCGGCCGCGGGGATGACGGTGGCTTCACAACGCGACCGGCCCGCCGGCACTTGGTCTTCATCGGAGCAGCCTGCGCATGACCGACCCCGAGATCCGCGACCTGCTGCTCAGGACCAGCCGCATCGCGATGGTTGGCGCCTCCAACAAGCCGGAGCGGCCGAGCCATGGCGTGCTCGGTTTCCTGATCGCACGCGGCTATGCGGTGACGCCGGTCAATCCCGGGCTGGCCGGCGGCCATATCCATGGCGCGGCCGTGGTCGCACGCCTGGCCGATGCGGCCCCGCTCGACATGGTCGATGTCTTCCGCCGCTCGGCGGATGCGGGCGCGGTGGTGGACGAGGCCATCGCGTTCGGCGCGAAGAGCGTCTGGCTGCAACTCGGCGTGGTGGATGAAGCCGCCGCGGTCCGGGCACGGGCCGCCGGCGTCACGATCGTGATGGATCGCTGCCCCGCCATCGAATGGCGCCGCCTCGGCCTGCCGCCGCGCATCCCGACAGAGTGACCCCGCAGCAGGGCCTCGAAGTTGCGGCCGCCGGCCACCACCGGTTCCTGCGGAGCGAGGCGAAGCCGATGCTCCGGGGCCGCGAATGCGGCCCCGCGCGCGACCAGCAGGTTGCCGCCAGCGCGCCCTGACAGCGTGAAAGCCAAGCGCGCGTATGCGCGCGCCGGCGATTGAGGCTTGAATATTTCACCCCCTGGATTCCGCTTGAATCCCAGCCTGGTCCGGGCCACTTCGCCCCCAGGGCCGAAACGGCGCGACCAACGCGTCCGGCCCGGCCGGGAGAGGACAGGACAATTCCGATGACTGACGAAGAACGCCGCATCATCACGGGCTATGTGGAGCGGGTCAGCGGCGCGGCGCAGCCGGCCCCGGCCGCGTCCGGTCCCTGGGGCGGCAGCGTGCCGCAGACCCAGGCGCCCCCTCGCCAGCCGCTGCCCCCGGTCGATGCGGAGGCCGACCGGCTGATCGCGGATCTCTTCTCCCGTTATCCGGAGGCCCGCTACCGCATCACCCAGACCGCCTTCGTGCAGGAAGCGGCGCTGGTCGAATCGCAGAACCGCATCCGCCAGCTCGAATGGGAAGTCGAGAATGCCCGCCGCGAGGGCCAGGCGGCCGCCGCGCAGCCGCGCGGCATGTTCGGCGGGATGTTCGGGGGCAATCGCGGCCCGCAGCCGGCGCCGATGCCGCCGCCGCCGCAGCCCCAGTACCCGCCCGGCTACAATGCCCAGGCGCTGCAGCCGGGCCGCAGTGGCCCGGGCTTCCTCGGCACCGCGCTGATGACGGCGGCCGGTGTCGCCGGCGGCCTGGTGGTCGGCAACGCGCTGATGGGCATGTTCTCGGGTGGCGGCGCCGCGCATGCGGCAGCGGGCGCGGCCGGCGCCGGCGCGACCGGCACCGGCGCCTTCGGACAGGACGCGGTGCCGACCTCCTCCCCCTGGACCAACCCGACCGGCACCCAGGACGACGCGACGCCGGCGGCCGATCAGAACGCCGACCAGGGCGGCACCGATAGCTGGGGCCAGCAGGCCGATGCCGGGGCCGATCAAGGCGCGGATGATTACGGCGCCGGCGGCGGCGATGACGCCGCCGGTTATGATGAGGAAATCTAGGTCCTCAGGAGAGTTTGCTCGTCCTCAATCGCCGGCGCCGGCATCCGCCGGCTTGGCTTCCGCGCCGTCAGGGTAGCATCGGCGGCGGCTGATGGTCGCGCGCGGGCCGCATTCGCGGCCTCGGTCTGCATCGGCTGCCGCCTCGCAGCCTGGCCTTTCCGGTGGCGGCCTGCGGCCGCGTAGAATGGCCCTCTGATCAGGGCGGTCGGCCGGCCGATCGTCGTTGGTTGACGTGACGCGTGGCCGGCGGTTCTGCTGCCGGCCATGCGCATTCCCGACCTCGACCTCGACCTGCTGCGCTGCTTCGTCGCCGTCGCCGAGCGTGGCGGCTTCACAGCAGCGGGCCTGGCGCTCGGCCTGACCCAGTCCGCGGTCAGCCTCAAGGTCAAGCGCCTCGAAGACCTGCTCGGCAAACGCGTGCTGGCGCGCACCAGCCGCAGCGCGGCCCTGACCCGCGACGGCGAGACCCTGCTCGCCTATGCCCGCCGCATCCTGGCGCTGAACGACGAAGCGGTACGCCGCATGGTGGCGCCGCCGGTCACCGGCCATCTCCGCCTCGGCGTCGCCGACCATTTCATCCCGCGCAACCTCGCCCCCGTGCTGGCGCGCTTCGCCCGCACCTATCCCGGCCTGAAGCTGGAGGTCGAGGTCGGGCGCAGCCATGAACTGCGGGCCGCCCAGACCAGGGGCGCGCTGGACCTCGTGCTCGGCAAGCGCCGCGACGGCGACACCGACGGCATCCCGATCTGGACCGAGACCATCATCTGGGCCGGCGCCGCCGGCTGGGTGGCGCCAGAGGACCGACCGCTGCCGCTGGCCATGCTGCCGGCCGGCTGCATGTTCCGCGACCGGGCGCTGGCGGCACTGGCCCGCGCCGGAATGGCATTCGAGGTGGTCTATACCTCGGCCTCGCTCCTCGGGGTCACCGCGGCGGCCCAGGCCGGCTTTGCGCTGACCGTGCTCGGCCGCTCCGGCATGCCGGACGGCGTGGTCGAGATCCCCGGCCTGCCGCCGCTCGGCCACGCCGAGATGTGCGTCTTCGGCGAAGCCGGAGGGAGTGCGGCGGTGGTGGAGCCGCTGGTCGGCTTCATCCGCGAGAGCCTCGGGTAACGCGTCCCGCTACAGGGCGAGGATGCGCTGCCACCCGAGCCTTCGGGCGACCTCCGCCGCCAGCAGCGGCGCGCCCACGCCGAGGGTGGTGAGGAGGATCGCCAGTATCACGGGATCGTCGAAGTGGAAGAGCTTGACCAGGACGATCCTGGTGCCCGCGATCACCATGATATGGAGGACGAAGATCGCCATGCTGCGGGAGCCGAGGTAGCGGAGCACGGCCCGCAGACGATGCGGCAGGTGGAACGTCAGCGCCATGGCGGCCGAGAGGCCGAGCAGGGCCGTGAGCGCGTGCGGCCATCCCCAGGCGAGCCGCGTGATGGCGAGGGTCCTGAGGTCCGTGAAATCCACCTCCGCCATGGTCAGGCGGCAGGAGAGCCAGATCGCCAGCAGCGCCAGCACGGCGAGGCCCAGGGTCATCAGCCGGGAAACCGGCGGCGCCGGCGTCATCAACATCGGAGCCCGCCCCAGCCAGATGCCGAGCGCGAAGAAGGGCAGCATCCGGCTCGTCGTGTCGAAGACCGCCGGCAACGCGTTCAGGTCCAGGCAGTACAGGGCGAGCGACAGCAGGAAGAAGCCGGAAGCCCCGACCAGCGGCACGACGATCAGCGCCAGCAGCTGCGCCAGGAGCAGCCCGTAGAGGAACCAGAACTGCGCCGGAGGTTGGGTGAACATCTTCCCCAGCTCCGGCCAGAAATCATGGATCGGGATGTTCGTGTAGCTGGACGCGAGATAGGCGACGAAGGTCTGCATCGCGCCCCAGAGGAAATAGGGCCAGACCACGCCTTTCCCGACTTCCTTCAGGAAGCGGCCCTTCCCCCGGTCGATCCTCGCGGGGACGAACAGCCCCGACAACAGGAAGAACAGGGGCATGTGGAACAGGTAGATCGCGAGCAGCCCCGGCCGGAACCAGTCATGCCCCGGCACGACATCGGCATCGATCAGCCCGCCCAGGACATGGCCGGCCACGACCAGGATGATGCCCACGCCCTTCGCGGCATCCACCCATGCCAGCCGGGGACGCGCATCGGCCAGGATGGCGGACCGCCGCGTTCCGGCCTCGGCGCGGATGCCGGCGATCCCGGGCAGGCCAGCCAGGGCCGGCAATGATGGATTGCCTCGCATAAAAGATACTTCTTAATATTTTTGATACACCAATAGTATGACCTGCCGTGCCTCAGGTCAAGAACGCCTGCAGTTTCAAAGCCAAGAACAACCTAGAGTTGTTTCTCCTCCGCCGTCCCGGCGATCGCTTGCCGCCCTGCGATCAGCGCTGCGACCAGGGCGTCTTCTGCCAGAGCTCCTGGTAGCGCGTACGTGTCGCCGCCAGGCGGCGAAACCAGGCGTCGCCATCCTCGAAGCTCGGGAAGGTGAAGCGGCTTTCCAGCACGCGGACGAATTCCGGATCGCGCGCGATGTCGGCCGCCGCTTCCCGCAGCTTGGCGACGATCGCGGGCGGCGTGCCGGCCGGCGCGACCAGGCCGCGTTCGGAGGCCATCTCCACGGGGATGCCGAGCTCACGTAAGGTCGGCACATCCGGGCGGAAGCGGCTGCGCTCGGCGCCCGCCTGTGCCAGCATTCGCAGATTGTCGGGCGTCGCGGTCACCGGCCCGACATTCAGCCCCATCGCGTCCACCTGGCGCCCGAGGATCGCGGTGCGGAGCTGCGGGTCGCCCTGGAACACCACATGGGTGAAGCGCGCGCCGGTCGCTTCCTGGATCAGCACCATCTCCAGATGATCATCGGTGCCGACGCCGGGGGAAGCGAAGGTGATCGCCTCCGGCCGCGCCTTCGCCGCGTCGATCAACTGCTGCAGGCTGCGATAAGGGCTCTGCTCATGCACCGTCACCGCGCAGGGATCGATGACCAGGTTGGCGATGCCGGTGAAGTCCTCGAGCTTGTACTGCGCCTGCCGCTCGATCGGGATGGTGAGGAAGCCCGGCATGTTGGTGGTCGCGAGGCTGTGCCCGTCGGGCCGCGCCCGCGCCACGGCGCCGAGCGCCACCTCACCGCCGGCGCCGGCACGGTTGAGCACCACGACGGTGCCCCCGATCCGGGGCTCCAGCAGCCGCGCGAAGAGCCGCGCATCGAGATCGGTCGCGCCGCCGGCGACGAAGCCGACGGTGATCTCGACCGGTCGCTCTGGCCAGCGCGCGGTCTGCGCCAGCAATGGCGCGACCTGTGGTGCCGCCAGCAGCGCACCGCCGGCCGCGAGAACTCCCCTGCGTGTAACGCTCACTGCCCCCTCCCCTCGTTTCCCTCTTTCCACGCGATCAGACGTGCGAGCCCTTCCTCCATCTCGACCTGCGGCTTCCAGCCGATCACCCGCTCCGCCTCCTCATGCGCGATGCGGAAAGCGCCGCCGGAGGTGAGCCGGACCTTGCCGGGCTCCTCGCCGACGAAGTCCGGCTCCACCCCGCCGCCAGCGAGCTTGGTCACCATGCGCACCAGCTCGAGCGTCGTCATCGGACGCGGGCCGGAGGTATTCACCGCGACATCGGTCGCCGCACTCTCGAAGGCCATGCGGTTGGCGCGCGCGAGGTCGCCGACATAGACGAAGTGCTTGGTCTCCGATCCGTCGCCGAAGACCTGCGGCCGCTCGCCGCGCTTCACCTTGTCATAAGTCTCGATGATGTAGAGCGCGTTGGCGGCACGGTAGTGCTGGCGCTCGCCATAGACGGTCGAATAGCGCAGCACGACATAGTCGAGCCCGTGCTTGCGCTTATAGTGCCGGCAGAGCTGTTCGCCGATGATCTTCGACGCGCCGTAGAGGATCGCGGCCGGCGGCGCGCCGGCGCTGAAAAAGGGCGTCTCCTCGACGAGGTCGCCCTTCACGCCCGGGCCATAGCCATAGACGGCGTTGGAGGAGGCGAAGACCACCTTCTTCACGCCCGTGGCGCGCGCTGCCTCCAGCGCCTGTTGCACGCCGCGGATATTGACGTCGAGCCCGCCCCAGGCGTCGCGGTCCATGTTGAGCGTCATGTAGGCGGCCAGCAGCAGCGCGCCGTCCATGCCCCGCATCGCATCCAGCAGGTCCGGCATGCGCAGCACGTCGCCACGCACCAGCCTGAGGCGCGGATGGTCCTTCAGATGCGCGATCGCGGCATCCGAGCCCAGCGAGAAATTGTCGAACAGCACCACTTCCCTGGCGCCTGCGTCGAGCAACTCCGCCGCCGTCGCGGAGCCGACCAGCGACGCGCCACCCACGATGATGAATCGACTACCCGCGATCGCGATTGCGGACATGTGCTTCCTCCAGTACCCGATATTGCCCGGCATTCCAGCGCGGCAGTCACGGGACGGCTAGAGGGAAAGCGCGGAGACCCGGAATCGAGGCGGCGTCAGGCCGCGTGATCGCGACGCGCCTGCAGCGCAGTGAGCTCCTCCAGAAAGCGCTGCGCCGCGACATTTGGCGTCCAGGGCTGCCAGGCCTTGTCGCCATAGCGCGCGGCGAGTGGGTCGCGCGCCAGCACGGCACTGCGGATGCCGAGCGTCTCCCGCATCTCCGCCGCGGTCCAGCCGACGACGTGCACGGCTTCCGCCGCCGCGGCGGCGATATCGGCCGCCTTGTGGGCGCGCTTCTCCTCCGGCGCCCAGGCCGGCAGGCGATAGCGGGCGGCGATCGCCTGGGTCAGCCGCGCCACCAGCTCCGCGAAGGCGGGCCCCAGGAAGGGCTTCAGGGGCGAGATGCAGTCGAAGTTGATCAGCCCCTCCTCCGCGTCGTGCAGCAGCTCCCGCAATTCCTCGGCGATGTTGAGCCGGTTGCGGGTGCGGCTGCGGCGCAGCGCCAGCACGGTCAGCGCATGCTGTGCGACCGAGAGCGGCTCCGGCCAGGCCGAATGCCCGCCCCAGCGGAAGGTGCGGGCGAGGCCGATAGCGAGGTCGGCATCGGTCCAGTCGAAAGGCGTCGGCGCCAGGAGGTCGAGGCGGCGTCCCGAAGGCAGCCGCACCCAGGCACGCGCCACGTTCACCCTGGTCCCGCGAGCCTGTGCACCGCGTCGAGATCGGCGCTCGCCACCCGGACGCCATTGCGTGACTGCGCATGGTACAGCGCCATCTCCATCTCACCGGGCAGCCGCACCGGCCGCGCCGGATCGGCGGGCGGCGTCCCACGCAGGATTGCGCCGGCATCCCCGACGCGCGTGGAGAGCGCATCGCCCGGCAGCAGTCGCTTCGCATCGATCAGCAGGAAGACATGGCCGAGATCCTGCGCGGCACCCGGATCCTTGTCCCAGGCCTTCACATGCGTCAGGTACGCAGCGCCCGACAGCAGCCCCGCGAACATGTCGACCATGACAGCGAGGCCATAGCCCTTGTGCCCGGCGATCGCGAGCAGGAAGCCCTGCAGCGCCGCCTTGGGATCGGTGGTCGGCTGGCCTTCGGCATCGGTCGCCCAGCCTTCCGGGATCGCCTCGCCCTTCGCCGCCGCGTTGCGGATCTTGGCGCGCGCGGCGACCGAAAGCGCGACGTCCAGCAGGATCGGATCGGCGCCCGCACCACCCGGGATGCCGAAGCCGAGCGGGTTGTTGCCGAGCTTCGCCCCCTTGCCGCCCCAGGGCGCGATGGTGGTGGTCGCGTTGCTGGCGATGATCGCCGCGAAGCCTTCCTGCGCCGCCAGGAAAAGGTAGGGCATGATCGGCCCGAAATGGTTGGATCCGCGCACGAAGGCGCCGGCCATACCGGTGTCGCGCGCCGCCGCCATCGCCGCCTGCAGCGTCCGCATGCCGATCAAGGGGCCGATGCCGTTGGCACCGTCAACACGGAGCAGCGCCGGCGCCAACGCCTCCACCGTCACCGCGGCGCGGGCGTCGATGCCGCCGAGCTTCACCCGCTCCAGATACTGCGCCACGCGGCTGATGCCATGGGTGCGGATGCCAAAGAGATCGGCCAGCACCATGATGCGCGCCGCATCCGCGGCATCGGTCGCCATCATGCCGCCGGTGGTGAGCGCGCGGGTGGCGAGGGCTTCGAGCTCCGCCGCACCGATCGTGGCCTCAGTCATGGGCGTGCGGGGCCGAGATGTCGAATTCATGCGTCACTGCGAGATCCTCCTCGAACCAGCTCCGGATGCCGGCGCGGCGCTGGCCCATGTATTCGGGCCTGCCATCGGCATCGAGGCGCATCGTCAGGTCATGGCCCGGCACCACCAGGGTGCCCGGCACCTTCCGCCACAGCGACCAGATCACGGCCAGCGAATCGCGGCTCGCGGCCGCGTCCATGGTCATGTCGGTCGTCATCGACAGCAACTCAGCGCGGTTCTTCGCGGAATCGCCGGTGAAGATGATCGGCGCCGCGGTCGCCGTCAGGTAGAAGAAGAGGCAACCCGGCGTATGGCCCGGCGCCAGATGCGCGGTCATGCCCGGCAGCACCTCATCCCCCTCGTCCAGCAGCCGCAGCCGCGGCGACTTCGCGAGGTCCTGCACATAGAGCTCCGGCAGCGGGTTGAAGCCGGGCGGCTCGGCCACTGCCCAGTCCATCTCGGCGCGGCCGATATGCACCGTCGCGTTCGGGAACAGGGTGTAGTTCACCGAATGGTCCCAATGCGCATGGGTCAACACCACATCGGTGACCCCGGCGGGATCGACGCCGCGCGCCTTGAGCTGCTTGTCGAATTCGGGGCGCGTATTGAAGCTGCCGACATCGATCAGCGCCGTCGGCCCGCCCGGCCAGCGAAGCAGCGCGATGGTGCTCCAGCCGAGGCCGCCATGGCAGACGGATTTGCCAGGATAGCCCTGTACCAGGATATCCACCTGCACCATGGCGTCGTTCTCCCAATCCCAATCCGAAGCGGATCGGTCACTTGACCGATCCGAGGCCGCGAATGCGGCCCGCCGGGAGTCCGGCGAGCCAAGGGCGGCGGATGCCGCCCGCCCGGCGCTTGAGGGTCAATCAGTATGTCTCGAACATCCGGGTGATCTCCGCCTGATCCGTGGTCCGCGTCAAGGCGAGGGCCAGCAGGATGCGGGCCTTCTGCGGCGTCAGGTTGTCGGCCACGATGAAATCGCTCTTCGCGATCTTGGTGGTGCGGAAGACACGGCCGGAGCCGGCACGGCAGCCCATGGCGACGACGACACCCTTGGCGCGTGCCGCCTCCAGCGCCGTCACCATCGCGGGCGTGACGAAGCCGGGCGCGAAGCCCGCGGTGACGATGCCCTTGGCGCCGGCCGCGACGAAGGCATCGACCGCGGCGCCATCGGCATCGCAATGCACATAGGCGACGTCGACGCGCGGCAGCGTCTCCAGCCCGGTGATGTCGAACTCGGTGTCCGGGCCGGCGCGGCGCACGGGGCGGCGGTAGAACACCACGCGGTCGCCGTCGGCCTGGCCGAGCACGCCGAAATCCGCCGTGCGAAATGTCTGCATGCGGAAGGTCGAGGTTTTCGTGACGTCACGCGCCGCTTGAATCTCGTCATTCATGAGCACCAGGGCGCCCATGCCGCGCGCCTCCTCGCTCGCGGCCACGCGCACCGCATTGGCCATGTTGATCGGGCCGTCGCCGGAGATCGCGGTCGCCGGCCGCTGCGCACCGGTCAGCACCACCGGCTGACGGATTTTTATGGTCAGCGACAGGAAATAGGCGGTCTCCTCCATGGAGGAGGTGCCGTGGGTCACGACGAAGCCGGCGATGCCGTCATCCTCGGTGGCCATCTGGTGGATGATCCGGTGCAACTCCCGCCAATCGGCATAGCCGAGCTGGGTCGAGGGCACGGCGCGGAAGGGGACCGGGACCACCTCCGCCACCTCGGCCAGCTCCGGCACCCGGGCGACGAGCTCGGCCGCGTCCAGCAGCAGCCCGCGCGCCCCATAATCCAGGATGTCGAAGGGCCCGGTGCCCATGGAGGCGATGGTGCCGCCGGTACCGATCAGGACAACACGCTTCTTCATCATGCCGCTTCCTTCGCCCGCGCCGCCTGCAGGCGCGCGATCACCTGGTCCACCGTCATCACATCCCCGAAGATTTGCCAGAAGGCGGCGAGCGATGCGTTGTGCTCCTGATCCGACAGCGCCGCATTGGCATCCGCCACCATCACGGTGCGGAAGTTCAGCATCATCGCGTCGCGGGCGCTGCTCTCGCAGCAGACATTGGTCACGGTGCCGCCGATCAGCACCGTGTCGAAACCCTCCGCCCGCAGCCGCTCCGCGATGTCCGAGGAGCCCTGGATGAAGGCGCTGAAGCGACGCTTCGTCACACGCCGATCCTCGGGCCGCACATCGAGTGTCGGCCACAGCGCATGGCCGGCGCTGCCCTCGGTCATCGACGCCACGCGGTGGGCGCGGGCTGCCGGCGTCGCCATGCGCTGCATGACGCTCCATTCCGCGTCGCAGCTCGCATCATGCACGTTCTGGACCCAGAAGACGCCGCCGCCGGCATCGCGGAGCGCCGCGGCCAGGCGGTTCACGGCGGGCACGATATGCTCCGCCATGGGGCAGGGCGCATGGCCGATCACCGGGTCGATGAAGCCCACCTGCATGTCGATCACCACGAAGGCGGTGCGTGCGGGGACCAGATCCTCGAAGGGATGTTCGGTGCCGCAGCGCGCGGCGACCCGCGCCGGGATCTCCGGCGGGATGGCGAGTGGGTGCATGGAGGTCTCCTGGCTTGCGATCAGGCCGGCGCGTTCTTCCCGGCGCAAGCCTAGGCTGCCGGCGCGCGGCGGTCACCCCTTCGACGGCGGGTCCATCACCGCTGCGGTCAGGCGCGACACGCAGGCGAGCTTGCCGTCGGCGCGGCGGATCTCGGTCTGCCAGACCTGGGTGGAGCGCCCGACATGCAGCGGCCGGCAGGTCGCGGTCACCACCTGCCCCTTCGGCACGACCGCGAGATGATTGGCGTTCACCTCCAGCCCCACCACCATCTGGCCGGGTGGCGAGGCGCAGGTGGCCGCGAGCGACCCCAGCGTCTCGCTCAGCACCACGGAGACGCCGCCGTGCAGGATCCCGGCCGGCTGGATGTGGCGCTCATCGACCGGCATCTCGGCCTCCAGCCCCGCCTCGGTCACCGCGGTGATGCGGATGCCGAGCAGGCCGGGCGTGGTGCCGGGCATCCGGGCATTGATGGCATCCGGGGTGGCTGGGCGGCGCCAGAGGGAAGCGGGTTCGGACATGGGTGCTCCTGGACGGAATCCTGCCCCATCCGATCACGGCCGCATCCGCGCGTATAGCGGTGGCGGCGAAGGGGGGTAGTATGGGACGCATGACCTCGCCCGACATGACGCGGACCGGCCGGTGCTGATCGCGCTCCTCGCCGATATCCACAGCAACCTGGAGGCCTTCCGCGCCTGCCTGGACGACGCCGAACGGCATGGCGCCGCGCGGCTGGTGCTGCTCGGCGACCTCGTCGGCTACGGCGCCGATCCGCTGGCGGTGACGCGGCTGGCGATGGAGAGGGTTGCGGGCGGTGCCATCGCCATCCTCGGCAACCATGATGCCGCCGCGATCGGCCGCCCGCACCGCATGAACCCGGAGGCGGAGGCCGCGATCCTCTGGACCCGCACCGCGCTCGACGCCGAGGCGCGCGGCTTCCTCGCCACTCTGCCGCTGGAGCGGGAGGAGGAGGACCGGCTCTATGTCCATGCCGACGCCTCCCGCCCTGAGGCCTGGCGCTACATCACCGATGCCGAGGAGGCGCGGCGCAGCATGGAGGCTGTGCCGCATCGCCTGACCTTCGCCGGGCACGTCCATGTGCCGCAGCTCTATGGCCTGACGGCCACCGAGAAGATCACCCGCTTCCGCCCGGTTTCCGGCGTGCCGGTGCCGCTGCTGCGCCCGCGCCGCTGGTGCGCGGTGATGGGCGCGGTCGGCCAGCCGCGCGATGGCGACCCCGCCGCCTGCTACGGCCTCTATGACACCGATCGATCGCAGCTCGCCTGGATGCGGGTGCCCTACGACGTGGCGACGACGGCGGGCAAGATCCGCGCCGCGGGCCTGCCGGAACGGCTGGCCGCGCGCCTCTTCCGCGGCGCCTGACGGATGGCCCGTCCCCGCCTGACCGAAGGCGCGGTGTATGACGGCTTCACCATCGGACCGCTGCTGCATCGCGGCGGCATGGCGATGCTGCACGAGGTGACGCATCCCGACCATCCCGGCCCGCTGCTGATGAAGGTGCCGCTGCTGTTCGAGGGCGAGGATCCCGCCGCGATCGTCAGCTTCGAGATGGAGCAGATGATCATGCCCCGCCTCTATGGCCCGCATGTGCCGCGCTTCATCGCCGCCGGCGACTTCTCCGAACAGCCCTTCATCGTGATGGAGCGCATCCCCGGCACCTCCCTGCTGCCGCGCATCGCGACGCTGCCGCTGCCGGCCGAGGAGGTTGCGGCGATCGCGTCGCGAATCGCGACCGCGCTGGAGGCGATCCATCGCCAGCACGTCGTCCATCTGGATGTGAAGCCCTCCAACATCCTGCTGCGCGAGAGCGGCGAGGCGGTGCTGATCGATTTCGGCCTGTCGCACCACCTGCAGCTTCCCGACCTGATGGAGGAGGAGTTCCGCCTGCCCTACGGCACCGCGCCCTATATGGCGCCGGAGCAGGTGATGGGGGTGCGCGACAATCCGCGCAGCGACCTCTTCGCGCTCGGCGCGCTGATGTATTTCTTCGCGACCGGCACCCGGCCCTTTGGCGACCCGCTGACCTTGCAGGACCTGAAGCGCCGGATCTGGCTCGACCCGGCGCCGCCGCGCGCGCTGAACCCGGCGGTGCCGCCCTGGCTGCAGGAGACGATCCTGCGCTGCCTGGAGGTGGATCCGGCGCGTCGGCACCCTTCGGCCGCGCAGCTCGCCTTCGATCTGCGCAACCCCGACCACGTGGCGATGACCCCGCGCGCCGCGAAGCTGAAGCGCGACGGCTGGCGGCAGAGGCTGCGTCGTCGCTTTGACCCCGATGCGCGGCCGGTGTTCCGCCGTCGCACCGCGCTTCCCGGCGCCGCGCCGATGGCACCGATCCTGGTCGTGGCGCTCGACATCGGAGCCCCGGCGCCGGTGCTGGAGGCGGCGATGCGCGCCACCACCTCCCGCCTGCTGGCGACCCTGCCCGCGGCCCGCGTTGCCTGCGTCAACGTGCAGCGGCATCATTGGGTCGCGTCCGATTCCGCACTCGACGGCAGCGGCCGCAACCGGCATGTGCAGCGCCTGGTCGCGCTCAGGCACTGGGCGGCGCCGCTCGGCCTGCCGGAGGGCCGCGTCACCTTCCATGTGCTGGAGGCGGCCGACCCCGCCGCGGCGCTGCTCGACTACGCCACCGCCAACGCGGTGGACCACATCATCCTGGGCGCCCGCCCGGCCTCGTTCCGCAAGCGCCTGCTCGGCGGCATCTCCAGCGAGGTGGTGGCGCAGGCGCCCTGCAGCGTCACGGTCGTGCGGCCGCGCGCGGGAAATTAAGCGTGCGGCCGCGCGCGGGGGATGAGGAAGCAACCGCGGCGGCGGGTGACCACCCCGGTGCCGTTGCCAGCCGGCCCAGACCGCCGCATCCTGCGCGGAACGGAACGGACAAGGATCATCGCGATGGCGGGCTTCACCTTCGACCACCTGCACCTGCGCAGCCCCGACCCGGAAGCCGCCGCGCGCTTCTATGTCGACATGCTGGGTGCGGAGATCACCGGTCACGCCACCACGCCCGCGGGGTTGCGCGTGCTGATGTCGCTCGGCGGCATCACCATGTTCATCGAGCAGGTGCCTGCCGGCACCGCGGTCGCACCGCCGGCGCCTTACATTGGCAACGAGCATATCGGCCTGAAGGTCGAGAACATCCACGCGGCCGTCGCCGCGATGAAGGCGAAGGGCGCGCATTTCTCGATGGAGCCGAACTCGCCGCGCCCCGGCATCACCATCGCCTTCGTGGACGCGCCCGACGGCGTCCGCGTCGAGCTGCTGGAACGCGCCGCGGCATGATCAGCGCCGTGATTCAGGTACCTGCTTCAGATCTTCGGCCGATCGGCCTCAAGCCGACACGCGCTAGCAGGTAAAGCAGGGGCCGGGAAAACCGCGGCAGCAGGCCGGCCGGCAGGCGGAGAGCGGCAGCAGCCCGCCTGCCAAAGCCGCGATCACGACGACAAGCCTCAACCAGCGGATCATGGCGCGCCCCATCCGTAACGAGATCAGCATGATCCTGGCGCTGGGGTCACGGCAAGCCCGACTTGTCGCGCCCGGGCCGGGGCGCCAAGCTCCGGTCCCAAGACCGCACGAGAAGAACCATGGAAACGTCCCCCATCGCGGCCCTCGACCCCGCGCGCCTGCCGGCCGGCATCAGCAGCCGCATCTTGCCGGGCGTGAACGGCCTCTCCGTTCATCTCCTGGAAACCGGCCAGAAGGGACGCCGCTGCGTGCTGCTGCTGCACGGCTTCCCGGAGCTCGCCTTCTCCTGGCGGCATGTGATGCCGGCGCTCGCCGATGCCGGCTTCCATGTCGTCGCACCCGACCTGCGCGGCTACGGCCGCACCACCGGCTGGGACGATGATTATGACGGCGACCTCGGCGCCTTCCGCATGCTCAACTACGTCAAGGACATGCTGGCGCTGGTCCGCGCCCTCGGCCTCGCTTCCGTGCATGCGGTGGTCGGGCATGACTACGGATCCCCGGTCGCGGCCAATTGCGCGCTGATCCGGCCCGACGTCTTCCGCTCCGTCGTGTTGATGAGCGCGCCCTATGGCGGCCCGCCGGCGCTCAAATCCGGCGATGCGCCGGTGGCGACGCCGCAGGTGCCGGGCGACATCCATGCCGGGCTGGCGGCGCTGGAGCGGCCGCGCAAGCATTACCAGTGGTACTATTCCACCCGGGCCGCCAATGCCGACATGATGGGCTGCGCCCAGGGCCTGCGCGACTTCCTGCGCGCCTATTACCACCACAAGAGTGCCGACTGGGCCGCCAACGCGCCCTATCCACTGGCCGGCTGGACCGCGGCCGAGCTCGCGAAGATGCCGACCTACTACATCATGGACCTCGCGCGGACGATGCCGGAGACGGTGGCGCCGGAAATGCCGTCAGCGGCCGCAATCGCCGCCAATCGCTGGCTGGATGAGGAAGCGCTCGGGACCTATGTCGCCGAGTACACGCGCACCGGCTTCCAGGGCGGGCTGCAATGCTATCGCGCCGGCACCAGCGGCCTCTCCGCCCGCGACCTCCAGGTCTTCGCCGGGCGTGCCATCGAGGTGCCGGCCGCCTTCATCGCCGGCCGCAGCGACTGGGGCGTGCACCAGAAGCCCGGCGATTTCGAGCGCATGCAGGGCGGTGCCTGCGCGCGACTGGAAGCTGTGCACCTGGTCGACGGCGCCGGCCATTGGGTGCAGCAGGAACAGGCGGCAAGGGTGGCGCAACTGCTGACGGAGTTCGTCACCCGCCGGCGCTGACGGACCGGAATTTGCCGCGCGGGCTCAATGGGGCCAATCTCCTTCTTCGCAAGGCGCCGCAGCGCGCCGCGGACGGAGGGAACGGAAGCATGAAGGTCGGCGCCGCCATCGCGGAAATCATGAAGCGGGAGGGGATCGGCATCCTCACCGGCTATCCGGTCAACCACCTGCTGGAGAGCGCGGCGGAGATCGACATCCGCCCCATCATCGTGCGGCAGGAACGCATCGGCCTGCATATGGCCGATGCCATCTCCCGCGTCACCTCGGGCGAGACCATCGGCGCCTTCTGCATGCAGCACGGGCCGGGTGCCGAGAACGCCTTCGGCGGCGTCGCGCAGTGCTTCGGGGAATCGATCCCGGTTCTGGTGCTGCCGATGGGCTATCCGCGCCGCATCGCGCATGTGCCGCCCAACTTCAACAGCGTCACCTCGATGGCGACGGTGACCAAATCGGCGGAGCCGGTGACCCTCGCCGCCGAGGTGCCGAACATCATGCGCCGCGCCTTCGCACGACTGCGCAGCGGCCGCGGCGGCCCCTCGCTCGTCGAGATCCCGACCGATATGTTCAATGAGGAGCTGCCGGACCCGCTCGACTACACGCCGGTCAAGCCGGTGCGCTACGGGCCGGATCCCGTCGATGTCAGTCGCGCCGCAGCGATGCTGGCCGAGGCGAAGCGCCCGGTGATCTATGCCGGCACCGGCATCCATTGGGCCCGCGCCTGGCCGCAGCTCCGTGCGCTGGCCGAGCTGCTGGGCGCGCCGGTGACGACGAGCCTCGGCGGCAAGTCCTCCTTCCCTGAGGATCACCCGCTGGCGCTCGGCTCCGGCGGCCTCGCGATCGCGAAGACGGTGCGGCATTTCCTCGACAATGCCGACCTCATCCTCGGCATCGGCTGCTCCTTCACCGAGACCAATTTCGGCGTCGCCATGCCGAAGGGAAAGACCGTCATCCACGCGACGCTCGATCCCGCGCATCTCGACAACAATGTCCGCGTCACGCTCGGCCTGGTCGGCGATGCGGCACTGACGCTCGACGCACTGCTCGCCGAGCTCGGCGACCGCATCCGCGAGCCGCGCGATTCCAGCGCCACGGCGCGGGAGATCGCGGAGATCCGCGCGGAATGGCTGCAGCAATGGGCGGCGAAGCGTGACCATGACGCGGCACCACTCAACCCCTATCGCGTGCTGCGCGACCTCTGGAATACGGTCGACGTCGACAACACCATCATCACCCATGATGCCGGCAGCCCGCGCGACCAGCTCTCGCCCTTCTGGGTGGCGCGCACGCCGCTGTCGTACCTCGGCTGGGGCAAGACGACGCAGTTGGGATACGGGCTCGGCCTCGCGATGGGCGCCAAGCTCGCGCGGCCGGACAAGCTCTGCATCAATGTCTGGGGCGATGCGGCGATCGGCTTCACGGGCATGGATTTCGAGACCGCGGTGCGCGAGCGCATCCCGATCCTGTCCATCCTGCTCAACAACTTCTCTATGGCGATCGAGCTGAAGGTGATGCCGATCAGCACGGAGAAATACCGCAGCACGGACATTTCCGGCGACTATGCCGGGATGGCGCGCGCCTTCGGCGGCCATGGCGAGCGGATCGAGCGGCCCGAGGACATCGTGCCGGCGATCCGGCGCGGCATCGCCGCGACCAGGGAAGGCAAACCGGCGCTGCTCGAGTTCATCACCTCGAAGGAGACCCAGGTCAGCCGCCTCTGAGCTTTGGCGCACAAGCTTTGGCGCAACCGCAAGGCAGATTCCATCGTTGACGTCTCGTCGGGTAACCGATCAGCGAGGCGTCATGAACAAGGTCTTCGCCCATATCGCGCAGTGGGTGGCGGAACAGGCCGGCCGCCCCCACAGCTTCATCCTGGCGGCTGTCATCGTGATCTTCTGGGGTGCCTCGGGGCCGCTCTTCGGCTTCTCCGACACCTGGCAGCTCGTCATCAACACCGGCACCACCATCGTCACCTTCCTGATGGTGTTCCTGATCCAGAACTCGCAGAACCGCGACACGCGGGCGCTGCACCTGAAGCTCGATGAGCTGATCCGCGTCACATCCAGCGCCAAGAACAGCTTCATCAATCTCGAAGACCACACCGAGCAGGAGCTGGAGGCGCTGAAGCGCAGTTTCGATGACGAATGTCAGGCGGCGCCCCCCCTGACCACGGCGGAGGACGGCAAGCCGCAGCCGTGATAACCAGGCGCCGACACACGCCCGAGGACGCCGCATGCCCCCCTTCGCCACCGCCCCCCGGCGCGGCTTCGTCGAGCGCCCGGATTGCCGCATCGCCTATGAGGTCGCGGGCGAGGGTCCACCGCTGGTCTTCGCGCATGGGCTTGGCGGCTGCCTGATGTCCTGGTGGCAGCAGGTCGGCCATTTCGCGCGGCGCTTCAGCTGCGTGACCTTCTCCCATCGCGGCTTCTGGCCCTCGACCGCGCCCGCTGATGGCCCCGATCCAGCCGCCTATGCCGGGGATCTGGCGGCGCTGGTCGACCATCTCGGCCTCGGTGAGATCCGGCTGGTCTGCCAGTCGATGGGCGGCTGGACCGGCGTCGAATACGCGCTGCTCCGCCCGAGCCAGGTGACGGCGCTGGTGCTGGCTGCGACCACCGGCTCCATCGACCCGCGGCAGTTCCGCGAGCCGGAGCGCGCCTGCATCGAGCCCTGGACCGAGGAAAGCATGGCGGCACGGCAAGCCCTGGCGCGGCGCGGCGTGCACCCTGCCGCCGGCGGCCGCATGGCGCAGGAGCAGCCCGCGCATCACCTGCTCTACACCCAGATCGACAGCCTGAGCACCGGCCTCGACAAGGAGGCGGTGCGCGGCCGGCTGCAGGCCCTGCGCGGGCGTGCGCCCGCCGAACTCGCGGCGGCGGGGTGCCCGGTGCTGTGCATCGCCGGCGGCGAGGATGTGGTGATGCCGCCCTTCGCGGCGGCGGCCATCGCGGCGGCGGTGCCGGGGGCGCGCGCCGCGGTGATCCCGGACGCCGGCCATTCCGCCTATTTCGAACGTCCTGCGGCCTTCAACGCGCTGGTCGACGCCTTCCTCGCCGAAGCGGGCTGACGCGTCGCCGGGGCGGGGCGTCGTCTGGCGGCCGCGCGTGGCGCCTCCAGCCGCCGGATCAGCGCGGCGGCATCGGCAGGCGCCCGGACCTTCGCGTCATTGTCGAAGTAGAGATAGACATCGCGACCCGCGGCGCGCGGCTGCGTCGGGGCCAGCACGCGCTCGGCATCGGCGGGCTCCGCGCCGCGCGCCCAGGCGCGGATGCGATCGGCCCAGCGATCGAGCGCCTTCGGGCCGTAGCCGCTGGCATAAAGTTGCTCCGACCCGTGCAGGCGGCAATAGACGAAGTCAGCGGTCAGATCCATCAACAGCGGCCATTCCACGGTGTCCGCGGTCACCAGCGCCGCGCCGTATTCCCGCAGCAGGTCGATGAAGCCGGCGTCGCGGAAGCTCTCGTGGCGGATCTCGATGGCGTGGCGCAGCGGCTGATCCACGTCGCAGTCGACCCAGGCCCGCCCGTCCATGCGCGCATCGTGCTGCCGCGCCAAGGCGGCGGCGGCCCCGGTGTCGCGCGGCAGCAGCGCCAGGAAATCGCGGAACAGCCCGTGGTCGAAGCGCATGCGCGGCGGAAACTGCCAGAGGATGGGCCCGAGCTTCGGCCCCAACCGCAACGGACCGGAAGCCAGGAAATTGGCGAGCGGCGTCTCCACATCGCGGAGCTTCCGCATATGCGTGATGTAGCGGGAGCCCTTGATCGCGAAGACGAAGCCCTCCGGCGTCTCGTCCCGCCAGCGGCCGAAGCTCTCCGGGCGCTGCAGCCCGTAGAAGGTGCCGTTGATCTCGACCGAGCGGAACTGCCGCGCGGCATGGGCGAGCTCCTGCTTCTGCGGCAGGCCTTTCGGATAGAAGACGCCGCGCCAGGCCGCGTAGGTCCAGCCCGAGATGCCGATGCGGATAGCCCCTGTCGCCACTGGTCGCCGTCCTGCCTCTGCCCGCCGCGGAATGCGGCAGGCACCTGCACAACGTCGATTGGATGGTGCTGGTTACCGGCTGAAGGCGACGGCGATGCTCGGCGGGGCGCCGTGGTTCGGCGTCGGTGCCATCATGGCATCCACCGCCGCGACGGATAGGATGAGTGAGATCCAGATGGTGAGCGGCACAAGACGGTCGCGCATTGTCCCCTCCCTGGTCAGAGGAGGAGCATGAGTGTTGCTGCGATGCACTCGCAACTCATACGTGCAGATCGTTTCGATGGGATTCGATGACGACGATCAACTATCCGCGTGAATCGCAATAGTTGTGACAGAATCGTGAAGCTTTGCGGTGCTGGTCGGTCACGATCAGCGCGGAGGCCGCAGGCCTCACGCAGCAATCGAACCCAGGGTCGCCGCCAGGATCCGGCCCAGCGCGAATTTGTCGACGGTGCGGTAAGGCTCCACCTCGGTCTGGGCGCGATGCACCAGGACGAGGTCGAGGCTCGGCACCACCAGCAGCAGATGGCCACCCCAGCCGCGCGCGGAGAAGCTGTCGCGCGGCAGGATGGCGCCGGGGTAGTGCACGCCGTCGCGGCAGACCCACCACATATAGCCATAGGCGCCGTCCTGCCCGGCATCGGAGATCGGCTGCACGGAGAGCCGCACCCAAGGCGCGGGGACGAGCTGCCGTCCCTCCCAGGCCCCGTCCTGGAGCCAGAGCTGCCCGAACCGCGCGAGGTCGCGCGCCGAAAGCCGGATCGGATAGGCGGGGTGCTGGCTCTCCTCGGAGAAGATGTGGCTGGCATCCTCCGGCGCGAAATCCTCCATCCCCAGCCGTGCCGCCAGCAGGGTCGCGAAGGCTTCGGGGATAGAGCGGCCGGTGGCGCGTTCGTAGATCGTGCCGAGGGCGTTGAAATCCCAGTTGTTGTAGGTCCAGCGGGTGCCCGGCGCATGGGCGTGCCGCGGTGGCTTGATCGCCTTCATCCAGTCGCTCTCATAGCCCGCGGGATGCATGATGCCGGACCGGGCGGTGAGCAGGTCGTAGACGGTCGCCTGCTTCTCGGCCGGCGACAGGCCTTCGCGGTCATCGATGCCGAGCTGTTCCAGCGTCGCGCCCAGGAAGATGCGCCCTTCCTCGGCCGCGATGCCGATCAGGGCGGACAGGATCGATTTGCGGATCGATCGGATATTGGCCTTCCAGGCGGGGTCGCCGAGGCTCGCCACGATCTGCCCGCCGCGCAGCACCAACAGCCCTTCGGCGCCGTAGAAGCGGGCCAGCGCCACGGCGCGGCCGAGCCGATCGGGATCGAAGCCGGCGGCGGCGGGCGCGACCGGCGGCGCGGTGACGGAAGCGGGCGGCATCATGGCCTTCATGATGGCGCGGATAGCCGCGCCATCCAACCGCGGCGCCGTTCCGTGGACGGGCGGTGAAGTTGCCATGCAGCCGCGGCTACCGAACCATCGGGCTACTCCGTCGCGATATAGACGCGCCACCGGCCCGGCGCCGCCTCGGCCAGCCGGTAGTGCCGGCTCGGCGCGAAGGGGTCGCGCGACCAGGCGCCATCCCCGGCGGTCAGCAGCACGGCCCGGCAACCATAGCGCCTGGCGAGCGCGGTGACGTCATCCTGCGTCCCCTCGCCCGCGAAGACGCGCAGGAAGAGCTCGGAGATCGCGGTGCGGCGTTCGGCAGTGAGGGGCGCGAAGGCGACCGCCAGCTCATGCCCCGCGAAGCAGGACCGGCGGTCGGCGAGCAGCGCCCAGGACATGTTCACCGTCCAAGGCGTGATGTCCGCGAGTGCGGCCGGATTATTGGCCACCCGGGCATCGGGCGGCGCGTGACGGCGAAGCGCCGCCCACATCGCCGGCGCCTCGGCAAAGGCAGCGGCGGAGGACGCGGGATCGCCGGCCAGGTTGTTGAAGGCGATGTCGCCGGCATCGGGCAGCGCGGCGGCCGCGACGCCGATCATGGCCGCGGCAGCCCAGGCCGGCCCACGGGAGAACCATCGCGACATGGCCGCGGCAGCGGCCGCGGTCACGATCAGGACGCCGGGCAGCACCGCCCGCCAGCCGAGGTCGTTGTTCTCGCCGGCAGTGCTCACCAGCAGCCAGCCGCCGGCGAAGCTCACCACCGCCAGCACGGCGAGCGCGATCGCCGGCAGCCGCGCCTCCCGCTCCGCCTCGCGTCGTGTCGCCCATCGCCCGAGCGCCGCGCCACCCAGGAGGAAGACCACCGGGAACTCGATCACCAGCAGCACCAGCCAATAGGCCGGCAGGTCGAGCAGCCGGCGCAGCGGGTCGGGGAAGGCCGGGCCCAGCACCCGGAAGGCGCCGATGATGACGGGGGCGCCGCCGCCGCGGGCATCGGCGGCGCGGAGCTGCTCGGCGAGCAACGGCGCCGAGAGCGCAGCGGCGAGGAGTGCCGCGGCGATGCAGCATGCGATGAAGCGCCAGCGCCGGCCCGGCTCCGCTGCGACCAGCAGCGCGACGGCCATCGGCGGGCCCGCGAGGGCAAAGACGACGCCGCCCACCCAGAGCGAGCTGCCGAACCCCGCCGCGACGGTGAGTGCGAGGATCAACGCCGCGAAACCCGAAGGCCGCGCGGCGAGCCGCGCCATCAGCAGCGCGGCTAGCACGGCGCAGCAGGCGGCCGCCACGTGATGCGGGCTCCAGCTCGTCTGGAACAGCCAGCCGGCGAGGCCGGTCGCCGGCCGGAGCAGCCGGTCCAGCAGGTCCTGGCCGAGCAGCAGCGCCAGCACCGGCCGCAGCGATCCCGTGCCGCAGGCGGCAACCGCGAGCAGTGGCGCCATCCAGCGGCCGCCGATCCGCAGCGCGAGGCCGCCCACCAGGCAGAGCGAAGCGAAACCCGTGAACCAGGTCGCGGCGGCATCGCCTTCCCAGGCGCTGGCGCCGGCAAGCCGCGCGAGCTGCGCCGCGCCGAAATGCCAGAGGTAGTAGTAGGCGACACCCGGCGTCGCCCCGTCGCCGCCATAGATCGGGTTGACGGGCGGGACGCCGGCGCGGGAGATCTCCGCGACGAGCGCGATCTTCGCATGGTCATAGATCGGCGCCGCCAGGATGACGCCATCGGCGGTGAATTTCGGCAGCACCGCCGCCGCCGGCAGCAGCGCCAGCAGTGCTGCGGTGACATAGAGCCAGCGCGTCGCCCCTGGCGTCTCCGGTGCCGGTGGTGGCGCCGTCATCAACAGCGCGGCCGCACATAGCAGCGCCGCCGCGCCGAGCATCGTCCAGAGCGAGAGCCCGGCGACCAGCGACAGCGCGAGCGCCGCCGCGTTCTGCGCCGCCCAGCCGAGCGCGGGCGCCATGGGCAGGGCTAGCGCGCGGCCGAAGGGCAGCCGCCGGGCGACCACCCAGCCGGTGCCGGTCCAGAGCGCCAGGCCCAGGAGGGCGCAGAGCAGGACGGAGAAGGTCGAGGCCATGGCCTCTGGCTAGCCTATCCCGGTCATCCCGCCCATCGCCCCGACAGGTCTCACAATCCGCTGTGCCAATTAAAGCCCCGATCCGCCCAGTAGCCACCGGGATAGGTGTTGGTCACCTCGATGGCGCGGATCCATTTCGGGTTCTTGAAGCCGAGCTTCACCGCGGTGCGCAGGCGCAGCGGAAAGCCATAGGGATCGCCGATGGGATCGCCCGCATATTTGGTCGCGAGGATGGTCTGCGGGTGCAGCGCGGAGGCCATGTCGATGCTTTCCATGTAGTCGTCATGGCTGTGGAAGGCGACGTATTTCGCGCCCAGATCCGCGCCCACCCGGGTCAGGAACTGGCGCAGGTTGGGGCCCGACCACTGCCCGATATAGTCCCAGCCCTCGACGCAGATGTGCCGAATGATCTCCTCCTGCTCCGGCAATGCGCGGATCTGCTCCAAAGTCCAGGGGCGCTTGTCCTGGATCAGCCCGGCGAGCTCGAGCCTCCAGGTTGCGGCATCGATCGGCTGCACATCCTCGATCCCGTAATAGGCGTTGAAGCGCGGCGGCTTCAGCACCTGCGACGCCGCATAGCGCGGCGCGAGCTTGTCGGGATCGAAGAGCCGGGCCTGCACCCAGTCGTTGAAGGCGGAGACCGAGCGCAGCACACGCTGCACCTGGTCCTGCTCGGAGACGTCGCAGCCGGTCAGCAGCGTGAGCGCGCCGAGGCTCATCGTGCCGCGCAGAAGGCCGCGGCGGCCGATCTCATCGATGACCTTGCGGTGCTCGCGCAAGATTGCCCGGTCCGGCACCTGCGGTGGGCGGAACCGCGAAGATGACTTGCGGAAGAGCATGGCGGCCTCCGTTCAGGAATGCGCGGCAGGAGAGGAGGAGACGTCACGCGGCGCGGCGGCGATGCGCTGCCCGCCGCCGATCATGGCAGCCAGGGTGCGCGGCACCAGCAGCGCCAGCGTTACATGCACCAGCAGGAACAGCACGATCGCCGCCATGCCGATGAAATGCGCGAGCCGCGCGCCCTGGAAATCGCCGAACAGCACGACCAGCCAGGAGAACTGCACCGGCTTCCAAAGCGCGAGGCCGGAGAGCACCTGCATGATGATCACGAGGATGACGCCGAGATAGAGCGTCTTCTGCACCGCGTTGTAGCGGGTGAGGTCGGGATGATGCAGGCGGAAGGTCAGCGCCGCCTTCACCTCCCGCAGCAGCTCGCGCGGGCGGATCGGCAGCAGCAGCCGCCTGAAGCGGCCGGAGAGCAGGCCATAGGCCAGGTAGACCAGGCCATTGAGGACCAGGATCCACATGCCGAGGAAATGCCACTGCAACCCGTGCTGCGCCCATTTGCCGAGGACGATCGCCTCCGGAAAATGCAGGAAGCCGAAGATCACCTCGTCATTGTAGATCTTCCAGCCGCTCATGATCATGACGATCATGGCGACCGCATTGGTCCAGTGCGTCACCCGCACCAGGGCGGGATGCATCCGCGCCCCCGGCCGCGGAGGCCCGGCCTTGATCTCACTGCCCATGCGTCCAACCTCCCGTCATAGGACCGCCGAAGCGGCCGCTTTCCATTCTTGAGGAGGAGCTCCGATGCAGAGCCTCGCTCGTCTCGCCATTCCGCTGGCCGCGCTGCTGGCGACCGGCCTTGCCCCCGGGATGGCGGCAGCGCAACACGGCGTGGCGGTGCAGGCGCCGGACGGGCTGACACCGGAGCAGCGAATGCAGCGGCGCTTCCCGCAGCCCGCGCGGGTCGGAGACCTCATCGGCCTGCCGCTGCTCGATGCCGATGATCGCACCATCGGTCGTGTGGAGCGTGTGGTGCGGACCGCGGAGGGCCATACCCTGCTGGTGGCGCGCCGCGGCGCCTGGTTCGGCATCGGCGGCGAGCTGGTGCCGGTGCCGATCGAGACCGTCGCCATGCTCGGGCGGCAGATCGCCGTGCTCGATATCCCGCGCGGCGATTTCCTGACGCTGGCCGCCTGGCGTGGCGATGCCGGCATGCCGATCGGGCCGGACGAGATCATCCGGGTCGCGATCACCCGGCGCTGACAGATCTTGGCTCGACACGCCGCCCTCCTCTTCGCAGGGGCTTCGGCGGGCCGGGCGGCAAGGTTACGGCGTGCGTGGCGGCGAAGCTCCCAGCGCATCCGCATGGGCGAGCTCGGCCATGCCCTCCTCGAAGCCGACCATCGGCCGCCAGCCCAGCGCATCCCGCAGCCGGGTGGAATCGGCGGTGATGTGCCTGACATCGCCGAGCCGGTATTGGCCGGTCACCACCGGCTCCGGCCCCTGCAGGGCGCGGGCCAGCGCCACCGCCATCTCGCCCACCGTGCGCGGTGTTCCCGACCCGACGTTAAAGGCGACGAGGCCTGCCTCGTGCCGCTCGCAGGCGGCGACGGTCGCCGCCGCGATGTCGCGGACATGGATGAAGTCGCGCCGCTGGCGACCATCCTCGAACACGCGGGGGGGCTTCCCGGCACGCAGCGCCGAGGTGAAGATCGCCGCGACCCCGGCATAGGGCGTGTCGCGCGGCATGCCGGGACCATAGACATTGTGGTAGCGCAGCATCGCGGCGGAACCGCCGGTCACCCGCGCCCAGTTCGCCACGTAGAATTCCTGCGCCACCTTGCTGCTGGCATAGGCATTGCGGGGATCGAGCGGTGCGTCCTCATCGACCAGCGTCGTGCCGAGCGGACGGCCGCAGGTCGGACAGGGCGGTTCGAACTCGCCCACCGCCAGCGCTGCTTCCAGCCGCGGCGCCGGCCGGACGGCGCCATGCTCGGGGCAGAGGCCGACCCCCTCGCCATAGACGACCATCGAGCTCGCGAGGGTGAGCCGCCCCACACCGACCGCCGCCATGCCAGCCAGCAGCGTCGCGGTGCCGGCATCGTTCGAGGAGGCGTAGTCCGGCAGGTCGCCGACATCGACGCCGAGGCCGACCTTGGCCGCGAGGTGGATGACGGCATCGGTGCCCGCCAGGGCGGCATCGACCTGCGGCCGGTCGCGCACATCGCCGACGATCAGCTCTACGCCTGCGGGTGGCGTCCAGCGCGCATCGCCGCGATGCACATCGGGCCTCAGCGAATCCAGCACCCGGACAGCGTGGCCGCGCCGCAGCAGCTCCGCCAGGACGTGCTGGCCGATGAAGCCCGCGCCGCCGGTCAACAGGATGCGCATGCCGTCTTCTCCTTCGCGTCTATCCCACCGCTGCCCTGCGCCGGCGCAGCGACGCGGCGAGGCGCAGGAAGGTGGTGGTGATCTTCCAGCCGGCCTTCAGCCCGGCGGTGAGATTGCCGGAGACCTTGGATTCTCCGCCGCGGCGGCAGCGGTGGTCGACCGGCACCTCAAGGCAGCGCAGGCCGCCGGCGGCGGCCCGCATCTGCATCTCCAGGTTCCAGCCATAGGTCTGCTCGGCCATGCCGAGCGCGGCCAGGCGGTCGAAGCGGATCGCCCGCATCGGCGACATGTCGGTGCAGCGCACGCCATAGGTCAGCCGCAGCAGCAGGCCCGCGAGCCGGCCGGCAACGATCTGCTGCGGCGTCATGCTGCCTGGCTCCCGCCGGCCGCGCAGGCGCGACCCCATGACGAAATCCGCGCTGCCATCGGCCACGGGGCCGATGACCGCGTGCAGGAAGCCGGGCACGTCGCTGCCGTCACCATCCATGAAGCAGACGATGTCGGTCCCCGGCGCCACCGCCGCGACGCCGGCCGCGCAGGCCCGGCCATAGCCGCGGAGCGGCTGGCTGACGACGCGCGCCCCGGCCGCGGCCGCGACCGCGGCGGTACGGTCGGTCGAACCGTTGTCGACGACGATCACCTCGCCGATGCCTTCCGCCAGCACTTCCCGCACCACGCCGGCGATCGGCGCCTCCTCATCGAGGCAGGGGATGACCACCGCAACCGTCGCGCGGCCCGATGGCGCGCTCATGCGGCGGCGATCCCGGCGCGGCGGCGTTCGACGAAGGCCCGCGTCCAGGGGGCATCCTGCGGTGCCGCGACCGCGAAACCGGGCCGATCACCGGCGAGCTCGGCTTCGAGCAGCGCATAGGTGGCGGCATCGTCGATGTCGTACCAGGGATCCAGGATGACCGCCGGCAGCCCGATCTCCCGCGCACGCTCGAGCGTCAGCGCGAAGACCGCGTCGGTGCTCCAGGGGATGTCCTCGAACAGGCGCGCATGCGGGCGCGTGAGGCCGATCAGCGTATAGCCGCCGTCGATCGCCGGGCCGATCACCATGGCATCGCCGCGGCGGAGTGCTGCGACCGCATCCTGCAGGATGGCGTGCGGCAGGGTCGGGCTGTCGGAATTGACGATGATCGCGCCGGCATGGCCCGCCGCCAGCAGGTCGGCGATGCCCTTGTGCAGGCGCGCGCCGAGATCGCCCTCCCCCTGCGGCACGAGCATGAATTCCACGGGGAGCAGGCCGCGGAGCTGCGCTTCCGACCCAACCGGCGTGTAGACTGCGCCGCCGGCGACGCCGCCAGCCTCCGCCAGGCCACCGATGGTGGCCGCGAGGTCGTGGATGAAGCAGGCGGAGATCTCCGCGCATTCCTCCGGCAGCAGCGGTGGCGACAGCCGGGTCTTCGACCGCCCGGGGGTCGGCGTCTTGCAAATGATCGCGATGGCGACCTTGGCGTCCTCCGCATTCATGGCGCTGCCTCCAGCGCCTGCATCAGGTCACGGAGGAGATCCCCCGGATCCTCGAGTCCGACCGAGAGGCGCAGCAGGTCGTCCGGACAGGGCGAATCTGCGCCTTCGATCGATGCGCGGTGCTCGATCAGGCTCTCGACGCCCCCGAAGGAGGTGGCACGCTCCCAGAGTGCGACCCGCGCTGCGACGCCGATCGCCTGCGCGGCACCGCCCCGCAGGCGGATCGAAAGCATGCCGCCGAAGCCGGCCGCCATCTGCCGCCGCGCGACGTCATGTCCGGGATGGTCCGGCAGGCCCGGGTAGAGCACCGTCGCGATGGCGGGATGCGCGGCCAGGCGGGCCGCCAGCAGCGCCGCACTCCGGCTCTGTTCCCGAACCCGCAGGTCGAGCGTCTTCAGCCCGCGCGCCAGCAGCCAGGCATCGAAGGGGCCGATGACCGCGCCCTGCTGGCTGCGGAACTCCTGTATCCGCGACCAGAGCGCGCCGGGCCGCCGGACGGCCAGCACGCCGGCGACCACATCCGAATGCCCGTTCAGGTATTTGGTGGCGGAATGCATGACGATATCGGCGCCGAGATCGAGCGGCCGGGTCAGGACCGGGGTCGCCACGGTCGAATCCGCGCAGACCAGGGCGCCGGCGTCATGGGCACAGGCGGCGACGGCGGCGATGTCGGTGATGGTCCAGAGCGGGTTGCTCGGCGTCTCGATCCAGACGAGGCCGGTCCGGCCGGGGCGGATCGCCTGCCGGACCGCCCCGGTATCGGCCATGTCGATCGCGGTCAGTTCGTGGCCATGGCGGCCGATGCCCCGCAGCCATCGCTGCAGGCCCCGGAACATCAGGGTCGGGACGACGACATGGGTGGGATCGAGCGCCATGAAGACCGCCGCCGCGGCGGCCATGCCGGAATTGAAGAGCATCGCCGATCGCGCATTCTCAAGGGCCGCGATCTGCGCTTCAGCGTGCTGGACGGAGGCATTGTCCGACCGTCCATAGACGCGACCCATCGGATAGCCATTGTCCGCGTCGCGGATATAGGTCGTCGCCACATCGATCGGCGGCGTCAGGGCCCGTGTCGGCGATTCCTGGAATCGTGGCCCTCGCGCGGCCAGCGTCCGCGGCGAGAGGAGCTCGTCCGGCCCATCATTCATGGCGGCGCCCCTCCCATTCGGATGCGGGACATCCGCATGGTGAAGCAAACACGCGGGCGCTGGCGCCGGCCGTGCAGCCACAACTTCGTGATACGGCGCCGCACCGGAGGGCGCGGCCGTATGACACTACGACGACGATATCCAAGCAGGCCCTCCGCCAGCGACGCCTGGTCGGGATACGCCCGGGGGCCGGCGTCGGTTACGCCGCCCGCGTCACATTTTCGGGGCCTGGCGCTGCCCCTCCCGGATCACTTCACCTGGCGCTTCTCCAGCTTGCGGGCGAGCGTGCGGCGATGCATGCCGAGCCGCCGCGCGGTCTCGGAGATGTTGAAGTCGGTCTCCGCTAGCATCCGGTGGATATGCTCCCATTCCAGCGTCTTGATGCTGGTCGGGCGCGCCGGCAGCGCGACGCCGGCATCGCCGGCCGCCTTGTTGAAGGCATCCTCGATGTCGTCGGTATTGGCGGGCTTGGCCAGGTAGTGGCAGGCGCCGAGCTTGATCGCCTCCACCGCCGTCGCGATGCTCGCGAAGCCGGTCAGTACCACGATCAGCATCGCCGGGTCATGGGCGTGCAGCAGCTCCACGGCGCTGAGCCCGGACGCATCGGCGAGCTTCAGGTCGACGACCGCGCGATCCGGCGAATGCTCCTTCAGGAGCGCGGTCAGCTCGCCGAGGCCGGCCGCCAGCAGCACCGCATAGCCGCGCCGCTCGAAGGAGCGCTTGAGGGTGCGCGCGAAGGCGTCGTCATCCTCTACGATGATCAGCAGCGGTTCAGCGCTCATGCGGGTGGTCTCCAATCGCGAGGGCGTCGAGCGGCAGCACCAGTTCCACGGCAGCGCCGCCTTCGGGGCGGTTGCTGACCGTGGCGGTGCCGCCGAGCTTGCGCACGACATTGACGACCAGGAACAGCCCCAGCCCGCCGCCGCGCCGCCCCTTGGTTGAATGATAGGGCTTGCCGAAATGCGCCAGCATCTCCGGGGTGAAGCCGGGGCCGGCATCGCTGACCCGGATGGTCAGCGTGTTGTCCTCCCGCGCGGCGGCCAAGTGGACCCAGCCGGGCGACGCCTCATAGGCATTGTCCAGCACATTGAAGACGACCTGCTTGAGCGCGGTGTCGGAGACGATGGCGAGATCCTCGTCCACTCCATTCGCGTAGTGCAGGGTGCCGGCCGAGCGCGCCGCGCGCCATTGCGCGACCAGCCCGTCGAGGAAGGCGTTCACCGTCGTCACGGCCGGGGCGTCGCCGCGCGCTTCGCCGGCGGAGATCAGGATGCCGGTCAGGATCTCCTTGCAGCGCTGCACCGCCGCCTGCATCTCCTGGATCTCCTGCGCGAGCTCGGCGTCGCTGGACAAGGCGGGCATGCGCCGCCAGTCGTTCAGGATGACCGACACCGAGGCGAGGGGCGTGCCGAGCTCATGCGCGGCGCCGGAGGCGAGCAGGCCCATGCGCACGATGTGGTCCTCCTCCGCCGCATGCTGCTTCAGCGCGGCCAGGCGCGCGTCGCGTTCGCGCAGGTTGCGGTTGATCCGGGTCATGAAGACCACCACCAGCACCGCGTTCAGGACGAAGCCGATGAGCATGCCGAGGATATAGAGGGTGAAGAGGTCGGGACCATCCGCCGGCAGGGCGAGCGGGCGATAGCGGGCGGTGAGGCCGAGCAGCCCGGCGCAGGCGGTGATCACGATCGCCCAGGTCGACCAGGCCTCCAGCAGGATCGCGCCGAGCGTGAGCTGCAGCAGATAGAGGGAGGTGAAGGGATTGCTGACGCCGCCGCTCAGATGGAGCTGCGCGGTCAGCGCGACGACATCGAACATCAGGGCGATGAGCAGCGCGCGGTTGCTGACCGCGACGCCACGCCGCAGCCAGAGGAGGCTCGCGAGGTTGAGCAGCACCAGCGCGGCGGCCACGATCGCCATGGGCAGGAGCGGCAGCGCGATGCCGAGCCCGAGCTCCACGACCGCGATTGTCGCGACCTGGCCCGCGACCGCGATCCAGCGGAGCTGGATCAGCAGGATCATGTTCTTGCGGTTGGTCGTGTCGTCCGCCGGTGGCACGCCAAGGCCTAGAGCATGATGCGTTCGCTTGCGCTCAGGGATCATGCTCCAGGACTTTGTTTGATCGCGTGATTCAGACTTTTCGGCCGAAGCGGCCTCAAGTCATCACGCTCTGGCCGCTGCATTCGGCTCACCCGGTCAACATCCCTGCCCCGCCCGCGCGCGGACGCAGCCTCGACCTGTCGTATAGGCCATAGCCCAGCCAGCCGGCCAGCATGGCGGCCAGCGCGAACCAGGTCAGCGCATAGATCAGGTGGCTGTCGGGAAAGGCGATGACCGTCAGCCCGCCGATCGGCAGCCCGCCGGGATTGGGCGTGGCATCGGCATCGATGAAATAGGGCGCGGCCCCGGCAAGGCCGCGCGCCGCGGTGATGGCGGCGACATCGCGCGAATACCACCGCTCCGCCCCCGGATCATTGGCGCGCAGGAAGCCGCCGCCAGGTTCGGTCAGCCGCAGAAGGCCAGTGACCGTGACCGCGCTGGCAACCTGGCCGGCGGCGCGTGCGGCGGGGTCGCGCCGCTCCGGCGGCACGAAGCCGCGATTGACCAGGATGGTGAAGCCGTCCTCGGCCACGAGCGGCGTCAGCACCCAGTAGCCGCTGCCGCGCTCGGTCGCGGCCTGCACCAGCGTCTCCCGCCCGTGCAGGAAATGCCCGGTGAGGCGGAGGCGCCGATAGGCATCGCCGGCATCGATCGCCGGCCAGGCGGCCGGGCCGGGCGCCGCCGTGGGCGCCGCGTGGATGCGGCCCTCCACCTGCGCGATCAGGTCGTGCTTCCAGACCCGGCGCTCGAGCTGCCAGATCCCGAGTGCGGTAAGGCCCGCGATCCCGGCCAGTGCGGCGAGGCCGAGCAGCGCCGCCAGCCAGGCCGGACGGCGGCCGGCCATCACCGCATGCCGCTCATGTCGTGCGGCGGCATCATGTTGGTGTTGAGGTGGTACATGACCCAGAGCGAGCCGGTCAGGGTGATGAGCACCAGGATCAGGGTGAAGATCAGCGCCAGCATCGACCAGCCACCTTCCGAACGGCTAGTCATGTGCAGGAAGTAGATCATGTGCACGACGATCTGCACCACGGCGAAGCCCATGATGGTGAGCGCCGTCGCCTGCTGGCTGCCGAGCGCGCCGGTCATGACCAGCCAGAAGGGGATGGCGGTCAGCACCACCGACAGCCCGAAGCCGATCAGGTAGGAGCGCCGCGTGCCATGGGTGTGGCCATCGTCATGAGCGGCCGCGCCATGCGCGGCCTGCGCGTCGGTGCTCATCGCAGCATCCCCATCAGGTAGACGAAGGTGAAGACGCCGATCCAGATGACGTCGAGGAAGTGCCAGAACATACTGAGGCACATCAGCCGCCGCCGGTTGGCCGGGATCAGCCCGTGCCGTGCCACCTGCACCATCAGCGTCACCAGCCAGACGATGCCGAAGGTGACGTGCAGCCCATGGGTGCCGACCAGGGTGAAGAAGGACGACAGGAAGGCGCTGCGCTGCGGCGTCGCGCCGATATGGATGAGGTGGGCGAACTCATAGAGCTCGATCCCGAGGAAGGCCAAGCCGAAGAGGCCGGTGACCGCGAGCCAGGCCTGGGTCGCGGCGCGCCGCCCCTCCTGCATTGCCAGCATGGCGAAGCCGTAGGTGATGGAGGAGAACAGCAGCATCGCGGTGTTGAGCGCGACCAGCGGCAGCTCGAACAGGTCCTTGGGCGCGGGGCCGGCCGCGTAGTTGCCGCCCAGCACGCCATAGGTCGCGAAGAGCACCGCGAAGATCAGGCAGTCGCTCATCAGGTAGATCCAGAAGCCGAGCATGGTGCTGCCGCCTTCGGCATGCCCATGCTCCTCCTCCAGATGGAAGACGGTGCGGTCGATGGTGGCCACGGTCGTGTCCATGGATCAGCTCCGCGCCGCGAGAAGGCGGGTGCGCGCATCCTCGGCCGCGACCACCTCGTCCACCGGGATGTGGAAATCGCGGTGGTAGTTGAAGCTGTGGATGATGGCCGTCGCGATCAGGCCGGCGAAGCAGAGCGCCGCGAGCCACCAGATGTACCAGACCAACGCGACCGCGAGCACGGTGCTGAGCCCGGCCAGCACCACGCCGGCGCCGGTGTTGCGCGGCATGTGGATGGGCCGGAAGCCCTCGGTCGGCCGCTGGTAGCCGCGCCGCTTCATGTCCCACCAGGCATCGCCGTCATGCACCACCGGCGTGAAGGCGAAGTTGTAGGCGGGTGGCGGCGAGGCGGTTGCCCATTCCAGCGTCCGCCCATCCCAGGGATCGCCGGTCGGGTCGCGGAGCGCTTCCCGGCGGCGGATGCTGACGAAGATCTGCACCAACATGGCGACGATGCCGAGCAGGATCAGCACGGCGCCGAAGCCCGCGATCACGAACCAGATCTGCAGCGAGGGGTCGTCGAAGACGCGCAAGCGCCGGGTGACGCCCATCAACCCCAGCACATAGAGCGGCATGAAGGCGAAGAAGAAGCCGAGCACCCAGAACCAGAACGACATCTTCCCCCAGAAGGGGTCGAGGCGGAAGCCGAAGGCCTTCGGGAACCAGTAGTTGAGGCCGGCGAAAAGGCCGAAGAGCACGCCGCCGATGATGACGTTGTGGAAATGGGCGACCAGGAACAGGCTATTGTGCAGCACGAAATCGGCCGGCGGCACCGCGAGCAGCACGCCGGTCATGCCGCCGATGACGAAGATCAGCATGAAGGCGACGGTCCACATCATCGGCAGCTCGAAGCGGATGCGGCCGCGATACATAGTGAACAGCCAGTTGAAGATCTTCGCGCCGGTCGGGATCGAGATGATCATCGTCGTGATGCCGAAGAAGGAATTCACGCTGGCGCCGGAGCCCATGGTGAAAAAGTGGTGCAGCCAGACCAGGTAGGAGAGGATGGTGATGACGACGGTCGCATAGACCATCGAGCTGTAGCCAAAGAGGCGCTTGCCCGAGAAAGTCGACGCCACCTCGGAGAAGATGCCGAAGGCCGGCAGAATCAGGATGTAGACTTCCGGATGGCCCCAGATCCAGATGAGGTTGACGTACATCATCGGGTTGCCGCCGAAGTCGTTGGTGAAGAAGTTGGTGCCGAGGTAGCGGTCGAGCGAGAGCAGCGCGAGCACCGCGGTCAGCACCGGGAAGGCGGCGACGATCAGCACGTTGGTGCAGAGCGCGGTCCAGGTGAAGATCGGCATCTTCATCATCGCCATCCCCGGCGCGCGCATCTTCACGATGGTGCAGACGAGATTGACGCCGGACAGCAATGTCCCGACACCGGCCACCTGCAGGGCCCAGATGTAGTAATCGACCCCGGGATCGGGGCTATAGGCGATGCCGGAGAGCGGCGGATAGGCGAGCCAACCGGTGCGCGCGAATTCGCCGACGAAGAGCGACATCATGACGACCGCCGCCCCGCCCGCCGTCATCCAGAAGCTGAAATTGTTGAGGAAGGGGAAGGAGACGTCGCGCGCGCCGATCTGCAGCGGCACCACGTAGTTCATGAGGCCGGTGACCAGCGGCATGGCCACGAAGAAGATCATGATCACGCCGTGCGCGGTGAAGATCTGGTCGTAGTGGTGCGCGTTGAGGTAGCCCTCGCTGCCGCCGAAGGCCATGGCCTGCTGCAGGCGCATCATGATCGCGTCCGCAAAGCCGCGTAGCAGCATGACGAGGCCGAGCACCATGTACATGATACCGATGCGCTTGTGGTCGACGCTGGTGAACCACTCCGTCCAGAGATAGCCCCAGAGGCGATAGCGGGTCAGCAGGGCGAGCAGCGCGATGCCGCCGAGCGCCACGACCGCGAAGGTCGCGACCAGGATCGGCTCGTGCAGCGGCAGCGCGTCCAAGGTCAGCCGGCCGAACAGGAGGCTCTGCGTCGCGGGATGGTCGGACATGACGGGCCTCAGGAATCGGAGGGCCGGCGCGATCCGCCGAGCCAGGTGGTGGCGGGTGCCGCGGGCGTGAAGGACGGGCGCGGCAGGCCGGCGCCGCGCACCGGTGCCGTGGTGGGGGCTGGCGCCAGGCTCGTGCGGCTCCGCGCCGCGATCGCCGCGGCGGCCGCTTCCTCGACCGAGCAGATGCTCGGCACGAAGCCCGGGCCCGGGCCGAAGACCGCGCCGACGCGGGCGCCGGCCGCATCCAGCGCCGGCAGCACGGCATGGATCCCGGCACGGCCGAGGCCGCCGCGGGCATCGATCGCCATCATCTCGTTCATGCACATCCGGCCGGGCTCGGCGCACATGTTGAGGATGGCGCCATAAAGATCGGGATCGATCCGGCCCCAGCGCCGCGCCGGCTCGTTCTGGCTCGGCCGGGCCAACGCCAGGTAGGCGGGACGGTCGAGCATGGCGTCCGTCGCGCGCGCGCGGTCGACCCAGGCCTCGAACCCCGCCGCGTTCAGGCCGCGGAAGGTGAAGCGCATGCCGGAGAAGCCGGCGCCGCTGTAATTGGCGGAAAAGCCCTCATAATCGCCGGCATGGTTGATGACCGCGTTGAGCCGCGTCTCCATCCCCGGCATGGCGTAGATCTGGCCGGCCAGCGCCGGGATGTAGAAGGAGTTCATCACCGCGCTGGAGGTGATCCGGAAATGGATCGGGCGATCGACGGGCGCGGCGAGCTCGTTCACCGTCGCGATGCCGTATTCGGGGTAGATGAACAGCCATTTCCAGTCGAGCGCGACCACGTTCACATCGAGCGGCCGCACCTCCTCCGGCAGCGGCCGGCCGGCGGCGACGCGGCCGATCGGGCGATAGGGATCGAGGAGATGCGTGCCGGTCCAGGTGATGGCGCCGAGGGCGATGATGATCAGCAGCGGCGCCGCCCAGATCACCAGCTCGAGCTGGGTCGAATGGTGCCAGTCCGGATCGTAGCGCGCCGCCTTGTTCGACTGTCGGTAGCGCCAGGCGAAGAAGACGGTCAGCACCATCACCGGAATGATGATCAGCAGCATCAGCACGGTGGAGACGATGATCAGGTCGCGCTGCTGCGCGGCGACGTCGCCGGAGGGCGCCATCACCACGAAGTTGCAGGCGCCGAGGAGCGCCAGGAGCGGCAGCAGGGCAAGGGTCCGAAGGCGGCGCAAGGCAGGTCCGATCGCGGCAGGCGGGGTTGCCATGCATCGGGTAGCGGCGCCGCAGCGGCGCGGCCATTGGACAATTTGCCCAATCCCCCGCCGCTGCCGGTCAGGCTAGGACACCGACTGGACGATCAGGAACAGCGCCGATGATGGTCGCAGCCGCCGAACCGAGCCCACAGCCCCTCGGGCAGGAGTTGCCGGAGGCCCATGCCCGCCATGGGGAGGTGAACCCGGGCGAGATCGCGGTCGGCGTGATCATCGGCCGCACCTCGGAGTTCTTCGACTTCTTCGTCTACGCGATCGCCTCGGTCGTCGTCTTCCCGCAACTCGTCTTCCCCGATGCCGATCCGCTGACCGGCACGCTCTATTCCTTCGCGATCTTCGCCCTCGCCTTCGTCGCGCGTCCCTTCGGCACCGCGCTGTTCATGGCGATCGACCGCGCGCATGGGCGCGGCACCAAGCTGACCATCGCGCTGTTCCTGCTCGGCTGCTCGACGGTCGCGGTCGCCTTCCTGCCGGGACAGGCACAGATCGGTGCCGCGTCGCCGCTGCTGCTGGCGCTGCTCCGCATCGGCCAGGGCCTGGCGCTCGGCGGCACCTGGGACGGGCTCGCCTCGCTCCTCGCGCTCAATGCGCCGAGGCAGCGGCGCGGCTGGTACGCGATGATCCCGCAGCTCGGCGCCCCGCTCGGCCTGATCGTGGCGAGCGGGCTCTTCGCCTTCTTCCTCGGCTCTCTCTCGGCGGAGGATTTCTTCGACTGGGGCTGGCGCTACCCCTTCTTCGTCGCCTTCGCGATCAATGTCGTCGCCCTCTTCGCACGGCTTCGCATCGTGGTGACGCCGGATTACACCAAGCTGTTCGAGAGCCAGGCATTGCAGCCGGCGCCGGTCGGCGCGACGCTCCGCGCGCATTGGCGTGACGTCGTCATCGGCGCCTTCACGCCGCTCGCCAGCTTTGCGCTGTTCCACATGGTGACGGTCTTCCCGCTCTCCTGGGTCTTCCTGTTCACGCGGCAGGCGCCGGCACGCTTCCTGGCGATCGAGGCGGCGGGCGCGGTGATCGGGGTACTGGCGATCATCGCCTCCGGCATGGTCGCTGACAGGATCGGCCGGCGCGCGCTGCTCGGCGTCACCGCCGTCGCGATCGCCGCCTTCAGCGGCTTCGCGCCGCAACTCCTGGATGGCGGCGACATCGGGGAGGCGGTGTTCATGGCGCTGGGCTTCGTGCTGCTCGGCCTCGCCTTCGGGCAATCCTCGGGCGCCGTCGCCTCCGCCTTCCCCAATGCCTACCGCTACACGGGATCGGCGCTGACCGCCGACCTCGCCTGGCTGGTCGGCGCCGGCTTCGCGCCGCTCGTCGCGCTGATCCTCTCCAGCCGCTTCGGGCTGATCGCGGCCGGCGCCTACCTGCTCTCGGGCGCGGTCTGCACGCTGGTGGCGCTGGCACTGAACCGGCGCCTGGCGCCGCCGCCGGGATAGGGTCCAGCATCCCGGGCAACGATCCCGGGTTCCGTCGCCGGCATCCACCCGCCATCATGCGCCGCCACCGGGAAGCTGATCCGAGCCGCGCATGCATGCCCCGCTGATCGCCTCGATCGCGCTTGGCCTCGTCCTCGCCTTCGCGCTGGGCCTGCTGGCCCATCGCTTCCGCGTCTCGCCCATCGTCGGCTATCTGCTGGCGGGCGTCGTGGTCGGACCCTTCACGCCGGGCTTCGTCGCCGACCAGCATCTCGCGAACCAGCTCGCGGAGATCGGCGTCATCCTGCTGATGTTCGCGGTCGGCCTGCATTTCTCGCTGAAGGAATTGCTGGCCGTCTGGCCGATCGCGGTACCGGGCGCGATCGGGCGCATCGTCGTCGCGACGCTGATGGGCATGGGTCTCGCCTGGCTGCTCGGCTGGGGGGCGGGCGCCGGGCTGGTCTTCGGGCTGGCACTCGCCGTCGCCTCCACCGTCGTGCTGGTGCGCACCCTGCAGGAGCGCCGGGTGGCGGATACCGAGCGTGGCCATATCGCCGTCGGCTGGCTGATCGTCGAGGACCTGGTGACCATCCTGGCGCTGGTGCTGCTGCCGGCGCTGGCGTCCACGGTCCATGGCGCCGCCGGCCAGGGCTTTGGGGAAATCCTGGCCACCGCCGCGATCACGCTCGCCAAGGTCGGGGCCTTCATCGCGATCATGCTGGTCGCGGGACGGCGGGTGATCCCCTGGATCATGCACCACGCCGCGCATACCGGATCGCGCGAGCTGTTCCGCCTCGCGGTCTACGCGGTGGCGCTCGGTGTCGCCTTCGCGGCGTCGGAGCTGTTCGGCGTCTCCTTCGCACTCGGCGCCTTCCTGGCGGGGATGGTGATGGGGGAGAGCCAGCTCTCGCAACGCGCGGCGGAGGAGGCACTGCCGCTCCGCGACGCCTTCGCGGTGCTGTTCTTCATCTCGGTCGGCATGCTGTTCAACCCGGCGGTGGTGGTGACCGCGCCGCTCGCGCTCGTCGCGACGCTCGCGGTTGTCATCCTCGGCAAGTCGGTGGTCGCCTATGCGATCCTCCGCGCCTTCCGCCACCCCCGGGGCACCGCGCTCAGCATCGCGGCGAGCCTCGCGCAGATCGGTGAATTCTCCTTCGTCCTGGTCGGGCTCGGGACCGATCTGCAGGTGCTGCCGCCCGAAGGCCGCGACCTGGTGCTGGCCGCGGCCATCCTCTCGATCCTCGCCAACCCGATCCTCTTCGCCGTGGCGGAGCGGCTGCGCACCGCTTGGCTGCGGCCGCTGCCGGCCGAGCCCGCGCCGGCAGCGCCCGAGATCGAACCGCCCGCGGCGCCGGCGCATCCGCCGGGCGAACCCGCGGCAGCGCCCGCGCCGGCGGACAGGAACGGGCGCATCATCGTACCGGCGCTGACCGACCATGAGGTGGTGATCGGCTATGGCCGCGTCGGCAGCCTGGTCGCCGCCGGCCTCCATGCCGCCGGCCGGCCGCTGCTGGTCTTCGAGGATCTGGAGGCGCCCTGCCTGGCGGCCCGGGAGGCGGGCATCGACGCCGTGCTCGGCAATGCCGCGGATCCGGAGCTGCTGGCGCTCGCGAACCTCGCTGCCGCGCGGCGCGTCTTCGTCACCGTCCCCGAGGCTTTCGAGGCCGGGCAGATCGTGGAACAGGCGCGCGCCGCCAACCCGGCGATCTCGATCGTGGCGCGCGCCCATTCCGATGCGGCGGTCGCGCACCTGAAGAAGCTCGGCGCCGACCGCGTCATCATGAGCGAGCGCGAGATCGCGCACCGCATGCTGGAAGGTGTGGCGCCGCCGGTACCCTGAGTGCCGGTCCGGCGGCAGGCCGCGAGGGCGCGGCGCCCAGCGTCAGAGCCGCTCCGTCGCGCCCCAGGCGCCGAGATGGGTGAAGCTGCCGATCGGGTGGCGGCTGCGTGGCGCGACCTCGCGCGTGGCGAGCGCCTCGGGCAGCGTCACGGGATCGCCGGGATAGCCGAAGGCCATGGCGGCGATCGGGTCGAAGCCGTCGGGGATGCCGAAGAGGCTGCGCGCCTTGGTGGCATCAAAGCCTGCCATCTGATGGAGCTGCAGGCCGAGCGCCGCGGCGGCGAGTGTCATATTGGCGGCCGCCTGGCCGACATCATGCCAGGCATGGCGGTTCGGCGCGCCATTATGGGCGAAGCTGGTGCGCGCGACCGAGAGCGCGAGCGCCGGGGCGTGGCCGCACCAGGCCTGATTATTGGGAGAGAGGCAGGAGAGCAGCGCGGCGAAGGCCTCAGGCTCCGCATCGCGGCGCGCGATGATGAAGTGCCAGGGCTGGTCGTTGAAGCAGGACGCCGCCCAGCGTGCCGCTTCCAGCAGCGACTGCAGGGTGGCGGTGTCCACGGCGCGATCAGCGAAGGCACGCGGGCTCCAGCGTGCGGCGATGAGGTCGGGGATGGGATGAGCTGCGGGGGCGGTGCGATCCATGCGCGGTCCTATTGGCGGGGGATGTTGACGCGCGTCGCGATCTCGCGGGCGCGGGTGATCTCGCGCGGGACGAGCGCCCGCGCTTCGGCAACCGAGGATCCGACCGGGCTGAGGCCGATCTCGCCGAGCCGGGCGGCAAGCACCGGATCCGCCAGCGCGCGCCGGGTCTCGCTTTGGATGCGGGCGAGCACCGCCTCCGGCGTGCCGGCCGGAAAGCCGATGGCATACCAGGTGGCGAGGTCGAAATTGCCGATGCCGGATTCGGCCACGGTCGCCGTTTCCGGCAGGCCGGAGAAGCGCGCCGCGGTGGAGAGCGCGAGAGCGCGCACCTCTCCGCTGCTGATATGGCCGAGCACGGCGCCGACCGTCTCCACGACCACCTGCACCTCGCCGTTGCGCAGCGCGATCAGCGCCGCCGGCGTGCCGCGATAGGGGATATGGGTGAGGCGCACGCCGGCCTGGGCCCATAGCGCCTCGGCCACGAAATGCTGCGTGCTGCCGACGCCGACGGTCGCGACGTTCAGGGCGTCCGGGCGGGCGCGGGCGGCGGCGAGGAGCTCCGCCAGCCTCGCATAGGGGGCATTGGCGGCGACCAGCAGCACCAGCGGCATGGTGGCGACAACCGTCGCCGGCGCGATATCGGCGAGCGGGTCGTAAGGCAGGCGTTCGAACAGTGCGGCGGCGGCGGCGAAGCCGTTGTTGAGCAGCATCATGGTGTGCCCGTCGGGCCGTGCCTTGGCCAGCGCATCGGCGGCGACGGTACCACCGGCGCCCACGCGGTTCTCGACCACGACGGGCTGGCCGAGTGCCTCAGCGAGCAGCGGCGCGAGCAGGCGGGCGAGGATGTCGGTGGTGCCACCAGGAGCGAAGCCCTGGAAGAACCGGATCGGACGCCCAGGCGCCCAGGCCGGCTGCGCCGCGGCCTGGGGCGCATGGCCAAGGGCGGGGGCGGCCAGCAGCGTGGCGAGCACCATTCGTCTGGGCAGCATGGTCCCCCTTCGGCTGGCTGGCCTTGTTTGTTCTTGGACTCGAATAGGTTCTTGTATGTGAATTATCGATGCCAGGTCTGTCAAGCTACGCGTAAGCCGTCAACGGCAGCGCAGCGTTTCATACGGTACTTTCCAGGGTGTTCCGACAGGAACCAGCGCGATGCAGGCCATCGACTTTCCTGCCAGCCCGGCGGTCCTATTCACGTATGAGAACTAACAACGCCGAGGCGGTGGATCTTGGAGAGCGACCTCGCAGCCGGCGCCCTGAGCGCCGGCTCCGGCTGCCATCACAGGTGGCGGCCGCGCTCCAGGATCTCCAGCGTGTATTCGCGGTAGCTCATCCCGAGCTCCTCCGCGCGGGCCAGGCGGCGGAGCGCGATTTCCCGCGGAGCGGACCAGGCCCGCTTCTTCGCCCGCCGCCAGCACCAGAGGCGCCAGGATGCGCCGGGATCATCCTCCTCCAGCGGCGGGCCGCCATTGTGGCCGGCCCGCGGCGGCGCTGCACCACTCTCGTCCATCGGCTCTCCCTGCGCACCGTCACCCAAGGTCCACTATATTGGATCACGAAGCCACTAAAGTGGATAGCTCTGCCCGGCCGGCGCGGCGGGCGCGAAGATTCCTCCGGCGGTCCGTCCCGCTGACTGGTGACACTATATTGATATTAAGAATTATTCGCACTATTCGGCAGCCCAATCGCAACGACGAGGGGTGCCGGCATGCCGCGTGGATCGAGCTTGGGTGGGAAGGCAGGGCGCTGCGCCCTGGCGCTGCTGGCGGCGGGCGCCGTCATGCCGGCAGGCGGCCTCGGCGCGCAGGAGGCACCCCAGGGCAGCGGCACCGCCGTGCTGCCGCAGATCGACGTGACCGGCGGCGCGCCCGCCTTCGGCGCCACGCGCAGCGCCGCCGGCACCAAGACCGACACGCCGATCGTCGAATCCCCGCAATCGATCTCCGTCATCCCCCGCGCCTTCATCGAGGCGACCGGGGCGCAGAGCATGCCGGAAGCGGTCCGCTACAGCGCCGGCGTCACCACCGGCGTCTTCGGCTTCGATCCGCGCTTCGACCAGATCTATATCCGCGGCTTTCCGGTCAACCTGCTCGGCGACTACCGCGACGGGCTGCGCCAGGCCTTCAGCGCCGGGCTGCTCGGCTTCCGCACCGAGACCTATGGCCTGGATCGCATCGTCATCCTGCGCGGCCCCGCCTCCGTCCTCTATGGGCAGGGGCCGGCCGGCGGGCTGATCGACCGCATCAGCCGCATGCCGAGTGCCACGCCCTCCGGCGAGGTCGAGCTCTCGCTCGGCAGCCACCAGCGCTACCAGACGAGTTTCGACCTGACAGGACCGGTCGGCGACGGGCGCGTGCTGTACCGGATGACCGGCGTGCTGCGCGATGCGGAATCCGAGATCCCCGATGCGCCCGACGACCGCATCTACCTCTCCCCCGCGATCACCTGGCGCCCGACCGACAGCACCACCATCACGCTGTACGGCCATTATCAGCAGGACAGCCTGATCGCGAGCGCCGCCTACTACACCCGCCCCGACGGCACGCCGACCCGGGTGCGCACCGACGACCCGTCCTTCGCGCGCTTCCTGCAGAACCAGTACCAGGCGGGCTACCGCGTCGAGCACCGGGCCACCGACGCGATCACCATCCGCCAGCACCTGCGCTACGGCCAGGCAGACCTGCAGGCCGGCTATCTCGGCGGCACCGGCACCGTCGGCAACACCGTCTCCCGCTCCGCCACCTGGCTCGAGGAGAGCCTGCAGAGCTTCGGCGTCGACACCCAGGCGGAGCTGCGCTTCGCAACCGGGCCGCTCGGCCACACTGTGCTCGCCGGCGTCGAGTATTTCCGCCAGCGCTCGGACTTCAACATGGGCGTCGGCCCGGCGCCGTCGCTCAATCTCGCCAACCCGGTCTACGGCCTCGCGGTCGCGCGGCCGGCGCTGACCGCGAGCCGTAGCCGGCAAACGCTGAACCAGCTCGGCGTCTATCTCCAGGACCAGATCCGCATCGCGGACCGCGTCGTGGTGACGATCGGCGGCCGCCACGACTGGACCGAGACGGATACGCTGAACCGCCTCACCGGCGTCACCACCACCCAGGACCCCTCGGCCTTCGCAGGCCGCATCGGCATCGTCTATCTCGATCCGAGCGGACTGGCGCCTTACGCGAACTACTCCGAGAGCTTCTCCCCGCAGCTCGGCACCGACCGCTTCGGCCGCCCCTTCGAGCCGCTGCGCGGGCGCCAGTTCGAGGTCGGGCTGCGCTACCAGCCGCCGGGCAGCGAGAGCCTGGTCACCGCCTCCCTGTTCCACATCAACCTCGAGAACACGCTGACCACCGACCCGGTGAACCGCGCCTTCTCGGTCCAGACCGGCGAGCAACGCTCCCGCGGCGTCGAGCTGGAGGCGCAACTGGTGCTGGGCGGCGGCTTCAGCATGCTCGGATCCTACACCTTCCAGGATGTGGAGACGGTGGCGAGCAACGGCGCCGATCTCGGCAAGCGGCCGGTCGGCATCCCGCAGCACGTCGCGGCGCTCTGGACCAACTGGCAGGCGCCGGAAGGGCGGCTCGCCGGCCTCAGCCTCGGGCTCGGCCTCCGCTACAATGGGTCGAGCTACCGTGACACCGCGAACACGCGGGAGAATGGCGACAGCCTACTGGTCGATGCCTCCATCCGCTACGATGTGGGGCCATGGCGGGCGACGCTCAGCGGACAGAATCTCGGCGACACCGCGACGACCAATTGCCAGCCAGGGATCTGCTACTGGGGGCCGGGTCGCACTGTGCTCGCCAGCCTGGGGTACCGGTTTTGAGGGCGCTCTCCCGCCGCACCGCCTTTGGTCTTGGCCTGAGCCTTCCGATGCTCGCCAGCAGCGCCCGCGCGCAGGGCAGCGACGGGGATCCCGTCGCGATCCCCGGCCTGCGGCAATTCGACCTGGCGCCGCGCACCGGCGGCCCGCCTTGGCGCATCTTCCTGCGCCGGCCGGCGGGCCAGCCGCCGGCATCCGGCTGGCCGGTTCTGTACCTGCTCGATGCCAATGCGGTGATGGGCATCGCAGTGGACGCGCTCCGCGTGCAGGCGGGCTATCCCGCCGGCACCGGCATCCGCGACGCGGTGCTGGTCGGCATCGGCTACCCGACCGAGGAGGCCTATGACAGCGTGCGGCGGTCCTGGGATTATTCGCCGCCGCCCGGGCGCAGCTTCCCGCCGCACCGGCCGGGCGGGCCCGAGGTGCGCACCGGTGGCGCCGACCACTTCCTCCGCTTCATCGAAGACGAGCTGAAGCCCTTCGTCGCCGCGCGCGCGCCGATCGACTCCGCGCGGCAATCGATCTTCGGCCATTCCTTCGGCGGCCTCTTCGTGCTGCACGCGCTCTTCGCGCGGCCGCGCGCCTTCTCGACCTGGATCGCGATGAGCCCGTCGATCTACTGGGAGGATGCGGCGCTGCTCGCCTCCGAACGGCGCTACGCGGCGCTGACGGCGGAACAGCGTGGCACGCCGCGGCTGCTGATGGGCGCGGGCGAATACGAGGCGCGGCTCGCGCCCTTCCAGGAAGCCGCGCCCGACGCCGCACGCCGGCTGGAGGCGCTGCAACGCGGGCGACACATCGAGCATGCGCGGGAGATGGGTGCGCGGCTCGCCGCCCTCGGCCTCACCACCGTGGTCGAGGAATTCCCCGGCGAGACGCATATGTCGCTGCTGCCGCCGGCGGTGAACCGCGCCATCCGCTTCGCGCTGGGGCCGGAGGCGGGCTGAGGCGGATCGCCTGCGTCAGCGCCCCATCCCCTGGGCCGCAAGGAAGGCCAGCACGCGGTGCCGCGCATCGGCCGCCGCCGCGGCGTCGCCGCCGAGCTGCATGCCGAGATAGCGCCGCTCCGGCAGGTCGACGTCGAAGCTGTGCAGCGCGTTCGGATAGAGCACCAGCGTCACCGGCGGCGCGCCCGGCGGCTGCGCATCCCGCAGCGCCTCGCAAAAGCGGGCTGGCGTGACCGTGTCGCCGGTGCCGATCAGCACCAGGATCGGGGCGGCGAAGCGCGCATCGGTGTCGGACTGGCAGCCCGGATAGAGTGCCACCCCGGCGCGGAACCCCTGCCCGTCCGGCGGTGGCCCTGCTTCGCTGAGGCTTCGCAGGGCCGCAAGCACGGTGCGCCCGCCATTCGACATGCCCATCACCGCGATGCGGTCGGCCCGGGCATAGGGCGCGGCGGCCAGCCAGGCGCGCACGCCGTGGGCGTCGTTGGCGCGCTGGCGCGCCCAGGCGGCGGCACCGCGGGTGCAGACCTGGTCGATGCCTCGCGGCATGAAGCTGTCGACCACCGCGACGCCGATGCCCTCGGTATGCAGCGCCACGGCCCAGGGCCGCACCCAGCGCGCCCAGGTATTGGGACGGAGCCCGTTGCAGCCATGCAGCATCACCACCATCGGGAAAGGCCCGGCGCCCGGCGGCAGCAGCACGGTCACCGGAAGGCCGCCGACCTCGGCACGGATGCCGCCTTCCCCGGGCGGCGGTACGGACCGCGACGACGCAGCGCCCCCCAGCCGCGGCGGCCCGTCATCATCACCGCCTCCACCGGTCGCGGCGCAGGCGGCGAGCAGGGCGAGCCCGAGCGCGGCCTGCGCCCCCGACGCCACGATGCGGCGCCATGCCCGCCAGCCCGCCGCTCTCCCGCGCATCACCGCCCTCCTTCCTCGATCCGCCAGCACCGGTCGGCATACTGGCGGAATGATACGGGTCCCGCCCCTCCTTCTTGTGATCCGCCGCCCCACTGTCCCGCATGCCATGCTCTGCGTTGTCGTCCTGCCTGTTCGGGTTCAGGAGGATATCGCATGGCCCCCGCAGCCAATCGCCAGGGTGCCACCCCGATCGGGGAGCCTGGGCCGCAGGAAGGCAGGCACTGGCTCGACGCCGAATGGACCGTCCTGCCGGCCGAGGCGCTGCCCGGCCTGCCGGGTGCGCCGCGCTGTGGCAAGCGCCGTTTCGTGCTGCTGCATCCGGTGCGCGGCGTCGCCATCCTCGACATCTGGCCTTCTGCCGGGGTGCCGGAGGAGACGCCGGAATCGCTCGACGCCGAGCTCCAACTGGCGGGCTTTCTCCGCCGCCTCGACCCGCGGCTGCCGGCGCTCCGTATCCATCTGGCCGAGACGGAACTGCCTAATCTCCCGAAGGTGCTGGCGCGGACCTATGCCGGGACCGGGCCGCTCGAATTGCCGGAGGGCGATGCCTGGATCGCTGCCGTGCACGCCTCCCTCGCAGCACCTGTCCCCGCGGCTGGCAGGGCGCGCCCGCGGCGCCTGGCCCGCCGGCATCACCTCGCCGCCGGGTTCGCCGTCCTGGCGATGTTGACGGGCTTCGGCCTGTTCTTCGCCGATGGGCAAATCTTCGCGGAAGACACGCAGCCATCCCTCGCGCCGGCCTCCGCCTTCGCGGGCGTGGGCCAGGCCCCTTCCGGGCCGGACGAAGCACGCCCGGCGCCCCTCGCCGCCGCCGGCCCTGAGCGCCCCGGCCCCGAGCCGATGCCCACCGAAACCGCGAGCGCCGAGCCGGCATCGGAGTCCGACGCCATCGCCTTGCCGCTGACGGTCGCCAGCCGGGAGGGCGTGGCGGCGGAAGCACTGGCGGAACCCGATGCGCCCCCTCCCGTATCCACCGCCGCTCCACCCGCGGCCTCGTCACCAGCCGCAGGAGTTGCAGGCCCGCGCACGGGGACGCTGCTGAAGCCCTTCGGAAGGCCGATCCCGATGTTCCGGGAGGCGCGGCCCACCCGCTTCACCCAGGCGCAGGAGCAGAAGCCGCCGCGGGCACTGCGCCGCTGACCCGGCTCTACGCCGCCTTCCAGAGCATGACCTTGACCGCCTTCGGGAAGTAGTCGGTGGCGTCGACGCAGGCCTTGCCGTCCCAGAGGGTGTAGTGGCCGGTGGCGTCGGACCAGCCCGCGACCTCCATGCCGATGATGCCCTTGATGCCGATCAGGGTGTCGGTCTTCGCGCCCTCGCCCTTCTTCGCCGTCACGGTGACATTGGGCTTGCCGTATTTCCCGGTCAGGTACCCGGTCAGGATCCGGACGCGGAAGATGTACCAGAGGCCGTCCGCCCCCTTCAGCGTCTGCTGCTTGTCGTCCTCGTCCTTGATAAAGGGGACCTTCGCATTGGAATAGTTCAGCGCCCGCGTCACCCGGAGCGTGCAGGCATTGGTGATGTAATCCGCATCGACCCTGCCGCCGATCAGCGTCTTCACCTGCTCCGCCGCCATGTTCGGATAGGATTTCAGCAGCGTGTCGTAGTCGGGCAGCTTGGCCATGCGTCGTCCTCCGTGCCGGTGCGGCCCGCAATCTGGACGCGGAGGCCGGCGCCGGGGCGTGACGCCCGGCACAGCGCCGCGCGACGGCGGGCCGCGATCAAGGGCAGCGGCAATCACCGCCGACGCGCTGGCGCAGATTGGCCTCGACCCAGCGCGTCGCGTCCGGGCTGAAATCGAAGCTGGGGCCGAGGGTGCAGATGCTGGCGTAGCCGCGATCGCGCCGCATCAGGCCCATGTCGCGCTGCTCGACCACGATGCGGTTCTCGATGCAGTAGACATGGGTCTTGGCGGCCGCCGGCAGCGCCGGAAGGCAGAGCAGGGGCAGGAGCACGAGAGCGTGGCGCATGCCGGTTCCTCCGGTCGGGCGGCCATCCTCGCGCCTCTCCTGCCGCTTCCGCAACGACTGAATGGCGCCCATCTGCCGCCCATGACCCGCGACGCCCCGGCCGCTTGCGCGGCCCGGCCGCCTCTGCTTGGCTGCTTCCGCCGCCCGCGTCGCGGGCGGCCGTAAGCGTTCACGTCAATCAACGCGATGACCCGCCGCCGATTGCAGACGCATCGGTGCGTGGCCAATCGCGAGGCATCATGACGTGACCTTCCCCCGGCCATCATTCCCCTCCCCGCCATCGGGCACCGCCCGGCGCGGCCCGCATCCCGCCAACCCGATCGCATGAGGGAGCCGTTCCATGGACCGTGCCAGCCTGCTCCTCTTCGCCGCCGCCTATCTCGCCGTCCTCATCCTCCCCGGCCCCGGCGTGACCGCGCTCGTCGCGCGCGTCCTGACCCGCGGCGCGCAGGGCGCGCCCGCCTTCATCGCCGGCTTCGTCGCCGGCGCGCTGCTATGGTTCACGGTCGCCGCCACCGGCCTCGCCGCGATCGCCGCGACATTCGCCGTACTCTTCGTCGCGATCCGCATCGCGGGCGCCGCCTATCTCCTCCGCCTCGCTTGGAAGCTCTGGACCGCGCCGGCGCGGCCCGCTGCCGCCGCCGACGCATCACCGGACAGCAACGCCCGCCTCTTTCTCACGGGGCTCGCGATCAATCTCGGCAATCCCAAGGTGATCGCCTTCTTCCTCGCCCTGTTGCCGACGGTCGTGGATCTGCGCACGCTGACGCCGGCGGGCTTCGCCGAGCTCGCGCTCCTCGTCGCCGTCATCGCGTCCGGCGTGCTCGGCGCCTATGCGGTCGCCGCGGCGCGGGCGCGGCGCCTCTTTGCCTCGCCGCGCGCGCTCCGCCTCATGAACCGCGGCGGCGCCGTCGCGATGGCCGGGGCGGCGGCCGCCATGCTCGTCCGCCGCAACCCATAGCCTTTCGTTCGGGCGAGCGGATCCGCGCACGCACAGGCAGGACCGAGGTGGCGGGAACAGCGGCGGCCAAGCATCCAAAGCGGCAGCCTGGCGTTGACAGGCTCTGTTTGGCCACTGGAACGGAGCCCTGCCATGACCGGATCCCCCTGGAAGCGATACGGCTTCGCCTGGGTGACACTCGGCTTTTTCCTGGTGTCCCTGGCCGGTCACTGGGTCTTCGGCTGGTTCGCCTATGTCAACGAGCAGGCGTCGCTGCACGCCACACCCGACGTCTCCGGCTACCTCGTCGAGATGATGCGCGACACGCTCGAGAACTGGCAGTCCGAGTTCCTGCAACTGCTCTGGCAGGTCGTGGGCCTGGCGCTTCTGCTCTACATCGGGTCGCCGCAATCGAAGGAGGGCAATGACCGCATGGAGGCGAAGATCGACGCCCTGCTGCGCAGGATCGACCCCGCCGAGGCCGACAGGATCATCGGCGAGATCGACGAGGTCTATTCAGGCCGGAAAGCCGAGGTGCCGCAGGACCACAGGTGGCGCTGACGCTGGCGCACGAGCACCACGTCATCACGCTTTATCGGCTGGCGGAGAGGCGGGCGGCGGCCGGTGCCGCATCGGGGCGGCCGGCGGCGGCGTAGTCCAGGAAGCCCGCGTAGCCAAGCTGCTGCTGCAGCGTCTCCATAAAGGTGCGGCAGGCCCAGGGCGTCATGCCCTCGTCGACGCAGCGTTCGAGGAAGCGCGCCTCGGCTTCGGGCGCGTGCTCCAGCGACGGCGCGGCATGGGCGAGCCAGGGCAGGATCGCCGCGAGGGCGATCACGGCGGCGATGCGCAGGAGGGTGGCGGACATGGCGAGCATTCCTTGCTGACGGATGCCGCATCCTGCCGCGGCGGCACCGGCCGCCGCTGTACCCTGGGTAACACCACCTGCGGACGCCGCCGCAAAAAAGGCTGCCCGACCTTCCGATCGGGCAGCCCGGCAGCCATGCCGGTCAATGGCTCAGTGCGTCCACATGCCCGGCCGGCCATAGTAGCGGTCGACATCGGCGGGCCAGCCGGCGCTGCGGCTGTACCAGTCCGTCGCGGGGTCGTAGCTCGGCGCGCCCTGGAACTGCTCCTTGGTCATGCCGGTGACGTAGCCGCCCATGTGCGTGTCGTATTTCAGCGCCTTCCAGGGCACCGGGTAGTAGTTGGTGCCGATGCCGAGGAAGCCGCCGAAGGACAGCACCGCATAGGCGACCTTGCCGTCGACCTTGCCGATCATCACGCTGTGGATGGTGCCGAGGTCGTTGCCCTGGATGTCATAGACCGAGGTGCCCTCGACCTTGTCCGAGGAGATCAGGCTGCTGGTCTCGTGACGGGCCACATCGCCGCTGCGGCGGCCTGTCGTTTCGCGTGTCGTGCTCATGGCGCTCTCCTTGTCGCTGGCGAGTGCATGGAGAACGGCGCCGGCCGTGCGGCGGTTTCGGATCGCGCAGGATGTTATCGGCGCGCGCCAGCCGCCTGCCATCGGCAGCCGCTTCGCATCACGGTTCGTTGGCCGGTCCGATCCGCCGCGCCGCGTCTTCCGCGAGTTGGAGCTGCCGCAACGCGCGCTGCGCGATCCGGGCCTCCTCCTCGGTCGCGAACTCCGTGAGCAGCCGCCTCTCAGTGCCGTCCTCGCCGATCTCGATGAGCTGGAAGGAATACAGGTCTGGCCCCTTCTGCAGGGTGACCGTCCGGTAGCTGATCTGGTTCATCGCGCACCTCGTTGCGTCGAAGCAGCCGAGCTTACTCCTCGCCTCTGGCCGGCGGCGGTAAACTTGAGCTTAGCCGCGGCACCCCCTCGCCCGGCGCTCACGAAAAACGTGATCGGCACCCCCGGCCGGCCCCCCTCCCACCCGCGGCGGCGCGACCTTTATCTCCGGCGTCACTGGAGGAGGGGAGCATGCCCTCATTGCGTTCCTTGCAACGCCGCCGTGACGGCGTCGAGCTCTGGGCCATCATTCCGCAACGCCTGGATACCGACAGGAGCTATGTCGTCCGCAGCCCGGCCTCGGTCGTCGCCGAAGAGCATTTCGGCGATCTCGGGGCCGCGGAGGAGGCATTCCGCAGGCGGCTGAAGGACGGCGCACCGCATCGGCGGGACAACTGACGGCAGTGCCCGACGGCAACGCTCAGGATGGCGGCCGCGCAGGACGTCCCGCGCGGCCGCGCCACCTCAGGCCAGGGTGATCGTGACGCCGATATTGCCGCGCGTGGCCTTGGAGTAGGGGCAGGTCTGGTGCGCGGCATCGACCAGCGCCTGCGCGACCTCACGGGGGACGCCCGGCAGGCTGACATTGAGGCGCGCCTGCAGGAGATAGGCGTCGCCGGTCATGCCGAGATCCACCTCGGCATCGACTGCCGTATCGGCCGGCAGCGCGACCTTCATCTTGCCGGCGGCCAGCCCGATCGCGCCGATGAAGCAGGCCGACCAGCCGGCGGCGAAGAGCTGCTCCGGATTGGTGCCGCCGCCAGAGGCACCGGGCGGCGACAGCGCGATGTCGAGGCGCCCGTCAGAGCTGCGGGAGGCGCCGCTGCGCCCGCCCGTGGTGTGGGTCCTGCCGGTGTAGAGAACCTTGTCGATCTGGGTCATGTCAGCGTCCTTGTTGGGGAGTTGGCTCTGCCGCGCGCGCCGGGATCGCCGGATGCGCGGCGTCGGTGATCCGTCGCGACGGGGCGGCGGCGAGTGTCGCCGCGGCGGCGAGTGTCGCCGCGGGGTCGCGGGGATGGGTGTCCCAGGCGCAGGGCGAGGCGAAGACCGCGATGCCGATCAGCGCGGTGAGTGCGAGCCTGAGCCTGGTCCTGCGATCAGAAACCATCGGCATCGATGACCGCCTGGGCGAAGGCCTGCGGGGCCTCTTGCGGCAGGTTGTGGCCGATGCCGCCGGTGATGGTCCGGTGCGCGTATCGGCCCGAGAACTTGTCGCGATAGGAGGCGGGCGGCGGATGCGGCGCGCCGTTGGCATCGCCTTCGAGCGTGATGCTGGGCAGGCCGATCACCGGGCCTGCCGCGAGCTGCCGTTCCAGATCGTCGTGGCGCGGATCGCCCGCCGCCAGGTTCTGCCGCCAGCGGTAATTATGGATCACGATGCCGACGTGATCAGGGTTGTCGAGCGAGACCGCGCTGCGATCGAAGGTGGCGGCATCGAAGCGCCACCGCGGCGACGCCGTCTCCCAGATCAGCTTCGCGAAGTCGCGCCGGTAGCGTTCGTAGCCGGCCTGGCCGCGCTCGGTCGCGAAGTAGAACTGATACCACCAGTCATGCTCGGCGGCCGGCGGCAAGGGGTTCTTCCCGGCCGCGGCGTTGCTGATCAGATAGCCGCTCACGGAGACCAGCGCCTTGCAGCGCTCCGGCCACAGCGCCGCCACGACGCAGGCCGTGCGCGCGCCCCAGTCGAAGCCGGCGATGACCGCCTTCGGGATCCGCAGCGCATCCATCAGCGCGATGATGTCGAGCGCCACCGCCGATTGCTGGCCGTTGCGGAAGGTGGCGTCCGACAGGAAGCGCGTGGTGCCATGGCCGCGCAGATGCGGCACGATCACCCGGTAGCCGCGCGCCGCCAGCAGCGGTGCGACATCGACGAAAGCGTGGATGTCGTAGGGCCAGCCATGCAGCAGGATGACCGGCGGGCCGCCGGCGGGGCCGGCTTCGGCATAGCCGATGTTCAGCTCGCCGGCATCGATCTGCTTGATCGCGCCGAAGGATACGGAGCCACCGCTTTGCGCGGCGGCGGGGCGCATCCCGCCGATGCCGGCGGCGATGGCGGCCGCGGCGCCGAACAGGAAGCGGCGGGGGGAATAGGCGTGGTCGGTCATGATGATCCTCGTCAAGCTGTGGGTTGATGGGAAGCGGGCGCGCCGCGCGTCAGCCGAAGGTGAAGGCGTAGGCCTGCACGCCGGGGTCGAGGAAACGGATCTCGAAGGTCCTGGGCGCGACCGCGCCGTCCTGGCGGATGAGCTGGTAGAGCCGCTGCCCGGTCACCACGCCGGTGCCGTCGGCGGCGACATCCGCGCCACGGCTGGCGCCCGGCGGCTCGCCGTCGATCGTCACCTGAAAGTGCCGCGGCCGACCATCGGGCGCGCCCAGCACCAGGTGCAGGTCGCGGGCGTGGAAGCGGAAGGCGATGCTGCCGCCGGCGTCGTTCAGCGCCGCGAATTCCTCGCCGATCGTCCAGCGGCCGGAGAGGCTCCATTCATTGAGCCGCAGCCGACCCGGCCGATAGGCTTCCGCCGCATCCCGCACAGCGCCGCCGGGGGAGGCGAAATTCGTCGCGTTGCGATAGCCGAGATAGGTCTCCTGCGAGCGCAGATTGGCGGGATCGGCCGGCGCCTGCGCGCCCGCGCGGTCGATGGCGACCGGCCCCATCCGCGGCGCGCCGCGCCCGGCTTCGGCGAGCAGCGTCTGGATCACCTGCTCCGACATCTCGTAGCCGCCTTCGCCGAAGCGGTGATGGCGGATGCGGCCTTCGGCATCGACGAAGTAGAGTGCCGGCCAGTACTGGTTGCCGAAGGCGCGCCAGATCCCGAAGCTGTTGTCGATCGCGATCGGGTAGGAGACGCCGAGATCGGCCGCGGCACGGCGCACATTGGCGGTGCGCCGCTCGAAGGCGAATTCCGGCGTGTGCACGCCGATGACCACCAGGCCCTGGTCGCGGTAGCGCTCCGCCCAGGCGCGCACATAGGGCAGGCTGCGCAGGCAGTTGATGCAGGAATAGGTCCAGAAATTGACCAGCACGACCTTGCCGCGCAGCGATTCCGCGCTGAGCGGCGGCGAGTTCAGCCATTCGAGCGCGCCGGCGAGCGAGGGGATGCGGCCCTCGACCGGCAGGTTCAGGCGCGGCGGCGCGGCCGGTGCCTGCGCCGGGATGATCCTGTCCATCGCTTCCCCTCGACGTGTGGCGTCGATCAGCCGCTGTTCCAGCGAGACGGTGCCGGCATAGGAGGCGCGGGCCAGCAGACCGGTATCGAGGCCGAAGGCGATGGCGCCGACCGCGGCCAGCACTGCGGCGCCGCCGGCGCGCCGGAGCAGCCCGCCCGCGGGCAGCGCGCGCTTCATCGCCCGGAACACCCGCCCGCCGAGCAGCAGCGCCAGCGCCAGCGAGGTCGCGGCACCCGCCGCATAGGCGGCGAGCAGCACCGAGGTCCCGAGGCTCGCGCCATTCAGCGCGGCGCCGGTCAGGATCACGCCGAGGATGGGCCCGGCGCAGGGCGCCCAGAGCAGCCCGGTCGCGACGCCGAGCAGCAGCGACGCCGCGAAGGGGGAGCCGCCCGCCGCCACGCGCCGCTCCGCCGTTTCAGCGAGCCGCCCGCCGGCCGCGACCAGCGGCTGCCAGGCGCGCTCCCCGAGGCGGGGAAACAGCAGCGCCAGACCGAAGAGCGCGAGCAGCACCAGCGCCGCCTGGCGGCCCCAATGGTTCGCCTCCACCGCCCAGCCGCCGGCGACGGCGCCGAGGCTCGCGACCAGGGCGAAGGTCAGCGCCATGCCGGCGAGCAGCGGCAGACCATTGCGGATGAAGGCGCGGTCGGCGCGGGCGAAGACGAAGGGCAGCACCGGCAGGATGCAGGGGCTCGCGATCGTCAGGACGCCAGCGGCATATGCCAGCAGGAAGAGGGTCATGATGTCCGCCTTTCGGCCGCCCGTGGCGGCGTTGATGCGACGGGACACTGGCTCAGGCGGGTGGGCCGGGTCCTTGTGCGGCCGCCGAAGTTTTCCAAAATTTTCCAAAGGATGCGGGCCGGCGGTAAGGTCCGCCCGCCATGGCCGATGCCACGCCGAGCTTCACCTTCGGGCCCTACCGCCTGATCCCGTCCCGCCGCGCCCTGCTCGCCGAGGAGCAGGAGGTGGCGCCGCGCGGCCGCGCCTTCGACCTGCTGCTCGCGCTGATCGAGCGGCGGGACCGCGTCGTCACCAAGGAAGAGCTGCTGGCGCTGGTCTGGCCGGGGCGCGTGGTCGAGGAAGGCAACCTCACCGTCCATGTCGCCGGCCTGCGCAAGCTGCTGGGACAGGGCGTCATCGCGACCCTCTCCGGCCGCGGCTACCGCTTCGTGGCACCGGTCCATGAGGAGGCAGGCGCGCCCGCCGCGCCCGGGCAGGCGCCGCCCTCCCCCGCCACCCTGCCCGCGCCGCTGACGCGGCTCATCGGCCGGCAGGAGGATCTCGACCGCCTGCAGGCCTGGCTCCAGGACGCACGACTGGTCACGGTCGTGGGCGCCGGCGGCGTAGGCAAGACGCGGTTGGCGCTCGCCGCCGCCGAGCGCCTCCGCGACCGCTTTCCGGACGGCACCTGGCTCGCGGATCTCGGCACCCAGGAGGATCCGGCGCTGGTCCCCAAGGCGGTCGCCGCGGCGCTCGGGCTCGATGTCCGGGGCGGTGCCTTCCTGGCCTCCACAACGCTGTGGCTCGCGAAGCGCCGCGGGCTGCTGCTGCTCGACGGCTGCGAGCACCTGCTGCAGGCAGCGGCGGAAGCGGCGGAGGCGATCCTGCGCGGCTGCCCCGGCATCACCATCCTGGCGACCAGCCGCGAGCCGCTCCGCGCCGAGGGCGAGGCGCTGCACCGGCTGTCGCCGCTCGGCCTCGCGGAGCCGGAGGCGGAGGTCACGGCGGAGGGGCTGCGCGCGCATGCCGCGGCCGCGCTGTTCCTCGACCGCGCGCGTGCCGTGCGCGGCGATTTCGACCCGGGCGACGCGGAGGCGGCCGAGATCATGGCGATCTGCCGCCGCCTCGATGGCCTGCCGCTCGCGATCGAGCTCGCCGCGCCGATGCTGCAGGCGCTGAGCCCGGCGCAGCTTCGCGAACGGCTCGACCGCCGCTTCGGGCTGCTGGCGGGCGGGCGGCGCACCGCGCTGCCGCGACAGCAGACCCTGCAGGCAACGATCGCCTGGAGCTTCGAGCTGCTGGAGCCATCCGAGCTCGACCTGCTGCTGCGGCTGTCGGTCTTCAGCGGGCGCTGGACCGCGGAGGCCGCCGGCTTCGTGGCGGGCGACGCGCGGGAGGAGGACGAGATCGCCCGGCTCATCGCGGGCCTGGTCGACAAATCCCTGCTGCAGGCGGATCTCTCGGGGCCCGAGCCGCGCTACCGCATGCTGGACGCGACGCGCTTCTATGCCGGGGAGCGGCTGCCGGCCACGGAAGGCGCCGCGGCGCGCCGCCGCCTCGCGCAATGGCTGACGCGGAGCTGCGGCCAGGCGGAGGCCGACTGGCCCGTCATGCCCGACGAGGCGTGGGCGGAGCGCCATGGTGCCGAGCGGGACAATCTGCGCGCCGGCCTCGCCTGGGCCTTCGGCGAGGATGGCGATCCCGCCCTTGGCATCACGCTCGCGAGCGTCAGTGGCGAGCTGCTGGGCGAGCTGCATGCGACCGGCGAGCTGATGGCCTGGTTCGACCGCGCGCTCGCCGCGGTCACGGAGGCGACGTCATCGGCGGTCGCCGGGCAGCTCTGGCTCGGGCGTTGCGGCTGGCTCTCGGCTGGCGAACCGGGGGCGCCGGCGGCCGCCGAGCGTGCCGTCGCGCTGTTCCGTGCCGCGGGCGATGGCTTCGGCCTCGGCCGCGCGCTCTGGCACCAGGCGCTGCAGCTTGCGGCGGTCGGCGACTGCGCGGCCGCCGACCCGCTGCTCCAGGAGGCCGAGGCGCTGCTCGGCGACGCGGCCGAGAGCAAGACGCTGATCTCGCTCCGCCGGGTCCAGGCGCTGGTGCAGGCGCGGCGCGGCCGCCCCGATCGTGCCCGCCCGATCCTGGATGCTGCATCAGCGATGGCGGAGCGCCTGGGCGCGCGACGCGACGCGGCGCTGGTCGCGGGCGACATCGCCGAGCTGCTCTTCGCGGCGGGCGAGATCGATGCGGCGATCGCGATGGCCGAGGGTGCGCTCGCGGCGCTCGGGCCGGTCAAGTCGCGCTCCGCCTGGGTGCAGCACATCCATGGCGCGCTCGCGTCCTACCTGCTCGCCAAGGGCGAGATGGCCGCGGCCCGCAGGCTCGCCGGCGATCGCCTCTATGCCGCGCGCATCATGGGCATCCCGCAGGAGGTGCTGTCCAATCTCGAGCGCGCCGGGCTGATCGCGGCGCTCGAAGGCGATGCCGCCGCCGCCGGGCGGCTGCTCGGCCATAGCGAGGCGCGGCAGGCTGCGCGGCGCGCGCCGCGCAGCCCGGCTTCGGAGATGGTCGTCGCGCGGCTGCGTCGGACGCTCGGCGATCGGCTCCCGGCGGAGGCGCTGCAGCGCCTCACCGCGGAAGGCGCGCGGCTGAGCGAGGAACAGGCGATCGCGGAAGCGGCGCGCGCGATGCCGTCCATGCCGGCCTGATCGACGCCGTCGGTCAGGCGCCGCCCGCGCCCGCCGCCCGCAGCACGGCGCGGAGGATGGGGCTCTCCTCGGCCATGTACTGGTCCAGGATGTCGAAATGGTCGTGGCCGGGCAGGACATGCACCTCGGGGTCGCCGCCATGCCGCCGCAGGTGGTGGGAATAGCGGAAGCTCTGGTCGATCCAGTGCCAGGGCTCCCGCCCGCCGACGAAGAGATGGGCGCGCGCGCGGGAGACCGGCGGGCGATGCTCGAAGTCATTCCTGGCGGCGATCTCGGGGGTCAGCCGCAGATCCTGGTTCACCGTGGTCAGCATGGCCGGCAGCGGATCGTAGATGCCGCTGGTCATCACCGCGCCGCGTAGGAAGGCCGGGTCCAGCCCCTCCGCCGCCCAGTCGGTCGCCAATGCCGCGGCGCAGAGATGGGCGCCGGCGGAATGGCCGGAGAGGCTGATCGCCGTGGGGTCGCCGCCATGATCGCCGGCATGCCGCGCCAGCCAGGCGATGGCGGCGCGCGCGGAGGCGACGGTGCCGTCGAGCGTCGCATCGGGACAGAGCTCGTAGTTCGGGATGGCGACGGTGATGCCATGCCGGACCAGCGCTGCGGCGATATAGGCGAAGCCGTTCTTGTCGTTGGCGCGCCAATAGCCGCCATGGAAGAAGACATGGACCGGCGCGCCGGGCCGCGCCGCCGGATAGATGTCGAGGCGATGGCGCGGCGTCGGCCCATAGGCGAGCTCCGCTTCGCGCCGCAGCCCGGCGAGTGCACCTTCATTGGCGGGCGCGCGGCGCAGCTTGTGGGTGGCGAAATCCGGGAAGGCGCGCTGCGGGTTGAAGTGGAACTCGTGCTCCTCCGGCGAGAGGGAGGCCCAAGGTGATGGCCGGCTGGTCAATGCTTGTTGCTCCCGCTGATGGCCGCGCCGCTCCGGGCCAAGGGACTTGCCAGGCGGCGGCGAAGTCTGCCATGTATCCTATAGGATGCAAGATACAAGAATAGTGCAGCGGATCGGCCTCGGCGAGCAGGTGCGCGCCCGGCTCCAGGAACGGATCATGGATCAGGACCTCGCACCCGGGGCCCGGCTGAACGTCGATGCGCTGGCGCGCGAAATGGCGGTCAGCACCACGCCGCTGCGCGAGGCGCTGGCCGCGCTCTGCGCCCGCGGCCTGGTGCGGAACGAGGCCTTCATCGGCTTCAGCGTGGCGCCGCTGCCCGATGCCGCCTTCCTGCGCGACCTCTATGACACCCGGCTGCGGCTGGAGCCTTGGCTCGCCGGCCAGGCCGCGCGCCGCATCACGGCCGAGGCGGTCGCGCCGCTCCGCGCCTGCCTCGCGGACATGGGCGCGCATGTGCGGCGCGGCCCCTGGCAGACCCACCGCACCCATGCGGCGGCAGACGAGGCCTTCCATGACCTGATCGTGCAGGCCTCCGGCAACCAGCCGGCGCGGCAGGCACTCGCGGCCCTGAATGCGCAGGTCCATGCCTCCCGCCTCTACATGGCGGCGCAGAAGGGCGCGGAGGACACCGCGCGCGAGCATGAGGCGATCCTGGAGGCGCTGATCCGCGGCGATGCGGCCGGCGCCGAGGCCGCCATGGCGCGACACCTCGAAGGCTCACGGGAGCGGCTGGCACCATGACCCACACCGACCCCCTGGCCGACACCCTGCCCGACACCATGGCGCGCATCGCGCGCATCGCGCTGCACCCGGTGGTCCACGTCATGGGGGACGCCAATGCCTATGGCATGGCCCGCGGCCTGGTCGCCGCGCGCGGCGCCACCATCGTGGAGATCGAGACCAATACCGGCGTCACCGGCTTCGGCGAGGCCTGGGGACCGCCCGGCTTCTGCGCCGCCTATCTGGACTTCGTCGCGGCCGACTGGCGCGGTGCGCGGCTCACCGACCATGGCGCGCTGTTCCACCGCATCATCGCGCGCAACTACCATTTCGGCGTGCAGAACGGGCTGATGGCCCTGCTCTCCGGCCTCGACATGGCGGTGCACGACGCGCTCGGGAAGGAGCATGGCCTTCCCGCCCATGCGCTGATCGGCGGGCGCGCGCGGAATGCGGTGCCGGTCTATGGCTCCGGCGGCTACTTCACCGCCGATCCCGCGCAGGGCCTGGCGGCGCAGCTCCCACGCTTCCGCGACTTCACCTGCTGCAAGATCAAGATCGGCCGCGGCATCGCCGATGACGTGGCGCGGGTGCGGCTGGCGCGCGAGACGCTCGGCGATGCGATGCGCATCGCGGTCGATGCCAACGGCAATTACGGCGTGGACCAGGTGCTGGCCAGCATGCGCGCCATCGCGCCCTTCGGCATCGAATGGTACGAGGAGCCTCTCAGCCCCGCCGACGAGGAAGGTTATCGCGCGCTGATGTCCCGGCGCGACATCCCCGTTGCGACCGGGGAAGCGCTCTACACCGCCTTCGCCTTCGACCGGCTGCTGGCGCCGCGCGCCATCGACATCGCGCAGCCCGACCTCGCGCTCTGCGGCGGCCTCTCGCAGGGGCGGCTGATCGGCCAGCTCTGCACCTTGCGCCATGCGCGCCTCTCGCCGCATTGCTGGGGCACCGGGCTCGGCCTCGCGGCCGCCGTGCAGCTCGTGGCCGCGCAGCCCGCCTATCCCGCGGTCGCCGAGAGCGAGGCCGACCCGCCCTGGGTGGAATACGACATCGCCGACAACCCGCTGCGCGACGAGCTGCTGATCGAGCCGCTGCTGCCCACGGGCGGCATGATCGCGGTGCCGGCGGGGCCGGGGCTCGGCGTGGAGCCGGACCGCGCGGCGCTCGAGCGCTTCCGGCCGCGGTGAGCGCGGCGGCCGCCCTTCCCCCCTTGCTGGCGACGGATGCGCTCTCCGTCGCCTTCCGCGGCGCGTCCGGCTGGATGACCGCGGTCAGCGAGGTGTCCTTCACCTTGCGCGAAGGCGAAGCGCTGGCCCTGGTGGGCGAGAGCGGCAGCGGCAAGTCGGTGACGGCGATGGCGGTCGCGCGGATGCATGCCGGCATGGCCGGCACGCGCGCCACCGGCACGCTGCGCTGGCGCGGCCGGCAGGGCGAGGCCGTGGATCTGCTGGCGCTGCGCGGCGAAGCGCTGCGGCGCCTGCGCGGGCGGGAGATCGCGGTCGTCTTCCAGGATCCGGGCAGCGCGCTCGACCCGCTCTTCACCATCGGCGACCAGATCGCGGAGACGCTGCGCCACCTGCTCGGCCTCGGGCGGCGCGCGGCGGCGGCGCGCGCGGTGGAGCTGCTGCAGCTCGTCGGCATCCCCGATCCGATCCGGCGCGCCGGCGAATACCCGCACCAGCTTTCGGGGGGCATGCGCCAGCGCGCGGTGATCGCGCTCGCCTTGGCGGGCGAGCCGCGGCTCTTGATCGCCGACGAGCCGACCACCGCACTCGACGTCACCATCCAGGCGCAGATCATGGAGCTGCTGCGGGACCTGCAGGAGAGCCGCGGCATGGCGATGATCTTCGTCAGCCACGATCTCGGCCTGGTCGCTGAGGTCGCGCATCGCCTCTGCGTTCTCTATGCCGGGCAGGTGGTGGAGGAAGGCACGGCCGCCGAGGTGCTGGCCGCGCCCCGCCACCCCTATACCCGTGCGTTGCTGGACTGCATCCCCTCCCGCGATGGCCCGCCGCCGCGCGGCATCCCCGGCCTGATGCCGAACCCGCTGGCGCCGCCGCCGCATTGCCGCTTCGCGGAGCGCTGCGCCATGGCGGTGCCCGCCTGCCGCGAGGCGCCGGTGCCGCTACGCGATGTCGCCCCCGGCCGCCGCAGCCGCTGCCTCCGCTGGGAGGCGCTGGCATGACGGCGCCGATCGCCGAGGGCCGCGCGCTGGTCATGGAATTCGGCGGGCCCAGCCTGCTCGCCCCGCGCCGCCGCCCGGTGCGCGCAGTCGCCGGCGTCGACATCGCGATCCGGCGCGGCGAGGCGCTGGGGCTGGTCGGCGAGAGCGGCAGCGGCAAGTCCACCATCGGCCGGCTGCTGCTGCGCCTGGCGCGCCCGACCGCGGGGCAGGTGCTGTTCGACGGGCAGGAGATCACCGACGTCCCGCGCCCGGCGCTGCGCCCGCTGCGCCGGCGCATGCAGATGGTGTTCCAGGATCCTTTCGGCAGCCTGAACCCGCGCATGGCGATCGGCACGGCGGTCGCCGAGGGCATCGCGCTCCACGGGCTGGCGCGGGGCCGCGAGGCGCGGGACCGGGCGGCGGCGCTGCTGCACCGCGTCGGCCTCGCCCCCGGCCTGCACGGCCGCCGCCCCGCGGCACTCTCCGGCGGGCAGCGGCAGCGGGTCGCGATCGCACGCGCGCTCGCGGTCGAGCCCGACTTCGTGGTGGCGGACGAGCCGGTCTCCGCGCTCGATGTCTCCGTGGGTGCGGAGATCCTGGCGCTGCTGCGTGAACTCCGGAGCGAGCGCGGCCTCGCGCTGCTCTTCGTCTCGCACGACCTGCACGCGGTGCGCAGCCTCTGCGACCGGGTGGCGGTGCTCTACCTCGGGCGTGTCATGGAGGAGGGGCCGGCGGACGCGGTGCTGCACGCGCCGCGGCATCCCTATACGCGTGCGCTGCTCTCCGCCTCCCCCGGGCATCCCGGCGAGGCGCGCGGTCCCCGCATCATCCTGCGTGGCGAGATCCCGAGCCCGGCGGCGCCGCCCAGCGGCTGCGTGTTCCGCACCCGCTGTCCGCACGCGCTGCCGGCCTGCGCCGAGGCGGTGCCGGCGCTGCGCGCCATGGGCCCGGACCGCCGCGCGGCCTGCATCCGCGATGAGGTGATGGCGGCATGAGCGCGCAGCGCATCCTGGTGGTCGGCGGCAGCGGCTTCGTCGGCGGGCGCCTGCTGCGCCTGGCCATGGCGCGGGGCGTGGCGGTCGCCTCCTTCGGGCCTGGCGAGGCGCCGCGCGAGGACGGTGTCGCCCGCTTCGACGGGCGGGCGGAGGTTCCGGGCGAGCTGCTCCGCGCGCTCCGCGAATTCCGGCCGGATGCGCTGATCTGGGCGGCCGGGCACAACCCCGGGGGCGATGGGCTGGCGCGCAGCGCGACCGAGGATCCCGCGCGCGCCGTCGCGGTCAATGCCGGGGGCTTCGCGGCGGCGCTGGCGGCCGCCGCGGTGGCGGAGGTCGGCCGGGTCGTGCAATGCGGCTCCACCGTCGTCTACGGCCCGCCCGCGCTCTATGGCACTGCGCGGGTGGATGAGGCGGCGCCGCCGGCGCCGCGCAGCACCTATGGCCTCTCCAAGCACATGGCGGAGATGGCGGCGGATTGGGCGGCGCATGCGCTGGGCCTCTCCGTCACCACGCTGCGCCTGCCGCTCGTGCTCGGGCCGGGGCGCTGGTATGTCGGCGCCGCCGCGCTGCATGCGCGGATGCTGCGGGCCGCGGCCGGCGGCGCGCCTTTCGACGACGCGGTGCCCGACACCCCCTTCGATGCCGTGCATGGCGATGACGCCGCCGAGGCCCTGCTGATGCTGGCCGGGCTGCCGCAGGCGCCGCGCCGGCTGAACATGGCCGGGCTCACCCTCGATCATGCCGGGATCGCGGCGGCGCTGGAGCGGATCGCGGGGCCGGGGCGCGTCGCGGCGCGCGCAGTGCAGACGCCGGCCGAGCTGCCGCTGGTAGACGATAGCGCGCTGCGCGGTCTCGGCTGGCAGCCGCGGCACGACCTGGAAGCGATCCTCACTGACACGCTGCGGGAAATGATGAGCAAGGAGAGCGCCTGATGTTCGAGGCCCGATTGGCGGAACTGGGCATCACCCTGCCGCCGCTGCCCAGCCCGCCTTCGACTATGTGCCCGCGGTGCTGGAGCGCGGCCTGGTCTGGGTGAGCGGGCAGTTGCCGCGGGACGCGGAGGGCGCGCTGCCGGTGCTCGGTCGCCTCGGCGATGCCGTGGATGTCGAGGCCGGCCAGCGCGCCGCCGCGCTCTGCGCGCTGCAAGGCCTCGCCGCGCTGCGCTCGGTCGCGGGGTCGCTGGATGCGGTGGCGCGGGTCGTGAAGCTGACCGGCTTCGTCGCCTCCGCCCCCGGCTTCGTCGAGCAGCCGCGGGTGATCGATGCCGCCTCCGCCATCATGGGCCAGGTCTTCGGTGAGGCCGGGCGCCATGCCCGCAGCGCCGTCGGCGTCGCCATGCTGCCGCGCAACGTGCCGGTGGAGATCGAGTTCGTCTTCGCGCTGCGCGAATAGCGTCGATCGCGCCGCATCGCTTCCGACCGGGGGATTCGACCATGCCATATCCGATGATCGATCGCCGCACCGCGCTCCTCGCCGGCGCGGCACTGCTGGGGACGCGCCCCGCGCTGGCGCAGGCCGCCGCCGATGCGCTTTACGGCCCGGATGATGCCGGCGCGCGGCGTGGCGGGACGCTGACCGTCGCCATCGCCAATGAGCCGCCGAACCTCGACCCCTTCCATCAGGCCGGCGACGCGCGCACCGCGGTCACCGTGCTGATGTACCAGGGGCTGATGTACGAGCATGCCTCCGGCACCGCGAAGCCGCTGCTGGCTGAGACCATGGCGGTCTCCGATGACGGGCTGACCTACACTTTCGCGCTCCGCCGCGGCGTGCGCTTCCACACCGGACAGCCGATGACCGCGGCCGATGTGAAATACAGCTATGACTATGTCCGCAACCCCTCCAACGGCAGCCCGGGGGCGGCGGATTTCGGCGCCATCGCCGGCATCGAGACGCCGGACGACCATACGGTGGTGATCCGCCTGTCGGAGCCCAACGCCTCCCTGCCGATGACGCTCACCAACCGCTTCGGCTGCGTGGTGCCGCGCGACACCTTCGCCAATCCGCAAGCGCGGACGCGGCTGTCCCAGCAATCCGTCGGCACCGGCCCCTTCATGCTGCAGGAGTTCCGGCCGCAGAGCCATATCCGCATGGCCCGCTTCGCGAACTACTGGCAATCCGGGCAGCCCTATCTCGACGGCATCCTGTTCAGCGTGCAGCCCAATGCGGCGAGCGTGCTGGTGGCGCTGCGGAGCCGCCGCGTCGACCTCGCGCTGCTGGCGCGGCCGCAGGATGCGGAGCAGCTCCAGGGCCAGGCGGGCCTCGCGATCAATGCCGCGCCCTCGCTGCGGCAATGCTCGCTCGACCTCGACTGCAACCATGCGCAGCTCCGCGACCCCAGGGTGCGCCGGGCGATCGCGCTGTCGATCGACAAGCACGCCGTGATGCAGGCGGCGATCGGCGGCAAGGGCAAGGTGCTCGGCACCATCCCGGCCGCCATGCAGGAGAGCTGGGGCGCCCCCATCGATACGCTGCCCAACCAGCGGCCGGACGCCGCCCGTGCCCGCGCGCTGCTGGCCGAAGCCGGGCTCGCGGACGGCTTCGCCATGGACCTCGTCAGCATCATCGGCTTCGAGTGGATGGACCCGGCGGCGGTCACCATCGCGCAGCAGCTCGCTCCGCTCGGCATCCGGCTGAACATCCAGCGCGTCGAGCTCGGCGTCTGGCTGAACGCCTTCCGCACGCGCAACATGCGCTTCACCTTCAACGACTGGGGGACCCAGCCGGATCCCCACATCCTCTATTACCGGCACTTCCACGGCGCGCCGCGCGGCGCCGACTTCCGCAACTGGAACAACGCGGAGGCCGACCGCCTGCTCGATGCCGGCATGGCGACGCCCGATCCCGCCAAGCGGAAGGAGGCCTATGTCGCCTTCCAGCGGGTGATGGATGAGAGCGTGCCGACGGTGATGCTCTATTCGCCCGATCTCGTCACCGTCGCGCAAGCGCGCGTGCGCAACTATGTCCAGCATCCGACAGGCTGGTGGTTCGGCCTGGCCAAGGCCTGGATCGCGGCGTGAGGCACCACCACTGATGCTGGAGGCCGTGCTGCGCCGGCTCGGGGCCGCGCTTATTACCCTGATCCTCGCGACCGGCGTGGTGTTCCTGGTGATCCGCGCAGTGCCGGGGGATGCGATCGGGGAGATGCTGGGGCAGAGCGCCGGCGATCCGGCGGCGGAGGCGGCGCTGCGCACCTTCTTCGGGCTCGACCGCCCGATCTGGTCGCAATACCTGGCCTGGGCCGGCGATCTGCTGCGTGGCGACCTCGGCATCTCCATGCGTCAGGGCATGCCGGTCGCCGGCATCGTCTTCGACGCCTTCCTGGTGACCCTCGAGATCGGACTGGCGACGCTCGCCTTCGCCATCCTGCTCGGCGTTCCGCTCGGCCTCGCGGCCGGGGCGCGGCCCGGCGGCATCGCCGACATGGCGGTCGAGGGCTTCACCCTCATCGGCCTCTCCGCGCCGGTCTTCTGGACCGGCATGGTGCTGCTCATCCTCGCCGATGCCTGGCTCGGCTGGGCGCCGCCGCTGGTCTATACGCCGCCCGATATCTCGCTCTCGGACAATCTCGAGGGGATCCTGCTGCCAGTGCTGGCCCTCGGCCTGCTGCAGGCGGCGGCCTATGCGCAGTTCACGCGCCAGCAAAGCGCTGCGCTGCTGCGGCAGGATTTCGTGCGCGCCGCGGCGGCGCGCGGCCTGCCTTGGCGGGTGGTGTTCGGGCGGCACGTGCTGCGCAACATCGCCATCCCGCTCGTCACCTATGCCGGGCTGATCCTGGTGCAGATCCTCGGTGGCGTCGTGGTGGTGGAGACGCTGTTCGGCATCCCCGGCCTCGGCCGCACCTTGCTCGCCGCCGTCCAGGGCCGCGACTACCCGGTGCTGCAAGGCGCGCTGCTGCTGAGCGTGGTGGTGGCGCTGCTGGTGAACCTGCTGATCGACCTCGCCTATGCGCTGATCGATCCGCGCGTGCGGGGGGCGTGATGCGCCCGCGTCTCATGCTCCTGATCGGCTGCGCGCTCTGCGCGGCGTTCCTGGTGATCAGCCTGGCACCCGGCCTCTTCGCGGGACCGCCGGACGCGGTCGCGGTGGCGCGGCGGCTGGAGGCGCCCTCGGCGCAGTTCTGGTTCGGCACGGATGAGAGCGGGCGGGACGTCTATGCGCGCGTCATCCATGGCGCGGGCACCACGCTCGGCATCGTCGGCGCGGCGATCGCGATCGCGGGGCTCGCGGGTGGCGGGCTCGGCGCGCTGGCAGGCTTCGCCGGCCGGCTGCCGGACCTCGCGCTGTCGCGCATGGCCGATGCGCTGCTCGCCTTCCCGCCGATCATCCTCGGCGTGGTGCTGGCGAGCACGCTCGGCAGCGGGGCCGTGAATTCGGTGCTGGCGCTGTCGATCATCTACGTGCCGGTCTTCTACCGCGTGGCCCGTGCCGCGGCACTGATGGAGAGCGGCCGCGCCTATGTGGAGGCGGCGCGCACCCTCGGCCATGGCGAGGCAGCGGTGCTGCTGCGGCATGTGCTCCGCAACGTGGCGCCGGTGGTGGCGCTGCAGGGGGTTATCCTGTTCCCGCTGGCGCTGCAGATCCAGGCGGCGCTCGGCTTCCTTGGGCTCGGGGTGCCGCCGCCGACGCCGGATTGGGGCGCCAGCCTGCAGGAGAGCCGCAACTACCTCACCGTCGCACCCTGGCTCGCGACCTTCCCGGGCCTCGCTTTGCTGCTCGCGGCGCTCGCGGCCTCGCTCCTCGGCCGCGCCCTGCAGGCACGGTCCGGGTGAGGGTCAATCGACGAGGCGCGGCGAGGCCCAGCGGCGCCCATCGAGCGGGACGGCCTGGCGGGGGATCGCGATCGGTGCCGCATCCGGCTCGCTGGAGATGAATTCCAGGAAGCCGGCATAGCCGAGGCGGTGCTGCAGCCCTTCCATCAGGCTGCGGCAGGCGGCCGGCGTCATGGCGGGATCGCCGATGCAGGCCTCGACGAAGCGCAGCTCGGCCTCCGGCCCGTATTCCAGCGACGGCGCTGCCTCGGCGCGCCAGGAGAGGAGCGCCGCGAGGGCGATCGCGGCGGCAATGCAGGGGACGGCGATGCGCGGCGGGGCGATGTCCGGTACGGCGCGGAGAATGGCGATACGCGATGCGGTGGACATGGCGAGCATTCCTTGCTGGCGATGGCCCCGCATTCCTGCCGCGGCGGCGCCGGCCGGCGCTGTTCCCTGCGTCACACCGCCCATGCGCCTCACGGAAGGGTGTGCCCCGGCACCGTCGCTTGCCCGGCGCCCGAGGCGCTGGGAGACTGCGGCATCGCCATCCGACATCGCTGCCCGGCCCCGCCGGGCCTGGGGGGGGTCATGAGGCTGGAGCGGCTCCGCATCTCGCGCCTGCTGTGGGCGGTTGTCCTGCTGGCGCTCGCCGCGGGCCCAGCGGCGGCGCAGGAGGCGCCGGCAGCGGGCCGCGGCGCGGTCATGCAGGCTTGCCGCGGCGACTACCTGGCCTTCTGCCGCGGCGTCGCGCCCGGCAGCGGC
>NZ_JAAGBB010000022.1 GCF_018129085.1 Plastoroseomonas hellenica
CCCGCAGCCTGGCGCTGGCGGCGCGGGACGAGCGGCTGGCAGCGCGGGAGGGCAAGCCTGGCGCCGCCCGCGGGGCGCGCTGGCTCTTCCCCTCGCGCGCCGCCGCCGGGCACCTGACCCGGCAGGGCCTCGGGCTGCTGCTGAAGGAGGTGGCACTGGCCGCCGGCATCGACCCAGAGCGGGTCAGCCCGCATGTGCTGCGCCATTCCTTCGCCAGCCACCTGCTCGGGCACGGGGCGGATCTCAGGTCGCTGCAGATCCTGCTCGGTCATGCCGACATCGCGACGACCCAGATCTACACCCGGGTGCTGGAGGAGCGGCTGCGCGCCCTGCTCGCGGCGTATCACCCCCTCGCCGAGGGTGGATCCGCGGGTTCCTGAAACAATTGCTGAGTCCCCGCGCCCTTACGTCCAGCCCGGTTTTCGGCTAACCCGCCCCGGCCATGCGCCATTTCCTTGATTTCGAAAAACCGATCGCCGAGCTCGAGGGCAAGATCGAGGAGCTCCGCCGCACCACCGATGCGGGGGGGATCGATGTCGCCGAGGAGGTCGGGCGTCTCCGCGACAAGGCGCACAAGCTGCTGCAGGCGACCTATGCGAAGCTGACCCCCTGGCAGAAGGCGCTGGTCGCCCGCCATCCGGAACGGCCGCACGCCTCCGACTACATCGCGGCGCTGATCGATGGCTTCACGCCGCTGGCCGGCGACCGCGCCTTCGCCGATGACGCGGCGGTGCTGGGCGGCATGGGCCGCTTCCGCGGCCGCGCCGTGATGGTGCTGGGCACCGAGCGCGGCCACGACACCGAAAGCCGCGTGAAGCATAATTTCGGCATGGCGCGGCCGGAGGGCTACCGCAAGGCTCGGCGCCTGATGGAACTCGCGGGGCGCTTCGGCCTGCCGATCCTCTCTTTCGTCGACACCGCCGGCGCCTTTCCGGGGATCGAGGCCGAGGCGCGCGGCCAGGCGGAAGCCATCGCCCGATCGATCGAGGCCGGGCTCGACGCCCCGGTTCCCTTTATCGCGACCGTCATCGGGGAAGGCGGCTCGGGCGGCGCCATCGCGCTCGCTGCCGCCGACCGCATCCTGATGCTGGAGCATGCGATCTATTCGGTGATCTCGCCGGAAGGCTGTGCCTCCATCCTCTGGCGCGACGCGGCGCAGGCACCGACGGCCGCGGAGGCGCTGCGGCTGACCGCCGACGACCTGAAGCGCCTGGCCTTGATCGATGCCGTGGTGCCGGAGCCGCTGGGCGGCGCGCACCGCGACCGCGACCACATGCTGGCCGCCGTCGGCGACCGCATCGCCGAGGTGCTGGAGCCGCTGACCGCGCTCGACGGCGCCACCTTGCGCGCCCGTCGGCGCGAGAAGTTCTTGGAGATGGGGCGAGTCGGGGCGCTGTGACCGAGCCCGATGACCGGAGCGCCGAAGGGCGCGGAGGTCTGAATCGGGCGTCGGAACGCGGGGACGATACGAGCCCCGACACGGCCGAGGCTCGGCATCGCGCCTTCCTGCGCGGCTTTCCCGCCATCGCGCTGGCGATCTTCGTCGCCGCCGTCGACCAGACGGCCGCCGCCACCGCGCTGCCGGCGATCGCCGCCGAATTCGCCGCCGTCGAGCAAGTGTCCTGGGTGATGGTGGCCTATCTGGTCGCCGGCACCTGCGCCGCCCCCGCCTTCGGGCAATTGGGCGATGCCTTCGGGCGACGGCGGCTGCTCTTCGTCGCCCTCGGCATCACGTTCGCGGGCTGCCTGATCAATGCCATGGCGCCGTCGCTGGCCGTGCTGATCGGCGGACGCATCCTGCAGGGGATCGGCGGCGGCGCGCTGCTGACCATCGCCGTCTCCCTGATCGGGGAAGCACTGCCGCCACGGGAACGCGGGCGCTTCCAGGGCCACATCGCCTCGATCTATGCCTCGGCCGCAACCTTCGGGCCGGTGGTCGGCGGCTTCCTGACCCAGCATTTCGGCTGGCGCATGATCTTTCTGGTGCTGCCGCCGCTCGCCCTCCTGGCCATGGCGCTGGCGACGCGCCTGCCGCGCCAGCCCCCTGCGCGCCAGACGCGGCTGCGCTTCGACTGGCTCGGGCTCGGGCTGTTCCTGCTGGTGGTCGCGCCGGCGCTGGTGGCGCTCGACCAGGCACGGCGGATGGATGCCGCGACGCTGCCGCTGGCCGGCGCCCTCGGCTTGCTGGCGGTCGCGGCGCTGGTGGTGCTGATCGCCTGGGAGAAGCGGGCGCCCGACCCGCTGCTGCCGATCGGGCTGCTGACCGAGCCTTCCATCTGGCGCACCAACCTGCTCGGTGCCTGCGTCTTCGGGGCGCTGGTCGGCTCCATCGCCTTCATGCCGATCTTCCTCCAGGCGGTGCGCGGGTTGTCGCCGGCGACCTCCGGGCTGGTGCTGCTGCCGCTCTCGGTCTGTGGCGCGGTGGGTGCCATGTTCGCCGGGCGGATGATGCTGAAGACCGGGCGCAGCATGGTCTGGCCGGGCTTCGGCCTGACCTGGGCGGCGGCCATGCTGGCCGCCATCGCACTCGTCGCCCATGTCGCGCCGATCTGGCTGCTGCCGGTGATGCTGGGGGCGACGGCGGTCGGCTTCGGCACGTCCTTCCCGGTGGCGCAGACCACGGTGCAGGTGGCGGCGGGGGCGGCGCGGCTCGGTGCGGCGGCCGCGTCCGTCCAGCTCTCCCGCAACCTCGGCGCGGCGACCGGAACGGCGCTGCTGGGCGCGGTGCTGTTCGGCGGGCTGGCGCTGGCCGGTGGTGAAGTGGCGACGTTGTTCTCGCGGGTCGTGGCGGCACCTGGGCTGGTGGCGACCTTGCCGGCCGAGGATGCGGCTGGGCTGAAGGCGGCGCTGTCCGCAGCCTTCCGGGCGATGTTCCTGACCGCCGCCGGCTTCTGTGCCGTCGCGGCCGTCCTGTCGACACGGGTGCCGCTCAGGCGGATCTGAGAAGCGGCTCTCGCGTGACAGGATATTATCTCGACTTCGATTTGTCGTCGCGGCAGGATCCGGCGGTTGTTTATTCTGCCAAAAAAATGAAATCAGGAGGCTGGTAGTGGCGTCATTCGGATCGAGGTGGTGGTCGTGAGCTGGGCGGCGTTGGTGGCCCAGCCGAAACCTGCGGAGACGCCGCAGCAGCAAGCTGCACGTCTGAAGGCCGAGGCAGAGAAGAAGTCGGCCGACGCCGCGAAAGCGCTTGACGAGCGTGCAAAGACGCTGTGCGCCTTGGTCCAGGCCCAATGCGGCAGCGCCTCGTCCGGCGGCGTTTCCGGCAACTACAGCGCCTACCAGCTTGAGGTGAAGGGCGAGTGGACACTCGCCGAGATCAAGCTGGCTTTCACCAAGTGGAAGCAGATCTACGTCAATGCCGGGACCCTGGAATCACTCAACGTCCATATGATGGGACCGGCCGCGAAGTGGACTGGCAGTCGCCAGGGAAATTCGCAGGCGAATTTTATCCGCCTGCTTCAGGCCGGGAAGACCTGGTCGGTCAACGTTCACATCAACCACAACGGTTAGAGCAGCTCCCAATCAGGTGGAATCACCCGATCGGGGAAGATGCGCCAGCCGCCAGAGACCATTTGGGAATGGCTGCGGCGAAGGTGTGGCGGGGATTTTTCGTTCCTGCCGTGGCGACTGACGCAGCCGATGCTGGTTGCATCGGCAAGGAAGCCGGTACGGCAGGGGCGGAAAAGGCCCGCCAGACCGACCCGCAGCTATTCCCAAACGGTCTCTCAGTCACCCTGGCATTGCAGCGCCAGCGCGCCGCGCGGCCCGAACTCCGCGTCGATCTGGTCCGGCCGCGTCCAGGCAAGGCTCTCCTCGCCCTGCTCGGTCCGGCCGCCGCGTGCGGTGGGCTGGCCGTAGCGGCGAATCAACCAAGCGCGCAACGCGATGCCGGCCCCGTCGCCATCGGCGCGATAGCTGATGCAGCGCAGCCCGCCCGGGGAGGCAAAGCCGAAGGCGACGGTGAAGCTGGGGCCGGCATCCGTGCGCTGGCTGGCGGTGACGCGATACTCGATCGCCCCGGCCGAGCGGCGCTCCGGCGCCGGCAGCACCCGCGCCGCGCCGCGGGAAGCGGCGATCACCTGCTGCTCCGTCATGCCCCAGCGGGTGTATTCGAAGTGGGCCTGCGCCGGTGCGGTCGCCAAGAGCGCCGCGAGCAGGGCGTAGCTGGCGCGCTTCATGGTTTCTCGCGCAGCCGCCACGCCAACCCTGCGCGAGTCTTTAGTTTCGCGCGCAGCCGCCACACCAACCCTGCGCGCCGAGGCCCGGCCACGAAAGCCGGGCATCAGTAGCAATGCTCCGGGGCGGGAAAGCGCCCCTCCTTCACCGCTGCGACATAAGCGGCGATAGCGGCGTCGATGCTGCCCGCCCCGGCCAGGAAATCCTTGGTGAAGCGCGCGGTCCTGCCCGGATAGACGCCGATCATGTCGTGCAGCACCAGGATCTGCCCAGCGCAATCCGGCCCGGCGCCGATGCCGATGGTCGGCATGCGCGGGCAGGCGGCGGTGATCGCCGCACCGAGCGCCGCCGGCACCATCTCGATGACGCAGAGCGCGGCGCCGGCCTCTTCCAGCGCCTTCGCATCTGCCTCCAGCCGCGCCGCGCCCTCGGGCCTGGCGCCCTGCACGCGGTAGCCGCCGAGCGTGTTCACCGATTGTGGCGTCAGGCCGATATGGGCGCAGACGGGAATGCCGCGCTCCACCAGGAAACGCACCGTCTCCGCCAGCCAGGCGCCGCCTTCGATCTTCACCATATGGGCGCCGGCGGCCATCAGCCGGGCGGCGCTGCGGAAGGCCTGTTCGCGGCTTTCCTGGTAGCTGCCGAAGGGCAGGTCGGCCATCACCATGGCCCGCCTGGTGCCGCGCAGGACGGATGCGGTGTGGTACTCCACCTGCTCCAGCGTCACCGGCAGGGTCGAGCCATGGCCCTGCAGCACGTTGCCCATGGAATCGCCGACCAGGAACAGCTCGACGCCGCTGCGGTCGAGCAGCGCCGCGAAGCTGGAATCATAGCAGGTGAGGGAGGCGATCTTCTCACCCTTCGCGGCCATGCGGGCGAAATCGCCGAGGCGAATCGGCTTGCCGTCCTGCAGGTAGGCCATGCCCCGGCCGCCTCTCAGTTGCGCCCGTGGCAGTGCTTGAACTTCTTGCCGGAGCCGCAGGGGCAGGGCGCGTTGCGCGGCGTGCTGCCCCAGGTCGTGGGATTGTTCGGATCGACCGCCGCGGCCACCGGCCGCGTCGCCACCGGCGCGCCGTAGCCGCCATCCTCCTGCGCCATCTCGTATTCCTGGGTGGCGGGATCGGGATGGCGCATGTCGAGCACACGGACCGGCTCCGGCGTCGGCAACGGCGCTTCGGGGCGAAGCTCGATGCGCATCAGCAGGCTGGTCACCCGTCCCCGCAGGTCGATCAGCATGGTGTTGAACAGCGTGAAGGCTTCGGCCTTGTACTCGTTCAGCGGATCGCGCTGGCCATAGGCGCGGAGGCCGATGCCCTGGCGCAGATGATCGAGCGCCAGCAGATGCTCCTTCCACACCTGGTCGAAGACCTGCAGCAGCAGCGACTTCTCGACCATGCGCATCAGGTCGGGGCCGATATCGGCGGCCTTGGCGGCCATGTGGCGGTCGGCCGCATCCATCAGCCGCTCGCGCACCGCCTCGTCGTCGATGCCTTCCTCGCGCGCCCATTCGGCGACCGGCAGCGAGAGGCCGAGCGTCTCCTGCACCGCGGCTTCCAGCGCCGGCAGGTCCCATTGCTCGGGATAGGCGTTCTCCGGAATGGCACGGGAGACCATTTCCTCGATCGCTTCGCGACGCATCTCGGCGACGGTCTCGGCGACGTCGTCGGCCATCATGAACGCGCGCCGCTGGGCATACACCTCCTTGCGCTGGTCGTTCATGACGTCGTCGTATTTGAGCAGGTTCTTGCGGGTGTCGAAGTTGCGCGCCTCGACCTTCTTCTGCGCCCGCTCCAGCGCCTTGTTGATCCAGGGATGGACGATCGCCTCGCCTTCCTTGAGGCCGAGGCGCTGCAGCATGCCGCCCATGCGGTCGGACCCGAAGATGCGCATCAGGTCGTCTTCCAGCGACAGGAAGAAGCGCGAGGCGCCGGGGTCGCCCTGGCGGCCGGAGCGGCCGCGGAGCTGGTTGTCGATGCGCCGCGACTCGTGCCGCTCGGTGCCGATGACGAAGAGGCCGCCGGCCTCCTTCACCTTCGGGCGCAGCTCCTCGATCTCTGCCTTGTGGCGCGCGAGTGCCGCTTCGTATTCCGGGCTGTCGGCATTGCCGACTTCCTGCCGCGCCAGCATGTCGGCATTGCCGCCGAGCTGGATGTCGGTGCCGCGGCCGGCCATGTTGGTCGCGATGGTGACCGCGCCCGGGCGGCCGGCCTGGGCCACGATGCCGGCTTCCTGCTCATGGTAGCGGGCGTTCAGCACCTGATGCGGCACGCCCTTCTTCTTGAGCAGCGCCGAGATGATCTCCGACTTCTCGATGCTGGTGGTGCCGACCAGGCAGGGCTGGCCGCGCAGCCGCGCCTCGTCGATCAGGGTCGCGACGGCGGCGTATTTCTCCTCCGCCGACCGGTAGACCTCGTCATCGCCGTCGATGCGCGCGACCGGCACGTTGGTCGGGATCTCCACCACTTCCAGCTTGTAGATCTCGGCGAACTCGTCGGCTTCGGTCGATGCCGTGCCAGTCATGCCGGCGAGCTTCGGGAAGAGGCGGAAATAGTTCTGGAAGGTGATGGAGGCGAGCGTCTGGTTTTCCGGTTGGATGGTGACGCCTTCCTTGGCCTCCAGCGCCTGGTGCAGCCCATCCGAATAGCGCCGGCCTTCCATCATGCGGCCGGTGAACTCATCGATGATGACGATCTTGTCCTGGTGGACGATGTATTCGATGTCGCGGTTGAACAGCGCATGCGCGCGCAGCGACTGGTTGACGTGGTGCACCACGGTCACGTTGTGGATGTCGTAGAGGTTGCCCTCCTCGAGGATCCCGGCCTCGCGCAGCATCTCCTCGACGCGCTCGCTGCCGGTCTCGGTGAGCGAGGCGGTGCGCTGCTTCTCGTCCTTCTCGAAGGTCTCGGGGTCGCGCACCAGCTCCTTCATCACCAGGTCGACCTGGCGGTAGAGGTCGGAGGTGTCGTCGGTGGGGCCGGAGATGATCAGCGGCGTCCGCGCCTCGTCGACCAGGATGCTGTCCACCTCGTCGACGATCGCATAGGCGAAGTCGCGCTGGACCATCTCCTCCAGCCGGTACTTCATGTTGTCGCGCAGGTAGTCGAAGCCGAATTCGTTGTTGGTGCCGTAGGTGACGTCGCAGGCATAGGCGGCGCGCCGCTGGTCGTCGTTCAGCCCGTGCACGATCACGCCGGTGGTCAGGCCGAGAAAGCCGTAGATCCGCCCCATCCACTCGCTGTCGCGGGTGGCCAGGTAGTCGTTCACGGTGACGACATGCACGCCCTTGCCGGGAAGTGCGTTGAGATAGACCGGCAGGGTGGCGACCAGGGTCTTGCCTTCGCCGGTCTTCATCTCGGCGATCTTGCCCTCGTGCAGCACCATGCCGCCGATCATCTGGACATCGAAATGGCGCATGCCGAGCACGCGCTTGGCGGCTTCCCGAACGGTCGCGAAGGCTTCCGGCAGCAGGTCGTCCAGCGTCTCGCCCTTGCCAAGGCGGGCGCGGAACTCGGCAGTCTTGCCGCGCAGCGCATCATCGGACAGGGCCTCGAACGTCGCTTCCAAGGCATTGATCGCCGGCACCTGCGCCTGCAGGCGCTTCAGCGCGCGGTCGTTGGTGGTGCCGAAAATGGCGCGGGCAAGGCCCGAGAACATGGTCGAAAGCATGAGGGCTGGGGCTCTCCGGCCGATATGCGGCGCGGCTCGGGCGCGGCCCCGGACAGATAGGCGGGCAGGGGGGCAAGGTCAATTCGGAGGCACCGTGCGCCATGCCCGGATAGGCGCCTTGTCCCTCCGGGCCGCTTCGGCCATGGTCCGCGCGACCCTGACCAGAGGCCCTGATGCGCCTGTTTGTCCCGTCTTCGCTTCCCCGTGCCGCGCTGATGGCCTTCGCCCTGTTGGCCGCGCCGGCGGCGCTGGCCCAGCAGCCGGCGCCAGGCTCGGCCCCGATCCAGCCGGCGCCCCCCCCGGGGGACCCAGTGGTCGCGCGGGTGGATGGGGAGCCGATCACGCTTTCCGAGGTCACCGCCATGGCCCGGACCCTGCCGGAGGAGCTGCGCGGCGCGCCGCCGCAGGTGGTGCTGCCGCTGCTCGTCGACCAGATGGTGACGCAGCGCGCCATCGTCGGCGCCGCCCGCCGCGCCGGGCTCGACCGCGATCCGACGATCCAGGCCCGGATCCGCCGCGCCGAGGACCAGGAGCTGGCCCAGGCCCTGATCGCGCGCGAGATCGCCGGCCGCATCGATGACGCGGCGATCCGCCGCCGCTACGACCGCGATGTCGGCAGCCGCCCTCCGGAGGAGGAGGTGCACGCGCGCCACATCCTGGTGGCGACCGAAGCCGAGGCACGGGAGGCGCTGCGCGAGGTCCAGGGTGGCGCTGATTTCGCCGCGGTGGCGACGCGCCGCAGCACCGGCCCCGGCGCACAGCAGGGCGGCGATCTCGGCTTCTTCAAGCGCGGCGACCTGGTGCCGGAATTCGCCGCGGCCGCCTTCGCCCTGCAGCCGGGGCAGGTTTCGGAGAATCCGGTCCGCACGCCCTTCGGCTGGCATGTGATCCGCGTCGAGGAGCGGCGCACAGCGCCTCCCCAGCCCTTCGAGGAGGCGCGGGACGCCATTCGCCAGCAGTTGTTCGAGGACGAGGTGAACGCGACGGTCGAGCGCATCCGCGGCGCCGCCCGTATCGAACGCTTCAACCTCGATGGCACGGCCGAGCGCCCGACCGACCGGGCCGAGCCGCCGGCGCCCGCGGCGCCCCCCGGCCGGGGTGGCGCCGTTCCCTCCGTCCCCCGCCGCTGAACGAGGTCCGATCGATGGCCGGCAAGGATTTGCCCGTGTCCCCGCTTGCGTTGCCGCTGCCCGAGATGCCGCCGATCGAGGGGGTGCTGCTCGGCTCCGCTGAGGCCGGCATCCGATACAAGGCGCGCGAGGATGTGACCATGATGGTCTTCCCCGCCGGTACCACCGTTGCGGGCGTCTTCACCAAGAACAAGTGCCCGGGCGCGCCGGTCGATTGGTGCCGGGACGCGCTGAAGGGCGGCAAGGCCCGGGCGCTGGTCGTCACCGCCGGCAATTCCAACGTCTTCACCGGCAAGGCCGGGCGTCAGACCTGCGCCGAGACCGCGCGCGCCATGGCGGAACTGGCCGGCTGCAAGCCGCGCGAGGTCTTCCTGGCCTCGACCGGCGTGATCGGCGAGCGGCTGCCGACCGAGAAGCTGACGGCGGCGCTGCCACCCCTGCATGCCAGGCTCCATGCCGATGGCTGGGGCGCGGCCGCGCGGTCCATCATGACCACCGACACCTTCCCGAAGGGCTCGGTCCGCACCGCGAAGATCGGCGACACCACCGTGACCGTCGCCGGCATCGCCAAGGGCAGCGGCATGATCGCGCCCGACATGGCGACCATGCTGAGCTTCCTCGCGACCGATGCGAAGATCCCGGCTGGCGCCCTGCAGGCGCTGCTGAGCAAGGGCGTCGGCCCCAGCTTCAACGCCGTGACGGTCGACAGTGATACCTCGACCTCCGACACGGTGCTGCTCTTCGCGACCGGGGCTGCCAAGCATCCGCGCGTGCCGGCCGATGGCGGCGCGATGCTCAAGGACTTCAAGCGCGCGCTGAACGAGGTGCTGATGGACCTCGCGCTGATGGTCGCGCGCGACGGCGAGGGCGCGCAGAAGCTGATCCGCATCGACGTGACCGGCGCCGTCACTGCGAAGTCCGCCTATCGTATCGGCATGAGCATCGCGAATTCGCCGCTTGTGAAGACCGCGATCGCCGGCGAGGACGCGAATTGGGGCCGCATCGTCATGGCGGTCGGCAAGGCCGGCGAGCCGGCCGATCGCGACCGCCTCTCTGTCGCCGTCGGCGGCACCTGGATGGCGCGGGAGGGCGGTGTGATCCCGGGCTATGACGAGGCGCCGGTGGTCGCGCACATGAAGGGCCGCGAGGTCGAGATCACCGTCGATATCGGCCTTGGCCGCGGCAAGGCCACGGTGTGGACCTGCGACCTGACGCATGGCTACATCGACATCAACGGCAGCTATCGGAGCTGATGGCGGCGCGGGAGGAACTCCGAGGCGCCGTCTCGGGAATGCTGCCCTGAAGGTAAGGCCGCCGACCAGGCCATCGCGACCTCTACCATTGTCATCGTCGCTCCTGACGCGGACCACCCGGTTCCGCGAAGGGCGCCTCGTCGGCGGGATGCGCCGCAGAGGCTGCAAGTAGTAGCGCGCGGTTTTTTGTTTCGAACTGGGTACGTTTCGTATACCGTCACTCCGTCCTCGAGACTATCAGCCGGTGAATCGGGATCGCCGAGCGTGGCGATGACGACGCTGCGCCGACTTTGCGGCGGCGTCTGATCCGGCTTGTTGGTGGGGAGGCCCCGCGCATCCATCGAAGATCGGAAGGGACGGCAAATGAGCGTTTATCTGGACGTACCGTTTGTGTCGCAGCTGGGCTTCGGGAGCGGCGGCAAGCTGAACGACCCGACCGGATGCTGGTACTGCAGCTGTTGCATGATCGCCTACCATTTCGAGGCAGGACCGCGGCTGGGCGTGCCCGAGCTCTACGTGCCGAACGCGGGCCATCTGCCGATTGGCGGTACGGAAGCGACCGACGCGCTGAAAAAGAAGGGCATCAACACCACCAGCGGCGGCGAGGAGATCCTGGCCAAGCGGGAAGGCCTGGAACCCGTCCCGAACCTCGCGACCGACCGCAAGCTCACGGAGCTGGAGATGCTCCTGCGCAACAACGGCCCCATCTATTTCGCCTGGACCAAGACCCACGGCGGCCAGACCTACGGCCACATCTCCGTCCTGATCGGCACCGATGATGGCCCGGGCCAGATCATCTACCATGACCCGGAGAACGCGGCGAACTCCCGCATGACGCTCGCCACCTACAACACCAAGCGGATGCGCGGGACCTACGACATGCTGCGGCGTATCGGTGTGATTTCCAGCACGGTGCGCATCAAGACGACATAGCGCGCCGGCTGGCGACGGCCTTCGGCCATACCGGGCCGATCGCCCGCCGCCGTGTCAGGAATCGCCGTCCCATTGGTGGAGCACGGTGACGCCGGTCTCCTCGCTCGGCCAAAGATGCACGGTGTAGCGATCCTCGCCTTCGAGCCCGTCCTCGCTCAGCGTGCCGAGGCCGGTGAAGACCACCATGGCGCGGAGATTCCCGGGCGGCACCTTGGCCCGCGCCGCGTCGGGCAGGTAGTCGGTGCAGCCGGCGATGGCCAGCTCGCCTTCGGTGCGCAGGCTGCCGAGGACGACATGGTCGGCGGCCGCCATGTCGATGCGCGGCTCCGCATCATGCAGCTCGACACGCACCGGGACGGTCATGTTGCGCGCAGTGGTGACGACCAGCACGCCGTCGGCGCAGGCGATGCGGTCGCGCAGCGCGTCCTCGGTCCAGTCGGTCGGCAGGTCGCCGCCGCCATCCGTGTCGGTCAGGTAGAACTGGTGGTAGTCGGCGAAGAGCTCGGCGTCGAAGAGTACCGTCATCTCGCGGGCTCCTGATAGGCCGCCGGGAGCCACCTCGCTGCCGGATGGGCGGGCCTTGCGCTTCCTCGTGTCGGGCTTCGTATAGTAGTCTTCCGGCTTTCCGAAGATGAGACGGCTCACCTCGGGGTCCATCTTTATGACGCCGCCGGCGGGCAGCTCATACTCGATTTTGTTCCAGTCGAGGGTGCCGGAGATCAGGTTGGGCCAATAGTCGGCGCGTGGATTGAACGGCCGGATCACGTCCCAGAGCTCCTTTGGATCGTATTCTATCTCGCCGGCTTCCTTCCGCCCCTCACGTTCCGTGCGGTAGCGCAGGATGCCGGCATCCTGCGCGGCGCAGACGGAGCGTAGCATGGCCAGTGTGCTGTCGAAGCCGACATAGTGATTGCGCGACAGGGAGCCCAGCGTCATCACCAATGGCATGGCGCCATCCTGCTCGCCACCGGGGTCGAGCTGCAGGCTCAGCGCGGAGGTGGCGTTGAAAACATTGAGCCGACCGACCAAGGGATTGAGCTTCTCCAGACGCATGATCTTGTTGCCGGTAACCAGCGTCTGGGCCGGATACCACTCGAACTCGAAGAAAACGGTCGCTTCCCACATCGGCATCAGGCCTGGCTCGGTGCCATTGTGGTTGTGATAAAGCGCGCGGAAGTCCTCGGGGATGGGCAGGCCGAACTGCTCAAGCTCTAACAGCCCTTCCCGCCCTTTGCGCGAGCGTTTGATGTGCTTGTGGATGCGACGTCCCTGCGCCTCCTGAAAAACCTTCACTCGACGGACGCAGTCCTCCACCTCCTCGAGGAGTTCTCGGCGGATATCAGCCATGCGATCTTCCCGTCACACGATGAAGCAGCGAATGGTCATGCCGCGCTGGAAGCCTTGCGCCATGGCGGCAGCCCGAATGAAACCGCCTTGAATCCAGTTCTCGCGAAGCGGCACGCGATCGACATGCGCGCCTGTCCGGCCGGGCACCTGGGTCACCGCGAAGGGGTACTCTTCCCAGCTGCCGCGTACAGACGTGCCGTCCAGCAACTTGATGTCTCCCGCTCCTGATCGGCCACGCATAGCCGAGCTGCGCCGGCTGCCCGCCCCATCGGGGTCCCATTGCAGGATGTCGCCATAGATCTCCATTCCGACCGCATCGACCTGCGCGATCATCGGCATGATCTCCGACGGGATCAGGATGTATTTCCATTGGTTATCCCGAGCGATCCGGCCGGCATCGGAGACAACGAAGCTGCGCCGGACCTCTGTGAAGCCCCTTAAGAAGACAGCGAGATCGCCACTGTCATAGACCTCACTCTCCATCTTGGCCCAGTCGACCTGGACCTCGTTATAGGCCTCGTAGGCGGCGTAGAGCGTCGTCCCGATCGTGAAGGCCCAGCCGGCATAAGGGACAAATTTCAGCAGGTTCGGCCTGACGAGAGCGGCGCCGGCGCGGGCGATGATCGCCTCTGTCGCCAGCCCCCTCAGCAGCCGGTGCTCGATGGCCTCCACCGTCATCGCGCTCAACGCCGGCCGCCCCAGGAGCGCGATACCGTCGGTCATCCGCCACAGCCCTTCCGTCTTCCACCTCCGGCACGACGAAGCCCTGCGCTGCCTTTGCAAGCGGCGCGGACCGGGTTGTCCGGAACGATCTTGCAATGGCTATGCCGGCCGCCCTGGCAGGCGGCAAATGACAGCTCCCTGAGATCCCATGACAATTCGCTGACGCCGCAGGATTGGCGCCCGACTGCGGGAGAAGGTGGAGATCGAACAGGCCGCGTTGACACGGCGCCGCTTTCGTCCGTTCCTGCCTTTGCCCCCATGACCGACGCTCTATCCCCGGCCGCAGGATTCGCCCCGCTCCGCACCGAACGCTTCACCTTGCGCGCGCTGCGCGCGGAGGATGCGCCGGCGCTGCACCGCCTGGTGAATGACTGGGAGGTGGCGAAGATGCTGGCGCGCGTCCCCTTCCCCTATCCGCGCGGCCTTGCCGAGGAATGGATCGCCTCGACCGCCGTGCAGATGGAAGAGGGCAGCGCCTGGCACCTCGCGATCACCGGCCACGAGGGTGACCGGGAAGTGCTGGTCGGTTGCGTCGGCATCACCAGGGAGCCGAACGGCACGCGCGCCGAGCTCGGCTACTGGGTCGGGCGGCGCTTCTGGGGGCATGGCGCGGCCAGCGAGGCTGCCGGACGCATGCTGCGCTGGGCTTTGGCGAACCTCCCGATCGAGCGCGTGGTGGCGAGCGCGCTGGCCGACAATACCCGCTCCAATGCCGTGCTACGGCGGATCGGCTTTCGCGAGACCGGCACCGGCATGCAGGATTTCGTCTCCCGCGGCGGCGCCATGCCGGTGCGCCTGTTCGAAGCCGGGCGCGAGGATATGGATGCCCCTGCCGCGTTGCCGGCCGCGGCCGCGCCGGAGGCGGCAGCCACCGGCAAGCGCATCCTGCTGGTCGCCGCCTGCGCGCTGATCGACGCCGATGGCCGTGTGCTGCTGGCGCGGCGGCCGGAGGGCAAGCCGCTCGCCGGCCTCTGGGAATTCCCCGGCGGCAAGATGCATGCGGAGGAGACGCCCGAGGCCGCGCTGATCCGTGAGCTGCATGAGGAGCTCGGTATCGACGTCACCGAGGCCTGCCTCGCCCCCTTCGCTTTCGCGAGCCACGGCTATGAGGCCTTCCATCTGCTCATGCCCCTCTATCTCTGCCGGCGCTGGCGCGGCACGGTGACGGGGCGGGAAGGGCAGGCGCTGGCCTGGGTGCGGCCGGAAAAGCTCGCTTCCTACCCGATGCCACCAGCCGATGTGCCGCTGGTCGCGCTGCTGCGCGACTTCCTGTGAGAGGGGAATGACATGGCCAACCCGATCGCCTGCCTTCTCATCATCGGCAATGAGGTGCTCTCGGGGCGCACCCGCGATGCGAACCTGCAGTTCATCGCGACCGGCCTGGGCGAGATCGGCATCCCGCTGCGCGAGGTGCGCGTCATCCCCGATGTGCGGGAGACGATCGTCGCGACGGTCAACGAGGTGCGGGAGAAATTCGACCACGTCTTCACGACCGGCGGCATCGGCCCGACGCATGACGACATCACCAGCGAATGCGTGGCCGAGGCCTTCGGCGTGCCGTGGGAGCCGCATCCCGTGGCCTGGGAACGCCTCGCCTCGCATTACGCGAAGCAGACGCCACCCGGCGACTTCAACCTGGCGCGGCAGCGCATGGCGACCATGCCGCGCGGCGCCACGCTGATCGACAACGCCGTCTCCATCGCGCCCGGCTTCACCATCGGCAATGTGCATGTGATGGCCGGCGTGCCGCGCATCATGCAGGCGATGTTCGCGACCCTGGCGCCGACGCTCTCCGGCGGCCCGCCCATCACTTCCACCGCCGTGCATGCGAAGGGCGCAATGGAAGGCGCGATCGCCGCCGGTCTCGCCGCCATCCAGGCGCGGTTCCCGGCGCTCGATATCGGCTCCTATCCCTATTACCGCATCGATGGCGGCGGCGTCGCGCTGGTGGCCAAGGGCGCCGACCCCGCCCAGGTGGAGGAGGCCGGGCGCGCCATGTTCGCGCTGCTGGCCGAAGCCGGTGCCGATGCTCGGATGGGCGAACCCGAGTAATATATCGTGCCCTCAGGCGCGTCGTGCCAGAGGCACGCCTTCGGCGTGACGCGCGCGCATCCGCGCACGTGGCTTCCGCGCTGTCGGGTGTGCGCCGGGCGCGGCTGATGGTCGCGCGCGGGCCGCATTCGCGGCCTCGGGATATCGCTTCGCTCACCCCGCAGAGATGTGCGGCGGCCCATGGCCGCATGGTACTTGCTCTCCGAAGCCTCTGCAGGATGGGTGGGTGGCCGGTCCGCGTCTTTCAGCCTTCGAGTGCGAAGACCGCGATCAGACCACGCTGGAAGCTGCGCTCATTGTCGTCGGTGACGAGTGTCACGAGCAGCGCGCCGTTGTGGCGGATGGCTGAAACGCCCTCCCAGTTCTCGCGCGGCAGCGCGTCGCTCGTGGAGAAGAGCACCTCGCCCTGCAGCACCGTGTCCGGGCGCGCGGCGGCGAGCGCCGGCGCCGGCACCCGGGTCAGCCGCGCCTCGAAACCGCCGAAGATCGTGAAGCGCCGCTCCAGCACCAGCGCGCCGCCATCGGGCAGGCCGACGGCATCCACCGGCACGAAATCCGGTGCCGGGCGCCAGGCGAGCGCCATCCAGCGCCCCGGCCCACCAAGCCAGGCGGTGGTGGTGCCCGGCGTTCTGGCCGGCAGATCCTCGGCGATCGCGAACCAGCGGCCGTCGGCCAACACGGTCAGGCTTTCCAGCCCCTGGTTGTCGGGGGCCGCGTCCAGCCCCGGCGGTGCCTGGATATAGCCGCCGGGACCGTCGAGGGTCCGATAGGCGCGGATGCGATGCCAGCGCTCGAAGCCGACCAGCCAGGTGCCGTCCGGCAGGCGCGCCAGGCATTCGGCATCGCCCTCCCGCCGGCGCAGCGGCCGCCCGGCGCCGTCGCGCAGCGGTCCCCGCCGGAGATCGGCAAGGCCGACGGGGCGCATGCCGTCCAGCACCAGCCGCGCGCTCATCCAATGGCCGAGATCACTGACCGCGGTCAGCCGCAGATCGGGGGCAAGATGCAGGCCGGAGAGGCCGCCGAAGCCGATCATCGCGCGATCGAGCTCCAGCCCGCCCGTCGCCCCGAAACCGGCCGGCAGCGCGAAGGGCGTCGCGATGGCGGACCCGCTTGTCGTGGCGGCCGCGCAGCCGGCGGGCAGAAGGGCGGAAGCGAAGGCTGCGCCGAGGGCACGGCGCCGCACCAGCGGCATCACGCCAACCGACCGGTCACCCGCCTCTCCTTCGCTTGGGCTCTGTAGGGCTAACACCCCGCGGCCGCAGGCCGCCACCGGAAAGGCCGGACTGCGAGGCGTCAGCCGAAGCAGGCCTAGGCCGCGAATGCGGCCCGCGCGCGACCATCAGCGGCGCCGGGTGCGCCCTGACAGCGCGAAAGCCAAGCGCGCGTATGCGCGCGCCGGCGCTTGAGGCTCAAGCAACGAGCGGCGCACGCTCGGCCGCCGCGCGTTGCCAGGCAGCCTCCGCATCCTCGTCGAAGAGCTCGGCGAGCTTCTTCATCACGGTGCCGCCCAGCTCCTCTGCATCCACGATGGTGACGGCGCGGCGGTAGTAGCGCGTCACGTCGTGGCCAATGCCGATCGCGATGAGCTCCACGATGTCGCGGCCCTCGATATCGGCGATCACCTTGCGCAGGTGGCGCTCCAGGTAGTTGCCGGGATTGACGGAAAGCGTGCTGTCATCGACCGGCGCCCCGTCCGAGATCACCATCAGGATGCGGCGATGCTCGGTCCGCTGCAGCAGGCGCCTGTAGGCCCAGTCCAGCGCCTCGCCGTCGATATTCTCCTTGAGGAGCCCCTCGCGCAGCATCAGGCCGAGATTCTTGCGCGCGCGCCGCCAGGGCGCGTCGGCGGCCTTGTAGACGACGTGGCGCAGGTCGTTCAGCCGGCCGGGGTTGCGCGGCTTGCCTTCCTGCACCCAGCGCTCGCGCGACTGGCCGCCCTTCCAGGCGCGGGTGGTGAAGCCGAGGATCTCGGTCTTCACCGCGCAACGCTCCAACGTGCGCGCCAGGATATCGGAGCACATGGCGGCGACGGTGATGGGTCGGCCGCGCATGGATCCGGAATTGTCGATCAGCAGCGTCACCACGGTGTCGCGGAAATCCGCCTCCCGCTCCCGCTTGTAGGAGAGGGCGAGGGTCGGGTTCGCGACCACGCGCGCGAGGCGGGAGACGTCGAGCGTGCCTTCCTCCAGGTCGAAGTCCCAGGCGCGCTGCTGCTGCGCGAGCAGGCGGCGCTGCAGCCGGTTCGCGAGCTTGGAGACCACGCCCTGCAGATGCGAAAGCTGCTGGTCGAGCTGCTGGCGCAGCCGCGCCAGCTCCTCGGGGTCGCAGAGGTCGTCGGCCTCGATCACTTCGTCGAAGCTGGTCGTGAAGGCGCGGTAGCGGGAAGCGTCGTCGGTATCGACGACCTCGCGGCGCTGCTGCGGGCCGCCGGGCTTGTCGTCGCCCTCTGCCGCGGCACCTTCCTCCTCGGTCTCCTGGGCGTCTTCGTCGGCGGCCTCGCCCTGCATGGCCTCCGGCTGGGCACCGAGCGTCTGGTCGCTTTCCTTCTCCTGGCTTTCGCCCTCGGAGGACTGGTCCTGGACGGGGCTGCTCTGCTCGCCCTCGTCGCCTTCCTCCTGGTCCTCGGATTCGGCCTCCACCTCGGCCTCGGCGAGATCCATGGCGGCCAGCAGCTTGCGCGCGGCGCGGGCGAAATTGGCTTGGTCGTCCTGCGCCGTCGCCATCTCGACCAGCGCCTGCTCGGCGCCTTCGCCGAGCGTGCCGCGCCAGAGGTCGAGCACGCGCTGCGCCGCCATCGGCGCCGGCTGGCCGGACAGCTTCTCCCGCGCCAGCAGGCCGAGTGCCGCCGGGAGCGGCAACTGGTCCTTGCGGGTCATGCGGTCATAGCCCTCGGCCTCGCATTCCTCGGCGAGGCGGGCGCGGAGATTGGCGGCGACGCCGGACATGTGCTGGCTGCCGACGCTCTCGACGCGCACCTGCTCCAGCGCGTCGAAGATCTCCTTCGCCTCGCGCCGGGCCGGGGCGCGGTTGGCGTGGACGCTCTCGTCATGATGGCGGAGCCGGAGTGCGGCGGCGTCGGCGGCACCGCGCAGCTTGGCCATCTCGGCGGGCGGCAGACTGCGGGTCGGCAGCGGCAGCCGCACCCGCTTGCCGGTGACGCCGCCAGGGCCGGGCTGGTAGGTGACCTGCACCTCGGGCGAGGCATGCGCGATGGCGCGCAGCACGCCGGCGGTGGCGCGCTTGAATTCTTCCTGCCGCGTCAGGTCCTGCTTGCCGCTCATACCGGCCAGCCTTCCGGCTGGGCCGGTATGAGAGTCTTTGTTGCGCGCGCGGCCGCCCCGCCAACACCGCGCGCGATACCGCCAAGCCTCTCCACGGCCGGAGCATCCGCGAACGGGTCAGCAATAAGGCTCGGCGGTATCATGGGCGTGGTTCCGTCATGCATCCACCGCCCTGGCACGCGCCAGGGCAGGGCGGGCGTCGAGCGCCGCGAGGGTGCGGGCAGTCGCGGGGGCGGCCGTCGCCTTTCCCCATTGCACGGCCCATTGCAGCATGCCGCCGACCATGATGTCGGCGGCGGAGAAACGCTCCCCGAGCAGATAAGGGCCGGGCGTCAGCGCGGCCTCGATCCGTTCGAGGGCGGTCGCGAAAGACGGCCAGCCGATGGCGCGCGCCGGCGGTTCCTGCGCGCGGGGGAAGGCGAGGTCGGCGAAGGCCGGTTCCAGCACGGCAGCGCCGAAGCCGAGCCAGGTGGCATAGGCCGCGCGCTCCGGCGTGCCCGGTGGCGGCGCCAGCCCAGCCTCGGGCAGCACGTCCGCGACATAGGCGCAGATGGCGACGCTTTCCGTCACCACCGCGTCCCAGGTGCCGTCCGGGCCGCGATCGACCAGCGCCGGCAGCTTCCCGAAAGGGTTCACCGCCAGGAACTCAGGCCGCTTGTGCGTCGCCTGGTCCAGGTCATGCCGCGCCAAGGCGTAGGGCGCCCCCGCTTCCTCCAGCAACCAGAGGATGCGCGCGGAGCGCGATCTCGGCGCGTGGTGCAGCAGGAAGCGCGGCGCGGTCACTCAGAGCCTGTTTCGGAATGGGGTGGTGGTGAGCGGGCGAGGCATTTTTCGTCCCTGTCGTGTCGGGTGACGCAGCCAATGCTGGTTGCATCGGCGAGGAAGCCGGCGCGGCAGGGGCGGAAAAGGACCGCCGGATCGCCGCCGCGCCATTCCGAAACGGGCTCTTACCCGGCCTTCTTCAGCATGCTGCCCGAGGGCAGCTCCTCGTTGAAGCAGCGCTGGTAGTATTCGGCCACCGTCTGCCGCTCCGCCTCATCGCACTTGTTCAGGAAGGACAGGCGGAAGGCGAAGCCGATATCGCCGAAGATCTTGGCATTGTCCGCCCAGGTGATGACGGTGCGCGGCGACATGACGGTGCTGATGTCGCCGGCGATGAAGCCGGCGCGGGTCAGGTCGGCCAGTGCCACCATCGCCTCGATCTGCTTCTTCATCTTGGCGTCGCCCTCGGCGCCGAGCTTGGCCAGCACGATCTCCGTCTCCTGCGCGTGCGGCAGGTAGTTCAGGGTGGCGACAATGTTCCAGCGGTCCATCTGGCCCTGATTGATCTGCTGGGTGCCGTGATAGAGGCCGGTGGTGTCGCCGAGCCCGACCGTATTGGCGGTCGAGAACAGGCGGAACTGCGGGTGCGGGCGGATGACGCGGTTCTGGTCGAGCAAGGTCAGCTTGCCCTCGACCTCCAGTACGCGCTGGATCACGAACATCACGTCCGGGCGGCCGGCGTCATACTCGTCGAACACCAGGGCGCAGGGATGCTGGAGCGCCCAGGGCAGGATGCCCTCACGGAACTCGGTGATCTGCTTGCCGTCCTTCAGGACGATCGCGTCCTTGCCGATCAGGTCGATGCGGCTGATGTGGCTGTCGAGGTTGACGCGGATGCAGGGCCAGTTGAGGCGCGCCGCGACCTGCTCGATATGGGTCGACTTGCCGGTGCCGTGATAGCCTTGGATCATCACGCGGCGGTTGAAGGCGAAGCCGGCGAGAATCGCGAGCGTCGTCTCCTTGTCGAAGCGGTAGGTGGTGTCGAACTCCGGCACATGCTCGGTGCGCGTCGAAAAGGCGGGCACGTCGAGATCGATGTCGACGCCGAAGACCTCGCGCGCATTCACGGTGATGTCCGGGACATCGATCGCCGAGGTGGGACGGATTTCTGCGAGGTTCGCAACCTTGGTCATTGTCGTCCGGTGCTCTTGTTCGAATGATGATCCTAGGGCGGGATTCCGCGTCCGGCTACCCGGCGGCTGGCGCCGGCGAAGCCTCCATCGCGGCACTCCGCGGCATCAGGCGCTTCCGCAGCAGGCTATAGGCACGGTTGATGTCCTTCAGCCGTTCCTCCGCATCCCGGTTGCCGCCATTGGCGTCCGGGTGGAAGCGCTTGGCCAGCTCCTTGTAGCGGGCGCGCAGCGTCGGCTGGTCGAGCGGCCAGGTCAGGTCGAGTACGTCCAGCGCAGCGCGCAGCTCGGGCGGCGTCTCGTCCCGTGCCGGGCGGCGGGGCGCCTGCCCGGCCCCCTCGCGGAACAGCCCGAGCGGATCGCGCAGCAGCGACGGGTCGATCGGGCGGGCGGAGCCGAGGCGGCCAAGCGGCCAGGTCGGGCGCTGCCAGCCGGCATCGGCCCGTATATGCCCCTCGATCTCGTTCGGACCAAGACCCTTGTAGTAGTCCCAGGCCGCATTGTAGGCGCGCACATGCGCCAGGCAGAACCAGCGGTACTCGCGAAGATGCCGGCGATCGACGGGCGCGCGATACTCACCGGGCTCGGGACAATCCGGCTGGTCGCAGGGACGCGGCGGGGTCTCGGGCTCGGCCGTGAAGCTCCGCGTTCGCTCTCCGCGTCTGGCCATGGACCGGTTATGGGCGTGCCGCCGCAGCTCCGCAAGCGGCTGGAGGATGCTGGACAGCCATGCGTGCCCTTGCCAGATGTGGGGGTGACATGAGCACCCGTGCCGAGCGAATCGAAGATGCCCTGCGCGCCGCCTATCCGGGCGCCGCGATCCGCGTCGTGGACGACAGCGATCGCCATGCCGGCCATGCCGGCGCGCGGCCGGGCGGCGAGACGCATTATAACGTCCTGGTGGTGGCGGAGGGTTTCGCGGGCCTGACCCGCGTCGCACGGTCGCGCGCCGTGCATGCGCTGCTGGCCACGGAATTCGCGGGTGGCCTGCATGCCTTGTCGCTGACCTTGCGCACCCCGGAGGAAACGGCCCGGGCCGGCTGACGCCCCGGTCAGGGCTTCAGAACAAGGACGAAAAAGGAAAGGGGCGCTTGCGCGCCCCGGACCGTCACACCCTGAGGTCGAGCAACGACCCGCGTGGCAGGTTCTGTGCCGGGGGCGGGGGCACCGCCTGCAGCGGCCGCTGCGCCGGGTCGACCGGGCGCGCCGTCTGCGCACCATAGGTCGAGGAGGAGTCCCGAACGCCCTGCACACCACCCTGGATGCCGGCGTTGCGCGAGACCTCCGTGGTGAAGGCCGCGAGGCTGTTGAGGCTGATCATGTCGAGGATCATGAGCCCCAAGGGTGAAGAATTCGTCAACGCGCCGCCCCGGCGCCGTGTCGTGTGGCGCGGCAGCGAACGGGGTGGGGGCACCGGACGAATGCGCATGGCGACAGCATCGGGCAATTGGTTGTTAACACTCTAGCAACCATTGCGTGCAGCTTGTCCGGCCTTATTGCCCGGTATTCCCGCTGGCCCCGGCAGCCAAATCCCGCGACCGGGCGTTTCCCGCCGGCCCCGGCTTGCTCTATGGATGGGGCAACCCGGACGGAGGCACCGAATGAAGCGGTTCTGGCAGATGGCGATTCTGGCCCTGCCCCTGTTGGCGACCGGCGCCGATGCGCAGCAGGCCGGCGGCCCGCCGCATGCCTGGCTTTTTGGCTCCTGGACCGGCGGCACCAACCTGGCGAGCGACACCGGGCCCGCCTGTTTCGGGCAGCCGACGGTGATCTTCACCCGCGATGTCGTGATGCGGGCCGCGGTGCTCGATGTCGGCTATCGCCAGCGCGCGATCGAAACGGTCGCCGGGCGGGCGAACGGGGTCGAGATCCGGCTGGTCCCGGCGGCGCCGACCGGCGCGATCGCCGCCCGGCTGCCGCCCGATATCGGCTTCGGCTGCAGCGGCAACCCGAATCTGCTGGTCGTGGAGCGGCGCGGCGACAACGAGATCACCTTCCCCGGCTGCAACGACTTCCCGCTGACCCTCAAGCGCTGCGGGGTGCCGTGACCCCGCCCGATGATCGGAGCGCCGAAGGGCGCGGAGATCTGAATCGGGCGGGCAAGGGCAAGTCATGCGGATCGCCCTGATCCACGCGCTGCGCCACTCGCCGCCGGCGATCGAGGCCGCCTTCGCGCGGCTCTGGCCAGAGCCGACCCTGATGAACCTGCTGGACGACAGCCTCTCGGCCGACCTGGCGCGGGACGGGGCGCTGACATCAGCGATGTTCGACCGTTTCCTGGCGCTGTCCCGCTATGCGGTCGGAACCGGCACGGACGGCATCCTCTTTACCTGCTCCGCCTTTGGGCCCTGCATCGACGCCGTGGCGCGCGAGTTCCCGAAGATCCCGGTGCTGAAGCCGAACGAAGCCATGATCGAGGAGGCCGAGGGCGCCGGGCGCCGCATCGGCCTGCTCGCGACCTTCGCCGGCACGCTCAGGACCATGCCGGAGGAGTTCCCGGCCGGCACGACGGTGGTGACCAAGCTTGCGGAAGGCGCGCTCGCCGCGCTCGATGCCGGCGACGTCGCGGCGCATGACCGGCTGGCGGCCGAGGCTGCCAGGGACCTCGCGGATTGCGACGCCATCGCCCTCGGTCAGTTCAGCCTCGCCCGCGCCGCCCCGCAGGTGGAGCAGGCCACCGGGAAACGGGTTTTGACGACACCGGACAGCGCAGTATTGAAGCTGAAGAGTCTTTTGAGTTAGGCCTCAGACGCCGGCGCCGGCATCCGCCGGCTTGGCTTGCGCGCCGTCAGGTCGCATTGACGACATCGGTCGGTCGCGCGCGGGGCCGCGTTCGCGGCCCCGGGGTATCGCTTCGCTCACCCCGCAGGAACGGGGGGCGGCCTGCGGCCGCGTTCGTGGGGCGGATTTCAGCCCTTCTCGCTGTCGAGATGGGCCATCTGGGCGGCGGCGTAGCGCTCGCCGGCGGCCGAACCCTTTGGCACCGCCGCTTCGATCGCCGCGATATCGGCCGGTGCAAGCGCCGCCTCGAAAGCGCCGAGCGTCTCCGCGAGCTGGTCGCGCCGCCGGGCGCCTGCCAGGGTCACGATGTCCTGCCCTTGCGCCGCGACCCAGGCGAGGGCCGCCTGTGCGACCGTCAGGCCGCGCGCCTTGGCGACCGCGGCCAGCGCCTCCACCAGCGCCAGGTTGCGCGCCAGGTTCTCGCCCTGGAAGCGCGGGCTGTGGGCGCGGAAATCACCGGCGCCGGCCGGCCTGTAGTGGCCGCTGAGCAAGCCCCGCGACAAGGCGCCATAGGCGGTGATGCCGATGCCGAGCGCGCGGCAGGTCGGCAGGACCGCATCCTCGATGCCGCGCGAGATCAGGGAATATTCGATCTGCAGGTCGGTGATCGGGTGCACGGCGGCGGCGCGGCGGAGCGTTTCCGACCCCACTTCTGACAGGCCGATATGGCGGATCATGCCGGCCTTCACCATCTCGGCCATCGCGCCCACCGTCTCCTCGATCGGCACCGCCGGATCGAGCCGGGCCGGGCGGTAGATGTCAATGTGATCGACGCCGAGCCGCACCAGCGAATAGGCCAGGGCGGTCTTCATCGCCGCCGGCCGCGCGTCGAAGCCGATCCAGCCGCCGGCTGGGTCGCGCTGCGCGCCGAACTTCACGCTGATCACCACCCGGTCGCGCGGGCGGCCCTTCAGCGCCTCCGCGATCAGGAGCTCATTGTGGCCCATGCCGTAGAAATCGCCGGTGTCGAGCAGGGTAACCCCCGCCTCCAGCGCCGCATGGATGGTGGCGATGCTCTCGGCGCGTTCGGCGGCGCCATACATCCCCGACATGCCCATGCAGCCGAGGCCGAGGGCGGATACCTGCGGGCCGGTGCGGCCCAGCTTGCGCTGCTGCATCTGTCTCTCCTGCCGCCGCCATGCGGCGCCTTGTTGCGGTGCGCCCTATCTGCGCCCGACCAGGCTGTGCGATAATCCGCTCATCACGGAACGCCCTGTTCGGATTGGCGCACAATGCCGGAGCCTGACCTCGCCGACCTCCAGGCCTTCGCCGCTGTAGCGGCAGCGCGCAGCTTCCGCGGTGCGGCCTATCGCCGCGGCCTCTCCGCTTCGGCGCTCAGCGAGGCGGTGCGGCGGCTGGAGGCGCGGCTCGGCCTGCGCCTCCTGAACCGCACCACCCGCAGCGTGACGCCGACCGAGGCCGGCCAGCGCCTGCTCGACCGCCTGGCGCCGGCGCTCCGCGAGGTGACGGAGGCGCTGGATGCCGTGAACAGCCTGCGCGACAGCCCGACCGGCACGCTGCGGCTGAACGTGCCGGGCATCGTGGCCCGCGTCGTGCTGCCGCCGATCATCGGCCCCTTCCTCCGCCGCCACCCCGGCATCGCAGTCGAGATCCAGGCCGAGGACAGTTTCATCGACGTGCTCGCCGAGGGCTTCGACGCCGGCGTCCGCTACGACGAGCGGCTGGAGCGGGACATGATCGCCGTGCCGATCGGCCCCCGCACGCAGCGCTTCGTCGCCGCGGCCGCCCCGGCCTACCTCGCCGCGCGCGGCCTGCCCGAGCACCCGAACGACCTGCTGGCGCATGACTGCATCCGCCACCGCTTCCACGGCGGCGCCATGGCCATCTGGGAATTCGAGCGCGAAGGCGAGACCGTGAAGATCAGCCCCGAGGGCCGGCTGACCAGCAACGCCCCCGACCTGCAGATCGCGGCCGCCACACAAGGGCTCGGCATCATCGCCAGCTTCGAGGAATTCCTCGCTCCCGCCCTCGCCGCCGGCGCCCTGGTCCCCGTCCTGGAACCCTGGTGGCAACGCTTTTCCGGCCCCTTCCTCTACTTCCCGAGCCGCCGCCACATGCCAGGCCCGCTCCGCGCCTTCGTGGATTTCCTGCGGGATGGTTCTACCGTAGCGACGCCGCTGGTGGGTTCCGACCGGGGAGGGGACATTCCTCGGCTCTCTTTGTCCACCTGAGGAGGGGGCGACTGGGAAGGGCACCGAGCAGGTCGATCCAGGGGCGCTTGTTTTCGCGCTACCCGTACTCCGCAGCGCGAGAATGGCGAATGTTGCCAGTGCACGCATTCGGATGTTATTGAATTCAGAAATTAATTTGCAATATATTCGGCACATCGCAGGAAATTTATCGACATACTCTTGGATATTTCAGAAAAGAATATCTTTGTTTCTGGATCGCGGCGGCCGAGTTGTGGGATCCACTCAGCCATTCCGGAATGAGGCATCACGAATGATTCTGACAACCGGCATAGCTGAGATCAGCCGGATGTTCCGGCAGCGATTCCTGCCCGGCACCACCGTCCACGTGCTGCCGGGCAATTCGGATCGCATCGCGCAGGCGGCAAGAATGGCGGGGATGAATATTGCGTTCCGGGCCGCCTCGCTCTGGCCGTTCCCCGATCTGATTGATGGTCTCTCCCGCAGGGGTACCCCAGGTGTCGAGCTTGTAGGGCGCGACGAAATCGCCCAGCACAACGCCGTCCGCGACTTTCTCGTTACCGGCATCCGGTCTGCGCCCGGCGGGGCAGCGATCATCGAGGTCCCGCTTCGGGCAACGATGAGCGCGTTGCGCGCGGATGCAGATATCGTCGCGCGCAGCCCGCGTCTTCCCGGCGCGGCGGGGCAGGTCTTCTTCGAAGTCAAGACGGGCAGATTTTCGGAGATCCGGCCCAATCAAGGCTATGTATACTCGCTCGCTTTGATCGGCCAGCACGTGAGGAGTGAACATCCCGGTCTGCAGACGGTCGGCCTCGTGCCGGGTGCGCCATTGCCGCCGATGGACTTCATCCTGGCCCATACCGATCCGCGCGATCGGGACATAAGGTTCGCACTCATTCTTGCATCGCAGGTGGCGCGCGAACAGTCGCTGGCGCAAATCATGGCGCATGTCGAGGCGGTGCGGTCGGCTCCTTAGGATATTCCCGCGTTGCGAAGCACCGGGCTTGGAGGATCAACCATGGCGCTGTTCCCGAACCTCAGCGGAGCCAGCCAGTGGGAAGCCTGGATGGGCACCAACTTCCAACTGCTCGACACGCCGGAGAAGGCGATCGATTTCGCGGAGACCGTCGTGCGCGTGGCTTATGGTCCTGAGCAGGTGGCGCAGGAGCGCCCGTTCGTTGCTGAGGATCTGGGTGACAAATGGAGAGTGCACGGCGAGAACCGGGGTTTGCATGCGCTACCGTTCTTCGCGGTGTCGTCGATTGTCACACTGGTCAAGAAGACCGGTGTCATCGTCGATTTTCAGCTCTCTATGCCTTTGGGCCCGGGCCTCCAAAGGCGACTGAGAAATGAGTAATCTGATGTGACCGTCGGCTCCCGGGGGCTCCTAAAGGGTGTCAACCGCACGGCTTTAAGTGAAGGGGGCCGGGGAATGTCTCCACTCCCCGCGGCACCACTACTCCGCGGGAACCGCGAGGGGCCGCGGCGTGGGGTCGCGCACGGGCAGGTGGATCAGGGCGGCGAAGGCGGAGGCCAGGATGCCGATGATCCACATCTGGTCGTAGCTGCCGGTGCGGTCGAAGACGAGGCCGCCGACCCAGGCGCCGGCGAAGCCGCCCACCTGGTGGCCGAGGAAGACCAGGCCGAAGATCGTCGCCAGCCAGCGGGTGCCGAAGTTGCGCGCCACCAGCGCCACGGTCGGCGGCACGGTGGAGAGCCAGAGCAGGCCCATCAGGGCGCTGAAGACCAGCACGGTGGCCGTGGTCTTCTCGGCGAAGAAGAAAGCGGTCATCAGCACGCCGCGCGTGGCGTAGATCGCGACCAGCAGCTCCCGCCGCCGCCATTTCTGCGACAGCTCGCCCGAGATCAGGGACCCTGCGACGTTGAACAGCCCGATCAGGCTGATGGCGCCGGCGCCCACGTAGAGCGGCAGGCCGCAGAGATGCACGAAGCCCGGCAGGTGCACGGTCAGGAAGCTGACATGCAGGCCGCAGACGAAGAAGCCGAAGAACAGGCACCAGAAGGTGCCGGAGCGCATGGCGCGGGACAGCGCGTGGCTGGCGGTCTCGTTGTCGGCGACGCCGACTTTGGAGGCGGCCGGGGCGTCGGTGAGCGGCAGCGCGAGGGGGATCATGACCAGCGTCAGCCCGGCCAGGAAGAGCAGCGCGCCCTGCCAGCCGAGCAGGCCGATCGCCTGCGCCGCGATCGGCACCACCAGGAACTGCCCGAAGCTGCTGCCGGCGGTGCCGAGCCCGACCGCGCGGCCGCGCAGGTTCTCGGGCAGCAGGCGGGTGAGGGAAGCGATGACCACCGGCATCCCGGCCGCCGAGACGGCGATCCCCATGCCGAGCCCGGCGAAGAGGGTGAAGAGCGCCAGATTGTCGGTCAGCGCCATGCCGAGCGTCGCGAGGCCATAGAGCACCGCGCCGCCCATGATCACCGCGCGGCCGCCAATGCGGTCGGCGATCTGCCCGCAGACCGGCTGCGCGACGCCGTTGACCAGCACCTGGAGCGCGAGCGCGAAGGCGTAGTCGGAGCGGCCCCAGGCATGCGCCTCGGTCATCGGTGCGAGGAACAGGCCGAAGCTCTGGCGTATGCCCATCGCGAGCGCCGCCGCCAGGACGGCGCAGCCGATGAGCAGGCCAGCGGGGACAGCGAGGCTACGGGTGGAGGTGCCGCTCATATCCGACTCCCGGACTTGGAGACCGAGAGTGTCATCCGGGGCGGCCGCCCACCATGGCGCCCGGCGCAGGTCTCCCCGCGCCGGCCATGCGTCAGGCGCGGAGCGCCTTGGCCCCGGTCAGGCGCGAAGCGCCTTGGCCCCGGTCAGGCGCGAAGCGCCTTGGCCCCGGTCAGGCGCGAAGCGCCTTGGCCCCGGTCAGGCGCGAAGCGCCTTGGCCTCCCGACGCCGCGCCGTCAGCACGAACTCGGTATAGCCGTTGGGCTGCTCGCGGCCCTTCAGCACCAGGTCGCAGGCGGCCTTGAAGGCAGGGCCATCGAAGCCCGGGGCCATCGGGGTGTAGAGCGGGTCGCCGGCGTTCTGGCGGTCGACCACGGCGGCCATGCGCTTCATCGTCTCCATCACCTGCGCCTCGGTGCAGATGCCGTGGCGCAGCCAGTTGGCGATGTGCTGGCTGCTGATGCGCAAGGTCGCGCGGTCCTCCATCAGCCCGACATCGTTGATATCAGGCACCTTGGAGCAGCCGACGCCCTGGTCGATCCAGCGCACGACATAACCGAGGATGCCCTGGGCGTTGTTGTCGAGCTCCGCCTGCACGTCGGGCGCCGCCCAGTTGGTGTTCTCCGCGAGCGGCAGGGTCAGGATGTCGGAGAGCTTGGCCCGCTTGCCGCCCTTCTGCAGCGCGTCCTGCACCGCCGCGACATCGACCTGGTGGTAGTGGAGCGCGTGCAGCGTGGCGGCGGTGGGGGAGGGCACCCAGGCGGTGTTGGCGCCGGCCTTCGGATGGCCGACCTTCTGCTCGAGCATCGCCTTCATCGCATCGGGTGCCGCCCACATGCCCTTGCCGATCTGGGCGCGGCCGCGCAGGCCGCAGATCAGGCCGGTGTCGACGTTCGACTCTTCATAGGCCTTGATCCATGCGGTGCCGCGGATGTCGTTCTTGCGGATCACCGCGCCGGCTTCCATGCAGGTGTGGATCTCGTCGCCGGTGCGGTCGAGGAAGCCGGTGTTGATGAACACCACGCGGTCCTTCGCCGCCTGGATGCAGGCCTTGAGGTTGACCGTCGTGCGGCGCTCCTCGTCCATGATGCCCATCTTGAGCGTCGCGCGCGGCAGGCCGAGCGCATCTTCGACGCGGGCGAAGAGCTGGTCCGCCCAGGCCACTTCCTCCGGCCCATGCATCTTCGGCTTCACGATATAGACGCTGCCGGCGCGCGAGTTCAGCCGCTTGCCCCGGATGTCATGCAGCGCGATCGCTGAGGTGATCAGCGCGTCCAGGATCGTCTCCGGCACCTCGGCACCGTCGAGCGTCGCCGCGTCGGTCATCATGTGGTGGCCGACATTGCGCACCAGCATCAGCGACCGGCCATGCAGCGTCAGCCCGCCGCCGCTCGGGCGATGATAGATGCGGTCGGGGTTGAGGCGGCGGGTGATGGTCTTGCCCCCCTTCTCCAGCTCCGCTGTCAGATCGCCCTTCATCAGGCCGAGCCAGGCGCGGTAGACCGCGACCTTGTCCTCGGCATCCACGGCGGCGACGGAATCCTCGCAGTCCATGATGGTAGTGATCGCCGATTCCAGGATCACGTCGGCGATGCCTGCCGCATCCGTCCTGCCGATCGGATGGTCGCGGTCGAACCGGATCTCGAGATGCAGCCCGTTGTTGACGAAGAGCAGCGAGGCGGGCGCATGCGTCTCCCCGGTGTAACCGACGCATTGGCCGGAGCGGGCGAGGCCCGTCGCGCTGCCATCCTTCAGCGAGACGGAGAGCGCGCCCCCCTCCAGCCGGTAGCCTGTCGCTTCCGCGTGGCTGCCCTTGGCGAGCGGCACGGCGCCGTCCAGCACCGCGCGTGCGCGGGCGATCACCAGCGCACCACGCGCCGCATCGAAGCCGCGGGCGGTGGAAGGCGGCGCCAGCGCATCGGTGCCGTAGAGCGCGTCGTAGAGGCTGCCCCAGCGCGCATTCGCGGCATTCAGCGCGTAGCGCGGGTTGGAGACGGGCACGACGAGCTGCGGTCCGGCGATGGACGCGATCTCCGGATCCACATCGGTGGTGCCGACGTGGAAATCCGCGGGCTCCGGCAGCAGGTAGCCGATGCGCTCCAGCATCGCCTTGTATGCGGCGGCATCGACGGGGCGCGCCGGATGGGCGCGGTGCCAGGCATCGATTTCACCCTGCAGCGCATCACGCTTGCCGAGCAAAGCGGCATTCGCTGGCGCTAGGTCGCGCAGGATGGCCTCCATGGCGGGCCAGAAACGCGCCGGCTCGACGCCCGTTCCTGGCAGGGCCTCGGTCTCGATGAAGGCGCGCAGGCTCGGCGCGACTGTGAGGCCCTTGCTGACGGCCATGGCTTGTTCTCCCAGGCTGACGATGTCCTGTTCCCTTATGCGCATTCGCCGGGCAAGCAAAGGGTGGGTCGGGTGAGAATGGTTGACCCGGTGGGCAACTGACATAGACTCGCAGTCGAACGGGATCGACGAGACGTAACCTGATGTCGCGCACGCCTACGGCCGGCATCCAGCCGGAAAGAGCTGTCCAGGCGGATGCGTCGCTATCATTGCGGAAGCCGTCGCGCACCCTCGTCGATCAGGCCGCCGATTCCATCGTCGCGGCCGCGGCGCGTGGCGCCTTCCTGCCCGGCGACCGGCTGGTGGAGGCCGAGATCGCGCGGGATCTCGGCATCAGCCGCGTGCCGGTGCGCGAGGCGCTGCGGCTCCTGGAAAGCCAGGGCATCGTTGTATCCACGCCTTACAAGGGCGTGCGGCTGATGGCGGTGACCAACGATGCGGCCGGCGGGTTTGCGCGCATGCGGATCGCGCTGGAGGCGCTGGCGGTGCGCGAATGCGTGGAACGCGGGCCGGCCGCCGGCATCGTGGGCATGCGCGCCGCCAACGGCGCGCTGCGCATCGCGGCCCGGCGCCGGGACCGCTCCTCGCTGATCATGGCCGACCATGATTTTCATGCGGCGCTGTTCCAGTCCTCCGGCAATCCGGCGCTGATCAATGTCTGGCGCGGCCTGTCCGGCCAGATGGCCGTGCTCTGGGGGCTGGTGTATGGCAACGTGGTGCCCACGGCGATCCTGATCGAGGAGCATCAGGCGGTGCTGGAGGCGATCGAGCGCCGCGACGCGGATCGGGCGGCGGCGGCGGTGGCCTCGCATCTCGAGCGCCTGCCGGGCATCGACTACGAATCGGCGCTGCAGGCCCGGCTGGCGGAGCGATCGCCGGAAGCGCGCCGGCCGGAGCAGGTGCTGAGGCCGCAACGCGCGACCCGGCGGCGCTAGCCACCCTTGCTCCTTCGGTCGGTTGGGCGGAGCATGGCGGGAGTTTCGGAACGGACGTCCTGCCATGACCCTCGCCTTCACCCCCGCGCCGCATACCACTCAGCACTGGCAGGTCACGAAGCCGGCGGCGCGCGGGGCGCGGGGCATGGTCGCATCCCAGGCGCGCGGCGCGGCCGAGGCCGGCGTCGCGATCCTCGAAGCCGGCGGCAACGCCGCCGATGCGGCGGTCGCCACCGCTTTTTCCCTGGCGGCGCTGGAGCCCTGGAACAGCGGCCTCGGCGGCATCGGCTTCGCCCAGGTCATGGCCCCGGGCGGCCAGGCGGAGACGCTGGATTTCGGCCCGGTCTCGCCGCGCGGCCTGAAGCCTTCAGCCTATCCGATGACCGGCACCATGAAGCTCGACCTTTTCCCCTGGCCGGAGGTGAAGGGCGACGTCAACGTCCATGGCCCGCTGAGCTTCGTGATCCCTTCGGCCGTCGCCGGCTATGCCGCGCTCCATAAGCGCTTCGGCAAGCTGCCGATCGCCGATGTGCTGGCGCCGGCCGTCGCCTATGCGAAGCGTGGCCTGGCGCAGGACTGGTTCACCACGCTGAAGGTCGCGAGTTCGGCCTCCGTGTTGCGGCTCTATCCGGAGAGTGCGCGGATCTACCTGCCGAACGGGTTGCCGCCGGTCGGGCCCTATCAAGGCAGCCCGGGTTTCTTCCGGCTCGGCAACCTGGCGCAGACGCTGGAGCGGCTGCAGCAGGCGGGGCTCGAGGATTTCTACAAGGGCGACGTCGCTGCCAGCATCGCCGCCGACGTCGCGGACATGGAGGGCTTCGTCGGCCTCGATGACCTCCGCGATTGCGCGGCGCGATTCCTGCCGGCGCTGGAGGCGGACTGGCGCGGCCGCCGCCTGTTCCTGGCGAACGGCCTGACCGCGGCGCCGACCTTGAAGCGGGTACTGTCCGGGATGCGCGACGCCGATTTCGGCGGCGGCGCGCCGTCGACCGCCTGGTATGCGCAACTCGCGCGCGAACTCCGCGCCGCCTATGCGGAGCGGCTGGCCGGCCTTGGCGATGCGGAGCCGCAGGCGGCGGAGAGCTGCACCACGCATCTGACGGTCGTCGACCGCGACGGCATGATGATCGCGATGACGACGACGCTGCTCTCCTCAATGGGCAGCCGCGTGGTGCTGCCGCGCTCGGGCGTGCTGATGAACAACGGCGTCATGTGGTTCGATCCGCGGCCGGAGGCGGCGAATGCCATCGCGCCATCCAAGCGCCCGCTCTGCAACATGTGCCCGGTGATCGTCGCGGAAGGCGACAAGCCGGTCATCGCCGGCGGTGCCTCCGGCGGCCGGCGCATCATGGCCTCGGTCTTCCAGATGCTCGCCTTCACCGCCGATTTCGGCATGGACCCGGAAGCCGCCGCGCATCACCCGCGCCTCGACGTGAGCGGGCCGGAGGGCGTGACCGCCGACCGCCGCCTGTCGGCCGAAACGCTGGCGGCGCTCGCCGCGGATGCCCAAGTCACGGAGGTGGAGCATGCCACCATGCCCGTGAACTTCGCCTGCCCGAACCTGATCCGGGTGCTGCCGGACGGCACGCGCGTCGGCATCTCCGACGCCATGTCGCCGTGGAGCGCCGCACTCGCCGAAGCATGACGGCGCGCATGATCCGCGCCTACCTCGCCGGGCCCGACGTCTTCCTGCCGGATGCCGCCGCGCATGCGGCGCGGAAGCTCGCGATCTGCGCCCGCCACGGCATCGAGGGGCTGTCACCGCTGAACGAGGACATCGCGACGCTCGCCGCGATGCCGGAGGCGGAGGCCTGGCGCGCCATCTTCGCCAAGGATCTCGCGATGATGGGGGCGGCCGACATCATCATCGCCAACCTGACGCCGTTCCGCGGCGCCTCGGCCGATGCCGGCACGCTGATCGAGCTCGGCTGGTTCCTCGGCCGCAGCAAGCCGGCCTTCGGCTATTCGAACAGCGCACAGCCCTTTGCCGCCCGCAGCGCCGCGCAGATCGCGGCGATCCCGGATCCGATGCCGGGCCTGACCGTGGGCGGTTTTGGACTGCCCGACAATCTGATGATCGCGGGCGCTGTCAGCGCCTTCGTGACGCCGCCGGATGGCCGCGACCGCGCTTTCGATTCGCTCGAGATTTTCGAGGCCTGCGTGGTGCGGGCTGCGGATCGCCTCTAGAGCACGATGCGTTCGCTTCCGCTCACGCACCATGCTCTAGCACTTTGTTTGATCGCGTGATTCAGACTTTTCAGCGATTCCGCCTCAAGCCATCACGCTCTAGTCGTCGATCCTGACGCCGGTCAGCGCGACCATCTCGTTCCAGCGTGCCACCTCCGCACGCTGGAAGGCGGCGAATTCGGCGGGCGGCAGGGCGGAGACGGTGAAGCCCGCCATTGCCAGCCGCTGCGCGATCGCGGCTTCGCCGAGCGCGCCAAGCGCCGCCGCGGCGAAGCGCGCCACCGCGGCCTCGGGCGTGCCACGCGGGGCGAAGAGGCCGAACCAGGCATCGACCGCCATGAAGGGGACATTCGCTTCCACTGCGGTCGGCACCTGCGGGAAGTCGGGCAGCCGCGCTGGCGCGCCGATCTCGAGCGCACGCAGGCGTCCGTCCTGGACCAGCGGCGCGACGGAGGGGAAGGTCGCGACATAGAAATCGACGACGCCCGCAACCGTGTCGGTCGCTGCCGGCGCGGCGCCGCGATAGGGCACATGCGTCGCATCCATGCCGGATTGCCGCACGAAGGTTTCGGCGATCACGTGGCTTGCGGACCCGGCCTGCGACGATGCGTAGGACAGCTTGCCGCCGTCGCGCCCCGCCGCGATCAGCCCCGCGATGTCGCGCGCCCGGTGGTTCGCCGGCACCACAAGGGCATGGTGGACGGTCGCGAGCTTGGCGACCGGCACGAAGCTGTCGATCACGTGGTACGGCAGGCGGGCCATCATCGCCTGGTTGCTGGCATGGGTCTGGTTGTGCCCGAGCACGAAGGTCAGCCCGTCCGGCGCCGCCCGCGCCGCCGCTTCGGTGCCGATCACGCCGCCGGCGCCGGCGCGGTTGTCCACGACCACCGGCTGGCCGAGCACCGGCGCCGCACGCTCCGCGATGGCTCGGGCCAGGATGTCGGTCGGGCCGCCCGGTGGCGCGGGGACGATGATGCGTATGGGGCGTCCATCCTGCGCCCGAGCGCGGCCCGCGATCAGACCGGCACCGGAACCAAGAATCAGGCGGCGAGTGAACATCGGATGCATTCCTCCACCGCCGCTCTCGCAATCCGGCGCCTGCCGGTCAAGTGCGTGCGAGGAAGGACGACTTCCGGTTGCGGACCTACAACCAATTCGGGCTAGGATGGACTTTCCGCAGTGGAGAACGGCAATGCCCGAGCCGATTATCCCGAAGGACAGCGAAGCCACCATAGAACGCCCGCCCGAGGCGCCGCGGCCCCCGGTCGAGCCCTGGACCGGCCGGGCGCTTTGGCCGACCTTCATGCGGCGCACCCTGCCGGCGGACTTGCTGAACGACCCGAAGCTGACCGACCGGATGCAATAGCGAAGCAGATCGCCGAAGGGCGGCATCGCCCGAAGGCGTGAATCTGTTCGCAAAACATACGGGCGAAGCAGGTCGCCGAAGGGCGGCATCGCCCGAAGGCGCGAATCTGTTCGCAAAACATGCGGGCGAAGCAGATCGCCGGAGGGCGGAATCGCCCGAAGGCGTGAATCTGTTCGCGGGTCTGCTGCTCAGCCCAGCTCCAGCCGCAGCCCGATCGCCTCCGCCTTGGACCGGCTGATGCACCAGAGATTGCCTGGCGAGCTGCGATCCCAGGCGATGCCCTGGCCTTCGCCCGGCATCGGCACGGTCTCGACCAGCTCCAGCACCGAACCGGCCCGCGGCAGCCGCAGCCGGTAGACCTCCGTATGGTCGTGGCCGGTGCACCAGAGCAGCCCGTCCGGGCCCCAGGACCCGCCCGAGACGCTCATCGGCTCGGCCCGCCGCAGCACCGCCTGCGGGAAGACCCAGGCCTGCTCCTGCCGGAAGCGGTCGTCGAGCTTCACGAGCGTGGTCCACCAGGTATGGCCATAGGGCCGCTGGCTCGCGCCGAAGACGCGGCTGTAATTCGCGAAGACTGCCCACCAGGCATCCGCGTGCCGGTCGAGCCAGGTCAGGCTGCCCAACTGGATGCCGAAGCTATGGGTACCGACATGGGACAGGTCGCTGGTGTCGAAGATCTCGATGGAACTCGTCATCGGCTCCTGCGGGTAGTTGGAATGCGCGCCGTAGAGCCGGCCGTCCAGGCAGATCCCGCCATCGAGATGGATCACCGGCCCGTCGCGCGGCCCTTCCCAGCGCGCGACCTCCCGCCCGGTGGCCTTGTCCAGCTTGGCGATGCCGCGGTCGGTCACCGGGTAGACGAAGCCCTGGTCCACCGCGATGCCCTGACGTGCGAAGGGGGAGGGGAAGCGGGCGATCTCGATGAAGCGATGGCGCGGCGTCGCCGGCGCCTGGGCGCTGGCGGATCCTGCGAGCGCGAGCCCGCCGAGGGCCAACAGGGTGCGGCGTTGCATGGGGTTCCTCTCCCGAACGCGGCTTGCATGCCGCTGAGGGAAGGAAAGCCCACCGGCGCCCGCCTGGCGACCCCGCATCCCCACCCGCGGCCGCAGGCCGCCACCGGAAGGGCCGGGCTGCGAGGCGTGAGCCGATGCAGACCGAGGCCGCGAATGCGGCCCGCGCGCGACCGACCGCTGTCGACGATGCTGCCCTGACAGCGCGCAAGCCAAGCACGCGGATGCGTGCGCCGGCGCTTGAGGCCGAATATCAAACCACTTCCAGCTTCTCGCTCAGCTCCAGCCACTCCGCTTCCAGCAGCGCCGTCTGATGCGTGATCGCGGCGCGGCGGGTATTGGCCCAGGCGATGTCCTTCGGCTTGAACCGCGCATAGGTCTCGGTATCGCCGAGCTTCGCCTCGATCAGCGCCGCTTCCTTGCCCAGCTTGTCGAGTGTGGCCTCGATCTCCTTCAGCCGCTGCCGCAGCGGCGCCTGGCTGGCGCGGCTGTCGGCGCGGTCCCGTCGCTGCCCGGCACGGCCCGCGCCTTCCTCGCGCGACCCCGATCCTGACGCCGCCCGCGCCCGCTCCCCAAGCAGCGCCCGGTATTCGTCGAGGTCGCCTTCGAATTGCGTCACCGTGCCATCGGCGACCAGCCACAGCCGATCGGCGATCAGCTCCACCAGATGCGGGTCGTGGGTGATCAGCAGCACCGCGCCGGCGAATTCCGCCAGCGCCTTGGTCAGCGCTTCGCGTGCATCGATGTCGAGGTGGTTGGTCGGCTCGTCCAGGATCAGCAACTGCGGCGCGTCCCGCGTCGCCAGCGCCAGCAGCAGCCGTGCCTTCTCGCCGCCCGAGCAGGAGCCCACGGTGGTCGTCGCCCGGTCCTGGTCCAGCCCGAACCGCGCGAGCTGCGCCCGGCACTGGGTCTCGCTCGCCTTCGGCAGCGCCGCCTGCATGTGGCTGAGCGGCGTGCCCGAGAGGTCGAGTGCCTCGGTCTGGTGCTGCGCGAAATAGCCGACCCGCAGGCGGTTGGAGCGGTGGATCTCGCCCGCGATCGGCTCCATCCGCCCCGCCAGAAGTTTGGCGAGCGTGGACTTGCCGTTGCCGTTCGAGCCCAGCAGCGCGATGCGGTCGTCCTGGTCGACGCGCAGGTTGAGCCCGCTCAGCACCGCGCGGCCGTCATAGCCGGCCGAGGCGCGGGTGAGCTGCAGGATCGGCGGCGCCAGGGTTTCCGGCTCCGGGAAGGCGAAGCGGGTGACCGTGTCCTCGACCACCGCCTCGATCGGCGGCATGCGTTCCAGTGCCTTCAGCCGGCTCTGCGCCTGGCGGGCCTTGGTGGCCTTGGCGCGGAAGCGGTCGACGAAGCCCTGGATGCGGGCCCGCTCGGCGGTCAGCCGCGCATTGGCGGCGACCGTCTGCGCCAGGCGCTCCGCCCGTACCCGCACGAAGCGCTCGAAGCCGCCGGTGTAGAGGGTGATCTTGCGCTGATCGAGATGGGCGATGGAATCCACCGCCCGATCGAGGAGGCCGCGATCATGCGAGACCAGGATCACCGCGCCCGGGAAGCGTGCCAGCCAGCCTTCGAGCCAGAGCGCGGCTTCGAGGTCGAGGTGGTTGGTCGGCTCGTCGAGCAGCAGCAGGTCGGGCTCCAGGAACAGCGCCTGGGCGAGTGCCACGCGCATGCGCCAGCCGCCGGAGAATTCCGAGATCGGACGCGCCTGCGCCGCCGCGTCGAAGCCGAGCCCGGCCAGGATGGCCCCGGCGCGGGCCGGGGCGCTGTCCGCGCGGATCGCGATCAGCCGCTCATGCACCTCCGCGAGCCTGGCGCCGTCGGCGCTCTCACTCTCCGCCAGCAGGCTGGCGCGTTCAGTGTCGGCGCCGAGCACCACCTCCGCGATGCTCTGCGGCCCCGCCGGCGCTTCCTGCGCCACATGGCCCATGCGGGCGCGGGAGGAGAGGCGGATCTCGCCGCCATCGGGCTGGATCTCGTTGGTGATGGCCTTGAGCAGGGTCGATTTGCCGGCGCCGTTCTTGCCGACCAGGCCGATCTTGTGCCCGTCATCGACCTGCAACGACGCGCCGTCGAGCAGCACCCGGCCGGCGATGCGGATCGTGATGTCACGGAGGGTGAGGACAGTCATGCGGCGCTATCTAGGGCAGGGAGGCGCATCTGTCATTTGGCGGGGATCCAGCGGACCGGGGCGGCCGGTTTCCGCGGGCCGGCCGGGCGGGAAAGCGCCACATCGGGGTTGCGCTGCGCCCGCTTCCCGCCTATGCGCCCGGCCAGCCAGCACCAGGAAGCACGATCATGGCCACCGAGCGCACCTTCAGCATCATCAAGCCGGACGCGACCCGCCGGAACCTCACGGGCAAGATCAACGCGGTCTTCGAGGCGAATGGCCTGGCCATCGTCGCGCAGAAGCGCATCCAGATGACCCGGGCCCAGGCCGAGGAATTCTACGGCGTCCACCGCGCCCGCCCCTTCTTCAACGACCTGGTGGGCTTCATGATCTCCGGCCCGGTCGTGGTGCAGGTGCTGGAAGGCGAGAACGCGGTGGCGAAGAACCGCGAGCTGATGGGCGCCACCAACCCGGCCAATGCCGCCGAGGGCACCATCCGCAAGCTCTTCGCCGAGAGCATCGAGGCGAACAGCGTCCACGGCTCCGACAGCGCCGAGAATGCGGCGATCGAGATCGCCTATTTCTTCGCCGGCTCCGAGATCGTCGGCTGACACTTCGTTCGGGGGCCATCAGGCCATGAAAAAGCCCTCCGCGCATGGCGCGGAGGGCTTTTTCACAGGCGCTATGCTCAGCCCCAGATCAGGTAGATCAGCACCAGCAGCACGATGACGGCGCCGATGCCCCATTGCGAGGCCTTGGTGAAGGAAGCCCACATGCGGGCGCGGTCGGCCGCGATCGCCGCATTGTCCGTCGTGCCACCCCACTCGAATGTCGGATCGGCCATCGCTGCCCCCAAAGCCTTGCTGGTTCGTCGCTGGCGGTTCTAGGGAAGCCCGTTCAGCCGGGCAAGGGGTTCGCGAGCGCGCCGGATGCGTCCGGCACCGCGATGCGCGCGACATCGCCCTCCAGCCTGACCCGCCCGGCCGCCAGCCAGGCGAGTGCGGCCGGAAACAGCCGGTGCTCCTGCTCCAGCACCCGCGCGGCCAGCGCCGCCTCGGTATCGCCGGCCAGCACCGGCACCGCAGCCTGGGCCAGGATCGGGCCCTCATCCACCCCGGCGCTGACCAGGTGCACCGTGCAGCCATGCAGGCGCACCCCGGCGGCGAGCGCACGGGCATGGGTATCGAGCCCCGGGAAGGCCGGCAGCAGGGCAGGATGGATGTTGAGCATCCGCCCTTCCCATTGGCGGACGAACCATGGCGTCAGGACGCGCAGGAAACCGGCGAGTGCGACCAGTGCGATGTCGTGCCTGATGATCTCGGCCTGCATCGCACGCTCGAAGCCCTCGCGGTCACCCTTGAAGCTGCGGCTTTCGACTGTTGCGGTCGGGATGCCGGCCTCGGCGGCGCGGGCGAGCCCGGCGGCGTCGGCACGGTTCGACAGCACCAGCGCGATCTCCGCCGGGTAGCCCGGCGCGCGGGCTGCCTCGATCAGCGCCGCCATGTTCGAACCGCGGCCGGAGATCAGGACCGCGGTGCGGACGCGCCCGGCTGGTGTGTTCATCCGCGCGGCCAGCCCGCCGGCAGGTTGTCGATGCGGATCGAGGCCGGGCCGGACGCCGCGTCCAGGCGGCCGATGACGGACACCGTCTCGCCGGCCGCCGCCAGCATCGCGGCCGCCTCCTCCGCCTTTTCCGGGGCCACCACGCAGACCATGCCGATGCCGCAGTTGAAAACCCGCAGCATCTCCTCCGGCGCGACGTTGCCCATGCGGGCCAACCAGGCGAAGACCGGCGGCACCGTCCAGGCCTTCGCGTCCAGCACCGCCTGCACGCCTTCCGGCAGCACCCGCGGCAGGTTGCCCGGGAGGCCACCGCCGGTGATATGCGCGGCCGCCTTGAGCAGGCCCGCGCGGTGCAGCGCCAGCAGCGGCTTCACATAGATGCGCGTCGGCGCCAGCAGCGCCTGGCCGACGCTCTGCCCCGCGGCGAAGGGCGCCGGATCGCCGAAGCCGGCGTTGCCGGCCGCCAGGATGCGCCGCACCAGGGAGAAGCCATTGGAATGCACGCCGCTGCTGGCGAGGCCGAGCAGCATGTCGCCCGGCGCGACGCCCGCCGGCAGCAGCGCGCCGCGCTCCGCGGCACCCACCGAAAAGCCCGCCAGATCATAATCCTCGGCGGCATACATGCCCGGCATCTCCGCGGTCTCGCCGCCCACCAGGGCGCAACCGGCCTGGGTGCAGCCTTCCGCAATGCCCGCGATCACGTCGCGCGCCTGCTCGACGCGCAGCTTGCCGGTGGCGAAATAATCCAGGAAGAACAGCGGCTCGGCGCCCTGCACCACCAGGTCGTTCACGCACATGGCGACCAGGTCGATGCCAACAGCGGTGTGGATCCCGGCCTCGATCGCGACGCGCAGCTTGGTGCCGACCCCATCGGTCGAGGAGACCAGCACCGGATCGGTGAAGCCCGCGGCCTTCAGGTCGAACAGTGCGCCGAAGCCACCAAGGCCGCCCATCACACCGGTGCGGCCGGTCGCTTTTGCCAATGGCTTGATCGCCTCGACCAGCGCATCCCCGGCGTCGATATCGACGCCGGCGTCGCGGTAGGTGAGACTGGTCATGACGGGCTCCGATACGCTATGGGCTGAGGCCCGAGAGAGGGGAGACGCAGCGATGCGGGGCTTGGCCCAGCGCAACAGGTCCTGGTTCACCCCCGGATCGGGCGCAAACCACCATGGCGCGCGGCGCAGCGCAATCCCGATCCTATTGGCCCTGATGCTCGGCCTGAGCGGGGCGGCGCGGGCCCAGGATGCGCCGGTGGAGTATTCCCAGCGCGGCGTTCCCGCCGAAGCCAGCGCCGAGAACGGCGTGATCGCCCGCGACCGCGCCCTGGCCTCGGCGCGCCGCATTGCCTGGGACCGGCTGGCCGGCGCGCTCGGCGGCGGCGCCCGGTCCATCTCCGACGGCGCGCTCGAGGGGATGGTCGAATCGATCGTCATCGAGCAGGAGCGCACGGCGCCCACCCGCTACACTGGTCGCGTGACCGTGAACTTCAGCCGGTCCCGCGTGCAGGCGGCACTCGGCACGGCCGATCCCGGCGCCGCCGGTGGCGGTACGGCCGGCGGCGCGACCGCCGGCCTCAATACGCCCGCCGTGGCTTCCGTGATCGCGGTCGCGCGCTATGGCGGCATGTCGGAATGGCTGGAACTGCGCCGGCGCCTGGCGACCGCGCCGCAGATCGCGCGCATCGACGTGGTGGCGATCGCGACCGATCGTGCCCGGCTCCGTCTGTCGCTGCGCGCCCCCGCCCCGGCGGCGGCGGAGCAACTGGCGCAGTCCGGCATCATCCTTGCTCCCCAAATCGGCGGGCCGCAGGTCGGGGCGTCGGCCGCCGATGCCTGGCGCGTGGGCCTTGCCGGCCGCTCCTGATCGCGATGCTGCGCCGGAGGCCCAGCAGGGCGCCCTGCAGGGCGGCGTCTTCACGCTGCCCAACATCATCACCCTGGCCCGGCTCTGCGCCGTGCCCACGGCCGTGTGGCTGATCCTGCAGCATCGCCTCGACATCGCCTTCCTGGTCTTCGTGGGCGCCGGCATCTCGGACGCGATCGACGGCTGGCTGGCGCGGGTGCGCAACGCGCGCTCGGTGCTCGGCGCGATCCTCGATCCGGTGGCGGACAAGACCCTGCTGGTCTCGGTCTATGTCACGCTGGCGGCGATCGGCGCGCTGCCGGACTGGCTGGCGATCCTGGTGGTGTTCCGGGACGTGCTGATCGTCGGCGGCTACCTCGTGCTCTGGCTCGCCGGGCTCAGGGTCCATATCCGCCCGCTGCTGGTCAGCAAGATCAACACGGCGACGCAGATCACCCTGGCGGCGCTGGCCCTCGGGCTGCTGGGCTTCGGGCTTTCGGCGCCGGGGCTGCTCGACGCCATGGTCTGGCTGGTGGCGACGACGACGCTCGGCTCTGGCGCCGCCTATGTCGTCGCGGCGGCACGGCAGGGGACAGCGCCATGACGCTGCCCGCCGTGCGGCCGCCATCGCCTGCCGCGCCGCCACCACCCGGGCGCGGCAGCTTCCCGCCGCCATCCGCCCCGCGCACTGCGACGCGCAACCAGCGCCTGGCGCTGATCCTGGGCTTCCTCGGCGGCCTCGTCTTCGCGCTCTGGCTGTTCCAATCGATCCTGACGCCTTTCGTGCTGGCCGCCGTCATCGCCTATTTCCTCGATCCGCCGACCTCGCACCTGGCACGCCTCGGCGTGCCGCGCGGGCTGGCCGCGGGGCTGCTCATCCTGCTGTTCGCGACCGTCGTGCTGCTGGCGCTGCTGCTGCTCTATCCGCTGCTGATCGCGCAGATCGGCGTGCTGGTGAACCAGTTGCCCACCTATGTCGCCGGGATCGGCACCGCGCTCCGCGACGTGCTGACATCCATCGAGCAGGCGCTCGGGCCGGAGCTGGTGGATGGCCGCCTCCGGGAACTCGCGGTCGGGCAGGCGGCCGCCTTCCTCTCCTATCTCGGCGGCTCCGCGACCCGGCTGATCGGCGGCGGCTTCGCGGTGTTCAGCATCTTCATGCTGGCGATCGTCACGCCGATCGTCGCCTTCTACATGCTGCGCGACTGGCCCGGCATGATGGCGCGGATCGAGAGCTGGCTGCCGCGTCGGTCGAGCGCCACCCTGCGCGCACTCGGGCGCGACATGGACCGCGTGCTCTCGGCCTGGCTGCGCGGGCAGCTCATCTGCTGCGCCATCCTGGCGCTGATCTATGGCGTCGGCCTGCAGCTCGTCGGGCTGGAGCTCGGGCTGACCGTCGGGCTGCTCAGCGGCGTGCTCTCCTTCATCCCCTATGTCGGCTCGCTCACCGGCTTCATGGCGGCGGTGCTGCTGGCGATCGGGCAGTTCGGCCATTGGAACGGCGTGCTCTGGGTGGTCAGCGTCTTCGTCGTGGGCCAGATCGTGGAAGGCTACATCATCTATCCGCGCCTGCTCGGCGATCGGGTGGAACTGCATGCGGTCTGGGTGATCTTCGCGCTTTTCGCCGGCGGCGTCGCCTTCGGCTTCGTCGGCGTGCTGCTGGCGGTGCCGATCGCGGCGGCGATCGGCGTGGTCGCGCGCTACTGGCTCAGGCGCTACCTGGAGAGCCCGCTCTACCTCGATCCGCCGAGGACGGGACTCTGATGGGCGCGCGCCAACTCGCGCTGGCGCTGCCGGTGCCGGTGTCCCGCCATCGCGCCGACCTGATCGAGGATTCCTCGAACGCCGAGGCGCTCGCCTGGCTCGACCGTCCCGGCGACTGGCCGCTCGGGCGCTTCGCCATTCACGGGCCGGCGGGCGTCGGCAAGTCGCACATGCTGGCGGCGGTGGCCGATGCCTGGGGCTGGGCGATGCTGGACGCGACGGCTTTACGTGGCATGCCGGAACTGCCTGGTGCCGGCGTGGTGCTGGACGATGCCGATTGCGTGGCCGAAGAAGCGGCGCTGTTCCACCTCATCAACCTCTGCGCCGAGCGCGGCGCCGGCCTGCTGATGGCCGGGCGCCAGGCGCCCGCGCGTTGGCCGGTCGCCCTGCCGGACCTGAAGTCCCGATTGCGCGCCACCGCCGCCGCCGGGATCGGCCCGCCTTCCGATGCGCTGCTCGGGGCGCTATTGGCAAAGCTCTTCGCCGACCGGCAGCTCCGCGTGGCGCCCGACCTGCAAGCCTGGCTGCTCACCCGCCTGCCGCGGGAAGCGGCAGCGCTGGCCGAGGCCGTGGCACGGCTCGACCGCGCGGCGCTGGCCGCACGGGTGCCGGTGACGCGGGTGCTGGCGCGCGCCGTGCTCGGGGACTGGGACGGTTTCAGAGGCGCTGCAAATGACGGTTTCGAGGCATCCGCTTCCGGTGCCTCGCCTGCCCTCCCGGCCCTGCTGTAGTGTCCGGCCAACTGGACGGCTCCGCTTCGCGTTACCGTTCCAGCCTTCTATTTGGCGAGCATCTTCACCCATTCGCGTGATTCCACCCGAACGGGACCTGCTCTAGGGAGAGCCAGTATGGACGCGCAGACCACGACCCTTCCGGCGATCGCGCCCGACAGTCCTGACCGTTTCATCAACCGCGAGCTCTCCTGGCTCGCCTTCAACGGCCGCGTGCTGGAGGAGGCGGCGAATACGCGTCATCCGTTGCTGGAACGGCTGCGCTTCATCTCGATCTCCGCCTCCAACCTCGATGAGTTCTATTCGGTGCGCGTCGCCGGCCTGGTCGGGCAGGAACGCGCGGGCCTCACCAAGGTCTCGCCCGATGGCCGCACCCCGGGCCAGCAGCTCGCCGCCATCCACGCCGAGGCGGAGATCCTGATCGAGGAGCAGCAGCGGAGCTGGACCGAGCTCAGCGCCCAGCTCCGCACCGCCGGCATCGCCGTCGTGCAGCCGGAGGAGCTGGCGCAGGCCGATCGCGACTGGCTGCAGGACTTCTTTATGGAGCGCGTCTTCCCGGTGCTGACGCCGCTCGCCGTCGATCCCGCGCATCCCTTCCCCTTCATCTCGAACCTGGCGCTCTGCCTGGTGTTCAAGCTGGTGCGGGAGGAGGATGGCGGCACCATGCGCGCGCTGTTGCCGCTGCCGCCGCAGATCGAGCGCTTCATCCGCCTGCCGGCCGACCCCGCCGCCGACGTCACGCGCGGCCAGCCGGCGATCCGCTTCGTGATCCTGGAAGACCTGATCGGCCTGTTCCTGGACCGCCTCTTCCCCGGCTTCCTCGCCGCCGAGCAAGGCCAGTTCCGGCTGATCCGCGACACCGACGTCGAGTTCGAGGAAGAGGCCGAGGACCTGGTCCGCAGCTACGAGAGCGCGCTGAAGCGCCGCCGCCGTGGCCTCCCGATCCGCCTCTCGGTCACCGCCGACACGCCGCACGACGTGCTCGCCTTCGTCTCCGAGGAGCTGGACGCCGACCGCGCCAATGTGTTCGCGGTCGACGGCCTGCTCGGCGTCGCTGACCTCAAGCAGCTCATCGTCGATGACCGGCCCGACCTGCTGTTCACGCCCTATACGCCGCGCTTCCCGGAGCGGATCCTGGATTTCGGCGGCGACTGCTTCGCCGCGATCCGCGCCAAGGACATCATCGTCCACCACCCCTATGAGAGCTTCGACGTGGTGGTGCAGTTCCTGCGCCAGGCGGCGCGCGACCCGAGCGTGGTGGCGATCAAGCAGACGCTCTATCGCACCACCCGCGACAGCCCGATCGTCAAGGCGCTGATCGAGGCGGCGGAGATGGGCCAGAGCGTGACCGCGATGGTCGAGCTGAAGGCGCGCTTCGACGAGGAGCGCAACATCGCGCTGGCGCGGGAGCTGGAAGCGGCCGGCGTGCAGGTCGTCTATGGCTTCGTCGAGCTGAAGACCCACGCCAAGGTCTCGCTGGTGGTGCGGCGGGAAGGTGCTGCACTGCGCAGCTACGCGCATTTCGGCACCGGCAATTACCATCCGGTGACGGCGCGCATCTATACCGACCTGTCCTTCTTCACGACCGACCCGGCGCTGACCCGCGATGCGCAGAAGCTGTTCAACTACATGACCGGCTATGCGCGGCCGGAGACGATGCAGGCGCTCGCCTTCGCGCCGCTGACCATCCGCCCGACGTTGCTGGCGCTGATCGAGCGCGAGATCGCCTTCGCGGGCGAAGGCAAGGCTGCGGCGATCTGGCTGAAGATGAACAGCCTGGTCGACGAGGCGCTGATCGACGCGCTGTATCGCGCCGGCCAGGCCGGCGTGAAGGTCGAGTGCATCGTGCGCGGCATCTGCTGCCTGCGGCCGCGCGTGCCCGGCCTCTCCGAGAACATCCATGTGAAGTCGATCGTCGGGCGCTTCCTGGAGCACAGCCGCGTCTACGCCTTCGGCAACGGCAACAAGCTGCCCAATCGCCGGGCGAAGGTTTACATCTCCTCGGCCGATTGGATGGCGCGCAACATGGATTGGCGCGTCGAAACCCTGGTGCCGATCGAGAATGCCACCGTGCACGCCCAGGTGCTGGACCAGATCATGGCGGTGAACCTGAAGGACACCATGCAGAGCTGGGAACTGGGCGCCGACGGCACCTATCGCCGCCTGGAAGCGGGGGCCGACCCGGTCTCCGCCCATGAGTACTTCATGACCAACCCCTCCCTCTCGGGCCGCGGCAGCGCGCTGAGCCGCGCACCGCGCACCGCGGCGCGGCGCGGTCGCCAGGACCGGGTGAACCAGGACTGACGTGGCGCCGAAGAAGCACAAGAACCAGCCCGCGCCGACGATGCCGGCGCAGCCCGACAATGCGCGCTGCGGGATCGTCGATCTCGGCTCCAACTCCGTGCGCCTCGTGGTCTTCGAGGGGCGCGGTCGCAACCCGGTCGCGATCTTCAACGAGAAGGCGGTGCTGGGCCTCGGCCGCGGTCTGCAGGCCTCCAGCCGGTTGAACGAGGAGGCGATCGAGCAGGCGCTGACGGTCATGCAGCGCTACTACGCCGTTGGCCAGGCGATGGGCGCCAACCCGTTGCAGGTGCTGGCGACGGCGGCGGTCCGGGATGCGGAGAATGGCGGCGAATTCGTGAAGGGATTGCAAGCCCGGCTGCCGGGCGTGCCGATTCGCGTCCTGAGCGGCGATGACGAAGCCCGGTTCTCGGCTGCCGGCGTGCTGCTGGGCTTCCCCGAGGCGGACGGCATCCTGGGCGATCTCGGTGGCGGCTCGCTCGAACTCGTGGAGCTGAAGCACGGCCGGGTCGGCCATACCGCCAGCCTGCCGATCGGCGCCATCCGCCTGGCCGAGCGCGCCAATGGCGAGGTGGTGCGAGCCCGCGCGGTGGTCGAGAAGGAGCTCTCGACCGTGCCCTGGCTGAAGAAGGGCGAGGGGCGCGATCTCTATCTGGTCGGCGGCGCCTGGCGCGCGCTGGCGCGGATGCATATCGCGCAGACCGCCTATCCGCTGTTCATCGTCCATCACTACGGGCTGCGGCGGGAGGAGGCGCGCGACCTCTCCGGCGTGGTGATGGCCGCGACCCGGCGCACGCTGGAACGCATGGCGGGCGCCCCGGCCAAGCGCCTCGGCGACCTCCCCTTCGCCGCCGTGGTGCTGCGCCGGCTGCTGCGCGCGACCGGCGCCACCCGGGTGGTGTTCAGCGCCAATGGGCTGCGCGAGGGCTGGTATGCCGGGCTGCTGGGCGAGGCGACGCGGGGACAGGATCCGCTGCTCGCCGCCGCCTCCGACCTGGCGGCGCGCTTCGGCCGCGATGCGCGCCTGCCGCCGGCACTCTTCGACTGGACCGATGCATTGTTCCCTGAGGAATCGGAGGCCGAGCAGGCACTGCGCGAAGCGGCTTGCTGGGTTTCGGACACCGGCAGCCACGACCATCCGGACTACCGCGCCGAGCAGGCCTTCCTTCGTGTGCTACGTCAGCCCGGCGTCGGGCTCGATCACCACGCGCGCGCCTTCCTCGCACTCGTGGTCGCGCTGCGCTACGAGGCGGAGGCGGATGCGCCTTACCTGCCGACCGGGCGCCTGCTGCTCGACAGTCGCGCGATGCGGCGGGCGGAGGTGCTGGGGGCGGCGCTGCGCCTGGCCTATACGCTCTCGGGCGGCACGCCGGAGCTCCTGCGCGGGACCGAGCTCACGCGGCGCGGCGGCCAGCTCGTGCTGCGGCTGGTGCATGGCGGCGGCGTCTTCGCCGGCGAGAGCGTGCAGCGCCGGATCGAAGCCCTGGCCGCAGCGCTCGGCATGGAATCGGTCGTCGAGGTCACGAAGTAGAACGGGCGGCGCAAACCAACCCACATTCCCGCGGCCGCAGGCCGCCGCCCATCCCTGCGGGGCGAGCGCAGCGATGCCCCGGGGCCGCGAATGCGGCCCCGCGCGCGACCGTCAGTCGAGCCGGGCGTGACCTGACAGCGCGTAAGCCAAGGCCGCGGATGCGGCCGCCGGCGCTTGAGGCGCAAAAAGACTCAGGCGGGCTTTCAGCCCGCCTGGATCAGCTTGATCCGCTTGCCTTCGACGCCAAGCGCCAGCTTGCCGCCCTTGAGCGCCAGCGCGGCTTCCCCGAAGACGGTGCGGCGCCAGCCATGCAGGGCCGGCACCTCGGCATCGCCTGCGGCCAGCCGGTCCAGGTCCTCGGAATTAGCCAGCAGCTTCGGGGCGACGTCATGCTCCTCGCTCTTGGCGGCGAGCAGCACCTTCAGCAGCGCGACCAGCGCGGGGGAGGGCGGCGGGCCGCTCCGCTCCCGCGCCGGTTCCGGCAATGCGTCGTCCGGTACTTCGCGGCCGGCGGCGACGGCGGCGAGCAGGGTGACGCCGGACTTGCCCTTGGCGAAGCCCTCGCTGATGCCGCGGGCGCGCGCCAAGCTGGCCGCATCGGCCGGCATGGTCGCCGCGATCTCCAGCAGCGTCTCGTCCTTCACCAGCCGCTGGCGGGGGATGTTGATGCGCTGCGCCTCGCGCTCCCGCCAGGCGGCCAGCACCTGCAGCATGCCGAGGAAGCGTCGGTTGGTGGTGCGCGGCCGCAGCCGCTCCCAGGCGGTGTCCGGATCCTGGCGATAGGTGGCGGGATCATGCAGCGCCGCCATCTCCTCGGCGACCCAAGCGTCCCGCCCCTCGCGTGCCAGCTTGTCGCGCAGCGCCACATAGATGCGGCGCAGATGGGTGACGTCGGCCGCGGCATAGGCAATCTGGCTGGCCGAGAGCGGCCGCGCCGACCAGTCGGAGAAGCGGTGCGCCTTGTCGATCTGGGCATTGGCCAGCGCGCGGCAGAGCGCGTCGTAGCTCACCTGGTCGCCGAAGCCCGCGACCATGGCGGCGACCTGGGTGTCGAACATCGGCGTAGGGACGGCGCCGTATTTCAGCAGGAAGATCTCGATGTCCTGCCGGGCCGCGTGGAAGACCTTCACGACGGCCGGGTCGGCCAGCAAGCCGCCGAGCGGGGCCAGATCAAGCCCGGGTGCCAAGGCGTCGACCACCGCCACATCCTCCGTGCCGGCGAGTTGGACGACGCAGAGCTCGGGCCAATAGGTCCGCTCGCGCATGAATTCCGTGTCGACGGTGACGAAGGGCTCGGTCCGGAGCCGTTCACAAAGCGCGGCGAGGTCTTCGGAGCGGGTGATCAAGGCCGGGGTGGGGTCGGTCCGGGCAGCGTGGCGGCTGGTCATGGACGGCCCTTGTATCCGTGGGCGGCGGGCAGGGCCACCCCGCAGGTGCCTGGGCTGGGCCGCGTCCCTGTCCTGGCGCAGACTGGGGGAAAGGCAGGAAAGGGATGGCGAGATGGAGACGCGCGAACTGGGCCGCTCGGGGCTCAAGGTCCCGCCGGTGGTCTTCGGCGGCAATGTGCTCGGCTGGACGGTGGACGAGGCGGCGAGCTTCCGGCTGCTCGATGCCTGCGTGGAGGCGGGGCTGAACGCCATCGACACGGCGGATGTCTATTCGGCCTGGGCGCCGGGCAACAAGGGTGGCGAGTCGGAGAGCGTGATCGGCGCCTGGCTGAAGCGGCGCGGCCGCCGGCAGGACGTGCTGATCCTGACCAAGGTCGGGATGGAGATCCCGGGCCGCGGCAAGGGGCTCTCGGCCGCCTGGATCGCGACGGCGGTCGAGGACAGCCTGCGCCGGCTCGGGACGGAGGTGATCGACCTCTACCAGGCCCATCGCGACGACCCGACAGTGCCGCTGGAGGAGACGCTCGGCGCCTTCGCCCGGCTGGTCGAGCAGGGCAAGGTGCGCGCCATTGCCGCCTCCAACTACACCGCGCCCCGGCTGCAGGAGGCGCTGGAGACCAGCGCACGGCTCGGCCTGCCGCGGTTCGAAAGCCTGCAGCCGCACTACAACCTGATGGAGCGCGGCATCGAGGCGGAGCTGGTGCCCCTCTGCCGGGAGCAGGGGCTGGGCGTGATTCCCTACTATTCACTCGCTTCCGGCTTCCTGACCGGCAAGTACCGCGGTGCCGCCGATGCGTCGAAGAGCGTCCGTGGCAAGGGTATCGCGGACAAGTACCTGAACGCGAAGGGGGAGGCGGTGCTGGCGGCGCTGGATGCGGCGGCGGCCCGGCTCCGCGCGACGCCGGCCCAGGTGGCGCTCGCCTGGTTGATCGCGAAACCCGGCATCACCGCCCCGATCGCCAGCGCGACCAGCGTCGAACAACTGGCCGACCTCGCCAAGGCGGCGGTGCTGCGGCTGGACGCCGAGGCCGTCGCGGCTCTCGACGCCGCGAGCGCCTGAGGCGGCCGGCAGGGCGAATCGGAATTTCGGGTGGGGCTGTCAGCGTCGAGGGTGTTGACAGAGCCGCCGCCCGACGGCCCTGTGCGCCCCCGAACGCGACCATCCCAGGACCGAGCCCCTCTCATGCACGCCTATCGCACCCACACCTGCGCCGCGCTGCGCGCCACCGATGCCGGCGCGACCGTCCGCCTGTCCGGCTGGGTGCACCGCAAGCGCGACCATGGTGGCCTGCTCTTTCTCGACCTGCGCGATCACTACGGCTTGACCCAATGCGTGGTCGCCCAGGGCTCGCCCCTGCTGGCGGAGCTCGAGGCTATCAGGGCGGAAAGCGTGGTGACCCTAACGGGCGAGGTGGTGAGGCGCGAGCCCGGCACCGTCAACGACAAGCTGCCGACCGGCGAGATCGAGCTCCGGGTGCGGGAGATGGCGGTGCAGTCGGCGGCCGAGGTGCTGCCGATCCAGGTTGCCGGCGACCAGGAATTCCCCGAGGAGCTGCGCCTCAAATACCGCTTCATTGACCTTCGGCGGGAGAAGCAGCACCGCAACATGATGCTGCGCGCCGGCGTCATCGCCTCGATCCGCCGCCGCATGATCGAGCAGGGTTTTACGGAGTTCCAGACGCCGATCCTGACCGCGTCCTCCCCCGAGGGCGCGCGGGACTTCCTGGTGCCGTCGCGCAACCATCCCGGCACCTTCTACGCGCTGCCGCAGGCGCCGCAGCAGTTCAAGCAGCTCGCGATGGTCGCGGGCTTCGACCGCTATTTCCAGATCGCCCCCTGCTTCCGCGACGAGGCGAGCCGCGCCGACCGGTCCCCGGGTGAGTTCTATCAGCTCGATTTCGAGATGAGCTTCGTCACCCAGGAAGACGTCTTCGCAGCGCTCGAGCCGGTGATGCAGGGCATCTTCGAGGAGTTCGGCCAGGGCCGGACGGTGACGCAGGCACCGTTCCCGCGCATCGCCTATGACACGGCCATGCTGGAATACGGCTCCGACAAGCCGGACCTGCGCAACCCGCTGAAGATCACCGACGTGACCGCGCATTTCGCCGATTCGGGCTTCGGCCTCTTCGCGAAGATCGCGGCTTCGGGCGGCATCGTGCGCGCCATTCCGGCGCCGGGGGCGGCCGGCAACCCGCGCGGCTTCTTCGACAAGCTGAACGACTGGGCGCGCACCGAGGGTGCCGGCGGCCTCGGCTACATCCAGTTCGCCGCCGACGGGCCCAAGGGCCCGATCGCCAAGAACCTGGAGACCGACCGTGTGGAGGCGATCCGCGCCGCCTGCGGCCTCAAGCCGGGCGATGCCGTCTTCTTCGTCGCCGGCAAGGCGGACGAGACCCCGAAATTCGCCGGCAAGGTGCGGACGAAGCTCGGTGAGGAGCTCGGGCTGATCGCGCAGGGCGAGTTCCGCTTCTGCTGGATCGTCGATTTCCCGATGTACGAGCTGAACGAGGAGACCAAGCAGGTCGATTTCAGCCACAACCCCTTCAGCATGCCGCAGGGCGGGCTGGAGGCGCTGAACACCATGGACCCGCTGGAGATCAAGGCGTTCCAGTACGACATCGTCTGCAATGGCATCGAACTGTCCTCGGGGGCCATCCGCAACCACCGGCCGGACATCATGATCCGCGCCTTCGAGATCGCCGGTTACACGGCGGCGGATGTCGAAGCCCGGTTCGGCGGCATGCTGAACGCCTTCCGCTACGGCGCGCCGCCGCATGGCGGCTCCGCCCCCGGCATCGACCGCATGGTCATGCTGCTGGCCGACGAGCCGAACATTCGGGAGGTCATCCTGTTCCCGCTGAACCAGCAGGGCCAGGACCTGATGATGGGCGCGCCGGCGGCCGTCGACCCGGCGCGGCTTAAGGAGTTGTCCATCAAGCTCGATATCGCGCCGCCGAAGGGTGCAGCGGGGCCGAAGACACCCTAAGTTCACCGAACAACCCTTTCGGGGAATCACAGGATGCGGCTGCGCCCTGCATTGACGCTTTGCCTTGCGCTCGCCGGCGCGCCCGCTTTCGCCCAGACGGCGGCGGCGCCGCAGCCCGCCGCCCCGCCGCCAGTCGCGGCCGGGGCGCCGATCGAGGCGCGGCATATGGTCTCCCACCGCGCCGCCTATCGCCTGACGCTCGACCGCGCGCGGGAGAATTCCGACGTGGCCCGCGCCGAGGGCGCCATGCTGTTCGAAGTGGTGGATGCCTGCGACGGCTGGGCCACCCGGCAGCGGCTGACGCTGACGCTCACCGACCGCGACGGCAACCAAATCGAGAGCGTCTCCGACTACAACACCTATGAGAGCCGGGACGGCACCCGGCTCCGCTTCTCGCTGACCCAGACCTCGCAGGGCGCAGTGACCAGCCGCACTCAGGGCGAGGCGGAGGTGACGCCGCAGGGCGGCACCATCCGCTACCAGCAGCCGACGACGCGGGAAGAGGCGCTGCCACCCGGCACGCTGCTGCCGATGGCGCACACTATCGCGGCGCTGAACGCGGTGCGCGCCGGCAACCGCATCCTCGCGGTGCCGCTCTTTGACGGGACCAGCGCCGAAGGGCCGCAGGACACCACCACGGTGATGGCGCCCTGGACCGCCGCCCAGCCGCAGGACCGTTTCCCGGCGCTGGCGCAGCTCGGCAGCGCGCGCATGCGCATCGCCTTCTTCGATCGCGATGCCGGCCAGCAGGGCGGCGGCGCCGGCACGCCCGACTACGAGGTCAGCCTGCGCTATTACGAGAACGGCATCGCCGACGAGCTGAAGATGGATTTCGGCGAATTCGTCGTGGACGGCCGGATGGCGGAGCTGGCGCTGCTGCCGTCACCCTGCTGATCCGGGGTTGACCGCCGCCGCCTGGGCTCAGCGCCGGAGCGGCCCCGCCTCGTTCAAGGCCAGGTTCTGCGCGGCGAGGTCGGCGGTCGCGCTGTCCGGCGCCAGTTCCAGTGCCCGCGACCAATCGGCCCTGGCACCTTCGCCATCGCCGCGGAGCTGGCGGATGATGCCGCGTTCTAGCAGCGCCTCCGCATTCTCAGGCTCCAGCGCTAGCGCGCGCTCGATGTCCTGGGCCGCGAGCTCCACGCGATCGAGCTGGCGCCGGGTCGCGGCGCGCAGCACCCAGGCCTCGGCCCGGGTGGGCTCGAGGCGCACCGCGCGGTCGAGATCCGCCAGTGCTTCCGTGTGGCGGCCTTGCGCGGCCGCGGCCACCGCGCGGTCCATGAGCAGCCAGGTGTCGTCGGGGATCAGCTCCAGCGCCCTGGACGCGGCCGTATAGGCCCGCACCGGATTCTCTGCCAGCAGCCAAGCCTGGGTCGCCTGCCCGAAGACCGCGGCCCGTGCCGCCGGCCCGGCCTGGCTGCGGCCGGCGACCACCTCGAGCGCCTCTGCCGCCTGCTCGGTCTCGCCGAGGCCGAGCTGCGCCAAGGCCGCGCAATGCTCGGCGCCCTCGCCGCCGCCCTCCCGCCGCCATTGCTCGGCATGGGTCAGGGCGTCCTGGGCATCGGTCGCCAGCAGCGCCAGGCAGCGGTCATATTCGGGGCTGTCCACCAGGCGCGGCGGTTCGGGCGGCGTCGGCAACGCCTCCTCGGCAGGGCCGTCGCCGGGACCGAAGGCAAACCACGCGGCACCGGCCGAAGCCAGTGCGATCGCGGCGGCGCCGAAAAGGGCAGGGGGGGAGAGCCGCATTTCCCGGCCACCTTATCGGAAAATCCCGGAGCGGGGAATCACGGCACGGAGTATGGCTGGGGCCTGGGATAGAGCATTTGTTTTGCGAGCAGATTCACGCCTCCGGGCGATTCCGCCCTCCAGCGATCTGCTCTAACGTGCGGGTGGGGGCACCATGCGTGAGCTTCTGGTGATCGGGCTCGGCTACGCCGGGCAGGCGGTGGCATGCCGCGCGGCGTCGGAGGGCTGGTCGGTGGCCGGCACGAAGCGGCAGCCGGGGCCCTTGCCGCCCCTGGCAGGGGTGCAGGTGCTAGCCTTCGCCGAGGCCGGCGCGGCCATCGCCCGCGCGTCCCACCTGTTGGTCACCGCGCAGCCGGGGGAGGGGGGCGACCCGGTGATCGCCGCGCATGGCCCGGCGATCACGGCGGCGCTGGCCGCCGGCAGCCTCGGCTGGATCGGCTATGTCTCGACCACCGGGGTCTATGGCGACCGCGGCGGCGACTGGGTCGATGAAGCGACCCCGCCGGCCCCCGGCCAGCCCCGCACCCGCCGCCGACTGGAGGCGGAGGAGGCATGGCGCGCCATGGCGGAAGGGCGTGCCGCGCTGGATATCCTGCGGACGGGCGGCATCTATGGCCCGCGCAATTCCGTCTTCGATGAGCTGCGCGCCGGCACCGCGCGGCATGTGGTCAAGCCCGGGCACCTGTTCAGCCGCATCCACCGTGACGACATCGCGCGCGCCTGCTGCGCCGCCATGATCCAGGCACGGCCGCCCGGCGCGCGGGTGCTGCACCTGGTGGACGATGTGCCGGTGGAGAGCGCGGTGGTGGTGAAAGCCGCCGCCGCCATGCTCGGCATCGCGCCGCCGCCGCCGATCGCCTTCGAGCAGGCGCTGCCGAAGATGACCGAGATGGCCCGCAGCTTCTGGAGCGAGAACCGCCGGGTGGCCAATGCCGCCACCAAGGCGGCGCTCGGCATCCAATGGCTATACCCGAGTTGGCGGGAGGGTCTGGCCGCCATCCTCGCCGAGGAGCGCCGCGACACAGCGCTCTAGCAAGGTGATGTCCTGCGGCCGCGACAGCCGGTGGTCGCCATCCTTGATCAAGGTCAGCCGCACATCCTCGCCCGCGATCGCGTCGACAAGGCGGAGGGCGTGCCGCCAGGGCACGTCCGGATCCTGCATGCCCTGCAGAATCCGCACCGGCGCCGCGATGGCGATGCCGGCGTCGAGCAGCAGGTGCCGGTCGCCCTCCTCGATCAGCCGCCGGGTGATCGGGTAGGGATCACCGTATTCGGAGGGGCGCAGGATCATGCCGTCGCGGAGCAGCGCCGCGCGCTCGGCCTCGGAGAACTCCGGCCACATCAGCGCGCGGGTAAAGTCGGGCGCCGGCGCGATGCCGACCAGGGCGCGCAAACGCTCCGGAAGCCGCCGCGCCAGCAGCAGCGCGATCCAGCCGCCCATGGAGGAGCCGACCAGGATTTGCGGCCCGTCGGTCAGGCGCTCGATCAGGAAACCCGCATCCTCGGCCCAGTCGCCGATGCTGCCATCCTCGAAGCGGCCGCCGGAGGCGCCATGGCCGCTGTAGTCGAGGCGAAGGAAGGGCGTGCCGCGCGCGGCACAGAAGCCGGCCAGCGCTTCCGCCTTGGTGCCGGTCATGTCGCTGCGGAAGCCGCCCAGGAACACCACGCCGGGACCTTGTCCCGGCTGGCGGCGCCAGGCGAGCGGGATGCCAGACACCCGCTCCGTCGCGCCGCTCTCGGTCATGCGCGGGGCAGGCCGCGCCGCGCCAGGCTGGCCATCAGGGCGCCGGCGCCGAAGCGCCAGGGCGGGCAGGCATCGGTGCGGTCCACCTGGTTCGACAGCGCGCCGAGACGCGGCGTGCGGATGGTCACCACGTCGCCCGGCTTGTGGGAGAAGCCCATGCCCGGCGCGCCGCGATCCTTGGTCGGCGAAAAGGGTGTGCCGAGATAGAGCACGACGCCGTCCGGGTACTGGTGGTGCGGGCCGATGAGCTGGCCGACCAGCTCCGTCGGGTCACGGCTGATCGACCCGATCGCGCCCTGCTCCTCCAGCGCGAAGCCGTCATCGCCGCGGATGGTCAGGGTGATCGCGGCGCGGCGGATGTCCTCCAGCGTGAAGTCTTCGTCGAACAGGCGGATCAGCGGGCCGAGCGCCGCCGAGGCGTTGTTGTCCTTGGCGCGGCCGAGCAGCAGGGCGGAGCGGCCTTCCACGTCGCGGAGGTTCACGTCATTGCCGAGCGTCGCACCGATGATGGCGCCGCGGCTGTTCACCACCATCACCGCCTCCGGCTCCGGGTTGGACCAGTGCGAAGTGGGATGCACGCCGACCTTGGCGCCGGTGCCAACGGTCGCCATGGCTGGGCATTTGGTGAAGATCTCGGCATCCGGCCCGATACCGACCTCGAGGTACTGGCTCCACCAGCCCTTCTCCTGCAGCACCGCCTTCACCCGCTCCGCCTCGGCGCTGCCGGGGCGGATATTCGCGAGGTCATCGCCGATGATGGCGCGCACCTCGGCACGGATCGCCTCGGCGCGGGAGGCATCGCCGCGGCAGCGCTCCTCGATCACCCGCTCCAGCATGGAGCGCACATAGGTCACGCCGCTGGCTTTCACCGCCTGCAGGTCGATCGGCGAAAGCAGATGCGCCTGGCCGGGTCGTCCAGCGCCATGGGCGGAGGCCGCAAGCAGTGCCGGGACGTCGAGCGCAACCGGCACGCCACGCTTGGCGATCGCCGCCACCGGATCCTCGCTCTCGAACCAGGCGCTGGCGGTGCCGAAGACCGGCGTCATGTCGAAGGCCGCGCCGTTGCGAAAGCCGATGACGCGCGGCCCGTCCTCGCCCTCGATTCGCGCGGCGTAATGCCCCTGCGGCCAATCCGCCGGTAGATGCGTCGCGTCGATCTGGAACTCCGGCATTGGCGTCTCCCCCCTCAATCCACCGAAGGCTGGCCGGCCTCGCCGCACCTGCCAAGACCCTCCTTTGCCAAGGCTTCGGAGGGCGAGGGCCACGCGGCCGCAGGCCGCCCCTGGAAAGGCCGGGCTGCGAGGCGGCAGCCGATGCAGACCGAGGCCGCGAATGCGGCCCGCGCGCAACCGACCGCTGCCGACAGTGCATCGCAGACAGCGCGAAAGCCAAGCAGCCGGAGGCTGCGCCGGCGTTTGAGGCAAACAAAAAGAAAGGCCTGAAAAACCGAAGGTTTTTCAGGCCTAGTCAAACAGGGAGGCTTAACGTCTGGGAGACGTGGGTCCGAGGGACCCATTCCGATTAAGTCGATCGGAATTTCCAAACCATACGCCTTTGGCTCCTGGCGTGGTGCCGAATGTCCGCGCCGCCGCCATGCGGCCACCGCATGGCGAAACGGTTATCCTCGCGTTATCGCGAGGCCTCGGCGAGTTCGGAGACCAGGAAGTCGCGAAAGACGCCGACGCGCTTGGAGTGCCGCATCTCCTCCGGGTAGACGAAATAGGCCTCGATGCGCGGCGCCTTGAGGTCGGCCAGGACCTCGATCAGGTCCAGCAGCTCGTTGCCCATGTAGTCCGGCAAGGCGGCGAGGCCGAGGCCGCTGCGCACCGCCTGCAGCATGCCCGGCAGGCTGTTCACCTCGATCGAGGCGCGGCGCGGCGCGCCGGGGCGTCGCCCCGCCTCGGCCAGCCAGTTCACGCTTTCGATGGGCGGACGGTAGTCGCCGTAGATGATCAGGCGATGCTGGTCGAGATCCTCGACCCGGGTCGGGATTCCCGCGGTCTTCAGGTAATCGGCGCTGCCGCAGACCTTCCAGCCGAAGGTCGCGATATGGCGCTGAATCAGGTCCGGCTGGCGGGGCGGGTGCATGCGGATCGCCACATCGGCCTCACGCATCGCGAGGTCGAGATCGGCGTCGTCCAGCAGCAGCGTGACCGTCACTTCCGGATGGATGTTCAGGAAGCGCCGCAGCCGGGGTGCCAGCCAGGTGGCGCCGAAGCCGGTCGTGGTCGTGACCTTGAGCCGCCCGGCCGGTCGTTCCCGGCTTTCGGTCAGCAGCGCCTCGGTCATCGCCAGCTTGGCGAAGACCTCCCTGACCGTGCGGTTCAGCGTCTCGCCCTGCTCGGTCAGGATCAGGCCGCGCGCGTGGCGGTGGAACAGGGGCACGTTGAGTGCCTCCTCCAGGGCCTGGATCTGCCGGCTGACGGCGGATTGGCTGAGATTCAGCGTCTCACCGGCATGGGTGAAGCTTCCGGCTTCTGCCACGGCGTGAAAGACCCGAAGCTTGTCCCAGTCGAGCGGCATGCCGTTCGTCCTTCCCCGGCGGAGCGGCCCGCCGACTCGTTACTTGGCAGCGATGGCCGGCGAATCGGTCGCCGACTCGGTCTCTGCATTCATAAGGAACTTCTCCGCTTCCAGGGCTGCCATGCAACCAGTTCCAGCAGCGGTCACGGCTTGGCGATAGACTTTGTCCTGCACATCGCCCGCGGCGAAGACGCCGGGGACGCTGGTGCGGGGGGTGCCGGGCACGGTTTCGATGTAGCCCTCGGCATCCATCGCGAGCTGGCCGCTGAATAGGGCGGTCGCCGGATCATGCCCGATCGCGACGAAGGCGCCGTCCACCGCGAGCTCGCTGACCGCGCCGGTCTTCAGGTTCCGCAGCGCCAGCGCTCGGAGCGTCGCGATGCGCCCGCCTTCCGCCGGCAGCATCTCCTGCACCACGCTGTCCCAGAGGATGGCGATATTCGGCCGCGCCATCAGCCGCTGCTGCATGATCCGCTCGGCGCGGAAGCTGTCGCGGCGGTGGATGAGCGTGACATGGGCTGCGAGATTGGAGAGATAGAGCGCTTCCTCCACCGCCGTGTTGCCGCCGCCGATCACCGCGACCCGCTTGCCGCGGTAGAAGAAGCCGTCGCAGGTGGCGCAGGCGGAGACGCCGAAGCCGGAGAGCTGCTTCTCACCGGGGACCCCGAGCCAGCGGGCCTGGGCGCCGGTCGCGATCACCAGCGATTCCGCGAGATAGACCTGGCCCGAATCGCCGGTCGCACGGAAGGGCCGCGCCGACAGGTCGACCGCGGTGACCACATCCTGCTGGATGCGGGCGCCGCAATGTTCGACCTGCTTCGCCATCTGCTCCATGAGCCAGGGCCCCTGGATGGGATCGGCGAAGCCCGGATAGTTCTCGACTTCCGTGGTGATGGTGAGCTGTCCGCCCGGCTGGAGCCCGGCGACCAGCAACGGGTCCAGCCCGGCGCGTGCGGCGTAGATGGCGGCAGTGTAGCCGGCGGGGCCGGCGCCCAGGATCAGAAGGCGCGTGCGGATCGGGTCGGACACGGGAGGGAGACTCGCTCTGACGGTCAACAGGGGATCACAGCATATCGGTCGGCGCGGGATGCATCGCAACCTGTGCCTTGATGCGGCCACGCGAAGCAATGATATTACACGAGGGACCCGCCACGAGACACGAAGCACACGCTCTGATGAAGCCCACTGAACGCGCCAATACGTTGGACACCGTGGACCGCCAGATCCTGACGGAACTCCAGCGCGACGGCCGCATCACCAATGTGGAGCTGGCGCGGCGGGTGGAGCTGTCGGCCCCCCCTTGCCTCCGACGGGTCCGCCGCCTGGAGGAGACCGGGGTGGTGCGCGGCTACCATGCCGATATCGACCCGGTGGCGCTCGGCTGGGAGATCACCTTCTTCGCGCTCGTCGGGCTGGAGACCCAGAAGCAGACGGTGCTCGATGCCTTCGAGGCGGAGGTGACGACCTGGCCCGAAGTTAGGGAATGTCACATGATCCGTGGCGGCGGCGATTTCCTGCTGCGCCTGGTCGCCCGCGACACCGCGCATGAGAATTCGCTGACCGCGCGCCTCACTGGCGGCACCCAGGTGATGAAGGTGCAGACCCTGCAGACCATCCGCACCGCCAAGGACGCGCCCGGCGTGCCGGTGGAGGGCTAACCCCTCCTGACGACATAATCCCCAGCCTCGAGCGCTGCCACGATGGCATTGCCTTGCGGGGTGTCGCGCACTTCGACCATCAGCTCGAGTTCGGCGGTCTGCACCGAGGGCGAGGCAAAGAGGCGCTGGTGACTGACCTCGATGACATTGCCCCCGGCCGCGGCGACCCGCGTCGCGATATCGGCCAGCACGCCCGGCCGGTCCGGGATGTCGAGATGGAGCCGCAGGATGCGGCCGTCGCGCAGCAGGTTGCGCAGCAGGACATTGGCCAGGATGCGCGCATCGATATTGCCGCCGCAGACCGGCAGGCCGACGGCGCGTCCGGCGAAGCGGTCGGGATAGGCGAGCACGGCGGCCAGCGCCGCGGCGCCGGCGCCTTCCGCCACCACCTTCGCACCTTCGGCGAGCAGCGCGATCGCCTGCTCCACCGCGCGCTCCGGCACCACCAGCACCTCGATACCCATGTCGCGGAGCATGGCGTAGGGCGTCTCGCCTACGTCGCGCACGGCGATGCCTTCGGCGATGGTGGGGCCGCCGACCGCGACCGGCTTGCCGGCCAGCCGCTGCGCCATCGCCGGGTAGAACTCCACCTCGACGCCGACCACCTCGATGCCGGGCTTCAGCCCGCGCGCCGCGACGGCGCAGCCGGCCAGCAGGCCGCCGCCGCCGACCGGGATCGCCAGCACCTCGAGCTCAGGCGCGTCCTCCAGCATCTCCAGCGCCATGGTGGCCTGGCCGGCGATGACGCCGAGGTCGTCGTAAGGGTGGACGAAGGTCAGGCCTTCGCGCAGCGCCAGATCATGCGCATGCGCCGCCGCTTCGGCGAGCGTCTCGCCCACCAGCACGACGCGGGCGCCCCAGCCTTCGGTGCGGACCACCTTGGTCGCCGGGGTGAATTTCGGCATCACGATGGTGGCCGCGATGCCGAGCAGCGCGGCGTGGCGCGCCACGGCCTGGGCATGGTTGCCGGCCGACATGGCGATGACGCCGGCTGCCCGTTCCCGCGCCGAGAGCAGCGCCAGGCGGTTGGCCGCGCCCCGTTCCTTGAAGGCGCCGGTCGCCTGTAGGTTGTCGAGCTTCAGATGCACCCGTGCCCCGGCCGCGCGGGAGACCGCATCGCTCAGGACGGTGGGCGTCCGGATCACCTGCCCGGCGATGCGTGCGGCGGCCGCCCGCACATCGGCCAGCGTCACGGTCGCGGCCGTGCGCATCGTGCCGCCCGGCCCGCTCAGCCCGGCATGCACGTCGGCAGTCCGGTCATCGGGCAGGCTCACGCGAAGCGGACGGCAGTGATCTCGACGGAACGGGCGCCGCCCGGCGCCGGTACCTCGACGCTGTCGCCGACCTTCTTGCCGAGCAGCGCCTTGGCGAGCGGGGAGGAGATGGAGATCGACCCGTTCTTCATGTCGGCCTCATAGGCGCCGACGATGCGGTAGGTCTTCTCGTCGTCACCCTCTTCGTCGAGGATCGTCACATGCGCGCCGAAGCGGACCTGCTTGCCGGACAGCTTCGCGACATCGATCACCTCGACCGACGGGATGATGCTCTCGAGTTCCGCGATGCGGCCCTCGATGAAGGACTGACGCTCCCGCGCGGCATGATATTCGGCATTCTCGGAGAGGTCGCCATGCGCCCGCGCTTCCGCGATGGCGCGGATCACGGCCGGTCGCTCCTCAGCCTTGAGTACCTTCAGTTCCTCTTCCAGCCGGGCCAGACCTTCAGCGGTCATGGGGAACTTCTGCACGGCGCGCCAATCCCTCGTAAGTCTGATGTTGTTGCGGAGCCGGCTCAGACACCAAACCCCGGGGCGTGGTCACCCCGGGGCGCGGCGTTTGGCCGATAGAGTGTGATGGCTTCAGGCTTCATCGGCCGAAAAGCCTGAATCACACGATCAAACCAAGTGCCCGGGCCATTATGGCCCAGGTCGCGCGGAGGAGCCTTTCGGACCCCCCGTGCGTATCAGAACGACTGTGCAAAATAGGCCTGGAGGGGCGCCACATCAAGGGTTCCGGCTTTCAGTGCCGCGATCGCGTGCACCGCGGCCCGGGCGCCGGCGACCGTCGTGTAATGCGGCACCCCATGGGTCAGGGCGTTGCGGCGGATATTGAAGCTGTCCGCCACGCTCTGCCCACCGCCCGTGGTGTTGATGACGAGCTGGATTTCGCCGGATTTGATGGCATCCACGCAATGTGGGCGGCCTTCCAGCACCTTGTTGACCACCGTGCATTCGATCCCGGCCTCCCGCAGGCGGCCGGCGGTGCCGCGGGTTGCCATGACCCGGAAGCCCATTTCGGTCAGGCGGCGGGCGAGGGAGACCGCGGCCGCCTTGTCGCCGTCCTTGACCGAAACGAAGGCGGTGCCGGCCTCCGGCAGTTTCACGCCGGCGCCGAGCTGGGACTTCAGGAAGGCCCGTTCGAAGGAGACGTCGAGGCCCATCACCTCACCGGTCGACTTCATCTCCGGCCCCAGAATCACGTCCACGTTCGGGAAGCGGTTGAAGGGGAAGACCGCCTCCTTCACCGCGACGTGGCGGCTGATGGCGTCGTCGTCGAGTTTGAAGGATTTCAGGCTCGCGCCCGCCATCACCTGGGCGCCGATCTTGGCGACCGCGACGCCGGTCGCCTTGGCGACGAAGGGCACGGTGCGCGACGCGCGGGGATTGACCTCCAGCACGTAGATCTCGCCGTCCTTCACCGCGTATTGCACGTTCATCAGGCCCTTGACCTTCAGCGCGCGGGCCATCGCCTCGGTTTCGGCCTTGAGCTCGGTGACGATCGCCGGCGGCAGCGAATAGGGGGGCAGGGAGCAGGCGCTGTCGCCGGAATGGATGCCGGCTTCCTCGATATGCTCCATGACGCCGGCGACGTAGACGATCCCGGCCTCGTCGGCGATGCAGTCGACATCGACCTCGATCGCATCCGCCAGGTACTGGTCGATCAGGATCGGGTTCTCGCCGGAGACGCGCACCGCCTCCTTGCCGAAGCGGAGGAGCTGCTCGCGGTTGTGCGCGATCTCCATGGCGCGGCCGCCGAGCACGTAGGATGGGCGCACCACGACCGGATAGCCGATGCGCTCCGCCTCATGGACCGCTTCGTCCAGGTTGCGGGCGATGCCGTTCTGCGGCTGCTTGAGGCCGAGGCCCTTCAGCAGGATCTGGAAGCGCTCGCGATCCTCGGCGATGTCGATCGCCTCGGCGCTGGTGCCGAGGATCGGGATCCCTGCCTTGTGCAGCGCCTGGGAGAGCTTGAGCGGCGTTTGCCCGCCATACTGCACGATGCAGCCGAGCAGCGTTCCCTTCGCCTGTTCCTTGCGGATCAGCGCGATCACGTCCTCGCCGGTCAGAGGCTCGAAATAGAGCCGGTCGGAGGTGTCGTAGTCGGTGCTGACCGTCTCCGGGTTGCAGTTGACCATGATGGTCTCGAACCCGGCCTCGCGCAGCGCATAGGCGGCATGGACGCAGCAATAGTCGAACTCGATGCCCTGCCCGATGCGGTTGGGGCCGCCGCCGAGGATGATGATCTTCTCGCGCTCCGTCGGTCGCGATTCGCAGACCGGCTCACCGAAGCCACCCTCGTAGGTCGAGTACATATAGGGCGTGTCGGAGGCGAATTCGGCGGCGCAGGTGTCGATGCGCTTGTAGACCGGCCGCACGCCGAGCCGCTCCCGGGCCGCGGCGACATCGGCCTCCACCGCGCCGATCAGCTTCGCGAGCCGCGTGTCGGAAAAGCCCATGGCCTTCAGGCGGCGCATGCCCACGACGTCCTTCGGCAATCCGGCCTCGGTCACACGTTGCTCCGCGAGGACGATCTTCTCGATCTCGCGCAGGAACCAGGGGTCGAACTTCGACGCCTCGTGGATCTCGGCCAGCGGCACGCCGGCGCGGATCGCCTGGGCCGCGACCAGCAGTCGGTCGGGCGTCGGGCTGGTCAGCGCGGCGTGGTAGGCCTGCGGTGAGCCATCGCCCGGCACCTCCACCTCGTCGAGGCCGGTGAGCCCCGTCTCCAGCCCGCGCAGCCCCTTCTGCAGGGCCTCGTTGAAGGACCGGCCGATCGCCATGGTCTCGCCGACCGACTTCATGGAGGTGGTGAGCGTCGCCGGCGTGCCGGGGAATTTTTCAAACGTGAAGCGCGGGATCTTCACCACGACATAGTCGATGGTGGGTTCGAAGCTAGCGGGCGTGACGCGGGTGATGTCGTTCGCCAGCTCGTCCAGCGTGTAGCCGATGGCGAGCTTGGCCGCGATCTTGGCGATCGGGAAGCCGGTCGCCTTGGATGCGAGTGCCGAGGAGCGCGAGACGCGCGGGTTCATCTCGATGATGACCATGCGGCCATCGGCCGGGTTCACGCCGAACTGCACGTTCGATCCGCCGGTATCGACGCCGATCTCGCGCAGGCAGGCGATGGAGGCGTCCCGCATGCGCTGGTATTCGCGGTCGGTGAGCGTCAGCGCCGGGGCGACGGTGATGCTGTCGCCGGTATGCACGCCCATCGGGTCCAGGTTCTCGATGGAGCAGACGATGATGCAGTTGTCCGCGCGGTCGCGGACCACCTCCATCTCGAATTCCTTCCAGCCGAGCACGCTCTCCTCGATCAGCACCTCGCTGGTCATGGAGGCTGCGAGGCCGGCGCCGACGATCTGCTCGAACTCCTCGCGGTTGTAGGCGATGCCGCCGCCGGTGCCGCCGAGCGTGAAGGAGGGACGGATGACGCAGGGCAGCTTGACGATTTCGATCGCGGCCCGCGCTTCCTCCATCGTATGCGCGATCTCGCTCTTCGGGCTCTCGATGCCGATCTTGGCCATCGCGTCGCGGAATTTTTGCCGATCCTCGGCCTTGTCGATCACCTCGGCCTTGGCGCCGATCAGCTCGCAGCCGTATTTCTCGAGCACGCCGGCTTCCGCGAGCTTGAGCGCGGTGTTGAGCGCGGTCTGCCCGCCCATGGTCGGCAGCAGCGCATCCGGGCGCTCCTTTGCGATGATCTTCTCGACCATCTCGACGGTGATCGGCTCGATATAGGTCGCGTCCGCGAGGCCCGGATCGGTCATGATCGTGGCGGGGTTCGAATTCACCAGGATCACGCGGTAGCCTTCGGCGCGCAGCGCCTTGCAGGCCTGGGCGCCGGAATAGTCGAACTCGCAGGCCTGGCCGATCACGATGGGGCCGGCGCCGATGATCAGGATGGACTGGATGTCGGTGCGCTTCGGCATGGTGGCCTCGTGGGCTGGGGCGTCAGCCGCGCCGGCGGGTGCCAAGCACCCAGAGCAGCAGCAGAGCCAGGATGGGAAAGGTGATGGCGAAGGCGAAGGGCGGCGACAGCATCAGGAGGTGAATCGCTTCGGCATCCGGCCGGATGCGCCGGCTCTCGATGGCGACGAAGGCGAAGCCCGCGAGCATCGCGAGCAGCGGTGCGATCACCGCCGCCGCGACGCGTGGCGTCACCCGCGCGAGTCCCGCGAAGGCCAGGACCGAGAACGCGAACTGCGCCACCACGACCAGGGCGAGGAGGAAGATCGCACTCATCCCGCGCCACCAGGCCGGACGCCGCGCGCGACGAAGGGCAGCGCGACGAGATGGGTGAAGGACCAGAAGGCCAGCAGCGCCAGCACCGGGCCGAGCCCCAGCAGGCGAGAGGCGATGAGATGCGCGATGGCGGAGAGCGCCATGATCACCGGCACCGCCTCGATGCGCGCCGGGCGCAGTGCGGAGAGCGCCAGCCGGCCGGTCGCGAAGGCGTAGAGCGCGCCCACGGGCACCAGCGCCAGCATCAGCCAGAGCGACATCAGCGCCGCCCCTCGGTTACCAGCCGCACGGCGAGCAAGGCCAGCACGGCGCCGAGCAGCCAGCGCTGCGCCGCCATCCAGCCGGGGCGCTCGCCCAGGAAGCGGGAGACCCCGGCGGCGCCCCAGACCAGGACGGCATCGAACAGCGTGCAGACCGCGATCTGAATGCCGCCGAGGATGATGCCCTGCGCCAGCACGTCGCCGCGCGCGGGATCGATGAATTGCGGCAGCACCGCCACGTAGAAGAGCGCGACCTTGGGGTTCAGCGCGGCGGTCGCCATGCCGACGGCGAAGAGGCGCGGCGCCGGCTCCCGCGGCAGGTGGCGCGGGGCGAAGATCGGGTCGCCGCCGGGCCGCAGGCATTGCCAGGCCAGCCAGGCCAGATAGAGCGCGCCGCCGATGCGCAGCGCGTCCCAGGCGAACGGGATCGCGAAGAGCGCCGCGGTGATGCCAGCCGCCGCGCAGAGCATGATGACGAGCGAGCCGAACTGGCAGCCGGCCATCGACACCACACCCGCCCCAGTGCCCTGCGCGAGCGAGCGCGAGACGAGATAGAGCATGTTCGGCCCTGGCGTCGCCGCCAGGCCGAAGGAGAGGGCGGCGAAGACCAGCAGCGTCTCGGCGGCCGGCATCAGCGGAATTCCTCGTCGCGGGGCACCGCGCGCAGCCAGGTGCGCAGCCGCCAGAAGGCGTCGCCCAGCACCGTCGCGCCGCCGCTCGTGTAGGCGATGCGGGCGACCAGCGGCAGCGCCACCGCATCGGCCTCCCAGCGCGGCGGGCCTTCGACCGCGTTCAGCATTGCGAGCGCGACCACGCCCTCGATCTGGCCATCGGCATCACGCAGCACCGCCATGCCGGGCGCGTCGCCGGATTGGCCGGGCATCGCGAAGAACAGGCGGCCGCGGCAGATCTCCAGCCGGTGCCGGGTGTCCGGGCTGACGGAGCGCAGGACCGGCGTCGCGCAATCGACCGGGGCCGAGGTCGCGGCGGCGCCGACCAGGAACAGGCCGGCGGCGGCGAGGCCGAGGAGGGCCGCCTTCACCCGTGCACCGAGAACCCGCCATCCACCGGGATGGCAACGCCGGTGATGAAGGCGCTGGCATCGCTGCCGAGGAAGGCGGCGATCCCCTCGAAATCCTTGGGATCGCCCCAGCGCTTCGTGGGTGTCCGGCGCAGCACGTCCTCATGCAGGGTCGGCATGTCGCCGCGCGCCTTCTGGGTCAGCGCTGTGTCGATCCAGCCCGGCAGCAGCACATTGACGGTGATGCCGTCCGCCGCCCAGGCGACGGCCAGCGACTTCGTCATCTGCACGACGCCGCCCTTGGACGCGCCATAGGCGGCGTGGAACGGCAGGCCGAAGATCGACAGCATGGAGCCGTTGTTGATCACCCGCCCATGCCCGCTGGCCTTGAGATGCGGATAGGCCGCCTGCGAGGCGAGCATGGCGCTGGTGAGGTTGGTGGCGAGCACGGTGTGCCAGTCCTCCAGCCGGTACTCCTCCGGCCGGCGACGGATATTGGTGCCGGCGTTGTTCACGAGGATGTCGAGCCCGCCGAGCATCTTGACGGTCTCGGCGACCATCGCCTTCACCGCCTCGGGGTCCGTCAGGTCCGCGATGACAGCCTCGGCCTCAGCGCCGAGGGCACGGAGTTCCGCCAGGGCTGCCTCGTTCTTGGCCGCATCGCGGCCGGCGATCATGACCGCCGCACCCGCCTTCGCGAGCCCGCGCGCCATGCCAAGCCCGATGCCGCCATTGCCGCCGGTGACGAGCGCCACGCGCCCGCTGAGATCGAACATCGTCTACCTCCCCTTGTGCTTCTCGATGAGATCAACGAAGCGGTGGAAAAGGTAGTGGCTATCGGTCGGCCCCGGCGAGGCCTCCGGGTGGTACTGCACCGAGAAAGCCGGGTGCGCGTCGCTGGCGATCCCCTCGTTCGACCCATCGAACAGCGAGACATGCGTCACATGCGCGGTCGGCGGCAGGGTTTCCGGATCGACCGCGAAACCGTGGTTCTGGGAGGTGATCTCGACCTTGCCGGTGGCCAGATCCTTCACCGGCTGGTTGGCGCCGCGATGGCCGCGGTCGAGCTTGTAGGTTTTCGCGCCGAGCGCCAGGCCCAGGAGCTGATGGCCGAGGCAGATGCCGAAGACCGGCACCTGCTTCTCCAGCACGCCTCGGATTGCCGGCACCGCGTATTCGCCGGTCGCCGCCGGGTCGCCCGGGCCGTTCGAGAGGAAGACGCCGTCCGGCTCATGCCGCAGGATCTCCTCGGCGGTCGCCGTCGCCGGCACCACGGTGACGTCGAGGCCGGCGGAGGCGAGGCAGCGCAGGATGTTGCGTTTCGCGCCATAGTCGACGGCCACGACCTTGTGCCTCGGCGCTTCCTGCCGGGCAAAGCCACCCCCCGCGGAGCGGGCAAGCTCGGGCGTCCAGGCCCATTCCATCTCGTCCCAATGGTAGGACTGACGGGTGGTCACCTCCTTCGCGAGGTCCATGCCCTCGAGCCCCGGCCAGGCCTGGGCCTGGGCGATCAGCGCCGGGATGTCGAAGCGGCCATCGGCGGGGAAGCTCAGCACGCCATTGGGCGCGCCGCCGTCGCGGATGCGGACCGTCAAGGCGCGGGTGTCGATGCCGGCCAGACCGGCGATGCCGTGCGACTTCAGCCAGTCATCCAGATGCCGGAGGGCCCGCCAATTGGAGGGCTCGGTGATCGGCTGCTTCACCACGAGGCCGCGGGCGGCCGGGGTCGCTGCTTCCATATCCTCCGCATTGGCGCCGACATTGCCGATATGGGGGAAGGTGAAGGTGATGATCTGCCCGGCATAGGAGGGATCGGTCAGCGTCTCCTGATAGCCGGTCAGGCCGGTGTTGAAGCAGATCTCGGCGACCTCGGTCGCGTAGGCGCCGAAACCCTCCCCCCAGAAGACGCTGCCATCGGCGAGGACGAGCACCGCGGTCGCGCCCTGGGGCGGGGTGGCGGCGGACGGGGTATCGGCCATGAGGGGCTCCGGGAGAGGGGCATTGCCGGGAAGATCGGAGAAGGGCAGGCCGGTGGCGGCCAGGATGGCGGGCCAGTGCTTGGCCGGTATGGCCTTAGCCTGGCGCCATTTCCGGATGGCCTCGGTGCCGACGCCGCAGCGTGTCGCTGCGGCTTCGGGCCCGCCCAGCAGGGCGATGATGTCTTCCACGCTGCGCATGGTCGACACTATCTGGGAAATTACTTCCCAGGTCCAGCGCGATCCGATGGGTGGCCCGGGAATTGATTTCCCACTTCCCAGCGACCTATATCGTAAACGGGTCGGTCTGTTGACCGGCCCGAGGCCGCGAATGCGGCCCGCGCGGAGTCGCGCGAAGCCAAGGGCGGCGGATGCCGCCCGCCCGGCGTTTGAGGGCTACTGACGTTAAGGAGACTGCCGTCATGGATCTGCGCCCCCGTTTCACCGAGGCCCTGAAGGCGTCGATGCTCGCCAAGGATGCCGCGCGGACCTCCACCATCCGCATGATCCTCGCCAAGCTGAAGGACACCGACATCGCCGCCCGCAAGGCGCCGACCGATCCTGGCGTGCCGGACGAGCAGATCGCTGCCATGCTGCGCGGCATGGCCAAATCCCGCCGCGAAGCGGTCGAGCTCTATCGCCAGGGCAACCGTCCGGAGCTCGCGGAGAAGGAGGAGGCCGAGATCGCAGTGATCGAAAGCTTCCTGCCGGCGCAGATGGATGAGGCCGCGACCGCCGCCGCGGTCGATGCCGCCATCGCGGAGGCTGGCGCGGCCTCGATCAAGGACATGGGCAAGGTGATGGCTGTGCTGCGCGCGAGACACGCGGCGGAAATGGACATGGCCAAGGCCGGGCCGCTGGTGAAGGCGAAGCTCGGGGGGTGATCATGCAAAGCGGGCCGGTTTGCTCAACCGGCCCGAGGCCGCGAAGGCGGCCCGCCGGTAGTCCGGCGAAGCCAAGCCGCGCGGATGCGCGGCGCCCGGCGTTTGAGGGGCGGTGCGCGTGCCAACGCGCGCCGCCGTTGATATAAGGAGCGCTCCCATGGCGCTTTCCCCCTCATTCCTGGATGAACTCCGTCTCCGCACCCCGTTGCCCGGCCTGATCGGGCGGCGGGCGCGGCTTACGCGGTCGGGGCGCAACTGGAAGGCCTGCTGCCCTTTCCACAACGAGAAGTCGCCCTCCTTCTACGTCTATGACGACCACTACCATTGCTTCGGCTGCGGTGCGCATGGCGACGCGGTCAGCTTCGTCATGCAGAGCGAGGGCGCCGGCTTCATGGAGGCGGTGGAGCGTCTGGCCGCCGAGGCCGGGCTCGATGTCCCGAAGCCGACGCCGGAAGCCGCCGCACGGGACCGCCGGGCGCGCGACCTGCATGCGGTGATGGCGGCAGCGCAGGAGGCCTTTACCCGCCGCCTGCACCTGCCGGAGGGCCGCCCGGCGCTCGACTACCTGCAGCGGCGGGGCCTGACGCCGGAGACGATCCGCGCCTTCGGCCTCGGCTGGGCCTCTGGCACGCGGGGCGCCATCGCCGCCGACCTGAAGCCGGAAGGCGTCGAGACGGCGCAGCTCCTGGAGGCCGGGCTGGTCAGGGAAGGCGAGGGCGGCGAGGCGCCGCGCGACTTTTTCTTCGGCCGGGTCATCTTCCCGATCCGCGACCGGCGCGGCCGGGTGATCGCCTTCGGCGGCCGCACCCTCGGCGATGCGCAGCCCAAATACGTGAACAGCCCGGAGACGCCGCTATTCTCCAAGCGCCGCGCCCTGTTCGGCCTGGACGGCGCGAAGGAAGCTGCCTTCCGCGGCGCGCGGGTGATCGCGGTCGAAGGCTACATGGACGTGATCGCGCTGCACCAGGCGGGCTTCGGGGCCGCGGTCGCCCCGCTCGGCACCGCGCTCACCGCCGAGCAGATGCAGGAGCTCTGGCGCCTGACGCCGGAACCGGTCCTGTGCTTCGACGGCGATGCCGCCGGTGCCCGCGCCGCGGCGCGGGCGGCGGAGCTGGCGCTGACCCAGCTCGCGCCCGAGCGCACGCTGCGCCTGGCCACCCTGCCGGCCGGCGAGGATCCGGATACGCTGGTGGGCAAGGGCGGGCCGGCTGCCTTTCAGGCGGTGCTGGATGCCGCGCAGCCGCTGTCGGAGGCGCTGTTCACGCTGATCGCGGGCGGCCGGCCGCCGCAGACGCCGGAAGCCCGTGCGGCGCTGCGCCATCGCCTGGCGGCGGCGGCGGCCACCATTCCGGACAAGGCGCTGGCGTCCGAGTATCGCAGCATGTTGCTCGACCGCTTCTTCACCGCGCGCGCCCGTCCCGGCCAGAAGCCGAAGCCGCCTCGCATCGCCCGCGCCGCGCCGGATCCCGGCCAGGCGCGGAGCGAGGGCGCGCGCTGCGCGCTCGCGATCCTGATCCGCCATCCCTGGCTGCTGCCGCAGGTGGAGGAGGCGTTGGCGCTGCTCGATTTGCCCGAAGGCCCGGCCACGCGGCTCCGCAACGCCCTCTTCGCATGGCTTTCCGGTATTGAGACGCTTGACTCCGCTGCCCTGATCGACCACCTCGCCCACACTGGGGAAAGCGACGCGCTGGCCTGGGCGATGCGGCCCGAGGGCCTCCCGCAGGCAGCGCAAGCCGAGGCCCAGCCGAAGGAGGCCGAGGAAGGGTGGTGGCACTTCTTCCTGCTCCTGCGCGGGGAGGCGGATCTGATCGAGGACCAGCGCGCGGCGGAGCGGGACTGGATCGCGACCAACGACCCCGGCGCGGCGCTACGGCTGCAGCGGCTGACGGAGGCGATCGCCGCACAGCGGCGGGGCGAGATCGAGGCCGTGGCGGATACCGCCGCGACTTCCCCATAGGGTAGAGGCATCAGCGCGCGGACCGCCGGCATTCCCGGTGGGCCAGCCGCGCATTGAACGGAGCGGGCGAGGCATGGCGGCAAGCAAGGTGGCGGCGGGCGGTGACACGGCCGAGACGCGCGAGGAAGCGGTCGAGGGCGTGCTGCTCGACACCCAGTCGGCGGCCGTGAAGAAGCTCATCGGTCGCGGCAAGGAGCGCGGCTACGTCACGGTGGACGAGCTGAACGCGGCGCTGCCCTCCGAGCAGGTCTCCTCCGAGCTGATCGAGGACACCATGGCGATGCTGTCCGACATCGGCATCAACGTGGTCGAGTCCGAGGAGACCGAGGAAGGCGAGACCGCGGTCGCCAAGCCCGAGAAGAAGGACGACGAGGAGGAGGAGAGCGGCGGCAACGTCGACGAGGAAAGCCTCGGCCGCACCGACGACCCGGTCCGCATGTACCTGCGCGAGATGGGCAGCGTCGAGCTGCTGTCCCGCGAGGGCGAGATCGCGATCGCCAAGCGTATCGAGGCCGGCCGGGACATGATGATCGGCGGGCTCTGTGAGAGCCCGCTGACCTTCCAGGCCATCCTCCGCTGGCATGACGCGGTCAAGGAAGGCCGCATGCTGCTGCGCGACGTCATCGATCTGGAGGCGACGCAATCCGCGAACAGCCCGGACGGCACCGCCGCCGCCGCCGAGGAGGAATTCGAGGAAGGCGAAGAGGGGGAGGGCATGGGCCTCTCGCTCTCGGCGCTCGAGGAGAAGCTGAAGCCCGAGGCGCTGGCCGCCTTCGAGGCGATCGAGAGCGTCTACGGCAAGCTGCACAAGATGACCGCCAAGCGCATGGAGGCCTATGCCTCCGGCGAGGAATACGCGGCGCGCGGCGAGAAGACCTATGAGAAGCAGCGCCGCGAGCTGGTGGCGCTGGTGGAGAAGGTGCACCTCCACAACAACCGCATCGAGGAGCTGGTCGACCAGCTCAAGGGCCTGAACCGCAAGCTGGTGGGCCTCGAGGGCCAGGTGATGCGGCTGGCCGATGGCGCCAAGGTGAAGCGCGACGAGTTCCTGGCCCAATGGAAGGGCGCCGAGCTCGACCCCACCTGGTTCGAGCGGCTGGCCAAGCTGCCGGCCAAGGGCTGGAAGACCTTCGTCGCCAAGCACACGGACGATGTCGAGCAGATCCGCGGCAGGATCATGCTGGTCGCGCAGGAGACCGGGCTGCCGGTCGCCGAGTTCAAGCGCGTCTACACCACGGTCAGCCGCGGCGAGCGCGACATGACCCAGGCGAAGAAGGAGATGATCGAGGCGAACCTCCGCCTCGTGATCTCCATCGCCAAGAAATACACCAACCGCGGCCTGCAGTTCCTGGACCTGATCCAGGAAGGCAACATCGGCCTGATGAAGGCCGTCGACAAATTCGAGTACCGCCGCGGCTACAAGTTCTCGACCTATGCCACCTGGTGGATCCGCCAGGCGATCACCCGCTCGATCGCCGACCAGGCGCGGACCATCCGCATTCCGGTGCACATGATCGAGACGATCAACAAGCTGGTGCGCACCAGCCGCCAGATGCTGCACGAGATCGGCCGCGAGCCGCAGCCGGAGGAACTGGCCGAGAAGCTTGGCATGCCGCTCGAGAAGGTGCGGAAGGTCTTGAAGATCGCCAAGGAGCCGATCTCCCTCGAGACGCCGATCGGCGACGAGGAGGACAGCCATCTCGGCGACTTCATCGAGGACAAGAACGCGATCATCCCGCTCGATGCCGCGATCCAGTCCAACCTGCGCGAGGCGACGACCCGGGTGCTCGCCAGCCTGACGCCGCGCGAGGAGCGCGTGCTGCGCATGCGCTTCGGCATCGGCATGAACACCGACCACACGCTGGAAGAGGTCGGCCAGCAGTTCAACGTGACGCGCGAGCGCATCCGTCAGATCGAGGCCAAGGCGCTGCGCAAGCTGAAACACCCGAGCCGGTCTCGGAAGCTGCGGTCCTTCCTGGACAACTGAGGTGGACGCGCTGCGTGAGGCGGTGATGGAGGTCGCCGTCGACGTCACCTTCCTGCGCATGGCATCGGCGCCGGCGGAAGCCGGGCCGGCGCTGCCGCCGGCGGCGCGGGTGGTGCGGCTCAATCATTGCTCGGCCCAGTTCTACCGCTACCTCTACGACACGGTCGGCGCGCCCTGGCTCTGGTGGATGCGCCGGACCGTGGAGCTCGGGGAGCTGCAGCACGCGATCGCGCCGCCCCGCGTCTCGATCCATGTGCTCTATGTCGGCGGCGAGCCGGTCGGCTTCTACGAGCTGGAGCGGCGCCTGCCGGAGAGCATGAACCTCAGCTATTTCGGGCTGGTGCCCTGGGCGATCGGCAAGGGCGTGGGCAAGCCCTTCCTCCGCCACGCCATCGACGCGGCCTGGGCGGAGGCGCCGCGGCAGATGACGGTGAACACCTGCACCGCCGACCATCCCCGGGCGCTGCCCAACTACATCGCCGCCGGCTTCACGCCGCTGCGCACGCTTCGGGAAATCTGGCCAGTGCCGCTGCGCCTCGGCCTCAAGGTTCCCGAACACCTTTGTTCATGACCTCAGGCGCCGGCGGCCGCATCCGCGGCCTTGGCTAGCGCGCTGTCAGGGCGTGCCCAGCGCGACGGTTGGTCGCGCGCGGGCCGCATTCGCGGCCTCGGGGCATCGGCTTCGCCTCGCCACCGCAGGAATGGGTGGCGGCCTGCGGCCGCGGTTTGGTGGGAGCGCCGGGGGTTTAAGGCGACTCCGACGCTTGGGGATCAAGCATCCACATACTTGATAGCGCACCCGTAGGGTGGGGTGCTGGCGCGGGTGACCTGGCGGCCTTCGGTGATGGCCAGGAAGGCGTCGCGGAAATAGGGCTCGGCGCGGGCCACGTCCTCGATCCGGGTGGAGCGGATCGAATCGATGCCGCCCATGTAGCGCAGCACGCCATCGGCGGAGATGACGAACATCTGCGGCGTCGTCGTCGCCTGATAGGCGCGGGCGGCGGCGCTGCGGTGATCGAGCAGCACCGCGGTCGGCGCGGCGTTGCGGCTCGCGGTCAGCTCCTTCGCCTGCGGGCCGGTCACATGGCCCTGCTCGCCGGCCGGAGAGGAGGCGATCGAGAGCCACACCGCGTTGCGCCCGGCGGCCAGGCGCTGCAGCGTCTGCATGTTGGTGCTGCCGTAGTGCTTCCGCACATAGGGGCATTCGTGATTGGTCCATTCCAGGACCACGACGCGGCCGCGGAAATCCGCGAGGCGCCTGATGTCGCCATCCTGGTCGGGGAGGGCGATGTCGGGTGCCGCGGTGCCGATCGCGGGCGATGCGCCGGCGAGGCGGGGCGTGAGAGCGAGGGTCCCGGCGGCCATGAGGGCGGCGCGGCGGCTGATGATCGTCATGTCGCTTCTCCTCAGTGGTGTGTTGGAAGGGGTCAGCTGTTGTTGGGCGCGGAGAGGGCCTGCCGCACGATCCCTTCGGTCAAGATCTGCGGCAGCACGCGCGGCGCGCCGCCGCCCGCGGGGTAGAAGAGATAGAGCGGCACGCCGTCGCGCCCATGCGCGCGCAGCAGCGCCGTGATCGCGGGATCGCCCCGGGTCCAGTCGCCGACCAGATAGGCGACGTTCTGGGCAGCGAAGCTCTCGCGCACCGCATCGGTGCGCAGCGCCACGCGCTCATTCACCTTGCAACTGATGCACCAGGCGGCGGTGAGGTTGACAAAGACCGGCCGGCCTTCGGCCCGGAGCGCCGCGACCCGCGCCTCCGACCAGGCCTCGCCCGCATCCTCGGCAGCGGCCTGGGCTGCGGGTGGCACGGCGCCGAGGCCGGGCAGCAGCGCCAGGGCGGCGATCACCGCGACGCCGGCGGCCACCCGCCCGAAGCGCCAGCCCTGCGCCTGCGCGACACCGAGTGCCCAGGCACCGAAGCCGATCAGCAGCGCGCCGGAGAGCGCGGCGAAGACGCCGCCGGGCCCGGCCTGCTCCGCCAGCACCCAGACCAGCCAGGCGGCGGCGGCGTACATCGGGAAGGCGAGGGCCTGCTTCAGCCGCTCCATCCAGAGCCCGGGCTTCGGCAGCACCCGCGCCGCGCCGGGGAACAGGCCGAGCAGGGCATAGGGCGCGGCCATGCCGAGCCCCATGGCCGCGAAGACGGTCAGCGCCTCCGCCGGCGCCATGGCCAGCGCCGCGCCGATCGCGGCGGCCATGAAGGGCGCCGTGCAGGGGGTGGCGACCAGCACCGCCAGCACGCCGGTGAAGAAGGAGCCCGCATGGCCGCCCCGCGCCGCGAGACCGCTGCCGGCCGAGACCGGCCCGCCCAAGGCGAAGACGCCGGAGAGGTTGAGCCCGACCGCCAGCATCAGCCAGGCCATGCCGGCGACGAAGACCGGGCTCGTGAACTGGAAGCCCCAGCCGGCCGCGCCGCCCGCGAAGCGCAGCCCGATCAGCAACCCGCCGAGTGCCAGGAAGGACAGCACGACGCCCGCCGTGTAGCTCGCCGCATGCGCCCTGACTGCGCCCCGCGCCGCGCCCGAGAGCCGCGCCAGCGACACCGCCTTCATGGCGAGGATCGGGAAGACGCAGGGCATCAGGTTCAGGATCAGGCCGCCCAGCGCCGCGAAGAGCGCGGCCTGCCAGAGCGGCAGCCCGCCGCCGGCCGCCGGCACCGCGCCCGGCACCGCCCCGACGGTATAGGCGCCGCGCACCCCGGCGGCATCGGTGATGGCGACGATGCCCTCGATCCGCACCGGCAACGCCTCGGCATTGCCGCGCGCGAGCGCCAGGGTCAGCGCCCCGTCGCGGACCGCGAGGGCCTGCGGCGCGGCATTCTCGATCACACCCCAGTCGGCGGGGAAGAAGAAGGCGTCACGCACCGCGCCCGGTTCGATGCCCGGTCCCGCGACTTCCAGCACGCCCTGCCGGCCTTCGAAGCCGATCCGCGCCGTGAAGGGCGCGGCGCGCGGCTCGGCGGCTTCGGCGGCGGTGAAGAGGGCGGCGGTGGCGGCATCCGGACGTGGCGCCGCCTCTACGGGCAGGTCGACGCGGAAGCTGCCTTCCTCGGGGATGCAGATGCGCTCGCAGACCAGCCAATTGGCGTCCGCGGTGAAGGAGAAGGTGTCGCCGGGGCGGAGCGTCGCCGGCGGGGTCACCGGGATGGTGAAGACGGCCTCGTTCTCGTAGCCGAAATTCACCAGCGGCCCGAAGGGGATGCGCTGCGGCGCCGGGAAGCGCATCGGCTCCGCGCTGGCGCCGTCGGGGAGGGCGAGCGTGACCTCGGGCGGCTGCCCGGCATCGCCCGGGTTGGTCCAGTAGGTGTGCCAGCCCGGTGCCAGCCTCTGGCGCAGCGCGATGCGGAAGGGGACGCCCGGAGCAATCGCCGCCGGCTCTGTGATCATGGTGACTGTCGCACGGGGCGAGGTGACGGCCACCGTCTCCAGCGCCCGCGCCGGCAGCGCGGCGAGCAGCGTCAGCAGCAGGGGCGTGAGCAGGCGCAACATGAACAAAAGGAAATATGCCCTTCCGGCCGGATGCAAGGGTTCGCAACAAAGAAAGGCCGGCGGATCCCTCCGCCGGCCTTCTTCTATAGCACGCCAACCACCCGCGGCCGCAGGCCGCCACCGGAAAGGCCGGACCGCGAGGCGTCAGCCGATGCGGCCCGCGCGCGACCGACCTTGCGCCGGGCGCGCCCCGACAGCGCGGAAGCCAAGGGGCGCGGATGCGCCCCGCCCGGCGTCTGAGGGCAGACAAAAAACTGCTGTTAGCTATGCGCCAGCATGGCTAGCAGGAGCAAAGCCACAATATTCGTGATCTTGATCATCGGGTTCACCGCCGGGCCGGCGGTGTCCTTGTAGGGGTCGCCTACCGTGTCGCCGGTGACCGCCGCCTTGTGGGCGTCCGATCCCTTGCCGCCATGGTGGCCGTCTTCGATGTACTTCTTGGCGTTGTCCCAGGCGCCGCCGCCGGTGGTCATCGAGACCGCGACGAAGAATCCGGTGACGATCACGCCGAGCAGCATGGCGCCGAGCGAGGAGAAGGCGGCTGCCTTCCCGGCGATGGCGTTCACCCCGAAATAGACCACCAGCGGCGCCAGCACCGGCAGCAGGGAGGGGATGATCATCTCCTTGATCGCGGCCTTGGTGAGCATGTCGACCGCGCGGCCGTAATCGGGCTTGTCGGTGCCCTGCATGATGCCGGGCTTCTCCCGGAACTGCCGCCGCACCTCTTCCACCACGGCCATGGCCGCGCGGCCGACCGCGGTCATCGCCATGCCGCCGAACAGGAAGGGCAGCAGTCCCCCGAACAGCAGCCCGACCACGACATAGGGATCGGCCAGCGAGAAGGTCAGGTTCCCCATGCCCGCGAAATACGGGTAGGTCGCCGCATTGGCCGCGAAGTAGTTCAGGTCCTGGGTATAAGCCGCGAACAGCACCAGCGCGCCGAGGCCGGCCGAGCCGATCGCATAGCCCTTGGTCACCGCCTTGGTGGTGTTGCCGACCGCGTCCAGCGCGTCGGTGGTCTGGCGGATCTCCTTGGGCAGCCCCGCCATCTCGGCGATGCCGCCGGCATTGTCGGTGACCGGGCCGAAGGCATCGAGCGCCACCACGAAGCCGGCCAGCGCCAGCATGGTGGTGACCGCGACGGCGATGCCGTAGAGCCCCGCCAGGTTGTAGGTCACCAGCACGCCCGTGATGATGATGAGCGCCGGCACCGCCGTGCTCTCCATGCTGACCGCGAGGCCCCGGATCACATTGGTGCCGTGCCCGGTCACCGAGCTCTCGGCGATTGCCTGCACCGGGCGGTAGTTGGTGCCGGTGTAGTATTCGGTGATCCAGACGATCGCCGCCGTGACGGCCAGGCCGACGACGCCGCACCAGAACAGCGCCATGGCGCCGAAGGTGACGCCGCCCGCGGTGATCGGGCCGGTGCCCCACATCAGGAAGGTCAGCGGCAGCAGGGCCGCGAGCGACAGCAGCCCGGTCACCACGAAGCCGCGATACATGGCGCCCATGATCGACTGGTTGGCCGGCAGCTTCACGAAATAGGTGCCGACGATCGAGGTGACGACGCAGACCGCGCCGATCGCCAGCGGATAGAGCATGCCCTCCGCCATCCGCTGCTCGGATCCTGCGAAGGTGATCGCGGCCAGCACCATGGTGGCGACCATGGTCACCGCATAGGTCTCGAACAGGTCGGCCGCCATGCCGGCGCAGTCGCCGACATTGTCGCCCACGTTGTCGGCGATGGTGGCGGGGTTGCGGGGGTCGTCCTCGGGGATGCCGGCCTCGACCTTGCCGACCATGTCGCCGCCGACATCGGCGCCCTTGGTGAAGATGCCGCCGCCGAGGCGGGCGAAGATCGAGATCAGGGAGGCGCCGAAGCCCAGCGCCACCAGCGCGTCGATGACGACGCGGCTGTTGATCGGATGGCCGCCGATGACCACCAGGATGAAGAAGTAGACGGTGACGCCGAGCAACGCGAGACCGGCGACCAGCATGCCGGTGATGGCGCCCGACTTGAAGGCGACGTCGAGGCCGGCCGCCAGCGAGCCGAGCGCCGCCTGGGCGGTGCGCACATTGGCGCGGACCGAGACGTTCATGCCGATGAAGCCGGCGGCCGCCGACAGCACGGCACCGATCAGGAAGCCGATGGCGACGGTGATGCCGAGCCGCCAGGCGATCAGCACGACCAGCACCACGCCGACCAGGCCGATCGTGATGTATTGCCGCTTCAGATAGGCCTGGGCGCCTTCCTGGATCGCCTGGGCGATCTCCTGCATGCGCGCCGAGCCGGCGTCGCGCCCGAGCACATCCTTGGCGGTGAGCACGCCATAGACGATGGAGAGCGCGCCGAGCGCGATCGCCACCAGCAACCACAAGGTCAGCAAGACGGTATTCTCCCCCTCAATTTTTCCGGGCCGGCCGTGGCGGAGGACATGCGTCCTTCCGCCGGACCCGGTTGAGGGGAAGCCTAGGCAGGCTTCCGCATAGCGCGCAACCGGCTCAGATCACTCAGCCTTTGCCCGCTCCACAGCCTCGGTGATCAGGCGGCGGGCCTCGGCGGCGTCGCCCCAGCCCAGGACCTTCACCCATTTACCGGGCTCCAGGTCCTTGTAGTGCTCGAAGAAGTGCTTGATCTGATCGAGGGTGATCTGCGGCAGGTCGGTCACCGTCTTCACGGAATCATAGCGCTTGGTCAGCTTGCTGGACGGCACCGCGATGATCTTCTCGTCCATGCCGCCATCGTCTTCCATGCGCAGCACGCCGACCGGCCGGGCATTGATCACCGCACCCGGCAGGATCGGGCGGGTATTGGCGATCAGCACGTCGATCGGGTCGCCATCCTCGGAGAGGGTATGCGGCACGAAGCCGTAATTCCCGGGGTAGCGCATCGGCGTGTAGAGGAAGCGGTCCACGAACAGCGTGCCGGAGGCCTTGTCGAGCTCGTACTTGATCGGCTCGCCGCCGATCGGGACCTCGATCACGACGTTCACGTCCTCCGGCGGGTTCTTGCCGATGGGGATGGCGTCGAGGCGCATGGGATGGCTCCAGTCCGGTAAGGTATGCTGCGCCGCCGCATAGCAGCGGGCCCGCCATGGCGCAATTTCCCGGCGGCCCGCCCGGTCTGATAGGCTCCGTATCGAAACAAGCTTTCTGGGGGAGAGTTCCATGAAATTGCGCCTGACGGTGCTCGCGCTCGCCGCGGCGCTGCTTCTGCCGGCCGTATTTCCAGGCCAGGGGCCGCGGGCGCAGGAGCCGGTGCAGAAGCAGGTCTTCGAAGCCGGCAGCTACCGCACCCGCGGCGGCGGGACCATCGCCAATACCCGCGTCGGCTACCAGACCGCGGGCCGGCTGAACGAGGCGCGGGACAACGCCATCCTCATCACCCATTTCTTCAGCGGCAACAGCCACGCCTTCGGGCGGCTCGGCGGTCCGCAGGGGCCGGTCGGCTACTGGGATGCGATCATCGGGCCGGGCCGGGCCATCGACACCGACCGCTACTTCGTCATCTCCTCCGACACGCTCGTGAACCTGAACGTGCCGGACCCGAACACCGTCACGACCGGGCCCGCGACCCTCGATTCGGCGACGGGCCGGCCTTACGGCCTGACCTTCCCGGTGGTCTCGATGCGCGACTTCGTGGAGGTGCAGAAGCGCCTTCTCGACCATCTCGGCGTCAGGCGGCTGGCGCTGGTCGCCGGCGGGTCGATGGGGGCGCTCCAGGCCATGGAATGGGCTGCCGCCTATCCGGAGATGGTGGCGCGCGTCATGCCGGTGATCGCGCATGACATCGATCCCTGGAACCTCGCCTGGCTCGACGTCTGGGAAGCGCCGATCCGGATGGATCCGAACTGGCGCCAGGGCGATTACTACGCCCAAGGCCGACAGCCGCCGCTGGCGGGGCTGGCGGAGGCGCTCCGGATCGTCACCCTGCAGTCGCGGGACCGGCAATGGGCGCGTGGCCTCGGCATGCGCCCAGCCGAGGGCAACGACCCCGCGCGCAACCTGCTGGACCGCTTCGCCATCGAGAAATGGCTGGACGACGCGGCCACGGCCCGGGCGCGGACCTCGGACGCCAACTCCTTCCTCTATTTGGTGCGGGCGAACCAGCTCTTCTTCAACGAGTATGACAGCCCGGAGGCCGCTTTCCGCCGCAGCCAGGCGCGCTGGCTGGTGGTGCCGACCGCCAATGACCGCGTCTTCCCGATCGAGGGTGTCAGGGAGATGGTGGAGACGCTCCGCCGCGTCGGCCGCCCCGTCGCGGTCGCGGAGGTGGCGGGGCCGCTCGGCCATCTGAACGGGGTCGCGAACATGGGCCCGCTCTCCGACCGCATCCGAGCGTTTCTGGCGGAGTAATCCGCTTGCCGCCTTGTGATTCGCGCGGCAAGGAGAGGGGGACGGGCCTGTAGCTCAATGGTCAGAGCGGACCGCTCATAACGGTTTGGTTGCAGGTTCGAGTCCTGCCGGGCCCATGCCCCGCCGCTTTCCCGGCGCCTGTCACGCTTGTCGCCTCGCGCCCCGGCGCTTAGAACGCGGCGAACCCCCGCATCGCAGGTCCCTCCGCCATGGCCGCCTACCAGTACGCCTATGTGATGAAAGATCTCACCAAGTCCTATCCGGGCGGGCGCGAGGTCTTCAAAGGCATCACCCTCTCCTTCCTGCCGGATGTGAAGATCGGCGTGCTCGGCCCGAACGGCGCCGGCAAATCGACGCTGATGCGCATCATGGCGGGGCAGGACAAGGAATTCGGCGGCGAGGCCTGGGCGGCCGAAGGCGTGCGCGTCGGCTACCTGCCGCAGGAGCCGCATCTCGACCCGGAGAAGACCGTCGGCGAGAACGTCATGGAGGCCTTCGCCGATCTGCTGGGCTGGCTCGCGCGCTTCAACGCCATCTCGGAAGCCTTCGCCAACGAGATGTCGGAGGACGAGATGAATGCCCTGCTCGCCGAGCAGGCGGAGCTGCAGGAGAAGATCGACGCGGCGAATGGCTGGGAGCTGGAGCGCACCGTCGACATCGCGCTCGATGCGCTGCGCTGCCCGCCCTTCGACAGCCCCGTCACCACGCTTTCGGGCGGCGAGCGCCGGCGCGTCGCGCTCTGCAAGCTGCTGCTCGAGAAGCCGGAGATGCTGCTGCTCGACGAGCCGACCAACCACCTCGATGCCGAAAGCGTCGCCTGGCTGGAGAAGACGCTGCGCGGCTATCGCGGCGCGGTGCTGATCGTCACCCACGACCGCTACTTCCTCGACAACGTGACCAACTGGATCCTGGAGGTCGATCGCGGCCGCGGCATCCCCTATGAGGGCAATTACTCCGCCTACCTGAACGCCAAGCGCAAGCGCCTGGCGCAGGAGGAAAAGGAGGAGAGCACCCGCCAGCGCCAGCTCGCCGAGGAGCAGGAATGGATCGGCCGCAGCCCGGCCGCCCGCCAGGCCAAGAGCAAGGCGCGCATCCAGGCCTATGAGGAGCTGCTGACCAAGAGCCAGGACAGGGCGCCCGACCCGACCGAGATCCAGATCCCGCCGGCGCCCCGCCTCGGCAATACCGTCATCGTGGCGGACGGCATCCGCAAGGGCTACGGCAACCGGCTGCTGATCGACGACCTGTCCTTCAAGCTGCCGCCCGGCGGCATCGTCGGCGTCATCGGCCCGAACGGCGCCGGCAAGTCGACGCTGTTCAAGATGATCACCGGCGTGGAGACGCCGGATGGCGGCACCATGACGATCGGCGATTCGGTCGAGCTCGGCTATGTCGACCAGAGCCGCGACAGCCTGGATGACACCAAGACCGTCTGGCAGGAAATCTCCGACGGCATGGACCTGATCACCATGGGCAAGCGCCAGGTGCCGTCGCGCGCCTATTGCGCCGCCTTCAACTTCAAGGGCGGCGACCAGCAGAAGCCGGTCGGCGTGCTCTCGGGCGGCGAGCGCAACCGCGTGCACCTGGCCAAGATGCTGAAGAAGCCGCACAACGTGCTGCTGCTCGACGAGCCGACCAACGATCTCGACGTCGACACGCTGCGCGCGCTGGAAGAGGCGCTGCAGGACTTCGCCGGCTGCGCCGTCATCATCTCGCACGACCGCTGGTTCCTCGATCGCCTGGCGACCCACATCCTCTCCTTCGAGGGCGACAGCCATGTCGAGTGGTTCGAGGGCAACTTCGAGGCCTATGAGGCCGACAAGCGACGCCGTCTCGGTGCGGCGGCGGACCAGCCGCACCGGATCAAGTACCGGCCCTTGCAGAGATGAGCGGAGGCGGTCTGCCCGGCGCCCATGCGGGGCCGGGCCGCATCCTGCGCACCGCGCGGCTGATGCTGCTGCCGCCGGGGCAGGAGAACCTGGCCGACCTCATCCGCCTGAAGGCCGATGTGCGCGTCTTCGACCTCATGCTGCACGGCGTGCGCACGCCGGACCGCACGCGGGAGGAGCTGGAGGACGACATCGATTTCTGGGCGGTGCGCGGCTATGGCACCTGGTGCGTCTTCCTGCGCGATGCCGGCGATTTCCTTGGCATCTGCGGGCTGATGGAACGGCCGGACGGGCGCGGCGTCGCGCTGCGCTATGCGCTCTGGCCCGAATGCCGCGGCCACGGCTATGCGCGGGAGGCGGCGCGCGCCGCGCTCGATTTCGGGCATCGCGCCGGCCTGCCGCGCATCATCGCGGTGGCGCGGGACAGCAACATCGCCTCGGTCGAGGTATTGACCGATATCGGCATGACCCCGGCCGGCGAATTCCAGAACCAGGGCAACCGCATGCTGGTTTTCGAGAGCCGCGGCCCGGCGATCAGATAAGCTGCTTCGCGAAGACGATGGTCGAGGTCCCGGGGGTGATGCCCTGCACATAGAGCGACCAGCCGTCGCCGCGGCGCACGCCCAGGATATTGACGTGGTGCAGGCCTTCGTAGTCGACGCGGGTGTAGAAGCGCACTGCGCCGGCGTCATTGGTGAAGGGGGCGTTCGCGGTGGTGAGCGTCACGCCAAGGTCCAGGCCGCGATTGGTGCCCGCGGGCAGCACGGCGCGCGTCGGCTCGATATGGGCGCAGTGCATGTTCCGCTTGTCGGTGGAATACATGAAGGCGCAGCTCGTCAGCATGCCCGTCACCATGATGTCCTCGCCGACATTGGGCAGTTGCAGCCCGTCGATGCCCGCAGCCAGTGTGTCGCGGTTGCGCATCGGGACGCTGACGGCGCGGAAGGCGTGGCTGTTGGCCTGCGGCAGGCCATCGCTGATGCGGAATATATCGTGCTGGTCAGCCTGGGCGCGGGCATCCTGCGCGATGGTGAAATTGCCGACGCCAGTGGTCTTGGAACCGATGGTGATGACGGTCGTCCACAGGAAGCGTTGGGTGGTGGGACCGCGGATAAAGCCCAGGACTTCGGACGGCGACATCGCTGCTCTCCCGTTTGAGAAACGGAACGTCCTACGCGCGGAGCGGGAGAGCAAGCGAAATTGCACAGCTCAAAGTTGTCACACTGACCTGACGGTAACCGTCATTCACAGGCCGGCCGGTCAGGCGGCGCCGATATACTTGATCCCGTGCTCGGCCGCGATGCGCATCAGCGTCTCGATATCGTCCGGCGCCTCGCCGGTCGGCGGCGCCGTGGTGCCGATCGCGCGGAAGAAGCGCAGCACCGAGACGTCCATGATCGCCAGCATCACCGCCGGCGCGGAGCGGATGTTGCGGTAGCAATGCGGGGCGTCGGGCTCGACATGGAACATGTCGCCCGGGCCCGCGACGCATTCGCCGTCATCATCGCGGAAGCGGACCTCGCCCTGCAGCACCCGGAAGATCTCGGCGCTGGCATGGCTGTGCAGCGGCACCCCGCTGGAAGGTGGCACTGTGATTTCCACCATGTGCCAGTCGGTGCCGGGGATCGCGCCGCGCAGCACGACGCTGTCGCCCAGCAGGTAGATGGTCTCGGCCTCGCGGGCGGTGAGGAGGGCCATGGCGAGCTCAGCGTCCCTCGCGCGCGGCGAGCTGCGCGATCTGCTGGCGCATGGCGGTGAGCAGCGAGCCCACCTGTCCGCCATTGCGCTGGATGACCGATGAATATTCGCTGCGCGTGGTCAGCCGCAGCGAGGTGCCTTCGGCGATCACGTCCACGACCTTGAGCTGCCCGCCGCCCAGATCCGCCACTCGCCAGTCGAGCGAGAAGCTCGGGCTGTTCGGACGCTCGACGATGGTGTTGACGAGCACGTCCTCCTCCGTCCGCTGCTGGCTGCGGCCCATGGTGAAGCGTACGCCCTGGTATTCCCCGAAGCGAGCCGAGAGGTTGCGGATGATGATCTCATCGAACAGGCGAAGATAGTCCTGCTGCTCCTGCGGGCTCGCGGTGCGCCAGTAGCGGCCGAGGATGAAGCGGCCGGTGCCTTCGATGTCGATGGTCCGGCGCAGCACGGCGGCCACCCGCTCGCGGCGCTGGGCGACGCTCATCCCGGTGTTGTTCAGGGCGCTCACCAGCTCCTGACCGGCGGTCTCGATAAGGCTGGCGGCGCGGGCGGTATCGACCGTCTGCGCCAGCGCGGTGCCCCGGAACAGGGCGGGAAGGGCGAGCACAGTGGCCGCCAGGATCAGGTCGCGTCGGGTCATGCCGTGCATGATGGGTTCGTTCGTACCGTGTTTCATCAGGGGCGGGGCTGGAATCCGAAGCCGCGGCCGAGGCCCGAAGGGCCGCCCTCGGCGCCGGCATCGGCGTCCCGGTTGCGGATCTGCGCGGAACGGCGCTGGCGATAGCCGGAGCGGATGGTGGCATAGGGGTCGAGGGAGCCCTGCCGCAGCCCATCGACGGTCTCGATCAGCCCTTCGCGTGTATCCAGGACCGTCAGCCCGACCCGGGTCCAGTTCAGCGCGTCGACGATCGTGCCCTGCCCGAAATAACCGACGGGGTCGGCGGCGAAATCGACCCCGGTGCCGGCCAGGTCACGCGGGTTTGAGGGGCCGAGCAGAGGGATGAAGAGATAGGGCCCTTCGCCGACGCCCCAGACGGCGAGCGTCTGGCCGAAATCCTCGGTATGCCCCGGGACCCCCCAGGTGCGGCTGAGATCGAACACGCCGCCTAGCCCGAGCACCGTATTGACCATGAGGCGGCCGAGCGTGATGCGCGCGCGATCGCCTTCGCCCTGCAGCAGGTCGTTGAGCAGGGTCACGGGGCTGCGCAGATTGGCCAGCGCATTGCCGATTCCGGTGCGCACCGGCCCCGGCACCACGGCGCGGTAGCCGCGCGCCGCCGGTTCCAGCACCGCGCGGTCGATCGCGTCATGCACCTCGTAGGAGACGCGGTTCGTGGGCTCCAGCGGGTCGTTGTTCTGTTCGTACTCGGCGACCGCCTCCCGATCGGAGGGGTCAGGCCGGGTCGCGCAGGCGCCGAGCAGCAGGAGGAGGGACAGGCCGAGGGCCTGCCAAGGGGAGGGAGGGCAGCGCATGGACCGCTCGCATAGCATCTTTCTGGACCGAGGGAATGTATCGCGTCGTTTCGGTGTATTAGCAGGCGGACCTGACATGGGCCTGACGAGCAGCCTTGCAACGGCGGCGCGAAAGCGCCACTCACGGGGCATTGTCGCCCGAGCCGGTGGAACGCCATGGACCTGCCCAGCCACGATCATGCTCCCGGTACCCTGCAGCGCTGGCTGACCGGCCCGCGCGTCCCCGGGCTGCCGAACCTGGCCGAGCTGCCGCCGCCGCGCCTTTCCTTCGAATTCTTCCCCCCGAAGACCGAGAAGCTGGAGGAGCAGCTCTGGGCCTGCATCCGCCGGCTGGAGCCGCTGGCGCCGCGCTTCGTCTCCGTCACCTATGGCGCCGGCGGCACCACCCAGGCGCGCACCCATGCGACCGTCTCCCGCATCGTCGCCGAGACCAGCCTGACCCCGGCCGCGCACCTCACCTGCGTCGGCGCCACCCGGGCCGAGGTGGACGAGGTCGCGCGCGGCTATTGGGCGGCGGGCGTGCGCCATATCGTCGCGCTGCGCGGCGATCCGCCGGCGGGGCAGACCGTCTACGAACCGCATCCCGGCGGCTACGACTATGCCGCGGACCTGGTCGAGGGGCTGAAGCGGATCGGTGATTTCGAGATCTCGGTCGCCGCCTTTCCCGAGACGCATCCGACGGCGCTGTCGGCCGAGCAGGACCTCGACAACCTGAAGCGCAAGATCGATGCCGGCGCGACCCGGGCGATCACCCAATACTTCTTCGACACCGAGACCTATCTGCGCTTCCTCGACCGCTGCGGCGCGGCCGGCATCACGGTGCCGATCGTGCCGGGCATCATGCCGGTCACGAACTTCGTCCAGGTCAAGCGCTTCTCCGCCATGTGCGGGGCCAGCGTTCCGGACTGGATGGGCAAGCTCTTCGAAGGCCTGGACGAGGATCTGGAAACCCGTCGCATGGTTTCCGTCGTGGTCGCGGCCGAGCAGGTGCGGCTGCTGCAGGCGAATGGCGTCGACGAGTTCCACTTCTACACGCTGAACCGCCCCGACCTCGTCTACGCCATCGCGCATCTGCTGGGGGCACGGGCGGCGCGGTAGCGCCGCCCCGTCACTCACAGCCCCTGATAGGCCGTGAGGTCCTTCAGGTAGGTGGCGGAATCAGGGGCATAGGGCGTGCGGGCGCCGATCACGCGCACCGTCAGGATCGGCGCCGGGTTTTGCTTCGTGCCGCCGGCGAGGCGGTAGATCTCCCACAGCGCCTCTGCCGAATCCGTGAGCTGCCCGCCATAGATCCAGCCGATGCCGACGCAGCCGAGCAGGTCCGAGGGAACCTTCGCGCGGTGGAACAGGATCCCCGCGCGCTTCATCTTGGGCGGCTTTTCCTTGCTGTCGGGGTCCGGCACCATCTGCTTGTGCCAGGGGTTCACGACGGGGCCGCGCTTCGCGTCGATGTACATGCTGGAATTCGGATAGGTGCCGGCGTCGAGGGCGACCTTGCCCAGGCGTTCGAACCCTTCCCAGTAATGGCCGGCGATGTCGATGATGCCGCAACGCGCATGGTGGGTCGCGTTGCCGCTCTTCTCCTCGACATAGGTGCCGGAGCGTTCCCAGGTGATGACCTTGGCTGCCGACATGGCCTGCACTCCCGCGTTGGGATGGGAGCGGCAGCGTCGCGCCGGCGGGACGCGCAAGTCAATTCTTTTCCGAAACTAAATGCGGGGAAGAGCCGACCTCCGCCTTGATCTCCAGGATCAGGGCGATGAAGCCCCGCGCCGTGAGAGGAGGCTGTTCGACTTCGGCAGACCTGTCCTCACTTGGCCGCCCCAGCCTTTCGCCGAGCCAGGAGAGCAGCCGCCCGACACGCAGGGGATCGCGTCGCGCGAGCGGGCGGCTGATGCCCAGGGGATCGAACGCGAAGGCGATCACCCGCGCCAGGATGGCTGAAAGCGGAACACCGCCCTCTGCATCCGAGGCGAAGAACCGTGCATAGGGAAAGCGGGGCAACTCCCTGTCCGGGAGGCCGAGCAGGCGGAAGGCGTCGACGATCAGGTATTCGGCGTCCTCGTCATCGAAGCCGCCCGGACCGTTGATCCGAGCGTCTGGGGAGAAGGGCTTCCGCAGGTCGCCGAACCGCTCATGGATCAGCGCCAGCAACCTGGCCTCATCCGATGCTGCGCCTGACGGATCCATGCACTGGCCTGCCGCGTCATCTCCGCGACGATCAGGACGCGCCGCACAGGCCGTGTCAGCCTTCCCGTCGTCATTTCGGCGCGAGCCGGGCATAGGCCGGCCGCAGCAGGAAGGGCGGTGGGACTGGCAGTTGGATGTGTTCGCGGGGTGTTCTATATGGCGCCGGTGTCCGCGCCAAACCTCCCCCAGCCCGATTACCTGTCCCGCCTGAACCCGGAGCAGCGTGCCGCGGTCGAAGCGGTGGACGGGCCGCTGCTGGTGTTGGCCGGCGCCGGCACCGGCAAGACCCGGGTGCTGACCACCCGCTTCGCCCATATCCTGATGAGCGGCCGCGCCCGGCCCTGGCAGGTGCTGGCCGTCACCTTCACCAACAAGGCGGCGCGGGAGATGCGCGAACGCGTCTCCGCCATCCTCGGCCAGCCGGCCGAGGGCCTCTGGCTCGGCACCTTCCATGCGCTCTGCGCGCGCATGCTGCGCCGGCATGCGGCGCTGGTGGGGTTGCAGACCAACTTCACCATCCTCGATGCCGACGACCAGCTCCGCCTGCTGAAGCAGGTGATGGAGGCGGCGCGGATCGACGCCAAGCGCTGGCCGCCCAACGGCACCATGGGCGTGATCCAGCGCTGGAAGGATCGCGGCCTGACGCCGGAGCGGGTGACCGCCGCCGAGGACAGCGACTGGGCGAATGGCGCGGCGCGCGCCCTCTATGCCGCCTATCAGCGCCGCCTGGTCGAGCTGAACGCCGCGGATTTCGGCGACCTGCTGCTGCATGTCACGGAGATCCTGCGCACCAACCCCGACGTGCTGGCGGAATACCATCGCGGCTTCCGCTACATCCTGGTCGACGAGTACCAGGACACCAACCTGGTGCAGTATCTCTGGCTGCGCCTGCTGGCGCAGCGGCCGGAGCCGCTGCCGCGCAACATCTGCTGCGTCGGCGACGACGACCAGTCGATCTATTCCTGGCGCGGCGCCGAGATCGAGAACATCCTCCGCTTCGAGAAGGATTTCCCGGGCGCCCAGGTCGTGCGCCTCGAAAGCAATTACCGCTCGACCAAGCCCATCCTCGCCGCCGCCTCCGCGCTGATCGCGCATAACAGCGGCCGCCTCGGCAAGACCTTGCGTCCCGGCCGCCAGGATGCGGAAGGCGAGCGCGTGCAGGTCCTCTCCCTCTGGGACAGCGAGGAGGAGGCGCGCGCCGTCGCCGGCCGCATCGAGCAGGCGCGGCGCGACGGCATGCCGCTGCGCGAGATCGCGATCCTGGTCCGTGCCGGCTTCCAGACCCGCGCCTTCGAGGAGCGGATGATCGCCCTCGGCATCCCCTATCGCGTGGTCGGCGGCGCCAAGTTCTACGAGCGCGCCGAGATCCGCGACGCCATGGCCTATCTGCGGGTGCTCAACCAGCCCGCCGACGACCTCGCCTTCGAGCGCATCGTGAACACGCCGAAGCGCGGCCTCGGCGACACCGCGCTGCGCGCCATGCACGAGATCGCGCGGCGAGAGGCGGTGCCGCTTTCGACAGCCGCGCATCTGATGGTCGAACGCGGCGAGGCGCTGCGCGGCAAGGCCCGCCAGGCGCTGATGGAGCTGATGCAGGGCTTCGACCGCTGGCGCGCCGCGCTGCCGACCGAAGGCCATGTCGTCACCACCGCGACCCTGCTCGACGAGAGCGGCTACACCGAGATGTGGAAGCAGGACCGTTCCCCCGAGGCGCCCGGGCGCCTCGAGAACCTGAAGGAGCTGGTCCGCGCGCTGTCGGAATTCGAGAGCCTGGCCGGCTTCCTCGACCACGTCGCTCTCGTCATGGAGAATGACGAGAATGCGGAAGGCGATCGCTGCAGCCTGATGACCTTGCACGCCGCCAAGGGGTTAGAATTCGACATGGTCTTCCTGCCGGGCTGGGAGGAAGGCCTGTTCCCGTCCCAGCGGAGCCTCGACGAAGGCGGCGAGAAGGCCTTGGAGGAGGAGCGGCGGCTCGCCTATGTCGGCCTGACGCGGGCGCGCCGCATCGCGATTGTCAGCCATGCCGCGAACCGGCGCATCTACGCGAACTGGACCAGCTCCATCCCCTCCCGCTTCCTCGATGAGCTGCCGGAGGCGCATGTGACGCGCGCCGGCGGCGCAGCGCAGGAGCGGTCCCGCATGGTCAGCGCGCCCTCGGTCTTCACCGCCGGCCCGCTCGCTTCGCGCCGGGCGAGGGTGATCGAGGCCGGGGCCTGGGAAGTGCAGGCGCGGCCGGCGCGGAGCGACGCCTTCGCCGTCGGCGATCGCATCTTCCATCAGAAATTCGGCTATGGGCGGATCACCGGCGTGGACGACGACAAGCTCGACATCGATTTCGAGAAGGCGGGCAGCAAGCGCGTGCTCGACCGCTTCGTGGAGCGCGGCTGATGCGCGCGAGCGCGGCCGGCCCCGGCCTCTCCTTCCGTCACGCCCTGCCGCTCGAGACCGTCGCCGTCGAGGGCCTGCCCGAGCATGCGGTTCCCGCTTTCGAGGCGGCCTTCGAGACGGTCTGCACCACGGTGGGGTACTTCCGGGAAGAGCCGGCCGAGACCTGGCGCGTCGAGGGCGTGCGCGAGCAGGGGGCCGATGACGAGGAGCTGGCCGGCGCACTGGCGCTGGCCGCGCTCGTCTCCGGCATCGAAGCGCCGCCGCTGCTGCGCACCGATACCGAAGCCGAGGGTTGGCTCGCGCGTACCGTGACGGCCTTCCCGGAACAGCCGGTCGGCCGCCGCTTCCTGGTGCGGCCGACGCATCTGCCTGATACCACCACCTATGGCCGGCATGTGCTGCGCCTCGACGCCGGGCTGGCGTTCGGCAGTGGCGAGCATGCCTCCACCCAGGGATGCCTCCGCGCCCTCGAAGCCGTGGCGCACCGCCGTCCCCGCCGCATCCTCGATCTCGGCAGCGGCTCCGGCATTCTCGCCCTCGCCGCGATCGGGCTGTTGAAGCGGCGCGTGATTGCGACCGACATCGAGCCCTGGAGCGTGCGCATCTGCGCGGAGAATGCGCGCCTCAACGCCGTGCCGCATCTGATGCGCGCGATCCTCGCCGATGGCTGGCGCAACCCGGATGTCCGCGCACCCGGGCCTTACGACCTGATCTTCGCCAACATCCTGGCGCGGCCGCTCTGCGCCATGGCGAAGCACCTGGCCGCCAACCTGGCGCCTGATGGCACCGCGATCCTGGCGGGGCTGCTTGGCAGCCAGGCGCGGATGGTGCTGGCCGCGCATCGACGGCGGGGGCTGGTGCTGGAGCGGCGCATTGATGTGGGGGCGTGGACGACGCTGGTGCTGCGGCGGAGGTAGCTTCCGCCGCAGCGCGACCGCGGGGTGAACTGTTCCAATGTTTATCGATAGATTGTCAAGTTTGGGTACTGCTCGGCCAGTGACCTCGCCTGCTGCACCCATTGCAAGCCCCAGTTCAGATAGTGGTCCGCAAGGTTGAACACCGTTCCGACCGAGTTCGGTGCGAAGCACCGGAAGCTGTAACCCTTCGCATCCTCCGACCAGGAGCCAAAACACGGCGTATCGCCAAGGTAGTGCGCAAGGGTGTTGAGTTCGTCCGCGCTCACCTTCCGCTCGCCAATGATGAAGAGTTCACGCGACATCTGAAGGTGCAGCAACAATCCGCCGCCAAGAAGAGGACAGTCGTCGACCGGGCTCAAGGAAAGCTTTCCACTGGCTATCGGGAGCCGCCAGATGCCAGCTTCCAGCGAACCAAGAAGATGGGCGTGATCGAAGTGGAGTTGCTCCATATCTGAATCAGACCACACGCTCGGAGTTCGGCGCGGCGGCTGCCGATGGAACTCCCCGCGCAGCATGTCGCGGAAGGATCGTCGCGAGGTTTGCCGTAACCCTTCCAGCAGAAAGGTCCCCGAATACAGCAACGCAGTTGCCGTGACGGCACCGAGCACCGGCATCGTGGTTGGATGGATGAGCGCCTGAGACCAGATTTTCTTGCCTTGGGTGTCAATGGCACCAAGCATCGAAAGGCGATTCGCGTCCTGACGGCGGCGCGCGATCATGACCTGCTGATCCTTCGGTAGGGCCACAACGACACGCACGCGGTATTCGGGTGTCGGAAGGTGTTGCGAACGTAGAGTGCGATGCACCAGCAGCTTCGCCGGGAGCGGCGCTTCGGGAACTTCGAAGAGGCGCGGCTCCACTGCTAACGTGGGATCATCATCGACCTCGACCAGCGATGCGTGATGACGCTCGAGGCAGCGGCGCAGCTCCAGCAGGAATTGCTCAACCAGACCGCGTGAGTTGGTGTCACTCATCAAGCGGTGTCTCGCTGGAGATGGAGACCGACACCAGGCAACCAGAGATCCCCCGCGATCCAGTTTACTCTGTCGGCCATCTCGAGCGCGAGCATCCTCACTTCACCTGCATCGGCCTCATCAGTTGGCCAGAACATCCCGTAGACGAGCCGTGTGCCAAGCTCGCGCTTTCCCCAGGCCCCGAGCCTTGGCCAGAATCTCTCCTGCTGATGTTCGAGCGTGTTCAGCTTCGTGCACCACATAGTCAGGAGTTCCGACGGAGGCTGCCGCGGCGGCATGATGGTGACGCAGTAGCCTACCCCCGCAACGGGATGCTGAACGTCGGTGCGGATGCTGATCAACGCGGTTTCCGCCTCGGGATCCACGATGCGCGTCGTGGCGCCAGAAGTCAGCGGCGCCTCGAATACCAGAGAAGCCGGCCCGGCGGTTGCCGGGAGCCCAAACTGTTGCTCCAGATAGTGGGCGACTTTCTCCAACCCCTCTGAAGGAAGCCGCGTCGCCCAGTGCCGGGGAACCCTGAACATCTTCCGTGACGCCAGGCAGTGCTCCAGCGAGAGATCCATCAGCCCGATGGCGATGCCGAAGGCTCGCTGGTCGCTGAGCGCATTGAGCAGACGCCGAGCCTGCCAGTCCGGTTCCAGGAAGCCGTTGTCGATAGGATAGGTCGCACGGCATCCGGTGCTATGAGCATCGCGGAAGAAGGATCCAAAGACCGCGCGGCGATTGAGCCAGGCGATGCCGTCATCGTCGAAATCGGGCACAACCCCAGGCGTGAAGCGGCTTTCGACCATGGCGATGGAGGTCAGGCGACTATCCGCGCCACTGCTGGCATGAAAGGTGAGCGTCGTGGTGCCTATGTCGGCGCTATGGCGATATCCGCCGGCAAATGGCTCGATATCCTGGCGCCCAGCCAGCGCCTCGGCGACGAAGTCGGCGACTTCCATCACGCTGCACCTATATTCCGGGTAGATGCGAGCATCGCCGGGCTGTCTCCAGTCTGCGGAGCATCACGTTCCTCCGAAGATCTGACGGTAGGATCGAGCCAACACCTCTGCACCGGTGGCGCGCTTGATGCTCCAGCCCACCCAATGATGGTCGAAGCCGGTCACGGGCTGTAGGATATTCGGCAGAAAGCTCTGGAAACTGCAGCCATCCGCGTCATCCACCCATGCGCCGAAGGTAGGTTCCTCGCCGGTGAGGAACTCAACGCCGTTGAGCTGCATCGCAGTGACTGGATGGCCGTCGATAGTGAGAACGGCACGCGGCAGGTGAAGCTGCGACAATAGGCCGCCACCGAAGTGGGGATGATCATCGATCGAGGTCAGCGACAATGTCGCGACTTCCACGCCAACAGGCAGGCGCAGTGTCCAGCTTCGCTCTCCCAGCGACGACGACCCGTGACGCGCGTTGTCGACATGGAGGCGCTCCAGCTCCCTGCTCGTCCAGGCGCTTGGCGAGTGAGGCGTTGGTTGCGCTTCCTGCTGCCGCGTGAATAGGCGACGCAAGGCGGTGAACGGGGTGGGTTTCTGAGCGGATCGCAGGAATTCCAGAACGGACGGAGCAGCCTGCATCATTGCGACTGCGGTCATCGCCGCGAGTGGCTTCAGGTTGTCGTGCCGGATGATCCCGTGGACGGCGAGGCTTACAGCCCCGGCCGTGACGATGCCGAGGGTTGCGAACTGGTTCGGGTCGCGACCGCTCCGGGTCAGCAGCTTACCGGCCTCCGCCGGCAGCATGATCTTTGCCACCATGTGGCATTCCGTCTCGAGAATTCCATCCATATCCGATGGCGGGGGTACCACGAGCGTCATGGAGTGCTCGGCGTTGGGCACCGCAAAGTTGCGCGCAGTCGGATTGTTGCTCGGGACCTCCTTGAGGGAAGCGCCGAAGAACTCCTGAAGCCAGAAGCGCAGCTCCGCCAGGAAAAACGCGACCAGATGCCCTTCGGGAAACGTCGCGCCGGCCTCTCCCGCAGCTGGTGAGGAGGGAAACCGGAATCCGGGAACGAAGCCTGGTCCTTGCCGCTCGCCTGGTCGCAATTCTTCTGCGCTGTCGCTGTGTCCGTGATGCCAAAGACGGCTATCGGACGTGTCTTCCTCGGCAGCCGGCTCAGCGCCAAGCCAGGTGGCGTGAGCAGTCTGCGCGATGCGAATCGCGCCGGCTGCGCGCCGAAGGCTCCAACTCGCCCAATGCTCCTCGAACTCCGGAAGCTGCTGCAGACTGTTCGGCAGGAAGGAGAGGAAACAGTAGCCGTTGGCGTCGGTCGTCCAGGCGCCGAAGGCCGGCTCCTCGGTTGCCAGCATTGTCTCCGTGTTGAGGTCGGGCACGGGCACCGCGACGCCGTCGACGATGAAGAGCTCCGCCGGGACACTGACCCGCGAAAGCAGCCCACCACCGAAATACGGATGGTGGTCCTCAATGGTCAGTGACAAGGACATGGGGCCGAGCGTCTGTCGCCATTCGCCGGGTGCCAGGGAGCACCCGATGCGGTGGCCGAGGTCGAAGTGCAACTGCGCGAGATCCAAATCCGACCAGGCGCTCGGGGAGGCGGGGGCGGAAGGCGCCTCCGGCTCCTGCCTCCGCTGCAGATGATCAAGGACCGACGGGCCTGTATGCAGCAGCGATGTGGCCAGGATGCCGGCCAAGGTTCCGGGTGAGCTCGGCTCGATGAGCATCGAGGAGGAAACGCTCCGACCGTGACGGTGGATGGCGCCGAGCGTCGCGAAACCGTCCAGGCCCGGATCGCGGCGCAGCAGCTCTTCCTCCGCGCCCGCTGGCAGCTTCGTACTCGCGATCACCCGATACTCGCCGAAGGGAAGCAAGGACGACCGCGGTGTGGGAAACAGCGTCAGCGACGTCTCGAGGCTGGCTTCAGGCACGGCGAAACGGCGCAGACCGGATGCCGCGCGCGGGACTTCTTGCAGCGAGGCGCTCGCCGTTGAAAGGGCCCGACGCAGCTCTGCCAGGAAGCTCTCGACGAGGTCGGTATCGGAAGAGAGGCTCATTCGGCTTCATTCAATGGCATCAGCCCAGTGCCCGGTTCCCAATGCGTGTCCCGGATCCATTCGGCGCGCCAGATCATCCATCGCGCGATCCGATCGAGCATCGTCGCGCTCCCTTCTTCCGCCGGGATGAACAATCCATAGACGATCTCCGCCCCGCCACCGCCGCCCCGCAACGCCCAGGCACCGAGGCCTGGCGGGAAGTCCGGTATCTCACGGTCCAGCTCGTTCAGGACTGCGCACCATGCATCCCCCGGTTGCCAAAGTGGCAAAGGCGGCAGGGTCAGTGTCGCGAGATAGCCGGTGCCCGCCAGCGGATGTTCGATGCCCGTGGTGATGTTGATCACCGCGTCATCGCCACCCTGCAACATGCCCAAGCCATCCAGTGCCACCGGGATGTAGAGCCAACCGGGGTGAGCGCGCGCGACCTGGCCCTCCTCCTCCAATCTCCGGGCAACCCCCTCGAATGCCGTATCGGCAAGCGGCGTCGCCCACTGGCGTGGAGGGTCCAGATCGTCACGTGCGGCAAGGAACTCCGCCTTCGACACTTCGGCCCTGGCCGTAACGAAGCCAAGCAGGCCCTGCAACCGGAAGGCCGTGACCAAATACTCTGCGATCCACCCGGCATCCTGTTCCTGCTCGCGCAGCGGGAAAGCCAGCCGGCAGCCGAGCTGCCCATCCATCAGGAAGAAGGCGCCATGCACGCTCCGCCGGTTGAGGCGTGCGATCCGTTCCGCGCTGAAATCAGGCGTCAAGTCCGGAGTGAAGCGCGACTCGATGGTGGCGACCGTCACAGGGGCTGATGAACCAGCTTCCGTCCGGAAGATGAGCTCCGTCACGATGGCCTCGTCGGCCATCGCCTGGTGAAAGCCGGTTTCGGTCTTCTGAGTGCCGTCGAACGATAGCAGATGTTCCTCAACGAGCTGGATGACGTCCTTCAAGGCCTGTCACTCCCACCGCCGCGTCCTTTGCGCGGCAGTAGATTTTCATCCAGAGAGCTTACCAGCAGGTTCAGGAGAACAAGATCCTGGTCCAGGATAGGGCATGACCCAAGCGATTGCGTCCATCTGTGTGTGCAGCCCAGGGGCATGACTTTTCACCGCGGATTCACTCCAAATGACGGCGCCCGGCGCGCCATCCAGTTTCGGCAGCAGATCCAGTATGGAACATACCGGGAACTTCCGTTGAAGGAAATCCTCTGTCTCGATCGAAGTCGGATATCTGCTCGTGCTTGCCCAGGGCAAGCACGAGACAACGACACTGCCCTGACGTAAGGCGTGGCCGCTCATCGCGGCGCGGTTTGCGGCCTCTCCGGCTCCGGGCTCGGTAAGCCTGCCAGGGCCCCCGATCCGGCGGTTGCAGCGAGGAGGGGCAGTGGGATCTCGTTGCGCCAGTATCTATGCGCGGCCTCGGTCGGTGAGATCCGGAGGGCGTGGGCGGCCCGCGCGAAGCGCTCATTCAGGACGCCAACCTGCGTCAGATGCGGGCTTGCCAGACCGGTATCCGCGCCGAAACGGAACCACAGCAACGCATCTGTCTGCGCTGGGGTGAGACCCAGCCGCTCCGCCGTCTGAGTCAGAATATCATGATAGAAGGTATATTCGCTCGGCACGTGCAGTCCATTGACGCGCTGACTACGCGGGCCCCTGACGAGTACCTCGCGAAGCTGTTCAGCGGTCATGCCGCCTCCGCCATTCCGATAGGCGGCACGGTAGCTTTGATAGCCTGCTTCCGTGGCGAAGGACGCGCGGGGCAGGGCGCCCGGAGCGACCTCGTTGAACATCATGCTGATGTAGCGGACCTTATTCGAGTCGATCGGTACCGCGGTACTGTCGCCGGTAAGGGCAGACCGGTAGGTGAGCAGCTTCGGGTGGCGTGACAGCGTCCAACCGCTTCCCAGCGCCCTTTGCACCAGGGGCGAATGCCGGCTAGGCATGATGTTGAAGCCGGCTGTCAGTTCGTCAGCCATCGCCTCGCTGTCGATCGGCCGGCCGGCACCGAATCGGTTTCCGTAGAGAGCGGCACTGCGCTGGCCGGCCCGCGTGTTGGTGACCGGGCTGGTCGCGGCAAGAAGCGCGGCTTCCTGCTCCAGGCGGTCCCTCGCGGCATGCGGAGACAGGCCCGCGTCAAGTATGGAGTCATAGGCCGGCCGCATGTTGTAGTGCTCCGCCAGTCGCGCCGCACTGATCTGTTCGGTCGTGGCGCCAGGCACATGCTCGCCCCGCGCCAGACGCACAACGACGGGGTCGAGAGCCTCCGCGAGGCGGTCGACGACCTGATTCACATGCGGCCGCAGGACCGCGAGATCGCCGCGGCCGCTCAACCTGTGGCCATGCGGTAACCATAGCCCGGGCGCGAGATTATCGAGACGTGTCGCATCCAGATCGCGTCCCATGATCTGCGGTACGTTGAGTGCGTCCCATGGCATCGGCTGACGAAGGGCACCCGGCTGGTCCGGCAGTGGCGGGCGTCGATGGGCCGGTGTCGCCGTCCACTCCGCCAAGTATTCCGTCACGATTCTTGAATCCCGTGCCGCCTGCGGAAGCGCCAGCCCAGGCACTCGTGGGATGAAGACCGCAGAACTCGGCCGCACCAGCCTCTCCCACGCCTGCTGCGCGGTCATGCGCGGCTGACCCGTGCTGGACCCGATAATGATGGCGGGCGCGGCGAGGGAGTTGGGTACTGACGACGGCGCAGCCGGGCTGGTCGGCGCGCCGGCCAGTGCCGTTGGTGTCGTCGCATCGGCAGGCATATCCGCAGGAGGGTGCACAGCGTCGTCGCCATTGCTGCGTGGCGCCGGGGCTGTGTCATTGGCTGCAGTTTGTTGGGCGCGAGCCGTCGTCCTCTCCGACTGCCCAGCCTGCTGCACAGCAACGCCTGCCGCGGTGTCTTGTCCATGCCCTGCAGAACGCGCTGTGGCTGCCGCCGCACTGCCGGCGCGGTTGCGCATGAGGACAAGAGGAAGTGCACCGCCCAGGGCGCCGCCCAGGAGCGAGGCCGCCAAATCCGCGGCGGCGCTGTCCGGCGCGACTTCACGCGCCACGCCGCCCGCGAAGCCGGCTGCGGCCGCACCTGTGGCCTGCGCGGTCGGGGCAGTGGTGAGCGTCTGGCCGATGAGTGGGATGATCTCACCAGCTCCGCGCACGAGCGTCTGGCCGGCCCCATACATCGTGGCGGCGCCGGCCAGTTCCTGGACGACGCGTCCTGTGATGCGCTCCTGCGCGGTCTCGGCGCGCGGGAGGCCGAGCCGATCCAGAATTTCCGCGACCACTTCCCCCTGAGGTCGAAAGAGCGGCTGCCGCTGTTGATCGGTGATGAGACCCGAGAGCGGCGGGGCGGGCCTGAGCGCATCGTAGAGCCGGTTCACCGGATAGGCTGCGGCGTCAGCCAAGGCCACCGGCAGCCCCAATAGCCCCTCGATGACATTGCGAGTGCCGAGCCCGAGAGGCCGGAGGGGACCGCCCCGATGCTCGGGATCCATCGTGGGTCTATGACGATCGTCCCGCACGGCGTCGGGATCGGACACGGGATTGCTCATCATATCTCCCAGGGGCTGAACCCGTTCGGCTATCCAGAGCGCAGGGGAGAGGGGCAAGCGGCAAGAACGAAAGGCGCACAAGATTCACCGCCGACGCATGGGTACCGGACCATGCTCGTGCTGCAGTGGAACTTGTCGGGGAACTGGAACTGTCCGTCAGCGCAGTACCGGTGAAGCGGGTTAGTTGACGTGCATTGAGAAGAAGCAGAGGCGCATGGAGCGCGCCGAGATCGGCGACGCCGAAGCGCCGCGCGACGGCGGCGGAGGTGAGAGGGATGAGCTCAACGAAGCCCATCACCGCCGCAAAAAACCATGCTGCCCCGCTCGCTCGGCATCATGTGGCGAAGAGGGCGAGGGCTATCGCGCGAACCAGGGAGATCAGGAACTGCGCCGCGTGCGATGCGTTCTCGCCGAGTGGCCGGGGCGAAGCCCGGCGAATCCGCTCTTGCCGGGGACCTCGCGCGATGGACTTCGTTGAGATCATCGGAGGGCTGGCGGCCCTCTGCTCGGTCACCAGCTTCGCGCCACAGGCAATCAAGATCATCCGCAGCGGTGACACGGAAGGCCTGTCGGTCGCGATGTACGCCTTGACCGTTCTCGGCTTCAGCCTGTGGCTTCTCTATGGCGTGCTCCAGGGGCAATGGCCCTTGATGGTCACCAACGGGTGTTGCCTGGCGCTGTCGCTACTGATCCTGATCATGCTGCTCTTTCCCGCGGCGCGTCGGCGTGCGCGCGCAGTTGCAGAGTCCGGGACGCGCTGACCTCTCGGGTCAGGCTGTCCCCATGCTGATCACGGCTCGGTCAGGAAGGCTTCCGGCCGCTTTTCCGGCCGTCGCACGCAGCAGCCGCGTTGGCTCGTGACCAAGGTCTCTGCGTCCGCTCCGCCGGCAGTGCTACTCGCGCGGCATTGCGGAGGTCGAAGGCGTGCTTAAGCAAATTGTCCTGGTTTCGATCGGCGCTGGTGGGTTGCTGCTGGGAGCGTTCCACCCGCCGGCGGAAAAGCCGGTCAAGGCGACTATCCTGGCCCTCGCTTTCCTCATGGGCCTATGGCGCCTGTTCACGTGATCGGTCGGAGAAGGTTCCCGCGCGCCATGAGCGGCTGCGGCGACCGAAGGCCGGCCTAGCCGCCCGGAAGCGGCGGCGGAAGCGAGGGCGACCCGGCCCCGCCAGCGGCGCGGCCAACGAGGTCCGCATGGTGCTTGAGCAGGGTGGCCTTGCGGTAGCGGGGGTCGTCCGTCACTTCCGCGCCAACCCATGGCGGAAGCGCAATCTGCTGCTCCGCATCGGAAAGCTCGACCTCTGCGAACTCGATCCCGGCCAGGGGCCCCTGGTGGATGTCGATCGACCAACGCAGCCCACCATGGGGCACGGTGTGGCGAAGCTTGTCGATGTGGGGCAACTCGCAAAGCGAGAACATCTCTTCCGCGTCCCGCAGGGGAATCTCGTATTCGAACTCGGCGCGGCTGATGCCGATGCGCGGTCCCTTGACCGTGACCCAAGCCCGATCGCCCGACTGCCGGACACGGACTTTGCCGCCGCCGAACCTGGCCAGAAGACCGTCCTTCAGCAGGCGCGTCTCAACCACCCCGGCTTTCCAGCCGTCGCTCGCGAGCAGGAATTTTCGCTCGATCTCCAAGGGCACGCGACAATACTCCTGGGTTCGAGGGGTCCAGGATCCAGTTCCGGGAAACGTCACCCGGCCGCCTGGGATGCCGGTACTCCATGCCAGCGGCCGGGCGTGCCTCTCAAGGGCCAGCGGGTGGGCGGCGCTCATGCAGCGGCATGAGCGTCGCGGGATAATTGAGCCTGAACAACCAGCCGACCGTGGCACCCTTGATCGGGCGCAGCGCGGCCATGCTGAGCAGGGTGAAGAGCGGCAGCCACACCGCCATGTGCAGCCACATCGGCGGCTGATAGGCCTTTTCGATCCAGAACACGATGGGCACCAGCAGATGCCCGACCAGGAAGATCGTGAAATAGGGCGGCGCGTCATCGGCCCGCAGCTCCCCCAGCGGCGCGTGACAGACGGCGCATTCGGGCACGATCTTCAAGTAGCCGGCGAAGACGCGACCCTCGCCGCAATTCGGGCACCGGTTGCTCGCCCCTCTGGTCACGACCGTGCCCAGGGAGGGCGGCGGAGGCACAGGCTGTGCGGGCATGGGGGCACCTTCTCGCCAGCTACAGGAGCGTCCTCCGGAACCGATGGTTGCCCGAAGGGGGCAGGGCTGCCTCTTCTGTGACTTCCCGCGGCAAACAGGAAGTTTCGGGGTGACGGCCGCGCCCTAGCGAAGCGCGTCGGCTGCTGTCAGGTCCAGCCATGCCGCCGCAAACCTATAGGCACGGACCGCGTTGAATCGCCTTCGCATCGGAGGCGGTTGATGGCCAGGGCACCGGGCAAACCGAGGACCACGCTCAAGCGGGTTGCCCGCCGCATGGCGGACCCTGCCCCGCGCCGCATCGGCCTCAGCAAGCAGCTTGGCGCCGAACCCGCGCCTATGCCGGGGTTCATAGAGCCGGCGCTGGCATCCTTGGTGGCGGACGCACCGAAGGGCGAGCGGTGGGTGCACGAGATCAAGTTCGACGGATACCGGGTGCAGGCCTGCATCAGGGACGGGAGCGTGAGGCTCCTCACCCGGGGCGGCCTGGACTGGACCGAAAAGTTCGGCGATCAGCTTTCCCATGCCCTGACGGGATTGCCGGTTGAACAGGCCATCATCGATGGCGAGCTGGTCGCCGAAAACGAGCTCGGGGCATCCGACTTCTCGGCCCTGCAGAATGCCCTGAAAGCCGGGAACACCGGGCGGCTCCTCTACTACGCCTTCGATCTTCTCTATCTCGACGGACACGACCTGAGGCAGCTACCGCTGAGCCGCCGGCGCGATCTACTCGGCGACCTGCTTCTCGAGCCGGCGGACCCCGTTCGCTTCAGCGAGCACTTCGAGGCCAGCGGCGATGTGGTGAAACGCCACGCGTGCCAGCTCAAGTTCGAAGGCATCATCTCCAAATCCCTCGACGACCCGTACCGCTCAGGACGGGCAGGCATTTGGCTGAAAGTGAAGTGCAGCAGCCGGCAGGAATTCGTCGTGGCCGGCTATGTACCCTCGACCGCATCGGGCACGGCGATCGGCTCGCTGGTGCTGGGTGCCTTCATGGGCGAAAGGCTGCAGCATGTCGGCCGGGTCGGGACCGGCTTCACACAGGCAACGGCGCGCGACCTCTACGAACGACTGGAGGCACGGCGTGCCGCGACCAGCCCGTTTGCAGGCCGGCTCACAGTAGCCGCGCGCAAGGGCGTGCGCTTCGTGCGCCCGGAACTGGTCGCCGAAATCGAATTTCGCGGCTGGAGCAGCGACGGGCTGCTACGGCACGCCTCCTTTCGGGGGCTGCGAGAGGATAAGCCCGCAGGCGAGGTGGCGATCGAGGTTCCGAAACGCGGACCGGAGCAGCCCGAGGTGACGGGCCGTGGCTGAAGGCGCTCGCCGGTTCCTGATGTCGCCAGCGATCGATCGCGCCATGAGAGAGATTGGCCCGGACGGCAACATCGTCGAGGCCGCTCCTGTCTGGTGGTGGCAACTTCCTGATGGCGCGCTCCAGTCCGAACTGCGGATGGTCTGCGCCAGAAACGCGCTGACGGTGATTGCCGCCGGCAGCCGGGCACCGACGGTGCGCGTGGCGATCGTGGACGTTCTCGCCGCCTACGCGCTCGCAATGGACAGGCAGCCGCTTGCGCGCCGGCACCGTGGCCAGATCAGGTTGCAGACGTTGTTGGACTGGGCGCTCGTCCATCCGGATCGCGACCTTCAGAAGGTCGCCGCGGATTTGTGGCGGGAGGTTCTCAAACACCATCGCCCCGAGTGGGAGGCGGAGGCGCGGCGGCTCATGGCCAATTGGAACGACCCGGCATCGCCGCTGCGTGACCTGAGGCGGTGACTGCAGGGGGCCACGGAGAAGACGGCCGGAGCTTTTCGGTTGCGTGTCCGATTGAGATTCCCCCGTTATCCACAGGAATTGCAGCCCACGATCGCGAGAGCCCCGGGATCCGCCGACCATTGGACCCGCTGCATGCCTCGGGAAGCACCGGCGTCCCGAGGCAGATCGACCGCGGCTGTCAGCCGCGGATGAAGGCCAGCAGGTCCGGGTTCACGACATCCGCGTTGACGGTGCAGAGCCCGTGGGAGAACCCCGGATAGACCTTCAGCGTCGCGCCCTTCACGAGCTTCGCCGACAGCGGCGCCGAATCCGCGAAGGGCACGATCTGGTCGTCATCGCCATGCATGACTAGTGTCGGCACCGTCACGGCCTTCAGGTCTTCCGTGAAGTCGGTCTCGGAAAAGGCCTTGATGCCGTCGTAATGCGCCTTGGCGCCGCCCATCATGCCCTGGCGCCACCAATTCTCGATCACCGCCGGGGAAGGCTGCGCGCCCGGCCGGTTGAAGCCGTAGAAGGGGCCGCTCGGCACATCCAGGAAGAACTGCGCGCGATTGGCGGCGAGTGCCGCGCGGAAGCCGTCGAACACCTCCATCGGCAGGCCGCCGGGATTGGCCTCCGTCTTCAGCATGAGCGGCGGCACGGCGCCGATCAGCACCAGCTTGGCGACGCGGCCCTGCGGCTGGCCATGCCGCACCGTGTAGTGCAGCGCCTCGCCGCCGCCGGTGGAATGGCCGACATGCACCGCGTTGCGCAGATCGAGCGTCTGCACCACCGCCGCGGCATCGGCCGCGTAGTGGTCCATGTCATGGCCATCACCCACCTGGGTCGATCGGCCATGGCCGCGGCGGTCATGCGCGACCACGCGGAAGCCCTGATGCAGGAAGAACAGCATCTGCGTATCCCAGTCATCGGCGCTCAGCGGCCAGCCGTGATGGAAGACGATGGGCTGGGCGTCCTTCGGACCCCAGTCCTTGTAGAAGATCTCGAGTCCATCACTCGTCGTGGCGAAGGGCATGACGGTTCTCCTGACCTGCTTGTGGCACGTTGCGGAAGCTCGGGCGCGAGAGGGGCGCCCTTGGGCAGCCGCGCGGCCGATCGCCGCGCGGTATTCGCTAGGCTATCCGGCGCGCTGTTCGGGCAGCGGCGCGCGGTCGCGAAGCTCGTCCTGGACGATCTGCACCAGGCAGCCGGCGCCGATCGGCAGCAGGTCGTCGTTGAAGTCGTAGCGGCCATTGTGCACCGGCACCGCGCTGCCCTCGGCCTCGCCCGCCTGTCCCAGCAGCAGGAAGGCGCCCGGCGCCTCCTGCAGCATGTAGGAGAAATCCTCGCCGGCGGTCAGCGACGGGAAGTCGCCGCGGATCGCCTCCGCTCCCAGCAGCTTCGCCGCTGCTTCCGCCGCCAGCGCGGCCTCCTGCGGCGTGTTGATGGTGGGCGGGTAGGATCGCCGGTAGTCCAGCTCGACCTCCAGCCCATGCGCGGCGGCGGTGCCGGCCACGGCCTGGCGGAACAGCGCCTCCAAGTGGGCCCGCATCTCCGGCGTCAGCGTGCGGATCGTGCCGCGCATCTCGACGCTTTCGGGGATCACGATATCGGAGGTCCCGGCATGGAACTGCGCGACGCTCAGCACCGCCGTGCCATGCGGGTCGACGCGCCGGCTGACCAGGGATTGCAGCGCGGCATAGAGCTGGGTCGCGCCCGGCAGCGGGTCAATCCCCCGATGCGGCTCGGCGCCATGACTGCTGCGCCCCAGCAGCCGGATCGCAAAATAGTCCACCGCGGCCAGCACCGTTCCCGGCCGGATCGCGGCGACACCCAGCGGCAATTGCGGCAGGTTGTGCAGGCCATAGACGGCATCGCAGGGGAAGCGGCGGAACAGCCCGTCCTGCACCATCGCGAGCGCCCCGGTCAGGCCCTCCTCGGCCGGCTGGAAGATGAAGTGGACGACGCCCGCGAAGTCGCGCGTCTCCGCCAGGTGCTTCGCGGCGCCGAGCAGCATGGCCGTGTGCCCGTCATGGCCGCAGGCATGCATCACGCCCGGGCGCGTGCTGCGATGGGCGAAGTCGTTGGTCTCGGGCATGGGCAGCGCATCCATGTCGGCGCGCAGGCCGATCCGGCGGTTCCCCGCGTGCCGGCCTTGCAGCACGCCGACCACGCCCGTGCGGCCGATGCCCGCATGCACCTCGATCCCCCAGGATGCCAGCTTCTCCGCGACCAGCCCGCTGGTGCGGACCTCCTCGAAGCCGAGCTCGGGATGCGCGTGGATGTCGCGGCGCCAGGCGGTCATCTCAGGGGAGAGGGCGGCGATCCGGTCAGGGACGGGCACAGCAGGCATCCTCGCTGAGAAGCGGCGGAGCCTAGGGAGGACCGGCTTGATGTGTCAAGCAGCGACATTGTAGTGTCATGGAATGACATCATCGGCCGAGCTGCCCGAGCTGAAATCCGGCGTGCCGCTGGTCCGTGCCCTGGACCGCGGGCTAGCCCTGCTCGCGGCCTTCACGCCGGAACAGCCGCGGCAGACCCTGACCGAGCTGGCGCGCGCGGCGCAGCTCGACAAGGGCACCGCGCGGCGGCTGTTGCAGACGCTCCTGCTGGCCGGCTGGGTGCGCCATGAGGCGGGCACCGGATGCTACGCGCTCACCACGCGGCTCCTGGCCATGGCCGCGGCGGTGGAGACGGGCGGTGCGCTGCGCGCGGCGGGAAGCGATGCGCTGCACGATCTGGCGCGGCGGACCGGGGCGACCGCCTTCCTCTGGATGGCCGAGGACGGGATGGCGCTCTGCCTCGCGCGGGCGGTGGCGCCGCAGCCAAATGTGGATGCGGTCTGGTTCTCGGTCGGCGCGCGGGCACCGATGAATTGCGGGGCGGGGCCGAGGGTGCTGCTCGCCGGCCTCACGCCGCGGGAGCGGGAGCGGGCGCTCGCGCTGCCGCTGTCGGTCCGGACGCCGGCGAGCCAGACGAACCCTGCACACCTGCGGCGCGACGCGGAGGCCATCGCGGCCCGCGGCTGGGAGCTCGCGCGCGACGATTTCGTCATCGGGCTGGCCGGGCTCGGCGTGCCGATCCTGGGAAAGGACGGCGCGATGCTCGGCGCATTGAGCCTGTCCGGGATGACGTCGCTCTTCGGCGACCCCGACGCGCCCGATCATCTCGCCCTGCTGCGCAGCACCGCGGCCGCGATCGGGCGCCAGATCGGGGCGGGCTGAGCCTCGGCGCCCGGGACAGCCTCAACCCGATGTGCCGTCCGCGCGTTTTCCTCGCATCGCCGGACAGCAAACACGCAGCCGGCCCCTTGCCGGTGAACATCATGACCGACCGCTCAGCCAACTCCGTCGCGCAGACACCCGATCCGGTGCCGGAGATGCCGCCGCCGACACCGGAAAAGCCGCGGCCCGCTGATCCCGCCGACCCGCAGCCGGTGCCACCACGCGAGGTGCCGCCAGCGTCACCGCCAGGTCCGGAGGTCGATCCGGGTTCGCCGCCCGCGCCGGAGATCCCGCCGCTCCCCGTGCCTGGCCCGGAAATTCCGCCGAGCTCTCCGCCGGGGCCGATGATGCCGCCACTGCGCGATGCCGCGGGCAGCTCTGCCGATTCGGCTAAGGCAGCGCCTTCGGAATATGGACGGCGACCGGCTGCTTCCGCAGCCGAAGCCGGAAAGGCTCCAGTGGCTCCATGAGCTTGTCGTCGACGCGCACCGGGTGGTCGGCGGGATCGACCTCGATGCGCCGAACGGCGGCGGTCTGCATCGGGCAGCGCCCGGGGTGCGGGTCCTCCAGCCATGCCAGCATCGCGTCGCAACGGTCCGGCGGCAGCCAGGCGGCGATGATCTGGTCTGGCGACCGCTCGGCACGCAGCACGAGCGGAAGGTTCGGCCCGATGAGCGCGATGTTCATCGCCTCGAAGGCCAGGATCGGGCCCTCGAGCCGAGCGCCGTCGAGCTTGATGGTGCTGCGCATGGGCAAGGCCTCCGAGAGCGAGGCGATGACGTGCGATCGCCCGGTCTCGCGCTTCTTCTGCCGGTCCAGATGGTCGCCGGAACGCGAGGCCAGCGCGGCGATGGCTCCAAGTCCCACTGCCTCGACAAAGGCCCTGACGCCGCTCCGCGCCGTCAGCTTGCCGAGATAGAGCGGCTGCGTGCCGAATGCCGACAGCCCGCGCAGGATCTTCGCGGCATGGCCGTAGACGCCCAGCGAACGGGCGATGTTGTTCGCACCCCCTGTCGGCAGGATCATGAGCGAGGCCTTCTCCCGGTCGATCGACCGCGCTGCCCTGGCGATCGTGCCATCCCCGCCGATGGCAACCACGATGCCGGAGGCCTGCTGCAGCGCCTCTCGGGACTCAGGATCCTTCGCCGGCAGGTAGACCGGTTCCAGTTCCAACTCTTCGCAAAGCGCCAGCACCCTCTCGGCGGGCCATTCCTCCTCGCCTGCAGTCGCATTGTGAAAGATCGTTATCTGCATGGAACCTCAAGCTGGCGGCGGCCGGAAAGTTGCGCCGGCTTCCAGGCGCAGACCGGCCGCCCATTCATGCGCGCATGATGCTCCGGGGGCATGACCATCATCGGCGCCGGTGATTGGGCGCGATGCGGCCCAGGCCCCATATCCCCATGCAACCACGGCCCATCGATCACCTCGGGGCCGCTCCACTCTCCCTGGCGGGTGTCGTCCCGCCCATCTGGATCAAACCCATCATGAAGAAGATCGGCTTCCTCTCCTTCGGCCACTGGACGCCCGCGCCCCAATCCGGAACCCGCTCCGCCGCCGATGCGCTTCTGCAGTCCATCGACCTCGCCGTCGCGGCGGAGGAACTGGGCGCGGATGGCGCCTATGTCCGCGTCCACCACTTCGCCCGCCAGCTCGCCTCGCCCTTTCCCCTCCTCGCCGCCATGGGTGCCAAGACCAGCCGCATCGAACTCGGCACCGCCGTCATAGACATGCGCTACGAGAACCCGCTCTACATGGCCGAGGATGCCGGCGCCGCGGACCTGATCAGCGGCGGCCGTCTCCAGCTCGGCCTCAGCCGCGGCTCGCCCGAGCAGGTGATCGATGGCTGGCGCCATTTCGGCTACGCCCCGGCCGAGGGCGAGACCGACGCGGAGATGGGCCGCCGCCACGCCAGCGTCTTTCTGGAGACGCTGCGCGGCCAGGGCTTCGCCCAGCCGAACCCGCGCCCGATGTTCCCCAACCCGCCGGGCCTGCTGCGGCTGGAGCCGCATTCGGAAGGCCTGCGGGATCGCATCTGGTGGGGCTCCGGCTCCAACGCCACGGCGGTCTGGGCCGCCCAGCAGGGCCTGAACCTGCAGAGCTCCACGCTCAAGGACGACGAAACCGGCGAGCCCTTCCACATCCAGCAGGCGGCGCAGATCCGCGCCTATCGCGCGGCCTGGAAGGCAGCCGGCCACGCCCGCACGCCCCGCGTCTCGGTCAGCCGCAGCATCTTCCCGCTGCTCGACGACCGCGACCGCGCCTATTTCGGGCGCAGCGGCAAGGAACAGGACCAGGTCGGCTTCATCGACGAGAAGACCCGCGCCATCTTCGGCCGCAGCTATGCCGCGGATCCCGAGGTGCTGGTCGGGCAGCTCCGCGCCGATGAGGCGATCGCCGAGGCGGACACCCTGCTGCTGACCATCCCGAACCAGCTCGGTGTCGAATACTGCGCCCATGTCATCGAGGGCATCCTGAAGCACGTCGCCCCCGCGCTGGGCTGGCGCTGATCCCATCCGCTCCGGCCTTCGGGAACGGGCGATATTCCGTTCCCGCGAGCCCGTCGCCGGACGCCACCTGACGGCATGCCTGGGGAAGCACCGCCACCCCCGAGGCAGACCCGCCGGACCATCTCCCTGCGCACCTCTCGGCTCCTAGGCCTCGCGATTCCGCTCGCCCATCCAAAGGAGCCGGGGGTGCCCCCAGCGGGCCCACTGAATCGCTTCCTCGGATCCGCCCAAGGGGTCCTTGAACGACATCATCCTGAAGCTCTGCCGCTCGCCGGCGACCTCGCGCCACGCCGCGAGATACAAGCCGCGGAACTGCTCGCCTTCTTCATACTTCGCGTAGAGAGCGCCGTCCGGCTCCGGGGTTGCACCGGTGTCTCCGGGGCATGGGTGCAGATCGATGCCCAGCTCCGCCGAACCGGCCGCATCCAGCAAAGGCCAGGTCAGCTCGTCGGCGCCCCAGAAGCGCCCAAGTGTCTCGGCCTCCAAGCTGACGACGCCGGTCTCGCGCGATTCAGAAAAGACGATCCCCTGAAGCCAGCCCTCGGCGCCCACACGAAACACCACGGGCGTACCATGGAGCACCTGCTTGAACGAAGTGACCACCTGAACGGCGCTGACGGGGATGAAATCGGGGAGCGGCACGATCGCCTCCTGGTTGGAAGGCTGAATTCGCCGAGCCGGCTTTCGTTGCCGCGACGTCGCCGACACGGGCAAAAATCTTCGAGGGGTGGGCGACGCGCCGGCATCGGCGGCGTCGCCCACCGATCACACCTTGCCGTTCGCGTCGCGGTTCCGGAAGGCGGCCTCGCCGGCATCCGACACCGCGACCCATTGGGGGTCGGGGCGGGCTTCGGCGGCGTAGCTGTCGTGCCAGTTCCACCACTTGTAGGGCGGGGTCTGGGGATAGCCCTCCGGCGAATCCTCCCATGCCTCCTGGCGGCCGAGCGGCGTGATGTCGAGGTAGCTCCAGGTGTTCCCCATCGCCTCGTCGCCGCGGTTGTTGATGAAGTAGGTGCGGAACAGCTTGTCGCCCTGGCGGATGAACACGTTGTGGCCGTGCCACTCATCCACGCCGAAATCGGCGTCGAAGCTGTCGGTGATGGTGTACCAGGGCATCTCCCAACCCATCCGCGCCTTGAGGCGCGCGATGTCCTGCTGCGGGGCGCGGGAGGCGAAGGCGAGCGTGGTGTCGCGGGCGTTCAGATGCGCGACGTGCGCGACCTGATCGGCCACCATCGAACAGCCACGGCAGGCATGGTCGGGCCAGCCGAACACACCGGGTTCGAAGAAGGCGCGGTAGACGATGAGCTGCCGGCGCCCTTCGAAGAGGTCGAGCAGGCTCGCCTTGCCGTTCGGCCCTTCGAATGCATAAGCCTTCTCGACGGCCATCCACGGCATCCGCCGGCGTTCGGCGGCCAGCGCGTCGCGCGCGCGGGTCTGGGCCTTCTCCTTCACGAGCAGCTCCTGCCATGCGGCTTCCCAGGCCGCCCGCGGCAGAACCGGCGGCGTGCGCATGGCGGGCTGTTCGGCTTTTTTCTGATCGCTCCGAGGTGACTTGGTCATGGTCGTTGCAACCTCCGATCTGGACGAGCACCTGAGGCCTTCCGGCTGAAGCATGACGCCGTCGCTATCGGCCGCTCGTCGTTGGACAGGCGCCAACTTGGCGCAGGCGGAGCGGGTGGTGGGAGTGACAAGTGTGGCGGGATTGCGATGCCTCGCTGGTCATGGCTGCCGAGCGCCCCACCGAAACCAATCTCTTGCGGTACGGTTGATACAAGGGCAGCAGCGGGCGTGCGGGGCGTTTGGCCCTGCCATCCTGGCTGGCGAGGGACCGCGCGTGTTGACCGAACGATTCCTGAAGAACCGGCGCGGCGTCCTCGAGCCTCGTGAGCGCGCGGTGCTCGAACAGGCGATCGCCGAGGTGCGATCGGTCTCCGCGCGCACCACGCTGACCCGCATCGGGGACCGCCTGTCACACAGCACCTTGCTGCTCGAGGGATTTCTCTGCCGCATCGTGGATGATCGCAAAGGGCTGCGGCAATTGGTCGCGGTGCATGTCCCGGGTGAATTCGTCGACCTTCACGGCTATCCCTTGAAGACGCTCGACCACGATGTGGCGTCCCTGACGGCCGCGACGATTGCGATCGTGCCGCATGGCGCCATCGATCGCATCACGGAGGAGATGCCGGCTCTCACGCGGAAGCTGTGGTATGCGACGCTGCTCGATGCCGCGATACATCGCGCGTGGCTGTTCCGCCTCGGCCGGCTCGATGCCATCGGCCGTGTGGCGCATTTCCTGAGCGAGACCAACGCCCGCCTGGCTGCCGTGGGGCTCAGCGACGGCAGACGCTTCGCGCTGGGCATAAGCCAGGCCGAACTCGCCGAGATCTGCGGATTGACCAGCGTGCACGTGAATCGGGTGATGCGCCAACTGCGCGAGGATGGGCTGTGCGTATTCCGCTACGCGCAGGTCGACATCCTCGATTCCGCGGGCCTGGCCGAGCGCGGGGAGTTCGATCCCGAGTATCTGTACCTGCAGGGGCCGCAACAGGCCGCCCGTCGCCGCGTGGGGTGAGGGCCGGGCGGGCGGCAGCGTCAGCGTGTCTTGCCGGAGGGGCGCCGAGCAGCACCCACGGAATCGGCGTTCGGATCATCGATCGACAGAAGCCGCCACCCGTCCGCGCGACATCGTATCCAGTCGCCATGGCCGCCATACCGGGACAGGCCAGTCACCATCGCCCTCGCCTCAGCCTCCGTGTCGGCGCGATAGGCGAAGGCCTCGTGTGGATGCCAGGCAATCCAGTGCTTCATGCGTCGGACGTCTTCGGCTCTGACAGGACCTTCGCTATCAAGGCGCGGATCTGCTCTGCCTGCATGCTCGCCGCATCGAGGGATGCGGCTTCGGCGTCCAGCAGGGCGGCCATGTGCTCAGCCACCAGCAACAGCAGAGCGCGCTCGGCAGGGGTCATGGCATCCTCCATCGGCAAGAGCGTGCCGCGGGCGACGGGGTTGCCTTGGCCTGTGCCGGAGGCATGCCGGCGCGGCATGGCGGAGAGGGGATCGGATGAAGGAGCCCGTCTTACCGGCAGCTCGTTCAGCCGCTCGGCCATGCTCGCCACCCAGCCCAGGAAGTCCCACCATGCCCTGCGAAGGAGAGACGCGAAGATGGTTTACGGAATAATCGCCCGGGCATTGATGGCCGGCGCAGTCCTGTTGTGCGTCGCCGGCTGCGCGGATGCCTACGATCCGGAAAGGCGCAGCCCCGAGGGACTTACGGTCGGCATCGGCGGCGGGCTCTCGGTGGGCGCATCCAGCCGCAGCAGCCGTTGAGTCACAGCCTCAATCATCGTCGGCGGCGCGTCAGCAACGTCAGCCGGGGAGATCCGCGCCCCTTCTGAGGCAGGCCGGCCTCAGGCCGTCGCCACGCGCGCCGGCGCGCGAACCGCCCAGTTGACGGCGACGGCGGCGAGGCCGACCAGCACCATCACCGGCCAGAAGGCATCGTAATTGCCGTTCACGTCGACCAGCACGGCGCCGACGCCGGCGCCCAGGAAGCCGCCCACCTGGTGGGAGAAGAAGCAGAGGCCATAGAGCGCGCCGAGATCGGCGACGCCGAAGCGCCGTGCGATGGCCGCCGAGGTGAGGGGGATGGTGCCGAGCCAGACGAAGCCCATCACCGAAGCGAAGACCATCGCACCCCATTCGGTCGGCACGGTGCTGGCAAAGAGCGCGATGGCGACGGTGCGGATCAGGTAGATGACGCCGAGCGCCTTCTCCGGCTGCACGGTGTTCGCGAGCCGTCCGCAGAGCCAGCTTCCGGGGATGTTGAACAGGCCGACCAGCATCAGGGTGGTGGCGCCGAGGGAGGCCGGCAGGCCGCAGAGCGAGAGATGCGCCGGCAGATGCGCGGTGAGGAAAGCGAGCTGGAAGCCGCAGGCGAAGAAGCCGGTGGTCAGCAGCGCGAAGCCCTTGTTGGCGAGCGTCCGGCGGGCAAGGTCGGGCAGGCCGGAGAGGCCGACGGGCGCGGCGCCGAGCGGTGTGCCGCGGCGCCATTCCAGCTTCGGCGCGATGAAGAGCGCCAGCACCAGGGTCGAGGCCAGCATAACGAGGGCGATCTGGGTGCCGTAAGCCCCGATTCCGCTCATCGCCAGCGGCACCATCGCCGCCTGGCCGAAGGATCCGCCGGCGGAGGCGAGGCCGAGCGCGTTGCCGCGCTGCTCCGGCGGCACGGCGCGGGCGACGGCGGACAGCACCGTGCCGGAGCCGGCGCAGGCGACGCCGATGCCGGTCAGGATGCCGATGCCGAGGAAGAGCGTGAGGGCGGAGGGATAGGCCGCGATCAGCAGCAGCCCGGCCGCGTAGAAGCCGGCGCCGGCGAGCGCCACGCGCCCGGCGCCATACTTGTCGGCCATCGCGCCGGTGATCGGCTGGCCGATGCCCCAGAGCAGGTTATGGATGGCGACCGAGAGGCCGAAGGCGGTCGCGGTGATGCCGTGCTCCGCGCCGAGCGGCAGCAGGAACAGCCCGAAGGTTTGCCGGATCCCGAGCGCCAGGCTCACGGACAGGGCGGCGGCCAGCACGACGATCCAGGCAGAGCGGGTCATGCCGCCATCAGGCCGGATGGCGGCGCTGCAATGGTAGAGGCGGCGGCGCGGGGCTGCCATGCACGGCCCCGCGCTTGCAGGATCAGCGATGATCCAGTCCGCGCGCCATCACCCGTTCAGGCAGGAAAGGCCTGAACGGGATGCGCCTCAGGCGGCGAGCGGCCTCTGCGAGCGGAGCGCGACCGGGGTCTTCGCGGCGCGCTGCGGCTGCGCGAAGTCGGGGTCGAAGACGCGGCTGACATCGGCGCGGGAGAGGCCGATATCCGCGAGCTCGCGGTCGGTCAGGCTCAGCAGCTCCGCATAGGTGCGGCGCTTGCTCGGCCAGTTGGCGACGGCGCTCGCCACCGCGGTCAGCGCGGCGACGATGCCGCGGCCGGCGCGGCGGAAGCCGGCGCTGATCGCCGCATCCCGGGCCGCCATGGCGGCGTGGCGGATGGCCTCGCGCTCCTCGGCGTCACGGAAGTTGACGGGGGGAAGAAGGCGGCTGAGCTCCCTCTCGGTGAGACGGGCGTCCATGATACAGATTCCTCGGCTGCGAGACGCCCCGTCCGCGTCCGGTGGAGGCACTCCACCGCGGCGCCGGGCGTTGTTCGCAGACGAATAGATAGGCGTATTCCCTATGAGTTCGATGCGGATTTGCAGCAGTTGAGATATCACCTGAGTGCATGGCTTCCTGTGGATGCATGCAACAATGCCGTAACCATTGGTGAGGAGCCCCTCGCTTGACCCCTGCCGAACGCCTCGCCGCCCTCCGTGCCAAGCTCGCCGAAGCGGGCGTTTCCGGCTTCCTCGTGCCGCGTGCGGACGAGCATCTCGGGGAATACGTGCCGGCCTCGGCCGAGCGCCTGGCCTGGCTCACCGGCTTCAGCGGCAGCGCCGGGCTCGCGATCGTGCTGGCCGATCGCGCCGCAGTCTTCACCGATGGTCGCTATACCCTGCAGGTGACGCAGCAGACCGACCCTACCCTCTGGGAGCGTCGCCACCTGACCGAGGAGCCACCGGCCGACTGGCTCCGCGAACATGCGGCGGGGAGCCGCATCGGCTTCGACCCCTGGCTGCATGCCGAACCGGCGCTGGCGCGCTTCGAGGCTGCCGGGGTGACGCTGGTGCCGCTGGAAGCCAATCCCCTCGATGCCGTCTGGGCCACCGCGCGGCCGGCGCCGCCGGCTTCGCCGCTTCGCGTGCACGGCGCAGAATTCGCGGGCCGCGACGCCGCCGCCAAGCGCGGCGAAGTCGCGGCCGCGCTGCGCGAGGCGAATGAAGCGGCGGTGGTGCTCGCCGATCCGTCCTCGGTCGCCTGGCTGCTCAATATCCGCGGGCAGGACGTGCCCTATACGCCGCTGCCGCTTTCCTTCGCGGTGGTGGACGCGGACGGTGCCGTCGACCTCTTCCTCGATCCCGACCGCGCCGATGCCGCGGTGCGCATGCATCTCGGCAACGCCGTCCGTCTGCGCCCGCGCGCTGAGTTGCCGGCGGCGCTGGACGCGCTGACCGGCCGCGTGCGCGTTGATGCCGAGGCGACGCCGGCCTGGATCGCGCGGCGCCTGCGCGCCGCGGGCGCCACCGTCAGCCCCGGCGAGGATCCATGCCGCCTGCCGCGCGCCTGCAAGAATCCGGTGGAGCGCGAGGGCGCCCGTCGCGCACATCGCCGCGACGCCGCCGCGATGGCGCGCTTCCTCGCCTGGTTCGCGGCCGAGGCGCCGAAGGGCGGCCTCAGCGAGATCGCGGCCGCCGAGCGCCTGGTCGGCTTCCGCGCCGCTGATCCGCTGTTCCGCGGCGAGAGCTTTCCCGCGATCTCCGGCGCCGGCGAGCATGGCGCCATCGTCCACTACCGCGCGACCGAGGAGAGCAATCGCGGCATCGCGGCGAATGAGTGCTACCTGATCGACAGCGGCGCCCAGTATCCGGACGGCACCACCGACATCACCCGCACCCTCTGGACCGGGCCAGGCGCGCCGCCGGCGCTGCTGCGGGCCCGCGTCACGCGCGTGCTGCGCGGGCATATCGCGCTCGCCACCCTGCGCTTTCCCGAAGGCGTCTCCGGTCCGCATCTCGACGGCATCGCGCGCCGCCCGCTCTGGGATGCGGGGGAGGATTACGACCATGGCACCGGGCACGGCGTCGGCAGCTACCTCTCGGTGCATGAAGGGCCGGTCGCCTTCAGCCGCGCCGCGCGCCAGGTGCCGCTGCGGGAGGGCATGATCCTCTCCGACGAGCCCGGCTTCTACGCCGCCGGCGAATACGGCATCCGGCAGGAGAACCTGCTGCTGGTGAAGCGCGCCGAGGTTCCCGGCGCGCGCAAGATGTTCCTGGAGTTCGAGACGCTGACGCTCGCCCCCTTCGACCGTCGGCTCATCGATCCGGCCCTGCTGACGCCGACCGAGCATGCCTGGATCGATGCCTATCATGCGCGCGTCCTCGCCGAGGTCGCGCCGCAGGTCGAAGGCCCGATCGCCGACTGGCTGCGCGCCGCCTGCGCGCCGCTGTGACGCTGCCCCGTCCGATGACCGGAGCGGCCGAAGGCCGCGAAGGTCTGGATCGGCCGGGCAACTTGGCCGGCCAGCGCGTTCTCCTCGTCCACGGGCTGATGGGGGAGGTGATGGCGGCGCTGCGGCCGATCGGGCTCGACTACATGCATGGCCTCGCCGCCTGGCTCCGTGCCCAGGGCGCCGAGGTCGACGTGGTCCGCCTGCCGACCGCAGCACCCATCGCCCGCAACGCCGAGCGCCTGCGGGAGGTGCTGCTGGCCGAACCCTCGCCGGTGCTGCTGATCGCCCACAGCAAGGGCGGGCTGGAAGCGCTGGCCGCGCTGCTCGACCCCGTGGCGGCGGCGCGCTGCACCGGTTTCGTCGCACTGCAATCGCCCTTCTTCGGCAGCCCGATCGCCGATGCCGTCACCCGCGCCCGCCCGCTCGATGCTGCCGCCATGGGCCTCGCGCGGCTGCTCCGCATCGGCAATGGCGAAGGCCTGCGCGACCTCACCACGACGCGGCGCGCGGCCTGGATGGAAGCCCATGCCCAGTCGATCGCGGCCCTGCTCGCACGGCTGCCGGTGGTCTGCCTCGCCACCGCGCTGCCGGCGCGCAGCTTGCGCGGCCGCGACCGGATCTACGGCCTGGCGGCGCGCTGGATGGCGCAGCGCGGCGCCTGGCCGAGCGACGGGCTGGTGCCGGTGGCCAGCGCCCTGCTGCCCGGCGCCCACCACCTGCTGCGCGACGGTAGCCATATCGCCAGCGTCAGCCGCGGCGGCGGCCGCGACCCGGCGGGGCTGCTGGCGGAGGCGCTCGCAGTGCTTGGGCTGTCCCGGGAAGGGGCTCCGCCCATCCCGGATGGGCGTCAAATTGAGTAGGTCCAGGAGGCTCCAGCCTCCTGGCGGGTGAGGTCCGGAGAGGGCAGAGCCCTCTCCGGGTCACCCTTTCACTTCGGCGCTCCCGCCAGCAACCGCAGCCCGAGGCCGCAGAACAGTGTGCCGGCGATGCCATCGAGCCAGCGCGCGGCGCGGCCCTCGCGCAGGCGGGCGGCGAGGCGGCCGGAACCGGCGATCAGCGCGGCGAAGAATGGGACTGACATCAGCGGCAGCAACGGGCCAAGGATCAGCATCTGCAGCCAGGCCGGGGCGCGGTCGGGATCGACGAATTGCGGCACGAAGGCGAGGAAGAAGAGACCCACCTTCGGGTTGAGCAGGTTGGTCAGCATGCCCTGCCGGAAGGCGGCGCCGAGGTTGCGCAGGCCCTGCGCCGGCACCAGTGTGCCGCTGCCCGCGAAAGCCGCCCGCAGCGCCTGCACGCCGAGCCACATGAGATAGGCCGCGCCGGCGAGGCGGAGGGCGGTGAACAGGGCAGGGTGCGCGGCGACCAGGGCGGCGACGCCGGCAGCAGCCATGGCGACGTGACAGAGGGCGCCGGCGAGGATGCCGAGCGTCGCCGCCCAGCCGCGCCGGGCCCCGCCCGCCAGGCTCTGGCCCAGCACAAAGGCCATGTCCGGCCCCGGGGTCAGGATGAGGAGGATGCAGGCGCCGAGATAGCCGGCGAGCAGGGCGGGATCGACGGGCATGCTGCTATTCTCCGCCGCGGCGATGCGGCGTCCAGCGCAATGGTTTGATAGGCAGTATCAGCAGCGCTGATGGTCAGTCGATCCCGGCCTGGCTACGCCACTCTTCCTCGGTCAGCGTTGCGACGCCGAGCTCTGTCGCCTTCGCGGCCTTGGAGCCGGCATCGGCGCCGACGATGACGAAATCCGTCTTCTTGGAAACGCTCTTGGTGACCTTGGCGCCGAGGCGTTCCGCCACCGCCTCCGCCTCGTCGCGGGTCATGGTGGTGAGGGTGCCGGTGAAGACCACCGTCTTGCCCGCGAAGGCGCTGTCGGCGGCGCCGCTGCCGGTCGCGTCCTCGGGCGTCACCTGGCCCGCCAGATCATCGAGGGCCGCGAGGTTGCGGGGCTCGGCGAAGAACTCGACGAGCTCGGTCGCGATGGCGGGACCAATGCCCTGGATGCTGCCGAGTTCCTCCCGCTCCTCGGAGCCGATGACGCGGGCCGCGATCATCTTCTCCCGCCAATGCGGGAAGGAGACGTAGTGGCGGGCCAGCAGCTTCGCGTTCTGCTCGCCGATGCGACGAATGCCGAGCGCGAAGATGAAGCGCTCCAGCGGCACCCGGCGCCGCGCCTCGATGGCGGCGAGCAGGTTCGGGACCTTCTTCGCTTCCTCCGGCTTCTTCGACTTGGCGCCCCAGCCCTCCCATTGCCGCATACGCTCGGCATGGGCGGCGAGGCGGAAGATATCGGCGGGGCTGCGCAGCAGTTCCTCGTCATAGAGGCGCTGGATGTTCTCCTCGCCGAGGCCTTCGATATCCATGGCGCGGCGGGAGACGAAGTGCTTCAGGCGCTCGACCGTCTGCGCGGGACAGATCAGGCCGCCAGTGCAGCGGCGCACCACGTCGTCGCCATCGCGCACCGCGTGGCTGTGGCAGATCGGGCATTCGGTCAGCGGCACGAAGGGCTGTGCGTCGGCTGGGCGCTTCTCCAGCACGACGCTGACGATCTGCGGAATGACGTCGCCGGCACGCTGCAGGATCACCGTGTCGCCGATCCGCACATCCTTGCGTGCGATCTCATCCTCGTTGTGCAGCGTCGCATGGCGCACCACGACGCCGCCGACATTGACCGGCTCCATCACCGCGCGCGGTGTCAGCGCGCCGGTGCGCCCGACCTGGATCTCAATGGCGATGAGCTTCGTCGTCGCCTGTTCGGCGGGGAACTTCCATGCCACCGCCCAGCGGGGCGCGCGGCCGACGAAGCCGAGGCGGCGCTGCCAGTCGATGCGGTCGAGCTTGTAGACCACGCCGTCGATGTCATAGGCGAGGCCGGCGCGCTGCTCACCCATCGCCGCCTGGAAGGCCTCCGCCGCATGCTCGTCCGGCAGCTTCTTGGAGAGCGGGTTCACATCGAAGCCCCAATCCTCCAGCCGCTTCAGCCAGGCATGGTGCGTCTCCGCCACCGGCTCGCTCGCCGCTCCCATCGCATAGGCGAAGAGCTTGAGCGGGCGGCTCGCGGTGATCGCGGCATCCTTCTGCCGCAGCGACCCCGCCGCGGCATTGCGCGGATTGGCCGGCACCACCACCCGCTTGCCGCTGTCCAGCAGCGCCTGCTGGGCGTCGCGGAAGGCGAGGAAATCGGCCTTCTCCAAAAACACCTCGCCGCGGATTTCGATGCGCTCCGGATGCGGGCCCTTCAGCCGCAGCGGCAGGTCCTTCAGGGTGCGGAGATTGGCGGTGACATCCTCGCCGACCAGCCCGTCGCCGCGCGTCGCGCCGCGGATGAAGCGGCCCTTCTCGTAGAGCAGGTTGATCGAGAGGCCGTCGATCTTCGGCTCCGCCACGAAGGCGAGCGTCTCCTCGGCGGAAAGGCCGAGGAAGCGGCGGATACGCGCGGCGAATTCGGCGAATTCCTCCGGCCCGAACACATTGTCGAGGGAGAGCATGGGCTCGCCATGCTGCGACTTCGCGAAGGTCTCGGCCGCCGTCGCGCCGACGCGGCGCGACGGGCTGTCGGGGCGGATCAGGTCCGGGAACTGCGCCTCGATCTCCCGGTTCCGGCGCACCAGAGCGTCATACTCGGCATCCGAGATCTCCGGTGCATCCTGGCGATGATAGAGATCATCGTGCCGCGCGATATCGGCGGCCAGGCGCTCCAGCTCGGCCGCGGCTTCCGCTTCGGACAGGGTGCCGCTCATGGCGCAGCCTCCGCGGCCAGGGTCTGGAAATCCTCGGTGACGCAGGCGAAGGCGAGCACGCGTTCGCCCTTGCCGCCCAGGCGGCGATAGAAGGCATGTGCTGCAGTGTTGTCTTCCCGCGCGGTCAACCAGAGATGCCGCGCGCCCCGCATCTTTCCGGTCGCGGCGAGCTGCGCCAGCAGCGCACGTCCCACGCCGTGCCGGCGCTGCTCCGGCACGACGTAGAGATCGCCGATATAGAGGCCATGCTCGGCATGGCCGGTCTCGAAGGTGGCATGGCCGGTCGCATAGCCGATCGGCGCGCCGTCCAGCTCGGCGAGCGCGACATGCGCCGCCGCGATCAGCCCGGCCAGCGCCGCTTCGGTGATGAGATCCTCGGGATCGCCCTGCTCGCGGTTGAGCGCGCGCACCAGTGGGAGCAGTGCTGCCGCGTCGCCCGGCGCGGCCGCCCGGACCTTGGGATCACCGGGCATCGGCCAGCAGGCTCTCGGCGGCGGCCCGCGCCGCGTCGGTGATGCGCTCGCCCGCCAGCATGCGCGCGATCTCCTCGCGCCGCGCCGCATCGGGAAGCTGGGATACGCGGGTTTCCGCGCGCTCGCCGCGCACCGACTTCGCGACCTGCAGATGCGCGATGCCGCGGGCCGCGACCTGCGGGGAATGGGTGACGACCAGCACCTGCAGCCGCTCCGCGACACGGGCCAGCCTTTCGCCCACCGCGGCGGCGGTGGCACCGCCGATGCCCGCATCCACCTCGTCAAAGATCAGTGTCGGCACCGGCGATCCGCGCGCGAGCACCACCTTGAGCGCCAGCATCAGCCGTGACAGCTCCCCGCCCGAGGCGATCTTCGCGAGTGGTCCGGGCGCCTGGCCGGGATTGGTCGCGACCAGGAAGGTCACGCGATCCTGCCCATCCGGTCCCCAGCCGCCTTCATCCTTGGCCGCGACCTCGATCGCGAGCCGTGCGCGGTCCAGCTTCAGCGGCGGCAATTCGCGGGCGATCGCGCGTTCCAGCTTCGCGGCCTGCTCGCGCCGGGCCTCGCTGAGCGCCCGCGCGGCCTCCGTGTAATCCGCCCGCGCGGCGGCGGCGGCCCGCGCCAGCTCCGCGACGCGCCCGCTGCCGGCATCGAGCGAGGCCAACCGCTCCTTCAGCGACACCAGCAAGGCCGGCAGTTCCACCACCGCGACGCTGTGCTTGCGCGCGGCGCCGCGCAGCGCAAAGAGGCGTTCCTCCACCTGCTCCAGGCGGCGCGGATCGGGGCCGCCTTCGCTCATTAACCGGGTCAGCGCCGTCTCGGCCTCTGCCACCGCCTCCTGCGCGGCGTTGAGGAGGGCGATCGCGGGCTGCGCCTCCTCATTCGGCGGTGGCAGCCGCTCCAGCGCCCGCGCCGCCTCGCGCAGGGCGCGGGCGGGGGAGCCGGAGCGACGGTCGCGTGGCGTCAGCTCCGCGATGGCGACGGCGATCGCCTCGGCGCGGCGCTCGCCCTGCTGCAGATGCAGGCGTTCCTTCGCCAGCTCCTCATCCTCGCCTTCCACGGGCGCCAGCCCAGTGAGCTCGCCCACCGCGTGGCGCAGCCATTCCTCGTCGCGCTGGGCGGCGGCGATGGCGGCTTCCGCCTCCGTCAGGGCGCGTTCGGCACTGCGCCAGGTGGACCAGGCGGCGGCGACCTTGGCCCGCCGCGCCTCCAGCGCCCCGAAGGCGTCGAGCAGGCCGCCATGCGTCGCCGAATCGGCGAGACCCACCTGGTCGTGCTGGCCCTGCACCTCGATCAGCGTGGTGCCAATCCGGCGCAGCAACGCGACGCCGACCGGCTCGTCATTGACGAAGGCGCGGCTGCGGCCATCGGCCTGCACCACCCGGCGCAGCACGATCTCGTCCTCGGCTGCCATGCCTTGTTCGGCCAGCAGCGCGAAGGCCGGATGATCGGCCGGTGGCAGGAAGGCCGCGGCGACGCTCGCCTGCGGCTGGCCGGCACGCACCATCCCGGCTTCCGCCCGCGCGCCGAGCGCGAGGCCGAGCGCGTCCAGCAGGATGGATTTGCCCGCCCCGGTCTCCCCGGTCAGCACCGTGAGGCCGGGGCCGAAGGTGAGGTCCAGCCGCTCGATCAGCACCACATCGCGGATGGCGAGCGAGGCGAGCATGACGCGCGCCGCGCCAGGCTCAAAAGAGCCAGTTGGTGGCGCGGGTGAAGAAGCCCGGCCGGTCGGGTGCGGTGGCCGAGGCGCCGTCGACCAGCAGCGCGTAGCTGTCCTGGTACCAGGCATTGCCCGGGTAGTTGTGGCCGAGCACCGCCGCGGTGCGCCGCGCCTCGTCGCGCAGGCCGAGCGTCAGGTAGATCTCGGTCAGCCGGTGCAGCGCCTCGGGCACGTGGTTGGTGGTCTGGTATTCCTCAACCACCCGGCGGAAGCGGCCGATCGCCGCGGTGTAGAGGCCCTGGCGCTGGTAGAAGCGGCCGATGGTCATCTCGCGCCCCGCCAGATGGTCGCGCGCAAGGTCGATCTTGAGGCGCGCGTCACGGGCATAGGCGGTATCGGGGAAGCGGCTCACCACCTCCTGCAGCGCCTGCATCGCGATCTCGGTCTGGCGCTGGTCGCGCTCCGCGTCGTTGATCTGCTCATACTGGCAGAGCGCCCGCAGATAATAGGCATAGGCGATGTCGCGATGCGCGGGATGGAGCTGGATGAAGCGGTCCAGCGCGCCGATCGCCTCGGTGTAGCGGTTGCGCTGGTATTCGGTGTAGGCGCCCATCAGCTTCGCGCTGGTAGCCCAGGTGGAATAGGGGTGCTCGCGCTCCACCAGGTCGAAGTTGCGGACCGCTGCGGCGTAGTTCTCCGCGCGCAAGTCGCGCATGCCATCGGCATAGAGCTGTTCGGGCGCGATGTCGCCGGCTGGGGCGCCGGGCACGCGGCGCCCGGTGTCGGTGCCGTCCCAGGCGCGGACGCCATCGCCGCTGCCGCAGCCTGGTAGGACTGCCACAAGGGCGAGGAGAGCGAGGACGCTGAGACGCATGGGATGGACCGTGATCATGGGCGGCGCTCTATACCATGGCTCAAGTCCCGCCCTCAAACCGGGGCGGCGATTCGCGCCGGCGCCCGGACGGGCGTGGCTCAATCCCGCGCGGGCGCCGCGGCGGCGGGCAGGCGGAGCGACACGCCGTCGGCGGGAATCTCGGCCGCGCCGATGCGCCGCCAGGCCGCCTGATCCGCGAAGAGGGCGCGCAGCACGCGGTTGTTCAGGGCATGGCCGGAGCGGTTGCCCCGGAAGCGACCCTTCAGCGGTGCACCGGCCAGCGCCAGATCGCCCACCACGTCGAGCAGCTTGTGCCGCACGAACTCATCCCCGTGGCGCAGCCCGCCCGGGTTGAGCACCAGCGGCCCGTCCACAACCACGGCATTGGCGAGGCTGCCGCCGCGCGCCAGCCCGGCCTTGCGCAGCCGCGCCACGTCTTCGGCCAGCGTGAAGGTGCGGGCTTCGGCCAGCACCTCGCGGAAACTCGCGGGCGTGATCCGCGCCGAGATCCGCTGGCGGCCGATGGCGGTGTTCGGGAAGTCGATCTCCAGATCGGCCTCGAAGCCGGAATCGCGCGCCGGCAGCAACTCGGCGAAGGCGCCGGAGGCATCCTCGACGCGCACCGGGCGCAGCACCTCGATCGCCGCGCGCGGGGCCGCCGTGGTGACGGTGCCGGCGCAGTCGATCAGGAACAGGAAAGGGGCGGCCGAACCGTCCAGGATCGGCAGTTCCGGCCCATCGACATCGACCTCGGCATCGTCGATGCCGGCGCCGGCGAAGGCGGCCATCAGATGCTCGATCGTGCCGATGCGCGCATCCGGTGCGTCATCGGCGGCGATCGCGGTGCAGAGCCGCGTATCCACCACCTGGTCGAAGCGCGCGGCGATCGTGAGGCCGCCGAGATCGGTGCGGCGGAACAGGATTCCGGTGCCGGCGGCGGCAGGGCGCAGCGTAAGCGACACCTTGCGGCCCGAATGCAGGCCGATACCGGTGCAGCCGATGGCGCTTTTCAGCGTCCGCCGCCGCCCGCTCTCCGCCTGAATGAAACCGTCCATGCAAACCTGTCCCGAATGAAACCAGTGCCGCGTGCCGTCGCGGAGTGATCACGACATCCATGGCGACGCTGCTGCACCGCAGAAGATGGCGGTCGGGACGCCCAGTGGAAACTCAAACCATATTTCCCAATATTACTATGTAAGCCTTTGAAAACGCTGGATAGGTGCATCGCACAATGCGGCTGGATCATGGCAAGGGCAGGGGGTGCAACGAATTGCACCCCCTGATCGCGCTGCGCGCCCTAGTTGCTCTGGCGCCGCAGGAAGGTCGGGATTTCGAGCCCCATCTCGTCCTGGCCGGAGCGCGGCTCGGAGAAGCGCGGCTCGGCCATTGGGGCAGCCTGGCGTGGCGCGGCCGGCGCGGCGGCCGGTGCTTCCGGCAGGCTGCGGCGCATCAGCCCGGTCGCGGTGCGGAACAGGTTGCCGATGCCGGCGCGGGCCGCGGCGGCGGGCGGCG
>NZ_JAAGBB010000023.1 GCF_018129085.1 Plastoroseomonas hellenica
ACGCCGCGATCTTCGCGGGCGTGGTCTCCGGCAGCGGCACGCTGCGCCAGGAAGGCACCGGCACCACCGTGCTGACCGGCGCCAACACCTACACCGGCGGCACCACCATCACCGCCGGTACCTTGCAGCTCGGCAACGGCGGCACCACCGGCAGCATCCTCGGCAATGTCGCCAATGCCGGCACGCTGGCCTTCAACCGCAGCGACACCGTGACCTTCGCGGGCGTCGTCTCCGGCACCGGCGGCGTGCGCCAGGACGGCACCGGCACCACGGTGCTGACCGGCGCCAACACCTATAGCGGCCGCACCCAGGTGAATGCCGGCATCCTGCGCGCCGGCGCCACGAACACCTTCAGCCCGGCCTCCGCGGTCAATGTCGCGGCCGGCGCCGAGCTCGACCTCGCCGGCTTCGACCAGACCGTCGCGGGGCTCACCAATGCCGGCCTGGTCTCGCTGCGCGGCGCGCCGGGCACCCGGCTGACGGTCGCCGGCAACTACGCGGGGCAGGGCGGCATCCTGTCGCTCAACACCTTCCTCGGCGGCGACAATTCGGCCTCCGACCGGCTGGTGATCCAGGGCGGCACCGCGACCGGCGACACGCGCGTCCGCATCACCAATATCGGCGGCCCCGGCGCGGAGACCACCGAAGGCATCCGGGTGGTGCAGGTCGCCAATGGCGGCACCACGACGGCGGGCGCCTTCCGGCTCGACACCCGCGTCGCCGCCGGCGCCTTCGAGTACCAGCTCTTCCGCGGCGGCAGCAGCTCCAGCGACGACTGGTTCCTGCGCTCCTTCTCGCCGCCCGGGACCCCGCTCTACCGTCCCGAGGTCGCGCTCTACGCGCCGATCGCGGCGATCGGTCGGCAGATGGGCCTCGCGACCCTCGGCACCCTGCATGAGCGCGTCGGCGAGGAGGAGAATATCCGCGACCTCGCCGGCGGCAGCGCCTATGGCAACGGCGCCTGGGCCCGCGTCTTCGGGGAGCGCCGGCGCGACCGCTGGAACGGCACCGTCGATGCCAGCGCGGTCGGCAACCTGGTCGGGCTGCAAGCCGGCTTCGACATCCTCCGCACCCAGCCCTATGCCGGCGGCCACCGCGACCATGTCGGCGTCTATGTCGCCTATACCGACTACAACGCACCGAACGTCTCCGGCGTCGCGCTTGCTCAGCAGCAGCGCGTTGGGCGGTTGCTGATGAGCGGCCCGGCGGTCGGTGCCTATTGGACGCATTTCGGGCCGAGCGGCTGGTATGTCGACGCGGTGTTCCAGGCCAATTGGTTCGATGTGATGGCGGCCTCCGACACCAATGGCCGGATGCACACCAGCGGCGTCGGCTATACGGCGTCACTGGAAGCGGGCTACCCGATCCGCTTCGGCCAGGGTTGGCAGATCGAGCCGCAGGCCCAGGTTATCTGGCAGGGCGTCTCCGTGGACCGCACGCGTGACACCTTCTCGCCCGTCGATTGGGACGAAGGAACCGCGGTGACCGGCCGCCTCGGTGCGCGGCTGCAATACACGGCGCGCGACGCGCGCACGCTGTGGCAGCCCTATGCCAAGGTGAACCTGTGGCACGCCTTCTCGGGCACCGACCGGGTCAGCTTCGGCAGCGGCGCGCCGATCGACAACCGCTACGGCGACACCGCGCTCGAAGTCGGCGGCGGCGTCACCGCGCGGGTCAACCAGACCACCAGCTTCTACGCCCATGCCGATTACCGCTGGTCGCTCGACAGCGGGCGCGCCCGCCAGAACGTGGTCCAGGCGTCCGTCGGTATCCGCTTCAACTGGTAGCAGGCGATCGGCGAACGGCCTCCGGTGGGGGCCGTTCGCCTGGGCGGCCTCTCTTCCGCCGCCCTTCCGGTCGCATCGCTCGGACGAGCAGGCCCGGAGGAACAACGCGTCATGACCGAAGCGCGCTCACTGATCTACGACCTCGGCGTCCATCGCGGCGAGGACACGGAATTCTATCTGAAGAAAGGCTTCCGCGTCGTTGCCGTCGAAGCGGATCCGGATTTTTGCCGGGCGGCGGCGGCGAAGTTCGCCGGCCCGGTCGCGGAGGGGCGGCTCGTCATCGTCAACAAGGCGATCGCTCCGCGGCGCGGCCGCATCACCTTTTTCGTGAACCAGGCCGTTCCGGTCTGGAGCACCGCGGATCCCGACTGGGCGGCGCGCAACCAGCGCCTCGGCGCCCCCTCGACGGCGATCACCGTCGATGCCGTGCCGCTCAGCGACCTGATGGCCGAATTCGGCGAGGCCCATTACGTCAAGATCGACATCGAGGGGATGGATCGCACCGCGCTGCAATCCATCGGGGCCACGGCGGCGCGGCCCGACTACATCTCGATCGAATCCGAGAAGGTCTCCTTCGCGAAGCTGCGCGAGGAGTTCGAGACCTTCCTCGAGCTCGGCTATGACCGCTTCAAGATCGTGCCCCAGCATCTGGTCCCGCGGCAGCATCCGCCGGATCCGCCGCTGGAAGGGAGCCGTGCCGAGCATGCCTTCACCAAGGGCGCGAGCGGCCTCTTCGGGGAGGAGGCGCCGGGCCGCTGGATGACCGCGGATGAGGCGATCCAGACCTACAAGCGCATCTTCCTGCTCTATCACCTCGCCGGTGACGAACCGCTCATCCGGAGCTGGATCCTGCTGAAGCTGTTGCGCAAGTTCGGCCTCGGCCGGCGCTGGTACGACACCCACGCAAAGCGCGCGGATCTCGTGGCTGAGCGGTGATGGATCGGGCCGCGATCTCGGACATCATCCAAGGTCACGATTTGCTTACCAAAAATTAAACTTCAAGCAGATGTAACGTCCGTTCCTCATTTCCGCCGGCCTGGGCGTGGCAGGGTCGGCTCGCGCCGGGTGGCCCCACGTCGCCACCCACAGCGTGTCCGTCCCCGTCCGGGGCGCGGGCTGGCCGGGGATTGCAGCATCATGACCTTCCGGAAACGCCCGCCTGCCGGTGGCGCGATGGGTCGTGCCTGCGCGGGGAGGGTTTCTTCATGGTCACGACCACGGGCGCCGCGGTCGCCGCGCCGATCCTCGACATGCTGGTCCGCGAGGGCGCGGCGTCGCGCAGCATCGACCTGACGCAGGTCTTCGGCTTTGACGATCTCACCTTCACCGTCGAGACCTCGAATGGCGAGGTGATCAAGGACGCGCGCATCGACGCCAATGGCGTGCTGACGCTCGACTTCGATGCGCTCGGCCATGCCGATATCCGCGTGAAGGCGACGAATGCCGCCGGCGAGGTCGCCGAGGATTATTTCCGCGTCCGCGTCGCCGGCGAGAATGCCTATACGATCGCGGTCCTGCCCGACACCCAGGACTACACCGATGCGAGCCTGACCAACGGCCCGCCCGAGACCTTCTACGCGATGACGGAATGGCTGGTCGCGAACAAGGAAGCGCACAACATCCAGTTCGTCGTGCATGTCGGTGACATCACGCAGAACAACCTCGCCTCCGAATGGGTGGTGGCGGAGCGCGCGCTGCGCACCCTCGACGGCGAAATCCCCTACTCCCTGCTGCCCGGCAACCACGACCAAGCGCTGGGCGGCAGCGCTGCCGATCACAGCTCGGTCTTCCTCGACAGCCTGTTCTCGCCGGAAAAGCAGCGCGCCACCAATCCCGGCACCTTCGGCGGTGTCTATGACCAGGAGCCGGACAGCAGCCGCAACAACTACCACACCTTCACCGCGCCGGACGGCACCAAGTGGCTGGTGCTGTCGCTGGAATTCGGGCCGCGCGACGACGTCATTCGCTGGGCCGGCGACGTCATCGAGCAGCATCTCGACCACCGCGTCATCCTCAACTCGCATTCGCTGACGAGCTTCGCCGGCCGTCAGGACCCGCTCGCGGCACCGGTCTATGACGAAGGCGCCGGCTATGACTACGGCATGGGCCGCGACCCGCAGGGTGCGAATGACGGCGAGACGATCCATCGCGAGCTGGTGGCGAAATATCCGAACGTCGCCTTCACCTTCTCCGGCCATATCTTCGGCGACGGCGCCGAGACCGATGTCACCACGTCGCAGCACGGCACCCAGACCTTCGAGATGCTGGTCAACTACCAGAACGGCATCTCGACCGAGATCACCGGCAATGGCGACGAGGCGCTCGGCACCCGCGGCGGCAATGGCGCGATCCGCCTGGTCGTGATCGACCCCGAGAACGACACGGTCTCGACCGAGACCTATTTCGTCGCTCTCGGCGACTATCTCGACGGCTACCGCGTCAAGGAGGAGCTCGACCGCGAGGGGCTCACCGGGCCCTATCGCGGCCATCAGGAGGTCTTCGAGAATGTCGACCTGTCGACGCCGGCGCTGCGCGCCCAGGCCGATGCCGGCGACGACCTGACCGCGGTGGCCGCACCCGGCGCCGACAAGGCGGCGATCCGGCTCGACGCGACCGACTCGCTCAACCCGAAGGACGAGACGCTGACCTATCGCTGGCTCGATGCCGGCGGCCGCGAGATCGCGACCGGCGCGACGCCGACCGTCCAGCTCAGCCAGGGGCCGCATGTGCTGACCCTGGTCGCGTTCGACAGCCAGGGCCGCAGCACGAGCGATGAAGTGCGCGTCACCGTCACCGGCGATCGCACCCTGCTGGTCGAGGATTTCGATGACGGCGTGGCAGACGGCTTCGCGCGCCCGGCATCCGAGGAACTCGTGACCGTCGGCACCGCGGCGGAGTTCGGCATCCCCGCGCTGCCGGGCGGCACCGACGGCGTGCTCGAGGTGCCGGCCTTCGGCCCGACGGAATCGCTGCTGCTCAGCCCGAATCTCGGCGCGCCGGTCGGCACGCTGGTGCGCTCCTATTCGCTCGTCTTCGACATCCTGGTGCCAGCCGGGCAGGGGAGCTGGACCTCGCTCATCCAGACCGATACCGGCAATGCGAGCGACGGCGAGCTGTTCATCCGCAACAACGGCAATGGCACCGGCGGCATCGGCATCGGCGGCAACTATCCGGGCGCTTTCCAGTACGGGCAGTGGCAGCGCGTCGCCTTCACCTTCGCCGAGCAGCCCGACGGCTCGGTCACCCTGACGAAATACATCGAGGGGGCGAAGGTCGGCAGCCAGACGGTCTCCGGCGACCGCTTCGCCCTCGATGTCGGCCGCGGCGCGCTGCTCTTCTCCGACGAAAGTGGCGAGACGTCGAAGCTCTATGCCTCCAGCGTGCTGGTCACCGACAAGGTCTACACCGAGGCCGAGATCGCGACGCTCGGCGGTGCCAAGGCCGGTGGCATCGCGGCGATGCCGCCGACCCCGCTCTCGACCCAGTTCGATTTCTCGAACGGCTCGCTAGCGCCGAGCTTCGGCACCGCGTCGCTCGGCGCGGGCGGCGGCGGGGATCTCGGCAGCTTTCTGGTCAAGGGCACGGTCTTCTCGCGGCCGGATGGCGGCGCCGGGCTCGAAGCGCCGGAAGGCGCGCTCTATGACCAGTCCGACGCCGAGGACAACCTGCTCGTCTATGGCGAGGAGGCGGCGCTCGGCTGGAAGGACTACGTCCTCGACGCCACGCTGAAGTCGATGGACAATGACGAGATCGGCCTGGTCTTCTACTTCCAGGACATCGACAACCACTACCGCTTCACGCTGAACGGCGAGACCAATGAGCGGAAGCTGGTCAAGGTCTCGGGTGGCGTCGAGACGGTCCTCGCCTCGGACGCGTCTGGCTACCGCTTCAACACCAATCTCGAAGCTCGGATCGCGGTGGTCGATGGCGAGATCACGGTGCTGCTCGATGGGCGCGACGTCTTCGGCGGCCCGGTGATCGATGCGACCGATCCGCTGGAAGGCGGTACCATCGGCGTGATCTCGAGCGAGCAGCGCAGCTCGGTCTTCGACAATATCCACGTCACCGAGGTCGCGCTGACCGCGGTCGCCGGCGCTGACCAGCGCATTACCGACTTTGACGGCGATGGCTCGGTGCGCGTGCTGCTCGATGCCGGCTCCAGTTTCGGCCCGGACGCGATCGTCAAATACCGCTGGAGTGTCGACGGCAAGGTGGTGGCGACCGGCGCCGAGGCCGAGATCCGGCTCAAGACCGGCACCGAGCAGGTCGCGCTGACCGTGACCGACGCCGCCGGCAAATCCGCGACGGATGTGGTCGAGATCGAGGCCGTGGCGCAGGCGGATGTGCTGCTGCGCGAGGGCTTCGGCTCGGCCCGCGCACTGCAGGACTGGACCATCGTCGATGAGGGCGAGACCGACGGACTCGGGGCTGACGGCACCCGCTCGAACTGGGTCATCACCCGCGACGGGCTGACCCAGACCTCCGACCTGCAGAGCCGCCAGCTCACCTGGAACGGTGCCAGCAACCCGGATCTCTGGCAGCGCGGCTGGAGTCCGCTCGGTGACGGCGTCAACGTGCTGCGCAAGGGCACCTATGCGGTCTACGACGACCCCGAGGCGGCGTCCTGGACCGACTACTCGGTCGAGATGAATGTAAAGACCGCCGACAATGACGCGCTGGGTCTGCTCTTCCACTATCAGGACGAGAACAACTACTACAAGCTGGAGCTCGACGCCGAGGGTGTGCTGAACCGCAATCCCGGCGATCCCGCGAAGGGCAGCTTCTTCCATCTGATCCGCATGAAGGACGGTGTCGAGGAGCTGCTCGGCCAGGTGCCGCGCCGCTACGAGACCGGCGAGAGCTTCAACCTCCGGCTGGACATCGATGACGGCCGCATCCAGGCCTTCATCGACGGCGAGGCGATCTTCTCCGGCCCCATCACCGACCATGGGCTCGAGGCCGGTACCATCGCGCTCTATTCCTGGGGCAGCGAAGGCGTCTCCTTCGACGATGTCACGGTACTGAACCTCGCCGAGGTGGTGCCGGACTTCGTCTATTCGCATGGCATGGGTCAGGATGGGCCGATCGCGACTGAAGCGCAGGTCGATGGCTTCATCGATATCGACCGCGACGCCAGGGTCGCGGGCCAGGAGGTCACGCTGGTCGAGCAGACCGGCACCTGGAACGCGATCAAGAACATCCGCTTCGACGCCGCTGCCTATGAAGCCGGCATGGACACCAACTACGTGTTCATGAACTTCGTCGATGCCCGCCTCGACTTCAGCCAGGCCGAGGAGGACCTCGCCGTCACTGTGGTCGGCCTGAAGCGTGGCACGATCAGCGGCGGCGCTGGCGATGACGCGATCACCGTCGTCGCTCACAGCAATGACGGCAATGCCGGCACCGAGATCGTCATCGACGGCCTCGGTGGCGATGACGCGATCGAGGTGACCTCGGCCAAGGCTTCGACCCTCGACAACAAGCTGCTCGCCGACAATGACGTGCGCGGCAATGGTCGGCTCTGGAACAAGCAGTATGACGGCCACTTCACCAAGGCGGTGGTCGATGGCGGTGAGGGCGACGACGAGATCGTCGCGCGTGACGCCGTGACGCTGCAGGCCGATGGCGGCGCGGGCGATGACGCGATCGAAGGTGGGGCTGGCGATGACGTCCTCATCGGCGGCGCGGATTCGGATGTCCTGACCGGTGGCGCCGGCCGCGACCGCTTCGTCTTCGATGCCACCTCCGGCGTGGATGCGATCACCGATTTCAGGGCCGGCCGCGGGTTTGGCGACGTGATCGAGTTCCAGGGCCTGTTCGGCAGCTTCCAGGAACTGCGCGCCACGGCGCACCAGACCGCCGCAGGGGTCGTCATCGAAAGCGAGGACTTCAGCCTCCTGCTCGAAGACGTGCGCCTGTCGCGGCTCGTCGAGGATGATTTCATCTTCGGCTGACGCGATCGCGGCGGCGCCATCGGCGTGTGAGGCGAAGGGCGGCATCCTGGGTGCCGCCCTTCCGCATTCAGGGCCGGAGGATCACTCAATCGACATAGCCGAACGCCACGCCGGGCTCGGCCGCGGTCTCCACCCAGACGCTCTTGGTCTGGGTATAGGCGAGCAGCGCCTCGCGGCCGGAGGAACGGCCGAAGCCGCTCCGCCCGAAGCCGCCGAAGGGCGAGGCGACGTTGATCGTCTTGTAGCTGTTGATCCAGAAGGTGCCGGCGCGCACTGCGGCCGCCACGCGATGCGCGCGGCCGACATCCTGCGTCCAGACCGCGCCGGCGAGGCCGTAGGGCGTCGCATTGGCCAGCGCGACGGCCTCCTCCTCCGTGTCGAAAGGCAGCACGGCGAGGACAGGTCCGAAGATCTCCTCGCGCGCGATGGCCGCGTCCGGCGCCACGCCGTCGAGAATGGTGGGCGCGTAGAAGAAGCCGCCGGTGCCACGGAGCGCCTCGGGGCAGCCGCCGCCGGTCGCGATCCGCGCGCCGGCCGCGGCCGCCGCCGCGACCATGCCGCCGATTCTGTCGAATTGCCGGCGATTGTTGATCGGGCCGATCTGGGTCCGCGGATCGGTCGGCTGGCCGAAGGGGATCAGCGCCGCGACCTGGGCCAGCCGTTCCACGAACTCCGCATGGATGGCGCGCTCGACCAGCAGACGGGACCCCGCGACGCAGCTCTGCCCGGCACCGCCGAAGATCGCCGCCTGCGCGCCGAGCAGCGCCCGGCGAGGATCGGCATCGGCGAAGACGATATTGGCCGATTTGCCGCCAAGCTCGAGGATGCTCGGCACGATGTTGCGCGCGGTGGATGCTGCGATCTGCGCGCCGGTCTCGGCCGAGCCCACGAAGACCACGAGGCGGGTGTCGCGATGCCCGACCGCGGCGGCGCCGGCGGTCGGGCCGGCGCCGGCCAGCACCGAGACCAGCCCGCGCGGCATGCCCGCCGCCTGGTCGGAGAGCGCGGCCAGCGCCAGCGAGGTGAGGGGCGTCAGCTCCGAGGGTTTCAGCACCACCGCATTGCCGGCTGCGATCGCCGGCGCGATCTGCCAGCCGGCGGTGAAGATCGGCGCATTCCAGGGGGTGATCTGCACCACCGTGCCGAAGGGCTCGGGGCGCGTGTAGTTCAGGTGGCTGGTCGGCACCGGGATCACGTCGCCATGCAGCTTGTCGGCCCAGCCGGCATAGTATTCGAACATCTCCGCGACCTTCGCGACCTCGCCCCTCGTGTCGCGGATCGGCTTGCCGGCGGAGAGCGTCTCCAGCTCCGCCAGCGCATCGGCATGCTGCCGCACCAGGCGCGCCACGTCCCAGATCGCGCGGCCGCGCGCGGCGGCGGTCATCGCCCACCAGGCGCGCTGCGCAGGGCCGGCCGCCGCCATCGCCGCATCGACCACCGCGGCATCCGCATCGGCGAAGCTCAGGATCACGCGGCCATCCGCAGGATTGACCAGGTCCAGCATGGCCCCGCCGCCCGGCAGGATCGCGCCGGCGACGAGGCTGCCGACCCGGCCGCCGGGCAGCAGCGCGGCCAGCAATTCAGCGATGCGGGCGGCGGCATCGGTGCGGGGGGCGCCATCGGGCATCGCGGTCATCCTTGCTGCGCGCGGTAATCGGCCATGCGGGTGAAGTCGTCGCCATCGGCGATGCGGTCGCGCGTCTCGGCCCAGAGCCGTGCGACATGGGCGGAAAGCGGCAGCTCGCTGCCGGTCGCCGCCGCGAGCTCCAGCGCCAGGCGCACATCCTTGCGCATCAGCCCGGCGGAGAAGCCGCTGTCGAAGCTGCCCGGGAGGATCCAGCGCGGCATCATCACCTCGCTGATCGCGCTGCGGCCGGTCGCGGCATTGACGACGCGAAGCGCATCTTCCGCGGCGAGGCCCGCGGCTTCCGAGAGCCGCATCGCCTCGCCGGTCGTGATCAGATGCGCGGCGACCAGCAGGTTGTTGACGAGCTTGGCGATATTGCCGGCGCCGGAGGGGCCGACATGCACTGCCTTGGCCGAGAGCGCCGCGATCACCGGCGCGGCGAGAGCGAGATCCGCGTCGCTGCCGCCGATCATCATGGTCAGCGTGCCCTCCGCGGCGCCGATGGGGCCGCCGCTGACGGGGGCATCGAGCAGGCCGTGTCCTGCCGAGGCGAGCCGCGCCGCGAGCCGGCGCGAGGTGCCGGGGTCGGAGGTCGAGGTGTCGATCACCACCACCTTGCGGTCGGCGCGTTCCAGCAGCCCGCCCGATGCCGTCACCACCGCTTCGACATCGCGGGCGAGGGGCAGGGAGAAGACCAGCGCATCGGCGCCCTGAAGCACATCCATCAGGCTCTCGCGGAAGCCGATGCCGGCGGCTTCCGCCGCGCCGCGCCGCGCTGCGTCGATGTCGTGGCCAAGCACCGTAAAGCCGGCCCGCGCCAGCGTCGCCGCCATGCCGAGCCCCATATTGCCGAGGCCGACGACGCCGACCGTGCCGATATCCATCCCGTGCCTGCCGCTGCTGCAACCTTGCTCAGGATCGGGGCCGGCAAGCGTTGCGAACAAGCAGGGATTTAAGAACAGTGCGTTGCCGCACCGGCAACGGCATCAATGGGCAGCGCCGAAGGCCAGCAGCCGCGCACCGAGCCAGGCCGCCATCCGTTCCGCAGCTTCCGGCAGGGTGCGGCCGGCCTTCACGACCAGATGCGCGGCGGCATGCGACAGGAGCGGATCGACCAAGCGGATCGCGGCCAGCCGGCCTTCCCGCAGTTCCGGCGCGGCGGCGAATTCGGGAAGAAAGGCGACGCCCATGCCGGCCAGCACGAAGCGCCGCTGCAGCTCGAAGGATCCGGTCTCCAGGCGCATCGTGAGCCGGAAGCCGCCATCCGCTTCGACGCGGCTCAGCATCTGCCGGACGCCATGCCCGGGCGGCAGCAGCGCCGCGGGGAGTGCCGCGAAAGCCTTGAGCCGGGCAGAGCGGCGCGCGCGGGCGAGCGAGTGATCCGGCAACAGGATTGCGGCCAGCGATTGACGGACCATGGCGGCTGAACGCAGTCCGGGCCGGGATGCAGGGTTGTAGGCAAGGCCGAGATCTGCATCGCCTTCCGCCACCGCGTCCAGGATCCCCTCCGTCGTGCCCAGCGTAACCTTGCAGGCGATCCCGGGATGGGCCGCGGTGAAGCCGGCAAGCCCGTTGTCGAGCAGGTCCGTCAGGAAGCCGCCGCCGCAGCAGAGCCGGACGGTGCCGTCCTCCGCGCCGCGCAGCCGGCGCAGCCGATCCTCCAGCAGCGCCGCGTCATCTTCCTGCCGTTCCGCATGCGCGGCGACGATGCGCCCGGCCTCGGTCGGCACCACGCCGCGCGGCAACCGCTCCAGCAGGGGGCTGCCGCAATCGAGCTCCAGCTCGGCGATCTGCCGGCTGACGGCGGAGGCCGCGACATGGAGCGCCTCCGCCGCGCCGCGGATCGACCCGGCACGGATCACGGCGAGGAAGTAGCGGAGCCTGCGGTCGGTCATCGACGGGGAGACTGTCCCGGCGCGACCCGCGCCGCAACGGGCAGCACCCATCCGTTCTTCGATCGCGCCGGAGCGGCGCGCGGCTCGGATCCTCAGTTGGGCGTCACCCGGTAGGCACGCTCCACCTCCCCGGCGACCTGGCCGCCGCCGCGGAGGATGCGGTCGCGCAGGCCGGTCAGCGCCGCGATCCAGCTCCGCTGCTGCGGGATCTTCCCGAAGGTGGCCACCAGGATGTCGCGCGCCCGGGAGACGCCGCGCGTGTAGAATGCCGGTTTGCCGCCGATGTATTCGAAGCCGAATTCGCGCGCCCCGTATTCGGGCAAGGTACCGTTCTCCGGCGTCTCGATCGCCTGGACGACGAAGTAGGTTTCGGGCCGCGACGTCGCGGTCCCGAAGCCGGGGGATTGCTGGACGGTCATGACGGTGCCGTTGTCCGGGCCGATCAGGTTGATGTCGTAGATATCGCCGATGCTGGGCGGCTGGCCGCGGCTGCGCCGCGAGAAGAGATTGATGGCGTTGAAGCTGCCATGGCTCACTGCGTCATTCGGGCTGTCGGCGAAATGCTCGATGATCTGCTCCGGCGTTTCACCCGATGGCATCCGGGCGACGAGGATCCGGTATTCGTCGCAGATGGTGGAGTAGGCGCCGCCGGAGAGAGGCTGCGCGCTGGCGCCGGCGGCGGCGAGGTGGCGCATGATGCCTTGATCGGCGAGCCAGGCTTCCCCGGAGAGCCGCGCCCAGCTTTCTTCCTTGGTGGACATGGAACTTCCCTGTGTGGAGTGCGTGTTCCGAAAATCGGCCGCATCGGCAGCGTGGCATCGCGGGTTCATCGCCGCTGTTCCGTGCGGAACAGATCATCGGCACATGTCGCTGCGCGAGAGGCAGCACCGCCCTGTGTGGCGCAACGGGCGTCGTTCCATGGCAGATTGGCCTTCTGGCAAGCCGCCGCGTGAGAGCGGCGTGCGCCGCATCGGGAGAGCGCCATGACCGCCGAGCAGCCCATCGAGTTCTGGTTCGACTTCGCCTCACCCTATGCCTGGCTGGCCTCGGCGCAAATCGATGCGCTGGGCGCGCGCTGCGGCCGGGCGGTGGTCTGGCGGCCGATGCTGCTCGGCGTGGTGTTCCGCGAGACCGGCATGACGCCGCTCGCCGATCAGCCGATGCGCGGCGCCTATGCGCGGCGCGACGTGGCGCGGCTGGCGCATCGCCTCGGGCTGCCCTTCGCCACGGTCTTCGCGCCGGTCGGCGTCTCCCTCACCCTGGGCCGGATCTTCTACGCGATCGCCGAGGCCGCACCGGCGGAGACGCCGCGTTTTGCACGCGCGGCCTTCGAGGCGAGCTTCGGGCGTGGCGAAGATCTGTCGGATGTGGCGGCGGCGCGCGCCTTCGCCCGGCGGCTGGGGCCCGCGGCGGGTGAGGCCGCGGAGGCCTCCGAAGCGCAGGCGGCGCGGGTCGGGCTGCGCGAGGCGACGGCAGAGGCGATCCGCCGCGGCATCTTCGGCGCGCCTTTCTTCCTGGTCGGCGATGAGCCCTTCTGGGGCCAGGATCGGATGCCGCTGCTGGAGAGCTGGCTCAAGGGGGAGTGAGGCGCTGGATGTCCGGCGGCGTCATCCGCAGCCCGGCGACGGTCTCCTGCTCGGGCCGGCTGAGGAGAGGCGCCGCGGCATCCCCGGCCTGGAGGACGATGTTGCGGCGGAGCGTCGCGGCGCTGTTGATGCCGCCGCCATGCAGCACCTTCGGATGGATCAGCACGAGGTCGCCCGGCTCGCAGCAGGCGAGGACCGCATCACCCGGAGCCGGCGGGGCAGCGCGGCCCGCCGCGAAGAGCACGCGCGCCTCCGCATCCCCGATGCGGTGGGAGCCGGGGATGAAGGCAGTGGCGCCGCCTGCTTCCGTCATGCCGTCGAGGCAGAGCATGGCGCGCAGGAAGCGCGAGCTCTCCGGGCAGGCGTAGCGGTTGGGAAAGTCGCGGTGCCAGCCGATCGCGCGCCCGAAGCCCGGATGCTTGATGGTGACGTTCATGAAATGCGCCACCACCGCGCGCGCGCCGAGCGCCTCCTGCACCGCGGCCAGGATCCCGGCCTCGCCGAGGAGGGTGAGGAAGATCGAATCGAAGGCCGGCGGATCGCCCAGGATGAAGATCGCATCGCCGACCGCCGCCGCGGTGGCGCCGCCGCGGTTCTCCGCGGGCAGATCGCGTTCGAAGGTGAGGCGCTCGAGGAGGGGCGGCGGCAGATCGGGAACCGAAGCCTGCACCCGCTCCACCGCGCGACGGAGCGCCAGGATGCGGGCTGGCGGCACCGCCCCGCGGACCACGCAGAAGCCATCCCGCGCATAGGTAGCCCTCTCCGACATCGCCATGGCCTGAAGCCTCCCATTTCCTGACATGCTGCGGGGGCGGCGGCGGTCCCTTGAACATCCTTGACCATGTCCTGATATGGGCATAGTCCAAATCGGATCAGAAGGAGCCACCGATGTCCCGGGCCTCAGCCGCCAGGCGCCCGCAGGTCGCCCCCGGTCCCGACAGGCTGGACCGGAGCCGCTTCGCGCCGGAGAACCGCAAGCGCCTGAGCGCGCCGGGGCTCCGGACCTTCCTGGCGATCGCCGATCTCTGGGGCCTGGATGAGACGGAGCGCCGGCTGGTGCTGGGCTTCCCGTCGCGCTCGACCTTCCACAACTGGAGCAAGGTCGCGCGGGAGCATGGGGCGCTGACGCTCGATGTCGACGTGCTGACGCGCATCTCCGCCATTCTCGGCATCCACCAGGCGCTCGGTGTTCTGCATGGCAGCGAGCGGGACGGGGTGGCCTGGCTACGGGCGCCGCATGGCGCGGCGATCTTCGGCGGCAGGCCGCCGCTCGACCTCGTCACCAGCGGCACCCAGGACGGGCTCATGGCGGTGCGGCGTTTCCTCGATGCGGCGCGCGGCGGCATCTACATGGAACCCAATGCGGCGGACCGGGATTTCCGACCCTACCGGGACGAGGACCTGGTCATCCTCTGATGGCAGATGCCTTCGCTGCGGCGCCGGCGCCCAGCCACCGGCTGATTCCTTCCCAGTTCCCGCCGATCGGCCTCTTCGACACGGTGGCGACGGCGGCCGACCTCGAAGCCGTCATGGATCTCGCGGGTTGGACGAATGACCGCCTGGTGGCGGAGCGGATCCAGCGGCTGCCGCAGGCGGAGTGGGTCTATGGCCGCGCCAATGCCAGCATCGTCATGGCGAGCTTCCTGCATGTCGCGCCGGGCGGTGCCCGCTTCAACGGCCCCGAGCTCGGCGCCTGGTATGCCGGCGCCGCGCTGCCGACCGCAGCCTTCGAAGTCGCGCACCATCTCCGGCGGGAAGCGGTGGCGCGCGCGCTGCCGTCGCTGCGCCGGACCTACCGGACCTACACGGCGGACCTCGCCGGATCCTATCTCGACATCCGCGGGCAGCAGGCGCTGCGGGCCGATGTCTATGCGCCGGACAGCTACGCCGCGTCCCAGGCGCTGGGCGAGGCCGTGCGCGCTTCGGGCGGTGCGGGCATCCTCTATGACAGCGTCCGCCATCAGGGCGGCACCAACATCGTCGCCCACCGCCCGCGGAACATCCTCAACATCGCCCAGGCCGATCACTGGGACGTCGCGGTCGAAGCCGCCACGCCCAGGGTCGCACTGCGGAAGCTTTGAGCGGCGGCGGCGCTATTTGCCCGGCCGCTCACGTCCCGGCCGCGTCACCGCGACCAGCGCCGAGGCGGGCTCCGGTCCGACGCGCCGCATCCGGTGCGGCAGGTGGCCCGGGAACTGCGCGCAATCGCCGGCGCCGAGGACGAAGCCGCGATCGGCGAAGCGCATCTCGATCGTGCCGCTCAGCACGAAAAGCAGCTCCTCGCCGGAATGGATGGCGGCGGCGCTTTCGGGTGGGAATTCCGCGGCGGGGTGGATCACGAAGGCCTCCAACGCGGCGCCCGCCCGGCTCAGCATCTGGAAGGCATGGCCCAGCGCGTCACCCGGCACCGCGGGGCGCTCCGGCGCCCGCATGACATGAACGGCATGCTCCGCCACCCGTTCCCCGAAGAGCTCGGCGGCGGGCACGCCGAGCGCCTCCGACAGCCGCAGCAGCGTCGCGATCGATGGCGCCTTCAGGCCGCGCTCCAGCCGCGACAGATAGCCTTTGTCGATGCCGGCCGCCTCGGCCAGGACATCGAGCGTGAGGCCTCGGCCCAGGCGTAGCACCCGCAGCCGCGCGCCGAGGCCGGCGACGGCGCCGGGCGCCCGGACGGCGGCCCCTGCAGCCTTCACGCCTCGACCACCAGCCGGGCGGAGGCGCAATGGGCGACGCAGGCCATCAGATGCGTCGCACGGCGCGCGGCGGGCAGGACCAGGTCGCGATGGATCGGCTCGCCCTCCAGCCAGCGGATCTCGCAGGCGCCGCAGATGCCGCCCTCGCAGGATGAGTCCACATTCGCCCCCATGCGCCTGAGCGCGGCCAGCATGCTCTCGCCGGCTGCCACCTCGACCGACTCGCCAGTGGCCGCACGGACCAGCAGATAGGGCCGGGCATCGGGATCGGGGGGAAGGGCCGGCGGGACGAAATGCTCCATTCGCGCCGCGCCGGCGGGCCAGGCGATGGTCGCGGCCGCGAAGCCCTCCAGCATCGCCGGCGGTCCGCAGCAATAGGCCTGGATGCCGGCGCGATGCGGCCCGAGCAGCGTCGCGAGGTCGGGGCGGGGAGCGCTCAGCGTGTCGTGCAGCACCACCCGCCCGAGCGCCGCCCAGGGCGCGAGGTCATCGCCGCAGGGCGGCGGGCCGCCCCGATGCAGCACATGCAGCACCCACGACCGGCCGGCCCGTTCCAGCATCGGCGCCATAGACAGGAACGGTGTCACGCCGATGCCGCCCGCGATCATCACGTGATGCGTCGCCGCTTCCTCGAGCGGGAAGGTGCAGCGGGGCATCGCGCTCGCGACCATGTCGCCGGGCCGCAGCGCTTCATGCAGCCAGGCGCTGCCGCCGCGGGACGTCGCCTCCCGCCGCACCGCGATCACCCAGCGATCCTCCTCGGCCGGATCGCCGCAGAGGCTGTAGGCGCGCGGGCCGACGCCCGGCACCTGCAGGTCGAGATGGGCGCCCGGCCTGACCCGCGGCAGGCGCCAGCCATCCGGGTCCTGCAGGGTCAAGCGGCGGATGCCGGGCCCGGCCTCCGCCGCGGCGACGACGCGGAGCGTGATGTGCCGCGGCAAGGCAGCGCTACTCCGGGCGGATGGCGTCGCCGACGCGCACCGTCCCGCCTTCCAGGATGCGGCAGTTCAGCCCGGAGCGGTGGACCATCGGGTTGAAGACCTCGCGCCCCAGGATCTCCTCGATATGGCGGCAGGGGATGGAGAGGCGGGTGGCCTCGACCAGGCAGGGGCCGATGCGGAAGCGCTGCCCGACCAGCCAGTTGAGCGGCACGCCGCGGGTCGTGATGTTGCGCCGATGCTCCTCCGGCAGCAGCTCGATCTTGTAGTCGCGGCGGATCGCCTCCAGCGCCTCCGCCTCGAACAGCGTCACCTGGCGGCCTTCCTCGGGCTTCTCCGAATAGAAGCCCTGCTCGACGCCGATCCGGTAGCGGTCGCCGACAATGCCCTCGCCCGCCACCAGCGCGATGCTCTCCTGGCCCTGCATGGGCAGGAAGGCGCGCGGGGTGATGTGGAGATGGGCGACAAGGCCATTCCAGCCCGGGGCGGTCGGCATGGGTCTGCTCCAGAGTTGGGCAACAAGTTGCCTTTTGGGACAAATGTCGTCATGCGCTGTTGAACATAACGCCTGCTTTCAGGATATTCTCAATCGATGGGTTGGGCAACAGCTCCGGCACGGCGCTTGCTTCTGTTGCCGCGCGGCCTGCAGCAGACCCGGCCGCGCAACAGCGAAAAGGCCCCGTGATGTCCGAAATCCCGATCCCGGCGCCCCGCACCTCTCGCCGCCGGCTCATCGCCGGATTGGCAGGCGCGGGCATGCTGGCGCGGCCGGCCCTGGCCCAGGCCTACCCGGTCCGGCCCATCCGCCTGATCGTCGGCTTCGGTGCCGGCGGGATCAGCGACCTGATCGCCCGCATCGTGGCGGAGAGCGCGGGCAGCGTGCTCGGCCAGCCCGTGGTGGTGGAGAACCGCACCGGCGCCGGCGGCAACATCGCCTTCGAAGCGGCGGCGCGCGCGGCACCCGACGGTTATACCCTGCTGGTCGCGGGCGTCAGCACGCTGACGGTGAACCCAGTCCTCATCCCGACCAGCAGCTTCGACGCGGGGCGTGACCTCGTCACCATCGGGCCCTTGGCGACGACGCCGCATGTCCTGGTGGTGCGTCCCGGCCTCGCCGCGGATCTCAGCGCGTTCATCGCCAGGGCGCGCGCCGCCGATGGCGACATGACCTGGAGCACGGCCGGCGTTGGCACCTCGCCGCACCAGACCATGCTGCTGACCCAATCGCTGGCGGATCTCCGCTTCACGCCCGTCCACTACCGCTCCGGCGCTGCCGGCGTGCAGGCGGTGCTCACCGGGGAGGTGCAGGTGACGGCGGAGGCGACCGCGGTGGTGGCCGAGCACATCCGTGCCGGCACGCTGCGGGCATTGGCCGCGGCCGCGCCGGCCAGGCTCGCGCTGCTGCCCGACACGCCGACCGCGGCGGAAGCGGCGGGCCTGCCTGGCCTGACCAATGGCTCCACCATCGGCCTCGCCGCGCCGCGCGGCATCCCGGATGCGATCCGAGACCGCCTGGCCGCGGCGTTCCGGGAGGCCCTGGAACGCCCGGCGCTGCTGGAGCGCCTGGCCCAGCAGGGCACGCTGCCGCTCCGCGGCGATGCCGCGAGCTTCGACGCCCATGTGGAGGAGGAGCGCGCCCGCTGGCGGCCGCTTCTTGTGGGCCTGTCGGCGAACTAGCCGGGCGCGGTGCTGCGCAGCCGCGCGGCCTTCATCGTCATCTCCTCGGAGATCCGCTCGAGCAAGGGCTCGAGATCGGTGTGCGGCTCGTGATGGTCATGCGGCGTCGCCTCGACCGCGGCGCGCCGCGCGGCGCGCTCGCCGCTCTGTTCGGTGCCAGGCATGCTGGACTCCTCGAAATTCCGCGGCCCGAGATGGCCGCATCGGGGAGTTGGGCATGCGCCGCCGCGATGCCTCCTTCCGGGATGCGGCCCCAGCCATGCTCGCGGCGCGCCTGTGCAAGCCTGGGACCGATGCCATGGGTGGCGCGCAGCGCCCTGCGCTAGGTCAGCCTCTTCCGCCGCTCCAGCTCGGCCTCGGAGGGAGTCTCAGGCGCGAAGGATCCGGTCCTGACCTCACCCGCACGCGCATAGCTCGCGATCAGCACGCCGCTTGGCGAGGTCGTCGCCTTCGAGAGGGTGAAGGCCGCCGGCATCGTGCCATCGCCGAACAGACGCTTCCCGCGGCCGACATCGCGGATCGACTTTCTGCGGCGGAAGCACTGGCGCACGCATAATCCGCTGGATTGCCTGCCGCCGCCGGCAGCAGTATGGACGTCCTGCCACCCATGAAGGAAAGGAGGGCTGCGCGATGACGTTCTTTCGCCACTACCGGCAGCGCGGCCCCGTTCACGCCCTGCGGAGATCTCCGCAGGGCTGACCCGAAGCGGTCGCTGATCCGCCTCTCCCTGGTCTGTCCCTGTCGGTGATGCGCGCCGAGCCTCGCGGCTCCGGCGCTTGGCTATCGTGGCAATCACCGCTCGCGCCCCGCCGATATCCGCGTCTTCGGGCACCCGGTGTGCCGCCACGCGCGAGGGGTGCCAGTCCGGGCAGACCAGAGAACGACCATGGCTTCGATCACCCTCAAGGATCTCGGCGTCGCATTGGGCGCGCCGCTGTTCTCCGACCTCACCCTCTCCATCGCGGCCGGCGACCGGCTCGGCATCGTCGCCGCCAATGGCCGGGGCAAGTCCACGCTGCTCCGCTGCATCGCCGGCACGCTCGACCCGACGACCGGCGACATCACCCGCTCGCGCGGCCTCCGGGTCGGCCATGTCGAGCAGGAGATCCCCGCAGCCCTCGCCGCCATCCCCTTCCGCGACGCGGTCCGCGGCGCATTGCCCGCGGATCTCGCCGGGAGCGAGGGATGGCGGGTCGATCTCGTGCTCGACGGGCTCGCGGTGCCCGAGGCGCTGCGCGACCGGCCGATCGCCGCGCTGAGCGGGGGCTGGCAGCGGCTGGCCATGCTCGCCCGCGCCTCCGTGACGGATCCGGATGTGCTGCTGCTCGACGAGCCGACCAACCATCTCGACCTCGCCCGCATCGCCCAGCTCGAGGGCTGGATCAATGCGCTGCCGCGCGAGGTGCCGGTGGTGATCGCGAGCCACGACCGCGCCTTCCTGGACGCGACGACCAACCGGACGCTGTTCCTGCGCCCGGAGCGATCCGTCGTCTTCGCGCTCTTCTATGCCCGGGCGCGGGCGGCGTTGGCGGAGGCCGACGCCGCCGAGGCGCGCCGTTACCAGAAGGACATGAAGACGGCGCAGCAACTGCGCCGCCAGGCCGCCAAGCTCAACAACATCGGGATCAACTCGGGCAGCGACCTGCTGACCGTGAAGACCAGTCAGCTCAGGCAACGCGCGGAGCGGTTGGAGGATGCGGCGCGGCCCGCCCATCAGGAGCGATCGGCGGGCACCATCCGGCTCTCCAACCGCGGCACGCATGCCAAGGTCCTGATCACCCTCGCCGATGCGCCGGTGACGACGCCGGATGGCACGCTGCTGCTCCGCACCGGCAAGCGCTTCATCCACCAGGGCGACCGCATCGTCCTGCTCGGCCGCAACGGCGTCGGCAAGTCACGCCTGGTTGCGCTGATCCGGGCTGCCATCGAAGCACCGGACATGACGGGCGATGCCGTCAAGGCCACGCCGTCACTGGTGCTCGGCCACAGCGACCAGGCGCTGTCCGGCCTGGCCGATCGCGATACGCCGCTGGCCACGCTCTGCCGGCGCTTCCCGCTCGGCGAGCAGCGTGCCCATGCCTTGCTGGCGGGTGCGGGGATCGCGATCGAGAAGCAGTCGGCACCGATCGGCAGGCTCTCGGGCGGGCAGAAGGCGCGGCTCGCGATGCTGGTGCTGCGCCTGACCGAGCCGAATTTCCATCTGCTCGATGAGCCGACCAACCACCTCGACATCGACGGGCAGGAGGCGCTGGAGGCGGAGCTGATGGCGCAGGAGGCGAGCTGCCTGCTGGTGTCGCACGATCGCAGCTTCGTCCGGGCGGTCGGCAACCGCTTCTGGTTGATCGAGAACCGGCGCCTCACCGAGGTCGATGGGCCGGAGGATTTCTTCGCCGCCGTGGCCGAAGTGGCAGGGTGATGCCCTGCCGGCGCGGCCTCGCGGACGGAGGCATCAATCGGCGGCGAGCCGCGTCTGGACCGGCTTCGGCAGGATCGCCTTGACGCTGGTATCGACGATGATGAATTGCGGCCCGGGCGCCGCCAGCAACGCGGCGATGTCAGGCACCTCCGCCAGCGTCCGGATGCGCGTCACGGCAAGGCCATAGGCGCGGCCGATCAGCTCCAGGTCGGGATTCGTGAAGCTGGTGCCATTCACCCGCCCGGGATATTCCCGCTCCTGATGCAGGCGGATGGAGCCGTAGGTCCCGTTCTCGGAGACCACGACCTTCAGCGGCAGCCCGCGCTCCAGCGCGACGGCGAGCTCGCTGCCGGTCATGAGCAACCCGCCATCGCCGACGAAGCAGATGACCGGCCGCTCCGGCGCGCGCAGCGCCGCCGCGACGGCCGCGGGCACGCCGAAGCCCATCGCGCCGGAGATCGGCGCGAGGAGGCGCTGCGGCGGCCGGAACTCGATCACCCGGTAGACCGGCGCGCCGAAGGTGCCGGCATCCACGGTGACGATCGCATCGTCGGGCAGCGCCTTGCCGATCGAGGACACGACCTCTTCGAAAGGGATGCCGTCGTCGACGTCGAAGCGGCGCGGCGCGGCGATTGCGCGGCGTTGCTCCGACAGGGCATCGATCCAGCCCGTGCGGTCCGGCAGCGCAGCAGGCGGCGCGCTGACCGTCGCGAACAGCGCGTCGGGGCCGCAGGCGATGGCGAGGTCGCAGCCGAAATGGGTGCCGAGCACGCCGTGATCGGCATGCACATGCACCAGCCGCTGGGCCGGCCTGACCAGGCGGGGAAAGCTGTATCCCTGCGTGGTGATATCCGACAGCCTCGCACCGAGGACGAGGATGAGGTCGGCCTGCCGCAGCACCGCCATCTGCGCCTCGGGATTGGCCAGGCCCATGTCGCCGGCATAGAGCCGGTGCGCGTTCGGCAGCAGGTCCTGGCGCCGGAAGGAGACGACGGCGGGCAGGTTCCAGGTCTCGAGGAAATCGAGGAGTTGCCGCCGGCCGTCGTCGCCGGCGATCGCGCTGCCCGCGATGACGAGCGGCCGCTCAGCCTGCGTCAGCATGCCGCGCAGCGCGGCGAGCGAGGCCGCGTCGGGGGCGGCGGCGATCGGGGCCTGCGGGCGCACCGGTTCCGCCGTGCAGTCGGCGGTCAGGATGTCCTCGGGCACCGCGATCACGACCGGGCCGGGAACCCCGCTGGTGGCGGTCTGGATGGCCCGCAGCACCGTCTCCGCGGCGCGCTCGGGATCGGTGATCTCCGCCGTCCATTTGGCGATGGAGCCGAACATCGCCTTGTAGTCGATCTCCTGAAAGGCATCGCGCCGGACGTCCCTGGCCGCGACCTGGCCAACGATCAGGATGAAGGGGATGCCATCCTGCTGCGCTGTATGGACGGCGATCGCCGCATTGGACGCGCCGGGCCCGCGGCTGACGCAGGCGATCCCCGGCCGCCCCGTCAGGCGCGCATCGGCGAGCGCCATGAAGCCGGCCCCGGACTCGTGCCGGCACACCACGGTGTCGATGTCGGAGCGGCCATGGAGCGCGTCGAGGAGGCCCAGATAGCTCTCGCCCGGGACACAGAAGACGCGGTCGATGGCGTGCGCGGCGAGGGAATCGACGATGAGCTCGGCGACGGTCATGGTGCTTCCGGTATGGTTTCCCGGATGATGCGCGTGGCGGAGATCACCGTCAGCCCGGCCATTCCTCTATCAGATATTCCTTGCCGGCATGGGCGGGGTCAGGCGCCGACGAGGTCGAGGCTGTCCGCCTCCGCGGCGTCGATCTTGCCCGACAGGCGCCCATCGGCCAGCGCCCGCCGCGTCTCGTCCCGGATGGTGCGCGCCAGCTCCCGCATCGCCCGGGTGGTCGGGCGCTGCAGCGAGAAGGCCAGCATGAAGTCCTGCCGCAGCCCGGGGTCCACGAGCCGGCGGACGCCGAACTCGGCCTTGTCGAGATCAGGCTTGATGACGCCGTAGGGCAGGATCGTGAAGCCATGCCCCGCCAGGATGAGCTTCTTGAGCGCGCTGAGGGCATCGACCTCGACCCTGATGTCGAGGTCGAGCGACAGGCGCCGGCACGCGGCATCCAGCGCGCGGCGCAGCCCATGATTCTGCCCGACCAGCAGCAGGGGAATGCCGGACAGCCCGGCTGTCGGAAAGCTCGCCGCATCCTGCGCCAGCGCGTCCACCTCCCGCCGGCGGCCGAACAGGAACAGGTCCATGGTCATCAGGTAGTCCATCCGGATGTAGGGGGATCGCCGGGCATTGTTGATGACGGCCATGTCGATCCTGCCGGAAGCCAGCCATTCGTTGATGAAGCCGGAAAGCCCGTCGACCAGGTGCAGCTTCACATGCGGGAACTGCGCGGAGAACTGCGTGACCAGCTCCGCCCCGATCGCTTCGCTGAAGGATGGCGGCATGCCTACGGAGATCTCGCCGGCCGGAATGGCGGAGGCATCGCGCAGGTCGGACTTCGCCTGGGTCAGGTCCCTGATGATCGGCGCGACCACCGCCTGGAACTGCTCCCCCTCCCGCGTGAGGCGCGCGCCGCGGCCGTGGCGATAGAAGAGCTGGGTGCTGAGCTCATCCTCGAGCTGGCGCATCTGGCGGCTGAGCGCGGGCTGGGCGACGCCGACCAGGGTCGCCGCCTTGGAGAAGGAGCCGCTCTCGATGACTGCGAGAAAGTACTCGAGCTGGCGAAGTTCCATGGGCGACTGTCCGCCGTATCCATTCCCCGATCCCCGCACCATAGTCCCGCGGCGTCCGGGCACAACGCGGGATATGCCGCGGCGGCATGGGCCAGCGCGTAAAACCCCGTTGCAAGCCGTGACTCGGATCGGCAGGGCGCCGATGCCTATAGGGGTGCGCCACAGCCACGGATGCGCAGTTCCCGATGTCCCCACTACTACACCTGTCGCATAGCTTCACTCCCGTGGCGTTGATCCCGGTCTCGGCATTGATCCCGGGCTTGCCGGGCTGAGGTCCCGCCAGCGGCAGCGCCGGGTGCGCGGCCGCCAGCGGAACCATCATGGAACCGGCCCATCACCTCCTCCTGCTGGGCGGCTTCCTCGGCCTGCTCGGCATCGCCGCGGGCCTGGTCTCGGCCCGCCTCGGCACGCCGGTGCTGCTCGCCTTCCTGGCGCTCGGCATGCTCGCCGGGAAGGGCGGACCGGGCGGCATCGTCTTCGACGATTTCCGCGCCGCCTATCTGATCGGCAGTGCGGCGCTCGCGATCATCCTGTTCGAAGGTGGGCTCAAGACGCGGCGCGCCACGCTGCGGCTGGTGCTCTGGCCGGCGCTGGCGCTCGCCACGGCCGGCGTCGCGATCATCGCCGTCCTGGTCGCCGCGTTCTTCGTCCTGGTCCTCTTTCTCCTGTCCGCCTCGCCGCCCTGGCCGCATCCGGTCTGGGCGCTGGCGCTGCTGATCGGCGCCGCCGTCGCGCCGACCGATGCCGCGGCGGTGTCATTGATGCTACGCCGCGCCCGGGTGGTGGTGCCCGAGCGTGTCACCGCCGTGCTCGAAGTGGAATCCGGCCTCAATGATCCGGTGGCGGTCTTCCTGACCATGCTGGTCACCCATTGGCTGCTCTCGCCCGGCGGCATGACCGCGGGCCAGGGCGCGCTGCTGCTGGTGCAGGAGATGGCGGGCGGCGCGATCATGGGGATCGCGGGCGGCCGTGCGCTGCTCTTCGCGCTGCGCCGGATCAGGGTCGAGGCCGCGCTCTGCCCGGCGCTGGCCCTCATGGGCGCGCTCGCCCTCTTCGGCGCCGCGCAGAGTGCCGGGGCCAGCGGCTTCCTGGCCGTCTATCTCGCGGGCGTCGTCATCGGCAATGGCGGGCTCGGTGCCCGCGCCGGCGTGGAGCATTTCTTCGAAGCCTTCGGCTGGCTCGCGCAGATCGTGCTGTTCCTGATGTTCGGCCTGCTCGCCACGCCGCAGGAGATCCTGCCCTCATCCCTGGTCGGGCTCATCGCCATCGTGGCCGCCGGGCTGCTCGCGCGATCCGTCGCCTGTTCGGCCTGCCTGCTGCCCTTCGGCTTCACGCTCCGTGAGACCGCCTTCGCGTCCTGGGTCGGGCTGCGCGGCGCGGTGCCGATCTACCTGACGACGATCCCGCTCCTGGCAGGGGTCGAGGGCGCGCATATCCTGTTCGAGCCGACCTTCGCGATCGTCGTCATCTCCCTGCTCGCCCAGGGCTGGACGATCGCCCCGGTCGCCCGCCTGCTCGGCTTTCCGCGCGGTGCGGACCGACGGTCGCAGGCGCCGGCGCCGGATCCCCCGCCGGCGGTCAGGCGACGCGGATGATCCGCCGGCCGGGCGGCGGCCCTTCGCCGTGGCCCCGGATGAAGGCGAGCGCCTCCTCGGCCGGGCATGGCCGGCCGATCAGATAGCCCTGCACCTCGGTGCAGCCGCAATGGCGGATGGTCGCGAGCTGCTCGGGCGTCTCGACGCCCTCGGCCGTCGTCTCGATGGCGAGGCTGGCACCGAGATCGGCGATCGCGCGGATGATCGCGGCATTGTCCTTGTTGCGGTCGAGATCGGCGATGAAGGAGCGGTCGATCTTGATCTTGTCGAAGGGAAAGGACCGCAGGTAGCTGAGCGAGGAGTAGCCGACGCCGAAATCATCCATGGCGATGCGGATGCCAAGCGCACGCAGATCGTGCAGCTCCGCGGTGGTCGCCTCGTCATTGCCCAGGAGGACGGCCTCGGTGATCTCGAGCTCGAGGCGGCCTGGCGCCAGGCCGGCGGCGTCCAGTGCGGCCTTCACCATGTCGGCGAAGCCGCGGCCGCGGAGCTGGACCGGCGACAGGTTGACCGAAATCCGGATCGCCTCGGGCCAGCGCGCGGCCTCCCTGAAGGCCTGGTGCAGCACCCATTCGCCGATCGGCAGGATCAGGCCGGTCTCCTCGGCAACCGGGATGAACTGTGCCGGCGGCACCGGCCCGCGCCGCGGATGCGACCAGCGCAGCAGCGCTTCGAAGCCGGTCAATGCCTGGTTCGAGGCACGCACCTGTGGCTGGAAGACCAGATGGAACTCGCCGGCGGGCAGGGCCTGGCGCAGGTCGAGCTCCAGCGCGCGGCGCGCCTCGACGCGGGCGCTCATGTCCGGATCGAAGAAGCGGTAGGCGCCGCGCCCTTCGGACTTCGCCTTGTAGAGCGCGAGGTCGGCGCATTTCATCAGATGGTCGGCGGTGCTGCCGTCGGCGGGCGCCATGGCGATGCCGATGCTGAGCCCGGTGCTGACCTCGTGCCCGTCGATCATGAAGGATGCGTCCATGACGCGCACCATGCGCTCGGCCAGGGCCTCGACCGCCTGGGAATGCGTCGCGGACAGCAGGATGGCGAATTCGTCGCCGCCGAGCCGGGCGATGGTGCCTTCCGGCCCGATCGCCGCGTTGAGTCGGTCCGAGACCGCGCGGAGCAGCTTGTCGCCGACGGGGTGGCCGAGCGTGTCGTTGATCGCCTTGAAGCGATCGAGGTCGAGGCAGAGCACGGCCATCGGCTCGCCGGTCGCCATCGCCTGGGTCAGCCCCTCGGCCATCCTGTCGCGGAACAGCGTGCGGTTCGGCAGATTGGTCAGGGCGTCGTGATGCGCCATGTGCGCGATGCGCTGCTCCGCCCTGCGGCGCAGCGTGACGTCCTCATGCATGACCACCCAGCCGCCATGCGCCATGGTCTCGTAGACGATCTCGATGGTGCGGCCATCCGGGAGCTCGCGATAGGTGATGCGCTCGCCGGCCTCGAGGTGCCGGATATAGCCCGCGACGATGGCGTCAGGATCCACCCCGACATAGTTGCCGAGCGCGATGCTGTGCGCGACGATGTCACGCATGGCGGCGCCGGGCTTCACCACCTCCGGCGACAGGCCGTAGAGGTCGAGATAGCGCCTGTTGCAGACGAGGAGGTTCAGATCCTCGTCGAACATGGCCAGCCCATGGGCCATGTTGTTCAGCGCCGCGTCGAAGCGGCGATGCTGCTCGTGCAACGCTTCGTCCGCGCGCTCCTGCTCGGTGACGTCCTCATGGATGGCGACCCAGCCGCCATGCTCCATCGGTTCGTAGGTCGCCTTGAAGATGCGATCGTGCACGAAGCGGCGATAGGAGACCGGCTGCGCCGGCCGCAGGCCGGCGCGCAGGCGGGCGACACGCAGTTCGGCTGAATCCGCACCGAGATTCCCGAGCGTCGCGCTGTGCTCGAGGATCTCGCGCATGCTGGCGCCCGGCTTCACCACCTCGGGCGAGAGGCCGTACATGTCGAGATAGCGCCTGTTGCAGACGAGGAGGTTCAGCGCCTCGTCGAACATGGCCAGTCCCAGGATCAGGTTGTTGAGGGCGGCGTCGAAGCGGCGATGCTGCTCGCGCAGCTCCCTGGCCGCGCGCTCCTGCTCGGTGATGTCCTCATGGACGGCGACCCAGCCGCCATGCGGCATCGGCTCGTAAAGGAGTTTGATGACGCGGTCGCGAAGGACGCGCTGGAAGGAGACCGGCCTCCCCGGGCGCAGGCGGGCGCGCAGCTCCGCCAGACGATCGTCGACGGAGAGGTGATGGGGGTTGCCGAGCCCGACGCTGTATTCGACCAGATCGCGCACGCCGATCCCCGGCTTCACGACGTCCGGCGAGAAGCCGTAGTGTTCGAGGTACCGCTTGTTGCAGACGATGAGATTCAGGTCCTCGTCGAACATGACCAGGCCGTGGGTCATGTTGTTGAGGGCGGCATCGAAGCGGCGATGCTGCTCGTGGAGCTCAGACGCGACGGCCCCGCGCGCGGCCTCCATGCGGCGAAGCTCGGTCACGTCTTCGAAGGTGCCGACCGAGCCGCCGTCCGGCATCGGTGACAGAAGCGCCCGGACCGTCCGGCCGTCGCCGAGGACATAGTCGTAGGTGCTGGGTTCGCCTCGCGACAGCGCTGCCAGGCGACGGCGCATCAGCTCATCGGCGGTCCTTCCCGGATAGTTGCCGATGGCGATACCGTGCTCGAAGACCTCGCGCAGCGTGATGCCGGGCTTCACCACCGCCGGGTCGGCGCGGAAGATACTGGCATAGAGCGCGTTGCAGACGATCAGGCGATCCTCGGCATCGAACATGCTGAAGCCCTGCGACATGCTGTCGAGGGCGGCGTCGAAGCGACGCTGCTGTTCGCGCAGATCCTCCGCCACCTGCTCGCGTTCGGTGATGTCCTCGTTGGTGACGACCCATCCACCACCGCTCATCGGACGATTGCGGGTGAGCACAAAGCGGCCATCGGCCAAGTGGCGGACGTAGTCGGCGTCGCTGCCTGCCAGCAGCCTGGCGCGCACATCCTGATAGAGCTGCCCGGCCGTGCGACCAGGGGGCAGGCCGCGCTCGAAGTAGTTTTGGACCACGCCGAACAGGGAGATTCCGGGCCTTACCACGGCCGGATCGAGACCCAGGCAATCGAGGTACTGCCGGTTGCACACGACCAGACGCTCATCGCCATCGTAGATGGCGAGGCCATGCGACATGCTGTCGAGCGCCAGGCGAAAGCGCGCGACCTGCTCGTTCAACTCCAGGTCCAGCCGATGCTGTTCGGTGACATCCTCGAAGATCGCGACCCAGCCGCCATCCGCGGTCGGCCGATAGCTGGCCGTGACGATGCGGCCATTGGCGAGCGACTGGCGTTCGCTGAAGGCGGCGCCAAGGGCGATCTGGCCGGCGCGGCGGCGCCAGGCTTCGTCGGCCGACTGGCCAGGAAAATTGCCGAGCTCGACGCCGTGGCGCAGCAGGTCGTGCAGCGGCAGGCCGACGCGGACCACGGCGCGCGAGAAGCCGAGGAGATCGAGCAGGCGCTGGTTGAACAGTGCGATGCGGAGATCGGCGTCGAAGACGCAGAGGCCATGGGCGACGGCGTCGAGAGCGGTCTCATAGAGTTCGAGCGGCGTCCGGTGTGGCCTGCCACGCTCAGGATCCACCTGGTCCCCCTCGGTATCCGCCATCCGCCACTCCGATCGCCTGCCGCCGTTCCGTTGGCGTCCTTCGCGGCCATCCTGGCCTATGCGTGCATCGCCGCCGCGCCCGGCAAGTCGAACGCCTCCCGTCCGCGTCGGGATCCGGCGCATCGTCCTTCCTGTTCCGGAAAGAAACAAGCGCCCTGCGGGATCGGCCATGGCGGCCCCGGTGGACTTCCCTCGGGAGGCCATGCCTCACCGGAGAAACTGCGGCCAATCCTCTAACCCGGGGGTTAAGCGGGCCGAGGGGCCAGGCTGGAACGGCCCGGCACCGGCCCCCGGTATACATCACGCTGCGAGTCGGGTCGGTGAAGGGGAGGGCGGGCGGCATGCCCCTTCCCGCCGGCTCATCCCCGGCGCGAAGCCGACCCCGGGGTGGTCCGCCTGACCCCGTCCGCGATCCGGCCGGCGAGATCCTCGATCAGGCGGGTCATCGCGGCCACCACCTCCGCATCCCCCTGGCCCGCCAGCGGCGCGGTGAGGGACACGCTCTCACCCGCCAGCGTGTCGCGCGCGGCGCCATCCAGCACGCGCCAGCGCCCGACCAGCACGACGACCCCGTTGCTGCGCGGCTCGAAGCTCTGGATCTCGGCCAGGACCTGGCGCGCCGGCCGCTCCGCCGGCACCGTGGTGGCGACCACGAGGCCCGGCAGGCGCCGGGTGAGCTCCGCCGCCATGGCCCGGGTGACGCCGGCCGAGAGCCGCTCCGCCCAACGGCCGGTCGTGCTCGGCGCCACGACATTGCCGTCGCGGCGGAGCTGGATGTCGGAGGTGTCGAGATAATCCGGCACGAGCACCGGCTTCACCTCCACGACCGGCCGTCCGGCCAGCGGCACCGTGGCGCTGCTGTCCGACGCCGGCGTGCCGAGCACATAGGTCACCGGCGGCGGGCCGGAGGAGCAGGCGGCGAGTGTGACGCCCGCCGCGCCCAGCATCGCCAGCGTCACCGCGCGCCGTCCCGGCCGCATCGCGATCGCCCTCATCGTGCATCCCTCCCTCTCAGGATTGCGCTCGGGTCGCGTTCGACCGTGCGTGCGAAGCCGCGCAGCGAACTGGCGGTGGCGGCGAGGTCGCGGATCGCCGCCTCCAGATCGCCGCGGAACGCCGAGCGCGGCGTCGTCAGGCTGTTCAGCGACGTGATCATCGTATCAGCCTGGCGCGCCGCCCGGTCCGCGGCGCCGAGCACCCGGGCAAGCTCCTCGCCGCGCGCGCCGAGTTGCTGCCGGGCATCGGCCATCAGGCCGTCGATCTCCTGCAGGCTGCGCGACGCATCGGCCTGCAGCCGGGCGATTGCCTGGCCGGAGGTGTCGAGCGTGCGGTCGGCGGAATCGGCGACCCGCCTGACGCTGTCCAGCACGGGGCCGAGGTCCCGGTCGAGCCGGTTCGCGAGCTGCTCGATCGCGGCCAGCGCCCGCTGCCCGGTCTGCACCGCGTCTCGCACCGGCACATCGGCCAGCGTGTCGCGCAGGCGGTCCAGGTCCGAGGGGATGGCCGGGATCTGTGGCAGGCCGCCCGTATCCGCCACCTGCTCCGCCGGCGTGCCGGGTCGGAAATCGAGGTCGATGCGGAGTTGGCCGGTGACGAAGCTCTGCGAATTGAGCTGCGCCCGGAGTCCGGCGGCGACCAGCCGCTCCAGGCTGAGCTGTTCGCGCTGGACGCCGTCGAGCACGACCTGGCCTTCCTGCAGCTCGATGGTGACCGGGATCCGTGCATGGCCGTCGGCGGCGAGGTGCAGCGCCACGCGCTGCACCGAGCCGACGCGGACGCCGCGGAAGGTGACGGGCGCACCGATGTCGAGGCCCGCGACCGATCCTTCGAAGAAGACGACGGCACGGGTCTTGGCTTCGAACACGCGCGCCCCCCCGAAAGACATGATGGCGATGACGACGAGCGCCAGCCCGCCGAGCACGAAGCCGCCGATGGCGGCGGGTCTGGCGGCCATTCAGGCTTTCTCCTTCTGGTCGGTGGATCCGGGCCGCTCGCGCGCCATGAAGGCGCGTACGGTCGGGTGGTCGCAATGGTCGCGAAGATCCCGCGGCGAGCCATGCGCGATCGCCGTCCGCGTCTCGGCATCGAGGAAGACGCCATCATCGCAAATCGTGAAGAGGCTCGGCAGCTCATGGCTGACGATGACGACCGTGGCGCCGAGCCCGTCGCGGAGTTCGAGGATCAGGTCGTCGAGCCGCTTCGAGGTGATGGGATCGAGCCCGGCGGAAGGCTCGTCGAAGAACAGGATGCCGGGATCGAGCGCCAACGCGCGCGCCAGGCCCGCGCGCTTGCGCATGCCGCCCGAGAGCTCGGAGGGCATGCGCTGCCCGGCGGCGCCCATGCCGACCAGCGAGAGCTTCAGCCGCACCAGCGTGTCGATCGATGCGGCATCGAGGCTCGTGAACATCTGCAGCGGCAGCGCGACATTCTCGGCGACGGTCATCGAACTCCAGAGCGCGCCGTTCTGGAACAGCACGCCGAAGCGGCGCCCGATCTCGCTGCGGCGCGCGTCGTCGGCGGACCAATAGTCCTCGTCATCCACCAGCACGGTCCCGGCGGCCGGGCGCAGCAGGCCGACCATCGCCTTCAGCACCGTGCTCTTGCCGCAGCCGCTGCCGCCCATCACCGCGAAGATCGATCCGTTGCGGACCGAGAAGCCGAGGTCGCGCTGGATGACCCGCTCGCCGAAGGCAAGCCGCAGCCCGTCGACACGCAGCCGGTCGTCATCCTTCTGATCCTGGGCCATGCGTCAGAACTTCAGCGCATCGGCGCAGACGGCGAAGATCGCATCGAGCGCGATGACCCCGATGATGCCGGCGACCACCGCGCTGGTCGCGGCGCGGCCGACATCGGCGGCGCTGCGCCCTGCCTTCAGCCCGATATGGCAGCCGGCCAGCGCCACCAGCGCGCCGAAGGTGATGCTCTTGACCAAGCCGAACAGGAACTGCTTGCCGGCGATCGCCTGCTGGGTCTCCACGAGATAGGCGGTGGCGGTGAGATCGAGCGTCGCCATGCCGACCACCAGCCCGCCGAACAATCCGATCGCGCAGGCATAGAGGTAGAGCAGCGGCATCATCAGCACCAACGCCAGGACCCGCGGCAGCACGAGGTAGTCGTTGGTCGGGATGCCGAGCGCCTGCAGCGCGTCGATCTCCTCATTGCCCTGCATGGTCGCGATATGTGCGGCATAGGCGCCGCCGGTGCGCCCGGCCATGACGATCGCCGTCATGACAGCCGCCATCTCACGCACCATGGCGATACCGACGAGGTCGGCGACATAGATCTCCGCGCCGAAGCGGCGGAGCTGGACGGCGCCGACGAAGGCCAGGATGCCGCCGACCAGGCCATTGACGATCGCGACGATGGCGAGCGCACCGGGCCCGGCTTCGCGGATGAGCTGCCAGACATCGGTCGCGCGCATCCGGGCCCGTCCGCCGAGTGCCGCGCCGCCGCGCAGCAGCGTCTCGCCGATCAGCGCGGCGACCGCGACCACCTCGGCCCAGGCGGCGATCGCCCGGTTGCCGACCAGCGTGAGGAAGCCGGTCCGCGGCGGGGTGGTGCCGGCGGCGGCCGCGCCACTCTCCGCCGCGAGGGTGAGCAGCCGGCGCGCGGCGTCGGGAAGGCCGGCCTCGTCCAGTTCCAGCCGCTGCGTGCCGGGTGCGGCGACGGCTTCGCGGAGCGCGCGCAGGAAGGCGACGAAGGCGCTGTCCCAACGGCCGAGGCCGCTGGCATCGAAGCGCAGCCGCGCCGCGCCATCGGCTTCGGCCAGCACCTGGCGCACCGCGGCGGCATCGCGCAGCCCGGTCTCGCGGGCGATCCAGTCGCCGGTCAGGCGCAGCTCGGCCTCCGGGCCGCGGCGTTCGAGCCGCCAGGCGGCGGGGAGGGGCGGGGCCGCAGCGGTCATCGGGCAGACTCCGTCGCAAGGGGGGCGGCACGCAGCGAGGCCAGGAAGGACCGCACTGTTTCGGCGCCTTCGACGGCGAGCCGGGCCTCCGAACCATGCAGCCAGATATGCAGCAGCCCGACCAGCAGCGCATGCAGCGCCAGCGCCGCCGCTTCCGGCCGCCAGGCCTGCGCGAGGGTGCCGGCCGCGGCGGCGCGTTCGAAGATCCGGATGAATTCGGCGCGCATGCTCTCATCGGAACGTCGCTGCCGGTCGAGGGCGGGCGCCATGTCCCCGGTATACTCGCACCGTAGCAGCAGCACCGTGAGCATGCGGCGGAGCTCCGTATCGGCTTCGACCAGCGCCAGCGCCGCGACCAGGGCACGGGTCAGCGCGGCCAGCGGGTCGGGGCCGTCATAGGCGGCAACACCCGCCAGCACCTGATCGCTGAACAGCCGGGCCCGCCGGTCGATCGCCATGAAGAGATCGAGCTTGTTGCGGAAATGCCAATAGACGGCCCCGCGCGTGACGCCGGCGGCACGCGCCACCTCCTCGAGCGTTGCCCGTGCGACGCCGCGTTCGAGGAAGACCTGTATGGCGGCGCCCAACACCACCGCCTGGGTCTGCTCGGCCTCCTGCCTGGTGCGGCGCGCCATCTCTGTCCGATTGGAATTCGCTTGGTCACATACATTCACGAATGTATGGTCGCAAGGCGGCGGAAGGCGGCTCGCGGTTTCGTGGGCCGGCGTTAGCGGAAAATTCAGGAATCCCCGGCGAGCGTCCACTCGCCGCAAAGCGGGTATGCCCGATGGTACTGGACGTCTTCCGCAGTTCAGGTTCCGCGCTCGAGCGGGTTGGAACCTGTGACCTCCGTGCTTTCTCCGGCAGGTTCTTCGAGGTGCTGTACGAACCGGCCAATGTCGGCACCGGTCCGCGGCGGCCGGTCGAGGCGCATGCCTTCGCGGTCATCGACCTGCGCGACGAACATGGCGCGCGCACCGGCCTGCTGGCGCAGGACCAGGCGAACCCGAGCGTCCTGCCCGGCTGGCGCGCTGCGTAGAGCGCCCCAAGGTTCGGACGCCGCGGCTCCTTCAGCCGGGCGTCGCCGCCGGATGCGCCTGCAGGAAGGCGAGCAGCGCCTCCCGGAACTGCGGCGTCGCGGGTGCGCTGGAATGGCTGGCACCGGGAATGGTGACGAGGCTGAGCGCGGGCATCGCCGCCTTCAGCCGTTCGAAATCGCGCAGATAGGGATCGGCCGTGCCGACGATGCCGAGCACCGGCATGGGCAGCGCGGCCAGGCGCTCGACCGCGACCACCTGGTCGGGGTTGGACCGGCGCACGGCGGCGAGCGCGCGCGGATCCTGGCCGGCCAGGCGGCGCGCCGAATCAGCCCGGATCTCCTCATCGGTCGGCGGCGGCCGGTCGCGCGGCCAGAGGCGCAGGAATTGCGAGCGGAGCAGCCCCTGGTCCATCTCGGCTGATTCGATATCGACGCGGCGCTGATCCTCCTCCGTCCAGCCGAGGCGGCCGGCGGCACCGCCCAAGGTCAAGGTCAGGAAGCGCTGCGGCTCCAGCGTTGCGAGCTGGGCGACGATATGGGCACCCATGGAATAGCCGACGATGTGCGCCTGGCGGATGTCGAGATGGTCCATCAGCCGGGTGACGTCGCGCCCCATCTCCGGCCCGTAGAGCGCCCGGTCATGCGGCTTGCCGCTCGCGCCGTGGCCCCGGGCATCGATCGCGATCGTCCGGTAGCGCGCGGCGATCGCCGGGAAGACGCCCGGCGCGACCCATCCTCGATCGATGTTGCTGCCATAGCCATGCAGGAGGATGACGGGCTCGCCGCTGCCCTCCTCGATGAAGCGGATGGGGACGCCTGCGCTGTCGAAGCGTCGGTCCTCGGCGGCGTGCAGAAGGGCCGGGAACAGGATGCTGCCGATGGCGAGGGTGCCCAGGCTGCGGCGTTGCATGGTCGTCTTCTCCCGATGGATTGAGGGAGCATGGCGCATTCCGCGCTGGCGATCCCTTCACGCCGCCGTGCCGAGCCGGGCGCGCAAAAACTTCTCCAGCCGGTCCGCCGTGCCTGGCAGCACGCTGCCGCGCCGGCGCACCAGGCCGATCTGGCGGATGATCTCGGGTGCCGTCAGTTCCAGCGCGACGATGCCGGGATTGGCCGCGGCGGCGACCGCCATGCGCGGCAGCACCGCGAGGCCGAGCCCGGCGGCGACGCAGGCGACGGCGGTCGCCATGTGATGCACCTCATGCCGCCAGTCCGGCGTGAAGGGCAGGCCGGCGGTCGCGGCATCGACGAGGGTCCGGTTGCCGGACTGGCGATGGATGGCGATCAGCCGCTCCCCCGCGAGCTCCGCCCAGGCGACACGGGCCCGCCCGGCCAGGCGGTGGCCGGCAGGGCAGACCAACAGCATCGGCTCGCTCAGCAGCGGCTCCGCCACCAGGTCGCCGATCGCGGGGCGGATGAGGGTGAGCGCCAGGTCGGCCCGGCCCTCGCGCAGCGCGGCCTCGATCTCGGTCGCCGAACCGTCCAGCAGCCGCAGCGAGACATGCGGGCGGCTCGCGCAGAATTCCGTCAGCAGCGCCGGCAGCAGGCTGCCGGCGAGCGTCGGCAGCACGGCGAGCACCACCTCCTCACGCCGGCGGAAGCGGCGGGCGCGCACGCGGTCGAGGCAGAGCTCCATCTCGCGCAGCAGCCGCTCGGCATCCGGCAGCAAGGTGGCGCCGGCCTTGGTCAGCGCGACGCTGCGGGTGGTGCGGGTCAGCAGCGTCTCGCCGAGCGATCGTTCCAGCCCCTGCAGCCGGCGGGAGATCGCGGTCTGCGACAGGCCGAGCCGCTCGGCCGCGCGGCGGAAGCCGCCGGCCTGGGCGATGGCGACGAAGGCTTCGAGGCCGAGCACATCCATTGGCGGAGGGTAGGATTGATGTAGGTGACGCATCAATCCCGCCCGTCATTGCATTGGACGGGATGCCCGGCGGCGCCGAGCATTGCTAGGAATCAAGCGGAGGAAACGCATGCCGAGCGATGCCATGGCGGCCGAGGCCATGCTGCCGGACTGGATCGGCCGCTGGCGCGAGAGCGAGGACGAGCTGACGCGCCCGGCCATGCGGCGCCTCGCTGCCATGTTGGACCGCGAGGGTGTGGCGCTCGCATCCGGCGCCGCGGTGCCGCCGCACTGGGCCGCGGTGCTGTTCGACGATGCCGCGCCCCAGGGCCGGCTCGGGCCCGATGGCCATCCGCTGAAGGGCGACTTCCTGCCGCCAGTGCCGCTGCCGCGGCGCATGCTGGGCGGGCGGCGCCTGACCTATCACGCGCCGCCCCGCATCGGCGACCTGCTGCGCCGGCGGTCCGAGATCACCGCGATCACGCCGAAGACCGGCAAGTCCGGCAGGCTGGTTTTCGTGACCCTCCGCCACAGCGTCACCGGCCCCGAGGGCCTGGTCTCGGTCGAGGAGCAGGACATCGCCTACCGCGAGGCGGCCGCCCCGGGACAGAAGCCGGCGGCACCGGAGGCGGCCGGGCCGGCGCGCGCGGCGGAGTGGACGGACGCCTTCGCACCCGATCCGGTGCTGCTGTTCCGCTACTCGGCGCTGACCTTCAACGGCCATCGCATCCACTACGACGCCGATTATGCGCGTGGGGAGGAGGGCTATCCGGCGCTGGTGGTCAATGGCGGCCTCACCACGCTGATGCTGCTCGAAGCCGCGTCCCGGCGCGCCGGCGGCCGGCCTCTTCTGCGCTATGCGGCGCGGACGGTGCGGCCGCTGTTCTGCGGCCGCGCGGCGACGCTGAACGGCGCGGGGGCCGCGCTCTGGGCGGCGGATGCCGAAGGTGCGCTCGCGCTCACGATCGAAGCGGCGTTCGCGGCATGACGACGGGTCCTCTCGCCGGCATCCGGGTGCTGGATCTCAGCTCGGTCGTGGTCGGGCCGGTGGCGACGGCGGTGCTGGCCGAGCAGGGCGCCGAGGTGATCAAGCTTGAAAGCCCCGAGGGTGACCTGCTGCGCAAGCTCGGCGGCGGTGCGCGGCGCCCTGGCATGTCCGGCAAGTTCCTCAACTTCAACCGCGGCAAGCGCTCGATCTGCCTCGACGTGAAGCGGCCGGCGGCGCGCGCGGCGCTGCACCGGATCGCCGCCGGCGTCGACGTCGTGGTCACCAATATCCGGCCCGAGGCGCAGAAGCGCATGGGCGTCGACGCCGCGGCACTGACCGCGCTGTCGCCGCGGCTGATCCATTGCTCGATCACCGGCTTCGGCACCAACGGCCCTTACGCGGGCAAGCCCGCCTACGACACGGTCATCCAGGGCGTCTCCGGCGTCGCGGCCAGCTTCCTGCCCTCGAACCAGGGTGAACCGCGCTACGTGCCGATGCTGATCAGCGACCATGTCTGCGGCCTGGTCGCGGCGCAGATGATCGGCTTCGCGCTGTACCGGCGCGAGAAGACCGGGCGCGGCGAGGCGATCGAGGTGCCGATGTTCGAGAACATGGCGGCCTTCGTCATGATGGAGCATCTCGGCCCCGTCACCTTCCGCCCCGCCGTCGGGCCGGTCGGCGACCAGCGGGTGATGAGCCCGGAGGCGCGGCCGATCGCGACCGCCGATGGCTATGTCTGCCTCTCCGCCAATACCGATGCGCAGGCGCATGGTTTCTTCGACGCGATCGGGCGGCCGGAGCTGAAGACCGATCCGCGCTTCGCGACCGTCATGGCGCGGACGCGGAACACGAAGGACTACTTCGCCCTGCGCGCGGCGGCGCTGGCCGAGAAGACCACCGCCGAATGGCTCGTGATCTTCGAGGCGCTCGACGTGCCGGCCATGCCCTACAACACCATCGAGGGCCTGCTGGACGACCCGCATCTGCGGGCGGTCGGCATGATCAGCGAGGCCGAGCACCCGAGCGAGGGCGCGATCTGGGCAATCGGTGCGCCGAACAGCTTCTCCGGCGGCAATGCGCCGCCGGCCGGGCCTTCGCCCCTGCTCGGCCAGGATGGCGTCGCGGTGCTGCGGGAAGCCGGACTCGACGACGATGCGATCGATGCCTTGCGGCGCGACGGCGCGCTGATCGAGACCGCCCAGGAGGAAACCCCATGATCACTCTCCCGAGGCGCGGGCTGATCGGCGCCGTGGCCGTATTGCCGCTGGCTCGGCCATATCTGGCGCGCGCCGCCACCTGGCCAGAGAAGCCGGTGCGCTTCGTGGTGCCCTTCACCCCCGGCGGTTCCACCGACATCCTGGCGCGCGCCATGGCGCAGGGGCTGGCGGAGCATTTCGGCCAGCCCTTCATCATCGACAACCGCGCCGGCGCCGGCGGCACGGTCGGATCGGAGATGGTCGCCCGTGCGGCGCCCGACGGCCACACCATCATGATGGGCCATATCGGCACCTTGGCGGTGAACCCGGCGATCTACCCCAACCTGCCCTTCGACACCGTCACTTCCTTCCAGCCGATCGTGCTGGTGGCGAAGGTCGCGAACATCCTGGTGGTCAATCCCCGCGCCGCCGATGTCAGGGACGCGCAGGGGCTGATCGCGCTGGCCCGCGCACGGAACGGCGAGCTGACCTTCGGCTCCGGCGGCAACGGCAGTGCCGCGCATATCGCCGTGGTCGCCTTCCAGCTCGCGACGGGCATCGCCCTGACCCATGTGCCCTATCGCGGCACCGGGCCGATGATGACCGATCTGATGGCCGGGCAGATCGCCATGACCATGACCGGCGGCCCGCCCATCCTGCCGCCGGTCCGGGCCGGGACGCTGCGCGCGCTCGCTGTCTCCAGCCTGCAGCGCCTGGCCTCCGAGCCCGCCATCCCTACGCTCGACGAGCAGGGGGTGGCGGGGTTCGAGGCCCTGCAATGGTACGGCATCGTCGGCCCCGCCAACATGCCGCGGGAGATCGTCGACCGGCTGAACGCCGCCAGCGCCCGCATCCTGCAGGAGCCGCTGTTGCAGTCCCGCCTTGCGACCGAAGGCGCCGAGGCGGCGCCCGGCACGCCGGAGAGCTTCGGCGCCTTCATCCGGAGCGAGCGCGACCGTTGGGGGGATGTGATCCGGCGCGCGGGCGTTAGGGCCGACTGAGGGCTCGTACCGGCCCTATTTGCAATTGAGAGTCATTATCATAAAAGCCCCTGCGAGCCGGAAGAGCCGGCGGCGTGGCATCGCGGGGATCGGGTATGACGGGATTGGGCGCGGAACGGCCGGCAGGGGCGCTGCTGGCGGCACTGGTTTTCGCTGGTCTGGCCATGCCGTCCAAAGCCCAGGAAGCGGCGGCCCCCGCGGCGGGCGGCGTCACCCTGCCGCAGATCGAGGTCTCGGGCGCCGCGGCCACCGCGACCGCGCCGGTCGCGGGCTATGTCGCGCCGGTGGCCGCCAGCGGCACCAAGACCGACACGCCGCTGATCGAGACCCCGCAATCCATCACCGTCATCACCCGCGACCGCATCGACGCCCAGGCCGTGCGCAGCGTCGAGGAGGCGCTGCGCTACACGCCGGGCGTGACGGCTGAGCTCTCCGGCTTCGATCCGCGCTTCGACGGCGTCCGCATCCGCGGCTTCGACGCGCGGCCGAGCCAGTATCTGGACGGGCTCCGGCTGCTGCGCCAGTTCGGCCCGACCTCCATCGAGCAATATGGGCTGGAGCGCATCGAGGTGGTGCGCGGCCCCGCCTCCGTCCTCTATGGCCAGACCGTGCCGGGCGGGTTGATCGACCTGGTCAGCAAGCGCCCGACCCGCACGCCCTTCGGGGAGGTGAACCTCTCGGCTGGCAGCCACAACCGCTTCCAGGGGGCCTTCGACCTTGGCGGGCCGGCGAATGCCGACGGCACCGTGCTCTACCGCATGACCGGCCTGATCCGGGACAGCGATACCCAGATCGACCATGTCAGGGACAACCGGTACTTCATCGCGCCCGCCGTCACCTGGCAGCCGACCGAGGACACCTCGCTGACCCTGCTGGCGCGGTACCAATACGATCAGACCACCTCGCCGATCGGCCTGCCGGCGATCGGCACGCTGCTGCCCAACCGCAACGGCAGCATCGCCCGCAGCCGCTATGCCGGCGAGCCCGGCTTCAACCGGTCGGACGTCACGCTGTTCAGCATCGGCTGGGATTTCCGCCACCGCTTCGACGATGTCTGGAGCATCCGGCAGAATGCGCGCTACCTGAACAACCGCGTCGCCTATGAGACCATGTACGGCTCGGCGCTCTCGGCCGACCAGGCCACGCTGTCGCGCGGCGCCCTCCTGCAGCGCGAGAGCTCCGACACCGTCAATATCGACACCACGGCGCAGGCGCGCTTCGCGACCGGGCCGGTGTCGCACACCCTGCTGCTCGGCGCCGACTACCGGCAGTACTGGGGCAACTACCAGAGCTGGTTCGGGCGCGCGTCCTCGCTGAACCTGTTCAGCCCCAACTACGGCGCCGTCATCGCGGATCCGCGCGCGGCGCCGGTGATCGCGACCAACCGCGACGACCGGCTGGTGCAATTCGGCCTCTACGCGCAGGACCAGATCCGCTTCGGCAATTGGCTGCTGACCCTCGGCGCGCGGCAGGACTGGGCGCAGACCATCCAGACCAGCCAGCTCACCGGCGCGCGCAGCAGTGCCAATGACAGCGCCGTCACCGGCCGCGTGGCGCTGATGTACCTCTTCCCCTTCGGCCTCTCGCCCTATGTCTCTTACGCCACCTCCTTCGATCCGGTGGTGGGTGCCGCGGCGCCGCAGCGGGGCGGCGGCGGCTTCGAGCCGACGCGGGGCGAGCAATATGAGGCGGGCCTGCGCTACCAGCCGCCGGGCTCGAACAGCCTGATCTCCGCCGCCATCTTCGACCTGCGGCAGACCAATGTCTCGACGCGCGACCCGACCTATACCGCCTTCCAGGTGCAGACCGGCGAGATCCGCGTGCGCGGCCTGGAGCTGGAGGCGCTGGCCAGCCTGGCCGAGGGGCTGAACCTCATCGCCTCCTACACCTATCTGGACGGCGAGATCACCCGGGCGAATGACGGCACGCGCGGCAACCGCCCGGCGCTGGTGCCGCAGCATACCGCGAGCCTCTGGGGAGAATACCGCTTTCAGGAAGGCAGCCGGCTGCAGGGCCTCAGCGTCGGGGCAGGCGTGCGCCATGTGGGTGCGCTCTATGGCGACAATGCCAATCTCTACCGATCCCCCTCGGTGACGCTGGCGGATGCCTCGATCGGCTATCAGATCGGCCGCTATAGGCTGACGCTGAACGCCTCGAACATCTTCAACAAGGAGTATGTCGCCTCCTGCACCGGCGCCTTCTACTGCTACTACGGCACCGGCCGGACGGTGATCGGCAGCATCGCCTACCGCTGGTAGCGCGCTGCGGCGCGGCCGGCCGGCGCAATTTATACATTAGCGAATGATTCAGGATCCCCGGGGCAAGTTTCCTCGACTGCAATCCTGGTGTGGGTCCGATGGAACTGGACGTCTTCCGCAGCGCTGGTGCCGAGCTCGAGCGGGTCGGGACCTGCGACATCCGCTACTTCTCCTCCAAGTTTTTCGAGGTGCTGCACCAGCCGGAGGCTGTCGAGCCCGGCCCACGACGGCCGATGGAGGCGCATGGCTTCGCGGTGATCGACCTCCGCGACGAATGCGGCACGCGGACGGGCCTTCTGGCCCAGGACCAGGCGAACCCGAGCGTCCTTCCGGGCTGGCGCGCCGCCTGAACCCTGCGTCGGATCGCGCGATCCGGGCTCGTCGCAGTGCCTACTCCACCCGGATCCCGGCGTCGCGGATCAGCGTCCCCATCGCCGCATGGTCCCGTGCCAGCGCCGCCGCGAAGGCGTCGGGCGTATTGCCGACCACCTCATAGCCCAGCCCCTCCAGCCGCTCCCGCACGGCCGGCACCGCCAGCGTCTCGCGCAGCGCCGCGTTCAGCCGCGCGACCGCCGCGGGCGGCGTGCCGCCCGGTGCCAGGAATGCGCCCCAGGTGAAGAAGGCATAGCCGGGCACGCCCGCCTCGGCGATCGTCGGCGCGTCGGGGAAGGTGTCGATCCGCGCCGGGCCGGCGGTGCCGAGCAGGCGGAGCTGGCCGCTGCGGATGAAGGCGTTCGGGGTCGGCAGGCCGAAGAAGCCGAAGGGCACCTCGCCGGCGGTGACCGCGGTCAGCGCCGGCGTCGCGCCGCGGTAGGAGATGTGGTTCATCCGGATGCCCGCCATGCGCAGGAACATCTCCATGGCGATGTGCTGCGGGCTGCCGGCGCCGCCGGAGGCATAGTCGATCGCGCCCGGGCGCGCGCGCGCTGCCTCGATCAGCCCGGCGATGTCGGTGGCGGGGGCGGAGGGATGCGCGACCAGCGCCCAGCGGATGCGCACGATCTGCCCGATCGGCGCCAGGTCCCTCAACGGGTCGTAGCCGGCATTCGGGTCGAGGTTGGGCAGCATCGTCAGCACCGCGTCATTGACCGCGAGCAGCGTGTACCCGTCCGGCGTGGCGCGTGCCCCGGCGCGCATCCCGATCATGCCGGAGGCCCCGGTCTGGTTCTCGATCAGCAGGCGCTGGCCGAGCGTCTCGCTCATCCGGTCGGCCACGATCCGGACCACGACATCGACCGCGCTGCCGGCCGCGAGCGGCATGATCACGCGGATCGGGCGATCCGGATAGCCGGTCTGGGCCGCGGCGCCGCCGGCGCATGCGGCCATCATCAGCGCGAGAAGCCATCGGCGCATCGCGTCCCCCTTGCGCGTCAATCGCGCGATTCAACAAAGGGCTGGAGCATGGTCCGTGAGCGCAAGCGGGCGGATCATGCTCCAGCGCCGCGGCGTCTCCGCGCCGCGATCTTCCTGACGCTGCAGGACATCGCCGCGGGCCGTCAGCTGTCAAGCAGGCCGCGCGGGGCAGTCCTGTCCGGGCGGGATCAGCCCCGGCCGCGCCGCCCCCGCGGCAGGCTCGCGGTGAGGATCGCCTCGGGCGGCAGCGCCACATGGATGCGCGGCTTCACGCCGATTTCCGAGGCGAGCTGGCGCGCGTCGAGGACGACGTCGCCGTCGACGGTGTGCAGCTCGACCGCCGAGATCGACGGCAGCCCGATGATGGCGCGCGCCCGTTCGAGGGCGGTGTCCCTGGTGTTGAAGCGCTCGATCCGGAACCGCTGACGGGGCGAGGTCAGCAAGCCCATCTCACGCTCCGCACGCTCGACATAAGCAAGGGTATACATCCGTACACTCCAGGCGCGGCACCCGGTCGCGGTCCTTAATTGGGCAAGGGAACATGCGAGCCTGGAAGAATTGGTAAACGGTCTCTCAGCCGCGCCCGAGCGGGGGCCGGCGCATGCGGCGCACCGCCTCGGCGAGCTGCGCCGCGAACAAGGCCGCCAGCACGCCGCCCGCGCCCTGCTCGGGCGTCAGCGCGGCGAAGGTGAAGCGGATGGGGGGCGCGAAGCGCCGCAGCACGATGCCCGGGCGCGGCTGATGCGCGGCGAAAGGGTCGATCAGCGCGACGCCCAGCCCTTCGCCGACATAGGCGAGGGCGGTCGCGGAGTAGAGCACTTCCAGCCGGATCCGCGGCCGCACCGCCTGGGTCGCGAACATGGCCTCGATCGCCTGGCGCAGCGGGCTGGCGCCGCCAGGCAGGATGAAGTCGGCACCCTGCAGGTCGGACGGCGTCACCGCCCGCCGCCGCGCCAGCGGATGGTCGGCCGGGCAGGCGCAGACGATATCGGTCGCCGGCAGCGGCGCGATGGCGACCCCGGGCAAGGGTCCCGGCGGGGTGGCGAGGCCGAGATCGGTCTGCCGCGCCGCCACCGCCTGGCAGATCTCGGCCGAGGAGCCGGTGTCGACGATGACCGACACATCCGGCCGCGCGGCCAGGAAGCGGCGCATGACCGGCCCGAGGAAGCCCGCCGCCAGCGCCGGCATGGCCGCGACATGCAGCCGGCCGGCGCGGAATTCGCGGAGCGCCCGGGCCGCGTCGCGCAGGCGCTCCGCCGAGGCCTGATGCCGGTCGACCTCGTGCAGCAGCAGGCGCGCCGCCTCGTTGGGCAGCAGTGCGCGGCCGCGGCGTTCGAACAGCGCCATGCCGAGCTCGGCCTCGAACTCCGCGATGAGGCGGCTGACCGCCGGCTGGGAGCGGCCGAGCTGCTCCGCCGCCGCGGTGACGGTCCCGGTCCGCATCACCGTGCGAAAGGCCTGGAGCTGCCGGGGGTTGAGCAGCCGGTCCATGCGCGGGCTTATCCATAAAATGCATATGAGCAGCCGGCGAACCTATTGGACGCGCAGCACGTGGCGCAAGGATCATGCGGCGACTGCATGAGGAACCGCATGCCCGACATCATCGGCGACGCCGTGGACCGCCTGATCACCGTGGAGCTGCGCAACCGCGCCATGAACCACGGCATCATCCCCGGCATCTACCAGGCTGCGCGCGCGGAGGGCGGCGGCCGCCCGCTGACCGCCCGCGCGGCGGAGGCGCTGGTCGCCGCGGTCCGCCCCGGCGATCCCGTGCTGCTGGTCTGCGGCGCCGGCTACCCGCCGGAGATGCCGAACGGCGAAAGCGACGGCCCACCCGGCGTCGCCGTGCTCGCCCGCGCCCTGTTCTGGGGGTTGAAGGCGGTGCCGGTCTTCGTGCAGGAGGCGCATCACGCCCCGCCGGTCGTGGCGTCCTCCCAGGCGGCGGGCATCATGGTGCGCGACTGGGACCTGGTGCGGGAGCGACGCTTCGGCGCCGCGCGCTTCGATGCGCCGACCGACCAGGCGGCGGTCCGCGACTGGGCGCGCGAGCTGATCGCGCGGCTGCGCCCGAAGGCGATCATCGCCGTCGAGCGGCTGGGGCCGAACGAGCGCGGCGTTGTGCAGTATTCCACCGGCTACCGGCCGGAGACGGCGGTCGACCTCGCGCCGCTCTTCGCGGCCTGCGCCGAGGCCGGGGTGCTCAGCATCGGCATCGGCGACAACGGCAACGAGATCGGCTTCGGGCGGATCTTCGACTTCCTCGCCGATTTCCACCCCTATGGCCGCAACCGCTCGCCGCACGCGCATGGCGGCGCCTGCACCACGGTCGCGACCGATATCCTGCTGCCGACCTCCGTCTCCAACTGGGGCTGCATCGGGCTCGCGGCGGTGCTCGCCTTCCTGCTGCGCGATCCGGAGGTGCTGCACACGCCGGAGATGGAAGGCCGGATCATCCGCGCCTGCCTCGACGCCGGTGGGTGGGAGGCGCGCTACTGCACGACGCGCTTCCTGGTGGACGGCATGGTCGGCGAGACCTCCATGTCCATGGTCCAGATCCTGGCCGAGATGGTGCGGCTTAACCTCGCCGCCCCCGATCGCGGGCCGGCGCATTGACGGGCAGGGGGACGATGCGCATCCCGCGGCGCGGACTGCTCGCCCTGGCCGCTGGGCTGCCAGCGACGGCGGCGCGGGCCCAGGCCTTTCCGACGCGGCCGGTCACCATCATCGTCCCCTATGCGGCCGGCGGCGGCGCCGACATCACGGCGCGGCTGCTGGCGCAGCGCATGACACCGCGCCTCGGCCAGCCGGTGGTGGTCGAGAACCGCGCTGGCGCCAACGGCGTGCTGGGTGCGGAGGCGGTGGCGCGTGCCGCCCCCGACGGCCATACGCTCGGCATGGTGGTCAGCTCGCACGTCATCAACAAGGCGGTGATGCCGGCGCTGCCCTTCGACCCCGTCGCCGATTTCGCCCCGGTGATGCTGGCCGCGCGCACGGAGCTCGCGCTGGTCGCGGCACCGGCCCCCGGCGTGACGAGCCTGGCGGACCTCATCGCGCGGATCCGCGCCCGACCCGGCGACTACGCCTATGCCTCGCCCGGTGCGGGCAGCAACGTGCATGTCTTCCTCGAATGGTTCGCGCGCCGCGCCGGGCTGCAGATGCTGCATGTGCCCTATCGCGGCAGCGCCGCCGCCCATGCCGACCTGATCGCCGGCCGCGTCGCCTTCACCCTCGACACCTATGCCGCGGTGCGCCCGCATGTGGAGGCGGGGCGCCTTGCACTGCTCGCCTTCGGCGGACCGCAGCGCTACGCGGGCCGGCAGGAGGTGCCGACCATCGCGGAGGCGGCCGGCATCCCGGGCTATGCGGCCTTCTCCTGGTCCGCGCTGCTGGCGCCGCGTGGCACGCCGGCCGGTGTGGTGGCGCGCCTGAACGCGGGGGCCGCGCGCGCCCTGGGGGAGGCCGAGGTGCGCGACCGCCTCGCGACACTCGGCGCGGAGGCTGCCGGCGGCCCGCCGGAGGAGCTGCGCGCCTTGATGGAAGGCGAGGCGCTGCAATTCGGCGCCCTGGTTCGCGAGCTGGGGATCCGCAGCGATGGCTGAGCTTATATCGAGCCTCAATCGCCGGGCGCGGGCCATCCGGCCCGCTTGGCTTCGCCGGACTACCGGCGGCTCCCATTCGGGCGCTCGGCACGAGTCAAATGCTCGTGCCGTTGGTATTGCCCGCCGTGTCCTGCTGGGCACCGCCGCCGCGCTCGCGGGCGGCCGCGCCCGGGCGCAATCCTACCCCGATCGTCCGCTGCGCCTGATCGTGCCCTGGGCGCCGGGCGGCAGCACCGATGTGCTGGCGCGGCTGGTCGCGGTACCGGTGGGGGAGGCGCTGGGCCAGCCCGTCATCGTCGACAACCGTCCGGGCGCCAGCGGCACCATCGGCCATGCCTCGGTCGCGCGCGCCGCACCCGATGGCCACACCGTGCTGATGGCGACCAACAGCACCTTCGCGATCGCGCCCTACCTGTTGCCGTCGCTGCCCTATGCGCATGACGAGGCCTTCGCGCCGGTCGCCCTGCTGGCCGAGACGCCGCTGGTGCTGGCGGTGAAGCGCGGCGGGCCGGCGAGCCTCGCCGCGCTTCTGGCCGAAGCGCGGGCGCGGCCGGAGGCGCTGACCTTCGCCAGTGGCGGCATCGGCGTGACCAGCCACATGGCCGCCGAGCTGCTGATGGCGCTGGCCGGCATTTCGCTGACCCATGTGCCCTATCGCGGCGGTGGGCCGGCGGCGCAGGCGTTGGCGGCGGGGGAGGTGACCATGGCCTTCCTCGATCCGACGGTCGCCAAGCCGTTGGCCGATGGCGGGCAGGTCGGCATGATCGGCACCACCGGGTCGCGCCGCTTCCCGAGCCTGCCCGAGCTGCCGACCATCGAGGAGACCGGCTTGCCCCGCTACGTCACCATCACCTCCTACGGCCTCTTCGTGCCGCGGGCGACGCCGGCGCCGATCATCGCCCGAATTGCCGGCGCCGCCATGGCGGTGCTCGACCGGCCGGGCTTCCGGGAAGACATGGCCGGGCGCGGCATCTCGGTCCGCGCCGAGGGCGCGGAGGCGCTCGCCGCCCATGTGCGCGAGGAGAATGCGCGCTGGAGCGAGGTCATCCGCACTCGCCACATCAGGATGCATTGAGCCATGCAGGTCGCAGTTCTCGGCAGCGGTCCGGTCGGGCGCGCCACCGCCGGCGTGCTCGCCGGACAAGGCCATGCGGTGCGCCTGGTCCGGCCGCGCGGCGCGGCGCCCGAACGCGCGCTGCCGCTGCGCTTCCAGGGCGCGCTGGAGGCCAGCATCGTGATCCCCTTCGCCGAGGGCATGGACGCGATTGGTGATGCGGAAGCGGTGGTCCTCGCGATACCCGCAACCGCCTATGGCGATGTGCTGCCGGCCCTCGTGCGGCTGGCGCGGCCGGGGACGAGCATCGTCTTTGGGGGCGCGCTCTCGCTCGCGCCGCTCTGGCTGGCGCGGCGGGTGGCGGCGGGTGTTCCGGTCATCGCCTGGGGCACGACGCTCGCCACCGCCTCGCTTCTCGATGGCGATGCGGTGCGCGTCGGCACCATCCGCGCGCGCTTCGACATCGCGCCGCTGCCCCCGGCCGATCCCGCGGCGGCGCTCGCGCTCTGCGGCGCGCTGTTCGGCGACCGCTTCGACCTCGCGGCCGGTGGCGTGCTGGCGAGCGCGCTCTCCAACGTCAACCCGATCGCCCATGCCGTGCAGGTGATGGGCAACCTGTCCCGCATCGACCGGCAGGAGGCCTGGCCGCTCTTTGGCTGCTTCACCGAGAGCGTCGCCGCGATCTGCACCGCCCTGGATGCCGAGCGGATGGCGATCGCGGCCGCCTTCGGCGTCCCGGTGCGCTCGATCGAGACGCATTACCACCTCTCCTACCATGTGCCGCTCGGGCCGCTCGCGGTGACGGTGGCGGCGATGGAGGCGCGTGGCCTCGGCCCCAACGGCCCGACCACGCTGCGCCACCGCTATGTCGAGGAGGACATGCCCTTCGGCCTCGCCTTCCTCGAAGCGCTGGGCCGCGCGGCTGACGTGGCGACGCCGGCGCTGTCGGGGGCGCTCACCCTGCTCGGGGCCGCTGTGAGGCAGGATCTGCGGGCGCCGAACTGGCTGGTCGGCGCGCTCGGACTGGACCGGGCCGACCCCGCGGCGCTCGGCATCCAGGGGTGACGCCGCCGCCGGAGGCGGGGCGGCTGACGACCACACCCGCCCTGCCGCGGAAGGCCTGGCATCCCGCGTATCTTTTGTCATCGCCCATCCGTCTCTGACGTCGGTAGGGCCGGGATCCGCCGCGGCCCGCGAAACCCGATGGAGGGCTGACATGACCCGGATCGAGATCATCGGCATCCCGATCTCCAACTATGTGCGGGTGATCCGCATGGCCTGCGAGGAGAAGGGGATCGCCTATGCGTTGACGCCGGCCCTGCCGCAGACGCCGGAGGTGCTGGCCATCCACCCCTTCGGGAAGATCCCCGTGCTGCGGCACGGCGATGTCGAGCTCTGCGAGAGCAAGGCGATCGCGACCTATCTCGACAAGGTCTTCCCCGGGAACCCGTTGCTGCCGGCCGAGCCGCTGCCGGCGGCGCGGGTGGAGCAATGGGTGTCGATGACCAACACGGTGATCGACCGGACCATGATCCGCGAATACGTGCTCAGCTACGTCTTTCCCAAGGGGACGGGCGGCGAGCCTGATCGCCGGATCATCGACGCGGCGCTCCCTGCGCTCCAGCGCCAGGTCGCGGTGCTCGATCAGGCCGTTGCGGCGACGGGGTATCTGGTGGGTGGCCGCTTCACCTTCGCCGACATCAATGTGATGCCGATCCTGGCCGGGATTCAGCGATATCCCGAAGGGCGCCAGGCGATGGCGGATGCCAGGGCGCTGACCGCCTATTTCCAGCGGCACGCCCAACGTCCCAGCTTCCTGGCGACGGTGCCGCCGGCATGAGCCGCGGCGGCGGACCGCTGAGGGGAAGGATGCAGCCGCGACCCGATCCGACGGGGATCTTCGACCTGCGCTACAAGGCCTTCCTGGAAACAGTGTCGCATCTGCGCACGCGTCTGCACCACTATTGCGCGCGCATGACGGGCTCGGCGCTCGACGGCGAGGACGCGATGCAGGAAGCGCTCTTCGAAGCCTATCGGAAGATCGAGGCGCTGGAGGATCCAGGCGCGCTCCGCGCCTGGCTGTTCCGCATCGCCCATAACCGCTGCATCGACATGCTGCGGAAGCGTGCCGCGCGCGAGCGTGCAGAGATGGCCTATGCGGAGGAGGATGTCGCGCTGCCGGTCGAGCCGGCGGGCGCCGGCCACGCCATCGAGCGGCTGGTCGTCCACCTGCCGCCCAAGGAGCGCGCTTCCGTGCTGCTCAAGGATGTGTTCGATCATTCGCTCGAGGAGATCGCGGACCTCGTTGGCTCGACGGCGGGGGGCGTCAAGGCGGCGCTGAGCCGCGGCCGCGCGAAGCTGGCCGCGCTGCCGGCGGAGCCAGCCGCCGTTCCCGAAATCCGGCGTGATCCTGATCTGGAGAAGCTGCTCCGCCACTATGTCGCGCTGTTCAACCGCCGCGACTGGGACGGCGTCAGGGCCTTGATCAGCGCCGACGCGCAGTTGCGGGTCGCGGATTGCTTCAAGGGCCGGCTGGCGGACTCGCCCTATTTCTCCGAATACGCGAAGCTGGGGATGGCCTGGCGGCTGGCGGTCGGCGCGATCGACGGCGAGCCCGTCGTGATCGTGCTCAAGCCGGGGCGGGATGGCTGGGAACCGGCCTACCCGGTGCGCATCCAGGCACGTGACGGGATCATCGACGGGATCAGCGACTATTATCCCTGTCCCTGGATGATGCCCGCGGCGGATATCATCCTCCTCGCGGAGCCTGAGCCCGAGAGGTCGCCATGACCGAGCCCGATTCCTTCGCCGCTGCCCTTATCAGCGAGGGGCCGCATGCGGCGCTGCCGCCCGAGAGCCGGATCTTCGCCCCTTTCATCGGCAGCTGGGACCTGGTCGTGTCCTGGTTCGACGCCAGCGGGGCGTTGAGCCGCCGCCAGGATGGCGAATGGCACTTCGCCTGGATCCTCGAGGGGCGGGCGATCCAGGATGTCTGGATCGTGCCGCCGCGGCGTGCGCGCGTCGCGGCATCGGATCTCTACGAATACGGCACGAGCCTGCGCTTCTTCGACCCGGCGATCGATGCCTGGCAATCGACCTGGATCGGGCCGATGCACCGCGTGGTGCGGAGCTTCATCGCGCACCGCGCCGGGGACCAGGTCGTGCTGGAGACCGTGGAAGGCACGTCGCCGCGCATGCGCTGGTCCTTCGCCGACATCGCTGCCGACGCCTTCACCTGGCGCAACGAGGCCTGGAAGGATGGCGCCTGGCGGCTGCAGCAGGCCTTCGAAGCCCGGCGCCGCCGCGCCTGACCCGTCGCGTGTCAGGCCGCCGGAGAGCGGTGCTGCAGGAAGAAGCGCAGCATCTCCCGCGAGGCGTCCGGACCCAGCGGATCGGTGAAGGTGCCGGCACTGCTGCCGCCGGACCAGGCGTGCCCGCCGCCATGGACGACCCATTGCTCGAACACCGGCCGTCCGGCTGCATCCAGATGGGTGGTGCGGGTGAAGGCATGCCCGCCGTCCGGGGCCCGCCCGCGCTGCACTTCGACGCGGAGGCCGGCGGCCATGCGGGCATCGGCCGCGCCCGCCTGGATGATGACCTGATCGCCATTGCGCGGATGCACGACACGGTCCCGGTCGGCATGGAAGACGATGGTGGGCAGGATGCGCCGGCCTTCGGCGGGCACCGGGGCGTAGACGCGGCGCGGCACCGGCGCGCCCCGGCGCATGGCGGCGAGGGCCGAGCCCAGGTCGTGGGCGGCGCCGCAGGCGAGGCCGGAATGCACGCCGATCGCGGCGTAGAGATCGGGGTAGGCATTGCCCATGATGGCCGCCGCCGCGCCGCCCGCGGACAGCCCCGCGACATAGACCCGGCGCGGATCCACCGCATGGTCGCGGATGATCTGCCGCGTGATCCCCGCGATCAACCCGGCTTCCCCCTGGTCCCGCCGCTGGTCCGACGGGCTGTACCAGTTCCAGCATTTCTGGGCATTGGCGGCCTGGCTCTGCGCGGGATAGGCGACCAGGCAGGCGAGCTGCTCCGCGAAGGCGTTCATCCGCGTGCCGGCGGCGAAGTCGTCGGGCGATTGCGTGCAGCCATGCAGCATGACGATCAGCGGCATCCGTCGGCCGTGGCCGCGGCTGGGGATATAGAGCTTGTAGTCGCGGTGTCCGGCGCCGCTGCCGTGGCTCTCCGACAGGATGCGGGCGCCGTCGGGCAGCGTGCCCTCCGATGGCGTGGGCCCGGGAGGGCCGCCGATCCGCAGGCCACCGAGCCGGAGCCGGCCGATCCATCCGCGCGCCACCGTCCCCGCCAGCAGGCTGAGCCGGGCGAGGCGCGCGCTGCCGGGACGCATGCTGTCCATGTCCACGCCTTCGATCCGTGCTGGCGGGCTGCCGACGCGGCGCCCGTCCCCCTGGTTCCCATCTGGAATGCATGAAGACGGCGGCGGAGGCGATAGCCCCGGCGAAGCGGATGTGATTGCGGAGCGCCTTCGGCGCCGCACGGAAAGCGAGGCGGGGTCTGGCGGGCTTCTCCGGACGAGCGCCCGAAGCCTGGCACCCAGTCTTCCGCCGTCCTAGGGTCGCGGGGCCGGCCCTGCTGTCCTGCTCTGCCTTCCGGCCCGGCGAGAGGGTGATCATGGTCAGCGATGACGACGATCTTGGGGATGCGCGCAGCCGCGAGGCGAACCGGAGCTTCAGGCCCCGGATGGAGCGTGGCAAATCGGAGAACCCGGCTTTCGCTTATGCGCCCCGTTGGGCGCCAACCGGCAATTGGCGCATGTCGTGGTTCGACCGTGTGGTTGTTGCATTCGGGATCGGGATCATTCTGATGGTCCTGGGCATGTGGGCTTTCGGCGCGATCTCCTGACCGCAACGACCGCCGGGCGCTGATTTGCCGTGCAGTATGACTCGTATTCGGAACGATAATAGGTTAGCCTCCTCCGGCGATAGCGGCGAGGCGATCCATGTATCTCGACGTTCCCTTCGTCACCCAGCTTGGTATCGGCGGCAACGCCAACCTGAACGACCCGACGGGCTGCTGGTACGCCAGCGCCTGCATGATCGGGTTCTCCTATGAGGCTGGGCCGCGGCTCGGCGTGCCCGAGCTCTATTCCCGTCCGATCGTGCAGCCGGATGGCAGCCATGCCATCGGGCACTGGAACATCACCGGCGGCTGGCTCCCGGTCTTCAAGCGCAACGAGCACCTGACCGAGCTCGCCGGCGGCATGCCCGCGACCGAGGTAGCGCTCGCGGCGGCGTTGAAGCGCTTCGGGCCCTTCTTCTTCGGCTGGCTCAAGACCGCCAATGGCAGCACCTATGGCCATGCCTCGGTGATCATCGGCGTCCGCGGCGGCAACGTGATCTACCACGACCCGGAGAACGCACCGCGCAGCGAGGCGGCGATCGCGACCTTCACCGGGCGCCTCGCCCCGGGCTGGCCGCTGCTCCGCCGCGACGCACCGGAACTCAGCTACATGGTGCGCCAGATCGCCTGACCGAGGGGCTTGATCCAGAGCTCCGACAGCCAGCTCAGATGGGCGCGGCAGGGGCCGGCCAGGCCTTGCCGATGGAGGTCAGATCGATCGGGCCGTGGCGCCCTTCCTGCGCAGCCTCGACATCCCAGGCCTCGACGCTGGCATCGACGCCGATGATCTGCTTGACGCGGTGCATCCGCCTGATCTCGCGCTCACGCGCTTCGGCGCTCGTCCAGAGATAGAAGGCCGCGAAGCCATCAGGGTCGATCCTCGAGAGCCAGACCTTCTGGAACAGCCCATCGATCGACCGGTAATGGTCCCAGGATTCCTCGGTGATGTAGCGCCGGAGTTCACCGAGCAGCTCCGGCGGCTTCCCGGCGAGATCCCACTTCAGCAGCAGCGCGAACATGCCGACCTCCTGCAGCCTTCCGACCCCCGCGGCAGACCGGACCGCATCCGGGGCGCCGATCGGCAGGCATCGCGATGACAAGCCGTGCAACCGCGGCGAGGTTCCGTGGTTGCCTCGGAAGGCGATCAAACACCCAGGAGAATGTTACCGGCCGGGGCGGCGCTGGCGTCGCGATCCCCCGATCCGCTCCTGGCGAGGGATGGGAGGAAGAGTGGACTCGGTGGTCGATCCCCATGCGATCTCGGATCTCGGGATATTCCTGCGCCTTGGCACGGCGGCGCTGCTCGGCATGGCGCTCGGCCTGGACCGGGAGATGCGCGGCCTCGCCGCCGGCATCCGGACGCATGGGCTGATCGCGCTGAGCGCTGCCGCCGTGATGGTGTCCGGTCTCCTCCTCTATGCGGCGGTGCGGACAGGACACGGCGATGCGGATCCGCTCCGTGTCGCCCAGGGCATCTTCCAGGCGATCGGCTTCATCGGTGCCGGGCTCGTCTTCGCGCGGCATGGCGACGTCCACAACGTGACGAGCGCCGCGAGCATCACGCTCGCGACCGCCATCGGAATCGCGGCGGGGGCCGGTCAGTACAAGCTGACCGCGATCGCGACCGGCCTCGGCATCCTGATGCTGAGCGTGGTGCGCGTGATGGAGCGCCTGATCCCGGGCAGCAGCAAGACCAGGAAGGAATAGGGCAGATCCTCAGCCGAAGGCCCCTGCGGCGCGGAGCCGCGCGATCTCCTCGGCCTCCAGCCAGCCCTCCAGCACCGCTTCCGCCTCCGCGGGATCGGCGGCCTGCGGGGGGCTCGGGATGTCCGGCACGGTACGGCTGAAGCGGGGCGCGGGGGCGGGCTGCACCACGCCATCCACCTCGATATAGGTGCCGCGCGCGCGCATATGCGGATGCCGCGTCGCCTCCTCCATGGTGAGCACCGGCGCGACGCAGGCATCGGTGCCCTCGAGCAGCGCGCACCAGGCATCGCGCGTGCGGGTCAGGAAGATGGCGGCGAGCCGCGCCCGTGCCTCCGGCCACCGCGCCCGGTCCGGCTGGGGTGGAAATTCCGCCGCGTCGATGCCGAGGATCCGCAGCAACTCGCCATGGAAGCGGCCTTCGATCGGCGCCACGGAGATCCAGCGCCCATCGGCGCAGGCGTAGCAATCATAGAAGGGGGCGCCGGAATCGAGCAGGTTGGTGCCGCGCTCCGGGTTCAGCATTCCGGCCGCGAGCAGGCCGTGGAAGCCGGTCATCAGATGCGCGGTGCCGTCGACGATGGCGGCATCGACCACCTGGCCCTGGCCGGAGCCGCGCGCTGCGATGATCGCGGCCAGGATGCCGAGGGCGAGGTAGAGCGCGCCGCCGGCATAGTCGCCGACCAGGTTGAGCGGCGGCGCCGGCGCCTGACCGGCGCGGCCGATGCTGGCGAGCGCCCCGGTCAGCGCGATGTAGTTGAGGTCGTGCCCCGCCGCCGGCGCGAGCGGGCCCTGCTGCCCCCAGCCGGTCATGCGGCCGTAGATCAGCCGCGGATTGCGCGCGAGGCAGTCATCGGGGCCGAGGCCAAGCCGCTCGGTGACGCCGGGTCGGAAGCCTTCGATCAACGCATCCGATCGCGCCACCAGGCGCAGCGTGAGATCGCGCGCCTCCGGTCGTTTCAGATCGAGCGCGATGGCCCGGCGCCCGCGAAGCACGGGGTTGTATTGCAGCGGCCGCGGGATACCGAGCTCCGGTGGCTCGGGACGGTCGATGCGCAGCACCGTCGCGCCGAGATCGGCGAGCAGCATGGCACAGAAGGGTCCAGGGCCGATCCCGGCCAGCTCGAGTATCTTGATTCCCGCCAGCGGTCCCATGTGCGCTCCATTCATTCCGTCAGGTGGCGTCTGCCGGCAGGATCAGCGCACCGCAGGCCGCCAGCGCGTCGATCTCCGCCTCGCTGAAGCCGGCTTCGGCCAGCACCGCGCGCCCGTCCTGGCCGAGCGCCGGCGCGGGGCCGGTGATCTGCCCGGGGGTGCGGGAGAACCAAGCGGGCATGCCCGGGAAACGCACCTTGCCGAAGGCGGTCTCCTGCTCGATGAAGAAGCCGACCGCCTCCAGATGCGGGTCGCGCAGCAGGTCCGCGGTCTCGTTCACCGGTGCGGCCGGGATCTCCGCCGCGGTGCAGCGCGCCAGCCAATCGGCGGTCGTGCGGTCGAGCAGCGTCTCCGCGAGATGCCCATAGACCTCACTGACATGCGGCGCGCGGTCCTTCAGCGTCGCGTAGCGCGGGTCACGCATCCAGGCCGGCTGCCCGGCCGCCTCGTAGAAGGCGCGCCATTGCTTGTCGGTGTAGACCAGCATCGCGATCCAGCCATCCGCGGTACGGTAGGGGCGGCGGTTGGGGGAGGCCGCGCGGCCATAGACCGGCTCGCCCTTCGGCGGATCAAAGAGCGCGCCGTTGATGTGGTCGGTCAGCACGAAATTGGCCATGGTCTCGAACATGCCGACCTCGATCTCCTGCCCCTCACCGGTGCGAGCGCGGTGCAGCAGCGCCATCAGCACGGCGTAGAGCGCGGTGAGGCCGGAGACCTTGTCCGCCACCAATGTCGCGGAATAGGAGGGCGTGCCGAGCATCCGCCCCTGCAGCGACGCCATGCCGGACATTGCCTGGATGGTGTCGTCATAGGCCGGCCCCTTGGCATAGGGGCCGCGGCGCGAGAAGCCGTAGACATTGGCATAGATGATGCGCGGATTGACCGCGGCGAGATCGGCATAGGTCAGGCCGAGCCGCGCCATGGCATCCGCGCGCATGGCGTGGATGAAGACATCGGCACGCGCCGCCAGGCGCAGCAGCGCGGCGCGGCCTTCCTCCCGCTTCAGGTCCAGCGCCAGGCCGCGCTTGCCGCGGTTGAGGTTGTAGAACATCGCCCCGAGCCCAGGCGCGGGGGAGACCGGTAGTTGCCGCGTGGTGTCGCCCTCCGGCCCTTCCACCTTGATCACCTCGGCGCCGTGATCGGCCAGGATCTGCGTGCAGAAGGGGCCCATCAGCACCGCGGTCAGGTCCAGCACGCGGATGCCCGCGAGCGTGCCATGGCTGGCCCTGGTCTGCGTGGCGTCCTGCATCAACCCGCTCCCTCTTCCCGCGCGGCGCGCTCCAGCCCTTCGCGCGCCGCCGGGGCTGCAATGGCGATGAGGCGCCGGCGGCGTTCCGTCAAGCCGCAGCCCCGCAGATCGGCGCTGCCATGCTCGGTCACCACGAGGTCGACATCGGCGCGTGGCGTGGTCACCGGGCCGGAGAGCCGCGCGACGATGCGGCTTGCGCCGGTCGAGGCCACGGCGGGCAGGGCAATGATCGAGCAGCCGCCGGGCGAGCGGGAGGCGGCGCGCGCGAAATCCGCTTGGCCGCCGATGCCGCCGAGGATCGTCCGGCCCGCCTGCTCGGCATTGACCTGGCCGGTCAGATCGACCTCGAGCGCGGTGTTCACCGCGACCAGCTTCGGCAATTGCCCGAGCACTGCATCGGCATGGGTATAGCCACAGGGGCGCAGCAGCACCGCGGGATTGCGATGCGCGAAAGCATAGAGCCTTTCGCTGCCGATCAGGGTGGTGGTGACGCTGCATCCTGGATCGATCGGCTTCCGGGCATTGGTCAGTACGCCGCATTCGATCAGGCGCATCGCGGCATCGCCGAGAATGCCGGAATGCAGCCCGAGGTCGCGGTGGTGGGTCAGCCCATCCAGGATCGCTTCCGGCAATTCGCCGAGGCCGATCTGGATCGTGCTGCCATCCGCGACGAAGGCTGCGACATGCCGGGCGATGGCGCGGCCGGCGGCACCGATCCTGGGCGGCGGCGCGGCATAGGGCGCGCGATCGGTCTCCAGCACCGCATCCAGCCGTGATGCCGGAACAGCGTCATGGCCAAAGGTGAAGGGGATGCGCGGGCTCACCTCCGCGATCACGGTGCGCGCGGCGCCGATCGCGGCATCCATGTAGTCGACCGCGCAGCCGAGGCTGTGGGTGCCGTCCGGCCCTGCCGGGCTCAGCATCAGCAGCGCGACGTCGCAGCGGATGCGGCCGGATGCCAGCAGCCGGCCGACCTGGCCGCCATGCAGGGGCAGCACCTCCAGCACGCCCGCATTCGCGAGCGCGCGCGTGGTGCCGAGGCCGCCGAGGCCCTGCATGCGGAACTGGTCGGCATGCTCCGGCCGCAGCGCGTGCCCGAGGCCGGTGCCGAGGAAGACCGAGAGCGGGCCAAGCGCGGCCCGCTGCGCCACCAGGGCTTCCACCAGCGACGGCGGCTCACCCGTCACCTGGCCCCATAGGACGTGGTCGCCCGGCCGCACCAGGTCAGCGAGATCGGGGGCCGCCGGGTCGAGCCGGCGCGGCACCTAATAGGACTTCGGCAGGCCGAGCACACGCTCGGCGATGAAGCTCAGGATCAGCTCGCGGCTGACCGGTGCGATGCGCGGGATAAGGCTTTCCCGGAGGTAGCGCTCGACATGGTATTCCTGGGCATAGCCCATGCCGCCATGCGTCATGACAGCGGTCTCGGCGGCGGTGAAGCCGGCCTCGGCCGCCAGGTATTTGGCGGCATTCGCTTCGGCGCCGCATTCGCGGCCGGTGTCGTAGAGCGAAGCCGCCTTCATCACCATCAGGTCGGCGGCCTGAAGATGTGCCCAGCAGCGCGCGAGCGGATGCTGGATGCCTTGGTTCTGCCCAATGGCGCGGCCGAAGACGCGGCGTTCCCTGGCGTAGTCGGTCGCCTTCGTCAGCGCCGCGCGGCCGATGCCGACGGCCTCGGCGGCGATCAGGATGCGCTCGGGGTTCATGCCATGCAGGATGTAGCGGAAGCCCTTGCCTTCCTCGCCGATGCGGTCCTCGGCCGGGATTTCCACCCCGTCGAAGAACACCATGTTCGAATCCACCGCATGGCGACCCATCTTCTCGATCAGCCGCACCTCGACCTTGCTGCGGTCGAGATCGGTGTAGAAGAGGGAGAGGCCGTCGGTCTTGCGCTTCACCTGGTCGAGCGGCGTGGTGCGCGCCAGCAGCAGCATCTTGTTGGCGACCTGCGCCGTGCTGATCCACATCTTCTGGCCGTTCACGACGTAGCGGTCGCCCTGCCGCTCGGCGCGCGTCTTGAGCTCCGTGGTGTTGAGGCCGACATCGGGTTCGGTCACCGCGAAGCAGGGCTTGTCCCGGCCCGCGATCAGGGGCGGCAAGGCGCGCCGCTTCTGCGCCTCCGTCCCGAACACCACCACGGGGTTGAGCCCGAAGATGTTCATGTGGATGGCGGAAGCGCCGCTCATGCAGGCGCCGCTTTCGGCCACCGCCTGCATCATGACAGCGGCTTCGGTGATGCCGAGGCCGGCGCCGCCATAGGCTTCCGGCATCGCGATGCCGAGCCAGCCGCCCTCGGCCACCGCCGCGTGGAACTCCTCGGGGAAGCTCGCCTCGCGTTCCTTGCGCAGCCAGTACGCGTCACCGAAGCCGGCGCAGAGCCGGAGGATCTGCTCACGGATATCGGCCTGCTCGGGCGTCAGCGAGAAGTCCAACCTCGTCTCCTCCGTCGCCGGTCCGCCGGCTGTGCCTCGATGGCCAGCATGCCGATCCACCGCTGCCTGTCAATCTCCGCATTGACGGCGGTGTTCGTATTTGCAAGCCTATGTTCGAATATTCGAACGGCACCAAGGCCGCACGTAAGGAGGCAATCCATGTCCAGGCACGAGGGTGAGTTCGGGAACACATGGCTGCGGACGCTGCCCCGGCGCGCGGCCCTCGCCGCGCCGGCGCTGCTGCTGGCGGGGCGTGCGGCGCGCGCCGATTGGCCGATGCGGCCGATCCGCCTGATCGTCGCCTTTCCCGCGGGCAGTGCGACCGATGTGCTGGCGCGCGTGCTGTCGGAGCCGCTGTCGCAGGAGCTCGGCCGTCCCGTCGTTGTCGATAACCGCGCCGGCGGCAACGGCATCATCGGCACCCAGGCCGCGGTGCAGGCGGTACCGGACGGCTATACCTTCGTCGTCATCAGTACGAGCGCGGCCTCGATCAATCCGCACACGCTCCGGCAGATGCCCTTCGATCCCGTGCGCGACCTCGTGCATGTCGGCGCGCTGGCCGAGGCGCCCTACATGTTCGTGGTGCCGCCCGGGGCACCCGACACCGATCTCGGCGGCTTCTTCCAACGCGCGCGGCAGCGCCCGGGCGGGCTGACCTACAGCCACGGCAATGCCAGCAGCATGATCATGACGGAGGTGCTGGCGCGCGGCGCCGGCGCGCAACTCACGGCCGTGCCCTATCGCGGTGGCGCGGAAGCGCTGACCGATGTCGCGGCCGGGCGCATCGACTGCACCTTCACCGATATGGCGAATGGCGTGACGCAATCCCAGACCGGGCGCGTCCGTGCGCTGGCGCATTCGGGCAAGGACCCGACGCCGCTGGCGCCGGGCCTGCCTGCGGCGGCGAGCGTGGTGCCCGGCTATGACATCAAGGTCTGGTTCGGCATCTCCGCCCCGGCCGCGACGCCGGTGCCGATCGTCGCCCGCGCCAACCAGGCGATCAACGCCGTGCTGCAGCAGACGGGCGTGGTGGACCGGCTCCGCCAGCTCGGCTTCCTGCCGTTCCGCCAGACGCCGGAGCAGTTCGGGCAATATCTGCGCGAGCAGCTCCGGGTCTGGGGCGAGCATGTGCGCGTCGCCGGCGTCGAGCCGCAATGATGGATGGCGGTGCAGGCAACGCCATCCTGGATCGCGGCCACGGGCCGCGGTCCGTCGCGCGCGTGCTGCAATTGCTGGATCGCCTGGCGGGGGCGCCGCAGGGCGCATCGCTCGCCGCACTTGCCCAGGCGATGGATGCGCCGAAGACCACATTGCTGGGGCTGCTGCGGGGACTGGCCGCGGAGGGCTACGCGGTACAGGCGAATGGCGTCTGGTGCCTGGGGCCGGAGGCCTATGGGCTTGCGCGCGCCATCCTGGCGGGCCAGCAGGATGGCGGGCTCGGGGCGGCCGGCCGGCCGCTGCTCGAACGGCTGGCGGAGGAGACCGGTGAATCCGCGATGCTCTCCGTGCTGGCGCCCGATCGCAGCGCGATGGTCTATACCGAGAAGGTGGAGAGCCGGACCGCGCTGCGCTTCAGCGCCTCGGTCGGGGATCACCGGCCGATCCATTGCACCGCGTCCGGGCGCGTGATGCTGGCCTATCTGCCACCGCCCTGGCCCGAGGAATTCCTCGGCAAGGCGCGACTCACGCCCCTGACCCGCACCAGCGTGACCGATCGCCGCAGCCTCCGTCGCATCGTCGCCGAGGTGCGGGCGCTGGGCTACGCGGTGACGCTCGGCGAGGCGACGGAAGGCGTGGTCGGCATCGCGGCCCCGGTGTTCGACGCCCGCGGCGAGGTGGCCGCGGCGATCGTGCTGGCGGCGCCGCTCGTGCGGGCGCAGCCGAAGCTCGCTGGCCTGGCACGGCAGGTGCGCCGCGCCGGCCGCGAGCTCTCGCATCAGATGGGCTACCGGCCGGCGCGCCGCGACAAGAAGGAGGAATGAGATGGCAGGGTTGTATTTCGAGGAGTTCGGCGAAGGCCAGGTGTTCGAGCACGCGCTGACGCGCACGGTCACCGAGATGGACAACACCATGTTCAGCCTGATGACCATGAACCCGCAGCCGCTGCACATCGACGCGCATTTCGCGGCGGAGAGCGAATGGGGGCAGCGGCTGTTCAACAGCCTCTATACGCTCGGCATCATGATCGGCATGTCGGTCGCCGACACCACGCTCGGCACCACCATCGGCAATCTCGGCATGACCGATGTGCGCTTCCCGAAGCCGGTCTTCCACGGCGACACGCTGCGCGCGCGGACCCGGATCATCGCCAAGCGGGAGAGCAAGTCGCGTCCCACCGCCGGCTTGGTCGAGTTCGAACATGAATGCCTGAACCAGCGCGGCGAAGTGGTGGCGATCTGCCGCCGCACCGGGCTGATGCACAAGCGCCCGGTGGCCGCGTGATGCGATCCTTCCTCTTCGTCCCGGGCGACAGCGAACGCAAGTTTGCGCGCGCCGCGGCAGGGGCCGCGGACGCGCTGATCCTCGACCTCGAGGACAGCGTCGGCATGGCAGGCAAGCCAGCGGCGCGGCAGATCACCGCCGGCATGCTGGCGGCGCCGCGCGGGCGGCAGCAACGCTATGTGCGGGTGAACGCGCTCGACACCGGCATGACGCTCGCGGACCTCGCGGCGGTGATGCCGGCGCGGCCCGACGGCATCGTGCTGCCGAAATGCGCGGATGCCGGGCAGGTACGGCAGGTCTCGCTCTGGCTCGACGCCTTCGAGGCGGCGGCGGGCAGCACGCTCGGGGCCACGCGCATCCTGGCGATCGCGACGGAGACGGCGGGGTCGCTCTTCGGCCTCGGCGGCTATGCCGAAGCCGGGCCGCGGCTCTCGGGGCTGATGTGGGGTGCGGAAGACCTCTCGGCCTCGCTTGGCGCCTCCGCCAACCGGCTGGATGGGCAGTGGCTCGCGCCCTTCCGCCTGGCGCGCAACCTGTGCCTCGCCGGCGCCGCGGCGGCGGGGGTGCCGGCGATCGACACGGTGCATGTGGATATCGATGATCTGGCAGGGCTCGAGGCCGATGCGCGCGAGGCGCGGCGGGACGGCTTCGGGGCCAAGGCGGTGATCCATCCGAAGCATGTCGATGTGGTGAATGCCGTCTTCACGCCGGCGCCGGCGGAGCTCGACTGGGCCCGGCGCGTGGTGGCCGCCTTCGCCGAGGCGGGCGATGTCGGCGTGCTGCGCATGGACGGCAAGATGCTGGACCGCCCGCATCTGCGCCTGGCGGAGCGGCTGCTGGCGGCGGCGGGCGAATGACGGGGGAGGGGCCCTGGCCGGGCGGGGCCGCGCCGGCCCACGGCCCGGTCGACGCCGCCATCGCCTCGCGCCGGAGCGTGCGCGGCTTCACCTCCGAGCCGGTCCCGGCCGCGACGGTGCGGGAGATCCTGGCGCTCGCCAGCCGGGCGCCGAGCATGACGAACACCCAGCCCTGGCGTGTGCATGTGCTGCTCGGCGCGACGCGAGATGCGTTGTGCCGGGAGATCGCGGCCGCCCATGCCGCCGGCGAGCACCCCGAGCCCGAATACGCCTACTACCCGCGCGAATGGGTCAGCCCCTATCTGGACCGGCGCCGGCAGATCGGCTGGGCGCTGTACGGGCTGCTCGGTATCGCCAAGGGCGATCGGGAAGCGACGGCGCGCCAGCACCGCCGCAACTATGATTTCTTCGGCGCGCCGGTCGGCATGATCTTCACCCTGCACCGGGCGATGGACTACGGCAGCTTCCTGGACCTCGGCATGTTCCTGCAGACCATCATGGTGGCGGCGCGGGCGCGCGGGTTCGACACCTGCGCGCAGGCCGCCTTCATGAACTGGCATGGCATCATCCGCCGGCACCTGGCGATTCCGGCGGAGGAGATGGTGATCTGCGGCATGGCGCTCGGCCATGCCGACGTGGCGGAGCCGGCGAATGCCCTGGTGTCACCGCGCGCGCCGGTGGAGGCCTTCTGCACCTTCCACGGTCCGTGACGGGCTTTTTGATCTCGGCTGCAAGTCCGCAGGACCGCCTTCGCCGAACCTATACGTACTCGGCGTCGTCGGCACTATACCGCGTACGGTATCGCTACCATAGCCGGGCGAACCCTGGTCGGGGCGATTGGCCGCGGTCAAGAAGACGGCGACGCGGGATTGCGAATGCGAATCATCGCTATTGTAGCAACAACGAGCCGATCAACATTTACGTGACAATCTCCGCCGGGAGTGGTGGTTTCAATATCACGGCCGCTCGATCACTTGCCTGGCCGTTGCGGAGCAGGTCCTGCCCCGTGATGCCAGGCATTTGCCGCTGGAAGGAGGGCAGGATGAACCAGCAGCGTTCGAACCTCGGGCCCGGGCTGCGCGATGTCAGGACGCTTCTGCTGACGCCGGAGCAATGCCGCGCGGCGCGCGGGTTGCTCGACATGACCCGCAACCAGCTCGCGGCGGAAGCGCATGTCTCGCTGGCCACCCTGCTGCAGTTCGAGAACAACGAACGCCCGGTCAAGACCAGCACCCAGGCCCTGATTCGCATGGCCCTCGAAGCCAGCGGCGTCCTCTTCATCCCCGAAGGCGATGCTGGCGTCGGCGTCCGGTTCCGCGACCGCGGCGCCCAGGGCGACACGCCCGAGCACCCTGACGCCGCGGCAGAGGAGGGGCGGGACCCCGAGGCACCCGATGCGGCCGGATATGGCACATCGCCCTGGCCGGCCGGGCCGTTGCCGCGGGCGTAGCGCCGCAGCCGCCGCGCCGGCCCGCCGGAACCGGCACGGCGACAGCCTACCGGAACTCCCAGCGCTCGACCCGGAACTCGCTCTCCTCGCCATGGCGGTTCCAGCGCAGGATGTCGCCGGTGGCCTGCAGGTCGATCACCGTGCCGCTGCCCTCGTGATGCCCCGCGGGCGCGTGGGAAGGGTTCGTATGAACGATGTCGAGACACTTCTGGGCCAGCGGATCGAGGCGCTTGCCGCCCGCTTGAAGCCGCGCCATCCCGTGATCGAGCGGGTCGGTGACCAGAGCTATCTGCGCATCCCCGAGGACGGCCTTTCCCTCGTGCTGCCCGACCATGCGCATGTGGGCGCGGTGCAGCTCCATGCAGAGGGGCATGAAGGCTACGCCGGCTTCCCGCATCGGATCCCGTGCGGCCTGGCATTCGCCATGTCGCGTGACCGGGTGCGGCAGCTCCTTGGACCGCCCGAGGCTTCGGGTGAGGCGGCGCTGGTGCCGATCCTCGGCAGCAAGCCCGCCTGGGACCGCTTCGCGCTCGGCGCGACAACCCTGCATGCCGAATATGCCGATGATCTGCAGGCGGTCCAGATGTTCACCATCACGGCGTCGCAGGCAGCATGAGACTGTGCCTCGAGCACGTACGGCCGCGCGGCGATCGCTCTAATGCGACGCGGCGAGCCGCAGCAGCAGTGCGGTCAGCTCCGGTTCGCTGACCAGCGCTGCGGCCCGCTTCAGGCTGAACCATTGTCGGCGGCGCTGATGGCGTTCCGGCCAGTCCTTCAGCTCGCGGTCGACGCGCATGGCGAAGACCGCGACCGTGCAACGCATGGTCCGCTCCCGCGGCAGGCGCTTCGCGTAAACGTAGGCACCGGCCGGCTCCGCCGCCACCGCGCCGCGGATGCCGGCTTCCTCGAAGGCTTCCTTGGCCGCGAGCTCCGGCCCGGTGAGGCCCGTCTCCGCCCAGCCCTTGGGCAGGACCCAGCGCCCGGTATCCCGGCTGGTGACCAGCAGCAGCCGCGTGTCGCCACCACGCCCGCGCAGCGGCAGCGCCGCATATTGCTGCCCGGAACGGTCGGCATGGCGTTTCGCCATGCCGCGATCCGTCATCTCTCCGATGTCTGGCAGCCCAGCCATGCCGGTATTCCTTGTCCGCTGACGCGCAAGCGCCGCAGGCCGGACGGCCGGCTGCGGGTTGGTGGAGTCATAGCGCGGGCCGCGGTGGTGGCTCCGTGATCCGGCGCACAGCGGCATCGACGGCCCCCGGGTCAGACGGTGATCCCGGCGGCCGTATCCACTGGCGGGCCGGCCATGCTCTCGAACTCGCAATCGGGCGCCGTGCAGCGGTAATACCGCCGGGCCGGCTGGCCTGGCGCCGCGGCGGGCACTTCCCGGTCGAAGCGGAGGTGGCCATGGCCGCATTTCGGACAGCGCTCGGCCGCCGGGCGCTCGCGGCGCGCCTCCGGCTGCGCCCGCTTCGCGTCGGGCAAGCCCCCCAGCACCTTGGTGATGCCTGCGATGCCGACCATTCCCGCCTCCCGGCCGGAGCTGCGACCCTTGCCTCTATCCCCGGCCAGGGTCGAGCTTCACCGGAACGGCGTTAAATTTCCCTCTTCGGGCGGCCGGGCGGGGCAGGTGCGGTCGATGGCGTACCGGCCCCGGATCACTCTGCTGCCGCCAATAGGTTGGCGTCGCGCGCCAGGCGCCACTGCCCGTCACCCTCCTTGCGCAGGATCGTCAGGGTATGGCCGGCGCGTCGGATCGGCGCGTCGCCGGGCGGCGTCACCGTCACCTCGATCCGGTTCCTGATCCAGGCCCAGTCGCCCAGGATCCGGATCTCCTGGATCTCGCTGCTGCCATCCATCCGGACCCCCTTCATGCTCTCGGCCGCGGCGGCGAAGCCTTCCTTGCCGAAGGGTTCCCGGCCCGGAACCATGAAGACGACGTCGTCGGTCATCAGGCTGAGCACCGCCGCGGTATCGCCGGCCTTGCTGGCGGCGAGCCAGAAATCGATCATCGCGCGAATGGCGCGCTCGTCATCGCTCATGCCGATGCCTTTCGTCCGTCGCGCGGTGCTGTCTACACCGCCCAGGCCCGGCCGATCACCTGACGTCAGCGCGGCAGCCGGTACAGCACCTCCGCCAGGCCGAGGCAGAGCAGCCCGAGTGCCGCGAAGCCGATCGCGGCAATGACGTACATCTCGGCACTGATCCAGATCGTGTGGCCCTGCATGCGATCGGGCGCGATCTCCAGCGCCGTGGTCCAGAAGGTCACACCCCAGACGGCGGCGCCGAGTGCCAGCAGCATCAGCACCCACCCGGCGGCCAGCAGCACGCCTCGCATCATCCTGGACTCCGCGTTGCTCCCCCGCATGTTGGGCGGGCGGGGGAGGGCCGTCTAACGCTTTCGCGCCGGGATCGGTGGCGCGCGGCCGGGCCTGCGACAAAAAGCACCCGCCGCGGCGATGGCCGCGGCGGGTAAAGTGGGGAGGAAACGGGATGCCCCGGGCAGCCACCGCGGCTCGCCCAAGGGCACCCGCGGCCCGAACGTTGGGCCACGCGGGCAGTTGCCGCGCCCGGTCCGCCCCGCCATCGGTACCGGCTGAGAAAGGCGTGACAAGCTGGGCCGTGCCGCCACGCTTCCGATCCCCTCCCGGCGCGGGCCTATTTCTTCAGCGCGTCGCGGATGACTTCCTTGGTGTTGCCGGCGCCCTGCTTCGCCGCACCCGCGACCTGATCCTTGTTCATCGTCACGCCTCCGTGCTGGTCCGCGCCGCCCGAGAGAACAATGCGGATGCCGCTCCGGTTGCGGGACGATCGGGGCGATCGCGATCGTCAAAGCTCGCGCCGCACCTCCCCCGGGCGATCCGCAGCCGCGCCAGGCGCTGCCGATCGCGTGATGCCGAGCTTCGTGAAGCCTTCGGCGCGCCCACCGGGGATGCATGCGGGTCGCGACCGACTAGGTTGTAAAGACATCGCGGGCACGCAGCCGGCGCGCCGGGCCTCCGGCGGCAGGCGTGAGGAGCATGAATTGCGGCACGGTCGATTGCAGGGCGCTCTCGTCCTGGTGTTAGAGAATGAGTGGGACGTCGCCGAGGAGACCACCGGCATCCTGAGGCGGGCCGGATGCCGGGTGCTGGGACCGGCCCCGAGCGTCGCCTCGGCACTCGATCTTCTGGAAGGCGAGACGCCGGACGCGGCCCTGCTGGAAGCGGGGCTCGGGGCGCAGATGTATGTCGCGGTCGCCGACCGGCTGCAGGAACACGGCGTGCCGTTTGCCTTTCTCGGCGGCCGCGATCACGCGGCACCGGTCGGCTATGACGCGCATCGGGTCCTGGGCACGCCGGTTTCGGCAGCGACCCTGCGGGCAGAGGTGCTGGCGTTGCTGACCGATCCGGCGGTCTGACGCGGCATCCCCTACCGCTCCGCCGCGACCAGCAGGAACATCGGCCGCTCGCGCTCCTCCGCCCAGTCGGGATGGGCAGCGAGATCCGCGTCGGATGGGCTCCACTCCTCGACATGGCGGATCGCGAAGCCGGCGCCGATCAGCGTGTTGAGCGTCGTCCCCAGCATGCGGTGCTGCTTGATCACCCCCTCCGCCAGCCAGTCGGTCCGGCGCGGCCCCTCGATCCCATAGCCGTCGAGCGGCCAGGTCCGACGGCCGGTGGCAGCATCGGTCGCCCAGCCCGGCTCCGAGGGCGCCATGTAGATCGGATGCTCGATCGTGAAGACGAAGCGGCCGCCCGGCACCAGCGCGCGGTGCACGGCCGCGACCAGGCCCGCGAAATCGGCGACGTAGTGCAGTGCGAGCGAGCTGTAGGCGAGGTCGAACGCCGCCGGCAGCTCCGGCCGTTCCAGGTCGGCGATGGCGTAGGTGACGTTCGGCGCGCTGGTGTCCCGCCGCGCGCGGGCGATCATGCTGTGCGACAGGTCGAGCCCGAGCACCTGCCGCGCCCCGGCGGCCGCTGCCCAGCGGGCGAACCAGCCGAAGCCGCAGCCGAGATCGAGGATCTTGAGGCCGGTGAGGTCGGGCAGCAGCGCGCGGACCGCCGGCCACTCCGCGGCGCCATCCAGCCCCTCGACGGAGCGCGGCAGCCGGCTGTAGCCGGCGAAGAAGCCGGGATCGTCATAGATGTTCTGCGCCATGCTGCCTCGCGCCGCCTGCCATCCTTCGCGTCGCCATCATGGCGCGGGGCTGCACCCGGCGCGAGATGCGGGCCGCGCCTTCACGCCATTGCTCCGCCATGACAGGCTGGGCGTACTCGCTGGCGCAGAGCGCCGCCGTCTGAAGGAGAGTGCAGGAATGTCCGTGCCGATGTCGCCCGGGACGCTCGACATCGGCATCGATATCGGCGGCACCTTTACGGACGCGGTCTGCCGCGGCGCGGATGGCAGCGCGCGCCTGCTCAAGGTGCCGAGCACGCCGGACGATCCGTCCCGCGCGGTCGCGGAGGCGCTCCGCCGCCTGCTTGGGGATGCGGGCGGTGGCGCCGTCCGCCGTTTCCTGCACGGCACCACGGTGGCGACCAACGCCATCCTGGAAGGCACCGCCGCCCGCGTCGGCCTGATCACCACCGCGGGCTTCGCCGACGTGCTCGAGATCGGGCGGATGACCCGCGCTTCCAACTACGACCTGATCTTCGGCCCGCAGACCCCGGTCGATGTCGCCCCCTCGGCGCGGCGACTGGAGGTCCGTGAGCGGATCGATGCCGAGGGCCTGGTCGTCGAGCCGCTCGACGAGGCCGGCGTCGCCGCGGCCGCCCGGCAGCTCGCCGGCGATGGCGTGCAGGCGATCGCCATCTGCTTCCTCTTCGCCTTCCTCAACCCGGCGCATGAGCGGCGCGCGCGGGAGATCGTCGAAGCCACCTGTCCCGGCATCGCGGTGTCGCTGTCGAGCGAGGTCGATCCCGGCATCCGCGAGTATGAACGCTGCTGCGCGACGGTGTTCGACGCGGCGCTGAAGCCGGTGATGGATCTCTATCTCGGCCGCATCGAAGGCATCCTGGCCGAGAGCGGCGTGCCGGCGGCGCTCCGCATCATGCATTCCCGCGGCGGGCTGCTCGGCGCCGGCGCGGCGCGCGGAAGGCCGATCCGGCTCACGCTCTCTGGCCCATCGGCGGCGGCGATCGGCGCCGCCTCCGTGCTGCGCGATGCGGGCTTCGGGCAGGGTGTCTCGATCGATGTCGGCGGCACCAGCGCCGATGTCGCGCTGATCGAGAATGGCACGCCCGCGCTCCGCAACGACGGGCGCATCGGCCGCTTCCCGGTGCGCGTGCCCACGGCCGATGTCCTCGCCATCGCCGCGGGCGGCGGCAGCATCGCCTGGATCGACGCGACCGGCGGGCTGCGCGTCGGTCCCCGCTCGGCCGGCGCCGATCCGGGGCCCGCCTGCTACCGGCGCGGCGGCACGCGCCCGACCGTGCTCGACGCCTCGGTCGTGCTCGGCCTGGTCGATCCGGCGCGCTTCGCCAATGGCGAGCTGCGCCTCGACGCGGATGCGGCGGCGGAGGCCATCGCCCGCGACATCGCGGGGCCGCTCGGCATGGGGTTGGAAGCGGCGGCGAGCGCGATCCATCGCGTCATCAACGCGACCATGGCGGAGGCGGTGCGGCAGATGACCGTCGCGCGCGGCATCGATCCGCGCGACTTCCCGCTGCTGCCGGCCGGCGGCGGCGGCGGGTTGCACGCCGCCTGGATCGCTGAGGAGCTCGGCATGACCAAGGTCGTGGTGCCCGCGGCACCCGGAGTCCTGGCAGCCGCCGGCCTGCTGGAGGCGCCGCTGGAGCATGATGCGGCGCATGGCTTCTACCGTCCGCTCGAGCGCCTGACGGAAGACGATTTGCGGGCCGCGATCGACGCGCTGACGGCCCGCTGCGCCGCCGCGATGGCCGGCGACGGCGTCGCATCGGGCAGCGCCGTGACCGAGATTGCGGCGGCGGCGAGCTTCATGGGGCAGGGGCACAGCCTCGACGTCCAGGTGCCCCCTGGCAGCGCGCGGCCCGGCGAGGTGATCCGGACCGGCTTCATCGAGGCGCATCGCCGCGCCTATGGCCATACCCGGGACGCGCCGGTGCGGCTCGTCTCGCTGCGCGTGGTGCAGCGCCTGCCGGCCGAGACCGCGGCCACGCAATGGCGGGGCGACGACGGCCGGGACATGCGAGCACGGCGCGCCATCCTCGACGGCGTCGCGGCCGAGGTCGCCGTGCGGCACCGTGCAACCATGGCCGAAGGCGAGGTCGTCACCGGCCCGGTCATTATGGAACAGGCGGATTCCACGCTCGTCGTGCCGGCGGGCTGGCGTCTCGTGGCGCATGCGCGGCACCTGGTGATGGAAAGGATCGCCGCATGAACGCGGAGCGGATCGACCCCGCGACGCTGGAGATCGTCCGGCGCCGCCTCGAAGGCATCGCCGAGGAGATGCAGGGCATCCTGCTGCGCAGCGCCGTCTCGCCCATCGTGCGCGAGGCGAATGATGCCTCCGCCAGCATCTTCCTGCCTGATGGCACCGTGATGGCGCAGTCCGTGTCGCTGCCGCTGCTGCTCGGTTGCCTGATCCCGGCCGTGTCGCGTCTGCTCGCGGGTTTCCCGATCGCGCAGATGCAGCCGGATGACATCTACCTGATGAACGACCCCTATGATGGCGGCACCCATATCCCCGACCTCACGCTGATGATGCCGGTCTTCGCGGAGGGCCGGGTCGTGGCGCTGGCCGGCACGATCTTCCACCACCAGGACATGGGCGGCCTGACGCCGGGCTCGGTGCCCACCAACGCGACCGAGATCTATCACGAAGGTCTCCGCCTGCCGCCGCTCCGCCTCGCGCGCGGCGGTGTGGTGGACGTGCAGATCATGCGCATCATCGCCTGCAACATCCGCACCCCCGACGCCTTCGAATGGGACCTGAACGCGCAGATCTCGGCCTGCCGCACCGGCGCCGCGCGTGTCGCTGACATGGTCGCGCGCCACGGTGCCGCGCCGCTCACCGCGATGATGGAGGAGCTGGTGCGCCGCGCCGAGGCCGCGACCCGGGCCGCGATCGCCGCGATCCCCGATGGCGCCTGGCGCTACAGCGACGCCCTCGACAATGACGGTGTCGATCTCGACGTCCCGTGCCGATCGAGGTCGAGGTCAGGGTGCAAGGGGAGGAGATCACCATCGACTTCACCGGCACCGCGCCCCAGGTGCGCGGGCCGGTGAACGCGGTGCCGGCCGGCGTCATGGCAGGCGCCTTCTTCGCGATCCGCGCGGTCACCGGCCCGGAGATCCCGAACAATGGCGGCTGTTTCCGGCCGCTGCACCTGGTGCTGCCGGAAGGATCGCTGCTCAATCCGCGGCCGCCCGCCGCGGTGAATGCGCGCACCGCGACGGTGAAGATCCTGACCAATGCGATCCTCGGCGCCCTGGCTCAGGCGCTGCCGGAGCGCATTCCGGCGGCGAATGCGGGGGCCAGCGTGATCATGGCGCTCAGCGGCCGGAACCCCGATGGCAGCACCTATGTGGTGACGGAGGCGATGCAGGGCGGCAGCGGTGCATCCGCCATCGGACCCGGCGTCGCCGCCGTCTCGACCGATGTCGGCAACACCATGAACCAGCCGGTGGAGGCGATGGAGACCGATGCGCCGGTGCGCGTGCACCGCCTCGGCATCCGGCGCGGCTCGGGCGGCGCCGGCCGTAACCGCGGCGGCGACGGCGCGGTCCGGGACTATGAGGTGCTGCGCGGCCCGCTGACCCTGACCTTCCGCGGCGAGCGGCACATGCACGCCGCCCGCGGCGCGGCGGGCGGCGGCGACGGCGCGATGGCGCAAGCCTGGATCCAGCGCCGGGACGGCAGCCGGGAGGAGATCCGCTCCAAGCTCAGCACGGTCCTGCAGACCGGCGACCGGCTGGTGATGGCGACCGCCGGCGGCGGCGGATGGGGAGAGGCGGAATGAAGCGGGTTCTCGCGGCGCTGGCGCTGCTGCTGGCGGGTGCGCTGCCGGCGGCGGCGCAGCCCTGGGATGCGACGCGCACCGTCAGGCTGGTGGTGGGCTATACGCCCGGCGGGTCCTTCGACGTGGTCGCCCGCGCGCTGGCTGATGGGCTGCAGGCCCGGCTCGGCAATCCGGTGGTGGTCGAGAACCGGCCGGGGGCAGGCGGATCGATCGGCAGCGAGTTCGTCGCCCGTGCCACGCCGGACGGCTATACGCTGCTGGTCGGCGGTGCCGGCACCCATGGCGTGACGCCGGCGATCCGGCGGAACCTGCCCTTCGACACGGCGCGTGACTTCACCGCGGTCGCCCGCATCGCCGAATTCGCCAATGTCATGGTGGTGAACGCGTCCAATCCGGCGCGGGACCTCAGGGCCTTCATCGACTGGGCGAAGGCGCAGCGCCAGGGCGCCACCTTCGGCTCGCAGGGGGCGGGGACCTCGATCCACCTGACCGGGGAGATGTTCAGGCTGCGCACCGGCCTCGACATGACGCATGTGCCCTATCGCGGCGCCGCCCAGGTCCATGCCGACATGCTCGCCGGGCGGGTCGACGTGATGTTCGACAACCTGCCCTCCGTCATGGGGCAGATCGAGGCCAGGGCGATGCGGGCACTCGCGGTCACCTCCGCGCGGCGCGTACCGGGGCTTCCCGACGTTCCGACCATGGCCGAAGCCGGCATGGCCGATTTCGTGGTGACGAGCTGGGTCGGCGTCTTCGGTCCTGCGAGGATGGATCCCGCGGTGGTCGAGCGTCTCTCGCGCGCTGTCCAGGCCGCGACGGAAGCGCCGCAGGGCAGGGAACGGCTGCTGGCGATGGGCGCGCAGCTTGCCCCGGCCGGACCGGCGGAATTCGATGCGGCCTGGCGCGCCGACATGCGGCGCTGGCAGGAGGTGGTCGTGGCGGCGCGGGTCGAGTTGCTGGACTGACGGCGCGGGCGTCAGGCTCCTGTGAACGGACGCCGCGGCGAGGTGCTTCAGTTCATCATCCTTAGACGTCAGGATCCAGCCGATCTCTGTCCCAGCAATTCTTCCCGGCAGGCTTGGCTGAAGGCGCAGAGCGGGTCGAGTTCACCGGCGCGGGTGATGTCGGCGAAGAGACGCAGGTCCTTGTTCGGCTCGAAATAGACGGCGCCGATGCGGCTCATCACCCGCTCCGCTTCGTGCAGCGTGCGCGACTGGCCAAAAAGCCGCAGCGTGCTGACCATCGCGTAGAGATTGACGAGCTTCGCCGGATCGTCGAGCTCGTGCTCGAAGGCGTCGCCGAAGACGCGCGATGCCTCCCGGATGAAGTCGCAATAGAGCGCTTCGCGGCGCGCCCTGTCCTGCGCGCGTTGCGCCGCCCGCGCCTGCGACGCCTGATTCAGCCACGTCGTCGCAAGCGAGGCCAGTGCGCCGATTGCGGACCCGGCCAGGGCTGAAAGCGCGGAAAGATAGGCCGTATCCATCAATCACCTCCGACCCATCCCGATGCTTCCCGGCCCGTTAGGCCCAACTCCGCTCTCGTCCTGACAGAATCAGGCTCGGATGAACGCGAGCAGGTCGGCGTTGAAGCGGTCCTGATGCGTCGCCGTCAGACCGTGCGGCGCACCGGGGTAGTAGATTTCCGTGGCACCCCGGATGAGCCGTGCCGATTTCCTCGCCGACTCCCTCACCGGGACGATCTGATCGTCCTCGCCGTGGAGAACGAGCGTCGGGACGTCGAACTTTCTGAGATCCTCGCTGAAGTCCGTCTCCGAGAACGCCTTGACGCATTCATAGGCGTTCAGGGCGCCGGCCTGCATGCTCCAGAGCCAGAACTGATCGAGCGTGCCTTGCGGGACCGATGCATCGGGCCGGTTGGCGCCATAGAAGGCGACCGCCAGCTCCCTGTAGAACTGGGAGCGGTTGCCTGCGACTCCAGCCCGGATCGCGTCGAAGACTTCCATCGGCAGCCCTTCCGGATTGGCCGAGGTCCTCAGCATGATCGGCGGGACCGCCGCGACGAGGACCGCCTTCTTCACGCGCCGGGTGCCGTGGCGCCCGATGTAGCGCGCGACCTCGCCGCCGCCGGTGGAGTGGCCGACCAGCGTCGCGTCCCTGAGGTTGAGCGCGTCGATGACCGCGGCGAGGTCATCGGCGTAGCCATCCATGTCGTTCCGCGTCGACACTTGGCTGGAGCGCCCGTGGCCGCGCCGGTCGATGGCGATGCAGCGGTAGCCGCTCCTCACGAGGAAGAGCATCTGGGCGTCCCAGGCATCGGCGTTCAACGGCCAGCCATGGGAGAAGGTCACGACCGGGCCGGTGCCCCAGTCCTTGTAGTGGATCTGTGCACCATCCGGGGTGGTGACCATGCCCGTCGTGCCGTTCCCCCGCGGGGCATGCGTGGTCGTGGCGGGCGGGCGGGCGGCAGTCTGGGCCGCGGCAGGCTCTGCTGCGGTCATGGCGGTTGCGGCGCCGAGCCCACCCAGAAGGAGGGTGCGGCGCGCGGCTTCGCCGAGCGGGGTTCGGGCGTCGGTCATTGTCGTAGCCTTGCTTGGGAGTGGCGGAGGAAAGCCGGCGATCAGAGGTCGGTGACGCGCTCGGGATTCGCCGAGGTCAGCGCCGCGGCACGGTCGGCGCGTGGCGGGTAGATCCACACCGTGTTGATCTCGTGCTTCGTCTTCTTCGCTTCGGCGCCGACCATCTCGACTTTCCGGTCCCAGCCCCGGGTGAAGACGGCGCCCGCCGCCCCGAGATCCAGACAGGTCACATAGGCCTTCTGGTGGTAGGGCGTGGTCGGAACCCCGAGCAGTTCGGCCGCGGCGTTGTTGCCGGCGAAGGCACCCATCCGCGTCGCGTGCTGGCAGGACATCAGCGCGAAGTTCCCGAAATCATCGATCGCCGCCTTCGCGGCATCGCCGGTTGCGAAGACCCCCGGCACGCCGGGGATGCGCAGATCCCGATCGACGACCAGGCGACCGAAATTGTCGCGCTCGGCCGGGATCTGCGCGGTCAGCGGCGCGGCGCGCATGCCCGCCGCCCAGATGACGGTCTCGCTGTCGATGCGATCGCCATTGGCCAGGGTGACACCGCCTGCATCCACCGCCGCCACACCCACACCGAGCCGGGTTTCGATCCCGAGGTCCCGCAACGCGGTTTCGATGATCGGGCGCGGGCCGGGCCCCATGTCGGGAGCGATCGCATCATTGCGTTCGACGATCACGACGCGCAGCTTCGCATCCTTGCCGAGCACGGCGCGCAGCCGCGCGGGCATCTCCGTTGCGGCCTCGATGCCGGTGAAGCCGCCGCCGGCGACGACGACCGTGTTCCGCGCATCCGATTTCGGCCGCTGCGCCAAGCCCTGCAGGTGGTGGTCGAGCGTGATCGCATCCTCGAGCTGATCGACGCTGAACGCGTGCTCCGCCAGGCCGGGGATGTTGGGGCGGAACAGCCGGCTGCCTGTGGCCACCACCAGCCGGTCATAGGTCATGCTGTGAGGATGGCCATCGGCGGGAATGATCTCGACGAGGCGGGACACGGTTTCGATCGCTTCAACGCGGCCCTGCACGTACTCGACATCGATGGCCTTCAGCACGGGGCCGAGCGGCGCGGTCAGGGTCTCGGGCTTCGGCTCGTAGAGGCGCGGGCGGACCACCAGCGTCGGCTCCGGCGACACCAGCGCGATCTGCAGCTTGTCAGGCGGGACACCATGGGCTTCGCGCAGGCGGGCTGCGGAGAGCGCGGCATACATGCCCGCGAAGCCGGCGCCGATGATGATGAGTCGCTGTTGCATGGGTCGGGCTTCCGTCCGTTGACATTGAGCACCCGCTTTCAGGTCGCGTTCGGGCACCAGACGCGATGGCAGATCGCTGCTGCGACCGTGTTGCCTGGGACGGAGAATGGCCCGTCACCGCACGCGGCCGATATTGTCCGAGCGGATAGGTTGCCTTCTCCAGATGGTGGGTGCGCCTATCCGTTCCCGCGATCGCTCACGCCAAGCCGCCCGCTGCGTCGGCTCGCGGCGGAGCAGCCAGTCATCCTGCAAGTGGGCGGGATCGTGGAGAAGCGCGACGGGTGTCGAAGCCGGGGCATCCGGCTTTCAGTCGCGCGCCTCGTGGGGCTGGGCCGGAAGCGAGAAGCGAAAAATGGCACCACCTCGAGGGTGATTCTCGGCCTCGATGCTGCCGCCATGGGCGGTGATGATGGAGTGGCAGACCGAGAGCCCGATCCCCATCCCGTCGACCTTGGTCGTGAAGAAGCTCTCGAAGACACGGTCCAGGATATCCGGCGCAATCCCCGGTCCACTGTCATGGATCGAAAATCCGAGGGCGCCTGGCGGGCCGGACCCGATGCAGATCCGAATGCGACGCTCCGTCGACTCCGCCTGTGCGATGGCCTGTACGCTGTTGATGATGAGATTGACGATGACCTGCTGGAGTTGAATGCGATCCCCAAGGATACGTGGGCACGACGGGGCGGCGGTGATGGCGAGGTCGATGCGCCTGGCTTCGATTTCATGACGCACGAAGAGCAGCGCTTCCTCGACGATCTCGCTCATGTGGAGTGACGTCCGTTCCCGTTCCCCCCTTTGGGCCATGGAGCGAACGTGCTGGATGATGTCGTTCGCGCGGCTGGCGCTCGATATGATCCGGCCCGTCAGTTGCCGCAGCTTCTCGACGTTGACGTCATCGCGGGACAGCCATCGCAAGCTCGTCTCCGCATTGGTGACGATGGCCGCAAGCGGCTGCTTCACCTCATGGGCGATGGAAGTCGCCAGCTCGCCCAGCGTCGAGATGCGGGCCGCATGGGCGTGATCGGCCTGGAGCTGTCTGAGCTGCGTTTCGGTCCGCAGCCGCTCCGTGATGTCCTCGATGGTGATGAAGGTGGTGTCCATCTGTTCGGGCGGCATTGGATAGGTGACGTGGAAGAGAACGTCGCGCATCCGCCCATTGAGGGTGAGAATCCGGCCTTGCTCGGCATGGTTCCGACGCCCTTCGAAATGCGCGATCATGATCCGCTTGGCGGTATCGGGCGTGCCAGTGAAGAGATAGCGAACCGGCCTGATGAGATCGGCCGCACACCGTCCACCAAGAAGGCTGATGGCCCCGCTGTTGACTTCCGTGACGCAAACGACGTCCTTGCCGAGCTCGACGATCTCCGGGTGCTCTGTCAGGAAGCTCGCGATGTCGGTCACGCCCTCGGCCCTGAGGCGATCGAGTATCTCCCCCATGCCGCGCGCATCGACCTGCCACAGGGCCGTCGGCATATAGTGGATGAGCTTGCGGTAGCGGTCCTCGCTGGCCTGCAGCTCCCACGCGGTCCGGTCACCCGCCGCAGCGCCGTGAACCATGAGGAACGCGGTGTTGCGGCCACCGGCCACGGAGCGCCATGCCGTCAACGTGGCATCGCGCAGGACGCACTGGGCTTGATCCAGGCGCCGCCGAATGATCTGGGAGGGGCCGCACGCCGCAACCTCGGCAAGAAGCCTGGTGAGGACGCTGCGGGTTTCCGCCGGCCAGAAGTTGGCCATGGGCTGACCCACCATCTGCTTGCGATCCGCATTTCCTCCAAACAGGCGGACCGTTCTATCGTTGACGTCGACGATGCGCGCGAGGGACAGCAGGCGCTCCAGGGCATCCTCCTGGTCCGGACCGAGGGCATCGTGCGGGTGTTCGGGTGCGCTGGCAGGGCTGAGAAGCGCGTGCGCGCCGGAGATATCCAGCTCCCAACAGGCCGCGCCGCCGCCCTGCGGCTCGGCGGCGGCATGCGTGCCGATTTCGGCGACGCCGATGGAGGCGCCGCGCCCATACTCGACGACATCAAGCGCTTCGCCGAGTTCATTGTAGCGAACGGTACGCCTGACGGAGACCGTGATCTGCGATCCCGTCGCGGTACAGCGGCGCACCGGGCCATGCCAGCGCCCCTCCCGCAGCAACTGCTGCCAATGCTCCGAATCGAGGGGGATGCTTGCGGAGATCTCGCCGAGCCGGCGTCCCAGCATGGCCATCGCAGGCCAGCCGTAGAGGGCCTCTGAGGCAGGATTCCAGTACTGTATGAAGCCCTTGAGGTCGCACGCAATCACGCTCTCAGAGGCCAGATCGGCCAGTTCCGCGCCAGCGGCAGGGCATGCGCCGCGTTCAGCAACAATGCGAAGTTTTTCGGCCATGCTACGCCCCCTCTGCTGCACGTCGTCTCGACCAGCTCCGCGGCGGCCGACCCTGGAGTGATGCAAAGCGCGTCGTCCCGCGGTGGATCTGGACAGGAGTGCCGATCGCACCCTGCGGGAAGGCGGCCAAGCTGCGCGCTCTCAGCGTCCGCCACCTCGTCCTTTATCGCAGTCGTACCCCAGGGCCCTCAGGTGATGGATGAGCTCCTCGCCCCTGATCGGCTTCGTCAGGCAGGCCATCGCGCCATTCTCCATGACGTCCCGATGGGTAGAGTGATCGGTGGAAGATGTGATGACGATGACCGGCATCGGGCCGCCAAGCGCCTTCATCCGCCGCAGAAGCTCCACCCCTCCGATGCCGGGCATCCGGAGATCGGTGATGAGGCAGGTGAACGCACCGGAGGCATAGGCCGTCAGGAAGGCTTCTGCGCGGTCGAAGGAACGGCACGGAAGGTCAAGCACCTGGAGAAGGTCGGAGAGAGACTCGCGAACGGCTTCGTCGTCGTCGACGACCGCGATGCGTGGTGAATTCGACAAGCACTGGGTCCTTGCTGACGTGGCCCGTTCAGGTCGCCTGCCTCAGGTCTCTGTGAGATCGCGTTGCCCTCCGACCACGCCATTGGCTAGGCCGCTTCCGCCTCGCGCACGCTGGTCGGGATTGCCTCCCAGGCACGCACCAGGTCGCCGATATTGGTCGCCCTCATCTTCCGCATTACATTGCTGCGGTGAAGCTTTACCGTGACGTCGCTGATGCCGAGGTTGAATGCGATCTGCTTGTTGAGCTGGCCATGTGCCAGTTGGCGCAGCACCTGGCGCTCGCGCGACGTGAGCGTGGTGAGGCGCTCGGTATGCTGCTTGGCGATCCGCGCCGAAACCCTCTGCGCGATGTCCCTCTCGATTCCGATTGCGATCGCGTCGAGCAGGGCCTGGTCGCGGAACGGCTTGGTAAGAAAATCGACCGCACCTGCTTTCATCGCCTGAACGGACATCGGGATGTCACCATGCGCCGTGAGAAAGACGATGGGCTTGGTGCTGCCGCTCGACGCAAGGTGGCGTTGGAGATCAAGGCCGCTCAAGCCTGGCATGCGGACATCCAGGACCAGACATCCCGGCCTGTCCTGTGGCTCGGCAGCCAGCAATTCGCGCGTGCAGGCGAAGCACACGGCGTCTATGTCCACAGAACGCATGAGCTCCTGAAGGGCACATCGGATTGCCGCATCATCGTCCACGATCAAAACCACCGGGCGTTCCGATTCAGGTTCCCTTGTCTTCATAACAGGCCTCGCAATGCCGCCAGCTCGCCAATGGGGTGCGTGGCTTTGGCGGTTGCGTTGGCTTCGCATCCCTTGCGCTGGATGTCCCGGACCCTACCGGGGAGGACCGCCAAGGTCGTTGGTGGATTTCCTAAATCTCGCTAAGCCGACTGGCATGGCCGAGTGGGATGACCTGCAAGGGGCTGCCTGTCGCGTCAGTGCTCCGCGACACCGATCAGGCGCAGACCTCGGTAAAGGCGCTCATGTCCGGCAAGATAGGTCGGGTGGTCCGAGAAGACCTGCGCGCGCAGATGGTCGATGGTGAGATGAAACCCGCCCATCGCCTCGCACCAGGCATCGAGTGTCCTTCGCGCCTCCGCAATCCGGCCTGCATGGGCCAGTGCGCTGGCGAGGAAACTCGGGGGATAGACCAGGCTTGGTGAGAAATCGGTGGCACGCACGAAATGCGGGATCGCGAGTTCGTCACGCTCATGCCAGAACTCGCACAGGCCCAGCCAGTGGTGCCAGAGGCCGACGCCGCGGTCGCGCGGGCTGAGGGCAATCGCATACTGGACTGGTGCCTGCATCGCTTCTGGGCGCCCCGCCAGGAACTGGACATGGCCGGCATAGGCGTGCGCTTCGGCATCGCAGGGATCGAGCGCCAGGGCCCGCTCGAAGGCTGTCAGCGCCGCATCGAAGCGGCGTTGCCAGAGCCTCACATAGCCGCGGCAGAACCATGCCCGCGGCCAGGCCGGCGCCCGTGCGACCGCCCGCGTTGCCAGTTCATCGGCCCGCCGCAGCTCGGCGCGCGCCGCGTCGCCCCGTGCGGAGTCGCGAAACTGCACGGTGGCCCGTATGTTCTCAGCGACGATCGCATAGGCTGAGCCGGCCAAAGCGGGCGCATGCGATGGATCGGCGCGGAGCGCGCGGTCGAACCACCGCCGTGCCTCGGCCAGATCCTGGGGCACCGACAGCTCGCGATTGAGGGCGCTCCAGCCGCGCAGGGCGGCGTGCTGCGCGCCGATGGTGAGCGGCGCGTCTTCAGCCGGCCCCTGGGCTGCTTCCCGATCCATGAGCGCGGTGACCACCGTATGCGCCAGCCGGCTTGCGATCTCGTTCTCCACCGAGCTCACGCCGATATGCCGGTGCTCCAGCCTGTCCGCCCAGATGGTCACCCCGCTGGCGGCGTCGTCGACCATGGCGATGATGTGGGTGGAGCCATCATCCGGCCGGACGGAGGTCCGCAGGATGTACCGGGCTCCAGCCTCCCCTTGGAGGCGTTGGATTCCAGCGGATCCCGGCGTGCCGATCACGAGCAGATCGGGCACGCGGGACAGCTGCACCATGAGATGCCGCCCGATCTCCACGGCAAGCGATTGGGGGGTCTCGTCATTCATCAGGCTCTGGACAGGCGAGACCAGGACCGACGGGCGACGCATATCCGATCGGAGGCTGGAAGCTGCCGTCGCCGCGCCAGGGGCGCCACCCTGCTCGCGACCTCCGATCGTGACGGGCGTGACGAAGCGGTAGCCTCGGCCATGCTCGGTCCGGATATGGCTGTCGGCTTCTCCACCGTCGCGAAGCACGCGGCGAAGTGCTGCCATGTGCACGGTCAGATTGTTCTCCGCGACGATTCGGCCGCCCCAGCCAGCATGCAGCAGATCGTCCTTGGGCACGAGTTCACCCGCGCGCCTCAACAGCAGCAACAGGAGTTCCGTTGCGCGGGAGTTGAGCAGTACCAACTCGCCTTGTTTTTCGAGACGACGGCTGAGCGTGTGAAACACGTAAGGTCCGAAGGCGAAACTCGAAGGTGCCCCCATAACTCCCGATCCATTGCGTGGGTGTTTAGTAATTCATAGCAGCGTCAGTTCGTTGCGTCCTGGAAATCGGGGCCGCTAAGCTGGGCCTCCTGAGACGCTGCCGAGGGGATGATGAACCGTATCGGAACCGCCTATTTCGAACGGAACGAGAAGGCGCGCCTCTTCGCCGACCTCGCTTGTGCAGGCGAGCCCAACCAGGCTCGGCGGGATGAGCTGCTGGGGCGGGGATCGTGAGGGGTGACGTGCGGATCAGGTCCATGGCGCGGGAGGACGTACCCGAGTTGCTGCGGCTGATGGAGGGCGTCGTCACCTACGAGCGGGGCAGCGGCTTCCGGCTGACGGAGGCCGAGCTGCTGAATCGCGGCTTCGGAGAGCGTCCGGAGTTCGGCGCCTTCGTCGCCGACCGGGGCGACGGCAGGCTCGCCGGCATGGCCGTGCATTACGAGATCCCCTTCATGCACACGCTGCATCCGCTGCTCATGATGAAGTGGCTCTTCGTGGACCCGGATCAGCGTGGCCAAGGGGTCGGGCGACGACTGATGCAGCGCATGGCCCGCCATGCGGTGGATACGGGACACCAGAAATTCTCCTGGTTCGTCTTGAAGGACAATGCAGCGGCCCGGGCTTTCTACGGCGGGATCGGCGCCACACCCGATCCGGACTGGGACCGCTGGTTGCTGGGGGCGGAGGCGATCGGCGCCCTGACGGCGGGTGGCTGATGTCCGCGATCCGCTTTCAGGATCGCGCTCGCCGCACGCGCTGCATCTGATCGACGCCCTGCAACCTGAATAGCAGGACCTATCCGGTGGTATGCCTCGCCCTCTCCCTCGAGCCAATCGACCGCCAACACGCCTCTCCGTAGCGTTGGCGATGCCGTGTGTAAGGCGGCTGTCAGCAGGAGGCGAACATGAGCCTGGATTACACCTCACACTCCCATAGACCCGAGCCCGACGAGTTGGTTCCGTCGCGCTACGCGCTGCGGATCGGCGAGATTGACGTGCTGGTGATCAGCGATGGCGTGCTGCCGCTCCCAACCGCGATGTTGGCACACAACGTCGACCCGGCCGTCCGGGCGGCCTGGCTGAACGACATGTTCCTGCCGCCGGACGCGTTCGACTGGGCGCTGAACGTGGTCGTGGCACGGAGCGGCGGGCAGACCATACTCATCGATGCCGGGCTGGGGTTGGACCCGGACCTGAACCTGCCGCGGGCCGGGCAGTTGGTCAGGCGACTGGAGGCCGCCGGCATCGATCTTGGGTCGGTGACCGACGTGGTGCTGACCCACATGCATATGGACCACATTGGTGGGCTGCTCGTCGACGGGGTGAAGGACCGGCTGCGTCCGGACCTGCGGATCCACGTGGCGGCCGCCGAGGTCGAATTCTGGGCGTCGCCCGATTTCTCTCACGTCTCCATGCCGCCGGGGTTCCCGGACGCGCTTCGGTCGGCCGCCAAGCGGTTCGTGAAAGAGTACCGCAGTCAGCTCCGGACCTTCGAGGAGGAGCACGAGGTGGCGCCGGGCGTGGTCGTCCGTCGCACCGGCGGCCACACCCCCGGGCACAGCGTGGTCCGCTTGGCGTCCGGCGGCGACCGGCTGACATTCGCCGGCGATCTCGTGTTCGCCGTCGGGTTCGACCATCCCGACTGGTACAACGGGTTCGAACACGACCCCGAGGAGTCGGCCCAGGTTCGGGTTCGTCTTCTGCGGGAGCTGGCCGCGAACGGTGAGCTGCTGGTGGCCACGCACCTGCCGTTCCCATCCATCGGCCGGGTGGCGCTCGACGGCGACGTCTTTCGCTGGGTACCGACCTTCTGGGACTACTGACCGCTTGTAGCGGTCAGGGCCGAACTGGGGCGCGTACTCATGGCGTTCGATGAGTCCGTACCCTGCAGCATGATGCGTTCGCATCCGCTCACGCATCATGCTCCGGCTCCTTGTTTGATCGCGTGATTCGGACTTTTCGGCCGAACCGGCCTCAAGTCATCACGCTCAGTTCGCCGTCACGTTGCCCGCCCGCACCACCTCCGCCCAGCGCCGCGTCTCGACGGCGACGAAACCCGCGAATTCCGCGGGCGGCGTCGCTTCGATGATGAAGCCCTGGCTGGCGAAGCTGCCGCGGATATCCTCCGAGAGCATCGCGGCCCTGACCTCGGTGTGGAGCCTCTGCACGATCGCATCCGGCGTGCCGGCGGGCGCGAAGAGGCCTTGCCAGGAGGTCGCCTCGAAGCCCGGCAGCCCGGCCTCGGCCATGGTCGGCACCTCCGGCAGCAGCGGGTGGCGGGCCGCCGATGTGACCGCCAGCGGCCGGATGGCGCCGGCCCGGATCTGCGGCAGCATGACCAGGAAGTCGCCGAAGCTCGATTGCACCTGCCCGCCCATCAGATCGGTGAGCGCGCCGGCCGATCCGCGATAGGGGACGTGCACCAGGCTGACGCCCGCCATCTGCTCGAACAGCACCCCGGTCAGATGCATCGAGGTGCCGTTACCCGGCGTCGCGTAGGTGATGCTGCTGGGGGCCGCCTTCGCCGCGGCGATGTAGCCAGCCAGGTCCCGCACCGGCATCGCGGGCGTCACCACCAGCACCAGCGGCGCGGACACAAGGCGCGAGATTGGCGCGAAGGACGCCACGGGATCATAGGGCAGGCCGCGGAACAGGCTGCCGGCGATGGCATTGCTGCCGGTGACGCCCATCAGCAGCACCAGCCCATCGGGCGGCGCCTTCGCGACGTAGTCGGCGCCCGCGGTGCCGCCGGCGCCGGGCCGGTTCTCGACCAGCACGGTCTGGCCGAGGCTGGTGGTGAGCCGCTCGGCCAGGCGCCGCGCCAGCAGGTCGGTGCTGCCCCCCGGTGGAAACGGCACCACGATGCGGACCGGCCGGGCCGGCCAGGGCTGCGCCAGGGCGGGGGCGGCGAGGCCGGTCGCGGCCAGTCCGACGCAAAGCGCGCGGCGGGTGAGGACAGGTGTCATCTCGGCTCTCCCTGGGGGATGTCGCAAGCGGGTGCCACGCTCATCGCCCGAAGCGCGTCGGCGCAAAGGGCGTGAGGTCGATCTGCGGCGCGCGGCCCGCTATCAGGTTGGCGATCTCGCGCCCGGTGCTCGCCGCGCCGCACATGCCGACATGGCCATGGCCAAAGGCGAACCAGGCATTGTCGGCGCGCGGCGCACGGCCGATCACCGGCAGGCTGTCTGGCAGGCAGGGCCGGTGGCCCATCCAGTCGCTGGTCTCCGACACATCGAGGTGCGGGAACATCGCCTGCCCGTGCCGCAGCAGCACCTGCGCGCGCCGGTAGTCCGGCGCCGCGCGCAGCCCCGCGAATTCCACCGACCCCGCGAGCCGGAGCCCCATGCTCATGGGGTTCACCATCAGATTGTGCTCGACCGCCATCACCGTGTGGCGGAGTGCCAGGTTGTTGCTGCGGACGGTGACATGGTAGCCGCGCTGCGTCTCGAGCGGGATGCGCGCGCCGAGCTCGGCCGCGAGGCCGGCGGACCAGGCGCCGCCGGCCAGCACCGCGGCGTCGCAATCGAGCGTCTCGCCGCCCGCGAGGCGCAGCCCGGTCACACCGCCGCCCGCCTGGCGGAAGCCGGTGACGCGATGGCGCACAACTGCCGCGCCGTCGCGCTCGCATTGCGCGAAGATCGCCCGCGTCAGCGCCGCCGGATCTGTGGTGGAGCCGTTCTCCGGCGCCAGGATGCCGAAGCGGAAGCGGCCCTTCAGGTCGGGCTCCAGCGCGACCAGCTCATCCTCGGCGATATCGCGCAGATCGACCCCGAGCGAGCGCCTGAGCCCCATCCCCCAGGCCCATTGCCGCGCCGCCTCGGGCCCTGAATAGACATAGAGGCAGCCGCTGCGGGTCATCAGTCCCATCGCCCCGGCGCGCTGCAGCAAGGGCTCATAGCAATCGAAGATCGGCGCCAGCAGCCCGCGCAGTGCGGTCGCGATACGCACCACCTCCTCGCGCGAGGAATGTTTTAGGAAGCGCCATAGCCAGGGTGCGACGACCGGCGCGTACCACCATCGCACCGCCAGCGGCCCCAGCGGATCCAGCAGCCATTGCGGCGCCTTCTTCCACATCCCCGGCATGCCGACGGGCAGGCAGGCGGAGGGCGAGAGCGAGCCGGCATTGCCGAAGGAGGTCGCCTCGGCGGGGCCGAGCGGATCGACGAAACTCACCCGGTGCCCATCGCGCTGCAGCCAGGCCGCGGTCGCGGTGCCGACGATGCCATTGCCGATGACCGCGACATGCATGCCCTGTTTCCTCTCAGCCTTCGGCCTGGCGCCCGAGCGCGAACCACCAATGGATCGCGCGGCGCTCCAGCGCGAGAAAGCCGCGGTTCAGCGCATAGCCGAGCAGCGCGAGCGCCACCACGGCCGCGTAGATCTCGGGCGCCCGTCCCGCGAATTGCATCATCACCAGGTAATGGCCGAGGCCCTGCTCGCCGGCGATCATCTCGGCCACGACGGCGACGACGAGTGCCAGCGCCAGGGACACGCGGAGCCCCGCGAGGATATAGGGCAGCGCGGCAGGCAGCGTGATGCGCAGCGCGCGCCGCAAGGGCCCGATGCCGAAGGTGCGGCCCATGGCCAGTGTCTCGGCCTCCACCGCGGCAATCCCCTGCATCGTGTTGGTCAGCACCGGGAAGAACGCCGTCAGCGCCACGACCGTGACCTTCATGGCGTCATCGAGGCCGAGGAAGAGCACCAGCGGCGGCACTACCGCGGGGATCGGGATCGGCCGGATCAGCTCGACCGTCGGGCCGAACAGCCGCGCCGTCAGCGGCAGGGTCGCGAAGAGCAGCCCCACCATGACCCCGGCGGTGCCGCCGGCCGCGAGCCCCGCCGCCATCCTGAGCAGCGTGCCGCCGGCGAGCTCCGGCAATTCGCCGCTCAGTATGTCGCGGGCCAGCGCCGCCAGCACCTGGCTGAGTGGCGGCCAGTTCGGCGTCTGCATCCAGTCGAGCCGCGCGGAGACCTCCCACAGGGCAAGCAGCCCCGCCACCAACACCACGCCGGAGGAAAACCGCACCGGGCGCCGCATCAGACCGCGGCGGTACGATGGATGAGCGAGGCGGTCGCGGGATAGCGCCCGCCCAGGCCGAAATGCGTCATGGTCGTCAGCAGCGCATCGAGCTCGGCAGGCGTGACGCCCTTCGGATAGGCCGGCAGCGCGACCTGCCGCAGCCGTTCGACCGGCACGCGGGAGAAGCCGGCGATCAGCTCGAGCAGCGCCGGATCGGTCAGCCGTGCGTTGACCCAGTCGACCCCGCGGTGCAGCGCGCGCGCAAAGCGGTCGAAGAGCTCGGCATTGGCGTCCAGATCCTCCTTCATCGCCACGTACTGCGCATTGGTGCCGCCGGGCGTGGTCTCGCTGATCGGCCAGCCGATCCGCTCCAGCCGGTCGCCATGGGTCGCGAGCGCACCGGCGACGAAGGGCTCGCTGAAGATCGCCGCGTCGATCTGCCCGCCGGCCAGCGCATCGGCCATCTGCGGGAACGGCACCTCGACGGTGGTGACGCGGCGCCAGTCGCCGCCGGTCTTCTCGACCCAGGCCATGCCGCGGAGCCAGACGATGTTGTTGCGGGTGTTGGAGGCGATGCGCTTGCCTTCCAGATCCTTGCCCGAGCGGATGTCCGATCCCTTCTTCACCAGTACCGCGAAGATGTCGGGCGGCGTCTCGGTCCCGCGCGTGGCGCCCGAGACGAAGCGGAAATCGAGGCCTTCGCGGATGCCGAGCATGATCGACACGGCATTGGAGAAGGTGACGCGGAACTGCCGTGCGACTAGGCCCGGCAGGCCGGTGGCGCCGCCGGTGGTGGTGGAGGTGTCGATTTCGAGCCCTTCGGCGGCGAAATAGCCTTCGCGGATCGCTGCATGCAGCGGTGCCACGTCCAGCACCGGGATGACGCTGACGCGCATCCGGGTGAGTGTCTGGCCGAGCAGCGGGGGTGCTGCCAGCGGCAGGGCGGCGAGGGAGAGCGCGAGGCGGCGGCTGACCGGTGCCATTGGCGGGGTCCTTCGGGAGGAGGTCACGGACGGAGTGCCGGCTGCCAATGCAGCGCGCGGCGTTCGACGAGGAGAAAGAGCGCATTCAAGGCAAGGCCGAGCACGGCCAGGATGACCAGCCAGGCATACATCTGCCGGACCAGGAAGCTCCGCTGCATGTCGAGGATGAGAAAGCCGAGCCCGCCCTGGCCCGCCAGCATCTCGGCGAGCACCGCCAGCACCAGCGCGAGGCCGAGGCTGATCCGCATGCCCGCGAGGATGAAGGGCAGCGCCGCGGGCAGCACCAGATGCAGCAGGGTATGCGCCCGACCCCAGCCATGGGTGCGTGCCGCATCCAGCATGACCCGATCGACGCCGCGCACGCCCTGCAAGGTGTTCACCAGCACCGGGAACAGCACGGCCAGCGCGACCGAGGTGATCTTCATCGTCTCGCCGATGCCGAGGAAGAGCATCAGCGCCGGCACCAGCGCAGCCTTGGGGATCGGGCGCAGCAGCTCGACCACCGGCTCCAGCAGGCGGAAGACCGGCGGAAACCAGCCCATGGCGAGGCCCGCGGCGACGCCGATGGCGCTGCCGATGAAGAAGCCCGCGAAGACCAGTCGGAGGGTCGCGAGCAGCGGCGGCAGCACCGCGCCGCTGGCCAGCATGTCCCAGAGCACCGGTGCGATCGCGGAGGGCGGCGGCAGCAGCGCGCGGCGGATCAGCCCGGCATCGACAGCCGCCTCCAGCCCGCCGAGAATCAGCGCCAGCACGCAGAGGCCAGGCAGCGGGCGAAGCAGGCGCTCAGCCGTCATGGCGCAGCAGCAGGCGGTCGAGCAGGCGGCGGCGCAGCGCCAGGAACTGCGGCGCCTCGCGCGTGGCGACGGCGTCGCGCGGGCGCGGCAGCCCGACCTCCACCATTTCGGCCATCCTGGCCGGGCGCCGGGTCAGCACCGCGATGCGGTCGGCCAAGGTGATCGCCTCGTCCACGTCATGCGTGACCAGCAGCACGGTCAGGCGCCTGCGCGCCCAGATCTCGAGGATCAGCGCCTGCAGATCGAGCCGGGTCAGCGCATCCACTGCGCTGAAAGGCTCGTCCATCAGCAGCATGGCGGGCTCCGCCGCCAGGGCGCGCGCGATCGCCACGCGCTGCTGCATGCCGCCCGATAATTGCCAGGGGAAGTGATCGCCGAAGCCCTCGAGCCCGACCTGGTCGAGCTGTGCCTCCGCGACTTCCCGCGCGCGGCGGCGGCCGAGGCGATGCTCGATCGCGAAACCCACATTGTCGCGCACGTTGCGCCAGGGCAGCAGCGAGCGCGTGTATTGCTGGAAGACATAGACCGCCTCGGGCGGCGGCGCGATGATGCGGCGGCCGGCGATGCGCACCGTGCCGTCGCTCACCGGCAGCAGCCCCGCGGCCATCTGCAGCAAGGTCGATTTCCCGCAGCCGGAAGGGCCGAGCACGGCCATGAACTCGCCCTGCCGCACCGAGAGCGAGACCTGGTCCATCACCCGCGCCGGCGGGCCGGAGCGGTTGGGATACTCCTTGGTGACGGCGTCCAGTTCCAGGAAATCCACGATCGCTCCTGTCCTGCTGGCCGTAGGCTGCGTCCCCGTGTCCGGGCCGGGTCTGCCGCCCGGGCCCGCCCTTCAGAACAGCTCGAAATACTCGCGGTGTTCCCACGCCGTCACCTCGGCCTCGAAGCGCGCGATCTCGGCGCGCTTGATGCGGAGGAGGTAGTCGATGAAGCCGCTACCGAAGATCCGGCGCGCGGCTTCGCTCGCATCGAGCGCTTCCACCGCCTCGGCCAGGCTCCGCGGCAGCATCGGCGCCGCGGCCTCATAGGGCGTATCGGCCGAGGGGCCGGGGTCGCGCTTCGCGCTGATGCCGTCGAGCCCGAAGGCAAGTTGCGAGGCCAGGTAGAGATAGGGGTTCGCGGCCGGCTCGCCGACGCGGTTCTCGAGCCGCGTCGCGGCATCGCCGGGCGTGCCGAGCGCCCTGACCATCACCCCGCGATTGTCGATGCCCCAGATCGCGCGATCCGGCGCCAGCGAATAAGGCCGATAGCGGCGATAGCCGTTGATGGTCGGCGTCGAGAACACCGCCGCCGCCCGCGCGTGATGCAGAAGCCCGCCGAGGTAATGGAGCGCGGTGTCCGAGAGCAGCGCGCCGTCCCCACCGATGAAGGTATTGCGCCCGGTCACGCGGTCGACCAGCGACTGGTGCAGATGCCAGCCGCTCGACATCACATTCGGGATCTTCGGCCGGCACATGAAGCTCGCATGGTAGCCATGGCGCCGCGCGACCTGCTTCACCGCCGAGCGGAACAGCATCATCAGATCGGCCGAGGCGAGGCCGCCCTGCGCCTGGAAGGTGAATTCGACTTGGCTCGGTCCGTATTCGACCTCCATGGACCGCAGCGGCAGGCCGAGTGCCTGGATCTCCCGCCTGATGATCTCGAGCGCGGGGTCGAGCTGATCGTAGCGGAGCTCGGTCAGGTAGTTGTAGCCCTGGGTCAGCAGCGCGACCTCGGGCGGCGTGCCCGGCTGTCCCGAATCCTCGGGCGCGAGCCGCGGGTCGAGCAGCTTGAAGAGATGGAACTCGACCTCAATGCCGGCGATGAAATCGAAGCCGGCCTCGGCGGCCTCGGCGAGCACCCGCTGCAGCAGCCCGCGGGTGGAATAGGGCGCGACGCGGCCATCCGGGAAATGCGCCTCGCACAGCATCCAGCCGCTATGCGGCGCCCAGGGCAGCACCTGGAAGGTGGCGGGATCCGGGATCAGCAGGACATCGGCCCCGCCTTCCAGCGCGGGCTCGCCGATGCCGCCGCCGGCCGTGAAGACCGGGAAGACGGTGCGGTGGGAGCTGTCCTTCAGCAGCAGGGTCGTCGTCATCGCGACCCCCTCGCGCAGCGCGCGCCGTGCCTCTGAGGTGACGATGGTCTTGCCGCGCAGGATGCCGTGCTGGTCGGGAAAGACCAGGCGGATGACGCCGATGTCCTCGGCCTCGATGCGCCGCAGCACCTCGGCGCGGGCGGCCTCGCTGTGCAGGCCGTGTTGCTCGCAGAAGCTCACTCCGCGGCGAGCGCCGGCGGGCCCCAGGGGGCGGCGCTGCGGCGGCGGGTGACCGCGTCCTTCCAATGCTGCTCCCAGCTCGCGCTGGGTGCCATGCCGTCTATGGTTCCGGGGCCGGTCAGGGCGGCGGTCCCGGCCTCCTGCAGCAGCACCGGGCGGCGGCCTTCCTCGATCGCGGCCATGGCGCGCAACAGCAGCCGGCGATTGGCGGCGATCGCCTTGTCGGTGCTGGCCAGATGCTCGCGGGTGCGGTCCTGGATGCGGCCCTGCGATTCCACCGCCCATTGGTCGTGGGTGTTGATGTCCTCGCCCATGCCGGTGTAGGTCGCGCTCGCCTGTTCCTCCGCGTCGAAGCCGTAATCATCGTGGCGGCCATGCTTCGGCAGGTAGTCGGGCAGGCTGTAGGAAGCGAGGCGCTGGTGGCGCATCGCCGCATGATCCACCGGCCCGGCGAAGCTGGTGAAGATCGCGATCCAGTAGCAGCTGATGTCGTCCACCGGCATGTGCCATTGGGTGATGGTCATCTCGGCACTCATCGGAATCACGAAGGCCTGCGGGAAGAACAGGTTGGTCACCCGCACATGCATGGTGGCGTCATTGATCTGGCGCAGCGCGAAGAGCCGGAGCCCGTAATCGGTGTTCTCCACCTCGATCCGGGGACGGGAGAATTCGCGCAGCACATAGGTCATCGGCAGGTCCGACCCGTCCGATGTCGCGCGGAACTGCTTGCCATAGGCATCGGCCGCATCGCCGTCATCGAAGAAGCGATGCAGGAAGGACGCATGGGCGGGGTCGATGCCGACCTCCAGCGCCTGCAGCCAGTTGCAGTCGATCAGCCCCTTGAAGGCGAAGGTGTGGGTGGCCGGCGCCGCGAAGCAGTCGAAGGCGGGGAAGGGCGGTGCCTCGCCCTCGCCGAGATAGGCGAAGACGATGCCGCTGCGCACCTCGACCGGATAGGCGCGCTGGCGGATGCGGCTGCAGAGCGTGCTGCCCTCGGGCTCGGCGGGCGTCTCCAGGCAGGCGCCGTTGGCGTCGAAGAGCCAGCCGTGGAAGGCGCAGCGCAGCCCGCCATCCTCCAGCCGGCCGAAGGCGAGATCGGCGCCGCGATGCGGGCAGTCGCGGTCGAGCAGGCCGAGCCTGCCGGCCTGGTCCCGGAACAGCACAAAATCCTGGCCGAGGGCGCGCACCGCACGCACCGGCCGCTTGCCGTCCAGCTCCTCCACCAGGGTGATCGGCTGCCAATAGTGCCGCAGCACCCGCCCGCCGGGCGTGCCGGGTCCGACCTGCGTCAGGCGTGCATTCTGTTCGGCGGAGATCATCGGCGGAGCCCCCGGAACCAGAAACCGGTGTTCGCTGACCGAACACTTGTGCGATATTAGCGACCGCCGCGCGCCTTGCGCAAGTCTCTCATGCGCGGATCGAGGATGAGAAGGAACGGATGCCGATGGCGCGGCTGCGCCCGCAGGATGCCGAGCGGCGCCAAGCCGCGGGGCCGGACTTCCTGGAAGCCCTGGCGCGGGGCCTTGCGGTGTTGCAGGCCTTCGACGCCGAGCGGCGGCAGATGACGCTGGCCGAGGTGGCCCGTGCCGTGGACCTGCCGCGCGCGACCGTGCGCCGCGCGTTGCTGACCCTGGCCGAGCTCGGCCATCTGGAGACCGATGGCCGCCTGTTCCGCCTCACGCCGCGGGTGCTGCGGCTGGCGGCGGGCTATCTCGGCTCCAATGGCGTCTCCACCATCCTGCAGCCGCGTTGCGAGCGGCTGAGCCTCGCGATCGGCGAGCCCTGCTCGGCCGCCGTGCTGGATGGCGGGGAGATCGTCTTCATCGCCTATGGCCAGCCGACGCGCATGCTGAGCGTGACCACCATGGTCGGCTGGCGCCTGCCGGCCTTCTGTACCGCGCTTGGCCGGGTGTTGCTGGCGGGGCTGCCGGATGCGGCGCTGGAGACGTTCTTCGCGGCGCTGCGCCCGGTGGCGGCGACGCCGCAGACGACCCTCGACCCGGTGGCAATCCGCGCCCAGGTGATCGAGACGCGCCGGGAGGGGTTCGCCCTGGTGGACCAGGAGGCGGAGATCGGCTTCCGCTCGATCGCGGTGCCGCTCCGCCGCTACGACGGGCGGGTCGTCGCCGCGCTGAATGTCGGGATGCAGGTGGAGCGCGGCACCGTAGCCATGCTGCGGGAACAGGTGCTGCCGCTACTGCGGGCAGAGGCGGCAGAAATCAGCGCACTGCTCGTGTGACCGTGGTCGGTGGGCGAGACGGATCGCAAGCTGAAGACAAAATACCCGGTGCCAAAAATGAGGCACTGCTCCATACTGGGTTCGTCAATCTTTTCCATGAGTTCCGACAATTGGATCGCGTGCCCCAAGGATACTGTTCCGTCACGACCCGGCGCGCCGCCACGCGCTGGTTGTGGCTGAACCGCCGCCCTCCCCCGCTGGGAGCAGGCGCCGCACGAGACAATCGGCGATGGCAAAGTTCGGTGAAGAGTTCAGTGAAGGTGGGTGACGGGACATGATGAAATCCCGTAGCTTTCCGGCGACCACCTTCCTGGCGCGAGCAGGGCGGAGCGCAGATGCAACTTGAGGTCTACCGCGCAGCGGGTACCACCCTGGAGCTACTGGGGACCTGCGAACTCAACCGTCTGTCCGGGCGGTTCCTGGAGGTGCTGCACCAGGCCGCCGATGACGGTGCCGCCCATGGCAGCCTGCAGCCACCGGAGGCGCATGCCTTCCACGTGATCGATCTGCGGGATGAGCGTGGCCAGCGGTCGGGGCTGCTGGTTGATGGGCCGGCGGATCCGGGCGTGCTGCCGGGCTGGACGCCGGTGCCGCCGGGCCGGCTGCCTCAGTCCCCGGTGCCGATCGGGGAAGGAATGGGCTCGGGCGGCGCCGCGGCCGCCAGGCGTGGGGTCGCCCCGAGCGTCGATGCCAACTCGCGCGCATCCAGGACGACCTCACCTTCGCTGGTGTGAAGCTCGACCGCGGAGATCAATGGCAGCGCGATGATGCTGCGTGCACGGGCCAGGGCCGCCCCCTTGGTCGGGAAGCGTTCGATCCGGAACCGCTGTCGGGGAGAGGTCTGCAGCCCGGGCTGTCGCGCAGCACGTTCGACATAGGCGAGCGTATACATGGGCGGGGGGCACTCCATGCGCTGAAACGTTCCAGCACGCGCATCGTGAGCGGGCCAGATCGATGCTGCAACGCGGTAATTGACCCGAAGCGGTCAACAAATTTCGCGACGGCGCATCCTTGACAGCCAGCCTGCCATAGATTGCTGGCGAATCGGGGGTTTGCCCCCGAGAGACGAACCCATCTCTCAGAAACGATATCTGACGTGACATTTCACGATCGGCGAAATCGTGGTCGGGCAGTGGAATGACTGGCGCGGATCAACCCGCAGAATCGGAATGCCAGCACATCGGATCGGCTGGCGGCAACGGCCAACCCAGTTCCAGGGCCAGCGTCACGGTATCGAAGAGGACTTCTCCTGAATCGGCATAAAGCTCGACCGATGACACGGTTGGGGCGCCGATGATCTCGCAGGCGCGGTCGAGCGCCGCGCGGGTGGAGGCAAAGGGCTCGACGCGGAAATGCGGCGCTTCCGGCAAGGAGGCGCCGCAGCCACGCGTCGGCCTTGGGCATTCGACATAAGCCAGTCGGTACACGATGCGGTCCTTCGCCGGGGGGAACGACGGAGCGGATCAATTACGATACGGCAGCGACGAAAACAACACATTCGTTCACGGAACCGCGATACCGACGGCGCCTAAGGCATGCATAACGAGCATGACGTAATTCTCCCTGCTCCGGCATCGGCGGCACCCCTGTCCCTCCTGGACATCGGCGGGGCCGCTGCAGGGCGGCGGGCCCCCGGCAGCGCGCCCCGGGTTTCACCGGTCTGTGACCTCCGTCACCGCCCTGCCGTCCGCCCCGCGCTAAGCGGATGGGCCGCGCCCCTGGGCAGGCGCGGCGGGACAGGCGGAGACCGCGATGACGGGCGTTCGGGACACCGGCGGCGAGGGACGGGGCATCGCCCCGCCCGCGGACGGCAATGGGGGCGGCGGCGTGCTGCGGAAGGGCGAAGCCGTCCGCAATGGCGAAGCCGTCCACAAGAATGATGCCGGAGGCCCGCGGCTGGTCGCCCTCCGTCCCGTCGCGGAAGCGCGGCCCGCACTCCTCGGCGAGAGCGTCGACGGCGACGCCGTTCTCGGCCGCAGCGGCCGCGGCAGCGGCGTGGTCGGGCAATCCACCTGCGGCACCGGCGTCACCGGCCGGTCCGAGGACCGGGCGGGCACCGAGGGACGTTCCCTGCGCGGCGCCGGGATCTCCGGGCACAGCGACACCAACCATGGCGTGCTCGGCCGCAGCGAATTCGGCAACGGCGTCACCGGCCTCGCGAAGAGCGACACCGCGAGCGGCGTGCTCGGCAGCAACGAGGACAGCGGCGCCGGCGTCACCGGCTTCAGCCGGCACGGCGTCGGCGTGCTCGGACAGACCGAAGGCGGCGCCGCCTGGCAGGACATCCTGGCCGGCGTCGTCGGCGTCTCCAAGGGCAGCGGCTGGGGCGTGATCGGCAGCGGTACCGGCCGCAAGGACGCGAAGCTCGGCGAGAGCGGCGGCGTCGCGGGCTGGAGCGAGCTCGGCGACGGCGTCAACGGCCGCACCCGGCATCGCGGCGCGGTCGGCGTCCGCGGCGTGCACCAGGGATCGGGTGCGGGCGTGCACGGCACCGGCGAATGGGGCGTCTTCGGCACCTCCGCCTCCACCCATTGGGATGCCAGCGGGCTGCGCGGCGAGAGCAGCGGCTTCGCGACCGCCGGAGTGAAGGGTCTGGCGCCGGAGGGCATCGGCGTCTACGGCCTGTCGGGCGGCATGGGCGTGCCGGTAAAGCGCGCCGGCGTGCTCGGCGCCGGCGCCGGCGAGGGTTGCCCCGGCGTCGTCGGCTTCGGCCGCGGCGCACCGGGGGTCGAGGCCCATGGCGCGCCGGTCGCGCTGCGCACCATCGGCACGCATCTGGCCGAGAGCGGCGAGGATGGTGGCCCGGCCGGCTTCTTCGCCGGCGAGGTGGTGGTCGCCGGCAGCTTGGCCGCGCTCGCCAAGGGCTTCCGCATCGACCATCCGCTCGATCCCGAGAACCGCACCCTCGCGCATGGCTCGGTCGATTCCTCGGAGATGAAGACCTTCTACGACGGCATCGTGGAACTGGACGGCCAGGGCCGCGCGACCATCGAGCTGCCGCACTGGTTCGAGGCGTTGAACACCGATTGCCGCTACCAGCTCACTGCGATCGGCCTGCCGGCGCCGGAGCTGCATGTCGCGACGATGATCCTCGACAACCGCTTCACCATCGCCGGCGGCCGGCCGGGGATGCGGGTCTGCTGGCAGGTGACCGGCATCCGCCGCGATGCCTACGCGAAGCACGCGCCGCTGAAGGTGGAGGCGCGGAAGGAGGGTGCGGAGGTCGGCCGCTACCTGCATCCGGAAAGCCATGGCGCGCAGCGGGAGGCGAGCTTCGCGCGGGCGCTGCATGCGGAGGAAGGCGATGCCGACGATGCGCGGCGCGGGCCGTACCCCGCCGAATTCGAGTGATGCCGGCGGCCCGGATCGCCGAGGCGATCGAGGCCGCTTCGCCGGGCTGCCGGCCCGCCATCCTCAATCCGCGACGCGGGCGCGGTTGCGCAGCAGCACCGCCGCCGCCAGCGTCGCGATCGCCGCCAGGATGAAGCCGAGCGCGATCGGCCGCTCCAGCAGGATGCCGAGCTCGCCGTCCGAGATCAGCAGCCCCTGCCGCAGCGATCGCTCGAAGGTCGGCCCCAGCACATAGGCCAGCACCAGCGGCCCGAGGTCGAAGCCGCCACGGCGCAGCGCGAAGCCGAGCAGCCCGAAGCCCGCCGCCAGCAGCACGTCGAAGGTCGCGAGGTTGGTGCTGTAGACGCCGATGACGCAGATCGCGAGGATCGCTGCCGCCATGTAGCGGCGCGGGATCTCGAGCGCGCGCACGAATAGCCCGACCAACGGCAGGTTCAGCACCAGCAGGATGACATTGCCGAGATACATCGAGGCGATGACGCCCCAGTAGATCTCGGGCTGCCGCTCCAGGATCATGGGGCCCGGCTGCACGCCATGGATCAGGAGCGCGCCGAGCAGCAGCGCGGTGACCGCGTTCGACGGAATGCCGAGCGTCAGCAGCGGGATGAAGGCACCGGCGGTGCCGGCATTGTTCGCCGCCTCAGGCCCCGCCACGCCTTCGACCGCGCCGCGCCCGAATTCCTCCGGCCGCTTCGCCAGCCGCTTCTCGACCGCATAGGAGAGGAAGGAGGCGAGCACTGCGCCGCCGCCCGGCAGCAGCCCGACCAGGAAGCCGAGCACGGAGCCGCGCAGCACTGGCGCCACCGAGCGCTTCGCCTCCTGCTTCGACGGCAGGAAACCGAGGAGCGAGGTCGGCGGCCGCAGGATCTCGGCCTTGGTGTCCTTGACCAGCGCCAGGTAGAGCAGCTCCGACAGGCCGAAGAGCCCGAGCGCCAGCGGCGTGATGTTGATGCCGTCGACCAGTTCCGGGATGCCGAAGGTGAAGCGCGGCGTGCCGGAGATCGGGTCGAGCCCGACCGAACCGAGCATGAGGCCGAGCAGCGCCATCAGCCCGGCCTTGGCGAGGCCGGAAGCCGCGAAGAAGGCGATCAGCGACAGGCCGGCCAGCATCAGCGCCGCATATTCCCAGGGGCCGAAGGCGATCACCAGTTCCGCCAGCGGCGGCGAGAGCAGCATGACGCCGAGGATGCCGACCGTGCTCGCGAAGAAGGAACCGATGGCAGCGATGCCGAGCGCCGCGCCGGCGCGGCCCTTCCGCGCCATCTCGTAGCCGTCGATGCAGGTGACGACCGAGGATGCTTCGCCCGGGATGCGCATCAGCACCGAGGTCAGGGTGCCGCCATAGGCGACGCCGTAGTAGATGCCGGCCAGCAGGATGATGGCGCCGGTCGGGTCGAGCTTCAGCGTGATCGGCAGCAGCAGCGCGATGGTGGTGGCCGGGCCGAGCCCCGGCAGCACGCCGACCACCGTGCCGAGGAAGGCACCGAGCAGGCAAAGGCTGAGATTCTGCCAGGAGGAGAGCACGGCGAAGCCGTGCAGCAATCCGTCGATCATCAGGCGCCTCGCACTAAGCCGAGTGAGTACAGCGCGCGCTCCGCGATGCCGGAGGGGAAGGGGACGCCGAGTGCCGTGCCGAAGATCAGCACGATGCCGGCGGTCAGCAGCAGGCCGTAGAGCAGCGCCTCCCGCCAGCTTGTGCCTTCGCCGAAGCGCAGCATCGCGATGGTCGCGACCAGCATCGGCGCCACGAAGCCGAGCCAGGGCAGCGCCAGCGCGATGCCGAGCATGGCGATGCCATAGGTCAGGAAGGTGCGGTTGGCCCAGGGCCGCGCGCCGCCTTCCGGCTCGGTCGTGGGATCCCCCGGCCAGGCGAGCACCGCCAGCGCCAGGATGCCCATCAGCACCGCGAGCACCTGCGGCAGCAGCCCGGGGCCCGGGCCATCCCAGCCCCAGCTCTCGAGCTTCGCTGCCTCGCGCCAGGCCAGGATCGCGAAGATGACGCCGCCCAGGGCGACGCAGCGCGCGGTCCGCGTCATCGCCGGCTCAACGGCGCCGGGCCAGGCCGGCTTCGCGGAGTTGCGGGCCGAAGCGGTCATGCGCCTCCCGCGCCACGCGCTCGAACTCCTGCGGCTGCAGGATGGAGGGCACCATGCCGAAGCGGCCGAGGATCTCGGCCAACGCCGGCTTCTGTGCAGCTTCGAGGAAGGCGCTGGTCAGCCGCTCCACGCGGTCCTGCGGGATGCCCTTGGGGCCGATGAAGCCGATCATGGAATCGACGACGACATCGACCCCCTGCTCGCGCAGCGTCGGCACCTCCGGATATTCCTTCCAGCGGCCGGCGCTGGCCGAGGCGAGCAGGCGGAGCCGGCCGGATTCGAGTGCCGGCAGCATCTCCGGCGGGTTCTGGATCACCGCATCGACATGGCCGCCGAGCGTCGCCGTCACCGCCTCCGCGCCGGAGCCGAAGGGGACGAACTGGAAGCGGGCGCCGGTCGCGCGGGCGATGTCGAACATGCCGATATTGTTCGGCGCGCCGGTGGCGCCGAAAGTGGTGCGCCGGGCCTTCGCCGCGTTCACCAGGTCCTGGATCGTCCGGTGCGGCGATTCCGCGCGCACCGCGATGCCATAGAGGTAGCGCGCGAAGGCCGGCAGGAAGGTGAAGCTCTCGAAGCCATAGGCGACGTCCAGCATGTGCGGCGCGATCGCGAGGCCGGCGAGGCCGGTGGTGCCGATCGTGTAGCCGTCCGGCCGGGCGGCTGCGATCTGTTGCACGCCGACCGTGCCCTGGCCGCCTGGCCGGTTCACGATCTGCACGGGCACGCCGAGGATCTTCTCCGCCTCGGCGGCGATGGCGCGGGTCGAGACGTCGGTCGATCCGCCGGCGCCATACTGGACGATCACGGTGATCTCGCGCTCCGGCCAGGCGGCGAGCGCGAGGCGGGGAGCGAAGAGCGCGGCGGCGCCGGTCGCGATCAGGGTGCGGCGTTGCATGACGATGTTCCTCTCGGTGACGTTTGCTTTTCTTGGCAGGCCTGCGCTCAGGGCATGTAGCTGCCGCCGCCCACGTCGATGGTGGTGCCGGTGAGGTAGGACGCGGCGTCGGAGGTGAGGAAATGCACGACCTCCGCCACATCCTCGGGCTCGCCCAGGCGGCCGAGCGGGATGCGCGCCAGGAAGGCCTCGTTCAGGCCGGGCGCTGCGCCCGCCACCATGTCGCTGTTGATGCGGCCGGGCGCGACGCTGTTCACGGTGATGCCGAAGGGGCCGAGCTCGGCGGCGAGGTTGCGCGCGAAGCCCATCAGCCCGGTCTTCGAGGCGCCGTAATAGGCGCCGGTGATGGTGCTCGCGACCCGCGCCGCCTGGCTGGTCATCATCACGATGCGGCCCCAGCCGCGCTTCTTCATGACCGGGATCGCGGCACGGGAGAGCAGGAAGGGGCCGGTGAGGTTCACGTCGAGGACGCGGCGCCATTCCTCGGTCGGCATGTCCTCGACCATGCGCTTGCGGCCATCGACCTTGGGCGAGATGCCGGCATTGTTCACCAGCACGCCGAGGCGGTCCCACCAGTCGCCTAGCACCTGCGGCAGCGCCTGGATCGCGCCCTCATCGGCGACATCGAGGCGGATGGCGCGCGCCTCGAGGCCCTCCGCCGCGATCGACGCCGCGGTGGCGTCGACGCTCTCCAGTACATCGGCCAGCACGACGGGATGGCCCGCCGCGGCCAGGCGGCGGGCGATGGCGGCGCCGAGGCCGCGCGCGGCCCCGGTGACGAGGGCGACGCGATCGGCATTGCTCATGGCAGCAGGATCACCTTGCTGGCGGCGCGTTGGCGGGAGAGCTCGAAGCCTTCGAGCCCGCGGGCGAGGGGCAGCCGATGCGTGATCATGGGACGGAAGCCTTCGGGATCGCGCTCCAGCAGCGCCATCACGCGGCCCCAGGTCGACCGCTCCGATCCGTGCGAGGCGCGGAGCTGGTGGCGATTGCGCACGAAGGCGGTCAGCGGCAGCGAGAGCGGCGCGGCATGGATGCCGGCCACGACCAGCACGCCGGCCCGCTTCAGCACCGGCAGCGCGTCGGTGATGGAGGGCGGGTGGCCCGTCGCCTCCAGCACCACGTCGACCGGCTTGCCGCCGGTCGCGGCCAGCACCTGGTCGGCGAGCGGCGCGTCGGCGATATCGATGCAGTCGGCGAAGCCGAGCTGGCGCAGCACGTCGAAGCGCGGCGCATCGGCGCGGCCGGCGACCAGCACGCGGCCGGCGCCGGCCGCCCGCGCCATCAGCGCGAGCCCCTGGCCGATGGTGCCGGGGCCGAGTACCAGCACCGTGTCGCCGAGCCTGACCTCGCCCACCAGCACGGCCTCGGCCGCGACCGCCAGCGGCTCCACCAGCGCGCCGAGCTCGGCGTCCACAGCATCCGGCAGCGGCAGCGCATTGCCGGCGGGGATGGTGACGAAGCGCGCGAACCCGCCATCGGCGGTGAGCCCCATGGTCAGGCGTTCGGCGCCGATCCGCGCATCGCCCGGCCAGGCATGGGCGCCGCTGCCGCGGAACAGCGCCGGATGCACCGCGACGCGCGTGCCGATCGGCAGGCTGACGCCACCGCCCGCCGCATCGACGCGGCCGGCGAATTCATGGCCCATGGTCAGCGGCAGGTAGGGCACCATGTGCCCGTAGCCGTCGGTCCATTCATAGGCATGCACGTCGCTGCCGCAGATGCCGACCGCCTCGACCCGCACCCGGACCTCGCCGGGCCCGGGCGCCGGCGGCTCCGGCACCTCGAGCGCCTCCAGCCCGAAGCCTGCGGTGGTCTTGCGCAGGGCGAGCATCAGAATGGTTCCGGATAGTGCCCCTGGTACATGGTCAGTGGCGGCTTGCCGTCGGGGTCGGTGATCACCTCGATCAGGTTCGGCTTGCCGGAGGCAAAGGCGGCATCGAGTGCGGCACCCAGATCCTCGCCACGCTCCACGCGCACGCCGGCGATGCCGCAGGCCCGGGCGATCGCCGCGTGGTCCACCTCCGCGAAGTCGCAGGCGACGGTGTGGTCGCCATACTTCGTGTCCTCCGCATGCTTCTGGAAGCCGAGGATGCCGTTGTTCAGCACCACCACGGTCACCGGTACCTGCAGGCGGCGCAGCGTCTCCAGCTCCGCCCAGGAATGGCCGAAGCCGCCATCACCGCAGAGGCAGACGACACGCGCATCGGGGGCCGCGACCTGGGCGCCGATCGCCAGCGGCACGCCCCAGCCGAGGCCGGCGAGGCCCCGCGGGCTCAGGAAGCGCTGACCGGCGCGCTTGGCCGTCATGTAGATGTTGATCCAGTTGGAGGAGTAGGAGGCGTCGGCCACCATGATGCCGTCGGCCGGCAGGCGCTTGTCGATCTCGGCGGCGACCCGCTCCGGCCGCACCGGCCCGCCGCCGCGGCTGATGACGCCGGCGATCAGCGCGCGCCAGCCCGCGACCGCGCGGGCGATCTCCGCCTCCACCCGCGGCCGCGCATCGGCGCGTGCCGCGAGGTCCTGCGCCAGCATCGCCTCGCGCAGCGCGGCCAGCGTCAGCTTCGCGTCGCCCACGAGGCGCAGCGCCTCATAGTTGCGGCCGATCTCGGCGGGATCGGGGTCGATGTGGATGAAGCGCGCGGTGCGCGGATAGAGCGTCCAGGAATCGGTGCCGTTCTGGTTGGTGCGGTTGCCGACCAGCAGCACCACATCCGCCTGCTCCACCATCGGCTTCAGGTCGTGGGTGCGCGCGCCGAGGCCCATGGTGTTGCCGACGACGCCGAGCGAGAGCGGATGGTTCTCGTCGACGCCGCCCTTGCCCATGAAGGTGGTCGCGACCGGCAGGTGCGCATCCTGCTGCAGTGCGGCCAGCTCCGCCGCGGCGCCGGAGAGATGCACGCCGCCGCCGGCGATGATCAGCGGGCGCTTCGCGCGGGCGAGCAGCGCAGCGGCCTCGGCAATGCGCGCGGGGTCGGCGAGCGTCCGGTCGAGCGGGAAATGGCCGAGCACGGCGCGGCGCTCGGACGCGGCGGCGGCCTTCTCCAGCAGCAGGTCGGCGGGCAGCAGCAGCACGGCGGGGCCGGGTCGGCCGGAAGTCGCGGCCGTGAAGGCCATGTCGACGTAATCCTCCAGCCGGTCGGCGCGGTCGATGCGGCGGACGAACTTCGCCACCGCGTCGAAGAGCCTGATGTGGTCGAGCTCCTGGAAGGCGTTCCGGTCGGCGGTGTCGCGGTTGACTTCCTGCACCAGCGCGATGACCGGCACGCTCGCCTTCATCGCCTCCGCCAGCGGCGGCACCAGCAGGGTCGCGGCCGGGCCGTTCTGCGCGGTGACGACACCGACCTTGCGGGAGATGCGGGCGTAGCCGTCGGCCATGGTGCCGCCCATGTTCTCCTGCCGGTAGACGGTCTGGCTGATGCCGGCATGCGGGGCGGCGAGGTGGAAGGCAGAGGGCAGGCTCTGCCCGAAGGTCGTGGTCACGCCATGCCGCGCGAAGGCTTCCGCGAGGCGCAGGGCGACATTCGCATTCGGGGCGGCGGCGGATCCGGGCATCGGGCGTGTCCTCGTGGATTTGTTGTATTGGTATTTGCTATAGCAAACTGCAAAGCGCTTGACCGGTCAACCCTGCCCCGCGAGACTCCCCGCCTGCATGGACATGGACAGCTCCCTCGGCCCCGTCGACCGCGAGGAGACCCTCGCGGAGAAGGTGTACCGGCGCCTGCGCGACGCCCTGGTGGGCGGGCGGCTGGTGCCTGGCCAGAAGCTGGTGCACCGGATGCTGGCGGCCGATCTCGGGGTCAGTCCGACGCCCGTCCGGGAAGCGCTGCTGCGCCTGGTCTCGGAAGGCGCGCTGGAGCTCGATGCGCGCGGCATCGCCTGGGTGCCGCGGCTCGCGGTCGACCGCTACGACGAGATCATGGACCTCCGCGTCGAGCTGGAAGGGCGCGCCGCTGCGCGCGCGGCGCTGCTGGCCGCGCCGGCGGACGTGGAGGCGCTGCGCGGCATCCAGGTGCGGCTCATGCAGGGGCGCCGGGCGAAGGACATGCGCGTGGTGCTTGAGGAGAATGAGCGCTTCCACTTCGGCGTCATCGCCATCGCGCGCATGCCCGTGCTGCAGCGGGTGGTGGAAAGCCTCTGGGTGCAGGTCGGGCCGACCATCAGCCTGCTGATCGCGGTGCCGCGTCCCGTGGCGCCCGAGGATCATCCGCACGAGGCCTGGCTGCGCGCGCTGGCGACGCATGATCCGGAAGGCGCACGCGCGGCGCTGGAGCGGGATCTGCGCGAGCATGCCGCGATGCTGCGCCCGTTGCTGGCGGAAGCACCGCCGGCCGAGGCGGCGCTGCGCGCGCCGCGGCGGGCGGCGGCGGGATAGGGCCGGCCCGGGAACCTCGCCTGCCGGTTTTTTCGTGCACGCATGTCACAGGCGCCTATCCCGTCTCGTCATGGGGTCGGAGACCAACGAAAGGGACCCTGCCCATGATGGCCAAGCTCAACCCCTTTGCCGCCGCGCCGGCGCTCATGAAGACCTGGATGAGCAGCTCCCGCGCCTTCGTCGACAGCGTCGAGCCCGGCCTGGCCGAGCTCGTGGAGATCCGCGTCTCGCAGATCAATGGCTGCGCGAACTGCCTCAACATGCACATGGCCTGGGCGCGGGAACGGGGAGAGAGCCAGCAGCGCCTCGACCTGCTCCCGGCCTGGCGCGAGGCGCCTTGCTACACCGCGCGCGAGCGCGCGGCGCTCGGCTGGGCGGAAGCCCTGACGCGCCTGTCGGAAGGCCACCAGCACGAGGCCGCCCATGAAGCGCTCCGGGCGCAGTTCAGCGAGGAGGAGCAGGTGAAGCTCACCTTGGCGATCAACGCCATCAACGGCTGGAACCGCCTCGCCGTCGGCTTCGGCCTCTGGGTCGAGCCGGAGGAGGCAAGGGCGGCGCAGAAAGCGGCCTGAGGGAACGAAGGTTGCGCGAGGGCCGATCGGGCCTAGACCTGTCCGCAGGATGTCGATCGGTCCAGGCCCGCGTGCATCGCCGCCATGCGACACGCGGGTCTGGCCGTCGCGGCGCAGGCGCCTATCGTGCATCGTCCCGGCAGATGGACGACCGCCCGTGAGCCAGAACACCGAAGCCGCCGCCGCGGCGCCCGCGCCCTCCAGCGCCGCCAGCACGACCACCTTCGCGGTGATCCTCTCGCTCAGCTTCTGCCACCTGCTCAACGACATGATGCAGTCGCTGGTGCCGGCCCTCTATCCGCTGCTGAAGACCAACTATGGCCTCGATTTCGGGCAGGTCGGGCTGATCACGCTCGCCTTCCAGTGCACCGCCTCGCTGCTGCAGCCGGTGGTCGGGATCTACACCGACCGCCATCCCTGGCCCTATTCGCTGCCGGTCGGCATGAGCTCGACCCTGATCGGGCTGCTGCTGCTGGCGCAGGCGCATTCCTACCCGGTGATCCTGCTGGCCGCGGCGCTGATCGGCATCGGCTCCGCCGTCTTCCACCCGGAAGCCTCGCGGGTCGCGCGGCTTGCCTCCGGCGGGCGCTACGGGCTGGCGCAGTCGCTGTTCCAGGTCGGCGGCAATACCGGCTCCGCCGCCGGGCCGCTGCTCGCCGCCTTCATCGTGGTGCCGAGCGGGCAGGGGAGCCTGTTCTGGTTCTCGGGCGTCGCGCTGCTCGCGATGCTGATCCTGATGCAGGTCGGCGCCTGGTATGCGCGCAACCGCGTCGGCCACGGCGGCACGCGGGGCCGGAGCGGCGCGGCTGGGCACGGGCTGTCGCGCGGCCGGGTCGCGGCCGCGATCCTGGTGCTGGTGGCGCTGCTCTTCTCGAAGAACGTCTATACCGCGAGCCTGAGCTCCTACTTCACCTTCTATCTGATCGACCGCTTCGCGCTGTCGGTGCAGGCGGCACAGGTCATCCTGTTTGTCTTCCTGGGCTCGCTCGCCGTCGGCACGCTGCTCGGCGGCTTCGTCGGCGACCGGGTCGGGCGCCTGCCGGTGATCTGGTTCTCGATTCTCGGCGCGCTGCCCTTCACGCTGGCGCTGCCCTACGCGAACCTCTTCTGGACGGTGGTGCTGTCGGTGGCGATCGCGCTGATCATGGCCTCCGCCTTCTCGGCGATCCTGGTCTATGCGCAGGACCTGCTGCCGGGGAAGGTCGGCCTGGTGGCCGGCGTGTTCTTCGGCTTCTCCTTCGGGCTCGGCGGCCTCGGCGCCGCGGCGCTTGGCGAGCTCGCGGACCTCACGAGCATCGCGACCGTCTACCAGGTCTGCTCCTACCTGCCGCTGCTGGGGCTGCTGACCGTGTTCCTGCCGCGCCTGCGGGAGCCACCACGGCCGACGGCGGCACCGGCGGCCGCGAAGCAGGCGGCCTGATGGCAGCGTCTCAGGCGGTTCCCTTCACCGCCCAGGCGCGGGCGGCGAGGGGAATGCTGCCGTCCGGCGCTGCGGGCAGGGATGCGCGCAGTCGCTCCCGCAGCGCGGCGCGGCGATCCTCGTCGAGCGCCATGCAATAGCCGGGCGCCGGCGCCTGACCGCTGAGGAAGGGCGTCCAGTAGTCGTCGAAGCTCCGGAACAGCGTCGGCACGGTGATGGCGGTCACCGTGACGGTGCCGATCCCGGCGCCTTCGAACAGCGCGCGCAGCGGATCGGGCCGGCAGAGCGGGAAGCGCCGCCCCTCGTCCTTCTCGGCCGCCGCCGGATCGAGATCGATGGCGGCATCCCAGAAGCGGCGCATCATCTGCATGCCCTCGGCGTAGTCCCAGACATAGGCCGCGACCGTTGCGCCGGGTCGGGCGGCGCGGCGCAGTTCCGCGGCGGCCCGCGCCTGGTCCGGCACGAAGTTCAGCACCAGGCCGCTGACAACAGCGTCGAAACCCGCATCCGGCACCGGCAGGGCCTGGGCATCGCCAAGCCGGAACTCGGCCCGCGGATTGGTCACCTGGCGCCGTGCATGCGCCAAGAAGCCTTCGGAGGGATCGATGCCGAGCACCGCGGCGGGTGCCTGCCGGTCGAGGATCGCCTGGCTCAGCGCGCCGGTGCCGCAGCCGACATCGAGCCATGCGGCGCCCGCCGGCACGCCGAGCCAGGCGAGGAACTCGGCCGCCACCAGGCGACTCCAGCGTCCGACATAGGGTTCGTAGAGATCGCCCGCCGCCCAGACGTCAGCCCGGCCGATGGCCTGGTTCGGGTCGTCCTTGGCCGTCATCGCGCGTCTCCTGGGAGCGGGCCGAAGCCGCCGGAGTGTGATGGCTTCCGCGGCGGTGCGCCAGCGTCGCCTGGGCGGCGGAGGGCGGTGCCGGCTCCCAGCCGAAGACGCTGCGGCCGCCATACTCGTGGGAGCGGCGCCGCTCCTCACCGACATGGTCCGGCAGGCTCGGGCCGGTGGCATGGCGCTCCAATCGGCGGGTCTGATCGTCGAGGCGGCGGATCGCCTCCAGCCTTTCGTCGTTGCCGAGTTTCGCCTGGTCGATCGCCGATTTCAGCACGGTGATCGTCTGGTCGTAGACCTTGGTCGGCACCGGAAAGGGATGCCGGTCCTTGCCGCCATGGCTGAGCGAGAAGCGCGCGGGATCGGCGAAGCGGCAGGGGGTGCCATGCACCACCTCGGCCACCATCGCGAGCGATCGCACGGTGCGGGCGCCGACGCCCGGCACCAGCAGCAGCTCCGTGAAATCGGTCGGGCCGCGATCCGCCGCCGCGGCCAGCGCGCCATGCAGCCGGCGCAGCATCACATCCTTTGGCCTGACGTCGTGATGCGCCGGCATGACGAGGTGCGGCAGCAACGATTGCTGCGGCGCCGGCGGCGCGGGCGGCACGCCATCGAGTGCCGCCGCCTCGCGCAGGATGCCATCCGGCCCGATATCCTGGAGCAGCGCGAGCTGGCCGCGGCGCGAGGCTTCCGCCCGATGATCGGTCAGGTTGACGATCACGCCCTGACCGTGGCCCTCGATCGCCGCATGCGGCGCCGCGACGAAGCTCGTCAGGCCCTCGGATAGCCAGTGATAGCGGCGCGCATAGCGGGTCGCGTCGTTCATGCCCTGCTGCACCACCACCCAGGTGCCGTCATCGGCGACGATGAAGCCATGGAGATAGAGGTCGAAGCCGTCCTGGACGGCGGCGCTGTCGACCTTGGCGACGAGACGGCTGGCCTGCGCGAGTGCCGCGCCATCGAAGCCGACGCGCTCGCCGATCGCGATGAGCTCCTGCGGCGTCTGCCGCGAATGGCTGCCGCGGCCGCCGCAGACATGGAGGCCGAGCTCACCGGCGAGCGGCTGCAACCCGCGCTTCAGCGCGCCGATGACCGAGGTGGTGATGCCGGAGGAATGCCAGTCCATGCCCATGACGGCGCCGAAGGACTGGAACCAGAAGGGATGCGCCAGCCGGCGCAGGAACTCGTCGCGGCCGTAGTGGTGGATGATGGCCTCGGCGATCACGGCGCCGAGCCGTGCCATGCGCTGGCCGAGCCAGGCCGGCACCCGTCCATGGTGCAAAGGCAGGTCGGCGCTGCCGGCGCGTCGGGCCACGGGCTTCTCCGGAACAGAATGGCAACATGCTTCTAGCATGCCGCCTGGCGGCTCGCGACCCGGTTCCGCCCATGGCATGGATACTGCTTGATCTGCCGCGCCCGATCCTTCCCATGATGGGGCCGCCGCGCCGCACGCGGATGCGGCCTTGCCTTCCGCCACAGGAGATTTGCCAGCATGCGTCGTCGTTCCCTCATGATCGCCGCCGGCGCAGGCGTCGCATCTTCGCTGGCGGGCCCGTCGCTGGTGCGCGCGCAATCGGCGAGCACGTTGCGCTTCACCCCGCAGCAGGACCTGGTGACGCTCGATCCCGTCACCACCACCGCCTATGCCAGCCGCAACCACGGCTACATGGTCTTCGACACGCTCTACGGCATGGACGCCAATTTCCAGGCGACGCCGCAGATGGTCGATGGCCACCGCATCGAGGATGACGGCAAGCGCTGGGACCTGACCTTGCGCGAAGGCCTGCTGTTCCACGACGGCGAGCGCGTGCTCGCGCGCGACTGCGTCGCGAGCCTGAAGCGCTGGGCGAAGCGCGATCCCTTCGGCGGCATGCTGATGGAAGCCACCGAGGAGCTCTCCGCGCCCGACGACCGCACCATCCGCTTCCGCCTGAAGCATCCCTTCCCGCTGCTGCCGATCGCGCTCGGCAAGGCCTCGGTGCCGGTCTGTGCGATGATGCCGGCACGGCTCGCGGAGACCGATCCCTATCGCCAGGTGCCGGAGCTGATCGGCAGCGGCCCCTTTCGCTACAAGGCGGATGAGCGCGTGTCGGGATCCCTCAATGTCTACACCAAGTTCGAAGGCTACGTGCCGCGTCGCGACGGTGCGCTCGCCTGGACCTCGGGCCCGAAGGTCGTGCATTTCGACCGCGTCGAATGGCGCGTGATGCCGGATGCCTCGACCGCCACATCCGCGCTGCTCGCGGGTGAGGCGGATTGGCAGGAATACGCCTATCACGACCAGCTCCCGCTCATGCGGCGCTCGCGCAACGTGCGGGTGCAGGTGCTGGACCGCACCGGCTTCGTCGGCCAGTTGCAGGTCAACCATCTGCAGGCGCCGTTCAACAATCCGGAGATCCGGCGCGCCCTCTGGGGCGCGATCGACCAGACATCCACCATGCAGGCGCTGGTCGGGCCGCAGGAGACGAGCCTCTTCCACGTGCCGCTCGGCTATTTCTGCCCCGGCACGCCGATGGCCTCCACCGACGGCCTCGCGCCGCTCACAGCCCCCCGCGACTACGGGCGCACCAAGGAAGCGCTGCGCGCCGCTGGCTATCGCGGGGAGACGGTGCTGCTGATGGTGCCCTCGACCTCCTCGGGGTCGCTCGCGATGGGCACGGTCGCGGCGGACTCGCTGAAGCAGGCGGGGCTGAATGTCGAGGTCTACACGGTCGAGTTCAACGCCATGCTTCAGCGCCGCAACCGCAAGGGCCCGGTCGCGGAAGGCGGCTGGAGCGCCTTTGTCACCAACTGGGCGGGCATGGACTGGCTGAATCCGGCCGGGCACATCGCGCTGCGCGGCGCCGGCGAGGCGGGCTATGCCGGCTGGGCCACCATCCCGCGGCTCGAGGAATTGCGCAGCACCTGGTTCACGGCACCCGACCTCGCCGCGCAGCAGACGATCTGCCGCGAGATGCAGGCCGTGGCGCTGCAGGAGGTGCCCTATTACCCGCTCGGCCAATACCTGCAGCCGACCGCCTTCCGGAGCAACCTCACCGGCGTGCTGGACGGCTTCGCGACCTTCTGGAACCTGCGCCGGAGCTGAGGGCGAGGCCGCCTGCTCATGGTCGCAGGAGCACGCGGCCGAAGGCCTGGCGGCTCAGGACATGGCGATGGGCATCCGCGGCCTCGGACAGGGGGAAGACCCTGTCGATGATGACCCGCAACTCGCCACGCGCGACCTGATCGAGGAGCTGCTGCACCATCGCATGCACGCGCGCATGCTCCCGGTCGAGAAGGGTCGGGAAATAGACGCCGTGCAAGCTGTTGCCGCGGCGCCAGAGCGACACGGGGTCCAAGCCTTCCGCATCGCGGCCGGAGACGCCGACCGTGATCGCCCGTCCACGCCAGGCGAGGGCTTCGATGCTGCGGGCCAGGTTGCGGCCGGCGATGCTGTCGATCACCAGATCGACGCCCCTGCCGTCCGTGTGCCGGCGCGCGACTTCGACGAAATCGTCGCTGCGGTAGTCGATGCCGAGATCCGTGCCGAATGGCCGGAGCAGGTCGAGCCTCGCCGCGCCCGATGCCGTTGCGAATACCCTGGCGCCCGCGCGCTTGGCGAGCTGAATCGCCGCAAGCCCCAAGGCACCGGCGCCGGCATGGATCAGGACGGTTTCCCCAGCCTGGAGGCGGCCGAATGCGAACAGGCATTCATGCGCGGTTCCCCAGGCGACGGGAACCGCGGCCGCTTGGTCGATATCCATGCCGTCGGGCAGGACCCAGGTATCGCCTGCGGGCGCCGCGGCGAGTTCGGCATGCGAACCCCAGTCCAGGATCGCCACCACTTTCTGGCCGATGCGGCGACCCCGGACTTCCTCCCCGACCGCGACGATGGTGCCGGCGCATTGGTAGCCGACGATATGGGGGATGTGGGCGAGGGGGCGGATCTCCCGGTTGATGAGGTCGCCGCCTTCGACGGAGACGCTTGCGACCTGGATGACGACATCCTCCGCGCCGCAATCCGGCGCCGGGACATCCTCGTACCGGAACACCTCCGGGCCGCCATTGGCGTAGTAGACTGCTGCTTTCACGGGTTGCTCCTGCGCTGTCGCGGCTATTGCGCCGGCACCGGGACGATGGCGGCGACGCGCCAGCCATCGCCGCTTCGGATGGCGAATTCGTTGATGAGGAAGAGCTGGGTCGTGACGGCGCCGCCAGGCGCGAAGGTGACGCGGGCCGGGACGAAGATCTGCGCCGCATCGGCGCCGAGCGGGACGATGCGCATCGCGTCCAGGTCGGGTTCGAAGCGCCAGGTGCCGCGGAAGGTCGCCCGGAAATGCTCCATCACCGCCTCCCGGCCCCAGAACCGGTAGGCGCGGGCGACGAAGCTGACCGGGTCCGGCTGGCCCGGCGCGGCATGGGCGAGGACCGCGTCGATGGCGCCGATGTCATGCGCATTCTCGCCGGCGGCCTGGCGCAGGAAGAGCGCCCGGATCGCCTCCCGGTCGTCCGGATGGGCATCCTCGGCCGCGTGCGCGGGGAGTGCCTGCGCGAGCAGCAGCAGGATGGCGGCGACACCGCCGCTTCTCTTGATACGGATCATCGTCTTTCCTTCCTCAAATAGTCTTATATGCCCCTGTAAGGAGCGACGGCGGTGTGCCTAGCCGGTCCAGGCGCCCGGCGAGCGGGGCCGCCGGGCGGTTCCATCAGTTGGCTATTGCGCCGGCACCGGGACGATGGTGGCGATGCGCCAACCATCGGTGGTGCGGATGGCGACCTCCTCGACAAGGAAGGGCTGGGTGGCGGGAGCGCCGCCGACATCGAGCGTGACGCGGGTGGGCGCGAAGATCTGTGCCGTGTCGGCACCGAGCGGGACGATGCGGATCGCGTCCTGGTCCGGTTCGAAGCGCCAAGTGCCGCGGAAGATCGCCCGGAAATGCTCCATCACCGCCTCCCGGCCCCAGAACCGATAGGCGCGGGCGATGAAGCTGACCGGGTCCGGCCGTCCCGGGGCGGCATGGGCGAGCACGGCGTCGATACCCCCGATATCATGCGCCGTCGCGGCCTCGGCCTGCCGCAGGAACACGGCGCGGATCTCCCGCAGGTCGTCCGGGCCGACGGCTTCGGCCGCGCTGGCCGGAAGGACCTGCGAAAGCAGCAGCATGGCGGTGACGCCGATGCTTCGAAGACGGGTCATCATGCTTCCTTTCCTCATTGATCTCATATGCCCCTATCTGGATGCCCACTGGGTGGCGCGACGGCCGGCTCCGGCGAGGCTTCCTGGATGCGTTCGCTTCCGCTCATGCACCATGCTCCAGTGCCTTGTTTGATCGCGTGACTCAGACTTCTCGGCCGAACGGCCTCACGCTCTGGACGTCCAGCTCCATCGCCGCGATGCGGGCCATCACCCGCCGCATTGCCTTCGCATCCTCCGCGCCGAAAGCCTGTTCGAAGCGCCTCTGCGCCTTCAGCCAGAGGGTCTTGCCCTCCGCTTCGCGTTGCCGGCCGAAATCCGTCAGCGAGACTTCGCGTTCGCGCCGGTCGCTGCGGCCGACCTCGATCGTGATCAGCCCGTCGCGTTCCAGCGGCCGCAGGTTGTGCCCCATGGTCGCCCGGTCCATGACTAGCAGTCCGGCGAGCGCCGCCATCGTCATCGGCCCGCGATCCGCGAGCAGGTTCAGGATTGCATACTGGGTCGTGCGCAGGCCGCTTTCCGCCATGCAGCCATCGTAGAACCGCGTCACGTGACGCGCCGCCTTGCGCAGCGCCGTGTTGTTGCAGCGGCCCGGCTCGGCCTCTTTCCGCGAAGCGGGCATGCTCGATCCATCCAAGGCGATGCCAATGAATAATATGGGCATATGAGACCATATGCAAGGGCGCTTGCCTGGATGAAGACGCACGAGCGATTCCGACAGAGGCAGAGGCGGCCGATCGCCGCAACATCACCAGCGTGCTGGACAGCTTCGCGATCTTCTGGAACGCCCCGGGCGGAGCTGAGGGCGCAACCCGCCGGCGGGCCGCCCGGAAGACGGCCCGCCGCCATTCGGCCGCGGTCAGGCGGCCGGATGGTCGAGCGTCTGCATCAATTGGGCGACATCGCGCTGCGCGGCGCCGAGATTGCCGGTGGCGAGCGCGCCGCGGGCGGCCGAGATGTCCTGCACTTGGATGCGGTAACCTCGCAGTCCATCGGTGCGGGCATTCAGCAGCGCGGTTTCCGCCTGCTCCAGCCGCTCCCCTGCTGCGGCGGTATGCCGCGCCTTCAGCGCCGCATCCGCCTGGCGGACGAGCCCTGCCACCGCACCCGATGCGCCGAGGCTCTGCGGCGCTGCGGGGGTGGCGGCGGCCGGCACCGCCGCGGCCGGCGGCGCGGCGCCGTCGGCCGACCACAACGGGAAGGCAGGCACCGGAGTGGCGGCACCCGGCGCCTGGGGGATCACTTCGGTCACGGTCTCATGCGCGTTTCTGGCGGCGAAGGCGGGACCGCCCATCGCCAGGGTCGCGCCGGCGATCAGCGCGGCGGCAAGTCTGGCCGAATGACGAATGAACATAGTCAGCTTCCTTTCTTCCGGTCCGACCGTCGCTCGACGGCGGTACGGACCGGAGAAGGCTATGCCCGGCTTCCTGGCGGGAACTGGTGCGGGACTCTGAAGAATTCATCAGAGATGGCCCGGCAGCGCCCTTCAGCGATCCGCTCCTGGGGCCGCGGTCACCCCCGCGCGACGACCGGGGTCGCAGCGACCTGGCGGGTCTTGGCCTCAATCGCGGCGAGCAGCCGCGTCGCCTCCGCGAGCGGGGCGGCCTTACCGAACAGCCAGCCTTGCGCATGGTCGCACCCCGCGGCGACCACGCCCTTGAGCTGCTCGCGCGTCTCCACCCCTTCGGCGACCGTCTCCATGCCGAGCGCCGCGGCGATGCCGGTGACCGCGCGGACGATCGCCTCGGCGCCCCGGCGGCCGGTGCCGAGATCGGCGACGAAGGCGCGGTCCACCTTCACCTTGTCGAAGGGGAAGTCGCGGAGCTGGCTGAGCGAGGAATAGCCGGTGCCGAAATCGTCCATGGCGATCCGCACCCCGATCGCGCGGAGCTCCTGGAACAGCAGGCGGCTCCGGTCGGCGTCGCGCACCAGCATGGATTCCGTAACCTCGACCTCCAGCCTCCCATGCGCCAGGCCGGATTCCGACAGCGCGCGGCGCACATCGCCCAGGATGTCATGGGCCACAAACTGGGCGGGCGAGAGGTTGACCGCGACCTTGACCCGCTCCGGCCAGGCCGCGGCATCGGCGCAGGCGCGGCGCAGCGCCCAGGACCCGAGCTGGAGCACGAGCCGCGTCGCCTCCGCGATCGGGATGAAGGCCGAGGGCGGGACCAGGCCGCGTTCCGGATGGTTCCAGCGCATCAGCGCCTCCATGGCGGAGACCTGGCCGGTGCGGGCGGAGACGATGGGTTGGTAATGGAGCTCCAGCGCCTCCTGTTCGATGGCCTGGCGCAGATCGGCCTCGAGCGAGCGCCGGCTGTGCAGCGCCCGGCCCATCGAAGCATCGTAGAAGCGGTGGGCGCCGCGGCCTTCCGATTTGGCGGCATAGAGCGCCAGGTCGGCGGCACGCACCAGGGTCTCGGGGTCGCTGCCGTCCGAAGGGGCGAAGGCGATGCCGACGCTGGCACCGACGGTCACCTCGCCGATATCGAGCGCGAAGGGCCGGGACAGCGCCGCGACGATGCGCCGGGCGACCGCCTCGGCCTCCGTCCGGCCTTCGCCGCGGGTCAGCGCCGCCGCGAATTCGTCGCCGCCGAGGCGGGCCACCGTGTCGCCATGCCGGAAGCAGCCGGAGAGGCGCTGGGCCACCGCGCGCAGCAGGGCATCGCCCGCCGTGTGTCCCAGGCTGTCGTTGATCTCCTTGAAGCGGTCGAGGTCGACGAAGAGGATCGCCGCCTGGCCGCCGCGGGCGAGGGCGTCGCTCAGGCGCTCGCGGAAATAGGGGCGGTTCGCGAGTTGGGTCAGCGGATCGTGCCGGGCCATGTAGGCGGCCTTGGCCTCGGCCCGCAGCCGGTCCGTCATGTCGTTATAGGAGCCGATCCAGCCGCCGCCCGGCGCCGGGCGTACCAGGACACGGATGGCGTGCCCGTCGGCGGTCTGCATGTCCCAGGTCAGCGCCTCACGCCGGGCGAGGACGGCCTCCAGCGCGGCGCGCGCCTCGATCGGATCGTCCTGGTCGAGGCGTCCGGCGGCGGCGGCCATGGCCAGGAAATCGCCGAGGAACAGGCCGGGCAGGGCCGAGCCGGCGCGGAGGCCGAAGATCTCCTCGAGGCGCCGGTTGCCGATGAGGAGGCGCCCGGCGGCGTCCCAGACGGCGACGCCCTCGGAGACGCCACCGAGCGCTGCGGCGAGGTCGGCCTCGGTCCGGTCCGGCGGCAGGGGCTGGGCGGGACGGGGGCACGGGGGATCCGCGACGGCAGGATCCCGTACGGGCATGGCCGCTGTCATGCCGCGGCCGGGCGGACTAGGCCCACCACCCGGTCAAGCTCGGCGCCGTGATAGTCGAGCCCGGCGGTATTGGCGCCGACGAGCTTCGCGGCGGTGAGGTCGGCGTCGCGCATGCTGGCCCCCGTGAGCGTCGTCCGCGACAGGTCGGCGCCCGCCATCCTGGCCATGTCGAGGATGGCCCCGGTCAGGTCGGCGCGGCTGAGCCGGGCGAGTGCCAGGTTGGCCGGCACGACACGCGGGCTGGCGCCGCCCACCGCGAAGGGGGAGAGCCGCGCCCCGGCCATCAGCGCATCATGCAACCGGGCGCGCTCCAGGTCGCCACCCCGGAGGTCGGCGCCGCTGAGGTCCACCTCGCGGGCATCGACACCGGAGAGATCCGCCAGCACGAGGCGCGCGGCCCTGAGATTGGCGCCGCGCAGCGTGGCACGCGAGAGGATGGCGGCCATCAGCATCGCGCCCCCGAGATCGGCTCCGGACATGTCGGTGTCGGAGAAATCGGCGCGCCGTCCTTCCTTGCCGCCGGAGATGACCCATTGCGTATGCGCGGCGAGCGCCGCGTCGAGCGCACCGCGGCCGCCTTCGAGCTTGCGCGGCAGGATCGCGCCCGCCATGCGGGCGCCGCCGAGCGCCGCACCGTCGAGCAGGGTGCCGAGCAGGCTGGCGCCCTCGAGATTGGCCCGCGAGAGGTCGACCCCGATGAGCGAGGCGCCATCGAGACTGCTGCCCTTCAGGACGGCGTCCGTCAGGTCCGCCCCTTCGAGATCGCAGCCATCCATGGCGCAGCCGGTCAGGTCGGCACCCACGAGCTGGCAGCCCCGGAGATCGGCGTCGCGCAGGTCGGTGTTCGAGAGCGAGGCGCGGGACAGCTTGGCCTTGTACAGGCGGGCACCCAGCAGGCAGGCATCGGAGACGATCGCGGGATCCGCCGCCCAGGAGGGCAGCATCTCCCCCTCGCCATTCTGCACCAGCACGCCGTCGCGGAGGTCGGCGCCGGTCAGGTCGGCATGGGCGAGGGAGGCGCCGCGGAGCGTCACGCCGCGCATGTCGGCACGCGCCAGGCGCGCGCGGTCGAGAATCGCGCCCCGGAGATCGGCCCCGTAGAGGATGGCACCGCTGAGTTCGGCATCGGTGAGGTCGGCGCCCCTGAGGCAGGCCCCGGACAGGTCGGCGCCGGTCAGGTCGCGGCCGCTGAGCTCCCGGCCGGCGAGGTCATGGAACTTCAGGCAGGCCCGCGCGCCGCCCGGCGCGCCGCGCACGTAACGCTGATGCTGGCCGAGCGCCTCGGCCAGGCGCTCGGGCCCGACCAGGGTCAGCTTCGCGGCCCGCAGGGGCTTGGTCGCGGCCATTGGGTTCCCGACATGGAGTCCGAATGAATCCAGTACTGCGCAGTTCGTTAAGGTATGGGTAGCGGGAGGTTTTTTGGCCCTCCCTTCGCGCTGCGCGCTTCGGAGGACCGGTGCTCCGGGGCCGCGAACAGGCCCTCCGAAGCGCGCAGCGCGAAGGCCGCTGATGTCGGGGGTGCGCAGGCCGGCGGCGAAATGGGCGTCGACCGCGCCCTCCAGCTCGGCGGCGGCCTCCGACCAGGCCTGGCGCCGCGCCCGGCCAGCCAGCCGAGCATCAGCGCGGCCGAGAGCAGCATTGCCGTCGGCGGCGGCCGCCGCCGACGGCAGCCGGGGTGATCCGCAGGCTCGTGGAGGGCTGCGTCTAACCTGGCGGCGCTCAGTCCTTGTAGTCGGGCTCGCGGCGGTCGAGGATCCGCTTGAGGGCGGAGAAGTGCCAATCCGCGTTCGACCGGCCGCCATACCGGTGCGCAGAGGTCTTGAAGTTGCTGATCGTGCTGTCGATCACCGCGGGCGGCAGGAACTTCAACGGCTTGCTGGTCCACATCGCGTAGAGCTGCACCTGTGCCACGCGCTCCACGTAGTAGAGGCGGTCATAGGCCTCCGCGACCGTCTTGCCGACGGTCGCGACGCCATGGTTCGCCATCATCAGCACGGTCTTGTCGCCGATCACGCCGGCCAGGCGCTCGCCCTCGGCGGGGTCGAAGGCGAGACCGGTATAGGTCTCGTCATAGGCGGTGTGCAGCATGGTGCCGAGCTCGGTCTGGCCGATCGGCAGGATATGCGGATCCTCGAGCCGCGCCAGCGCGCTCGCGAAGGGCATGTGGGTGTGGAACACCGCCGCCGCGCCCGGCAGCGCCCGGTGCATCGGCGCGTGGATGCAATAGGCGGAACGCTCGATCTCGCCTTCGCCGGCGAGCCGCGTGCCGTCGTAGCCGATCTCCATGAAGCAGCTCGCCGTCACTTCCGACCAGTGCAGGCCGAAGGGGATCTGATAGTAGCGGTCGTCGGTGCCGGGCACGCGCAGCGTGAGGTGGTTGAAGATGCCCTCGTTGAAACCGTGCATCACCGCCAGGCGGTGTGCGGCGGCGAGATCGATGCGGGCCTGGCGGCGGGCATCGGCGATCGAGAGCTCCGGGTGTTCGGACGTTTCCAGAGGCATGGGCGGGTCACTCCTCGGATCTGTGCCCGAGGATGCTAGGCCGAATGGCCGTCAGGACAAGGCCATATCCGCCGGGGCCGCGGCGGCGCCCTGCTTGGCTACCGATCGAGCTCGGCTGCCGCCAGCTCCGCCACCGTCAGATCGACGAAGGCGGGGTCGCCGTCGCCGAGGTACCAGACCGCCGAGAGCCCGGTCCAGGCCAGGATCCAGCGCAGCAACCGGTCGCGCTCCAGCCTCGCCGCCTCGCTCACCACCGCGAGCCGCCGCGCGAAGCAGCCAGGTACGGTCGAGACCGGGCGGCTCGGGTCGGCGAGGTCGGGGTTGGTGAAGATATTGGCATAGTCGAAGCCGCGCTCGCCGATCAGCCGCTTGGGATCGATCGCGAGCCAGCCGCGCGGCCCGAAATCCAGGACATTGTCGTGATGCAGGTCGCCATGCAGCGGGACGACCTCGCGCGGCTCCGCGAGCAGGAAGCGGGCGGCCTCGGCGGCGCGCGCGAGGATCCCGCCACGGGAGGCCGCGGCGGGCCACAGGTCGCGGAACCAGTCGCCGAGTGGCAGCAGCTCCGGCAGCGGCTGCGGCCGCGGCTGATGCAGCCGGGCAGCGACCGCGCAGAGGATGCGGCAGGCCTCGTCGTCGCGCCCGGTGCGGGCCATCTCGGCGAGCGACGCGGTGCCCTCGGCACGTTCCAGCAGCAGGGCGTCGCCGTCGCGCGCCAGCACGCGCGCGGCACCCGCGCCGTCCCACCAAGCCATCAGCGCGCCGCCCAGGCGTTCGTCCGGATCGGCCGCCAGCTTGAGCATGGCGGGCACGCCTGCCTGCCGGACCGGCAGCAGGCGGCCGCTATGGGTGACGATGGCGGCGCCGTCGGGGACCAGGCCCCAGCGGTCCAGATAGGCGTCGAACATCGCAACCATCGGTCAGGGGTGGCGGCCCCGGATCAGTGCGGCGCCTTCGCATGCTGTCCCTGGGTCATCCGGTCCACATGGGCGATGCCGATCGCCGAGAGGATGAAGATCGAGTGGATGATCGTCTGCCACATCACGGCTTCGGAGGTGATGGTGGCCCCCGGCGAACCCATCCGGCTTGCTTCGATGAAGACCCGCAGCAGGTGGATGGAGGAGATGCCGATGATCGCCATCGCCAGCTTGACCTTCAGCACCCCGGCATTGACGTGGCTCAGCCATTCCGGCTGGTCCGGATGGCCTTCCAGGCGCAGCCGCGAGACGAAGGTTTCGTAGCCGCCGACGATCACCATCACCAGCAGGTTCGAGATCATGACCACGTCGATGAGGCCGAGCACGACCAGCATGATCTGCTGCTCGCTGAAATCGCCCGCATGCGAGACGAGGTGCCAGAGCTCCTTGAGGAACAGAAACACGTAGACGCATTGCGCGATGATGAGGCCCAGATAGAGCGGCAACTGCAACCAGCGCGAGCTGAAAATGAGATAGGGCAGGGGGCGGAGCGGCGTGCGTTCCGTCACTTCTTTCATCGGGTGGGGTCCGTTCGATCGATCGTTGTGGCTGTTCTTGCCGGCGGGGCGGCTATATCGCCCCGCCCGATCGATTGTCGAGGCTCGCTTTGCTTACGCGGGCGTGGTGGGCCCTGCCGGCGGCACCAGGGGCGGCTGCACCGCGGCGAGGATGCCGTTGAGCTTGCCGGGATCGGTGATGCCGACCTCGCGCAGCAGGTCGTCGACCAGCGGCGAGGTGACGCGGTGGCGGAGCGCCGCATTGACCACCTGCTCCGGGAAGCCCGAGGCGGCGCCCGCGGCATCGAGCCCGGCCGTGCCATTCGCACCGGCCCCGCCATGCGCGCCACCGAGGCCGGTGACGTCGACGACGCGGATGGAATCGATGTGCTCCAGCGGCTTGACCATCGCGGCCAGCACAGCCGGCAGCGCCTCCACCAGGCGCAGCCGGAGCTCCAGCTCCACGATACGCGGCTCCAGCGTGTTGCGCGCCGCGTTCAGCTTCGCCTGACCTTCGGAATCCGCGGCGTATTTCGCGGCCGAGGCCTGGGCCATCAGGATCTCGGCATCGGCCTTCGCCTTGGTCTCGGTGGCGAGAGCGGCGGCGCGCGCCTCCGCCGCCTCGCGCTCGGCGCGGGCACCGGTGGTGACGCCGATCGCCTCGCGCTCCGCGGCTTCCGCCGCCTGCAGCAGCGCGACCCGCTTCGAGCGCTCGGCGCGCTCGACGGAGCGTGCGGTCTCGACCGTCTCCTCGGCGGTGACGGCGAGTGCGAGCGCCTGCGACGCGGCTTCCTCGGCCGCCGACTTGGCGCGCGACTGGTCGGCGATCGCCGCCTCGCTCTCCTGCCGGCGGATCGCCAGCGTCTTCTCGTTCTCGATCTCGCGCTCGGTGACGCTGCGATTGGCCTCGATCCGCGCCTCACGGGCGATGCGGTCGGCCGAGATCTGCGCCAGCTCCGATTCCTGCTTGGCCAGCGCTTCCTTGGCCGCGATCTGCGCCTGGGTGGTGGCGCGCTGCTCGGCCAGGTCCCGCTGCTGCTCGACTCGCGCGCGCTCGGTCGCCAGCTCCACCTCCAGCTTCGACTTGGTCTGGTCGCGGTCGCGCTCGGCGATCGCGACATTGGTCGTCGCCTCGATCTCGAAGCGCTCGCGCCGCTTCGCCTCGGTGATCTCCTTGATGCGCTTCAGCCCCTCGGCGTCGAAGGAATTGTCGGGGTTGAAGTGCTTCTGGTCGGTCTGGTCGAGCCCGACGAGGGAGGCCGTCTCCAGCTCCAGCCCGTTCTTGTTCAGGTCCTCGCCCACCGAATCCCGCACCTTCTGCACGAAGTCGGCGCGCTTCAGGTGCAGCTCCTGCAAGGTCATGCCGGAAGCGACGGCGCGCAGCGCATCGACGAACTTGCCCTCCACCAGCTCCTTCAGCGCATCCGGATCGTTGGTGCGGTTGCCGAGCGTCTGCGCCGCGCTCTGGATGCTCTCGGTGTCCTTCTTCACGCGGACATAGAACTCGACGGTGACGTCGGCGCGCAGGCTGTCATGGGTGATCAGCGCCTCGGCCTGGGTGCGGCGGACCACCAGCTTGTGAGTCTTCAGGCTGACCGGCACGAATTCGTGGAACACCGGCAGCACCAGCGCGCCGCCATCGACGATGACCCGGGCGCCGCCGAGCCCGGTCTTCACATAGGCGGTCTCCTTGGAGGAGCGGCGATAGAGCCGCGACAGCACGAAGCCGATCGCGAACAGCGCCACGATCGCGATAAGGGCGAGTGTCGCGGCGGTGATGAGGGTGTCCATGGCGGTGATCCTGTCTCGGTGAGGCGTCAGAGCCCGGTTGGCAATGCGGCGGCGTCAGTCTGGCGCGGGATCGGCGGTTCCTGCCGTGCCGGAGCGCACAGCCCGGCGATCAGGGCAGGCGCGCCGGGGCAACGGGGTCCTCCCGCGCCGGGGCGACGGGATCGTCCCGCGCCGGGGCGACGACGAAAGCGCGCTCAGTGCGCGACAGCAGGACGACGCGGGTGCCGGCCGGGATGGCCGCGCCCTCCGCCTCCGGCACCACCGTGACGTAGAGCGAGCCGCCGAAGCCGTCCGGCACCCGGGCTTCGGCCGGCAACGCCGCGGTCGCGGTGCCCTGCACGACGACGGCAATGCGGCCGAGCAGGCTGTCGCGGCTTGCCACATAGCTCTGTTCGCGCGGCACCAGGCGCGCGATGGCGACGGTCGCGACCCGGGTCACCGGCAGCGCGGCGGCGAGCGCCGGGATGGAAGCGAGGGCCCAGTGCAGCGGCCCGCCCAGGATGCCGCGCGCCAGCCCCTGCACCAGCAGCCCGAACCCCGCGAAGCCGGCGCAGAGCGCGATCAGCAGCACCGCGAACGGCACCCGCCCGAAGCCGAGCCAGGAGAGGAAGCCCCCTTCCGCGTGGTCGTGCGGGTGGATGTCATGGCCGACGCCATGCGCCCCGCCATGGTGATCCAGCCCATGCGCGCCATCATGGCCGTGCCCAAGCAGCGCATCGCTGGAGAGGCCGAGCAGCAGCAGCGCGCCTTCCAGCAGGGCGAACAGCAGCACGAAGCCGCCGGCCACCAGGAAGGGCAGGTTGTGCGGCTGCAGGAGCAGGTCGATCATTCCTCGGCATCCTCGTCCGCGAAGCCATTCTCGATCAGCGTCGCCGCCACCGAGGCCAGGATTTTTGTTGCGGGTACGACATCTTTACCCGTCCGATAGGCGGCCTGCCAAGTCGCCGCAGCATCACGGAGCGCGACATGCGCCTCCGCGAGCTCCAGCGCCGCCCGGGCGCCGAGCTGCCCGGCGCGCGCGGCGGCGCCCTGTTCCCGCACCAGGATGGCGGCGCTGCCGCGCAGCCGCTCCGCCTCCTCGCACAGTGGGCGTTCGAGGGCGGCGAGCCGCTCGGCAAGGCGGGCACCGCGCTCCTCGGCGGCGAGGCCGGCGGCGGTCGGCGCGAAGAGGCGCCGGATCAGGCCGGGGCGCAG
>NZ_JAAGBB010000024.1 GCF_018129085.1 Plastoroseomonas hellenica
GGCGCTGCGCGAGGCCGGGGCAGCGCGCGCGCCGCGCCGCGAGGCCGTGCGCGACGACCATCGCCGCGACGACCGGCGTCGCGACCGCGACCGCGACGATCTGGGCCCGGCCGTGCAGGGCTTCGGTGACTCCGTGCCGGCCTTCATGCTGATCCCGATCCCCCGCCCGCGCCGCGACAGCGCCGCCGCCGAGGCCGAGACGGACGCCGCCGAAGCCGCCTGAGAGGCCGTGCCCGGCGCCCTTCCGGGGGCCGGGCTGCACCGGCGACACGCCCTGCTTATCTGGTTGCGGGGCCCCTGAACAAAGGCCAGATTGCCGCCCCTGTCGCAGGGCCCCGGGGCCGATGCCGGGTTGAGGAGGACTACGCCATGAACGTCGCCGGCAGGCCGAAGAGCCAGCTCGCCCCCTTCACCTGGGATGATGCCCTGCTGCTGGACGACCAGCTCACGGAAGATGAGCGCATGATCCGCGACGCGGCGCGCGCCTTCTGCCAGGAGAAGCTGATGCCGCGCGTGCTGCTCGCCAATCGCGAGGAGCGCTTCGACCGCGAGATCATGAACGAGTTCGGCGAGATGGGCTTCCTCGGCGCGACCCTCGACAGCCATGGCTGCGCCGGCGTCGGCTATGTCTCCTACGGGCTGATGGCACGCGAGGTGGAGCGCGTCGACAGCGGCTACCGCAGCGCCTTCTCGGTGCAGTCCTCCCTCGTCATGTATCCGATCCACGCCTTCGGGTCGGAGGCGCAGAAGGACAAGTACCTGCCGAAGCTGCGCACCGGCGAATGGGTCGGCTGCTTCGGCCTGACCGAGCCCGATGCCGGTTCCGACCCCAATTCCATGCGCACCCGCGCGAAGAAGGTCGATGGCGGCTACCTGCTCTCCGGCTCGAAGACCTGGATCACCAATTCGCCGATCGCCGATGTCGCGGTGGTCTGGGCCAAGGATGACGACAACATCCTGCGCGGCTTCGTGCTGGAGCGCGGGATGAAGGGGCTCAGCTTCCCGAAGATCGAGGGCAAGTTCAGCCTGCGCGCCTCGGTCACCGGCATGATCATGATGGACGAAGTCTTCGTCCCCGAGGAGAACCGGCTGCCGGGCGTGAAGTCGCTGGCCGGCCCCTTCTCCTGCCTCAACCGCGCCCGCTACGGCATCGCCTGGGGCGCGCTGGGCGCGGCCGAGTTCTGCTGGCACGCGGCCCGCGACTACACGATGAACCGCATCATGTTCGGCCGGCCGCTGGCGCAGACCCAGCTCGTCCAGAAGAAGCTCGCGGACATGCAGACCGAGATCACGCTCGGCCTGCAGGCCGTGCTGCGCGTCGGGCGCCTGTTCGACGAGCACAAGGTGGCGCCGGAGATGATCTCTCTGGTCAAGCGCAACAACTGCGGCAAGTCGCTGGAGATCGCCCGCGTCGCGCGCGACATGCATGGCGGCAACGGCATCGTCGACGAGTACCATGTGATCCGCCACGTCATGAACCTCGAGACGGTGAACACCTACGAGGGCACGCATGACGTGCATGCGCTGATCCTCGGCCGCGCGCAGACCGGGCTGAACGCCTTCGGCGGGTGATCAGCGGGCCGGGCGACATCACGGGGGTCGAAGGCGCGATCCAGTCGGCGATCGCGCCCGCCTTCCTGCTGACCGGCATCTTCAGCGCGCTCAACGTGCTCACCGGGCGGCTCGGCCGGCTGATCGACCGCGAGCGCTCGATCCGCGAAGGCCGCTCCGCGGCGCTTTCCGGGGAGCTGCCGCGGCTCGCCGGGCGCGCCCGGCACCTGCATCGCGCGATCGGCGCCTGCGTCGTCGCAGCGATCCTGCTCTGCATGCTGATCGTCTGGACCTTCGCCGGCGGCTTCCTGGGGCTGCCGGTCGCCTGGGTGCTGGCTGGGCTGCTGATCCTCGCCATGCTGGCGCTGATCGCGGCCCTGGCCCTGTTCCTGGCCGAGGTCCGCCTCGCCACCTCGCATCTGCCGCTCGATGACCCCGGTTGAACTGCTGATCCGCCGGCTAGGCACGGCCGGCGATGGCATCGCGGAGACGCCGGAGGGGCCGGTCTATGTCGCGCGCGCCCTGCCCGGGGAACGCATCACCGCCCGCATGACCGGCCGCGACCGCGCGGAGCCGGAGGCGATCCTCGATCCAAGCCCCGAGCGCACGGCACCCCCGTGCCGGCATTTCGGCGAGGGCTGCGGCGGCTGCGCGACCCAGCATTGGGCGCAGGCGCCGAGCATCGCCTGGAAGGAGGCGCGGCTGGCCGAGGCGCTGACCCGCGCGGGCTTCGCCGATCCCATCCTGCTCCCCGCCGCCGTCACGCCCCCCGGCCGCCGCCGCCGCGCCGATCTCGCGGTGCGGCGGGACGGACCCGCGATCCGCCTCGGCTTCCACCGGCGCGGCGAAGGCGCGGTGCTCGACCTCCTGGAATGCGCGGTGCTGGATCCGGCGCTGGTCTCGCTGCTGCCCGCGCTGCGGGAAGCGTTGCGCCGCCTGCCGGCACTGAAGCGGGAGGCGTCGGCGGTGCTGAACCTGCTCCACACTGGCCCCGACCTGCTGCTGCGCACCGATGGCGTCCCGGATGCCTCGGCACGCGCCGCGCTCGCCGAATTCGCGCGCGCGCATGGCATGCCGCGCATTGCCTGGGCCAAGGGCGAGGGCGCGCCCGAGAACGCCGCGCAGCTCGGCCCGGTCAGCCTCAAGGTCGGCGGCGTCGCGGTGGCGCCGCCGCCGGGTGCCTTCCTGCAGGCGAGCCCCGAAGGCGAGGCCGCGATCATCGCGGCGGTGTTGGCGGGACTGCCGGAGAAGCTGCCGGCCAAGGCCCGGATCGCCGACCTCTATGCCGGGATCGGCACCCTCTCCTTCCCCCTCGCCGGGCGCGGCATGGTCGCGGCCTATGAGGGCGCGGCCGCGGCGGTCACCGCATTGGACGGCGGCGCCCGTGCCTCCGGCCTCAGGGTGAAGGCCGCGCGGCGCGACCTGGCGCGGCAGCCGCTGCTGGTGCCGGAGCTTTCGCCCTTCGCGGCCGTGGTGCTGGACCCACCCTTCGCGGGTGCCGCGGCGCAGATGCCGCTGCTGGCACGGGCGAAGGTGCCGCGGGTGATCTATGTCTCCTGCAACCCGGCGGCGCTATCGCGCGATGCGGCGGTGCTGGCGGCCGCGGGCTACCGCCTGGTCTCGGCGCGGCTGGTCGACCAGTTCCTGTGGTCGGCGCAGATCGAGGCGGTCGCGGTCTTCGCCCGGTAGCGCGTCGCGCCGTCATCCGGAATTCGCATGACATGGCCGGCGCAGGGCTTGAACCCTGGGCGCCCTATGCCACCCTTCCTGGGTCGCGCCAGCGCGACCTTCGCAGGAACAGGGAAAGCGCCATGTCCAGCAATCGTCGCGACGCCATCATCTTGGGCCTCGGCGCCGCCGCTGCCGCCGCCATGCCGGGGCAAGCGGGCGCACAACAGGCCGCAGCCCCGGCCGCCCCGCCGGGCTCGCCCGGCTTCTATCGCTTCAAGCTCGGCAGCTTCACGGTCACCACCGTGCATGACGGCTCCCGCCCGGTCCCGCTGCAGGGCTTCGTACGCAACGCCCCGCTCGAGGAGGTGCAGCGCGTGCTGGCGCAGAGCTTCCTGCCCGGCGACCAGCTCCGCATCCCCTTCACTCTGACCGTGGTCGACACCGGCCGCGCCCTGGTCGTCTTCGACAGCGGCAACGGCGCGCAGCCGGCGGGCGCGCCGGTCGGGCGGTTCGCCGAGAATTTCCGCGCCGCCGGCTACGATCCCGCCCGCGTCACCCATGTCGTCGTCAGCCATTTCCACGGCGACCACATCAACGGCCTGGTCACCGCCGACGGCGCACGCGCCTTCCCGAATGCGGAGCTCACGGTGCCGGAGACCGAATGGGCCTGGTGGACCGAGGAGGGCAACACCACCCGCAGCCCGGAGGGCCAGCGCGGCAATTTCGCCAATACCACCCGACGTTTCGGCCCCTGGCAGAACGCGGTCCGCCGCGTGGCCGACGGGGCGGAGGTGCTGCCGGGCGTGCGCGCGGTCGCCGCCTACGGCCATACGCCGGGGCACACCGCCTACCACATAGCCGACGGCGCCGAGCAGATGATGTTCCTGGCCGATCTCACCAACCGGCCAGAGCTGAATGGGGTGCGGCCCGATTTCCACATCGCCTTCGACTTCGATCCGGCGATGGCGGAAGCCTCCCGCCGCCGCCTCTTCGACCGCGTCGCGGCCGACCGCATCCGCGTCACCGGCTATCACTTCCCCTTCCCGTCCCAGGGCCATGTGGCGAAGGAAGGGAATGGCTACCGCTTCATCCCGGGCGACTGGTCGGCGGGGATCTGACGCCGCGGCGTGATGCTCTCAGGGCTTGGCCGATCCGGGTTTGAGCCCTGAGGCGACGAGTCCGACGACGCGCGTGACCAGCGCCTCGGCCTGGCCGGCGGCCTTCTTCGCGGGATCGAGCGAGCGGTCGATCAGCAGCATCGCGAGGCCATGGACCAGGGCCCAGGCGGCGATGGCGGCGGTCTCGACCGCCTCCGGGCCGGCCTCGCCGCCGGCGGCCAATTGCTCCGCGAGCACCGTCTGGATCGGGCGGAAGCTCGCGCCCTTGGCGGCGAGCACCTCGGGATGGGCGTACCAATCCGAAACGCCGACGCCGAACATCAGGCGGTAGAGCTGCGGGCGGCGCAGCGCGAAGCGGACATAGTCGAGCCCGAGGGCGGTGACCCGGTCCTCGCCCGGTCGCGCCGCCTCCGCCGTCGCGCTCTGCGAGGCTTCGAGGTCGCGGAAGCCGGCCTCCGCGACGGTGGCGAGCAGATCCTCCTTGCTCTGGAAGTGGTTGTAGGGCGCGGTCTGCGAGACCCCGGTCGCGCGCGCGACGGCCCGGAAGGAGATCGCTTCCGGCCCGTCGCGCTCCAGCATCTCGCCGGCGGCCGCGATCAGCGCGCTTCTAAGATCGCCGTGGTGGTAGCTGCGGCCGCGCGGCACCCGCTCCCTCCCTGCCCCCTCGTCGTCGGTCACCAGCCCCTGCTCCCTACGACGGGCAGCCTCATGTTGACATCGTCAATATCAATCCCCATCCTTCGATATTATCAGCGTCAACATGGAGCGGCAATCGCCGCCGGGAGAAGGTTGGATGCCTGCCTTCAAGGCCATTGGCGTGCCTGCGAGCCTGTCACCGGCAGCGATGCCGCCCACCCTCCCAAGGGAGGCATGACGATGGATCCGCTCGGGAGCCTGATCGCATGGGCGGCCGATTACGGGATCGCCGGGCTGCTCGGCGTCGCCGTCTTCGAGCGCCTGGTGCCGATGCTGCCGTCCTATGGGTTTCTCGTCGCCGTCGGTATCGGTGCGGCCGAGGGCGGCTGGTCGGTGCCGGCGGCGTTCCTGGTGACGACGGCGGGCAGCCTGGCGGGCTGCTTCGCCTATTACGCGCTTGCCGCGGCGATCGGCGAGGCGCGGTCCATCGCCTTCTTCACGCGGTTCGCGCGGCTGTTCGGCGTCTCCCCGGCGCGGGTGGCGCGGCTGATCGCCTATTTCCGCGACAATCAGCGGGCGCTGGTCTTCGGCGCGCAGCTCGTCCCGACCGTCAGGCTGATCGCCCCCGGCATCGCCGGCCTCCTCGGCACCGATGTCAGGCTGTTCGCCATCGCCTCGGCCGCCGGGATCGCCTTGTGGAACGGGCTGTTCATCGGGGTCGGATACCTGGCCTCGTTCGCGACGGCCGCGGCGAACGCATCGATGCTCGCGCTGCAGATCCTGGCAGTGCTGCTGCTGTGCGAAGGGCTGGCGGCGCTGGCGTGGCATGGCCTCCGGCGCCGCAGGGGACGCCTGGCACCGATCCCGGCTTCCGCGATTTCCGGCAAGGAATGACCATCATGGCCTTCAGCGCCGCCGCCGAGATCTTCGGCTTCTTCCGCGCCTGGCTCGCCGACCCGCTGCGCGTGGCCGCCATCGTGCCATCGGGACGGGCGCTGTCCCGGGCCATCACGGCGGAGATCTCGGCCGCGACCGGCCCCGTCATCGAGCTCGGCGCCGGCACCGGCGCCTTCACCCGCGCCCTGATCGCGCGGGGCGTGCCGCAGGAAAGCCTCGCGCTGATCGAGTACGGCTCCGAATTCTCGGTCAAGCTCCACTACCGCTTTCCCCGCGCCCGTACCCTCTGGATGGACGCGGCCCGGCTGCGGCATGTGGAGCTGTTCGGCGGCGAGCCCGCGGGCGCCGTCGTCAGCGGGCTGCCGCTGCTGTCGATGCCGCCACGCAAGGTGATCGCGATCCTCGACGGTGCCTTCTGGCATCTGCGGCCGGATGGCGCCTTCTACCAGTTCACCTATGGCCCGAATTGCCCGGTGCCGCGCGTGCTGCTGGACCGGCTGGGCCTGAAGGCGGCGCGCATCGACCACACCTTGGCGAACCTGCCGCCGGCCGCCGTGTACCGCATCCGCCGCCGCGCACCGCGTCCTTCGCTCGTGGATGCCGTGCCGGCGCCGCGGCTGCTCGACTCAAGCTGCGCCAAGGAACAACCTTGCGGGTGATCGCTGCGGCGCTTCCGCGGGCAGTACCGCGAGCAGCACGCGCCGCAGCCCCGGCGCTTCGAGCGGCACCGCGACTAGGGATCCGGCCGCGACTTCATCCTGCACCGCCGCCCGCATCACCACGGAGATGCCGAGCCCCGCGGCGACGGCGCGCTTGACGGCATCGGTGCTGCCGAGCTGGCGCGCGACCCGCAGCGACCCCGCCGCCGCGCCGAGCAGGCCCGCCAGCAGGCGGCCTGTGCCAGTGCCGGGTTCGCCGCCGATCATCGGCTCCTCCGCCAGCGCCGCGGCGGGCAGGCATGGCAGGCCAGCCCAGTGATGCCCGGGCGGGACGATCACGACCATCTCCTCCTCCCGCCAGCGGACCACCTCATAGCCTGGGCGATCCTCCCACCACTCCAGGAAGGCGATGTCGACTTCGCCCGCGAGCAGCCGCGCGACGGTTTCGGGATTCGAGCCGAGGCGCAGCACCGTGGGCATCGCGGCGCGGGCCAGGCGGGCCGGCAGAAGATAGATCCCGGGATTGCTGGCAGCCCCGATCGCCAGCGGCCGTCCGCGCACCGCCGCGACCGCCTGGCGCGCCGCCTCCAGCGCGCGGCGCGCACCCGGCAGGAAGAGCGCGCCATCGGGCGTCGGGACGCAGCGGTCGCGGCGGCGCAGCAGCAGCGTGACGCCGAGCTCCGCCTCCAGCCGCGCCACCTGCTGGCTGACCGTGGGCTGGGAGCGGCCGAGCGCCTCCGCCGCCGCGCGGAAGCTGCCGGTGTCGACGACGGCGAGCACGGCTTCGACGAGAAGGAGGTCCGGCGTCATGGCGGCGGCACCACCGCGCCCGACATCGGCCGCCCCGCGAAGAAGGCCGCGAGGTCCTCCGCCGCATGCATCTCGATCGCCAGCCGCACGCCGCTGACCGCGGAGCCGAGATGCGGCGTGAAGACGGTGCGGGGATGGCGCAGCAGCCGCGCATCGATGGTGCGCGGGCGGTCGGGGCGGGCCCAGTCCTCCATCTCGAAGGCATCGGCGGCGTAGCCGCCGAGCTTGCCAGCCTCCAGCGCCGCCGCCACCGCAGCCTCGTCCACCACCGAGCCGCGCGCGGGATTGACCAGCATGGCGCCCGGCTTCATGCGGGCGAGCGCGGCTGCGTCGACCAGATGCAGGCTCGCGGGCGTGAGCGGCAGGGCGACGACGAGCCAGTCGCTTTCCGCGATCACCGCGGCCGACGGGCCCCGCGTCAGGCCGAGCGCCACCTCTGTCTCCGGCGGCAGCGCGCGGTCATCGGCATAGGCCATGCGGCATCCGAACCCGGCGAGGCGCCGCGCGATCGCCTGGCCGATGGCGCCCATGCCGAGGATGCCGACCGCCATGCCTTCCAGCCCCAAACCGTAAAGCGTCGGGCGCCAGCCGGTGAAGCCGCCGCCGCGCACCAGCGCGTCGCCGGCGCGGAGATGCCGGCCGAGCGCGATCATCATTCCGATCGCCAGCTCCGCCGTCGGCGCGGTCAGCAGGTCCGGCACCAGGGAAACGGCGACGCCGCGCGCGCGGCAGGCGGTGAGGTCGAAATTGTCGATGCCCTTCAGCGCGCAGACGATCACCCGCAGCCCGGGACAGGCATCGAGGAAAGCGGCATCGACATGATCGGTCATGAAGGCGAGAAGCGCATCGGCGCCGGCGGCGCGGCGCAGCAGCTCCTGCCGCGGCCAGGGTTCCGGGCCGGGATTCATGGTCACATCCGCGAAGCGCGCGAGACGGTCCCGCACCTCCTGGTGCAGCGGATTGGTGACGAGGATGCGGGGGCGGTTGGCGGCAGGCAAATCCAGTCTCTCCGTCACAGGTGCATCACCATTCCATCCTCGGCGACCGGCTCCGCGATCTCCGCCCGCCGCTCCAGCAGGGCTTCGCCGAGATGGGTCAGCAGCACGCGCTGCGGCCGCATCGCCGCCAGGTGCTGCCGCAGCGCGCCATAGGCCATGTGGCGCGGCGTGGCGTCGCCGGGCATCCAGGCTTCCGCGATCAGCAGATCCGCGTCGCGGCCGATCTCGAGCAGGGCGTCCACCCATTCGGTGTCGCCGGTATAGCCGATGCTGCGCCCGGCGATCCCGAGGCGCAGCGCCAGCGCCTCGGTGCCGCGCGTGTGGAAAGCCTTCACCGGGGTCACTGCGAGACCAGGCAGCCGCGCGGGCTCGCCCGGCCGCAGGGCGACGAAGCGCAGGCCGAACTGGCGATCCGCCGTCCAGCCGCCGGGAAAGAAGGCCTCCATGGCAGCCTGCAGCCGTGCTTCCAGCGAAGGCGGGCCGAGGATCGTCAGGTCCGGGCGCGGGCGTCGGAACAGTGTCGCCTCGCGCAGCAGGAACACCAGGCCGCCGAAATGGTCGCCATGCAGGTGGGAGATGACCACCCGCTCCACCCGGTCCGGGTCGATGCCCCAGCGGCGCATGGCGACCAGCGCGGTCGCGCCGCAATCGAGCAGCGTGACGCGCTCCGCCTCCGCCAGCGCGAAGCAGGCGTTCATCCGGCCACCGCTTCCGAAGGCGTCGCCGCATCCGAGCACATGCAGGGTGAGAGCGGAGGGATCGGAATTCGCCATGAGAGCTTCACACACCCGCTGAACCGGACTGGCTATTAGCATCACAAAATCCAATTGATAAGGCCATTGTATGTATATTTCGAATTCAACCGCACGACGCCGCGCCGTCCTGGCCGGCAGCCTCGGCCTGCTGGCAGCCGGACGGGCGGGTGCTGCGGCGGCCTTCCCGACACGCGCCCTGCGGATGGTGGTGAACTTCCCGCCCGGCGGCACCGTGGATCGCACGGCGCGCGCCCTCGCCGAGCATTTGCCCGCGCAGCTCGGCCAGCCGGTGGTGGTGGAGAATCGCGGCGGCGCCTCCGGCAGCATCGGCGCGCTCGCCGTCGCACGGGCGCCGGCGGATGGACACACGCTGCTCATCGCTTTCTCGTCCATCACCATCAACCCGGCACTGCAGCGCGAACTTCCCTTCGACACGCTGCGGGATCTGCGGCCGGTGGCGCGGCTGGTGGACACGCCGCAGATCCTGGTCGTGCATCCTTCGCTGGGCGCACGGACCGTGCCGGAGCTGATCGCGGTGGCGCGCCGCCAGGCGCAGCCGCTGCGCTACGCCTCGGTCGGGATCGGCACGCCCGGACATCTGGCCGGCGAGATGTTCGCGCAGCAGGCCGGCATCCCGCTCGAGCATGTGCCCTATCGCGGCGTCGGGGAAGCCGCGCCGGATGTGCTGGCCGGGCGCGTGCCGCTGCATTTCGTCTCCTTCCCGAGCGGCCATGCGCTGGTCGGTCCGGAGCGGCTCCTGGCGCTCGGCGTCGCGAGCGCCAGCCGGATGAGCACGGCGCCGCAGGTGCCGACGATTGCCGAGCAGGGGCTGCCCGGCTACGCCATCGCCGCCTGGGTTGGTGCCTTCCTGCCGGCCGCGACACCGGATGCGGTGCTCGAGCGCTGGCACGCGGCGCTGCAGGCCGCGCTGGAGGCGCCCGTCGCGCGGGAGGCGCTGGCCGCGGCCGGCGCGGAGCCGGCGCGGACAACCCCGGCGGAATTTGTGGCCCAGGTCGCCGAAGAGATCCCGTTCTGGCAGCGCTTCGTCGCCGAGCGCGGCATCGCCAGGGAATAGCCGCGCGCCTTACCACTCGCCGAGGAAGACGCCGGCACGCTTGTGGCTGTCGGTGCGCTGCTCCGCTTCCGCCCAAGTGATGGTGGTGCGGCGCTTCAGGCCAGTGAACCAGCCGAGCAGCCTTTCGCGCAGCGCCTCCCGCACGGCTTCCAGCGCGGGATCGGCGCCGCGATCGAAGAATTCCTGCGGATCCGCCGCGAGATCGAAGAGTTGCGGCCGGATCCCGTCCGTCCAATGCACATATTTCCAGCGCTCGGTCCGCACCATCCAGGCGTGGTGCTGTCCCGTCGCCAAGCCAAGCCGCCGCCGCGCGCCCCTGAAGGTCCAGTCCAGCTCGCTGAACACCGCATCGCGCCATGCGCCCGCCGCGCCGCGTGTCAGCGGCAGCAGCGAGCGCCCTTCCACCAGATGCGCCGCCGGATCCAGCGCCAGCCCATCGAGGATGGTCGGCACGACGTCGACCGCTTCTGCCATCCGTTCCTCCACCACGCCGCGCGTCGCATCCGCCGCTGCGTCCGGGTCGTAGACGATCATCGGCACGCGCTGGATGCAGTCGTGGAACAGCTCCTTCTCGCCCAGCCAGTGGTCGCCCAGGTAATCGCCATGGTCGGAGGTGAAGACCACCAGCGTGTCGCGCCAGCGGCCGAGCGTCTCCATCGCCTCCCACACCCGCCCGAGATGGTCGTCCACCTGGCGGATAAGCCCCTGATAGGTGGGGCGCACGGTCGCGATGGTCTCGTCGCGCTGGAAGTTCAGCGCGACCTCCTCATCCTGGAACGCGCGGAGCACCGGATGCGCGTCGGATCCCCGCTCCGCTTCGTGCCGCCGCACCGGCAGGCACTGCTCCGGCTCATACATCGCGTGATAGGGCGCCGGCGCGATATAGGGCCAGTGTGGTTTCACATAGGAGAGGTGCAGCACCCAGGGCGCATCGCCCTGCCGCGTCATGAACTCGATGGCGCGGTCCGTCGTGTAGGCCGTCTCGCTATGCTCTTCCCGCACCCGCGACGGCAGCCGCGCGTTGCGCATCTTCCACCCCGACAGCACGCGCCCGTCGGGAGCCTCGACCGCGGTCACCCATTCCGTCCAAGGATCCCGCCCGCCATAACCCTGCGCGCGCAGCCAATGCGCATAGGCCGAATCCGGCTCGCCGTGATGCCCGTCATGGCGGTCCACCAGGGTGAACCAGCCCTCGCGCAGCAGCGCCGCCAGGTCGTTCTGCCCATCCAGCGCCAGCCGCTGCATCCCGCGCGCATCCGGCAGCACATGCGTCTTGCCGGCGAGCGCCAGCACCCGCCCGCTCTCGCGCAGATGCCAGCCCAAGGTCACCTCCCCGACCGAGAGCGGCACGCGGTTATGCGTCGCGCCATGCGAGGACACGTAGCGCCCCGTATAGAACGACATGCGCGACGGCCCGCAGATCCCGCTCTGCACATAGGCCTGCGCGAAGCGCACCCCGCGCCGCGCCAGCGCGTCGATGTTCGGGGTCTGCAGCCAGGGATGCCCAGCACAGGACAGGTGATCCCAGCGGAGTTGGTCGCACATCACGAACAGCACGTTGCGGATCGTCATGCGCGCTGGCCTCCCCTGGATCGATGTCCCTAGTCTAGCCTTCGGTCCGGCCGCACTAAAGCCGATCAGAGGAGAGGGAGATGCCGGTCACGCCCCGCATGCGCCGCCGGGCCGTCCTGGCGAGCCTGCCGGCCTTGCCGCTCGCGCGCATCGCCGCCGCGCAATCCGAGCCGCTGCGCATCATCGTCAATTTCCCGCCCGGCTCGCTGGGCGACGGTCTCGCACGCCTGCTCGCCGATCGCGCCCAGCGTGACGGGATCGGCGCCGCCGTGGTGGAGAACCGGCCGGGGGCTGCCGGCAATATCGGCGCGGCCGCATTGGCACGCGCGCAGCCCGATGGCCGCACCCTGCTCATCAGCATCGACACGATCTTCACGGTGAACCCGCATCTCTACCGCAACCTCGGCTTCGATCCAGGCAGCCTCGAACCGGTCGGCATGGCCGGGCATTTCGGCCTGGCGCTGCTGGTGCATCCGTCCAGCCCGGCGCGCGACCTCGCAGGGCTGATCGCGGCGGCGCGGCGGGAGTCGGTCTTCTACTGCTCCGGCGGCAACGGCTCGCCCGGCCATCTCGCGATGGAGCGGCTGCGCCATGAAGCGGGCCTGCCGCCAGGCGCCTTCAGCCATGTCCCGATGCGCGGCAACACGGAAGCGCTGACCAGCCTGCTCGCCGGCACGGTGCAGGCCGGCTTCCTCGCCATTGGCGGCGGGCCGGAGCTGGTGCGCGCCGGCCGCCTGGTCGCCATCGCGGTGTCCACGCCGGAGCGCATTCCCTTCCTGCCGGAGGTCCCGACGATGATCGAGGCTGGCGCACCGGGCTTCGACCTGCGCATCGGCCTGCTGCTGATGGCGCCGCGCGGCACGCCATTGCCAGCGCTCGCTCCGTGGCTGGCGGCGCTGCGTGCCGTGCTCACCGATCCCGCGGCGCAGCCGCGCTTCACTGCCTGGGGCTTGCAGCCAGACTTCGCCGATCGCGCCGCGACGGCGTCCTGGATCGCCGCGGCGCACGACCGCTGGGGCCGCATGGTGCGGGAGACCGGCATGCAGCTCGACTGATGTCGCGGTAGGCACGCGACCATCGCGCCCCGCCCGGATGTGGTCACCCGAACGGAGCGGCCCGAGGCGGCGTCAGTAGCCGATCGTGAAGCGCCGGCGCGAATGGGCGGGACGCTCGAGCTCATCCACCAGCGCGATCGCATAATCCTCGGCGGAGATGCGGCTTTCGCCTGCCGCATCCACGACCAGCCGGTCCTCGCCGAGGCGGAACTGGCCGGTGCGCTCGCCCGCCGCGATCACCGCCGCGGGGGAGAGAAAGGTCCAGTCGACCACCCTCTCCTGCCGCAGCAGATCGAGATAGGCGCCACCTGCCTGGGCCTCGGTTAGATAGGCCGCCGGGAAGTTCGGAGTGTCGAACAGCTTCACGCCGGGCGCCACCTCCAGGCTGCCGGCGCCGCCGACCACGAGGTAGCGGGGCACGCCGGAATCGCGCACGGCACCCAGCAGCTTCCGAGGATCGCTCGCCGTGAAATGCACGGCGCTGATCACCGCGTCATGCCCCTTGAGCAACGCGGCGAGGCCCGCCTGGTCATGGACATCCGCCTTCTGCGCCGTGACGCCCGGCAGGGCCGGCACGGCCTCCGGCTTCCGGACCAAGGCGGTCACGGCATGGCCGCGCTCGGCCAGTTCGCGCAGCAGGCGCGAGCCGATGAAGCCGGTGGCACCGATCAGAGCGACCTTCATCGCTGTTCTCCTTTATGGTATCCAATGGAAACCAAGTGCCCTTTCGTCGCATTGGCGTAAAGAAGGCACCTGGCTGTTATCTGGTTACCCACAGGAAACCGCCATGCAGCCCGCGAACGCCTATGCCGCCCAATGCCCAACGCGCCTGGTGCTGGATCGGGTTGCCGACAAATGGACGGTGCTGGTGCTGGGATTGTTGGCTGAGGGGCCGCTGCGCTTCAACGAATTGCGCCGCCGCGTCGAAGGCGTGTCGCAGAAGATGCTGTCGCAGACGCTGAAAGGCCTGGAGCGCGATGGGCTGGTGACCCGCCGCGCCTATGCGACCGTGCCGGTGACGGTGGAATATCGCGCCACCCCGCTCGGCCACACGCTGAGCGCGACGCTCGATCCGCTCCGCATCTGGGCGGAGACCTACATCGCCGAGGTGCAGGCGGCGCAGCGGCGCTACGACGCCGTGGCCTGACCGGCATTCACGGTGTGGCGGCGCTCAGGCGCCGCCGATCACCGGCGGCGTGCTGTCCCCTTCGCCCAGCGCCCGCTGCAGCAGCATGCTGTCGAGCCAGCGGCCATGCTTGCGGCCGACGCTGGCCAGGGTACCAATCATGCGGAAGCCCAGCGCCTCGTGCAGCCGCACCGAGGCGAGGTTGGCGCTGTCGCCGACCACGGCGACCATCTGGCGCAGCCCCAACGCCTCGCAGCGCGCGATGAGTTCCGCAAGCAGCAGGCGGCCGATGCCGCGGCGCGCGGCGTCGTGGCGGACATAGATGGAATTCTCGACGGTGTTGCAATAGGCGGCGCGCGGCCGATAGGCGGAGACATAGGCATAGCCGATGACGGCTTCCTCCCCATCCTCCGCGACGATGTGGGGATAGCCCTTGGCGAGGATGTCGGCGCGCCGGCGCCGCATTTCCTCCACACCCGGCGCCTCGGTCTCGAAGGAGGCGGTGCCGTGCAGCACGTGGTGCCCATAGATGGTGGCGATAGCGGCGATATCGGCATCGGTCGAAGGCCGGATGCGGATGGCGGGTAGCGGCCCGGCAAGCGGGGCGAGGTCCTGGATGTCCATGCCCCGAACTTGCCCCGGCGGCGCAGGGCGCAACAGGAACTCTTTCTGATATGCCGTATCAGGATAAGTTTTCTGCATGCGCGATCCCAGCCTTCGTCAGTTGCGGACCTTTCTTTCGGTTGTCGAGACCGGCGGCATCACCACCGCCGCCCAGGTGCTCGGCCTGACCCAGCCGGCCGCGAGCCAGCAATTGCGGGAGCTCGAGCGTGCGCTCGGCATCCGCCTGCTGGAGCGCGTGGGCGGACGCGCGGTGCCGACCGCCGCGGGCCGGGCGCTGATCGAGCCGGCACGCCGGGCGCGGGCGGCCGTCGAGGATGCGCGCGCCGTCGCCTCCGCCCATCGGGCGGGCGAGACCGGCCGGGTCCGGCTCGGCACCGGCGCCACCGCCTGCATCCACCTGCTGCCCGCCGTGCTGGCGACGCTGAACGAGGCCATGCCGGGGCTGGAGGTGATCGTCTCCACCGGCAATACGCCGGACATGCTGCGCCGGGTCGAGGACGGGGAGCTGGATGTCGCGCTGGTGACCTTGCCGGCAGCGCTCGGCCGCAGTCTGGTCGCGACGCGGATCATGCCCGACCCGCTGCTCGCGCTGGTGCCGGAGGCGATGCTGCCGGCAGGCCGGCAGCGCCTCACACCTGCCGACCTCCAGGCGCTGCCGCTGATCCTCTATGAGGCGGGGGCGAATACGCGCGTCATCATCGATGCCTGGTTCCGCCGCGCAGGACTGGTGCCGCGGACCATCATGGAACTCGCCAGCGTGGAGGCGACCAAGATCCTGGTCGCGGGCGGGCGTGGCTGCTCGGTGCTGCCGGCGATGGCGCTGCGCCAGCCGATCCCGGGCACCGCGATGCGCCCGCTGCGCCCTGCCCTCGGCCGGACGCTCGCGATCATCCTGCGGCGGGAGAAGGTGATCGATCGCGGCCTCGCCCGCTTCCTGAGCGTGCTGAAGGCTTGCGCTGGGGCGCCGCCGGGATAGGCGGAATCGCCATTTGGCACCGGGAGGCGTCTGGCGAGGGATTTTGCGTCCCTGGTGGGCCGGTCGACGCAGCCGATGCTGTAGCATCGGCGAGGAGATCGGCGCGCCAGGGGCGGAAAAGACCCGCCAGACGCCCCCGCAGGCCAAATGGCGATCCGCCCTGGGCGCTTCCTCAATCCCCGCCCGTGCGGCGGCGCCCCTGCGCCGCCATGCGCACGGCGGCATTGGCGGCGCCATACTGGCGATAACCGTCGCGCCGCTCGGCGATCTCGAAGAAGAAGCGATCATGGAAAGCATGCGTATAGGCGTGCCGGAAGCTGCCCCCCTCGGGATCGCGGTCGTAGAGCAGGTGCAGCCGCGCCAGGACCGTCAATTCGCCGTCGTCGAGATCGAAGCGGGCGGCGAGGTCCTCGTAGTAGTTCTCGGGTATGTCGAGCATCGGTGCCCCGCGCGCGGCGGCCCGTTCCATCTCCACCTCGGCATCGGCGGTGGTGAAGGCGATGTGATGCACGCCGGCGCCGGCCAGCGCCGAGACGAAGCGGCCGGTGCCGGTGTTGCCGCTCTGCGAGACATTCAGCGGCAGCCGGACGCTGCCCGCGCCGCCGACGAAAGCGCGCGACCGCACCAGGCCATAGGGATCCGCCAGTTCCCAAAGCGCGTCGGGCTCGAGGCCGAAGAGCGTGCGATAGAACAGTACGAAGCCGTCGATCATGCCGGGTGCCACCGCCTGCGCCACGTGATCGACGCCCAGCAGGCCGGCCGCATCGACGCCAGGCTCCACCCGGAAATCATCCTCCCAGATCGGCCGCGTTGCCGCAGTCGCGGCCTCCACCAGATAGACGAGGGTGCCGTCGGGCGCGCGCACGGCCGGAATCCGGCGCTCCCCTGCCCCGATGCGCTCGCGCCAGACCGGATAGGAGAGCGCCTGGGCGCGGGCGACCAGGCGGTCGGGATCATCGACGCGCAGCGCCATGGCACAGACCGACGCGCCGCGCTGCTCGAAGCGCTCCGACGCTGCGCTGTCCGGCTCCGCGTTCAGGACCAGGTTGGCGCCGCCGTTGCGCCAGAGCTCGACATCCTTGGTGCGGTGGGTGCCGGCGTGCCGGAAGCCGAGCCTGCCGAGCAGGTCACCAAGCTCGTCCCGCGCTGCGTGATCAACCGCGAACTCCATGAATTCGACGCCGGAGAGTTTCGGCAGCGCCGGCAGGGGCGCGGCACCGACCTGCTCCTCCAGCCAGATCAGGCTGCGCAGGCCATCGCGCGCGATGCGGCGCGAGGCCGCGGTGCGGAATTCGTCATTGAAGACCTCGAGCGAGAGCGGGCCGGCATAGCCCGCCGCGAGCAGGTCGCGCAGGAAGGAGGCGACCGGCAATTCGCCCTGGCCGGGGAAGAGGCGGTGATGCCGGCTCCAGGACAGCACGTCCATGGCGAGGTTCGGCGCATCCGCGAGTTGGAGGAAGAACAGCTTTTCCGCCGGGACGGCGCCGGCAAGCCCCGCCAGGTCGTCCTGCAGCGACAGGGTATGAAAGCTGTCGAGGCAGAGGCCAAGCGCCGGATGGTCGGCATGCCGCACGATGTCCCAGGCCTGGCGCCAGCGGTTGACGTGCCGTCCCCAGGCCAGCGCCTCGTAGCAGACGCGGAGCGAGCGTTGTGCCGCGCGCTCCGCCATCTCCCGCAGATCGTCGGCGGCACGCTCCGGCTCCGGCAGGGCGGCCGCATGGGTGTTGCTGCAGACCAGGATCAGCTCCGCGCCCAGCGCCTGCATGGTGTCGAACTTGCGCTCGGCGCGATCGAGATTGCGGCGGCGCTGCGGCTCGGGCATCGCCTCGAAGTCCCGGAAGGGCTGGAAGAGCGTGATGGCGAGATCGAGATCCGCGCAGATCTGCCTGATATCGGCGGGCGTGCCGTCGAAGGTCAGCAGGTCGTTCTCGAAGATCTCGACGCCTTCGAAGCCGGCCGCTGCCGCCGCTTCCAGCTTGTCCGGCAACAGGCCGGACAGGCAGACGGTGGCGATGGATTTCGGCAGGCGGCGCAGATCCGGCATGGCAGCGGCCCCTTGTCAGTGGAGCGGCCGATTCAGACCTCCAGGCCTCCGGCCCTCCGGTCATCGGACGCTTGTCAGTGGAGCGACCGATTCAGACCTCCGGGCCGTCCGACGTATACGTCGGACCCCATCCGGTCATCGGACGCTCAGATGTCGAAGAAGACGGTTTCGCCCTCGCCCTGCAGGCGGATGTCGAGGACGTAGCAAGGCCTGTCGTCGCGCACCTCGCGCCGTGCCAGCAGCGTCCGGCGCCGCTCCGGCTGCTCGACGATACCAAGCACCGGATCCTCCGCGTTCGCCGCTTCCTCATCAGCGAAGTAGAGCCGGGTCGAGAGGCCGGTGTTGATGCCGCGCGCGACGATCCAGAGATTGATGTGCGGCGCCATCCGGCCATGCCCGCGCCGGCCGGGGACGCGGCCTGGCTTGATCGTCTCGAAGCTCCAGAGCCCGGTCTCGAAATCCGTGCCCGTCCGTGCCCAGCCGCGGCCGGATGGATCATTCATCCCCTGTGCCGGATAGCGGCCGGAGGCGTCGGCCTGCCAGATCTCGACCAGCGCGTCGCGCACCAGTGCGCCGGCACCATCAAGGATGCGCCCCTCGATGCGGATCCGCTCACCCTCGGCTGTCGGATCGAAGGCGGCCTCGCCGAGGTTGTTCTCGAAGATGTCGAAGCCGGCCTGACGCGGGATCAGGCCGATATGCACATAGGGCCCGGCCGTCTGGGACGGTGTCTCGGGCAGGTAGCCGAGCGCGTCGGGAGTGATCATGCCGTCAGTTCCCTTGCAGCCGGTTCTCGAACAAGGTCGATCGGCTGCCGCGCAGCACGATGTCCCAGCGATAGGCCAGGGTGTCGAGCGGCACGGAAGCATCAAGGTCGAGCCGCGCCACCAGCCGATCGCGCGCGGCGCCGTCCGGCACGGTCGCGAGGATGCTGTCGTGGCGGATCAGCGGATCGCCCTCGAAATACATCTGGGTGATGAGCCGCTGCGCGAAGCCGGAGCCGAAGACGGAGAAGTGGATATGTGCCGGCCGCCAGTCATTGACGCGGTTGCGGTAGGGATAGGGGCCGGGCTTGACGGTGCGGAAATGATAGCGGCCGTCGGCATCGGTGATGGTGCGGCCGCAGCCGCCGAAATTCGGATCGATCGGCGCGACGTAGCTGTCATTGCGGTGCCGGTAGCGCCCACCGGCATTGGCCTGCCAGAACTCCACCAGCACGCCCCCGACCGGGCGCGCCGATCCGTCCAGCACGCGGCCATGGACGATGACGCGCTCGCCGATCGGCTCGCCGGTCTTGGCGTGATTGAGGATGAGGTCATTGTCGAGCGGGCCGAGCGCGCTGTTCCCGAAGGCCGGCCCCGTCACCTCCGACTGGCTGTTCTGCAGCGAGATCAGCGGCCGATGCGGCCCGCGCAACACGCTGGTCTTGTAGATCGGCGTCACCGCGGGCGGATGCTGCGCGCGGTCGCGCGCGACGAATTCATGGGCGGGGTTCATGCCCCGTTACTCCCTTGCGCAACGGCGGGCAGACCGAGGATGCGCCGCGCCTCGGCGGCGGTGGCGACGGGGCGGCCGACGCGGTCCGCCATGGCCGCGACTTCAGCGACCAGGGCGGCGTTGGAGGGCGCCAGCGTCTCGCGGTCCAGGCGGATATTGTCCTCGAGCCCGGTGCGGCAGTGGCCGCCCATCGCCAGCGCCCAGGACGCCACCTCGAACTGGTGCCGGCCGATGCCCGCCGCGGTCCAGGTGGCGCCGGGCAGCAACTCCCGCAGCTTCGCCACCTCGAATTCCAGGATGTCGCGCCGCGCCGGCAGCGCGTGCTTCACGCCGAACACGAACTGCACATGCGGCGGCGGCCGAATCAGTCCTTCCGCCACCAGATCCGCGGTGTTGTAGAGCATCGCCAGGTCGAAGACCTCGATCTCCGGCTTGATGCCGAAGTCGCGCATGTGGACAGCCAGCGTGCGCACGAAGTCCGGCGGGTTCTCGTAGACGATGGTCGGGAAATTGACGCTGCCGGTGGCGAGCGAGGCCATGTCCGGCCTGAGATACAGCATGCTGCCGCGCTGCTCGAGCGCGCGGCCGCGGCCGCCGGTCGAGAACTGGATGATGATGTCCGGGCAGTGCCTGCGGATGCCCTCCTGGAAGGCAGCGAATTTGTCGGGATCGCTGGAGGGTGTCTCGTCCGCGTTGCGGACATGCACATGCACCAGGGCGGCGCCGGCTTCGTAGGCGGCATGGGTGCTCTCGATCTGCTCGGCGACCGTCACCGGCAGGGCTGGGTTGTCGCGCTTGCGCGGCACCGAGCCGGTGATCGCGACGGAGATGATGCAGGGCGCGCCGGCCATCGGCTTATCCCTTCCTGATCGGCGTCATTCGAGCGTGATGCCGCGGGTGCGGATCACGTCGGCCCACCGGGCGCTCTCGGCCTGGAGATAGGCGGGGAACGCCTCCGGCGTGCCGACGGTCGGGAAGATCGAGTTCTGGCGCAGACGCTGCAGCACCTCCGCATTCTGCATCGCGGCCGTCATTGCAGTGGCAAGGCGCTGCACGATCGGCGCCGGCGTGCCGGCAGGCGCCAGCAGCGCGAAATCCGAGGTCGCCTCGAAGCCCGGGAAGCCGGCGCTCGCGATCGTCGGCACGTCCGGCGCCAGCTCGTTCGGCTGCGGGGTGCTGACGCCGATGGCGCGGATGCTTCCGGCCTGCATCAGGGGCAGCGCGGTGACCGCATCCACGAAAGCGACCTGCGCTTCATTCGCGATCAGCGCCTGCACAGCCGGGGCGCCGCCGCGATAGGTGATGTTCTGGATGTCGATCCCCGCCTCGCGCAGGAAGAGCTCGGTCGCGAGATGCGCTGAGGATCCGGCGCCGGAGGAGCTGTAGGACATCCGCCCCGGCGCTTCCTTCGCGCGGGCGATCAGGCCCTGGATATCGGTGATGCCGAGCGTCGGGTTGACGCAGAGGAAGATCGGCGAGATCGCCACGCGCCCGATGCCGACGAAGGCGCGTTCATCGTCATAGCCGCGCTGCGGAAAGAGATGGCGCGACATGGCGTAGGTGGAATTGACGCCGAGCAGCAGCGTATAGCCGTCCGCCCGCGCGCGGGCGACCGAGGCATGGCCGATGGTGCCGGAGGCGCCGGGACGGTTGTCGACCACGACATTGCCGCCGAGTTCCTGGCTGAGCTGCTGGGCCAGTACCCGGGCGACGAAATCCGTCGACCCGCCCGGGGCCCAGGCAACGACCAGGGTCACCGGACGGTTGCCTGGATAGGCGTTGCTGCCCTGCGCAAGCGCAGCCTGGCCCGCGGCGGCGCCGGCCAGGATGAGGGTCGTGGTGCCGAGCAGGCGGCGGCGGTGCAGAAGCATGGACGCTCTCCTCTGGCGAGGCGGTACGGCCGCCCCGTTTTGTGTGTGACGGAAGCCCCGGCTTCGAGTGGGGCATCATCAGTGTTGCTTTGTACGTACTAGATGGTACATTCTGACGCAAGAGAAAAATTGCTGCGCCGGCCGGCGCCCAATGGCCGGATCTAACGCGCTGTTTTGCCAAAGATCTTCACCCGTTCGCGTGATGCCGCCGGACGGAACCCGCTTCAGCCCGAAGCCAGCAGGAAGGCCGCAATGGACACCGCATCCCCGACAGCACAGGACGCTCCGCCGGCGGTCCTGGCCGGCCTGATCGGCGCGGGGATCGGCGCTTCCCTGACGCCCGCCATGCATGAGCGGGAGGGCGCGGCGCAGGGCCTGCGCCTGATCTATCGGCGCATCGACCTGGCCACCCTCGGGCTTGGCCCCGCGGCGCTGGAGGAACTTCTGGTCGCGGCGCAGCGCTTCGGCTTCGCCGGGCTCAACATCACGCATCCCTGCAAGCAGGCGGTGATCCCGCTGCTCGACGCATTGTCCCCGGATGCGCGCGCGATCGGGGCGGTCAACACCGTCGTGCTGCGGGATGGCAAGCGCATCGGCCACAACACCGATGTCTCCGGCTTCGCCGAAGGCTTTCGGCGCGGCCTGCCAGAGGTCGCGCGCCGCCAGGTGGTGCAGCTCGGCGCCGGCGGCGCAGGGGCCGCGGTCGCGCATGCTCTGCTCGGTCTCGGCGTCGAGCGGTTGGTGCTGTTCGATGTCGAGCCCATCAGGGCTGCGGCGCTGGCGAGCGATCTCGCCGCCCGCTTCGGGGCCGGGCGCGCCGTCACCGCCGCCGATCTCGTCATCGCGATGGCGGAGGCCGATGGCCTGGTGAACTGCACGCCGATCGGCATGGCGAAATATCCGGGCCTCCCCCTGCCCGCCACGCTGCTGCGCCCGGCCCTCTGGGTGGCGGAAATCGTCTATTTCCCGCTGGAGACCGAGCTGCTGCGCCATGCGCGCGAACGCGGCTGCCGCACCCTCGATGGCGGCGGCATGGCGGTGTTCCAGGCGGTGGGCGCGTTCCGGCTTTTCACCGGCATCGAGCCCGATGCCGTCCGCATGCAGGACCACTTCAAGGCGCTGACCGCAGCGCCGCGCTGCCACCCGACGGATTGAGCCCGTGGCTGGAGATGCAGGGACGCTACGCCCCGGGCCGGAGATAGCGCATCACTGCATCGACAATCATGCGGCGATGCGTGGCATGCACTTCCGACGCGGCGTTGTCCTGGCCGTAGATTGCCCGCAGCGTGTAGCGGTTCGACACGCGGTAGAAGCAGAACGAGCTGATCAGCATGTGCAGGTCGAGCGGATCGACGCCCGGCCGGAAGCGCCCTTCCTGTTCACCGCGCTGGAGCAGGCGCGTCATCAAGCCGATCACCGCGGCATTGCGGGCTCGGATGGTCGGTGACGCCGCGACCTGCCGGCCTTCGTGGATGTTCTCCACGCTGACCAGGCGGACGAATTCCGGATGCGCCGCGTGATGGTCGAAGGTCAGCTCGACCAGCCGGACCATCGCTTCCTCCGGCGGCAGCACCTCGGGGCCGAGCGCCTGCTCGGCATCGCGCATGCCGCCGTAAAGCTCCTCCAGCACTGCCGCGTAGAGTTCCTGCTTGCCGCCGAAATAGTAATAGATCATCCGCTTGGTGGTGCGCGTGCGGGCCGCGATGTCGTCCACGCGGCCGCCGGAGAAGCCCTTCTCGCTGAATTCGGCGATGGCGGCATCGAGGATCGCGCGGCGCGTTTCCTCGGGCGCCCGCTTGCGGACCACGGTGTCAGCGGCGGAGGCATCGGGGGAAGTCTTTGGGTACACGGCAGATCCCGAACTCTCTGGTTCGTTCAAAGCTAGCACGCGGGCTTCGGCGCGCTCGGGCAGAATCATTCCCGTAGGCGCCGAAGACGTCAGATGTGGAAGCTCTCGCCGCAGCCGCAGCGGCCCTTCTCGTTCGGGTTGGTGAAGGTGAAACCGGCACTCATCGCCTTCACCTCGTAATCCATCACCGTGCCGATCAGGAACAGCGTTGCCTTGCGGTCCACCAGGACGGTGATGCCCTTGTCGGTGACCACCTCATCCCCCGGCCCTGCCGCGTCGACCCAGGAGAGATCGTAGGACAGGCCTGAGCAGCCCTTGGTGGAGACCGCGATGCGCAACAGCCGGCCCTGCTCGCCCTTCGCATAGAGCGCGGCGAGGCGTTCGGCGGCACCGTCCGACAGGCTCATCAACGGCGGCAGCGCGCGCTTCGGCTTCGGCGTGTCGATGGTCGTGCTCATCGGGCAGGTCCTCAGTACATGTTCAGCGCGAGGCGGGCATCTTCGCTCATGCGGCTCTGATCCCAGGGCGGATCCCAGACCACTTCCACCTTCGCGTCGCCGACGCCCGGCACCAGGCGCACCGCCTCCTCCACCTGTCCCGGCAATTCCTGCGCCGAGGGGCAGGACGGTGTGGTCAGCGTCATCTCGATCTTCACCTGGCCGTCATCGGCGATCTCGATCGCGTAGATCAGGCCGAGCTCATAGATGTCGACTGGGATTTCCGGGTCGAAGACCGTCTTCAGCATGGTGATCACGGCATCCTCGCTGACGCGGACGGGCGGCGGCACCTCGCCATCCGGGGTCCAGCTACCATGCGCGGGCGCGGTCTTGGCGTCGTCACTCACTGCTCGCCTCCTTCGCCCCGGCCAGCGCTGCATTCAGCGTATGCCAGGCGAGCGTCGCGCATTTCACGCGCGACGGGAACTCATGCACGCCGGATAGCGGCTGCAGCCGCTCCATCTCGTCCGCGATATCGGCGCCGCACTCGGGGCAGGTGCCGGTCATGGCCAGGTCGCGGAACTTCGCCCCCAGGGCCTGCGCCGCTTCCGGCGCCTTGCCCTTGATGACCTCGGTCATCAGGGAGGCACTGGCCATCGAGATGGCGCAGCCGCGGCCCTGGAAAGCGGCATCGCCGATCGCGCCATCCGGCGTCAGCTTCAGGAACAGCTCCATCCGGTCGCCGCACATCGGGTTGTCGCCGCGTGCGCTGCGGTCGGCATCCTCCAGCCGGCGGAAGTTCCGCGGCTTGCGGCCATGGTCGAGAATGACCTCCTGATAAAGGTCCCGCAGGTCGTCAAACATGATCACACACGGAAGAACCTCCGCGCCTCCACCAGCGCATCAGCTAGGAAATCGATCTCGCCCAGGGTCGTGTAAAGGCCGAAGGATGCGCGGCAGGTGCCGGCCTCCATCCCGAAACGCGCATGCAGCGGCTCGGCGCAATGCCGCCCGGCGCGCACCGCGATGCCGACCCGATCGAGCAGGGTCGAGAGGTCATGTGCATGCGCATTGTCGAGCGCGAAGCTGAAGACCCCGCCCCGGTCCTGCGCGCGCCCCAGCACCGTGACGCCCTCGATCGCGGAAAACCGTGCCATCGCATGTTCGGTCAGCGCGCGCTCATGCGCTTCCAGCGCCGGGAAGCCGATGGCGTTCACGTAGTCGATCGCGGCGTGCAGCCCGACCGCCTCGACAATCGCCGGCGTCCCCGCCTCATGCTTGGCCGGCACCTCGGCCCAGGTCGAGCGCTCCAGGGTGACGGAGGCGATCATGTCGCCGCCGCCCAGCATCGGCGGCATGGCGTCCAGCAGCGGCAGCTTCCCGTAGAGCACTCCGATGCCGGTGGGCCCATAGAGCTTATGGCCGGTGAAGACATAGAAATCGGCATCGATCGCCCGCACGTCGACATGTCGGTGCACCGCGGCCTGCGAGCCGTCGAACAGCACCACAGCGCCCGCCTCATGCGCCATGCGCGCGATGCGCTGCGCCGGCGTCACGGTGCCGAGCACGTTCGACATATGCGTGACCGCGACCAGCTTCACCCGCCCGTCCGCGAGCTTCGCGGCGTAGTCCTCCATGTCGAGCTCGCCGGCATCGGTCACCCGGATGAAGCGCAGCTCGATGCCTTCAGCGTCGCGCAGCATCTGCCAGGGCACCAGGTTGGCGTGGTGCTCCATCTCGCTGGTCAGCACCGCATCGCCCGGCTTCAGCACGCCGCCGCCATAGCTGCGGGCGACCAGGTTGATCGCCTCCGTGCTGTTGCGGGTGAAGACGACCTCGCGCGCATCGGGCGTGCCGAGAAAGCGCGCCGCCGCGCCGCGCGCTGCTTCATAGGCGCCGGTCGCGACCTCGCTCAGATGGTAGGCGCCGCGATGGACATTGGCATAAGCCTCCTCCATGCAGCGGGTCATCGCCTGGATGACCTGGCGCGGCTTCTGGGCCGACGCCCCGCTGTCCAGGAAGACCAGCTTCTTGCCGCGGATCTCCTTGCCGAGGATCGGGAAATCCTCGCGGATGCGGGCGACGTCGTAGCCGGGGGAGCGCGCCAGGCCGTCCATCACGCCGCTGCCTCCGCCCGCCACCAGCCATCGACGGCGCGGGCCAGCGCGCCGCGCAGCGTCTCTTCCGCAACGCTCTCCACCGCTTCCTGCAGGAAGGCTTCCACCAGCATCGCCTTGGCCTCGCTTTCCGGAATCCCACGGGCCCGCAGGTAGAAGAGCTGGTCGGCATCCAGCTCCCCCACCGTCGCGCCATGACTGCACTTCACGTCGTCCGCGTAGATTTCAAGCTGCGGCTTGCTGTCGATCTCGGCATCCGGGCTCAGCAGCAGCGCCTGGTTCATCTGGTAGCCATCGGTCTTCTGCGCGGCCTGGCGCACCAGGATCTTGCCCTGGAAGACGCCGCGCGACTTGCCGGAGAGCACGGTCTTGTAGGTCTGGCGGCTGCTGCAATCCGGCGCCGCGTGGTCGAGCGCGGTCGTCGTGTCGGCATGCTGGCCATCGACCAGGAGCTGGGCGCCGTTCATGTGGCATTGGGCGCGGGCGCCGGTCAGCGCGGTGTGGATCTCGTTCCGCGCCAGCTTGCCGCCGGCGTTGAGCGTGAAGTTGTCATAGACCCCGCCCGCCGCGACCCGGGCATAGACGGTCGAGAGGTGCCAAGCCTCCCGCGCTTCCTGCTGCAGCCGGCCATGGGTCAGGCGCGCGCCTTCCGCCACCTCGATCTCATAGACCGGGTTGTGCAGGTAGCGGGCGCGGGCGGCGCCCGTCGCAGTCTCGATCAGGGTCAGGGACGCGCCGGGTGCCAGCCGGATGAGGTGGCGCGGGTGGAAGGCCTGCGGCCGCTCGCAGGCGGTGGCGTAGGAGAGCAGCTCCATCACGCCACCATCGACGCCCTCGCCGATCTCCAGCAGCAGCCCGTCCTCGAACAGCATGGTGTTGAGTCCCGCCATCGGCTCCCGCGCCGGCTGCGCCAGGACGCCGAGCCGGCCTTCGAGCTCCGGCAGGTGCCGCGCCAGTGAACGGGCGCCCGGATGGTCCGACAGATCCTCCCGGAAACGGCCATCGACGAAGACGACGCGCGGCGCGATCGCCGGCGGCAAGGTCACGCCGCCATCCAGCAGGGTCAGCGGTTCATCGAAGCTGACATGGCCGAGCGGGTTGAGGTCGGTGTATTTCCATGCCTCCACCCGCCGGGTCGGGAAGCCCTGGGCGCCGAAGCTCTCCGCCGCTTCGCCGCGCAGCGCATCGAGCCAGGGCAGCTTCGCGCCCGGCAGCCGGCTTCGCAGGCCTTCGAAACGGTGGGAGAAGCCGGCAGCGCCCGCGACGGCGTTCATGCCGCCTCCTGCACGGAGGCATAGCCCTCCTTCTCCAACGCATGCGCCAGCTCCGGCCCGCCCGACTTCACGATGCGGCCCTTCACCAGCACATGCACGCGGTCGGGAATGATGTAGTCGAGCAGCCGCTGATAGTGGGTGATGATCAGCGCCGAGAAATCGGGCGCACGCTGCGCGTTCACGCCATCGGCCACGATCTTCAGCGCATCGATGTCGAGGCCGCTGTCGGTCTCGTCCAGGATCGCGAGCTGCGGCCGCAGCAGCGCCATCTGCAGCACCTCGTTGCGCTTCTTCTCGCCGCCGGAGAAGCCGACATTGACGCCCCGCTTCAGCATGTCCTCCGGCATCGAGAGCGCCTTCATCCGCTCCCGCGCGATCTTGAGGAACTGCATGGCGTCGAGCTCCGGCTCGCCGCGGGTCTTGCGGATCGCGTTCAGCGCGGTGCGCAGGAAATTCGCATTGCCGACGCCCGGCAGCTCCACCGGATACTGGAAGGCGAGGAAAAGGCCGGCCGCCGCACGCTCCTCCGGATCCAGCGCCAGCAGGTCCTGGCCGTGGAAAGTGGCGCTGCCGCCGGTGACCTCATAGCCTTCGCGGCCCGCCAGCACGTAGGACAGCGTCGACTTGCCGCTGCCATTCGGCCCCATGACGGCATGGATCTCGCCGGCGGGCACTTCGAGCGAGATGCCGTTCAGGATGGTCTTGCCGTCGATCTCGGCAGAAAGATTCTCAATCTTCAACATACCCATTTATTTCCTTCGGAACGCGGCCGATTCAGACCTCCGGGCGACAAGCGCCCTCCGGTTATCGGACGCGGTTAACCAACGCTTCCTTCGAGCGAAATCTGCAGCAGCTTCTGCGCTTCCACCGCGAACTCCATCGGCAGCTCCTTCAGCACCTCGCGGCAGAAGCCATTGACGATCATGCCGACCGCCTCTTCCTGGCTGAGGCCGCGCTGGCGGCAGTAGAAGAGCTGATCCTCGGCGATGCGGCTGGTCGTCGCCTCATGCTCCACCTTGGCGGTGAGGCAGCGGTTCTCGATGTAGGGCACGGTGTGTGCGCCGCACTTGTCGCCGATCAGCAGGCTGTCGCACTGGGTGAAGTTGCGGGCACCACTGGCACGCGGACCGATGCGGACGAGACCGCGATAGGTGTTCTGCCCTTGCCCGGCGCTGATGCCCTTGGAGACGATGGTCGACTTCGTCCGCGCGCCGAGATGGATCATCTTGGTGCCGGTATCCGCCTGCTGCCAGTTGTTGGCGATGGCGACGGAATAGAACTCACCGACGCTGTCGTCGCCCTGCAGGATGCAGGAGGGATACTTCCAGGTGATGGCGGAGCCGGTCTCGACCTGCGTCCAGCTCACCTTGCTGCGCTTGCCGCGGCAGGCCGCCCGCTTGGTGACGAAGTTATAGATGCCGCCCTTGCCATTGGCGTCGCCCGGGTACCAGTTCTGCACCGTGCTGTACTTGATCGAAGCATCGTCCAGCGCCACCAGCTCGACCACCGCGGCATGGAGCTGGTTCTCGTCGCGCATCGGCGCTGTGCAGCCTTCGAGGTAGCTGACCGTGCTGCCCTCATCGGCGATGATCAGCGTGCGCTCGAACTGACCTGTGCTCTTGGCGTTGATGCGGAAATAGGTGGACAGCTCCATCGGGCAGCGCACGCCCTTCGGGACATAGACGAAGCTGCCATCGGTGAAGACGGCGCAGTTCAGCGCCGCGAAGAAGTTGTCGCCCTGCGGCACGACGGAGCCGAGATACTTCCGCACCAGCTCCGGATGGGTCTGCACCGCTTCCGAGATGGAGCAGAAGATGATCCCTTCCTTCTCCAGCCGCGCCTTGTAGGAGGTGGCGACGGAGACGCTGTCGAACACCGCATCCACCGCGATCGGCATGCGCGCGTCGGCAGCCGAGCCAGCGCCTTCGACGCCCGCCAGCACCTCCTGCTCACGCAGCGGGATACCGAGCTTCTCATAGGTGCGGAGCAGCTCCGGATCGACCTCCTCGAGCGACTTCGGACCCTGCTTCGGGGCCGCGTAGTAATAGGCGTCCTGGTAGTCGATCGGGTTGTACTTCACCGCCGACCAGCGCGGCTCCTCCATGGTCTGCCACAGCGCGAAGGCGCGCAGCCGCCATTCGAGCAGCCATTCCGGTTCGTTCTTCTTCTTCGAGATGAAGCGGACGATGTCCTCGTTCAGGCCCTTGGGCGCGAACTCCATCTCGATGTCGGTCTCGAACCCCCATTTATATCCGGAGTCGGTGACGGACTGGACGGCTTCGATCGTTTCATTCACGGCAGGCATGGCGTGTCCTGGCTCTTATTCCGCGGCGTGCGCGGTGGGAAAGCTGGTGGGCGCTGCGGCCCGTTTCGGCGGGCCGGCGAGATCGGCAATGGTGATGCCGGCAAGCGCGTCGCGGATGGCCCGGTTCACCGGGTCCCAGCGGCCACGCACGGCGCAGACGCTCTCCGCCTCGCAGGTGCCGATCCCGTTGTCGACGCAGGCGGTCAGCGCGACGGGTCCCTCGATGGCGGCGATCACCTCCGAGAGCGGCATGGCGGCGAGCGGCCGGGTCAGCCGGTAACCCCCACGGGCGCCGCGCTGGCCTTCGACCAGATCGTGATGGGCGAGGATCTTCAGCACCTTGGCGACCGTCGGCTCGGCGATATGGGTGCCGGCGGCAAGGCCCGGGGCGGTCTGCACCCCGCCTTCCGACCCGAGCCGGGCCAGCACGACGACTGCGTAGTCGGTCAGTTTGGAAAGCCGCAACACGGGCTCCCGCTCCTCTCGGACCAGAAAACGGACCTTCTCGGTCCGGATTGCAGATGCGCCCGCGAAGGCCCCGAGTCAAGGGTAGCCAGCCGTCTGGACGCTCCCGGAATCGGCGCTCAATCTGCCGGCTTATGCTTGGCGCGCGGCCGCCCCGCCAACCCCGCGCGCCAACCCCGCGAAGGAGAGATCCATGCCGGTGATCCGCACCGATGACGGTGTCGAGCTGTACTACGAGGAGGCGGGCAGCGGCACGCCGCTTGTCTTCGTCCATGAATTTGCCGGCGACTGCCGGAGCTGGGAGCCGCAGCTCCGCTTCTTCGCCCGCCGCTACCGCTGCATCGCCTTCAACGCCCGCGGGTATCCGCCCTCCCAGGTGCCGAGCGATCCCGAAGCCTATTCCCAGGACCGGGCGACTGACGACATCGCCGCCGTCATCCGGGGCCTCGACCTGCCGCCCGCCCATGTCGTGGGCCTCTCGATGGGCGCCTTCGCGACGCTGCATCTCGGCCTGCGCCATCCGGAACTCGCCCGCAGCCTGACCGCGGCCGGTGTCGGCTATGGCGCGGAAGCCGGCAAGCGCGCGCAGTTCCAGGCGGAGAGCGACGCCGCCATCGCGCGCATCCGCGCCGAAGGGATGGCGACGTTCGGCCTGAGCTACAGCCGCGGCCCGACCCGCCTCGTCTTCGCCGAGACCGATCCCCGCGGCTTCGCCGAATTCCAGGCGCAGCTCCGCGAGCATTCGACCGAAGGCTCCGCGCTGACCCAGCAGGGCGTGCAGCGGCGGCGTCCCTCGCTCTATGACCTCAAGGACGGCTTCGCGGCGCTGACGGTGCCGACGCTGGTCATCGCCGGCGATGAGGATGACCCGACGCTGGAGCCGGCGCTCTATCTGAAGCGCACCATCCGCTCCAGCGCGCTGCTGGTGATGCCGAAGGCCGGGCATACGATGAACCTCGAATATCCCGATGCCTTCAACCGTGCGGTGCTCGACTTCGTCACCCAGGTCGATGCCGGCGCCTGGCGGCTGCGCATCCCCGAGAGCCAGTCCGGCAGCATCATCTCCGCGACGGAGAAATAGGATTACCGGTAGATATCCGCGCGGGTCGGCGGCAGCCCGCTCGGCCCGCGCGAACGCTTGGAGGCGAGCGTCTGGAAGATGCGGGAGGTATCGCGGTCGAAGGACAGCGTGACACCCGCCAGATAGAGCAGCCAGAGGCGCACCTTCGCCGGCCCCACCTGCTTCGCGGCTTCTTCCCGGTTCGCGTAGAGGCGCTCGGTCCAGAGTCGGCAGGTGCGGCCATAATGCTCGCGCAGGTTCTCGGCGTCGTGCACCTCGAAGCCGTTGCGCTCCAGCGCGGTGACGGTGCCACCGATGTGGTCGAGCTCGCCGCCCGGGAAGATGTATTTGGTCAGCACCTTGAATTCCGGGCTGTTGCGGCGGAACTGGCGCTCCGTGCGCTTCATCGGCGAGGTGATCGCGTGGTGCAGATAGAGCCCGCGCTCCCGCAGCAGGCCCTTGATGTGCTGGAAATAGGCATCCCGGTTGGCGAGCCCGACATGCTCGAACATGCCCACGCTCGCGATCTTGTCGAAAGTGCCGGTGAGCTCGCGGAAGTCCCGCAATTCGATCGTCACGCGGTCCTGCAGGCCGAGGCGCGCGATCTTCGCCTGCGCGAAGTCGAACTGCGCCTGGCTCAGCGTCACGCCATGCGCCTGGACCCCGTGATGCTGCGCCGCATGGCAAACCAGGCCACCCCAGCCGCACCCGATATCGAGAAAGCGTTCCCCCGGCGCCAGCCGCAGCTTGCGGCAAATGTGTTCGAGCTTGGCCTTCTGGGCGACGTCAATGGAGGCGTCCCAGTCCGGGAAATAGGCGCAGGAATAGACCATCTCCTCATCGAGGAAGAGGCGATAGAAGGCGTTCGAGAGGTCGTAGTGGAACTGCACCAGCGCCTTGTCGTCTCGCCCTTTCTCGTATTCGCGCGGCGCCTTGCCCTCATAGGCGAGGCTCGAGGTCGCGGCCGGGTTCCCGAACAGGAAGGGCAGCAGCGCCCGGGCCAGCTTCACCTTGCTGAGCCGGCGCCAGAGGCGCTTGGTGCGGCGCTCCGCCCGGCGTGCCGCGATGTCGAGCAGGGTGCCGCCCTCGATCGAGACCAGATCCTCGACGATCAGCTCCACCAGGGTCTGCAGGCGCGGGGAGCGCAACAATCGGGTGAGCGCCCCGGGCGAATGGATCTCCATCGCCAGGTCGCCGGACCAGCGCGGGCCGAGCGGCAGGGGCACGCCGTCCCAGAACTTCAGCGCCAAGTCCATGTTGAGATGAGGTGCGAGGTCCGCAATGAGACCTCGCAGGGCAGCGAGGCGAGAATCGGCTGCGTCGGTCATGGCCGCCAATGTTACAGGCGCCCGACGCCCCGCGCTACTCGGCGCTTGCGGGCATCCCATGAATGGCAGGCGCAGGAGGGCCGCGTGGCCGGACCGGCTTCCCGAAGCCGGATGACGGTACTAGATACGAGGGTTCGCAAGCAGGAGGAAGCAGCACCATGATGCTCGAAGGCAAAGTTGCCGTGGTCACCGGTTCGGGTGGCGGCATCGGGCGCGAGATCGCGATCGCCATGGCGGTGGCCGGCGCCAAGGTCGTCATCAACGACATCGGCGCCAGCCTGACCGGCGAGGGCCAGTCAGCGACGCCGGCAGAGCAGACCAAGGCGATCATCGAGCAGCGTGGCGGCCAGGCGGCGATCAATACCGACAGCGTCAGCGAATGGGCGAATGCGCAGCGGATCGTCCAGTGCGCACTCGACAATTTTGGCCGCATCGACATCGTCGTGAACAATGCCGGCATCCTCCGCGACCAGATCTTCCACAAGACCTCGCCCGAGGAATGGCTCGCCGTCATCAACGTCCACCTGAACGGCAGCTTCTTCGTCTCCCGCGCCGCGGCGGAGCATTACCGCAAGCAGGGCTCGGGCGCCTTCGTACACATCACCTCCACCTCCGGCCTGATCGGCAATTTCGGGCAGGCGAATTATTCGGCGGCGAAGCTCGGCATCGTCGCCTTGTCGAAGTCGATCGCACTCGACATGCAGCGCTTCGGCGTCCGCTCCAATTGCCTCGCTCCCTTCGCCTGGAGCCGCATGACGAGCTCCATCCCGGCCGAGACGCCGGAGCAGAAGGCGCGGGTGCAGCGCCTGATGGCGATGGGGCCGGAGAAGAACGCACCGCTCGCGGTCTTCCTCGCCTCCGACGCGGCCAAGGATGTCACCGGCCAGGTCTTCGCGCCGCGCATGAACGAGCTCTTCGTGTTCAACGCGATGCGGCCGGTGCGCGGCATCCATCGCAGCGAGGGCTGGACGCCGGAGGCAATCGCCGAATACGCGCTGCCGGCACTGAAGCCCGCCTTCGCGCCGCTCGAGCGGTCGGGCGACGTGTTCAGCTGGGATCCGGTCTGATCCCGGTGCGGGCGACCCTGAGGAGGATGCGGGCGTGAGCGAATATCTGAAGGCCCGCTACGGCAGTGCGGATTTCGCGCTGCCGGATCCCTTGCCGGAGGCGTTCCGCGCCCTCCTCGATCGCCGCGTGACGCGCCGCTACCGCGCGGCGCCGGTGCCGGATGCGCTGCTGGACGCCGTGCTGGCCGGCGCGCAATCGGCGCCGAGCAAGTCCGACCTGCAGCAATATTCCATCGTCGTCACCCGCGACGCCGTGAAGATCGCGGCCGTCGCGGGCTGGATCGGCAGCATGCCCTGGATCACGCAGGCGCCGGTCTTCCTGCTGTTCTGCGGCGACATGCGGCGCGGTCAGCGCGTGGCCGGCCTGCATGGGCGGGAGCACGCGAACAACAACCTCGACACCTTCCTCAACACGGCGGTCGATGCGGCGCTTGCGATGGGGGCGGCGATGACGGCGGCCGATGCGCTCGGCCTCGGCACCTGCCCGATCAGCTATGTGCGCAGCCATATCGAGAAGGTGGCGCCGCTGTTCCGGCTGCCGAAGGGGGTCTATCCCGTCGCGGGGCTGACGCTCGGCTTCCCGGAGGAACGCAACGCCCCCTCCCCGCGCCTGCCGGCCAGTGTCGTCGTGCATCGTGAGACCTATGACGATGCGGCGCTGGAAGCTGCGCTGCCCGGCTATGATGCGCTGCGCCCGTCGGCGAAGCCCCGCTATCCGGAGGTGCATGGCGCGGCGCCACAGGGCTGCGCCTGGTCGGAGAATGTCGCGCGCCAGCTTTCGGTGCCGGAGCGCTTCGGCTTCGCGGCCTGGCTCCGCACCCGCGGCTTCGACCTTGCCTGACGACGCCGCCCGCCCCGATCCCCGTGCCGACAACCCGGGCGGCGCGGATGCCGAACCTGGCCGGCGCCGCGGACGCCGCGCCGCACGGCCGCGTAACGCCGCCGCACTGATCCTCTGGCGCGACACGCCGGCGGGGCCGGAGATGCTGATGGGCCGGCGGCACGCGAAAAGCCGCTTCATGCCGAATGTGCTGGTCTTCCCGGGCGGCGCCGTCGATCGCGCCGACCACTATGCGAAGCCGCTGACGCCGCTGCCGGAGGCGACGCGCATCGCGCTGGAACGCAAAGCGACGCCTTCCCTCGCCCGCGCGATCGCGGTGGCCGCGGTGCGGGAGCTTTATGAGGAGACCGGGCTGGTCCTCGGTGAGCGGCAGGGCGCCGGTCTCGCGCCCGATCTTGCCTGCATTGGCTACCTCTGCCGCGCGGTCACGCCGGCCGCGAGCCCCATCCGCTTCAATGCGCGCTTCCTGCTGGCGCCCGCCGAGCGGGTGCAGGGGGACATCGCGGGCTCTGACGAGCTCGACGGCATCGGCTGGTACACACGTGACGCAGCGCATGCCGATGCTCTGGCACCGATCACTGCGCTGGTGATGAAGGAGTTCCTCGGCTGGCACTGCCTAGTGCCGAGTGCGCGAGTTTCGCATCCAATGGCGTTGTTCCAGGGATTGGATGGGAAGACTGTGGAACACTCATCCGTGGGCGCTCAGGCTGCGGCTAGACCGGTGACGAGCAGATAAATCAGACGCCCGGCGTGCCCTTGCTTGAGCAGGCTTCCGGGTTCCCGCGATCATCAATGTCAGTCGACGCGCCAGCGGTGCCGCGTGTTGGACCGCGCGAATTCCGCTGCTCCACGATTGGAAGCGTCAGTGTGGTGAGCAGAAGACGTGCGGGTTATCGAAGGACGCCAGCCATGAAACATCCACATGGCCATCGATGCGCATGATCGGATCGAAGATATTGGGCAGGACTTCGTACGAGTAGTCATGCTGATTGAGGATTTCGAAGATCGCGCTCAGGGTCGACACGCGGTCGGCGAACAAGAAGTTATGAATCTCCAAATCGATCACCGGGCGCTGCGTGAGGATCCTCCTCGCCCCCTGAAGAGCTTCGAGATCGCTTCCCTCCACATCCATCTTGACGAAATCGACCCTCAACGAGGGGTCGACATCGTCATCGAGAGCGACGACCTGGATATGATCCGTGCTCGACCGGTCCGAACCGGCCACAAGCACCACGTTGCCGGAATTCCGGTGATATGGAAGCGTGGCGTCGCCTGAGCCGACGGCCCTGGGATGCACGAGCACGTTTGTGCAGTTGTTCAGCGCGGCATTGCGACGAACGACTTCCGCGTTCGCCGGAAGTGCTTCCCACGCATGCACTTGACCCGTCTTCCCCGTCATCAGGGAAAAGAGCACCGTCATCATGCCGTGATGAGCGCCGCAATCGAGAATGTTGAAGCCTGGCCGCACATTCTCCAGGCACCACTGCCGCTCGGGCATGAACTGATCGGGAGAGGAATCGTACCAGGATTTCCCCGTTTCGTCAGAAATTAAGAAATCAAAAACAAAAGGGCCGAACTTTCTACCGTTAGCTACATATTCTTTGAAGTTCATTTCGCAAATTTCCGCTAAGCTGATATTTTCGGTGCCATTTGATTCAGCTTTTTGACTTCGGATCACTGTTTTGAAAAATCTGGCGATCTTTCGCAAAGACGTGGATTCGTCCATGGTCCTCCTCCCCTTATCTGGCCCTACATTCTTCCACACTAACTAAGCCGCTCCGTGTTGACCCGTAGCCCTTGCAGCATGCCGCGGAACCGGCGCCCTAGGCTGTCCCAGGCGTGTTCCTCCAGCCACGCCGCCGCACGCACCTGGTAGTGGCGGCGCATCGGTCGATTGCGCAGCAACGCATCGACGCCCTGCGCAACGGCCTCCGCATCGAGGCTCTCGAAGCGATGGACCGCACCAATCACCTCCTCGAAGATCGCCACCGGCGTCACCGCCACCGGTGCACCGCTCGCCAGGGCGACGCGAATGGCCGCGCTCGAGGATTCCTTGCTCTCGTCATAGGCCAACACGACCAGATCGCATTGGGAAAGCCGGTGCTGGCATTCCTCCAGAGGCAGGAATTCCGTCTCCCAGGCGATCGCGTCGGCAAGGCCGAGCGACTCAGCCAAAGCCTGGCAACGCGTCAGCTCCGTACGCGGCGCGTAGGGATGTAATGCATTCAGCAGCTTCAGTTGCAGCCCTGGCCAGCGTGCCTTCAGTATCGAAGCAGCTTCGATCAGCCGGCCGATCCCCTTTCCTGGAGCCAGGAATCCGAAGCATCCGATCACTGGCGCATCTTCATTGGAGAGGGCTCGCGCCGCCGGCGCAACCCAATTGGCCGGTGCTCCTTGCGGGAACAGCGTCACATTGGCCGTCAGTCCCAGGTCCTTCAACAGATTCAAATCAGCGACTTGGTGCACCACTACGCGAGCGATTCCACGGAGCACTTCGAGGGTGGCCAGGCGATCCTCTTCGGGAATCTCCATGATGCGCGGCGCGGCATGAAGCGTAACCGTCACGACGCGGCCTGCAACGCGCCGGTCGAGCAACAGATGCCTGAGCTGCTGCCATTCGATCAACCCCGGCTGATGTTGGATGACCACGACGTCGGCATCCAGCACTGCGATCTCTCGCGCCAGGGTTTCGGCGGTGTGGACATCAGTTATGGTCCAGCCGACCCGAACCCGCTCCTTGCCGACCGATGACGGCGCTGTGCGGGAATCGCAGATGATCGTGGTCTGCATCGCCGCACCCGCGTCGCCCATGCCCTTTGTTAGGAAGCGCGAATACTCGGCGATCCCGCAGCGCACATCCCAGGTGGAGACCCAGGCGAGCCGCATCGGCCGCGGCGCGGCGGCCAGTAGTATGTCGATCATCATATCCCAGGCGCGGTCGGCCCAGGCCGCGGCGTCCAGCCGCTGCACGAGAGCAGCGCGCGCGCGCTCGGCCATCCCGGCGAAGCGTCCGCCGCCGCCCTGGAGATCCTGGAACGCCTCGCGCAGCGCCCGTACAAGGTCGTCGCGATCCGGCTCAACCCAGACAGAGCCCGCAGATGCAATATGGCTGCGCGATGGCGCGAAGCGGTAGCCAATGAAGCGCGCCTCATCGGGCGTGCAGAAGTCGAGGTGACCGCCGAAGCCGGTAACGATCAGCGGGATGCCGGCTGCCACGGCCTCCGCCGCCGGCATGTTGAAACCCTCCCCCCGCGCCGGCAACACCATGACGTCGGCGGTACGGTAGAGGTCGAGCAAGGCCTCGCCAGCGAGATCCTCGTTGACGAAGGTGATTTCCGGCAGTTCCGGATCGGCCATGCGCAGCGCGGCGATCTGCTCGGCCACGTCATTGTGCGGGTTCGGGAAGCCTTTGATCACCAGCCGGACGGAATCGCCGCGCCGGAATGCCGCCGCATAGGCCGCAAGCAGCGCATCCACCCCCTTCCGCGGGAAGCAGGATGAGACGTGAACGAAGGTGAAGGGCTCATCGATCGGGCGGGGTCTGGACGAGCGCTGTTCACCGATGCTGAAGAAGGCATCGAGGCTGGGTGCATAGCCGGCGGCGGCGATCGGCAAGCTGACACCGGAATCGATCAGTGCCTTGGCGACGAAAGATGAAGGCGCGAGGACGCCCCGGAAGCCACCGTTGATGCGTGCCACCGTCTCCGCCGGCAGCAGCGATTCCTCCCAGAACACCATGACGGCGGCGCCGTCGCGCGGGTCCTGCGGCACATGGATCGGATAGTGCTGGCTCAGGACTAGCTCCGGCCCTGTCACGGCAGGTGGTCGGGATATCAGTTCCGAGACCGGCCCAAGTTCCTCCGTGGGGACGCCGTCGAGCGTTGTGGCCGGCCCATTCTCCCAGGGTAGGATTCGTATCCTGCCCGGCTGCCGGGCCTCCAGCGCCAGGGCCGTGGTGCGGTTGACTATGGCCAGGCTGTAGCTGCCGCTGATGTGGCCGGTCACGGTCACCCGAAGGTTAGCGGCCATAATGTCCCGCGCCGTGCGGCTGGCTGGCGGAGCAGCGCCGGCCGAGAGCAGCGCCTGCATCAGCGTCTGCGTATGCCGTTCAAGCCGGAAACGGCCCAGCACTTCGCGCTGCCCAGCGACGATGCGCGCGCGCCGGTCCGGATCGCGCGCGAGCTGGAGCATCGCGTAGCCCACCGCCTCGGGTGCGCGGTCCTGCAGCAGGACACTGGCGCCGCTGAGGGTATAGGGCACCGCTCCGGCCGGCCAGGCGAGGACCGGCACGCCATGCGCCATCGCCTCGATCAGCGGAACACCAAAACCTTCGTGATGGCTGAGCGATACGTAGAGGTCCGCAGCCTGATACCATCCATGCAGCGCCTCATCCGACACCGGACCCGTCAGAATGACATCGCCGTCCAGCCCATGCAGCGCGATCCTTCGACGGATCTCCGTCGGATACTCTGCCTCATCTCCCGCCGAGCGGCCGACGAGCACCAGCCGGGCCGGCTTGTCCCATTCCCCGCGGAAGGTAGCGAAGGCATCCACCAGATCCGCCTGCCCCTTTGAGGCGACGATGCGGCCGACGAAGAGGATGGTGAAAGGCTGGTCACCGGGCCTGGGCGCATCCGCCCCGGATCCCGCGCGGGCGCGTATCGCGTCCACATCGAAGAGAAGTGGGCAGGCTGCCGGCGACGTGTAGCCAAAGGCGCGCAGTTCCAGAGCGTTGTAATCGCTGTCGGCAAGCGCGGCATACATATGCGGCCGCATGATACCGAGCTGCTGCCGGCCGATCTCGGCGTAGCGGACCGAAACCGGGAAATCCGAGAGAAATTCCGGCGGTGTGATGTTGTGGTACATTAGGATCTTACGCGCGGGTAGTGCCAGGATGCGATCCAGCGCGTCGTAGCCCATGGAGTGATGCACGATGAGAACATAGTCGTCGTGCTGCGGCAGGTCGCCGATCTCCAGCAGATCATCTGCCAGCGCCGGATGCCGGTGCTCCACAAAGATCTCACTCTCATAGCCCTGGCCGCGCAGCCAGCTGCGGATCAGTAGCATGCTGTTGGTGATCGCATCGCCCGGCGCCGAGCCTGAATGGAACTGATGCACCACGAGGGTAAGCCGATGCGCGGGCGAGAGCGGTATCGGGCTGGAAGCCAGGGCCGCCGATCCGATCGCATGGGATGGAATTACCCTGTGCGAGGCGACCCTGGTCTGCAGGGCGGAAGCCAGATAGGCATCGCTGCGTTGATGCAGCCACCGCCAGCCCCCCGGCGCGATCCGCCTGAGCCAGGCGTCGGCCGCCCTACTGCCGGGGAGCCGCACAGCGACACGAGTTGCCGCATAAAAGGCGATGCGCGCGGCTTTCTTGAGGTGGCCGCCATCCTCGCCCGCGCTGCGCTTCAGCCGTTCCACCCGGGTCGGCGCCATGCCCGCCTCCACCAGGGCGAGGCCCAGGCGGCCACGGGCGGCTTCACGCGCCGCACGTATAGGCGCTGTCAAACGCCAGGAGGTGCTCGTATGGATGTGAGCAAGGCAGGTCTCTGCGGCCTCGGCGCGGCTGACGGCGATGGTGGTGCGTGCGGCTTCGCGGCGCGCCGTCGCTTCAGCCTGCACCGCCCTTGCTTCCACCCGCGCGGCCCGCGTCTCCGCCTGATTGGCGCGCGCGCCCGCTTGCATGGCCTGTGTCTCCGCCTTCAGAGCCCTCAGCTCCGCCTGCCCGGCGCGCGCCTCCGCTTCGCCTGCGCGCGTCTCGGCGCCAACAATCCGGTTGAGTTGTTCCGTATCGCCCGCGCGAATGAAGTCATCGAACACATTCGGCGGCGTCGCGAAGGCTGATGACAATGCCTCCCAATGTTCGGCAGCGATATAGAAGCGGTTCAGGCCGTCGAACCACGCGAAGCGATAGTTGGCCGAGAGCAGCAGCGGCTCCCATTCCGAGAACGCTTCCTCCTGCGACAGTGGCTTGGTGGCCTCGACCAGCACGATCCAAGGGCGGTGCCGCGCGAAATCCGCGCCAGCCAGCACCTCCGCTTCCGATCCTTCGACATCGACCTTCAGGAAATGGATCTCTGCCGAGGCGTGCTCGTCGCAGATCGTGGCCAGGCGACGCGAAGGGGTCTCGTGCTCCCGGACCTCGAACCCGGCCGCACGATGCCGATCGGCGATGTCGCCGTGCGTGGTCGAAAGTCCGGTGCCAACCACCTCGAAGAAGCGCACAGGTTCCGAACTTACGCCCACGGCGACGGCGAGGGTCACGTCGCGCGGCCGCGCTCCGGCAATGCGCACTGCGAAGGACGGGTTGGCTTCGATATTGATGCCGCGCCAGCCCCGGTCGCTGAAGGCGCGAGTGATGGAATACTCATCCGGATGTGCCGCCCCGACATCGATCCAGAAACCTCGCTCCACGTGCTTGAGCGCTCGCCAAAGCATAACGTCTTCAAAATTCTGCGCATACGAGATGAAGGTCACGGGCACCACCGAAGAGAGCCTCAGGAAAGGCAGTCTAGTCTAACTTAAAGTAACTGATTCGACCAATTCTTACTAGAATATACTCTTATGGAACAGAATTTCCATTCTTTCACCCAATCTACAATAGACCCCCATCTATTCACTGCACCTGAGCCAGAATTTTGCCGGCGCTGGGCAATGGCCTGACCATGAGGTGCGGATGCGGAGAATCCCGCAAGGCAGCACAGTCTGAAACCGTCGCCAGAAGCCGGCAAGCGGGCACAACGAGGGCAGTCACCAATTTGTCCGGAATATTCTTAACTCAGAACGTTCTGACAGCCCCGGGCAGCGCGCTTCGCTGCCCTGAGGCCCCAGCGTGGAAATGACATGGTGAGCCATTGCTGGTGCAAAAAGGCATGGCCTATACGGCGCAACGGGAACTGGAACGCCTTGACGGCTGCACTCTTTCCTGGGTTGCGCGCGGCTTTCTAGCACCGCAGTGCCTTTATGCGCGATACCATTACACCAATCGCTCTGGAGATCGCATGAAGCTTGTCATTGTCGGCGCTGGCGGTCACGCAAAGGTGGTGCTCGAGGTTTTCAGAGCCCTCGGGTCCCATGACGTCGTCGGCTTTATCGCCCCCGACATGCTCGGGGCGCAGGTGCTGGGCCTCCCAGTTCTCGGGGACGACACCTTGCTGCCGCGCCTGCGCAAGGAGGGCGTGCAGGCTGCTCTTGTGGCACTTGGGAACAACCGATTGCGCCAGCGCATTGGCCGCCAATTGCAGGAAATGGGCTACCTGCTGCCCGCTGCGGTGCACCCATCCGCCCTTGTCTCGCCCTCCGCGAGAATCGGGCAGGGCGTGGTCGTCATGGCGCGCGCCGTAGTCGGCACAGAAACCGTGCTGCAGGAGTTGAGCATTCTGAACACCGGAGCCGTGGTCGATCATGACAATTCCATCGGTGCCGCCGCGCATATAGCGCCTGGTTGTGCTCTTGCCGGCAACGTCGTCGTCGGCGATCGGACCCTGATCGGCGTTGGCACGGCGGTGCGGCCCGGCATTCAAATCGGAGGCGATGTGATCGTGGGAGCCGGCTCGGCCGTTGTATCGAATCTAGAGGCCGATTGCCGGGTTGGAGGTACCCCCGCCAAGCCGTTGCGCAACCGCTGACTGGCGTCATACAGAGTGGCAGCACTTGTCAGCCACAGGTGACTATTGGAAAAGGGCATACTTGAGGGAAGCCCGTACACAATGCTACCGATCGCCGTCCGTGGCCCATATTGCCGCGTTGCGATACTTTTGCCCGCCATCTGGCATGGCGGCATGCTGCGGAACGCCTGGGCTTTGGCCGATACGATCGGCGACCTGCGGGCGCCCGACGGGCGGCCGCTGGAAGTGGTGATCGGCTTTCGTCGCGATGGGGCTTACGATTGGCCTGCGTTCGAGGCGCGGGCCCGGCAGGCATCTTATCGTCTCAGTATCCGCAAGCTGGATTGGTCTTTCAAGCCACCCGCGATTCTCAATGTGATGGCCGCGCGTGAGTTGATTCCGGAGGGCCTTGTCACCTATGGCTGGATGCCACGTGATGGGCTTCACGACTTTCTCGATTGCGAAGGCTGGATAGTCTTCGGCACTTCGCTGGAAGGCTATGTGGCGCCGCTGCGGCCGCGCATCATCTACTGCGCCGACCACATCAGTCGCTATGTGCCGGAAGCTGAGCGATTCAGGACGCCCGAGCACAAGAAGCTGACCGACGAAACCTTCCTTGGTTGGCGCCATGCGCGGTGTGTATTCGCCACCACACCCCGCACCATTTCCGACACCGTGAGCTACGCCGGCGTGGTCAGCCGGAACGTCAAGCTCGTGCCAACTCTCATCGATCCGGTGCGCGATACGCCGGTGCCCCAGATGCGGCCGCCAGGTGATCGCATTCTATGGGTCACCAATCCCGCCAGACACAAGAACCACCTGAAGGCGCTCGAGGCGCTCCGCCTCTATTGGCAGGAATTCGACGGCAGGTTGGACGTCCTCATTTGCGGTCCGTCTACTGATCAGTTGCGCCCCGCCTCCGCGTCTGATCACCCATTTGCGGAGGCGCTGCGAAACAGGCCACGTCTGATCGAACGCATCGCCTTCGCCGGCGAAGCGGATGATGCCGCCTTTCTCGACCTGATCGCCGATTCCGCCTTTGTTTGGCACAACGTGATCATGGACAACGGCACCTTCACCGCCTTCGATGCGGCTCGGGCCGGGCGCCATTTCGTTAGCAGCGATTATCCGTCCATGCGGTATTTAGCGGATCGGTACGGAATCGACGGGATTTGGTTTCCGGCAACCGATGCCCGGGCCGCCGCTGCGGCGCTCCGCGAGGCCGAGCGCCGGCTGCGCGCAGGAGAGGCGCCGCGTCATGTGCTCGTCGCCGATGATCCTCAGGAACGGGTTCGCGCCTACCAGGGTCTGCTCGATACCCTGCTCGCACCATGAACTCCCCGACTCTGCCTCGCCCGGCAATCGGCGTCTGGTTGGAATGGCCTGCTGGCGGATCTTTTGTGGCCCAAGGCATGTCGCGTTTGCTCGGTTTTCTCATCGAAGGCGCAGCGCAATGTGGATGCTGCACTTTTCGTGTTGCCGTGCCGAGCGCCGTCGCCGCCGATGCCCATCGCTTCCTGCGAAGCCTGAAGGCCACCGAGGGAGTTGATTGGACGCTGCATGCGCCGCAGCTTCCCGAAGAGCAGCCCAGCCTCGCCAAGGAGCCCGTTCCGCCGGCGCCAGCATGGGTACGCAGCCCGCATCCTCGTGCAGCCGGCGTCGTGCTGGCAGCGGTTGGCGTGATGCTGCTTCCCCTGGCACTTCTGCGCAGCCTGCTGCGGCCGATTCTGCGGCCGCTCTGGCGGCGTTTCGCCATGCTGATGAGAGTCGCTCGCGACCCCGTGAACGGCGCGACTGAGGTCGCGGCCTGGCTGCGGCGATTGCCTTTCCATCTCGGCGAGCGTCCGGCGCGCCTGCTGGAGTTGTGGCGCCTCGATCAGCTTCCGCCTCTGCCGGCAGCCGAAGCGGAGAAGCGGATATATGATCCGGTACTGATCGACCCGGCCTCGGCGACATTGGCCCTCACCTTGGGCCGTCTCCCTGTCGATGGCTGGCTGATATTCTTCCCGAACTACTCGGCCGCGACCCTGCTGCCCGGCCCGCGTGCAGTGCTGTTCCCGGACGCCATGCCCTTCGACTTTCCTCACGGTTGGCGCGACGCGGAGTGGCAACCCGGTGGCACCTGGCATCGCTGGCTTCGACGCACCCGATTGCTTCTCGACCAGGGCGACCCGATCATCACCTTCTCTCACCATGTGGCCAGACGGCATGTGATCGGAATGCTCGGGGTCGCGCCGGAGCGTTGCCATGTCATCCCACTGGCGCCGCCAAATCTGGCTCCCCTGTTGCCCGGAGTGGCGTCATGCATGGCCGCGACTCCGGACAGCCGCGCCGCAGCGGCGGCCATGCTGCGCGAACATGCGGCCAAGCGTGGCTGGACCTATCTGCGCGACTTTCCGTTCGAGGAGACCGCCTTCGTGGTGGTGTCCACGCAGGACAGGCCGAACAAGAACCTCAGTATTGTCGTCGAAGCCTTGCTGCGGCTGCTCAGGCGCGACTTGGTGAGCCTGAAGTTGGTGGTCACCGCCACACCGGATCCGGCCGAAGGCTTCGGCCGCCAGATCCGCGAGGTCGGATTGGAGCATGACGTCATCGCCATGCCCGACCTGCCTGCACCCGAGCACGCCGCGCTGTTCCATTGCGCCGCGCTCGCCGTTCATCCCGCGGTATTTGAAGGCATCGGCATGCCTTTGCCCTTCGGCGAGGCGATCAGCGTCGGCACGCCATGCCTCGTGGCCCAGGGACCACATGTCGCGGAGGGGCGCGCCGATCATGACCTTGCCGAGGACATCTTCGATCCCTACGACGCGGAGGATCTTGCTCGGCGCATTTTGAAAGTGATGAACAACCGCGAGGAAACCTTGCACCGTCAACGGCAGGTCTATGCCGACCTAGCGCGCAATACCTGGGCGCAGGTTGCGGCGGCCTATGCGGCGGTCACGCTGCACCGGCCCGGGATAGGCGTGACCATCCAGTGAGCGATGAGATGCGCGTAATCCCGGCGCCCGGGACGTCGCGGCCGAAGATCGGGGTTTGGCTGGAACGAACAGAGGGCTCCTCCTTCGCCGTCGAGGGCATGTCGCGACTTTTGGGCTTCCTCATCGAGGGCGCGGCGAGATCGCGATGCTGCATCTTTTGTGTCGCCGTGCCGCCATCCTCCGCCGAGCAGGCCCGCAGTTTCCTGCGCGGGCTGCAGGCGAGAGAAGGCGTCGACTGGCTGGTCAATGCGACGGCACCCGAAGCCGTCATGCAAAGCGCGGCCATCTCCTCATCGGCGCCGGCAGTCGAGGAGTCCCTCCCGGCCGCCTCCCCGGATTTGCCGAAATGGGCGCGGCTGTCGCCGCGCACCATGGGCAATAGCATCCTTGTCCTCGGCATCATGTCGATGCCGCTGGTTATCATTCGCGCGATGCTGCGCCCGATGTGGCGCTTGCTTTGGCCGCATCTGCGGCCGCGACTGGAGGTCATCCGGGAGGCATACCGCCATCCGGCAACCGGCGTCAGTTTCGCCGTCGGTTGGCTGGATCGGCTTCCCCTTGGTCTCGGCCGCCGCCTGGGCAGATTGCTTCAGGCTTGGATCGCCACGGGGGAACCAGCCGATGAACCCGGGTCACTGGCGGCAGGTGCGCGCGAGGCGGCACGGCCTGATGAGAGTGAAGGTCCGATCATCCCGCCGTCGATCGCCGACCTGGCTCGCAAGGCAGCAACGTCGATGCCGGTCGATGGCTGGCTGGTGCTCATGCCCTATTTTAATGCTGCGACATTGCTGCCGAAACCGAAGGCGGTTCTGTTTCCCGATGCTATCCCTGTGGAGTTCGCTGCTGGTTGGACCAACGATTACTTCGTCAACGGGGGTTTTTGGGCAGAATGGCAGGCACGAATCAGGCATTTGCTTGCCGATGGTGACCCGGTGATCACCTTTTCCGAGCATGTCGCACGGCGGCATGCATCTGGCATTTTTGGCGTGGCGCCCGAGCGCTGCCACGTGGTCCCACATGCGCCGCCACGACTTGCACATCTGCTGCCATTCCTGGCTTCGGCGGAAGCCCCATCGCCAACCCGGACCCTCGCAGCAGAGATGCTGCGCCAATATGCCGCCGATCGGGAATGGACTTACCTTCGTGAGTTTCCGTTCGAGGAAGTCACCTATCTCGTCGTCTCGACTCAGGATCGGCCCAACAAAAATCTCCAGGTCGTGATCGAGGCCGTCCGCATCCTCCTCCGGCGGGATCTGCTAGACGTCAAGCTTATCGTTACCGCGGGCATACACCCTGGATTGCCCCTCGATGCGCTGCTTGGTGAGCATGGCCTGAGGCATGATGTGATATCGATGCCCTTCTTGCCCGACGATATCCATGCAGCCCTGTTCCATTGCGCGGCACTCGCCGTTCATCCTTCGGTCTTCGAAGGGGGGCGAGCCCCGTTCCCGTTCAGTGAAGCCGTCAGTGTGGGCACTCCATGCATCATGGCGAACGGTCCCCATGTCCAGGAGCTGATTTCAGAAGTGCCCGAGCTTCGCGATGCTGTCTTCAATCCATATGATCCGGAGGAGCTGGCTCAGCTCATCCGATCCGTGCTGCAGGAGCGAGCCTCCCTGCTGGAACGCCAGACCTCGATCCTGCAAGTCATAAGCGAGAGAAATTGGGGGCAGGTGGCCGCCGATTACGTTGCGGTGATTATGGGAAAGCCTCCGCAGACATCACCACCGTTTTCACTGGCTTGATATTGTTGCTAGTTTAAAGCCTCAGCGGCGCGCCAGCTTGCCCCTGCGGCTTGTGAGCGGCATCTGAAAGGAACCGAGAATGACGCGTCCAGCAACAAGCCCCCAGGGCGCAATGGCGGCGTTCCTGCCGGTCTACGAACCCGATCTCTCCGGCAATGAGCGCCGCTATGTCGATCAAGCTGTCACCAGCACATGGATTTCTTCACGAGGGGAATTCATCAACCGTTTCGAGGACGCCTTCGGCCAGGTTGTCGGCAATCCGCATGTTTCGACCGTCTGTAACGGGACCGTCGCCCTGCATCTGGCGCTGCATTGCCTGGATCTGAAGCCCGGTGACGAGGTGATCGTCCCGTCCTTCACTTATATCGCTTCCGTCAACACGATCATTCAGGCCGGTGCGGTGCCTGTTTTCGCCGAGATCCGGCAGGAAGACTGGCTAGTCGACCCAGCGGATGTCGCTCGTCGCATAACACCGCGCACGCGCGCGATCATGCCGGTGCATCTGTATGGCGCGGTCTGCGACATGGATGCATTGCACGCACTGGCGCGGTCGCACGGACTCGCCATGGTGGAAGATTGCGCCGAAGCCCTGGGCAGCACCTGGCGGGGCCGCCATGTCGGCAGCTTCAGCGATGTTGCTACCTTCAGCTTCTTCGGGAACAAGACCGTCACGACCGGAGAGGGCGGCATGGTGATGGCGCGGGATGCGGACATGCTCCGCAAGCTGACTATCGCCAAGGGCCAGGGTATGGATCCGGAGCGCCGTTATTGGCATATCGCCATGGGCTTCAATTATCGCATGACCAATATCGCCGCGGCCATCGGCCTCGGTCAGATCGAAAGGCTGGACAGCATCCTGCAGCGCAAGCGCGGGATAGCCCGCCAGTACCGATCGCTGCTCTCCAATCAGCCGGTGACCTTCCAGCGCCCGAGGCCGGAGGTAGAAAGCTCGGAGTGGCTCATCAGCCTGCTGCTGCCGGCAGGCGTGGACCGTGACGCCGTGATGCAGCGCATGGCGGAGGCACGTATCGAAACACGTCCGGTGTTCTACTGCGCGCACCATATGCCGCATCATCGGCGGCCGGAATTGTCTCTGCCGATTTCAGAAGACATCGCCGCGCGTGGCATCAGCCTGCCGAGCTACCCGACGCTGACTGAAGGCGATGTCGAACGCATATGCGCTACACTTGTGGATGCGATCCGCGCTTCAGGACCACCCCGCTGAGTTCGACTGAATCGGAATACCGCTATCGCTGCTGGTGCCAGCATGGCCGTTCACCTCGTGGATTGAATCCGACGCTTGGTGCCACGCCTGATAGCGGCGACGCGGTAACGCCCAGCGCGCAGCCAGAGGGTGGCCCGCTGGCCTTGCCAGCTTCAGCCTCGTCCGGATAAGGCTTGCGAACTCGATGTTCCGCTGCCCAGGCCCCATGGAGGGTACGTGTCCGATAGTAACCTGCCCTTCACGCGGCGGGCGGCCCGACGGTTGCTCCGTCCGCTGCGTCCCCTGGCGCTTCCCTTTCTGAACCGGCTGCAGCTCCGGATGGCCCATGCTGTAGAGCATTCCGGCATACTGCTGCGGATGGAGGCTGAGGCGCGGGATAGAGCTGACGCCGCCCGCCTCGATGCTGAAGCCGCCCGCCTGGACATAGAGGCTCTCATGCAGCGCATCGCCGTGGCGCAGCTCGGCGTCGATGCCATCCGGCTCGATATGCAGCAGTTCGCCGGGGCGACGAAAGGGGCGATCGACGCCATCCGTCAGCAACTGGAGCAAGCGCTGCGGGCCACGGGCGAGTTGACGACTATGGCCGCCCGCCTGGTCCAGCGCGTCGCTGTGCCCCTGGGCACAGAGGTGATGGTCCGGTCGCCGGAAGGCTATCTGCTGCTTCCGGCTGAGGATGACCGGCTGATCGCTCATCTGATCGACAGTGGTGGCCGGCTGGAGCCGGGAACGATCACTGTCATTCAGGCCCTGATCAAGCCCGGCGACACGGTGATCGACGTTGGCGCGCATCTGGGGCTAACCGTCTTGCCCGCGGCCCGCGCTGCGGGCCCGGGGGGGCGTGTGATCGCCGTCGAACCCGGGTCACGCGTAGCCGGCTTACTACGGCGCAACATCGCCTTGAACGCGCTCGACGAAGTGGTCGTGGTGCATGGATGTGCAGCGGGCGCCAGCCCGGGCAAGGCGCGGCTTTCCATTAGGCCGGTGCTGGGCGAATCAAGCCTGATCAACCCCATCACGGAAGGGCCGACCGAGGAGGTACTTGTGCAGCCGCTGGACGCGCTGGTGCCGCCAGGCACGCGCATCCGGCTCGCCAAGATCGACGTCGAAGGCTACGAGCTCGAGGTGTGGCGTGGCATGACCCGCATCGTGGCCGATAATCCTGATTTGGCGCTGCTGCTGGAGTTCGGCCCGAGCCATCTGCAACGCGCTGGCATCACTCCTGCCGAATGGATGTCGTCCTTCGTGCAAGCTGGCTTCCGGATCTACGAGGTGGAGGAGATGAAGGGTTTGGTTCGCCCGGCGCGACCGCTCGACGCCCTGCAGCAGATGCTCTCCGTCAACCTCCTAATGCTGCGCGCTCCACTCTCGGAGTATCCGGCGCTGCGCACAGCGTAAGGCAACACCTCCCTTGCGCGTCGGCATTATCTCCACTGCGGTCCCGCTGATCAGCGGCGGCGGACGCTTCATTGTCGATTGGCTTCACGAGAAGCTCGTCGAGCACGGCCATGAGGCCGAGACGATCTACCTGCCCTTCGTTGAATACCAAGATCAGATCCTCTCGCAGTCCGCTGCCTTCCGCATGATGGAGCTGGACGCGTATTTCGATCGCGTCATCACCATCCGCCCACCCGCCCACACGGTACGGCACAGGTGCAAGGTGGTGTGGTTCATCCATCACCTGCGGGGGTACTATGACCTTTGGGACACCCCCTACAGCGCGGTGGTGCACAATGCTGGCGGCGAGGCGCTACGGGCTGCCATCATGGCGATGGACAATCAATGCCTGTCCGAGGCGCACCGGATCTTCACCAATTCCCGCGTGGTCGGTGACCGGCTACGCCGCTTCAACGGGATGGAGAGCGAGGTACTCTATCCGCCGGTGCTGCGGCCGGAGATGTTCGTGGGCGGCGAGCATGGCGACGAGATCGTCGCCATCTGCCGCGTCGAACATCACAAGCGGCAGCATCTGATGATCGAGGCGATGGCGCATGCGCGCAGCCCGGTCCGGCTGCGGCTTTGCGGGCTCTCCGGCAACCCGGATTACCCGCGCTCCCTCCGCGACATGGCGACGCGCCTCGGCGTAGCCGACCGCGTCACCTTCGAGGAACGTTGGATCACGGAAGAGGAAAAGGCCGCGCGGCTGCACAGCGCCCTCGCCTCCGCCTACCTGCCCTATGACGAGGACAGCTACGGGTATCCCACCATCGAGGCGGCGCATGCCAGCCGTTGCACCATCACCGTCGCCGATTCCGGAGGCGTGGCCGAATTCGTGGTGGATGGCGAGAACGGCTTGCTGACCGCGCCTAATCCAGCTGAGCTCGGTGCGGCCTTCGACCGGCTCTGGCAGGACCGGGCCTTGGCCGCACGGCTGGGTGCGGCGGCGCGAGAGCGCGTCGCGGCGCTTGGCATCGACTGGGGCGCGGCGATCGAGAGACTGCTGGCATGAAGATCCTGGTGCTCAGCACCCTCGTGCCTTTCGTGCATGGGGGTGCAGAGGAACTGTACGAGCATCTCGTGCTCAATCTCCGCCGCCAAGGGCATGAGGCGGAAGGGATGCGCTTACCGTTCTCCTGGAATCCGCCCGAGCGACTGATCGATGAGATGCTGATCGCGCGCCAGATCAGGCTCTGGAACGTGGACCGGGTCATCGCGCTCAAATTCCCTGCCTACATGGTGCCCTGGCACGACAAGGTGCTGTGGGTGCTGCATCAGTTCCGTCAGGCCTATGACCTGCTGGACGCAGGGCAGAGCCATATCGAGCAGGATACGGCCGGGCAGCGCATCCTCGGTGCCATCCGCGCCGGCGATGCACTAGCCTTCAGCGAGGCGCGCCGCATCTACACCAACGCACCGATCACGTCGCGGCGACTGAAGCATTACAATGGCTTTGACAGCGAGGTGCTCCGGCCGCCGCTGAACGACCCGGAGCTTTTCGCTGGTGGCGAGGACGGCGGGTACATCCTCGCTTCGGGCCGGGTGAACGCCGGCAAGCGGCAATCGCTGCTGATCAAGGCGCTGCGCCACGCACCGGGGTTGCGCCTCATCATCGCAGGCCCCCCAGATGCGCCAGCGGATGAGCAGGCGCTGCGGCGCCTGGCCGCAGAGGAAGCCGTAGAAGATCGGCTGACGCTCGACCTGCGCTTTCTGCCACGCGCGGAACTCGCGGCGCTGGTGAATGATGCGCTCGCTGTCGCCTACCTGCCTTATGACGAGGACAGCCTGGGCTACTGCACCATGGAGGCGTTCCAGGCGGCCAAGCCCATGATCACCGCAACCGATGCAGGTGGCGTGCTCGACGTCGTTCGGGACGGAGAGAACGGCTACGTAGTCCCACCCGAGCCGGAGTCCCTCGCCGCCGCGATGCGCGCCGTGGCCGCGGATCGCACGCGGGCGCGCGTCATGGGGATGGCCGGGCAGGAGGCGATGGCGGCCCTACGGCTGGACTGGCCGAGCACCATCAAGAGGCTGGTATCGTGACGGCGCTCCGGATCGGCTGGGCTTCGCCTTGGCATGTGCACTCCGCCATTGCGGCCCACAGCGTGGAGGTGGTGGCAGCGCTCACCGCACGGGGACATCGGGTCAGCGTGCTGCGCACGGAGACTGGCGAGACCGCCGCCCTTCCGCCGCGCCCGGCACCCGGGCCTCTGTGCCGCCTGGTGGAGATGTCGCCGGAGGCGATGACAGCGGAGTTCGACCTGGTCGTGGCGCAGATCGGCGATCACCTAGGCAATCATGGCGCCTTGCCGGGACGGCTGGACCGCGTGCGCACGGTCGGCGTGTTCCATGACGCCTTCATCGCCAACCTTTTCGGCATGCATGCAGTCTCCACAGGGCAGGAGGCACTGCTGCAGGTCGTACCGCGCGAGCTCTATGGCGCTGAATCCATGCCAGAAGGCGAGCCATTCGGACTGCCGCTACCAGAGATGGCGCGCCGCCGCCCCATGCTGGAATGGCTGGCGCGGGAATGCGCGGCAGGCGTCGCCCATGCCGAGCATTATGCTGAGCGGTTGCGTGCCGCCTGCGATGGCCCTGTGGCAGTGATCCCTCTCGCCTATGTCGCGCCTTCCCTGCCGCCCCCCCCTCCGCTCTGGCCCGCGGGACTGACCGTCGCGGTGCTCGGCCACGCCAACGAGAACAAGCGCGTCGACCAGGTGATGCTGGCCATCGCCGCCTCGCCCTTGTTGCGGCACCGCGTGCATTTGCGAGTGATCGGCCCGGCGGAGCCGCATCACCGCGCGTCGTTCGAGCGCCTGGCAGGGCAACTCGGGATGCGCACCCCCGAGATCACGGGATGGGTGAGTGATGACGAGTTCGTCCGTCGAATGCGAGATGTGGATGTCGTCTGCTGCCTACGGAACCCGGTGCTGGAGGGGGCCTCGGCCTCGGTCGTCACCGCCCTCGCCTCGGCGCGCCCCGTGCTGGTCACGGATCACGGCTGCTACGCGGAGTTGCCGCGAGATGCCGCGCTATTCTGCCGTCCTGAAGCCGAAGCGCTCGATGTGATGCGTCACCTGGAATCCTTTCTGACCGATCCGACGTGCGGCATGGCCATCGGGGAGCGCGGCCGTACCGTGGCATGCGCGAGACACGCGCCGGAGGCCTATGCGGATGCGCTGCTACCGCTGCTGCAGGCTGTAGTGGCGGATGCGCCGCGCAGGCAAGCGCGCGAAAAACTAACGGAGCTGCTCGGCGGGTTCGGGCTGGCTCGCGGCGACCCCGCTGTGCGGCGAGCTAGCGCTGCGGTGGATTCCCTGGGCTTGTCACCGGAGAAGGTGGCCGCTGCGCGGCGAAAGGGCTTCTGACCCGAACGATGCCAGTTCGGAATAGCCCAGACGTTCGGTACCAGCGACAGCAGCTGTCACTATCTTGGCGACAGCGGGCCTGACCTCTGCCAACGCACGGGAAAGCCAATTACGTCTTCAGGACGTAAGACATCGACCAACCGGACTTCGCGTCCGTCAAAGCGAGCGATAGCAACTTGATCGTAGGGTGCCGCCCCGCCACCAATGGCAACGTTCCGAACGCCGTTGTCATCAAATACGACATCCCACCACCCCGCATGTGCTGCCTCCGGTGGTGCGGACCCTCGCCACAATGTGCGGAGTGTTACGCTTCTGCCTCCAAACCAGACGGGAGCAATCCGGATATTCATAACATCCGGCCGCGTTCCCTCTTCCATCAAAATGATGATGTGCAGCGGGAGGCGGCCGATCCAGTTCGCCGCGATCTGCCTCGATCCCTCCCGAAGGGCAACTTCATAAACTGCAGCACGGTTCTGAGCGACGTTATGTCCCAGCGACAATAGCATGACACAGGCAGCCATCGCTCCGGTTATGAACGCGAAGGCCAAACGGAGGAAAGGCCATATTGCTGTAATCCAGTACGTAACGCTGAGCCAAAGAAGCGGCTGCCAGACTTGATCCACCATCACCCATCGCATGCCAACGGACCATGTCGACGACATGGATTCAATCAGCACGGTTGGCAGAATAATGCAGAATGCGACACATAGTACCGACACCGCCTCCCGAACGCTGGGGACGGTCGCGCGGATGAGACTATATATCCCACCCCCCACCAGTATTGCTGTAAGCACAGACGGCACAAGGGCCCAAAAACCCATTGACGCAAATGCGACATTTGCGAATCCGAAATAGCGAACTGGGGATAGACCCGAATATAATGACGGGATTAAATTTGTGAACAGCACGTTTATATTAAGATTATAATAATCACTCATTAATGGATTACGTGCCGTCGTCCATATCAGGATAAATAGCGCCAAAATAACAGCGAAAGGAGTAACTATTCTAGCCAACTCGCCGATTGATTTTGAAATTGAAATCTTATTCAGCGAAGTGTAGGCAATAACGAGAACCGAGACCGCAAGAATGGCTCCAACTTGAAATGTATATGTTGCAAAGGCAGCAAACCACAGACACAAAGAAATTCCATACCATCCCGTCGCCTCCCTGCCGGCGCGGTTACTCCACACGGCAAAAGAAGCGATACACAGCATCGTCAACGCAAGAGCACCAAGGAAATTCCAGTAGATCTGATCAACTGTAGTTGAAAACGTCCAACAAGCAACGAGAATCCCTACTGACAGCGCCAGACCTCGTCCAGAAACTGGGGCCAAACATCGGACCATCACATACGCGGATATCGCAAGAAGCGGATTCATGGCCAAGCGCGTTAGCAGAGGCCCGTTGGGGAGACCCATGTACAAGTATTGCGCGATAATATACCACCAGGGGGAAAGTGGATTTCGGTCATTCATTGACCAAAATGTTTGGGCCTGGGCCGCTACGCTTGACGCATTCAGAATTATTACCCAATTATAATCCTCTCCCATGGGGACCACTCGTAGCCCGAGAGGAAAACCAAGGCGACGCAATATGGCAAATAGTGCCGGCATGCACATGGATGCCGCGCATAGGACCGCCACATCCGCAACCGCTTGCCTGACCCGAATCGTCACAGCCCTCTCCCCGCTTGGCCCCGACGCTTGGCATACCTCCCGGATACCGTCTAGCTGTCGACTCTATTAGGTCAGCCAGAAAGAAGCGGTGCGGCGAGAGCGAGAGCGGAGAGGAAGTTCCTGGCGAGCCTGTCGTATCGGGTAGCGATGCAGCGCCAATCGTTCAGGCGGCAGAACATGCGCTCGATGACGTTTCCGTCGACGATATGCGTTGTGGTCGAGTGGGTAGTAGGGCCTGCGACGGCTGCGCGTGGACGGGTAACGACAGCGGTGCCCTGCTGCTCCAGCCTGTGGCGGAGGTGGTCCGCGTCATAGGGCCCTGTCAGCGAGCAGGCGCTGTGGTGGCGCAATGTCCTCGAGAAGGGCTGCAGCAACGCTGATATCGGCAACATTGCCGGGCGTCACGACGAAGCGATCGGCCGGCCTTGCACGTTGGCCAGAGCGTGGATCTTGCAGGTCCGCCGCCACATGAGCGCCGATCGCCTGCGCGGCTTTCATTTTCTGCCTCCGCTGCACTACGCGCCGCCGCCACCCGATATGACAAACTTGCTGCTAACTACCTGGTATCGTCAAACTCACCGCTACACGTATTTGGCTTCGCGCTTATGAGTTGGTGACCTAGACCCTCTCGAACACGCAGTTAATGAACTCCCCCTCTTGCTCCCGGCCCGCGACGCGGAAACCAGTGCGCTCTGCCAGTACATGAGGCGCATCCCCCGTCAGGAAGATCACGTGGAACCGAGTGCTCGCATAGGCGTACTCATAGCAGGGCGATGCGTGCGCCATTCGGCCGCCCGGCTTCAGTATGGAGTGAAAGTAGCGAAACTCCTCCACCGGCCGCAGCATGTGCTCGATGACGTTGTTCGAGAAGATGCCGGCGAACTGCGCCGAGATGTGGCCTTTGTCCCCGACGATGAAGCCGCCGTCCACCGGCGGGGCAGCGGGCTCGTATCCCCACACATCGTGGCCCTCGGCGCGCAAGGTAGGGATGGTATCGCTCCACCGGCCACATCCCCAGTTTAGGTAGGGACCGGGAGCTTCGGGGAGCAGGGAGCGGAAGGCGCGGATCTCGGACGCCGTCGAGTTCGCCTCCGCATAGCCGTCGTAGAGCAGGCGGTAATCCGTGCTGACCATCTCGGGCGACAGGTCGAGAAACTTCGCTGGCCCGAAAACCCCGCCGCACCCCTGGCACTCGTAGCGCTCCAGACGGCCACCGCCGAACTGGCACTGATCAATTCGCTTTTCCAGGCGCTCGCGCGTCTCCTCCCGGTCACAGATCGGGCAGCGCAGCCGGCGCCCAGGGAGCGTGAGCGCGTCCAGGCGGTCTGCCTGCTCCCAGAAGGCCCGGATCAGGCTTTCGCGCAGCAGGATTTGACGGCTTTCTAGCTGGTCGAGGCGGGCCTCAATGGTGGGAGTGGGGCTCATGTCCATAGATGCGCGGCTTGCGGACGCCGCTGTCAAGGCGCAGCGAGCACCGGGCTGGAGGAGGGCTGCAGCGGCACATCTGCCCTCCGTGGCTGAGACTGGCCCGAGGGCAGTCCACTCCCGGCGGCTCACTCAGTTAAGATGGCGAGGCGACTTCCGGCAGTCTGGCGCCGCGTCTGGGCGCTACGACGCGGCGCGTGCATGATCGTGGCGACTCCTGCTCAGACAGTTCCCGCTGGCGGTTCCTACTGCTAGGATGGGTACAATGGAGAGGAGTGTTATGGGATCTCGTAGTCGCGAACTGTTTGCGTGGGTACCGCCCGCCTCAATGTGTTTTCGAAAGCATAGCGAGCCTTCAATGCAATCATGGTATGAATTGTGGAACGGCCAGAAGCTATAATGGAAGATATAACTTGCTCCCTAGTTATCCCGGTTTACAGAAATGAAGAAAATCTTCCTGACCTAATACCTGCTCTCAGCGATCTCGCGACGCGAGTAAACGGGCTGGAGGTGGTCTTCGTCGTTGATGCATCGCCCGATAATTGTGAAATTATCTTGCGAGCATCATTGCAAAAGCTCAGTTTTCCAGCGCAGCTACTCGTACTCTCTCGTAATTTCGGTGCATTTTCTGCTATTCGCGAAGGTTTGATAGCGGCTCGCGGTCGCTACTTCGCCGTAATGGCCGCGGATATGCAGGAACCACCTGAATTAATTGAGAAATTTTTTGACGATCTGACTAAAGGCAGTGCTGATCTTTGTCTGGGCGTCCGCCGCTCACGCGAAGATCCTAGAATGTCACGATTTTTGTCTAATATTTATTGGCGCTTATACCGGCGCTTCGTGATCTCAGACGTGCCCGCTGGTGGTGTCGATGTATTTGGTTGCAATGAAGCAGTCCGCAACGCCCTGCTGAGCCTTGACGAAAGGGCAGGCTCACTCATTGGGCAGCTTTTTTGGGTTGGATTCCGTCGAGTCAAAATTCCCTACGACAGGCGTGCCCGCACGAAAGGCCGTAGCGCCTGGGTTTTTGCGAAGCGCTTCAGGTATTTCTTGGACAGCGTGTTCGCCTTTTCGGACTTGCCGATCTCGTTGCTCGTCGCCGTAGGCGCCATTGGTGGCATACTTTCAATCGCCATTGCCACCGTAGTCATGCTGGCATGGTTGTTTGGGGACATTACTGTTGCCGGATACGTTCCCATAATGATAGCGATTTTGTTTTTCGGCTTTATGACACTCCTCTCTTTAGGAATCATAGGAATATATGTATGGCGAATTAGCGAGAATGTTCGCGGTCGACCAAATGCTATCGTCGCGAAGCGCGAGAAGAATGATCTCCCCGAATTAGAGTGAGACAGAACGATATGAGCTCGCCACCCACCTTTCATCCAAACGCCCTCTGTGAAAGCAAAGCTATCGGTTCTGGAACCAGGATCTGGGCATTTGCTCACATTCTGAGGGGTGCCGTTATCGGTTCAGATAACAATATATGCGACCACGTCTTCATAGAGAATGACGTCGTTATCGGGGACCGCGTTACAGTCAAATGCGGGGTCCAGCTCTGGGACGGCATTCGGGTTGAAGACGATGTCTTTATCGGCCCGAACGCCACATTTACGAACGACCTCTTTCCAAGAAGCCGGGTGCCGCGCAAGGCGATGCCGCCTACTCTCATCCGGCGCGGGGCTTCCATCGGCGCCAACGCCACGATCCTTCCCGGCGTAACGGTCGGGGTTGGCGCGATGGTCGGCGCCGGAACCGTGATTACGGCTGATGTTCCCGCTAATGCGGTGGTCGTCGGGAATCCGGCGCGCATTATCGGTTACGCGGGCTCTGAAGTGATTTCGTCTCAATCAGAACTGCCTGCCGAGGCTGATTGGCAGATATTCACAACGCAGATCAATACCGATTCCAGAGGGCGACTCTCGGCGTGGTCACTGGCCTCGACATTGCCCTTCGTGCCGCAGCGGCTGTACGTCATCGACGGCGCACCTGACGGCTGGGCACGAGGAGGCGGCGCTTACGTGCGGTCACATCAATTTCTTCTGGCCACTCACGGCACGCTCACTGTGGCAATGGATAATGGCCGCCAGCGGGACATGATCTGTTTATCGAGTCCGGATCGTGGATTGTATGTTCCGCCCGGCATTTGGACCCTTCAGTTTGGTCATTCGGCGGACGCAGCCCTGCTCGTTCTCGCGAGCGAACTCTATGATCCGAGCGAGCGAATAGCTGATTATGACGAGTTCCTCCGGGCCTCGCGCCCCGGCTAATAACCACTGCCCTTAGCGAAAGAGCGCTGCCTTCAATCCTGGCATACTTTCCCTGTCCTACTCGTCAGCTCCCCTCAGCTTCGGCAGAGGCACGGCGGGCAGCCCGCGGCCTGTGGGTGCCGCCAATCGAAATCCACTCCAGAGACCGACGACATCTGGGCAGGCTGTCGCTGAATAGTGACGGCATACCGCGCCCCCCCCATCTCCGTGCTCTGCCGCCGATCGCGACCTTTCAGAGCTGATGCAGGCCGCCAATCCCCGCGGCCGCAGACACCGCCATCGGAGCTCTCGATCTGCCTTGGTGTATTGGCTTGTCGCCGCTTGTCGAGCGGGATATCCGACCCACGCACGCCTCTTTACGGCACTGCCGCACCGCCATCCTTCGCCGCCACCACCACCTCGGAAGCAATTGTTGAATGGTCGTTCACTGGGAAGACGAGAGGCGCTTGGCCCAGGTGATCCTGCGGAAGATCCGCACAGCCCGGCATCTGATCTCGCGGTTTGTAGCGATGTGGTGCGAAAAAGGGCTCGCGACGGCCGCGCGAACTGGCACGAAGAGAGCTAGCCACATCATCGCTCAGGGCCGGGCGGCGCACTGGCTGCAAGCCGCTGCAGAGGCCGCTGCACGTCCCTTCCGCGCCAAACCAAACGCCAACTCGGCCTTGCTCATCGGCTATATCGACGCCCAGCTCGGTCTGGGGCAGTCCCTGCGGGGGCTAGCACTGGCCCTGTCGCGAACGGCGATCAGCTTCCGCATCTATCCATTCGGCGTCGGCGTCGAAGGCCGCCGGGTGGGAAGCTACATGCCGGAACGCTACGATGAGGTCAGGGCTCATGCCGCCAATATCATTGAGGTCTCGCCCGATGAATTGCCGCAAATCTTCAACCATATCAGCGAATCACATTTCGACCGCAGCTACAATATTCTTCGGACATACTGGGAGCTTGGGAAAGCACCGGAATCATGGAGAAGGAACCTTGACCATATAGACGAAATATGGGCACCAACGAATTTTGTTGCCAATAGCTTTACGCCAATTTTCAGAAAAAAGATCACAGTTATCCCACCCTCTTTAGAACTCCCGCCGGTGCCCGTGGAAGGACGGCAGCGATTTAACATCGAGCTAGATCGTTTTTATTTCCTATTCTCCTTCGATTATTATTCCTCACCCGCCAGAAAAAATCCGAAGGCAGTGCTACAGGCCTTCCGGCTCGCTTTCCCCGATGTCTCCACGCGGGCGGGGCTGATCATCAAATCCACCGGAGCGATCGACCATTACCCGGACATTAAGGAGGAACTCCTTCGCGAAGCCGAACACGACAATCGCATCGCGATCATCGACGAGACGATCAATCGCGAGGAAATGCTCGCCCTCATCAAGGCAGCGGACTGCTACGTCTCCCTTCATCGCGCAGAAGGCTTCGGCCTGGGCATGGTCGAAGCCATGGCGTTCGGGAAGCCGGTCATCGCGACCGACTACTCCGGCAGCACCGACTTCCTCTCGGAGGAAACCGGCTACCCCGTTCCCTATCGGCTGACCGAGGTCGGAGCGGATGAGTATGTCCACGCCGAGGGCCAGGTCTGGGCCGAACCCAGCGTGAGCGACTGCGCGCGGATCATGTCCCACGTCTTCCACAATCGAGACGAGGCCGCGGCCAGGGCGCAGCGAGCACAGGCGCTCGTCAACGAGCGCTATAGTCCAGCCAATGTCGGGCGCCTGGCCGAGAAGCGGCTCAACGAAATCTTTGCGGCGCGGGCTAAGACATCCGGAGCAGGCAAGCCGAAGGTCCGGTAGGTTTCTGGGCACAAGCTTGGCGCCCAGCGTGTCCTACCTCCCCCGCCAGCGCTCCCCGTCCCGCGCCGCCAACCCCTCCGCCTCCAGCTTCACCAGATGCGCCAGCAGGCTGCGTGCCGCCGCCTGCACCAGCCGCGGGTCGAGCTCCGGCCCATAGACCGGCGGCACCAGGTCGGCGGAGGTTGCCGGGCCGCGCCTGCGCACGGCATCCAGCACCTTCGCCTCCCGCTCCATCCTGTGCGCCGCCAGCGCCGCGACATAGGGCATCGGGTCGCGCACTGGCGGACCGTGGCCGGGCAGGTACAGCGCGTCGTCACGCGCCGCGAGCTTCCCGAGGCTCGCCATGTAGTCCGCCATATTGCCGTCCGGCGGGCTGACCACGCTGGTCGACCAGCCCATCACGTGATCCGCGCTGAACAGGATCCCGGCAGGTCCGTCATGCTCCAGCGCGAAGCAGAGATGGTTGGCGCAATGCCCCGGCGTGTGCAGCGCGGTGACGCGCCAAGCATCGCCTTCCGTCACCGCGCCGTCAGGCAGCAGGATGTCGGGCGTGAAACCGTGATCGCCGCCTTCACCCCCGGCCTCCGGCGGCGTCACATGCCGGCCGAAGCCAAGGCTCGGCGCGCCGGTCGCGGCCTGCAGCGCCGCGACACCCGGCGAATGGTCGCGATGGGTGTGGGAGACCAGGATATGCGTGACCGTCTCGCCTTCGACCGCGCGCAGGATCGCGGCCAGGTGATCGGCGTCGGCAGGGCCGGGATCCAGCACCGCGACCCGGCCGCGCCCGATGATCCAGGTGTTGGTGCCGCGGAAGGTGAAGGCGCCGGGATTGTTGCAGAGGATGCGGCGCACGCCAGGTGCCGTCTGCTCGACGGCGCCATGGGACAGCGCGTCATCCCGCACATGACGAATGCTCATTGGCGCCTCCGGATCAGTTCACGATGCAGGATATAGAGGCCCGCGGCAACGATCAGCACCGCGCCCGCGACCGTCGTAGTACCCGGCACGTCGCCCCAGATCAGCCAGCCGAGCCCGATCGACCACAGCATGGAGCTGTAGGAGTAAGGCCCGATGGAGGAGACCTGCGCACTCGCATAGGCCTCGGTCAGCATCACCTGGCCGATGCCACCGAACAGCCCGATGCCGATCAGCAGCAGCCATTCCGTCGCGGTCGGCGTCACCCAGACGAAGGGAAGCGCCAGGCCGGTGATCGCCGTCATAAGCAGCGACTGCCACATCACGATGGTGGTCGAGCTCTCGGTCGCCGAAAGCCCCCGCACCAGCAGCGTCGTCGCCGCGGAGAAGATGCCGTTCGAGACCGCGACGATGGTGCCGATCATCAGCAGCCGGGACATCTCCCCTTCGCCCTGGAAAGCCCCCTGCCCCAGCGCGATCACGACAATGCCCGCGAAGCCGCCGAGCACCGCAGACCAGCGATGGATCCCGACCTTCTCGCCGAGCAGCGGGATCGAGAGCAGCGTGACGAAGAGCGGCGTCGTGTAGCTCAGCGCCGTCTGCTCGGCGAGCGGCAGTATGGTCAGCGAGAAGAAGCCGCAGGACATCGCAGCCGTGCCGGTGAAGGCGCGCAGCAGATGCCCGGGGAAGCGTTTGGTGCGCAGCAGTGTCCAGCCGCTGCCGCGACGGAGCGCGATCGCCAGCACGACCGGCAGCGCGAAGGCATTGCGGAAGAACATGAGCTCTGCGAAGGGCAGGCGTTCCCCGGCTTCCTTGACGATCGCCGACATGACGGTGAAGGCGGCCGTCGCGCCCAGCATCAGCATGGCGCCGCGTCGGATGTCATGGCGGAGCGGCATCAGCGCCGCTCCTGCGCGCGGCGCACCCGTTCGCGGTGCAGGTTGTAGATGCCGGCCAGGATCACCAGCGCCGCGCCGAGGATCGTCGTCCAGGCCGGCACCTCGCTCCAGATCAGGAAGCCGATGCCGATGCCGTAGATGAAGGGCGTATACTCATAGGGCGCCAGCGCGCCGATCGGCGCCAGCGCGAAGGCGCGGCTGAACAGCAGATGCGCCACCGCATTCGCCGCGCCGAAGAACAGCAGCGCCAGCATCACGCCGCCCGAAGGCAGCACGGCCGGCGGCGGGAAGGTCGGCAGCAGCAGGAGGCCCATCGGCACATGCGCCGCCATCAGCCAGAAGGCGATGGTGGCCGGCTTGTCGGTGCGCGACAGCAGCCGCGTCCAGATGCGGGTCAGCGCCATGACGCAGGTCGCGCCCAGCAGCACCAGGCTCTCGATCCTCCAGAGATCGCCGGAGGGTTGCAGCATCACCAGCACGCCCGCGAAGCCGATGCCGGTCGAGGTCATGCGCCGCCAGCCCACCGTCTCCCCCAGCAGCGGGATCGCGAGCAGGGTCATCAGCAGCGGCGTTGCACAGGCGACGGCGTAAGAATCCGCCAGCGGCACGGCGCGCACCCAGGCCCAGTACCAGCAGGCGGAGACGCAGCAATGCAGGATGCTGCGCGCCGCCAGCAGCCGCTTGTCCACCGGATAGAAGCCGCGCCCGCGCGTGATGATCGCGAGCACCGCCATGCCGATGGTGCCGCGGCAGATCATGGCCATGGCGATGCCGATCTCAGGCAACACCCATTTCACCGCGGCATCAGCGCCGGTGATGATCAGATAGCCGATGACGACCAGGCCGATGCCGCGCACCGCCTCCGCCCCGGTCGGGACAGAGAGCGCGGCTACAGCCCGATCCGCTCGCATTTGCTCACGACCGTGCTGTAGGAACTTTGTTTGATCGCGCGATTCAGACTTTTCGGCCCACAGGGCCTCAAGTCATCACCAAGGCATCGTTTGATCGCGTAATTCAGACTTTTCGGCCCGAAGGGCCTCAAGTCATCACGCTCAGGACCTCGTTCAGGCAAGATCCGCCTCGGCCGCCATGCAGGTGCAGCCTTCGGCATCACGGGTCTCGAGCAGCACGCGCGCCCCTTCGCGCCGCGCAAGCAGGGTCAATGCGCGCCCATCGAAGCAGGGGCGCATGCCCCGGAAGGCGAAGCGGGCCAGCCGCGCGCCAGGTGCCTGGTCCAGCGCGTGGCGCGCCAGCAGGGTCGCCTGCAAGGGGCCATGCACGATCAGGCCGGGATAGCCCTCAACGCCGGTCACATAGGGGTGGTCGTAATGGATGCGATGGCCGTTGCCGGTCAGCGCGGAATAGCGGAACAGCATCAGCGGGTCCGGCACCAGGGTGGCGCGCGCCGCGTCCGGCCAGTCGGGCGCCGGCGCCGCCGCCTTCACCGCGACGCCCTCCGTCCCGCGATAGACAATGTCGTGCTCCTCGGTCAGCACCGGGCCGCGGTCATTGCCGATCTCGTGCCGCACCGTGACGAAGACCAGGCGGCCGGAGCCGCCGGTCTTCTCGCTAATCTTCGCGACGGTGGAGCGGCGGCTGACGCCGTCGCCGGCGCGCAGCGCATTGTCGGTGAAATCGAGCCGCCCACCCGCCCACATCCGGCGTGGCAAGTCATGCACCGGCGGCAGGAAGCCGCCCCGCTTCGGATGCCCGTCCTCGCCCACCTCGTCCGGCACCCGCCAGTCCTGGAACAGCATCCAATGCCAGAGCGGAGGAATGTCGCCCTCAGGCGCCGCGCGGCCGAGCGTCGCGGCGAGCCCTTGCACGAGGCGCAGGTCGAGCCGGTCCTCGCGCAACTCGGTGCGCCCGAGATACTCCTGGTACGCCACTCAATCCTCCCGGACGTAGATCTTGTAGCCTTCGATGGTGCCGCCCAGACGATAGCGCTGCCAGGTCTCCGCGAAGAGGGGATGGCGAGAGAAATAGTCGATGAAGTTGAATTCCCGCCCGCACCAGGGAATGCCGGGGTTGTCGGCCACCAGCACCGCGGCCGGCGGGGCGCGTGCGAAATCCTCCGCCACCGTGCGGTAGACGAAGAACTCGGCGCGGCTCATCTCCCAGGTCTGGCGATAGCGCTCGCCATTCTCCGGGCAGGTCCGGTTGGTGCCCTGCAGCAGCCAGAGATTCATGGTGCGCAGCGTCGATTGCGCCCGGGCATAGTTCAGCGCCGGATAGACCGGATAGATATCCGGGCTCAGCACCAGCAGCCGCTCGCCATACGCCTCGCGCCGCAGCAGATCCGTCAGCTTCCCAGCCCGATCCCAGTTGAACCAGAACTCGCGCCAGGGCGCTTCGCCGCGCGCCGCGTAGACGCCGATGCAGGCCGCCATGGCGGCGGCGATGAGGGGCGCCACGCCCGGGCGCCGCACCGGCGTCACCACGCCATCGAACCAGCGCGAGATGCCCGCCGCCAGCGCCGCCGAGGACAGGATCGCGATCGGGATCGCGTGGTAGCTCCAGCCCTTGTGCTGCACCCAGGCGGAGGCGAAGGCGCCGGCGGCCGCGATGACCAACACGGTCGGCAGCACCGCCCCCTCGCGCGGGCGGAAGGCGATGGCGGCGGCGCCGAGCATCAGCAGCAGCGCCGGGCCGAGCACCGGGGAGATCAGCACGTCGAAGGGGCTGAAGACGCCGAGATCGACGTAGAACTGCCAGACCAGCGGCACGACGTAGCCGAAATAATCCGGGAACAGCAGCGGGATGCAGGCGAGATAGGCGAGCCAGATGGCCGCCATCAGCCAGGGCATCGGATCGACGAGCGCCCGGCGCGGCCCGCGCCGCAGCAGCACGAAACCTTCGACCAGGGCCGGGACCGCCAGGAAGTGCGGCTTCAGGGCGAAACCGAGAGCGGCCAACACCGTGACCGCCACGGCAAGCCGGCGTGAGGCCGGTGGCCCCTGAATGCGGCGCGCCGCCAGCATCGCGTAGGGGATGGCGACGACCGCCATCAGATGCTCACGCTGCGCGAAATCATAGCCGGCCATCAGCATCAGCAATGGCACGACGGCGGAGAGTGCCGCGGCCTCGATGGGCCCTTCCTCCCGCCCGGCCCGCAGCCGCACGGTGAGCCGCCAGACGAAGGCGCAGAGCAGCAGCATGCAGAGCAGCAGGGATTGCGGTCCGTCGAGCGGCGTCCAGGCCGCGATCGCCGCCGGGATCAAGGTCAGCACGAAGATCAGCGGCGGGTTGACGTCGATCAGGTCGCGGTAGAGGCCTTCGCCGGCGAGCCAGCGCTCCGAGAAATTCAGGACGGCGGAGACGTCATGGTTCAGCGGCGGCGCTAGCACGACCAGGAGGAAGGCCAGCGCCGGCAGCAGCGCCAGCGCGCGCAGCAGCCCGAGCCGACCGCGCACGCCCGCAGCGGCGGTGGTGGCCGGGGCGACGGCATCGGGCGGCAGCACGGTCTCGGCGGATTTGGCGGGTGGCGGCGTCATGATCCCGATCGCCGCGCAATGGAGCCGGCGAGATTGTATCCTGCCCCGGCATTGCGGCCTTGGCGAGGCGCGGGCGGGGTGAAAATGCGCGCCGCAACGCAGCATCCCCCCTGACGCAGAGCGCTGGACGGGCCGGGGCGGCCCTGCCAGAAACCCTGGCCATGGATGCCGCCGAATACGCTTTGATGGACACGGTCGAGGACCGGATGTGGTGGTATCGCGCGTTGCGGGCCCGGATCGTGGCGGCGCTGGCGGCGCGGCCCGGCGCGCCCGGCCCGGTGCTGGATGCCGGCTGCGGCACCGGCGGCATGCTGGCGGCGCTCCGCGCGGCAGGGGTCACGCGGCCACTCGCCGGCTTCGACTTCATGCCGGAGGCGGCGCGGCGGGCGCGGGCCAAGACAGGGGCGCCGGTCGCGGTCGGGGACATCACGCATCAGCCATTCTCCGAAGCGCGGTTCGGGGCGGTGATCAGCCTCGATGTGCTGAGCCATGCCGCCGTCGATCCGGGGGCGGCGCTGGCCGAAATCTTTCGCGTCCTCGTCCCCGGCGGCACGCTGATCCTGAACCTGCCGGCTTTCGATTGGCTTAAGAGTGCGCATGACGCCCGCGTCCACAACGCGCGGCGCTTCACCGCGGGCGGCATCCGCACGGCGCTGGCCGCGGCCGGCTTCGGAGCGATCGAGACCCGTTACTGGAACGCATTGCTGCTGCCCATGATGATCGTGCAACGCAAGCTGCTGGCCCGCGGCCCGGATGCCGCGAGCGATGTCGCCGCCTTCCCGCCATGGTTGGATGCCACCTTGCACGGCGTCACGGTGGTCGAACATGGCCTCGCACGCCTCGGCCTCCGCTACCCGGCGGGCGGCTCCATCCTGGCGGTGGCGACGCGGCCGTGACCGAGGATCAGAACCCAATGCCAACAGGACTTTCCATCGTCGTCCCGGTCTATAATGGCGCCGCCACCGTCGGCAGCCTGGTCGACGCCCTCTCCGCGCTGCGCCCCGAAGGCGGCCTCGAGATCGTGCTGGTCAATGACGGCAGCCCGGACAATTCGGGCGAGGTCTGCCGGGCGATCGCCGCCACTGCGACGGTGCCGCTGACCTATGTCGAGCACGCGCGGAATTTCGGCGAGCACAACGCGGTCATGACCGGGCTGCGCCAGGCCCGCGGCGATTACGTCATCACCATGGATGACGACCTGCAGAACCCGCCCGAGGAGGTGGTGCGCCTCTATGACCATGCGCGGCTCGGCGGCTTCGACGTCGTCTACACGCGCTATGCGGTGAAGGAGCATGAGGGCTGGCGCAACCTCGGCAGCCGTTTCGCGAACTGGGTCGCCGACCAACTCATGGACAAGCCGAAGGGGCTCTACCTCTCCTCCTTCCGCTGCATGAGCGCGCTCGCGGTGCGGGAGGTGGTGAAGTATTCCGGCCCCTATCCCTATGTCGACGGGTTGCTGATGCAGGTGACGCAGCGGCTCGACAGCATCGAGGTGAAGCACTTCGCCCGGGCCGAGGGCCGCTCCAACTACACGCTGAAGCGGCTGGTACGGCTCTGGATGAACCTCGCCACCAATTTCTCGGTCCTGCCGCTGCGCCTCGCGGTGATCGCCGGCGCCGCCATGGGCGCCCTCGGCCTGCTGGCCGCCCTCTATGTCGTCATCGAGGGGCTGAGCGGCCATACCCCCTCCGGCTGGGCCTCGCTGATGACGGTGACCCTGCTGATCGCCGGCGTGCAGTTCCTGATCCTCGGCGTGCTCGGCGAATATGTCGGCCGCGCCTTCATGTCGGCCAACGGCAAGCCGCAGGGCGTGGTGCGCGAGGTGCTGCTCCCGCGCGATGTGGCCCTGCGCGACGCGAAGTCCGGGGGCGAGACGCCGCCGCGCGACGATGGCGGGCAGCGGTCCCCGGTGCGGGTGGCATCGTGACAGCCTACTGGCTTGCCCTGGTCGCCGCGATCAGCACCTCGCTCGGCGGCCAGGTGTTGCTAAAATACGGCGCCTCGGGTGCAGTCGCGGCCGGGGGTGGGTTCCTGGCCCAACTCTTCCGTCCCGCGACGGTTGTAGGACTGATATGCTATGGTGGTGCCGCGTTGCTGTACATCGTGGCCCTGCGTCGAATACCGATGGGAGTCGCTCTACCGTGCACCGCCGCGAGCTATGTCGTCATCGCCCTGATCGGCCGCTTCGTCTTCGGGGAACCGCTGGGGACTCAACAGGCCCTGGCGATCGCGCTGATCTGCGGGGGGGTGGTGCTGCTGGCCAGCGCCTGACCCGGCCGGGGGGCGCGGCGATCCTGTTCGCCGCGGTTCTGGCCTTCGCTGGCTGCGCCCCGCAGCAGCAGAGCGAATGCCTGGCCGGCACGCGGCCGATGGTCGAGCTCAACGCCTATCTTGGCGGCAATGTCTCCGAGGCGGACTGGCAGCGCTTCCAGACCCAGATCCTGACCCCGGCCTTCCCAGAGGGCATGACCGTCGCCTGGGCGCGCGGCCAGTGGCGCAATCCGGACAATGGCCGCCAGGTTCGAGAGGCGACCCGGGTGCTGACCATCCTGGCCGGCGAGGATACCCGGGACCGCTTCAACCCCGTGGAGAATGCCTATCGCGAGCGCTTCCGGCAGCGTTCGGTGCTGGTCACCACGCGCCGGGTCTGCGGCAGCCTCTGATAACGGCACCCAGCGGAACGATTCCCATCATTCCGTCGGGCGGTGACGGCGTCTACCCCGCCAGCCCTTTCAGCGCCCCGCAGACCTGCTCCACCTGGGCATCCGTCAACTCGGGGTACATCGGCAGGGAGAAGACCTCCAGCGCCGCCCTCGCCGTCTCCGCGCAGGCGGCGGGGCCGAGCGCCGCGCGGCCCTTATAGGCGGGCTGCAGATGCACTGGCATCGGGTAGTGGATGCCGGTGCCGACCCCCTGCGACTTCAGCCGCGCCTGGACCGCGGTGCGGTCGGCGCTGCGCAGCACATACTGGTGGAAAACATGCTCGACGCCCGCGCGGCGCGCCGGCGGCGCGATCGGCCCGCCGGCCAGCGCCGCGTCATAGGCATCGGCGATCACGCGGCGCCGGGCATTGCCGGCATCGAGCAGCGGCAGCCGCACCCGGAGGATCGCCGCCTGCAGCTCGTCGAGCCGGCTGTTCACCCCGACCTCGGCGCTGATGTAGCGCTCATGCCACCCATATTGCCGGATCGCCGCGATGCGCTTCGCCAGCGCCTCGTCGCCCGTCGCCAGCACGCCGCCATCGCCGAGCGCCGCCAGGTTCTTGGTCGGGTAGAGGCTGAAGGCGGCCGCCCGGCCCATGGTGCCGAGCATGCGTCCGTCCAGCCTGCCGCCATGCGCCTGCGCCACATCCTCGATCAGCACGACGCCGTTGCGCTCGCAGGCGGCGAGCATGGGATCGAGGTCGCAGGCCTGGCCGTAGAGATGGACGGCTATCACCGCGCGGATTGGCGGCAGACCGGGCGGTGGATCCTCCAGCACCGCGACCAGCTCGTCCGGATCCATCGTGTAGTGTTCGGGGTCGATATCGACCAGCAGGGGCGTGGCGCCAGCCATCTCGATCGCCGCGACCGTCGCGACGGCGGTGTGGGAGACGGTGACGACCGTGCTCCCCTCCCCGATGCCGAGGCCGCGCAGGATCAGCACCAGCGCGTCGGTGCCATTGGCACAGCCGACCGCCGTCATCGGCGCGCCGCCGGCGTTACGGCCGAGCCAGGCGCCGTATTCGCGCTCGAAGGCCTCGCCCTCCTTGCCGAGGATGTACCAGCCGGAGCCGAGGGCGCGCGCCACGGCGGCATCGATCGCCTCCTTCTGGGCGCGGTAGGCGGCGCCGGGATCGGCCTGGGGAACCATGGGGATTCCTGCGTTCATGGAGTTCGCTCCCGGGTGAGCGTGATGACTTGAGGCCGGTCGGCCGAAAAGTCTGAATCACGCGATCAAACAAGACTCAGAGATAATCGGCGAGCCGCGCGCGGTACCAGTCGAGCGAGAGACGCAGCCCCTCATCGATCTCGACCCGCGGCCACCAGCCAGTGGCGGCGCGGAAGGCGCGGTCGTCGGCGGCGTAGCTGCCGATGTCGATCGGCGCCCGGTCGGCGGGGAATTCCTTCATCTCGTAGCGGCCGCGGCCGTCATTGGCAGCGATCAGCCGCTCCGCCAGGTCGACCAGGCGGATCGGCGCCGAGCCGCCGATGTTGAAGACCTGGCCCATCACCTTGGGCTCGGCCGCCTTCTCGGCGGCACGCAGGAAGGCATCGACCACATCGTCGATATAAGTGAGGTCGCGGAGCTGCTCGCCGCCCCAGACCTCGAAGGGCTCATCCTCGATCACCCGGCGGATCCAGATGCCGAGGAAGGTCTGCCGCGCATCCTTGATGCGCAGCCGCGGCCCGTAGCAATTGGTCAGCCGGAGCGAGACCACCGGGCGGTGATGCACGCGGCTCTCCAGCAGCCAGTACTGCTCGCCGGCCCATTTGGAGACGCCGTTGGCGTCCGGCGGGTTCACTGTGTGCTTCTCGTCGACCGGCAGATATTGCGGGCGGCCGTAGAATTGCCGGGTGGAGGCGTGCACGACGGCGGCCTTCGGCGCCGCCTCCCGCATCACCTGGATCAGCCGGACCTGGGCGACGGCATTGATGCCGATATCGGCGACCGGGTCCTTCTGGCCGCCCATATGGCTGGTCTGCGCCGCCATGTTGAACAGCACGTCGCAGCCCTGGGCCAGCGAATGCAGCTCCGCATCGCGCAGGTCGCCGCGCACCAGCAACACGCCGGCGCCTTCGAGATTGGCCGGGTTGGCGCCGCCATCCGGCATCATGGCGTCAAGCGCGGTCACCCGCGCACCGAGCCCGACCAGCGCGTGGCACAGCCCGGCGCCGAGGAACCCCGCGCCGCCCGTCACCAGCACCCGCTTGCCGCGCCAGAATTGCTGCGCCGCCATTGCCACCACCTTCGCGTTCCCGATCCCGTTACTCTGGCGCCTGATTGCGGCGGGAAATCGCCGGAGGATCGGCGGCTTCCGGGCGCGGCGCCGCATCCTCGCCACGTCCGCGCATCAGCTCGGCAAAGCCGAACAGCAGCAGGAGCTGCCCGAGCACCACCTGCACCGCCGCCAGCAGCCTGACCCCGTCATCCCGAGGCGCCAGATCGCCATAGCCGACGGTCGCCTGGCTCACCAGACTGAAGTAGAGCGCGTCCGGGAAGGCGAGCCAATGCGCCCCGGCCGGCGTATGGAACAGCGGCTCGTGCGAGAGGCCGTCGGCGATGCGGTAAAGCGCCGCGAAGGCGACGACCAGCACCACATAGACCATGGTGAAGGCGACCATGCGGAGCGCCACCACCGCGATGCGGCCGCCAAGCTCCTCCATGATCAGGGCGGTGTCGACCAGCAGCAGCACGACGCCATGGACCGAGGCCGCGACGATGATCGCGATGGCGCCCATGGCCGCCAGCAGCGCCAGGCCCTGCGCCTCCTCCGGCAGGCGGTTGACCGGAAAGGCCATGCAGAGGGCGCCGACTGCGAAGGCCGGCACCATCCAGCGTGCCATGCGGCGGAGGTGGCGGATATCGACCGGCCCGCCACGCTCCGCCATGGCCCGGAGCGGGCGGCGGCGCAGCACCACGGCGGTGAGGAAGGTCGCGACCGGCAGCAGGAAGCCGAGCCCCATCGCCGCTTCCCCGGCGCGCGGGAAGGCGGCGCGGCCGATCACCACGAAGAGCGCCATGTACATGGCGAGCCCGGCGGTGGTGCCGATCGCGAATTGCAGCCCGCGCGGCAGCAGGAAATGCAGCCCGCCCAGCGCCACCGCCGCCAGGCCCATGGTCCAGGCCGGTGGCGACCAGTCGTTGCGGTCGGCGACCGCCGCCCCCACCAGTCCCGCGAAAGCGAGGGTCAGCAGCAGCGGCGCCAGCCAGGGCAGCCGCGGCCCGGCCCGCCGCCGCTTCACGGCGCCGTGGGCGCCAGGGCAACGCCGGTGATCTCGACCCGCCAGCGCGGATCGACCAGCTTCGCCTCGATCGTCATGCGCGCCGGCTTGGCCGTGGCGTCGAGCCAGGCATCCCAGGCGCGGTTCATCGCCGGGGCATCGGCGATGTCGGCCAGCACCACGGTCACGCTGACCAGCGCCCGCTTGTCGGTGCCGGCCTCGGCCAGCAGCGCGTCGATCTGGGCCAGGATATCCGCGGTCTGGCCCTCCGCATCCAGCGACGCGTCATCCGCCACCTGGCCGGCCAGCCAGATCATGCCCCCCGCCACCACGGCGCCTGACAGGCGCCCCTCCTCGGCCAGTCTTTGGATCATCATCGCTCCGCAATCCCCAGCATGCCGCTTCCCGCGGCGGCCTGCGGCACGCCATCATGCGCCGGCCAGCCGGGACCATGACATGCAAGACATGCTCGACAAGACCATCGTCGCGACCCGCTACGTGCTCGCGGTATTCTTCCTCGGCCTCGGCGTCGGGCTCGCGCTTTATGCGCTCCGCTTCCTCTGGAAGCTCGGCCAGCTCGCCGGCGCGATCCTGGAGCCGGATGAGAGCGTGTTCCTGATCGCGCTGCTGCATCTGGTGGATTCGGCGCTGATCGGCTCCCTGATCGTCATGCTGGTCGTCTCGTCCTGGGACAGTCTGGTGTCGCGGCTCGATGCCGAGACGGCGCCCAATCGCGTGAGCTGGCTCGCCAAGCTCGATCCCGGCAATCTCAAGATCAAGCTGGCGACGGCGATCGTCGCCATCTCCTCCATCCACCTGCTGCAGATCTTCATGCGGGTCGGCAGCTACAACGACCGCGACATCGCCTGGAGCATGGCACTGCATGGGCTGTTCATCGCCGCCGCCCTGGCGCTGGCGATCATGGACCGGCTGCACGGCAGCGAGGATTCGACGGGCGAGAAGAAGTAAGGCGCCCGCCCCTGCGGCGAAGCGGCGTCAGGCTGCCGACAGCGACAGGTGCCCGACCTGATAGGCCTGAACGCCATCGGGGAGGTCGCGCGGCGCCTCGCGCCAGAGCCGGAAGCGCAGCCGCGTCCAGCCAGCCGGCTCGAAGCCTGCGACCGACGCCAGGGCACCGCGGCGTTCGACATCCGCGACGGCGTCCTCGCTCTCGCGGCGGCGCAGCGCCTCGAGGTCGGCGGATGGCGGCACCGCCTGGATCTCCCGCGTCGCGACGGCGGCATGCGTTATCCCGGACGCCAGCTCGGCCCGCCAGGGGATCCAGGTCTTCACCTCCGGCCGGCCGAAGGATTGCGTCAGTGCGGCGAAGCCCGGGCCGCAGAGGAAGTCGTTCAGGCCATCGGTGCGACGCCAGACGTAGAAGGGCGCGTAGAGATTGTCCCGGCTCCCCAGGGCACCGGCATCTCGACGCGCCGTGAGATAGGCCTTGAAGGCAAGGCCCGGAAAATCGTCGAGCAACGGCCCCTTCTCCGCGATGCGGCGATCGATGATCCCCATGTCGTAATCGGCCGGAAGGGTGATGCTGTACTGCATCGCGATCATGGCTCGGCCTCGTTCATCCAGGGCTCGCCCTTGGCGAAGGACCATTCGTCGCGCTGGGTCGTGGTGATGATCACCATGACATCCTCAGGCCGGAGGCCGGGCGCCTCGGCCAGCCGCTCGACCAAGCGCTCGTAGAAGCGCCGCTTGACCTCGACCGTGCGCGGCTTGCCGGCGGTGATGGCGAAAAGCACGAAGTCATCCGAGCGCGGCCCGCCGAGATAATGCCGGTCGAACACGAGCTCGCCCGGCTCGTGCTGATGGATGGCCTGAAAGCGATCATCGGGCGGCACTTCGAAGCTCTCGACCAGCGCCTGGTGGAGGCTGTCGGACAGGGCCCTGAGATAGTCCGGCGACTTGCCGCGCAGCAGGGAAATACGGGTGAAGGGCATCTGGGGTTCCTCGCTTCTGCGCCCGCGGCGGGGCGCTTGACGCCCCCATATCTGGCGCTGCAGCGTTGTCCTGAAAATCAGAAAATAATGGATGTATCATCCCACAAATCAGGATAGTTCCGATGCGACGGGTGAACTTCGACCTGGATGTGCTGCGCAGCTTCGTGACGGGCATGGAGCTCGGCAGCTTCGCCAAGGCGGCCGACCGGCTGGGCCGCTCCACCTCCGCCGTGAGCGCCCAGTTGAAGAAGCTCGAAGAGCAGGCCGGCATCCCGATCTTCCGCAAGGCGGGGCGAGGGCTCGCCTTGACCGAGGGTGGCGAGACCATGCTGGCTTATGCGCGGCGCCTGCTCGACCTCAATGACGAGGCCGCCGCGGCCGTCCAGGGCGTCGCATTGGAAGGCTGGGTGCGGCTCGGCTTGCAGGAGGATTTCGGCGAAACCCTGCTGCCGCAGATGCTCGGCCGCTTCGCGCGCGCGCATCCGAAGCTGCGCATCGAAGGCCGGGTCGTGCGCAATGTCGAGCTGATCGACCGGGTGACCTCCGGCCGGCTCGACCTCGCGCTCGCCTGGAGCGACGGCACCGCGACCCCCTACAGCGAGACGATCGCCGAGGTGCCGATGCGCTGGATCGGACCCGCGGAGGGCAGGAGGGCCTGGGAGCCGTCGGGGCGAGAGCCGCTGCCGCTCGCGGCCCTGGAAGCGCCCTGCCTGCTGCGCAAGGCGGCCACCGATGCCCTCGACCGGGCCGGCATTCCGTGGCGGCTCGCCTTCGTCAGCCCGAGCCTCGGCGGGCTATGGGCCGCGACCGCGGCGGGGCTGGGCGTGACTGTGCGCACGCCGATCGGCCTGCCGGCCAGCGTCCACGCTCTAGTAGCCCGGGAGAATGGCTTGCCGGAACTGCCCTCGCTCGGCCTGGTCCTGCACCGTGCGGACAGGGAGCTTGGCCCGGCGGCAGCCAGGCTTGCCGCGATCATGCTGCAGACCGTCCGGGATGCCATACCCGGCGCCTGGCACGCCGGCCGCTCCGCGGAAGCGCGGACGACCGCCTGATCGCCCGCATCCGCTCCGGAGCTCAGCCGGCCGGCCGCACGATCAGCGTCATGCCGTCCACCGCCTCCACCCGCACCGCGGCGCCCGGTGCCGGCGCGGCAGCGTCATGCGGCAGCCGGGCCGGCCAGTCGCTGTCGCCGACCCGGACGCGCAACCCTTCCGGCGTGGCGGTCAGCACCGTCCCGGCGCGGCCGACCAGACCCGAGACCGGCGTGTTCATCGTGGCATGCCCGCGCCGGCGCGGGCGCAGCCGGAGGCCGGCGGCGATACCGGCCGCCAGCAGCACGATGAAAACCAGTACCGTCACCCCGAACGAGGGCACCGCGACCAGCATGAGAAGGCCGGTGCCGATCGCGGCCAGCCCGATCCAGAGCAGGAAGATGCCCGGCAGGACCAGCTCGCCGCCGAGCAGCACCAGCCCGACGAGAATCCAGATCAGGCCCGGATCCATGGCGACCCCGGTGCGGAAGGCGGCAGGGCGGTGGCCCCGCCGGAAAGCGGCGGATTGCCGGCCGGCGGCGCGCCCGGCCGCGGCGGCGGGCTGCGCGGCGGGGCGGGCGGCGCGCCGTCTTCACCCATGCCGCCGCCACGGAGCAGCTCCAGCGCGGCGGTGATGCCGCCGGCGAGCGCGGTGCTCTCCATCGGCACCAGCACCAGCTTCTGCGCGGGATTGCCGGCCAGCACCTCGAAGGCCTTCACGTATTTATCGGCGATGAAGTATTGCAGCGCCTGCACGCCGCTGCCCGCCGCGACCTCGGCGACCATGCGCGTCGCATTGGCTTCGGCCTCGGCCGAGCGTTCCCGCGCCTCGGCGTCGCGGAAGGCGGCTTCCTTGCGGCCCTCGGCGGACAGCACCAGCGCCGCCTTCTCACCCTCGGCGCGCTTCACCTCCGCCTCCCGGTCGCCTTCGGCCTTGGCGACGGTGGCGCGGCGCTCGCGCTCGGCGGTCATCTGCAGGTTCATGGCGCGGATCAGGTTCTCCGGCGGCTCGATCTTCTTGATCTCGACGCGGCTCACCTTGGCGCCCCAGGGCTCGGTCGCGCCGTCCAGGATGATCAGCAGCGCGGAATTGATCCGGTCGCGGCCGGAGAGTGTGTCGTCGAGGTTCATCTCGCCGATCACCGCGCGGATATTGGTCATCGAGAGCTGCTGCAGCGCCTGGGTCAGATCCTGCACGGCGTAGGACGCCTTCGCCGCGTCCATCACCCGGTAGTAGACGATGCCGTCCACGGTGACCGAGGCGTTGTCGCGGGTGATGACATTCTGCTCGGGGATGTCGAGCACCTGCTCCTGCACGTTGATGCGGTGACCGACCGTATCGATGTAGGGGATGATGAAGTTCAGCCCCGGCTGCAGCGCATGGGTGAAGGCGCCGAAGCGCTCCACCGTCCAGACCTCGCCCTGCGGCACGGTACGGATACCCTTGGCCGCCGTGATGATCGCCAGCAGCAACAAGGCGATGAGCACGATCGTGCCGAATCCGATCCCGATATCCATGGTCCCTCTCGATGCGTTCCCGTCACGGCACGCTACCCCGTCCGGCACCGCCGGGTCCACCACGCCGGCTTTCGCCCGTCTGTTGTCCGGCAAAACTTGACGATGTCCGACGCATGGCCATGCGGCCGCAGGCCGCCCATAGTTCCAGCGGGGTGAGCGAAGCGATACCCCGGGGCCGCGAATGCGGCCCCGCGCACGACCAACAGTTGCCGCCAGCGCGCCCCGACAGCGCGGAAGCCAAGCGGCCGGAGGCGGCGCCGGCGCTTGAGGTCAAGGAAGAGGAGCAAATATGATCCAACCCTGCACCACGCCGCTCACCGTCGATCTCACCGGGCTCCGCGTCGCGATCAGCGCCGGCGCCGGCGGCATCGGCCGCGTCATGGCCGACAGCTTCGCCGCGTGCGGCGCCAGCGTCTTCGTCTGCGACGTGGACCGGGAAGCGCTGGATGCCTGCCCGCATCCGAAGATGGAAGCGGACATGGCCGATGCCGCGGCCTGCGAGGGCTTCGTCGAGTCTGCCCTTGCGTCGCTCGGCGGGCTCGACGTGCTGGTCAACAACGCCGGCATCGCGGGCCCGACCGCCCGCGTCGAGGATGTGCGCACCGAAGACCTCGAGCGCACCATGAGCATCGACATCGAGAGCTTCTTCCATTGCGCCCGCCGCGCGGTGCCGGCACTGCGCGCGGCGGGCGGCGGCGCCGTCGTCAATCTTTCGTCAGCCGCCGGCCGCTTCGGTTTCCCGCTGCGCTCCCCATATGCCGCCGCGAAATGGGGCGTCATCGGCTTCACCAAATCGCTGGCGATCGAGCTCGGTCCCGATGGCATCCGGGTGAACGCGATCCTGCCCGGCCTCGTTGCCGGCGACCGCATCCGCCGCGTCATCGAAGCCAAGGCCCAGGCCGAGGGCATTCCCTTCCGCGACAAGGAAGCGCAGCTTCTGGCCGCCAATTCCCTCCGCACCTATGTGACCCAGCAGGACATCGCGAACATGGCGCTCTACCTCTGCTCGCCCTTCGGCCGCAGCATCAGCGGCCAAGCCCTCAGCATCGACGGCGACATCCAGTTCCTCGCGTGAGCGCGTCCGATGATCGGAGCGCCGGAAGGCGTGGAGATCTGAATCGGCCGCGCCAGACGCAGCCGGTCGCTTCGCTGGATGACCTGGTCATCGGCCAGGTCTTCGATTTCGGCACGCTCCGCCTCTCCGAGGCGGAGATCCGTGACTTCGCCGGCCGCTTCGATCCGCAATATTTCCACCTGGACCCTGAGGCCGCGAAGGACAGCATTTTCGGCGAGCTGGTGGCGAGCGGGCTGCACACCCTCTCGGCCGCCTTCGGCCGGATCATGGGCAGCGGCGTCTTCAACGCGATCTCGCTCGGCGGCAACCAGATCGACACGCGCTGGCCGGCGCCGCTCCGCCCGGATGAGGAGATCGCGATCCGCACCGAGGTGGTGGAGCTCCGCCCTTCCCGCTCCGGCCGGCAACTCGGCGTCGCCAGGCTGCGCCACACCGCGACCCGCACCGCCGACGGCGTGCTGGTGCTGGAAGCGATCGGCACGCATTTCCTGAAGCGGTAACCAGCGGTGACGCGGGCATGGTGCTACAAGCCCCCGCGCACACCAGGATCCGATCCATGCGCGCCGTGCTCGTCACGCTCCTGCTTGCCCTTGGCCTTGCCACGCCGGCGGCAGCCGGCCCGCCGCCTTTCCGGGCCGGCATGGTTCGCATCACGCTCACCGAGCCAGCATTGGCGATCTTTGTCTGGTACCCGAGCGACGTGGCCGAGCAGCCCTGGCAGGCAGGTCCCTGGCCGATCGCGGCGAGCGCGGGGGCCCCGATCGCGCCAGGACAGCGCTTCCCGGTGATCCTGTTCTCCCATGGCGGCGGCCCCGGCGGCGGCAACCCGCTGCTGCACCGCGACCTCGGCGCGCAGCTGGCGCGGAACGGCTTCATCGTGGTCATGCCGGCGCATGGCAACGAGCCGCCCCGCCTTGTCGTGCGGCCGCAGCAGTTGCGCCGGGCGCTGGCGGCGACCCTTGCCGATCCCAGTTTCTCGGCGGCGGCCGATCCGGCGCGTCTCGGCGCGATCGGCTTCTCCCTCGGCGGCGCCACCGCCCTCATCGTGGCCGGCGCCACCCCGGATTATGCGCGCTACACCGCCTATTGCCGGGAGCATCCGGAGGATATCGGCCCCTGCGAGGGCGGCGGCGGCACCAACGCCCCCGCCCCTTCGGCAGACGTGGCGCCGGCATTGCCGCTCCGCGCCCTCGTCCTGCTCGACCCGCTCGCTGCCCTGTTCGGGCCGCCGGGCCTCGTCGGCCTAACCATGCCGGTGCTGCTGTACCGACCGGCCCGTAGCGGCGTCATACGGCCGGAAGGCAATGCCATGGCACTGGCCGATGCCCTGCCACGGACGCCGGAGCAGGTGGTGGTGCCGGGCAATCACTGGGTCTTCGTCGACCCCTGCCCGCCGGTGCTGCAGGCCGAGGCCGTGGTGTGCCGCGACGCTGCGGGCGTCGATCGCGCCGCCATTCATCGCGCGATGGAGGCGCGGATCACGGCCTTCCTGCGCGACAATCTCTGAAGACCCTCAGCCGCTGCCGAAGTTGAGCACCAACTCCCGCGCCTGGCCGTCGGCCAGCGCGATCGAGGTGATGACGTCCTGCTCCGTCGTCCCGCTGCCGCGCTGCCCTACCAGCACCAGCGTCGACTCGCCCGGCAGGACCGAGATCAGCCGCGGGAAGCCGAACATGGTCGTCCACAACGCCCGGCCATCGGCGCCGAGGCGGGTCAGACTCGGCGGCGCATTGGTCGGCTGCTGAAGCAGCAGCAAGCCCGGGGCACCAGCCGGCCGCAGCGGCTCCGCCGTCCCGGCGGTGAGAAAGCCGGCGAATTGCAGGGTCGCGGGCGTGGTCGCGACCTCCGTCGGGCGATCGAGCAGCAGGCGATCCCCCGGAGCCGGATCGCCACGGCCGCTGCTCTGGAAGCTGCCGCTCTCGGCCGCCATCGGCGCCACACCGCGCCGGATCCCAGCGCGCCAGAGGCGCTGCGGCGCGCCGCGGGTATCGGGCTGCAGCGATGCGGGAAGGAAGCGCCGCTCCGCACCCTGCGGCTGGCCGTCATTCGGGCGGCCGGCGGCGAGCGGCAGCCCGAACCAGGCATCGTCCAGCAGCGCTTCCGCCACCCGGAAGGCGGCCGGGCCGCCGGCGCCGAAGAGCGCGGGCCGTGCCGGCGGCGGGAAGGCCGCGTCCATGACGCCCTGGTCGCGCTCCGGCGCCGGGGTCGCGGCGAAGCTGCGCGGATCCATGCGGTAGCGCGCGCCAAGGAAGGCGAAGACCAGCGCCTCCTCCATTCGGTAGGTGTCGCGGGCCTGATTGAAGGCGCCGCCGAGTTGCGGCGTCACTGCCGCGAAGCCCTCGCCGCCCAGGAAGACCTGCCCGTCGACCGCCGAGACCGCGCCGAGCGCATCGCCATAGAGCCAGATCGTCGCCGCCTGTTCGCCGATCAGCCCAGCCGTGCGGAAGCCGCCAGTGCGACCGGAGATCACCGGTGCGGCGAAGATCGGCGCCAGGGTCGCGGCGTCATAGGCGCGGATCTCCAGCCGCTCCCCGCGCCAGCCGGTGCCGGGCGGGACGTTCGGGTTGTTCTCCGTCTCGGTGCGGCGCACCAGCATGAAGACCCGGTCCTGGCCCGCGATCGTGGCGCGCACCAGCGGCGGGATGAGCCGCGGAAAACCGAGCGTGACCGGCAGGCCCTGCTCGGCTTCGTCCTCCGGCCAGAAGACGCAGGTGGCGAGGCCGCCAAGCATGAGCACCGAAACGCCGCCGATCAGCATGGTGCGGCGACGCATCGCGGCCCCTCCCTCGCCCGATGCGGCCCCGGTGGCCGCGCGCCAATCCTGCCGCCGATCGGCACGGTAGCGCAACCGTCGATCAGAACGTCGCGGTCACCCGAAGGCCGAGCAGCAAGGCGTCCTTCAGCGGCCGCGTCGCGCTGACCCGTTCGTCCGGCTCGCGCGCGGCGGGATGGCCGATCCACTGCACCACCGGCCGCAGCGACAGATGCCCCGGCACGACGGCCAAGTCGTAATTCACCTCCAGCACCGTCTCGCGGTCGCGCCGCGTGCGTTCTTCCCCGAAGGACTGGCGATCGCGGTCGAGGCCGCGGGCGGCGCTGCCGATCCGCGCCAGGGAGACGCCGAAGGACAGGGTGTCATCGGCGCGGCCGAAGGCGCCGCGCCAGGCGAGCCCGGCATCCATCTGCAGCCCGATCAGGTTGCGGTCGGGCGGCGCCGCGAAGAGGCGCGCGAAAACTCCGAGGCTGCCCGCCTCGCCACGCCAGAGCGTCGCCTCCCCGACCGCATAGCCCCCGTAATTCTGGCCATAGCGCCGCGGCACGCCGCTGCCGGCGGGATCGGAGAGCGAGAAGCCGTCCGCGCCCCGGCGCTGCGCATCGACATCAGCGGTGTGATACCAGGCGCCGAGCTTCGCGACCCAGGGGCGCGGCCCGCTGCCGGGCGCCGCGCCGCCGGTCACCGCCTCCGCCATCATCAGGGCGCCGCCGGAAAGCGAGAAATTCGTGCCGTAGCGGTTGTGGCGCTGCGGGTCGGTCCCCTCGCCGGGGCGCCCGGCGGGATCGCCGGCAAAGAGGCCAAGGCGCAGGCCGCTGCCGGCCTCCGGATCGCCCAGCGCCAACCGCAGGCCGGGCACCGCCAGGGGATAGGCTGGGCCGCCGCCAGGCAAGGCGTTCGCCAGCATGGCGGGCCAGCCGAAGGCAGTGCTGATCAGCTTGCCCGCTGCCTCGGCGCCGGTGAATTCGCTGTCCGCGGCGAGCTGACCGAAGCGGATCGAGCCCCAGCCGCCGAGATCCCGCTGCAGCCAGATCTCGTTCAGGCGAAAGGTGGAGAGGGCCTCGATATTACTCGGCGGAGCCAGGCCGCCGGTCAGGGTCAGGCCCGGCTGGCGGCCATAAATGCCGAAGGCGGAGATATGGAACCGCCAGCCCTCGAGCCCGGCCAGCGCATCGAGATCGGCATCCAGGCCAAGCCGGATCTGGCCGCTCGCCGCCACGCCGCGCCGGACACCGCCCCTGATATTGCCGAGCAGATCCAGCGCTGCCTCCGCCGAGACGCAGAGGCCATCGGCCAGCGGCCGGCCCTCCTCGCATCCCTCCTCGGCCTGGGCCGGCAAGGCCGCCGGAAGGCTGAGCGCCGCAACCAGGAGAGCGGCCTGCCCGTGTGATGCTCGGCGTCGCCGGCATGCCGGCCTGTAGCGTCGTTGCACGCGAAGGGATCCTTCCTGGGCAAGAGAGAGCGTTCAGGCTCAATAACGTTGCGATTGCTACATTTCGGCGCGCAGCAGGCCGCTGCGGTGCCGCCTTAGAGACCTTTTGGGAATGGCGGCGGCGGAGGTCTGGCGAGGGATTTTTCGTCCCTGGTGTGGCGGCTGACGCAGCCGATGCTGGTGGCATCGGCGAGGAAGACGGCACGCCAGGGGCGGAAAAGACCCGCCAGACCGACCCGCAGCCATTCCCAAAAGGTCTCTTAGGCCCTCGACGGCGGCGCGCGCCGTCGTGCGGCGAGCAGCCCATGTACCGGCGCGAAGACCAGCACGACCGCGAAGATCAGCGACAGCGTCACCACGATGCAGCCGGCCGGCGATGCGTTCAGGTGGTAGCTCGCGACGATGCCAACGAGATTCGCGGCGAGCGCCGCGGCCACCGCGATCGCCGACATCCGCCCGAAGCGGTCGGCCAGCAGGTAGCCGATGCAGCCCGGCGTGATCAGCAGCGCCACCACCAGGATGACGCCGACCGCCTGCACGCCCGCCACCACCGCCGCCGAAAGCAGCGCCAGGAACAAATAGCGCAGCGCCGCGATGTTCATCCCGATGCTGCGCGCCTGCGCGGCGTCGAAGCAGAAGAGCAGCAGGTCGCGTCCCTTTACCGCCAGCACCGCGACCGTGACGCCGGCGGCGATCAGGGTCTGCCAGAGATCCTCCGGCTCGATCCCGAGGATGTTGCCGAACAGGATATGGGTGATGTGCGCCTCCGTCGTCACGAAGGCGAGCAGCACCAGGCCGGCCGCGAACATGCCGGTGAAGACGACGCCGAGCGCGGCATCCTCCTTCACCCGGCTGTGCGACTGGATGAAGCCGGCGCCGAGCGCGCAGGCCATGCCGGCGATGAAGGCGCCGATGCCGATCGCGACACCCGCCGCCGAGGCCAGCACCACCCCCGGCAGCACCGCGTGCGAGATGGCGTCGCCGAGCAGCGACCAGCCCTTCAGTACGATGAAGCAGGAAAGCAGCGCGCAGGCGATGGCGACCACGCTGCCGACGCCGATCGCTTCCAGCATGAAGCCATGCGAGAAGGGCGCGAGGAGGCCGCCCATCACGCCGCCCCCTGCAGGGTCGCCTGTGCGGCGCGGCGCGCCCGGCGTCCCGCCAGCAGCCCGTGCCGCGGCGCCAGGATCAGCACCGCGACGAAGATCAGTGCCTGCAGGCTGACGATGACGCCGCCCGTCGAGCCATCCAGAAAATAGGAGAGATAGGCGCCCGCGAAGGCGGTGCCCGCGCCCATGGCGGAGGCGCCGGCCAGCATGCGCCGGAAGCGGTCGGTGAGCAGATAGGCGGTGGCGCCGGGTGCCACCAGCATGGCGATCACCAGCACGGCGCCGACCGTCACCATCGCCGCCACCGCGACCGCCGCGACGCAACCCAGCAGCAGCGCCTGCAGCAGCGCGGTGTTGAGGCCGATCGCCCGCGCATGCGCCGCGTCGAAGGCCCAGAGCATCAGGTCATGCCCGCGCAGCGCCATCACCGCCAGCACGCCGCCGGCGATGATCAGCATCTGCAGGATGTCGCCCTGCGCGATGCCAAGGACATTGCCGAAGACGATGGTCTGCAGCCGGATATTGCTCGGGAACAGCGACAGCAGCACGAGACCCAGGCCGAAGAAGGCGGTGAAGACCACGCCGATCACCGCATCCTCCCGGATGCGGCTGTTGCGGCGGATGAAGACCATCAGCCAGGCGGCGGCCAGGCCGGAGGCGAAGGCGCCGAGCGCGAAGGGCAGCCCGAGCATCCAGGCCACGGCCACGCCCGGCACCACCGCATGCGACAGCGCGTCGCCGAGCAGCGACCAGCCTTTCAGTGCGACGAAGCAGGAGAGCAGCCCGCAGACGCCGCCGACCAGCGCGCTGACCCACATGGCATTGCGCATGTACTCGTAGTCGAAGGGGATCAGCAGCGACTCGGTCATGGCCGCTCCGCCGGCGCGAGCCGGCCGATCACATGGCCCTCTGCCGAGACCACCAGGGTGCCGCCGCCTTGGGCCGGAACGAGCAGCGCCGTCTCGCCGCCGAGCGCCTGCCCGCCCACCGATTCACCGAAGGCGCGCGCCAGGTTGGCCGCGGTGAAGGTGACCGCCGTCGGTCCCGCGGCGACAACCGTGCCCTTCACCAGCACCACCTGATCGCAGAAGCCTGGAACGCTCGTGAGATCATGGGTGGAGACCAGGATGATCCGCCCTTCCTCCCGCAATTCCCGGAGCAGCGCGGTGATCTGCTCCTGCGTCGTGACGTCGACGCCGCCGAAGGGCTCGTCGAGCAGCAGCAGCCTGCCGTCCTGCGCGAGCGCGCGGGCCAGGAAGACGCGCTTCTTCTGCCCGCCCGAGAGCTGGCCGATCTGGCGGTCGGCGAAATCGAGCATGCCGACGCGCGCCAGCGCCGCCTCCACCGCCACGCGGTCGGCGGCGCGCGGGATGCGCAGCATGTTCATGTAGCCGTAGCGGCCCATCATCACCACGTCGCGCACGCTGACCGGGAAGGCCCAGTCGACCTCCTCGGATTGCGGCACATAGGCGACCCAGTTGCGCCGCTGCGCCTCCCGCACACTGCCGCCGGCGATGCGGACGCGGCCGGCAGCCGGCGTCACCATGCCCATGATCGCCTTGAACAGCGTCGACTTGCCGGCGCCGTTGACGCCGAGCAAGCCGCAGATCGTCGGCCCGTCGAGCTGGAGCGAGGCGTCGCGCAGGGCCACCTGGCCATTGGGGTAGGCGACGGTGACGCCCTCCACCACCAACTCGAAGCGAGGGGCGGTTTCTGGTGTCGGCATCGCCTGCCAGCCTGCGCAATCATCCATCGGCATCAGCGCGTCCTGCCGGATGCCGGCAGCGCCTGGTCGAAGGCCCGGACGATGGCATTGGCGTTGTATTCCAGGAGCTGGACATAGGTCGGCGCCTCGCCATCCGGCGCGGTCAGGCTGTCCACATAGAGGACGCCGGCGAAGCGGGCGCCGGTCTCGCGCGCCACCTGGCGCATCGCGCGGTCGCTGACGGTGCTCTCGCAGAACAGCACCGGGATCCGGCTGCGGCGCACGGTGTCGACGACCCGGCGCACCTGGCGCGGCGTGCCCTCGTCATCCGCATTCACCGGCCAGAGCGAGAGCTCCTGCATGCCGTAATTCTGCGTGAGGTAGGAGAAGGCACCCTCGCAGCTCACCAGCCAGCGGCGATCGGCGGGGATGCGCTCCAGCCGGGCGCGGATCGGCGCGTCGAGCGCGCGCAGCCGCTCGGCATAGGCCGCAGCGTTGCGGTTGTAGACCTCGGCATTGTCAGGATCGAGTGCCACCAGCGCGCGGCGGATATTCTCGACATAGATCACGGCATTGGCGGGCGACATCCAGGCATGCGGGTTCGGCCGCCCGGCATAAGGCCCTTCGGTGATGTTGATCGGCGTGACGCCTTCGGTCAGCACCGCCGAAGGCACGTCCCGCACGCGCTGGAAGAAGCGCTCGAACCAGCGCTCCAGCCCCATGCCGTTCCACAGCACGAGGTCGGCCGCCTGGGCCCGCACCACATCGAGCGGCGTCGGCTCGTAGTCATGGATCTCGGCACCCGGGCGGGTGATCGATTCGACGATTGCCGCCTCGCCGGCGACGGTCTGCGCCATGTCCTGGATGATCGTGAAGGTCGTCACGATGCGCTTGGGCCGGGCGGGCTGCGCCTGGCCGGTGCCGGAGAGGCCGCAGGCCATCAGCCCCGCCAGGGCAACGAGGCCGAACAGACGACGCGAACGGGAGAAGGGCATGCCGCTTCGCTCCTTGCCGGGACAGAGCCAGACGGATGTGTGTCAGGCTTCAGGGTGATGGTTGAACATAAACATGTAGCCTATGCTACTGGCAAGTGGCCAAGGCTGGCGGCAAGATGCGAACCGATTGCAAACGAGTGATTGCGATCAGCCGCGGGAGGCGGCACCTATCGACCATGCAAGCCCCGCCCAAACCGCGCGCCAAGTCCGCGGCCGGCCCTACCGCCACTTCCCCCCTCCCGGCTGAGGAGGCGCAGGCCGCCCGGCACTCGAGCGCCCGCGCCGGCCGGGCCTCAGCGGTGCTGGAGGATTATGTCGAGTTGATCGATGACCTGCAGGCCGAGACCGGGGAGGCCCGGACGACCGACATCGCCCGCCGGCTCGGCGTCGCGCATCCGACGGTGATCAAGAGCATCGCCCGGCTGAAGGCCCTCGGCCTCGCGGTCTCCCAGCCCTATCGCAGCATCTTCCTGACCGAAGAGGGGCGCGCCCTGGCGCAGCGCGTCCGCGCGCGGCACCGGCTGGTGGTCGATCTGCTGGTCGCGGTCGGCGTGCCGCGCACGGTCGCCGAAGCGGATGCCGAAGGCATCGAGCATCACGTCAGCGAGGCGACGTTGGAGTCCTTCGAGCGCTTCCTGCGGCGCGACTGAAGCGAAGGCAGCCGCAGCAGGCCGTCACCGGCAGGAGCAGGACCGGCCGGCACCGCCGAAGTTGCGCTGCGCGAAGTTCTGCGCGTCGGAGAGGAAGCCGAAAGTCGGCCCCATCTGACAGACACCCGAGCCGCGGGCGATGCGCATCTGCTCCGGATTGCGCGACTCCACCTCGATGCGGTCATTGGCGCAGTAGACATAGTAGTTGGCGAGCGCCGCGGTCGGTGCCAGCAGGCAGCCGCCGGCAATGGCAGCAAGCAGCATGCGCATGATCCAGTCCTCCCGGCGGCCGCGCCAGGGATCGGGCGGCCGGGCCGAGCATGAAGCCATGCCGAAATCGAAACAAGACAAACCGAGGACCGCATGAAACGGGTGATGCCCGGCCTGTCAGCTGCTCTCACGCAGGATCAGCGCGTGGCCCAGATCGCAGCGCCGCGACGGCATGGCGGCGAGATCGACGCGGCCGCCCTGACCGGCGCGCTCCAGCAGCATCGCCGCGGCCTGGCGGCCCATCTCCTCCGCCTTCATGTCGATGGTGGTGAGCGAGGGGTACATGGCGCGCGCGATCTCGGCGTCGTCGAAGCCGGTCACCGCGAGGTCATCAGGGACGATGAGGCCGCGCCGATGCGCTTCGAAGACCACGCCGACCGCCAGGATGTCGCTCGCGACGCAGACGGCGTCGAGATCGGGGCGCCTCGTCAACAGGCGCGCCAGCGCTTCGGCGCCGGCTTCCATGAGGAAGCAGCCGGCCACCTCCCGCGCTGCCGGGTCATCGGGCAGCCCGGCCTCGTCCAGGCCATCCAGATAGCCGCGGAGCCGCGCCTGCTGCCGGATGTTATTCGCGGTCGCGCCGCCGATGAAGCCGATGCGCCGGCGCCCGCGCGCGCGGAGGTGACGGACCGCCTCGCGCGCGCCCAGCCGCTGCGATACGCAGACGGAATCGACCAGCACCTCGGTCGCCGGATCGGCCCACATCTCCACCAGCGGCACGCCCGACTGGCGCACCATCGCGACGGTCTCCTCCGTATGCCCGCCGGCGAAGAGCGCGATGCCGTCGACGCGGCGTGACAGGAAGGCGCGCACCAGCGCCTCCTCCTGCCGCGGATCGTAATGGGTGACGCCGAGCACGAGCTGATAGGCGCTGGCGCGCAGCACGTCAGTCATCCCCTGCAGGGTCGGCGCGAAGGGCTGACTGATCAGCGGGATGATGGCCGCGACCACCTGGGTGCGGGAGGAGGCGAGGCCGCTTGCCACCAGGTTCGGCAGGTAGCCGGTCTGCCGGAGCGCGGCGCGCACCTTCGCGAGCATCGGCGCCGACACTGTCCCCGGCGCGCGAAGGGCGCGGGAGACGGTCATCATCGACACCCCAGCCAACCGCGCGACATCCTCCATGCGCGGCGCCATGGGCGCCGCCGGCAGCGTGTCCGTGCCGGTTGCCGGCATTGTTCCCCTGTCGGCGTTCCGCCGCCTGTGTTGCCTCACCATGCCGCCATCCATGATCCACCGGCCCGCATCCCGGAAAACGAGGGTTGCGCCCCTATCTTGATAGCGCTAACGATCGACGGGGCGTTAGCGCTATCAGCAGGAGAGTTCCGGGTTTCCCGGATGCCTGCCGAAGCCACGCCGGAGGAACCGGAGGAAAGCGATCGTGCAGGTCGTCCCGCTGCCGCCTGCCCATCCCGATGCCGAAGCGCTGCTGGAGCTGATCCGCGCGGCCGGCCGGCCGGCCTTCGAGACCCTGTCGCCCACGGAGGCGCGGCGTGTCTATGCGGCCGGGCGGACCGTCCTGCAGCCCGATCCCGTGGATGTCGCGGAGACGCGCGCGCTGATGGCGGGCACCGTCCCGCTTCGCCTCTACCGGGGCGTCGGCACCATGCCGGCCGAGGTGCTGCCCTGCCTGCTCTACCTGCATGGCGGCGGCTGGGTGTTCGGCGACCTCGACACCCATGACGGGGTCTGCCGGCGGCTGGCGAATGATGCGCGCTGCTGCGTCGTCTCCGTGGATTACCGGCTGGCGCCGGAGCACCCCTTCCCCGCCGCCATCGAGGATGCCGCCGCCGCCCTGGCCTGGGTCGCCCGCAACGCGGCGGAGCTCGGCATCGACGGCGCGCGGATCGCGGTCGGCGGCGACAGCGCCGGCGGCAACCTCGCCGCCGTGCTGGCGCTGATGGGGCGCGACGGCAGCCTGCCGCGGAGCGTCTTCCAGGCGCTGCTCTACCCCGCCACCGATCTGACCATGGCCAGCGGCAGCTATGCACGGATCACGGAAGGCGTGCCGCTGACCGCGACGACCATGCGCTGGTTCATCGACCACTACACGCCGGACCCCGCATCCCGGCAGGACTGGCGCGCCTCGCCCCTTCGCGCCACGAGCCTCGCGGGCCTGCCGCCGGCGCTGGTGCTGAGCTGCGGGCTGGATCCGCTCTGCGACGAGGCACGGCACTATGCCGAGCGGCTCGCGGCGGAGGGCGTGCGGGTCACGGCGCTGCATCTCGGCGACCATATCCATGGCCTGCTGACCATGGGCCGGCTGATCGGCATGGCCGACGGCATCACCACCTTCGTCGCCGCGGCGCTCAGCGACGCCTGGCGCACACCACCGGGGGCCACGCCATGACCCGCCTGCTCGAGGGCAAATCCGCGCTGGTCACCGGTGCCGGCTCCGGCATCGGACGCGCGACCGCGATCGCCATGGCGCGCGAGGGCGCCCGCGTGACCGTGGCCGACCTCGCCGGCCCAGGCGCCGGCGACACGGTCGCGGCCATCCGTGCGGCGGGCGGCGAAGCGCAGGCGGTCGTCGCCGACGTCACGCGCCCGCACCAGGTGGCGGCGATGGTCGATGCCGCCGTCGCCGCCTATGGGCGCCTCGACTGCGCGCACAACAATGCCGGCGTCGCGGCGGGCACGCTCGGCGCCGGCGGGCAGCGCGTCGGCGACATCGACCAGGAAGTCTGGGACCGCATGATCGCGGTGAACCTGACCGGCGTCTGGCTCTGCATGAAGCACGAGCTGGCGGCCATGGAACGCACGGGCGGCGGCGCCATCGTCAACACCGCCTCGATCGCCGGCCTGGTCGGGCTGCCCGGCACCCACGCCTATGTCGCGGCGAAGCACGGCGTGGTGGGCCTCACCAAGGCCGCCGCCATCGACCATGCCGAGGCCGGCATCCGCGTGAACGCCATCTGCCCCGGCTATATCGAGACGCCGATGATCGGTGATTCGATGGCGCGCCGGGGCGAGCGCATCCTGGCCCGGGCGGCGATGCGGCGCCTCGGCCAGCCCGAGGAGATCGCGGAGGCGGTGGTCTGGCTCTGCTCGGACCGTTCGGGCTTCATCACCGGCACCACGGTGACGGCCGATGGCGGCTACATGGCAAGCTGATGCGGGAAGCCCCGCCGAGGCACGGTTCAGGGAGGATGAGCATGGATTTCCGGAACAAGGTCGCGCTCATCACTGGTGGGGCCGGCGGCATCGGGCGCGCGACGTCGCTCGCCTTCGCCAAGGCGGGCGCGCGCGTGGTCGTGGTCGACCGCGATGCGCCGGGTGGCGAGGAGACCGCGCGGCAGGTGCGCGATGCCGGCGGCGAAGCACGCTTCGTGGCGGCCGATGTGACGCGCTCGGCCGAGGTGCGGGGCTATGCGCAGGCAGCACTCGATGCCTTCGGCCGGATCGACTGCTTCTTCAACAATGCCGGCATCGAGGGCAAGGTCGCGCCCACCGCCGAATACGACGAGGATCTTTTCGACACCGTCATCGCGGTGAACCTGAAGGGCGTCTTCCTCGGGCTGCGGCACGTGCTGCCGGTGATGCTGCGCCAGGGCGGCGGCGCCATCGTGAACACCGCCTCGACCGCCGGCGTCGCCGGCTCGCCGGGGCTCTCCGCCTATGTCGCCTCCAAGCACGGGGTGATCGGGCTGACGCGCACGGCGGCGAGCGAATACGGCCATGCCGGCATCCGGATCAACGCGGTCTGCCCCGGCCCCACCGACACGCGGATGATCCGGTCCCTGGAGGAGCAGTCGGCGCCGGGCGGCAGCAACAGCGTCCGGGAACGCTACCAGTCGGCGATCCCGATCGGCCGCTATGCGGTGCCGGAAGAGATCGCGAACCTCGTGCTGTTCCTGAGCTCCGACCTCGCGGCCAGCATCACCGGCGGCCAGTACCTGATCGATGGCGGGCGCCTGGCCAGCCCGGCGGCGCTGCGCAGCTTCGCTGCGCGTTGAGATCGCAGCAGGAAGGATCGGAAGCGATGCCAGACATGACGCCCTCGAAGCGGGTTGATGGGGATGCACTCGACGCGTTGATCATCGGTGCCGGCTTCTCCGGCCTCTATCAGTTGTACCTGCTGCGCGATCGCCTTGGCCTCAAGGCGCAGGTGCTGGAGGCGGCCGACGGGGTCGGCGGCACCTGGTACTGGAACCGCTACCCGGGTGCCCGCTGCGACTCCGAGAGCCATTCCTATTGCTATTCCTTCTCGAAGGAGTTGCAGCAGGAGTGGGAATGGACGGAGCGCTACCCGGAGCAGCCGGAGATCCTGCGCTACCTCAATCACGTGGCGGACCGCTTCGACCTGCGGCGCGACATCCGCCTCGGCACCCGCGTCGCCGCGGCGCGTTATGACGAGGCCGGCAACCTCTGGCATGTCACCACCGCTTCCGGCGACCATCTCTCGGCCCGCTTCCTGATCACCGCGGTCGGTTGCCTGTCGACCGCGAATGTCCCGAAGATCCCGGGCCTCGAGAGCTTCGCCGGAAGCTGGTACCACACCGGCGAATGGCCGCACGAGGGGGTGGATTTCCGCGGCAAGCGCGTCGGGCAGATCGGCACGGGGTCGACCGGCATCCAGGCGGTTCCGGTCATCGCCGCGACCGCGCAGCATCTCACCGTCTTCCAGCGCACCGCGAACTACAGCGTGCCGGCGCGCAACGCGCCGCTCGACGCGGCGTTCAAGCGCTGGGTCAAGGACAACTACGACGCGATCCGCGACGTCACCCGCGCCACCACCAATGGCCATCCCTTCACCATCTCCGACCGCTCCGCACTGGAGGTGACGCCGGAGGAGCGTCAGGCCCTGTATGAGCAGGCCTGGGAGAAGGGCGGGCTGCAGTTCCGCGCCACCTTCCGCGACCTGCTGGTCGACAAGGCGGCGAACGACACCGCCGTCGATTTCCTCAAGGCCAAGATCCGCGCCATCGTCAAGGATCCGAAGACGGCGGCCCTGCTGACCGCCTTCGACCATCCCTACGCGACCAAGCGCCCGCCGATCGACACCGACTATTTCGAGACCTACAACCGCGACAACGTCACGCTGGTCGATGTCCGCACCGCCCCGATCGAGCGCATCACGCCCGGCGGCATCCGGACGCGCGACGCCGAATACCCGCTCGACATCATCGTCTTCGCGACCGGCTTCGACGCGATGACCGGCCCATTGCTGCGCATGGATATCCGCGGCCGCGGCGGCCTGACGCTGCAGGAGGCCTGGGATGCCGGGCCGCGCACCTATCTCGGCCTGCAGGTCGCAGGCTTTCCCAATCTCTTCACCGTCACCGGCCCCGGCAGCCCATCCGTGCTCTGCAACATGCCGGTCGCGATCGAGCAGCATGCGGAGTGGATCGCGGATTGCATCGCGCATCTGCGCGACCGCGGCCTGCAACGGATCGAGGCGAAGCCCGAAGCCGTGGAGCGCTGGGTCGCGCAGGTCAACGAAGCGGCGGATGCGACCCTGCTGCCGCAGGCGGCGAGTTCCTGGTATCTCGGCGCCAATGTGCCGGGCAAGCCGCGCGTCTTCATGCCCTATACCGGCGGCATGGCGCATTACCGCAGCATCTGCGACGGCGTCGCCGCGCGCGGCTATGAGGGCTTCGCGCTCACGGATTGACTCTCAGGCGGCTTGCCCTCCGCCTTGCGCTCCGAGGACCGCCGGATCGGCCCGTGCTCGCCGAGGCCGATCGCCGTGCTCACCAGGGTGAGATGCGAGAAGGCCTGCGGGAAATTGCCGACCTGGCGCCCGGCGCGCGGATCGTACTCCTCGCTCAGCAGGCCGAGGTCGTTGCGCAGGCTCAGCACGCGATGGAACATCGCATAGGCGTCATCCCAGCGGCCCTGCATCGCATAGGCATCGGCGAGCCAGAGGCTGCAGGCGAGGAACACGCCCTCCCCCGCCGGCAGCCCGTCCGCGCCGCTTTCCGTCCGGTAGCGCAGAACGAAGCCATGGGTGACGAGTTCCCGCTCGATCGCCGCGATGGTCCCGGCGACCCGCGGATCCTCGATCGGCAGGAAGCCGACTGCGGGGATCAGCAGCAGGCTGGCATCGAGCTCCGGGCTGCCGAAGCTCTGGGTGAAGCTGCCGCGGGCGGCATCATATCCCAATTCGCACACCGTCCGATGGATCTCGTCCCGTGTCGCGCGCCAACGCTCCAGCGGCGCTTCGAAGCCGTATTTCTCGGCATCGCGGATCATGCGATCGAAGGCGACCCAGGCCATGACCTTGGAGTGGGTGAACTGGCGGCGGCCGCCGCGCACTTCCCAGATGCCGTCATCCGGTTCCCGCCAGATCGCCTCGAGATGTCGCAAGGCGCCGCATTCCAGCGCCCAGGCCGAGCCCGGCGAAGCGAGGCCGCCATCGCGCGCGAGGCGCAGCGCATCCATGACCTCGCCCCAGACGTCGAGTTGGAGCTGGCCGGAGGCGGCATTGCCGATCCTGACCGGCGCCGCGCCCTGATAGCCCGGCAACCACGGGACTTCCCATTCCGCCAGGCGCCGCTCGCCGGCGATCCCGTACATGATCTGGATGTCGGAAGGACTGCCGGCGACCGAGCGCTGCAGCCAGTCGCGCCACGCCTTCGCTTCCTCGTAGTAGCCGCCGCGCATCAGCGCGACCAGAGTGAGTGTCGCGTCGCGCAGCCAGCAGAAGCGGTAATCCCAGTTGCGGACACCACCGAGCTTCTCCGGGAGAGAGGTGGTCGGCGCCGCCACGATGCCGCCGGTCTCCGCATAAGTGAGCGCCTTCAAGGTCAACAGCGACCGCATCACCACCTTGCGCCAGCGGCCGTGGCAGGTGCAGTGCTTCGACCAGGAGCGCCAGAAGGCCAGGGTGTCGCAGAGGGCCGCCTCGGCGTCGATGGCGTCCGGCGGTGGCCGATGCGACGGGCCGTAGCTGAGCACGAAGGGGAAGCGGTCCTCCGGTGCGACCGTGAATTCGGCGGTGGTCGAGAAATCCTCGCCATGGAGCGGCACCGCGGCACGAAGCACCGCAAGGTTGGGTCCGGCGATCGCGCTAATGCCGTCGCCCTCCGGCAGCCGCGTCACCCAAGGGATCGAGGAGCCATGGTCGAAGCGGAGCGTCAGATGCATCCGCACGCGGGGCCGGCCACGCCGGCCTTCGACGATGCGCACCACGGAGGATCCGGCCTGCCCCGTCGGCATGAAGTCGATGACGGCGAAGTCTCCTTCCTCCGTCTCGAACAGCGTCTCCAGCACCATCGTCTCGCCGATATAGGATCGCGTCGCACGCATCTCTGGGCCGCAAGGCGCGATCAGCCACCGGCCATGCTCGGGCCGGCCGAGCAGCGCCGCGAAGCAGGCGGCGCTGTCGAAGCGCGGCCAGCAGAGCCAGTCGATCGATCCGTTCCTGCCGACCAGCGCCGCCGTGGTGCAATCGCCGATCAGCCCGTAATCCTCGATCGGCAGCGGCCCCCCGGCTGCTTCCGTCGCCGCGGTCATGCCTGGCCGACCGCGCGCCGGCCTCGTCCGCTGCGCGCGAACAGCGCATCGGCCGAGGCCGGCCCGTCGCTGCCTGCCGCATAGCGCTCAGGCGTACCCTCCGACCAGGCACGCAGCAGCGGGTCGACCACCGCCCAGCTCGCCTCGATGATGTCGCCACGCTGGAACAGCGTCGCATCGCCGCGCATGCAGCCATAGAGCAGCGCCTCGTAACCAACATCGGATCCTTCGGCCTCGGCATCGGGCGCCTGATAGGCCGCCTCGGCCGCCTGCAGCCGCATCGCCGCGCCTGGCGCCCTGGCGCTGAAGCCGAGCGCCAGGCGATGCTCGGGATCGATCTGGAAGCGAAGAGTATTCGGGGCCGTGCCCGCGAAGGCGAGCGAGGAGAAGGGATCGGCGGGCGGCCGCCGGAAATGCACCGCAATCTCCGTCCGCCGTGCGCCGAGGCGTTTGCCGGTGCGGAGGAAGAAGGGCACGCCTGCCCAGCGCCGGTTGTCGATGTCGAGCACCAGCGCGGCATAGGTCTCGGTGCGGCTGTCCGGCGCGACCTCGACCTCCTGCCGATAGCCGGGCACGGGCAGGCCGGCCACGGCACCTGCCGCATACTGTCCCCGCGCCGCATTCTGCGGCGTCACGGGGCGGATGCTCCGCAACAGCCGCATCCGCTCGTCCCGCGCCGCCTCGGCCGCGGCCGATTCCGGCGGTTCCATCGCCACCATGCAGAGAAGCTGAAACAGGTGGTTGGGCACCATGTCGCGCAGCGCGCCGGTCGGCTCGTAGAAGCTGCCACGCTGCTCGACGCCGATGGTCTCGGCGGCGGTGATCTCGACATGGTCGACATAATCGCGATGCAGCGCAGCCTCGAACATCACATTCGCAAAGCGGAGCGCCATGATCGCCTGCACGCTCTCCTTGCCGAGGAAATGGTCGATGCGGAAGAACTGCCGCTCCGGCGCCACCGCCAGGATGCGCCGGTTGAGCGCGCAGGCGGAGGCGAGATCCTCGCCGAAGGGCTTTTCGATCACGACGCGCCGGAAGACGCCGGGCGCTTCCCGCAGCAGCCCGGCATCGCCCAGGCGGTCGATCGCCGGCCCGAAGGCGCTCGCGGGGATGGCGAGATAGAAGACGACATTGCCCGTCAACCGATCGGCGAGGGCCGCGAAGAACTCCGGTGTGCCGATATCGCCCTGAAGATAGTGCAGCCGGTCCTGGAGCCAGCCCCAACTCCGCTCATCAATCCGTTCGGCATGGAACTCGGCGCTGGGATCGGCGGCGAAGCTGCGGATGTCCCGGTCCAGCCCGTCGCGCCACGCCGCGTCGCTCATCGCGCTGCGCCCGACGCCGATGACGCGGAAATCCGGATCGAGCAGTCCGGCGCGGGCGAGATTGTAAAGGGCCGGCATCAGCAGGCGACGGGTCAGGTCGCCAGTGCCCCCGAAGATGACGAAGGTGCAGGGCGGCGCCGGAGCGGCATCTGAATCCGATGTGATACCGGTGCTGTGATCCGGCCTCGATGTCATGCTCATGCCTGGCTCCGCCACTTCACCCCTGAGAACCACCCTCCAGAGCATGGGGTTGCGTCGGGCAAGGACAACCGGATTCTGGTCTCCCGTCGCAAGGCTGCATCCGCACAATCGCGCCACCCGGCCGGGCCAACCAGCGGTCGAGGCTCCGCGCCCAGATCGTGGCCGGGGCGTCACGATGCGCGGCGCGGTCCGGCTGCGCGGTGGCGATCGGCGGCACGGTCAAGCCACCAGCGCCAGGGCGCGATCGATGCGCGCGCGGGTCCATCGGGAAACCGGGCCAGGCGGCGCGCCCTGCCCTCGGATCTCCGCACCCTCCCCTTCCCGGAGCAGCACCGCGCCGCCGCCACTCTCCACCGCCACCAGACCGCGGAAGACAAAGACGGCGTGCCGCCCGTCGAGCGGCCCCGCGAAGAAGCGCGTGCCGCGCACGCCGATGCGGCCCCAGGGAAAGTTCAGGATGATCGGCGGGGCCGTGCCATGGCCCCCGCCCGGATGCCGATCGAGCAGCACCGGCCCGTCGAAGATCCGGAGAACTGTACCAGCGCGCGGGCCATGCGATGTGAGCGCATCGACGCGCAGGCTGGCCCGCTCGCCAAGCCGGAACTCGATGCCGCCCTCAAGCCGCCCCACCAGCCGCGCCGCGCGGCCCGTGGTGATCAGGTCCTGCCGCAGCAGCACCGATGCCGGCGCCAGTGCGCGCGGCGCGGCATCCGGGAAATGGGCCGTCGCCTCGCCCGTCACTTCCGAGACCTCGCCCACCCGCATGCGGACCGATGCGAGAGCCCGGGGTGGCAAGGCCGCGGAGAGCAGCAGTGTGGACAGGAAGCGCCGATGCAGGGACATGGCCCCTCCTTTGCAGTGGTAATTCGTGCAGCAGAAATTTGCAGCGGAAAGGGCCGGCGCCCCGCGGTCCGGCCGGTCCAGGCATGCGGGGGCGATCAGGTCACCCCCGCACGGACTGCCTCAGTTGATGAAGATGTCGGTGCCGCCGCCGCTGAGCAGGATGTCGCTCCCGAGACCGCCGATCAGGACGTCGTCGCCAATGCCGCCATCGAGGACGTCATCGCCGGCCTGGCCATCCAACACGTCGGCGCCGATGCCGCCGAGCAGCACATCCGCGCCGCCGCCGCCCAGCACAACGTCATCGCCATCGCCGCCGAGGACAACATCGGCACCGCCGCCGCCGAACATCAGGTCGTTCCCGGCGCCGCCATCGATCACCAGGCTCGGGCCGTTGGCGCCGAGGCCGGAGGCATCGATCACGTCTTCACCGCCGAGACCGAGGATCTGGATGGTGTCGTTGAGGTCGAAATGCGCGATCACCACCTGCGTCGCCAACCCATCCACCACCAGGTCGCCATTCACCAGCGACAGGGTGATGGCGTCGTCGCCATTGGTCGCATTGATCACGACGGTATCCCTCGCGCCATCCCCGACCGTGCTGCCGGGCGTGCCCGCGAGATCGATGGTGAGCTTCGCGAGGTCGGTGCCCGAGAGATCGCCGACTGTCACCGTGTCGGCGCCGCCGAGGGTCGCCACGCGCGTGGCCTCGACATCATTGAGATCCATCGTCACGGCAGCGATGTCGCGGAACAGCAGGACACGCCCGCCATTGGCGGAGAGATTGATGGTCTCGTTGACGTTGGCGCCGTTGAACACCAACGTGTCGAAGCCAGCCTGACCCTCGACCACGTCGTTGTCATCGCCCGGGTTCCAGACGAAGGTATCGTCGCCGGCCCCCATCAGGGCAATGTCGTTGCCATCGCCGCCCAGCACCAGATCACCGCCGGCGCCGCCGAGGATGATGTCGTTCCCGGCGCCAGCCTCGACCACGAGGCGAATGGCCCCCGCCGCGACGCCGCTGGCGTCGATCACATCCGCCCCTGCTCCCGCCGCGATGACGAGCTGGTCATTCGCGCCCTCCGCCTCGGCCAGGATGGTCGTTGCGGCGAGGCCGGTCACACTGGCCTGGGTCCCGAGGGCGTCGACATCGATCTGGTCGATGCCGGCGGTACCGGAGACCGTCACTTTGTCCGCGGCGCCGTCGCCCGCAGCGCCGCCCAGCACACCCGCCAGCGCGATGCGCACCAGCTTCACATCCGTGCCGGACAGGTCGCCGACCTGGAACTGGTCCGCGCCGCCGAGCGCCGCGATGTCGATGCGCTCGACATCGTTGAGGTCCATCGTCACCGCGGCGACGTCGCGGAACAGGCGGGCGCGCTCGCCGACCGCCGAGATGCTCATGGTCTCGCCGATATTGGCGCCATTGAAGATCAGCCGGTCGAAGCCGGCCTGCCCCTCGACGACGTCGTTGTCGTCACCGGGGTTCCAGACGAAATCGTCGTCGCCGGCGCCGAGCAGCGCGATGTCATCGCCGTCGTCGCCGATCACCAGGTCGTTGCCATCGCCGCCAAGCAGCACGTCCGCGCCCTGCCCGCCGGTGATCGTGTCATTGCCGGCACCGCCGTCGATGGTGAGCTTGACGGAACCGGCCGGCAGCGTCGCCGCGCTGATCACATCGTTGCCCGCGCCCATGTTCAGCAGGAGCGCATCCGTACCGGCATCCACATTGAACAGGCTGACCGCCGCCGCGAGGCCGGTGACGATCAGGCTGGCGCCGGCCCCCACCACATCGACCGCGTCATTGCCGTTGGTCGCGGCGATCGTCACCTGATCCACCTGGCCGTCCGCGGTGCTGCCGCCCAGCGTGCCCGCCAGATTGATGTTCACCTGGGTGACGTCGGTGCCGGAGAGGTCGCCGACCTGGAACTTGTCGGCACCGCCCAAGGCCGCGATGTCGATGCGCTCGACGTCATCGAGGTCCATGGTGACCGCCGCGACGTCGCGGAACAGGCGCGCGCGCCCGCCATTGGCGGAGATGTCCATGCTCTCGCCGATATTGGCACCGTTGAAGATCAGCCGGTCGACACCGTCCTGGCCTTCGACCACGTCATTGTCGTCGCCCGGATTCCAGACGAAGCCATCATCACCGGCGCCGAGCAGCGCGACGTCATTGCCATCGCCCCCGGTCACCAGGTCGTTGCCGTCGCCGCCGAGGAGCAGATCCGCGCCCCGGCTTCCGGTGATCGTGTCATTGCCGGTGCCACCATCGATGGTGAGCGTGGCGGAAGCCGCCGCGAGGGCGCTGGCATTCACCACGTCATCGCCACCATTGGCGTTGATCACCACTTTCTCCATGGTGCCGGCATCGATGCTGAAGGGCGCCGGATCCAGCCGGTCCGCCCGCAAGCGGGTGCCGTTGGTGGTCAGTGCGAAATTCTCTGCGCCATTGCCACCATTGACCTCCAGCGTGTCGGTCCCGCTGCCGCCTTCGGCGAGGTCGGTGTCGTCGCCGGGATTCCAGATGATGCGGTCATTGCCGGCTTCGCCGAACATCTGATCGTCGGCATCGCCGCCGGTCAGCACGTCGTCGCCGTCGCCACCGAAGAGGAAGTCGACGCCGCCCTTGCCGAGCAGCACGTCATTGCCGGACTGCCCGAAGAGCTGGTCGCCGCCCGAACCGCCGGTGATCGTGTCATTGCCCGCGCCGCCGAACAGGTTGGCCCTTGGCAGCGCGCCATTGCTCTCGTCCAGGGTGATGACATCATTGCCGCCCTGGCCGAAGACCTGGATCAGGCTGGTGTTCGCGACGGTCGGCGCCCCGGCGACCGGGACATTGGACAGGATCTGCCCCGCCGCATTGCGGCTGACGGTCACCGCATTGTCCTGGCTGTCGCCGAGCAGCGTCAGGATGCCGTTGGCGAAGCTGCCCGTGACAGCCCGGGTCACGATACCGCCGGGGGCGGCCGCGTCCGCGGCGACCGGGACAGTCGCAGCCTCGAAGAGCGGCATCGCCTCAGGGCCGTCGAGAGGACCGGCCGGCCGCATGCGCGCCTGCCGGGAAGAGGTGTCCGTTGCCATGGCTGGCATCCTTCGCTGTCGCCGCCCGGCTGGAACGCAGGGCGGCGGCACCATGGCGACGGCGGCGGCCGGGACGATGTTCCGGGGGGAACAGCCCGCATGCGTCAGGGCATCGGCGCTGCCGCGCCGGCAGCTACCGGTCGGCGGGCGCCTGCCGCGCGCCGGCCTGAGCCAGCAGCGCCATCGCGGCATCCTTGGCGGCAAGCGCCATGGCGGGATCGCGACGCACCAGAAATGCGGCAATGGCGCCATCGACCAGCAGCGCAAGCTGCGTCGCCAGCCCATCGGGGTCCGCGATGCCGAGGCGGTCGAGCAGCCCGCGGAACCAGAGCCGGCGTGCTTCCTTGAACTCGATCGCGAGGTCACGCACCGCCGCGCTCTCCTCGCCGAGCTCGGCTACCGCGTTGACGAAGGCGCAGCCGCGGAACTCCGCCGTCCCGAAGCTGCGCCCCAGCCGGTCGAAGGTGCCGAGGATCTGCTCGAGCGGCGGCCGGTCGGAATCCGGCAGCGGCTGCAGGCGCCGCTCGAGATAGGCGAGCACCAGTGCGTCCTTCGACGGGAAGTGGTTGTAAAGCGTGCGCTTGCTGATCCCGATCTCCGCCGCGACGGTGTCGACGCCGACTGCGCGGATGCCGCGGCCATAGAACAGCCGGTCCGCGGTCTCGAGGATCCGCTGCTTCATCGGGAGCTTCGCCGAGGGCAGTTTCATTGATACACCGATCTGTGTAATTAGTATTGACTCTATGGCCTTATGGAGAAAACATGCCAACACAGACCGGTATAAACAAGGGCCTTCACCCAAGCGGATAGGGAAGGATGCACATGAGCAAGTTGGCGGCCTTGCGGCCGGTGCTTCCCATCCTGATCGGGGCGTCGCTGATGCTGAGCATCGGCATGGGGCTGCGGCAGAGCCTCGGCATCTTCGTGCAGCCGCTGACCCGCGACATCGGCATCAGCATCGCCGATTTCACGCTGGCGATCGCCGTGCAGAACCTCGCCTGGGGCTTCCTGCAGCCGGTCGCGGGTGCGCTGGTGGTGCGCCTCGGCTTCCGGCCGGTCATGGTCTTTGGTGCCGCCGCGCATGCGGCGGGCCTCCTGCTGCTGGCAGGCGCGCAGGGCCAGGTCAGCGTGGTGCTGGGTGCCGGCCTGCTGATCGGCCTGTCGCTGGCCTGCTCGGCGATCGCCATCGCGCTCGCGGTCGGCACGCGGGTGGTGCCGGCGGCGCTGCGCAGCACGACGCTCGGCATCATCTCCGCCGTCGGCTCGCTCGGATCGCTGCTCGCGGCGCCACTCGGCCAGATCCTGGCCGAGGATCATGGCTGGCGTGCCGGCATCCTCGGCTTCGCGGCCCTTGCCATGCTGATGCTGCCGGCGGCCTGGGTGGCCGGCGGCGCCGATCGGGTGCCGATACCGGAAGCCGGGCGCGGCGAGGCGATCCCGGCTGCCGCATCGGGCGGCGCGGCGGCAGCAGCGCGGATCGCGCTCGGCACGCCGGCCTTCGTCGTGATGACGACGGCCTATTTCGTCTGCGGCATGCAGCTCATCTTCCTGACCACGCATCTGCCGAGCTACCTGACCATCTGCGGCATGGACCCGATGCTGAGCGCCGAGGCGCTCGGCGTGATCGGCGGCTTCAACGTGCTCGGCAGCCTGTTCTTCGGCTGGGCCGGCGGGCGCTGGAACAAGCAGGCGCTGCTCGGCCTGATCTACCTGCTGCGCTCGCTGGCGCTCGGCGCCTATTTCGCCTGGCCGCCGAGCGAGGCGAGCACGCTAGTCTTCGCGGCGGTGATGGGCTTCCTCTGGCTCGGCGTCGGGCCGCTGGTCGCGGGATCGGTCGCCGAGATGTTCGGGCTGCGCTGGCAGGCGATGATCAGCGGCATCGCCTTCATGTCGCATCAACTCGGCAGCTTCCTCGGCGCCTATGGCGGCGGGCTGATCTTCGACGCGCTCGGCTCCTATGACCTCGCCTGGCGCGCTGGCGTCGGGCTCGGCCTGCTCGCCGGCGTGGTGCAGATCGGCTTCGCGCTCGGCCGCCCGCGCGGGCCGTCGCTCGCGACGGCGGGTTGAATGCGCATCCCGTTCGGGCGATGCCACCCGAACGGGAGCTCCCTTAGAAGATCTGCGATACCGGCAAGCCGAGCGCCATCGCACCGGCATAGCGGGCCTGGGGACCCGCCTGCAGTGGATGGAAGCGCGCGCCCTGGATGTCGCGGAACAGCCGCTCGAGCCCATGCTTCCGCTGGAAGCCCGCGCCTCCCGCGAGTTCCATCGCCAGCTCGACGGTCCGGATCGCATGCTCCGCCAGCAGGGCGCGCCCGGTCATCACGTCGTTGACGCTCTCCGCCGAGGGCGCGTTACGCTCGACCGTGTCGATCATCCAGCCATGGGCCAGCCGCGCCGCCCGCAGCGCCGTCTCCATCCGGCCGGCACAATGGAGCAGGTCTTCGCTGGGCGGCTTCTGCGTGGCGATCCCGATCGCGATGTCCCGCGCATGTTCGGCGACGCCGAGATAGGCGGCGTAGATCAAGGGAAAGGCGATGGTGGCGATGATCTGGAACACCGGATGCCATTCGCCCGCCTTGCGCTGGAAGGCGACCTGCGCGTCCGGCACGAAGAGCCCGTCGATGACGATGTCGTTCGATCCCGTGCCGCGCATGCCGAGCGCGCGCCAGTTGTCCAGGACCGTGACCTCCGGCGCCTTCATGGGCACTGCGAAGTGGATGACCTTGTCATCGGCGCCGTCGCGCAGGATCGCGCCGGTGACCAGCAGGTCGCCGGCCGGCGAGCCGGAGGAGAAGACCTTCCTGCCGGAGATGCGATAGCCGCCTTCGACCTTCACCGCCTCGCCCGATCCGCCGATCCAGTCGGAGCCGCCGCTGGAGAGCAGGATGATGCGGTCCTTGGCGACGCGGCGCAGCAGCGGCTCGACGGCCGCCACATTCTGGTGACGCCAGCGCCAGGCCGGGATCGCGACCTGGTGGGTGTGCATGGAGAAAGCGAGCGCCGTCGAGCTGCAGCCATGCGCCAGCAGGCGCAGCATCTCCGCCAGATCCCGCACCCCGGCGCCCATGCCGCCGAGCTCCTGCGGCACCCCGGCTTCGATCAGCCCGGCCTCTTTCAGCAGGGCGTAGTTGTCGGCGACGAAGCCGTCGGCCGCGTCGAATTCCGCCGCCCGGTCCGCCAGCATCGGCACAAGCCGGCCCACCCTGTCGGCAAGGATTTCGGCGCTGCTCTCGATAGTCCCGGTCATTTCCGCGGCGCTCATGGTCGTCTCCCTTTTTGGTCTGGCCTTGGGGGACCGTGGCAAGTGCTTTCGGGCGCAACCAGTGCAGGAACTGTATCGATATGACCCCTGTCCCGGCCCGCTTGGCGCTATGATGCGGAGGGCGTCCGGCGACGGAGGGGTCCATGGGCGATCAAGGCAGCTACGGCCAGTTCTGTCCGGTGGCGATGACCTCGGAAATCCTGTGCTCGCGCTGGACGGTGCTGCTGATCCGCGAGCTTCTCTGCGGCACGACCCGCTTCAATGACCTGCGCCGCGGCGTCCCCCGGATGTCGCCGACGCTGCTGTCGAAGCGGCTCAAGGAGCTGGAGCGCGCCGGCGTCATCGTCGCGCGGCCGGACGGCCGGGGGTTGACCGAATACCGCCTGTCCCAGGCGGGGGAGGATCTGCGCCCGATCGTGCTCGGCATGGGCCAGTGGGGCCAGCGCTGGGTGGAATCCGAATTGTCCCTGAAGAACCTCGATCCTTCGCTGCTGATGTGGGACATGCGCCGGAACCTCGATCCGAAGCCGCTGCCGGAGAAGCGCTGCACGATACAGTTTCAGTACCCCGAGCTTTCCGAAGCCCGGCGCAAATGGTGGCTGGTGGTGGATCGCGGCACCGTCGATCTCTGCAGCTTCGATCCGGGCTTCGAGGTCGACCTGTTCGTGACCGGCTCGCTCCGGAGCATGACGGCGATCTGGATGGGGATCTCGGCGGTCCCGCGGGAGGTCGCGGCAGGGCGCCTCGAGCTACTCGGCGACATCCAGCTCGCGAAGACCATGCAGCAATGGCTCGGCCTCAGCCCCTTCGCCGCCGAGCCACGGATGCGCCCGTCTCCAAGCGAGCATGCTCCAGCGTAGCTGCCGCGGCCCGGCGACGCCGTTCGGCAGCTATCTGGTCTTCGATCTGACAGCCGGACGCGTCGTCGCCGTGAGGATCGCCACGGTTCGCGACGTTGCAGCAGCTTGGGCCGTCGCCGAAAACGCAGGGGCAGCCGCGAGAGCTGATCGCACCCGGGCGCCTCCTCCACGTGATCAGGCCTTCCCGGGACCCGCCCGCCGTTTGCGCCCGGTCGCCTGGGCCGCGCCTGCCGCCGGCCCCTGCCGCACCTGACCGGCGGCGGATGTCGCCTGTGGCTGGCGGGCCATCTCCTGGGCGAACCACAGCACCATCTTCCGCCCCTGCGGGTCGAGCCTGCGCCAGAGGCGCCGCAATTCCTCCCAGGCGGCGTCGCGCGGCCTGCGGTCGGCGCGCGATGCAGGCTGATCGGCTGCTGTCCGTCGACGTATCGGCACTTACCGTCGCCCACCCCTGCGGTGCTGAGACAGAGGGACTTCCGGCACCGCCGCGCCGGCGCAAGCCACGCAGATCAATAGCGGCGACACTCGCCAACTCCGGCGGACGAAGAAAATCGGTATACGATTCCTGGTTGGCGGACAATACGTCTCCAACCGCGCGAATCCCTGGCTCAGGGCGCGGCAGACGTGATTTCCGCGGCATGAATCCCCTCTCGGGCAATGATCCAGTGCCGGTTGGCAGCCGGCAGGTGCAATGGGCGGCCGCTTGCCTCCGGTGCGGGAATGGTGTCAGCCAAAGGCCGCACGACTCTACTTATGGTAGAGTGGATTTATTTTATGCGCCCCATTTCGCCATCAATCCATATCACGACAGGCTTCTTCATTGGTCGGTGGCGGGCACTCCTGCATTTCCGCGTCCCGCCTGACGGCCCTTGCACGGCCATTGCGCAGCATCCCGAGAATGACGTGCATCTCGCCGCTCACATGGACCTCGCCGGTGGCCATTCGCCGCAGGCGGCGCTTGATGTTCGATGCCGGCCGGCAGTCGCCATTGCGGATCATGAATTTGGCAAAGCCGCCGATCGTGAAGCCAAGTTCCGCGAGTGTGGTCCTGAACATTGCGGCGCCTGCGGAATCGAATGGTTCGACCATCGCGACGCTCCCGAATGAATCGCCCTCTGATTGATGCAGTCTCCTGGAATCTCTACTGTCTCGCAGTGATGGAAATCACTCCGCCCAACGCTTCGCGCACACGTGTCGTCCGCTACCGGCAGCGCCAGTGACGCTCCATCGCCGACAGCGCCCGCCGGGCGGCGCCGGCCGACATCATGGATGTCGGCGTCGCCCGCGCTTGCCTGACCTCACGTCGTGTCAGTCGGCCGACCGGCGGCACGCTCCGTGTGGCGGCCGGGCCCTACGAAAACCCGACATCCTGCGGCGGCCACGCGATCGGGATCTGTTCAGGCTTCCCGGCTCCGCCAGCTCACCTGGAACTCGATCTCCTCACGCCCTTCGTCGCGTTCATGCTCGATCGAGACCACCGCGCGCGCCGGCACGTAGATCCTCTCGCCGGCGATCTGAATCTCGAAGGGCTCGTCCGCCTCGAGCGCATCGGCGAGACGGCGCAGCTTCGCGATGAAGTCAGGCAGCGGATAGATCTTGTCGATATCGCGATCGGGCTTCATGGCGCGCTCCCCAGCCGGTGACCCGCGACGGGTACCGCATGGCAAGGGTCAGTGGGATGACAATGGCAGAACGATCGCGTGGCCATCCGGAGCCGCCGGGCGGCCCTTACGCGCCGTCCTCGTGCCAGGTACGACCATCGCGCTCGATCAACGCGATCGCAGCCGACGGGCCCCAGGTGCCGGCCGGATAGGGCCGCGGCGGTTCCCCGCTCGCCTGCCACGCTGCGATGATCGGATCGACCCAGCCCCAGGCCGCCTCGACCTCGTCGCGGCGCATGAACAGCGTCTGGTCGCCGCGGATCACATCCAGCAGCAGGCGCTCATAGGCCTCCGGCACATGTACGCCGAAGGTGTCGGAGAAACTCATGTCGAGCGGCACTTGGCGCAGCCGCATACCGCCCGGCCCGGGATCCTTGATCATCAGCTCCAGCTTGATGCCTTCATCGGGCTGCAGCCGGATCACCAGGCGGTTGGGCGAGATCGGCCCGGCCGCGCCATCGAAGACCGAATGCGGGATGGCGCGGAAGGTGATGACGATTTCCGAGACCCGTTCGGGCAGCCGCTTGCCGGTGCGCAGATAAAAGGGGACACCGGCCCAGCGCCAATTGGCGATCTCCGCCTTCAGGGCGATGAAGGTCTCGGTCTGGCTCGGCTGCGCGCGTTCGCCGAGCTCCTCCAGGTAGGACGGCACCGCGGCGCCATCGGCCATGCCCGCGCGGTACTGGCCGCGCACGGTCAGCGCAGGCACCAGGCTGCCATCAATGGGCTTCAGCGAGCGCAGCACCTTCAGCTTCTCGTCGCGCAGCGCATCGGCATCGCGCGCGCTGCGCGGCTCCATGCCGACCAGGCACAGCAGTTGCATCAGATGGTTCTGCACCATGTCGCGCATGGCGCCCGCGGTGTCGTAGTACCCGACCCGCTGCCCGACGCCCAAGGCCTCGGCCACCGTGATCTGCACATGGTCGATGTGGCCCGCATTCCACAGCGGCTCGAACAGCGCATTGGCGAAGCGCAGCGCGAGCAGATTCTGCACCGTCTCCTTCCCGAGATAATGGTCGATGCGATAGATCTGGGTTTCGTGGAAGATGTGGCCGATCGCCTCGTTCAGCGCATGCGCCGAAGCGAAGTCCGTCCCGAAGGGCTTCTCCACCACCAGCCGGGCGCGCTCGCTCACCAGCCCATGGGCGCCGATGCGGCGGCATATCTGGTCGAAGAGATCGGGCGCGGTCGCCAGATAGAAGGCGCGGATGCTGTCGGGACGCGCCTGCAACAGGACGCGCAGCTCGGCCCAGCCGTCGTCGCTGCGCCCATCCGCGGTCACCAGGAACAGCCGCTGCAGGAAGCGGTCGATCGCGGCGCGGGCATCATCGGTGCGCGCGCTGGCTTCCGTGAGCGCCTTGCCGATCTCCTCGCGATAGGCGTCGGTGGAGCCCGGCCGGTGCGAAACGCCGATGATCCGCGCGCTGGGCGGCAACTGCCCGGCCAGATCGCGATGATAGAGCGCCGGCATGAGCTTGCGCCGGGCGAGGTCGCCGGTGCCGCCGAAGACGACATAGTCGAACGGCTCGGTGACGATGATCCGGCTGGTCATGGCGCGGCCCCACAGGGTGCATTCCGGGCCGGGGCCAACAAGCCGCCGGCGATCGGTGTTGCGGTTGATGCATGTTGCTCGGACGCAGCTTGGACACGGGCCGGGCCCGGTTCAACCTGCCAGAGACGGGAGCGTCACCCGCGCGATGCATTGCCGGCCCCCGGCTCGCGGTAGAGCGCTGTCATGCCGGCCGCGACCTCGGCCATCTTCGCACGCAGTTCCGGCGGGTCCAGCACCTCCGCCTCCGCGCCAAGGCGCAGGCAATCGACCACTGCTTCCCAGAGCGTGCCGATCGGCAGCGTCGCGATGCGCCAGCCATCCGCATCCGCCGCCGCTTCGATCCGGGTGCCCGCCCGGACATAGGGGGAGCTGAAGGCCGCCAGCAGCTTCACGCCCAAGGATGACAGCCGGAGCTTCGCCGTGCCCGGATGCAGTTCGGCATCCAGGCGCTCGGTCGTTGCTTTCCAGAAGGCAGCCAGGTCGAAATCCCGCGGCCGCTCGAAATGCCCGTCGAGCGATGCGAGATCGAGGATGCGGGCAATGCGGTAGGTCCGCACGCTGCCCTCCACCTGGCCGGCGAGATACCAGGCGCCGCTCTTGAGCACGATGCCGAGCGGCTCGACGCGCCGCTCCTTCTCCGCCTTCCAGCTCCGGTAGCGGATCCGGATCGGGCGTTGCCGCCAGACCGCATCGGCGATCGCCGGCAGATGCGCCGGCTGCTCGGCCTCGCCGAACCAGGCGGGGGCATCGAGATGGAAGCGCGCGCGCATCCGCTCGGCCCCCATCCGCAATTCCTGCGGCAGCGCCGCCAGCAGCTTCACCTGCACCGCCGCCATCACCGCGCCGAGGCCGAGATCGGCGGCGGGGCCCGAGAGGCCGGTCAGGAACAGCGCCTCGGCCTCCTGCGGCGACAGCCCGTTCAGCCGGACCCGATAGCCGTCGAGCAGGCGGTAGCCGCCCTCCGACCCACGCTCGCTGTAGACCGGGATGCCCGCGGCGCTCAGGGCCTCGATGTCGCGATAGATGGTCCGGAGCGACACCTCGCAGTCATCGGCGAGCGCCTGGGCCGTGACCCGGCCGCGCGCCTGCAGGGTGGTGAGTATGGAGAGCAGCCGGCTCGCCCGCATGACGCGCGCATGATGCCCCAACCTGACAGAAACTGACAGGTATGGGCGCGTATCCTCACACACTGATCCACAGACAGAGAGGGGGTGCTGATGACGATCAAGGGAAGCTGCCACTGCGGCGCGACGCGGTTCGAGGTCGCTGAGGCACCGGAGCAGGTCGTGCGCTGCACCTGCTCCCTCTGCTCGAAGCGCGGCGCGCTCTGGGCCTATTACACGCCCGTGCAATTCCGGCTGACCACCCCGCACGAGCAGGTCGCCACCTATCGCTGGCAGACCAAGCTCGTGGCGCATAATTTCTGCTCGGTCTGCGGCTGCGGCACCTTCTCGGAATCGCCCGACTGGTCGACCGGCCGGCCCGACCGCAGCAACCCCAAGATTGGCGTGAATGCGCGCCTCTTCGATGACTTCGATCTCGAGGCGGTGCCGGTCTCCGTCATCGACGGGAAGAACCTCTGGTAACGGCGGCGCATCCGCACACGGCAGGAGGCAAGCATCATGACGCACCCGATCATCAACATCACCGATATCGACCCTGAGCCGCGCCCGCCGCACTTCGCGCCAACCGGCGCCGCGGCGGAGCGCTACGACGCCAGGATGGGCGTCATCGGCGCGCGGATCGGCGCCCGGAAGCTCGGCTACAACCTGACCGCGGTGCCGCCCGGCAAGCGCGCCTTCCCCTTCCACAATCACCAGGTGAACGAGGAGATGTTCTTCGTACTCGCGGGTACCGGCACGCTCCGCATCGGCGACAGCTCCCACCCCATCCGCCAGGGCGACGTCATCGCCTGCCCGCCCGGCGGCCCCGAGACCGCGCACCAGATCATCAATACGGGGGAGGAGGAGCTGCGCTACCTCGCGATCAGCACCAAAGTGACGCCCGAGATCTGCGAGTATCCGGACAGCGGCAAATACGGGATCCTCGCCGAACTCGCGCCCGGCGCCGATGGCAAGCCGCGGAGCTTCGCCGTGATCGGTCGGGAGGGCCAGGGCGTGGACTACTGGGAAGGTGAGTAGCCCACGCGCCGGTCGTCGGTCCGCTATCCTGACGCAGCGCCGCCGCCGTGCATCAGCTCGGCGGCGTCGACCAGGCCGCGCCGGCGGGCGACCTGCTCGGCGGTCAGGCCGTCCTTGTTGGTCAGGGACGGGTCGGCACCATGCGCGAGCAGCAGCTCCGCCATCTCGACCGCCATATCCTCGTCATCGGGCAGGGTGAAGAGCGGCGTGACACCGGCGCGCGGATCGGCATGGTTGGCGAGCCCCGGTTCCGCAGTCAGCAGCGCGCGCAGCCGCTCCGTCATGCCGAGCCAGGTGAGATCGAGCACATCGCGACTGAGCGGCGCCAGCAGCTCGGCCATGTCGCGCCGACCGAAATGCGCGGCGAAGCCGAGCGGGCCGCCAAACTGCGTGGTCGGCCGGTCGATGTCGGCGCCTCCAGCGATCAGCAGCTTCGCCACCTCCATGGCGCCGCTGGCGACGGCATTGTGCAGGCCGCGCTGTTCCGTCGCATCGCAGACATCGACATCGACGCCGAGTTCGAGCAGCAGCGCGACGACATCCGCCCTTCCCTGCCGCGCCGCGGTCAGCATGGTCCAGGCATCCTGCAGGCATTCGGGATGCTGCGCCGCGAGCGCCTGGGCGGCGTCGCGGTCGAGCCGCATGCAGGCCGCCCGGAACCCCGCCAGACCTTCCAGCGGCGCCGCGGCCGCGCCATGGCGCTCCAGCAGATTGGCCATGGCAGCATGGCCGTAGGTCAGCGCCTCCTCCCGCAGCGGGGATCCGGAATAGGCATGCACGCCATCCGCCTTGGCGCCATGCGCCAGCAGCCATTCGGCGCGCCGTACATGGTTGTAGGCCACGGCATTGCCGAGCAGGTAGTCGATGGCCGCCATCGGCACCCGTCCGCCGAGCTTCGACGGCTCGGCGAGCCAGTCCGCGGTCCTGCCGCGGCTTTCGCAGTGCCTCCAGAGAAACTCCAGCCAGGTGGTGTCGTCACGGGTGATCGAGGTGTTGTAGAGCGCCTGAGTGTCATAGGGATCGGCGCCGCGCTCGATCAGCAGCGTGGCCAGCGCCGCCGCCTGCGGATGCGGCGGCTTGTCGCCCTCGCCTTCGCCGATCACGCCGGTGAGGACGGTGAAGGGATTGTCCCAGCCATCGGAGAAGCCGGCATTGGGATCGGCGCCGCGGTCGAGCAGCATCCGCGCGATGGCCAGGGCCTCGGCATCCCCGCCCGGCAGCCGCGCATAGGCGAGGTAGAGCAGCGGCTCCCAGCCGAGCGGCCCGCCCTTGCGGCCGGCCGCGGCCGGATCGGTGGCGAGGCGACGTTCGACCGCGGCACGGTCGCCGGTCGCGACGGAAGTGTAGAGGCTATGCGCCCGGAGCTCCGGAGAGCGCGCCAGGAGGCGCGCCGCCGCCACCGGGTCACCCTCCCAGGCGGAGCGGAGCAGGATCTCGGCCTGCTCCGCCAGCGAGCGCCGCGCCAGCGCCAGATCGGCCAGCGCCTCCCGCAGCGCTGGCCAGCCCGGCAGGCCATGCTCGCGCGCCAGTGCCCATTGCACGTCGCGGAGGCCAGGCATGGCGGGCGCGGCGGGCAGCGCCGCGGCCAGGCGCTGCCGCGCCTCGGCATCGCCGGCGCGCAGGTCGCGGAGCCAGCGCTTGGCTTCCTTCCGCAAGGTCTCGAGGCTGGAATCAGGGGTGAGCCGGCGGCTCATGGGCGTCCTTCCTTCCGTTCGCCTGGCGTCCGCTGAATCAGGCCGGAAGAAGGGTTCGAAAAGGTCGGGCCGTTTCGATCGGGTGGGAGCAGGCTCCCTTGCCGCGGACAGGAGGCGCCCCGAAGCGCTCTGCCGTCAGACTGGGGGGCGACGCATACCCTGTCAACGCGAAGACGGCCGGCCCGAAACCGGGCCGGCCGTCCTGCGAAGCGATCCATGCGGGAGGGCGGCGCCCTCCCGCAATGCCAGTGTCAGGCGCTGGCCTTCATGATCTCTTCCGCGACGTTGCGCGGCACCGGATCGTAGTGGTGGAACTGCATGGAGAAGGAGGCGCGGCCCTTGGTCATGCCGCGCAGGTTGGAGATGTAGCCGAACATCTCCTTCAGCGGCACATGCGCGCGCACCAGCACGGAGGTGCCGGCCATCTCCTGGTTCTGGATCACGCCGCGGCGGCGGTTCAGGTCGCCGACCACATCGCCGACATGGTCCTGCGGCGTCGTCACCTCGACGTCCATGATCGGCTCCAGGATCACCGGGCCGGCCTTCTTCATGCCTTCGCGGAAGCAGGCCTTGGCGGCGATCTCGAAGGCCAGTGCCGACGAGTCGACGTCGTGGTACTTGCCGTCGATCAGGCTGTACTTGAAGTCGACCGTCGGGAAGCCGGCCAGCACGCCGGTGTCGGCCTGGACCTTGATGCCCTTGTCGACCGCCGGGATATATTCCTTCGGCACCGAGCCGCCCACGATCGCGTTCACGAATTCAATGCCCGTGTTCCGCTCCTTCGGCTCGAAGGTGATCTTCACCTCGGCGTACTGACCCGAGCCGCCCGACTGCTTCTTGTGGGTATAGACCTCGGTGTGCGCCTTGGTGATCGTCTCGCGATAGGCAACCTGCGGGGCGCCGATATTGGCGTCCACGCCATACTCGCGGCGCAGGCGGTCGATGATGATCTCGAGGTGCAGCTCACCCATGCCGGACAGGATGGTCTGGCCGGTTTCCTGGTCGGTCTTGAGGCGGAGCGAGGGATCCTCGCCGGCCAGCTTCTGCAGGCCGAGCGTCATCTTCTCGACGCCTTCCTTGGTCTTCGGCTCGACGCTGATGTCGATGACCGGCACCGGGAAGGCCATGCGCTCCAGCACCACCGGATCGTCGGACGACGCCAGAGTGTCACCGGTGCCGGTGTCCTTCAGGCCGACGAAGGCGGCGATGTCGCCGGCGTTGACCTCCTTGATCTCTTCGCGCTTGTCGGCATGCATCTGGAACATGCGGCCGATGCGCTCCCGGTGGCCCTTGGTCGTGTTCATGACCATGTCGCCCTGCTTCAGCACGCCGGCATAGACGCGCACGAAGGTCAGGTTGCCGTATTTGTCGTTGATGATCTTGAAGGCGAGGCCGGCAAAGGGCGCATCCTCCTTCGCGGGGATGATGCGACGGTCGGGGTTATCAGCCTCTTCCTGGCCTTCCTCGAGCGCCACCTTGATGCCGGGAATGTCGACCGGGCTCGGCAGATAATCGACGACGCCATCAAGGAGAGGCTGCACGCCCTTGTTCTTGAAGGCGGAGCCACAGAAGACCGGGCGGAAGGCGCCGGAGATGGTGCCCTTCTTGATCGCGCGCTTCAGGGTCTCGACCGAGACGTCGCCCTTGTCGAAATACTCTTCCATGCCCTCGTCATCGACGGAGAGCGCGGTGTCGAGCAGGAGCTGGCGGTATTCGGCGGCCTTGTCCTTGAGATCCGCGGGGATCTCCTCCTCATGGTACTGGGCGCCGAGATCGTCGCCTTCCCAGATGAGCGCCTTCATCGTGACGAGGTCGACGATGCCCTTCAGGGTATCCTCGATGCCGATCGGAAGCTGCAAGGCGATCCAGTTGATGCCGAGCTTCTCGGTCAGCGTCGCGGCCGCGCGATAGAAATCGGCGCCGGTGCGGTCGAGCTTGTTGATGAAGATGATGCGCGGGACGTTGTAGCGGTCCGCGAGGCGCCAGTTGGTCTCGGACTGCGGCTGCACGCCGGCCACGCCCTCGATGATGAAGACCGCGCCGTCGAGCACGCGCAGCGACCGGTTCACCTCGATGTTGAAGTCGATGTGGCCCGGGGTGTCGATGACGTTGATGCGGGTGTCGTTCCACACCGCGGTCACGGCCGCGGAGGTGATGGTGATGCCCCGCTCGCGCTCCTGGTCCATGTAGTCGGTGGTGGTGTTGCCGTCGTGGACCTCACCGATCTTGTGCGACTTGCCGGTGTAATAGAGGATCCGCTCAGTCGTGGTCGTCTTGCCCGCGTCGATATGTGCGGTGATGCCGATATTGCGGATCTTGTCGAGCGGTGTGCGCGCCACGATGGGCCTCCATAAGCATGAACGGGCCCGGGCCCTGGCTTTCGCCCGAGCCGGCCGCGAGAGGGTCACATAGTCAGAATCGTCCGGTCGGCGCGCTAAATGCTCTGTCCGCGACCATTTTGCAAGCCGGCTCCGCCAATTCGGCCGCATCCCTGCCCCGGCCGGAACTCAGATCTTGTGACGGTCCTTAATGTTTCCTCACAGGACCGCGGCCCCGAGCCGCTGGTATCCTAGCGCCATGCAGCCCCGCGCCGCCATCGCCGCGATCCGCTTCGGGCTCGGGCGCCGGCCGGGCGAGCCGGTGCCCGGCGACCCCGAGGCCTGGCTGACCGGCCAGCTGCAGGCCGCGCCGCTGCCGGAGGAAGCGCCGGACCTCCCGGATTTCGCTGCAATCGCGGCCGCCTTCGCCGAGGACCGGAATGACCGGGTGGCGCTCGCCGCCGCCGCCGAGCCGCCCCCGGTGCAGGCCATGGCGCGGATTGGCCCGCCGCGGGCGATTCTCCTCGAACAGGCCGAGCAGCGGGCACAGGCGGCGCTGCTGCTGACCACCGAGACACCTTTCCGGGAGCGGCTGGCATCGTTCTGGGCCAATCATTTCGCGATCAACGCCAGGCGCGGCCCGGTGGTCGGCGCCCATGCCGGGCACATGCTGCGCACCGCGATCCGCCCGCATGTCACCGGCCCCTTCGCGACCCTGCTGGAAGCCGCGGTGCTGCACCCGGCGATGCTCGCCTATCTCGACAACACGCAGTCCGTCGGCCCCAACAGCCGGGCCGGCCGGGGCGGCCGCCTCGGGTTGAACGAGAACCTGGCGCGGGAGCTCATGGAGCTGCACACCCTGTCACCGGCCGCCGGCTACAGCCAGGCGGACGTGACGGAGATGGCGCGCATCCTGACCGGCTGGACGGTGCGGGCCGCGCAACCGCCCGGCGGCACGGTCTTCCTGCCGAACCGGCATGAGCCCGGCGAGAAGACGGTGCTCGGCCGCCGTTTCGAGGCCGGCGAGGCGGCGGTGCGGGCGGCGCTGCGCTTCCTCGCCGACCACCCGGCCACCCATGGCCACATCGCGGCCAAGCTGGTGCGGCATTTCGTGGCCGACGACCCGCCGCCCCGCGCCATCAGGCGGGTGGAAGGCGCGCTGCGCGACACTGGCGGCGACCTCGGCGCCGCCTCCGCGGCCCTGGTCGCCACCCCGGAGGCCTGGGAGGCGCCGCTCTCCAAGCTGCGCTCGCCGCAGGATTATGTGGTGGCAGTGCTGCGCGCGGTCGGCTCGCCGCCACCACCCGTGGTCGGCTCGCCGCCGCCGCCCGGCCAGGCGGTGCCCTTCGCGATGGGCCTGCTTGGCCAGCCGCTGTGGCAGGTGCCGGCGCCGGATGGCTGGCCGGACACGGCGCCGGCCTGGACCGCGCCCGAGGCCATGCTGCGCCGCGTGGAATGGGCGCATGGCGTCGCCGGCCGCTTCGCCCGCCTGAACGCGCGGGACCTGGCAGCGGAGCTGCTGGGCCCGCTCGCGGCGCCGGCCACGCTCGCCGAGCTCGCCCGCGCCGGATCGGCGCGCGACGCGCTGACCCTGCTGCTGACCAGCCCGGAGTTCCAGCGCCGATGAGTTTCGCGCCCATGAACATCGCGCCCATGAACACAGTCCTGAGCCGCCGGCCCCTGCTGCTCGGCCTTGCCGCCGGCGCCGCCCTGGGGCCGGCGCGCATCGCCTTCGCCCGCGCCGCCGGCGACGCCAGGCTGGTCGTGGTGCTGCTGCGCGGCGCGCTGGATGGGCTCGCGGCGATGCCGCCCTATGGCGACCCGGCCTATGCGGCGCTGCGCCCGGACGCGCCGCGGGAGCCCGGCGGGCCGGACGGGCCGCTCGATCTCGGCGGCCGCTTCGGCCTGCATCCGCGCCTCGCCGCGCTGCATGCGATCTATGCCGCGAACCAGGCGGTGGTGTTCCATGCCATCTCCGGCCCCTATCGCACCCGCAGCCATTTCGATGCCCAGGCATTGCTGGAGGGCGGCGCCGAGGGCATGAGCGCCAGCGGCTGGCTGAACCGGGCGTTGGCGGCGCTGCCCGAGGATGGCGCGACTCATGCGGGGCTCGCGCTCGGTACCGAGATCCCGCTGCTGATGCGGGGGCCCGCCCGGGTCGGCAACTATGCGCCGCCGGTGACGGCGCGGCCGGAGGCGGACCTGCTGGCGCGGATCGCGGCGCTGAACGACGCCGATCCGCTGCTCGGCCCCGCGATGCGCGACGGGCTGACCCAGCGTGACTTCAATGCCCGCACGCTCGGCGAGACCGGCCGCGCCGGCCGCACGCCGAACCCGACCGCGGTGCTGGCCCGCGCCGCCGGGCGGCTGCTGGCGGCGCCCGACGGGCCACGGGTCGCAGCGCTCGACATGGGTGGCTGGGACACGCATGTCGCGCAGGGGCAGCGCCTGCCGGGGACGCTCGGCCAGCTCGACGAGGCGCTGGACGGGCTGCGGGAGGCGCTGGGCGCTGCCTGGGCGCGGACGGCGGTGCTGGTGATGACCGAATTCGGCCGCACCGCCGCGATGAACGGCAGCGGCGGCACCGACCACGGCACCGGCGGCGTCGCCTTCGTGCTGGGCGGCGCGATCGCCGGCGGGCGGGTGATCGCGGATTGGCCGGGCCTCGCCGAAGGTCAACTCCTGGAGCGTCGCGACCTGGCGCCGACCGCCGATCTCCGCGGCGTCGCCAAGGCGCTGCTGCGCGGGCATCTCGGCCTGCCCGAGCAGGCGGTCATGGCCGCCTTCCCAGGCAGCGCCGGGGTCAGCGAGCCGGCGGGACTGCTGCGCCCGACGCTGTAGCTTACGATCCCCGATAGGTCGAATAGGCCCAGGGGCTGCAGAGCAGCGGCACGTGGTAGTGCCCCTGCCCTTCGGCCAGGGTGACGCGGACCGGCACGACATCCAGGAAGCGCGGCGCCGGCAGCTCGAAATAGTCACCGATGAAGAAGCGCAGCTCGTGGATTCCGGGCAGGAAATCCCCAGCCGGCAGCAGCGGCGCGCCGGTGCGGCCATCGGCGTTGGTCACCGTCGCGGCGACCAGCGCCGGCGCCGGCTCGAGCCGCCAGAGCTCGATCCGGACCCCGGCGGCGGGGCGGCCGGCGGCGGTGTCGAGCACATGGGTGGTGAGAGCAGATCCCATTCAGGTGGAATCACCTGAATGGGTGAAGATGCTCGCCAAATAAGGGCTGGAGTGGTTGAAGCGAGCACCGCGACGCGTAAACCGCTCCAGCGCGCCGGGACTGGGCGCGGCGGTCAAGCCACCGCCTGCGGCATCGCAGCCGGGCCCAGCACGTCCTCCACCGGGCCGTCGGCGACGATGCGGCCGCGGTCGAGGCGGATGATACGGCTGCACCAGCGGCGCAGGATGTTGTGGTCATGGCTCGCCAGCACCAGGATCTTGGCGCCGCCGACCAGGCTGGTCATCCTGGCTTCCGCGGTCGCCATGAAATCGGCGTCGCCGGCCAGGAACCACTCGTCCATCAGCAGCACTTCCGGCGTCATCGCCGTCGCCATCGCGAAGGACAGGCGGACGCTCATGCCGGCGGAATAGCCGCGCACCGGCACGTCGAGGAACTCGCCGAGGCCGGAGAAGGCGCTCACCTCCTCGATGAAGGCATCGGTCGCCTCGCGTTCGAGGCCGCGGTAGAGGCAGTGCAGGCGGATGTTCTCGATCCCCGTCCCTTCGGGATCGATGCCGGCAGAGGGATCGATCAGCGACCCGATGCTGCCCTGCACCTCCAGCCGGCCCGCGACCGGCGCGTAGATGCCGGCCATGGTGCGCAGCAGCGTCGACTTGCCGGCGCCGTTGTGGCCGACCAGCCCGACCCGCTCGCCGCTGCGGATCTCGATGTTGAGGTCGCGCAGCGCGGCGACGACGATGCGGTTCGAATCATCGGTCTTGAGCCGCGCCAGCAGCCGCTTCTTCAGGGACCGCGCCCCGAAGTGATAGAGGGGGAATTCGATGGCGACGTTCTGCAGCGAGATCAGCGTCATGGCGGTCAGACCCAGAAGGCCAGGCGATCGCGGAAGCGCACGAAGAAGGCGCCGCTGATGCCGGCGAGGATCAGCGTGTAGATGCAGGCCGAGAGCCAGGCATAGGCATTGCCGCCATGTTCGATGATCGGTGCCCGCAGCGATTCCAGGACCGCATGAAAGGGGTTCAGCAGCAGCAGCGCCGAATGTTCCCCGATCAGCTCCGGTTTCCAGATGATCGGCGTGACGAAGAAGGCGATCTGCACGATGCTGCCCATGATCGGCCCGACGTCCCGGAACCGCGCGCAGATCATGCCGAGCAGCAGCGAGACCGAGAGCGCGTTGATCGTGAACAGCAGCAGGCCGAATGGGAGCAGCAGCAGGCCCCAGCCCGGCGCCACGCCGAAGATCAGCAGCACGATGGCGATCAGCGGCAGGTTGTGGGCGGCGATCAGCATGTTGCGCATCACGCTGCGGATCGCATAGAGCGAATAGGGCAGCGGGAAACGCTGCACCACGCCCTCCGCACTCGTGAGGCAGGTGCAGGCCTCGCCCACCACCTGCGAGATCATGTTCCAGAGGATTAGGCTGACCGCGAGCCAGGGCAGGTAGTTCGCCAGCTCCAACTTGAACAGCCGCGAATAGAGGAAGCCCATCGCCAGCAGCATGATGGCAGTCGACAGCGTGAGCCAGAGTGGGCCGAGGACGGAGCCACGGTAACGGTTGCGGATGTCGCTCCGCGCCAGCGCCCAGGCGAGGCGCCAGCGCTCGACACCCTCGCGTATGTCGGCAAAGGCGCGACTGAGTCGCTCCGGCTGCTGGGCATCGAAGACCCGATGCGGCGACGCGGTGCCGGGAGGGGAAGGGATGGGTTGGTCGAGCATGCTGTCGTGTCCCGGCGCGGCCAAGGGCGCGGCCGTGATCAGGTGTGGCTCCCGAAGCGGAAGCTGCCAGAGGGGGCCGGCGCCTCTGCGGTCACCGGCTCCTGCGTCGCCTTCAGCTCCTTCGCCTTGGCCTCCAGTTGCCGGAGCATCTGGATCAGGCCGTTGGCGATCGCGGGGAGCTGCGTGACGGGCACGCAGAGCTGCCCGACCGGCACCGACTTCCCCTCGCTCCCGCTCTGGGCGAGGGTGATGCGCGCGACGCCGTTGGCGACCGCGATGTCGGACATGCCGTCGGCGAAGATGATGGTGTCGGTCGCGGCCATGGCGCGGCGTTTACCCTCTTCTCGGGTTCCCTGAAAGCCCTGTTACTGTTCTCGGAAGGCGCGGTGGAAGCTGTCGAGGACGGGCTGGATCATGTAGCGCAGGAAGGACCTGGCGCCGATCTGGACCATGGCCTCGACCGGCATGC
>NZ_JAAGBB010000025.1 GCF_018129085.1 Plastoroseomonas hellenica
CCGCTGCGGCGCGCGCTGGCGCGCTGGTCCCGCGGGCGCGCCTTCCTCGACGCGCTCTACCGGCCGGCGCAGCCCTTCCGCAGCGCGGCGCCGGAGGCGATCGCCTGCCGCTGCGAGGAGGTGACGGGCGCCGCCGTGCGGGACGCCGCACGCATGGGCGCGACCGGCCCCAACCAGCTCAAGGCCTTTCTCCGCTGCGGCATGGGTCCCTGCCAGGGGCGGATGTGCGGCCTGACCATCACCGAGACCATCGCGGAGGAGCGCGGCGCGCATCCCCGCGATGTCGGCCCCCAGCGGCTTCGCAGCCCCGCGAAGCCGATCACGCTCGGGGAATTCGCGGCACTCCGGAAAACCGAGGCCGATCTCAGGGCCGTCGAACGGCGCTGAACACAGGGACGCAGTACGGCTGAACGCACCGGGAGAATTTTCACGTGAAACGGATGATGATGGCGGCCGCGGCTATGCTGCTGGCGGCGGCACCGGCCATGGCGCAGGGCAACTGGCCGGAGCGGCCGATCCGCATGATCGTGCCCTTCCCGCCCGGCGGCGGCACCGACGTGCTGGCCCGCGTCGTCGCACAGCACCTGCAGGCGGCGCTCGGCCAGCCGGTTGCCGTCGAGAACCGCAGCGGCGGATCGGGGGTGGTCGGCAGCGAGGCGGTGGCCCGTGCCGCGCCCGACGGCTACACCCTCGGCATGACGGCGAGCGGGCCGATGACCATCCTGCCGCAGATGATGCCGAACCCGCCCTATGATCCGATCCGGTCCTTCGCGCATGTCGCCATCCCCTCGGTGACGCCGCTCTTCATGGTGGTGCCGCCGGCATCCCCGGCCCGGACCGTCGGCGAATTCGTGGCCCATGCGCGGGCGAATCCCGGGCGGTTGAACTACTGCTCGATCGGTGTCGCCTCGCCCTCGCACCTCTCCGCCGCGATGTTCCTGACCGCCTTCGGGCTGGAGATGGAGCATATCCCCCATCGCGGCAGCGCCCCGGCGCTGACCGACACGATGGCCGGGCTCTGTCACATGCTGTTCGACAGCGGCACGTCCTCCACGCCGCAGATCCGTGACGGCGCGCTCCGGGCGCTCGGCGTCTCCGCGGCCCGGCGGCTGCCTGCCTTCGCCGCGGTGCCGACCATCGCGGAACAGGGCGCCGCGGGCTACGAGACCAGCACCTGGTCCGGCGTGATCGCGCCCGCCGGCACCCCGGCGCCGATCGTGGCGCGGCTGAACGCCGAGATCCGGCGCCTGGCCGCAACGCCGGCCGAACAGCAGCGCGTCGCGAGCCAGGGCGGGCTGCCGGTGGACTTTTCTCCGGCCGAGTTCACCGCCTTCATCCAGCGCGAGATCGAAGGCTGGGGCCAGGTGATTCGCGCCAACAACATTCGGTTGGATTGATGTCGGCAGTGCGCGCGGGCGCGCGCACTGCTCCCCGAGCATTGGAGTGCCGGCACCGTCAGGCCGGCACCGTCTCCCGCGCCAGCAGGGCCTGCACCGCGGGGTAGTCGACCTTGCCGGTGCCGAGCAGCGGCAGCTTCGCGACGGTCAGGATCTCGCGCGGCACCATGATCTCCGGCACCGAACGGCTGCGTGCATGGTCGAGCAGCGCACGCGCCGTGGCACCCGGCTGGGTGGTGACCAGCACCAGACGCTCACCCTTGCGCGGATCGGGCTGAGTGACGACGGCATGGACCGCATCCGGCCAGAGCTGCTCGGCCAGCGCCTCGGCCGCCGGCATGGAGACCATCTCGCCGGCGATCTTCGCGAAGCGCTTCACCCGCCCGACGATACGGACGAAGCCGTCATCGTCGAGGGCGACGATGTCGCCGGTGTCGTGCCAGCCATCCGCCGGCGGCTCCAGCACGCCGGGTGCCGTCGAGCGCAGATAGCCGAGCATGATGTTGGGCCCGCGCACCAGCAACCGCCCGCCGGTCTCGATGCCCGGCACCGGTTCCAGCCGGTGTTCGATCATCGGCAGCAGTTTTCCGACCGTCCCGGCGCGCGGCTGGCGCGGCGAGTTCACGGCGACGACCGGCGCGGCTTCCGTCACGCCATAGCCTTCCAGCACCCGCACCCCGAAGCGATCGGCATAGAGTCGGCGCGTCTCATCGCGCAGCTTCTCGGCACCGGCGAAGGCGAGACGCAGGCAACGGAAATCATAGGGATTGGCGTGCCGCGCCCAGCCATTGAGGAAGGTGTCGGTGCCGAAGACGATCGTGCATTCGGTGTCGTAGGCGATTTCCGGGATGATCCGGAAATGCAGCGGGCTCGGGTAGAAGAAGATCGGCACCCCGTTCAGCAGCGGCAGCAGGGTGCCGCCGGTCAGGCCGAAGCTGTGGAACATCGGCATCGCGTTCAGGACGCGATCGCGCGGGTTGAAGTCGAGCACCGCAGCGACCTGCGCGCAATTCGCCAGGATGTTGCGGTGACTGAGCAGCACCCCCTTCGGCACACCTTCCGAGCCGCTGGTGAACAGCGCGACCGCCGGCGCATCAGCATCCCCGCGGGCCCCAGGCAGGCGCCGCGCCAGACGCGCATCGAGCATGCCGCGTAGCTTCGCCAGCATGCCGATGCCGGCGCGGACATCCTCCAGCCAGAGGAAGGTGATGTCGTGCGCCATGCGCTCCACCACCGGGCCGAGCTTGGCGCGTTCGACGAAGCGGCGGGAGCAGAGCACGGTCCTGACCTCGGCCGCCGTGCAGGCCGCCAGCATGGCCTCCGCGCCGGCGGAAAAATTCAACATGGCCGGGACGCGGCCGAAGGCCTGGAGGGCGAAGAAGGTGACCACGCCGCCGACCGCATTGGGCAGCATCACGCCGACCCGCTCCCCGGGCGCGGTGCCGCGCGCCAAGCGCCGCCCCAGCACCGCGGCGCCGAGCAGCAGGCGGCGATAGGCGATCGGCGTGCGATCCAGATCCTCGATCAGCGGGGCCTTGGCGTCATGCGTGTCGCGGGCATCGAGCAGCGCCGAGAACAGGGTGCGGCCGGTATTCGCGGTGCGCGCCGCACTCTCACTCATCACCGCGTCGAGCGCGGTGCCGAGGACTTTGCGCCGCGCCCGGCCGGAGAGTGCCGCGTCCGCCTGCAACCGCACCGGCGGCAGGATCGTGAGCCGGTAGCGCGGAAACAGCCGCCGGCGGAGGATGCCGCGCAGATAGGAGAAGGGGCTGTACTGCAAGCCCTCCAGCCGCACCGGGACGATCACCGCATCGGATTTGTCGGCGACGACGGCGGTGCCGTCATAGATCTTCATCAGCGCGCCGGTGCGGGTCAGGCGGCCTTCGGGGAAGATCACCAGGCGCCGCCCCTCCTCACGCACCGCACGCACCATGGCCTTCACCGAATAGGCGCTGGCGGGATCGACGCGGAAGATATCGACCGGCGCCAGGAAAGGACGCACCCACCATTTCCGCGCCATGCCGGTATCGACCGCGAAGGTCGGGTATCCCGGCAGGAAGGCGGCGACGAGCGCACCGTCAGCGAGGCTGAGATGGTTGGGCGTGACCACGGCGCGCACGCCTTCCGCCGGGTAGTTCTCGAGCCCCACGATCTCGACGCGGTGCAGCAGCCGGAAATAGGCGCGGAAGATGGTCTTCAGCGTGTCCTGCGGCAACAGGGCGGCGATGATGAAGGCGACGCCGAGATTCAGCACCGCGGTGCCGATCAGGACCCATTCGAAGCTGACGCCCTGCTGCAGCAGCAGGCCGGTGACGACGGCCGAGGCGACCATGGCGATCGCGTTCAGCACGTTGTTGGCGGCGATCATGCGCGAGGTCGCGTCATGGCCCGACCGTTCCTGGATCACCGCGTAGAGCGGCACCGAATAGAGGCCGCCGCAGACCGCGAGCAGCAGCAGGTCGCCCATCAGCCGCCAGCCCTGCACGGAGCCGAGGACGGCCAGCGGCGTCGGCAGGCCGGCACCGCCTTCGATCGCGAAGCAGGCCAGCGCCATGTCGATGGCGGCGACCGAGATGCCGATGGCCGCGAAAGGCACGTACCGGGCGCTGACCTCGCCCTTCAGCAGCTTGGCGCAGAGCACGGAGCCCGCGCCGACGCCGACCGCGAAGACGGTCAGCAGCAGGGTCGCGACCGCGGGCTCACCGCGGAGCGCGGTATGGGCGATCACCGGCAGGGCGGCGATCACCGTGGCGCCGAGCGACCAGAACCAGGACAGGCCGAGCGCGCTCAGCCAGACGGGGCGGTTGCCCCGCGCCTGCACGATCAGCGCGCCGGTGCTGCGGAAGATATTGGGATCGACGCGGAGATCGGGCGCCATGGCCGGTGCGGCCGGGATGCGCATGGCGGCGGCCAGGCCGACGGCCGCCAGCACCATGCCGAGGCCGCCCACCCAGACGGCGCCGGCGGTCAGCCCAATCAGCGCGCCACCCAGGATGGTGCCGACCAGGATGCCGGAGAAGGTGCCGGCTTCGATCAGGCCATTGCCGGCGACCAGCTCCTGCTCTTCCAGGTGCTGCGGCAGCAGCCCGTACTTCAGCGGCGAGAACAGCGTCGCCTGCAGCCCGAGGCCGAACAGAACCACGATCAGGACAGGGAAGCTGCCGAGTGCGAAGCCGGCGGCGGCGCCGGCCATCAGCACCACCTCGAACCCCTTGTTCCAGCGAATCAGCCGCGCCTTGTCACGGGCATCGGCGAGTTGGCCGCCGAGGCCCGAGAACAGGATGTAGGGCGCGATGAAGACGCCGCCGAGGAGTGCGATGAAGCTCGCCCCGTCATCCGCCATGCTGATCAGCGCCAGGATGGCGATGGCGTTCTTCACCAGGTTGTCGTTCAGCGCGCCCGCCGTCTGGGTGACGAAAAGCGGCAGGAAGCGCCGCGTGCGCAGCAGCGCCGTGGGATTGCCTTCGGTGCTCATGGGCGTGTCCTTGCCTGGGCAGGGGGTTCGAGGCCGGCGACGCGGAAGCAGAGCGCGACGACGGCATCCGCCATCGGCTCCAGGTCCTTGGCGAGGCGGCCATAGAGGCGGAAGGTCGCGGCCTGGACGATGACGCCCACGATCGCCGCGGTCAGCAGGGTCGGGTCGGCATCCGGGATCTCTCGCCGCCCGATCGCGGCCTCGACTCGGGCGTGCAGCACATCGACGGGATTGGCGCCGCCATAGGCCACGCCGTCGAGGGCGCGGTGCTGGCTCAGCAGCAGGAAGGCGAAGAGGGCGCGATCCTCGGTCTGCAGCCCGCAGATGCGGCGGACCATGGCCTCCAGCGCCGATGCGAAATCCGCATGCGGGGCCGCGGCATCGGCCAGCACCTGCGCATACTCCGCATAGCCGGCGACGAAGAGCTCCGCGATGAGCTGGTCCCGGCCGCCCTTCCAATGGGCATAGAGGGTGCTGACCTGCAGCCCCGCCGCGGCGGCGATGTCACGCTGGGAGACCGCATCGATGCCGCGCTCGGCGAAGAGGCGCACGGCCTCCCGTCGGACGCGGTCCTTGGTGGATTCCTGGGGTGCGTGCATGAATGCTTCCGAACGAACGTTCGTACTAGTTCATAGCGGCCGGCGCCCTGTCAAGCAATTCGTTTCGAAGTTCGGAGCAGATCGTCGGGGCGAGACCGCCCGTGGCCTGAGTCTGCTGGCCGAAGCTATGCATTTAGCGCAGGCAGCCGCTCCGCTCGGCCAGCGCCCGCTGCTCCGCCGGGAAGCCTTCCGAGAGGCTGAACCGCCGGGGCGGGGTGCTGCGGGAGGGACCGATGTCGAGGTTGCGGAAGGGCCCGCTGATCCGCACCGGGATATCGAGCGCGAAAAAGCCCGTCGAGGCCGATTCCGAGCCGATGAGCAGGTCCATCCGCGCGCGCCCCAGATCGATGCTGCCGCCACCGCTGATCGTCGCCTCGGTGGTGCGCAGCCGAAGCGGCGCGATGGTGGTGCGGCCGTCGCGCAGATCCGCGGCCGCGACCAGGCAGCGGATGCGCGCTGTGCCGTCCTGATCGCGGAACAGGGCAAGGATATTGGTGGAGGCCGCTTCCAGCGCCGATCGCGCGATGCGCCCTTCGATCATGGTCACCACCGCCTGGCCCCGCCCGTTGCGGAGCGCGGCACCGAGTGTCTCCCCGGCGATATCCAGGGTGATCCCGGCGGTCGCCTGTCCCGAGAGCCGCGCCGATTGCAGGGCCGCGCTGCGCGCGAGCTGCGCCGCATCCAGCCCGGTCGCATCCAGCCGCAGGGTCAACCGGCCGACGACATCGTCCACGGCCCGGAGCGCGGCGAGCATCTGAATGCGCCCGCCGGCCTGGCCGAAGCCGAGCTCCGCGATCTCGATCGCGCCGGAGGCGAAGCGGCCGCGCAGCACCATGTCCCGCAGGCTGACCGCGCCGAGCACGAGCTCATCGGCGGCGATGCGGCCCTGCAGATGCGTGCCGCGCCGTCGCGCGACCGTCAGCGGCAGCGCCTGCCAGTCACCACCGCCACCCCCGCGCCCCAGCAGCGGCCCGAGATCGAGGCGATCGCCTTCAAGATCGAGCGTGATCTCGTCGGGCGCGCCGGCCCGACCCTCATCCAGGCGCACCGAGCCCACCACCCGGCTGCCCGCGATATTGCCGACGGCCGGCTGCAGATCCCAGCGTTCACCCTGGCGGGCGATCTCACCCGCGACATGCAGGGTGATGCCGCCCGGCAGGCCCTCGGCGTCGAGCGCGGCCAGGAAGGCACCGAAATCCGCGGTCTCCAGCGTCACGCGGCCGCGGGCGCCATCCATGTCCAGCGGCGCGGTCGCGGCGCCGTCGAAGGTCAGATGGGCGCCCGCCATGTCGGCCGCGATGCGCATCGGCAATGGCGCGGGGCCGCGGAGCGCTGTGATCGACTCGGCTTCGATGGTCGCGGTGAGGGCGGCGTCGTTGTAGCTGCCCGCATAGGTCAGGGTCAGCGGGCCCTCCTCATCGGCGGCGGCGATGGCGAGGGTCCTGGCGGCGATGCGCAGCAGGGCGCCGCCGCTGGTACGGTAGCGCACCCGGGCGTCGCGCAGCGTGGCATCCAGCAGCGCCGGCAGCCGCGCGCGCTGGGCGATGATGGCCGCGGCATCCGGTGGCACCGCCGGCGCTTCGCTGAAATGCCAGTTGCCCTGCCGGCCCGGCCCCCGCTCCAGCAGGATATCGGGCTGGTCGATCTCCAGGCGCCGCAGCTCCAGGGGCCCGGCGATCAGCGACCAGGGCGCGATCTCCGCATGCAGCCGGGCGATGCGCAGCATCTCCGGCTGGCTGCCCCAATCTGGGCTGGCGAGGCGCAGATCCTCGATTTCCAGCAGGATGCCGTTGTTCCATCCCAGCCGCAGCGCGCCGAGCTGCACCTCACGCGCCAAGGCGCCGGTGGCGTAACGCGCGGCCAGCGGTGCCAGATCCACGAAATGCAGCACGGCCAGCAGACCGGCGACGGTGATCAGGATCAGCAGCAGGGGCAGCGCCAGCAACCAGCGGCGTAGGGACACGTGTGGCAAGCTCCGGCGCGGCGTTCGGGGCGCGCTATATGCCCGGCAGAGTAGCGCGCCGGAACCCATCACCCCGCAACACAAGCGGTTCAAACGCCGCGGAGGCCTCCCCGTAGGCTGCGCGCCAGCGCATAGGGTGCCTTAACCCGCATCAGATGGACGTCGCGGATGACACGGCCGTCGAGGCGCAGCCGACCATTTTCGGGCATGGCGCGGCGTCGGTGCCCGCTGCCGGGCGGAGGCGAGGGGTTTCACGCCGGCTACCCGCCCGGGCCCGGGGATGCGAGAGTCCCGCCCGACCATGCATGGAGTTTCCCCGATGGTTGATACCCCGTTCACCCGCCGATGGCTGACCCGGGCGACGCTCGGCGGCCTCGGCGGCACCGCATTGCCCGGCTGGATGGGGGAAGCGCTGGCCCAGGGTGCGGCGCCGGGCGGCGTGCTCCGCGTCGGCCTCGCGGCGCCGAACACCACCCTCGATCCGCATTTCCAGAGCAACGCGCCGAACAACGCCATGGCGAGCCACGTCTTCGATGCGCTGGTCACCAATGATGCGCAGTCGCGGTCCCAGCCCGGCCTCGCAGCCTCCTGGCGGCTGATCGACGACCGGAACTGGGAGTACAAGCTGCGGGAAGGCGTCACCTTCACCGACGGCACGCCCTTCACGGTGGAGGATGCCATCATCTCGCTCCGCCGCGCCAATGACCTGCCCAGCACCGCCTCCTTCCGCACCTATACGCGCGGCATCAAGACGATGACGGCACCCGATGCGCATACGCTCAGGATCGAGACCGCGGAGCCGGATCCGCTGCTGCCCAATTCCCTCAGCCGCATCCGCATCATCAGCGCACGCTTCAAGGATGCGACCACCGCCGATTTCAACAATGGCCAGGCGATGATCGGCACCGGCGCACTGGTGCTGCGCGAATATGTGCCCGGCAGCCATGTGCGCCTGGCGCCGAATCTGAACTGGTGGGGCCCGCGCCTGCCCTGGACGGAGGTGGTGCTGCGCGTCGCGACCGATGACGGCGGCCGGCTCGCGTCGCTGCTGTCCGGCGACCTCGACATCATCGAGGCGGTGCCGTCCCAGAGCATGGCGCGGGTGCGCGCGGATCAACGGCTGCACCTGATCCGCGGCATCTCCAGCCGCGTCGCCTATCTCGCGATGGACCAGGGGCGCGACGTGACGCCTTTCGCGACGAGCGCGGACGGACGGCCGCTGGAGCGCAACCCCTTCAAGGACCTGCGGGTCCGCCGGGCCATCAACATGGCGATCAACCGGCAGGCGATGGTGGAGCGGGTGATGGAAGGCGATGCGGTCATCGCGACGCAATTCCTGCCCCCCGGCGGCGCCGGCACATCCGACCGCATCCAGCCGGCAGTCTTCGATGTCAGCCGCGCCCGCGCATTGCTGACCGAGGCCGGCTATCCCCGCGGCTTCCGCCTGGCCGTGCATGGCCCGAACGACCGCTACATCAACGACGCCAAGATCGTGCAGGCGGTGGCGCAGATGCTGACCCGCATCGGCATCGAGGCGCGGGCTGAGGTGATGCCCTGGTCGGTCTATGCCAGCCGCAGCGCGCAGGGCGAATTCAGCCTGAGCCTCGGCGCCTGGGGCGTGAACACCGGCGAGACCTCCAACCCGATCAAGGCGGTGCTGGCGACGCCGAACCGCGCCGCCGGCCTCGGCGCCTCGAATTCCGGACGCTATTCCAACCCCGAGGTGGACCGGCTGCTGTTGCAGGCGCTCGGCACCATGGATGACATGGCGCGCAACGCGCTGCTCGCGCAGGCCTCCGAGATCGCCTTCAACGACCTCGCCATCCTGCCCCTGCACCATGAGGTGTCGGTCTGGGCGGCGCGCCGCGGCATCACCTACGAAACCCGCAACGACCAATACACGCTCGCCATGGGCGTCGGCCGCAATTCATAGCCTTAGACGCCGGCGCGGCCTCGGACCGGTCAAGCGACCGGTCCGCAGGTACGAGCTTGAGAGAAGGACTGCTGACATGAGTGACGCCCCCAACAGCCCGGAAGCCGTGGCCCGCGCCCGGGCTCTCTATGACCTCGGGAATACTTCCATTTTCGCGAGCAAGGCGGATCCGCGCTTCCACTACACCCTCTATGTGCCGCCCGCAGTCGGCAAGGGCGCGAAGGTGGAGCTGCTGGTCGCGGTGCATGGCAGCAGCCGAACCTCCTTCCTGGAGTTCCGCGACGGCTTCGCGGAGTTCGGGCGCTGGAACAACGTCGCGATCCTCTGCCCGGTCTTCCCGACCGGCGTGCTCGGCGACGGCGCCAGCAGCGGCTACAAATACATGCAGGAAGGCGATATCCGCTACGACCAGGTCCTGCTCGCGATGGTCGAGGAGGTCGCGGCGAAGTACCAGCAGAACTGGCAGCGCTTCGCGATGTTCGGCTTCTCCGGCGGTGGCCACTTCACCCATCGCTTCGCGATCCTGCATCCGGAGACGCTCTGGGCCGCCTGCATCGGTTCCCCGGGTTCGGTGACGCTGCTGGACCCGGACCGTGACTGGTGGGTCGGCATCCGCGACCTGGAGGCACGCTTCGGCATCCGCTTCGACCAGGCAGCCCTGGCGCGCCTGCCCGTGCAGATGCTGGTGGGCGACGCCGACCTCGAGACCTGGGAGATCACCCACAAGCCGGGCGGCCGCTACTGGATGGAAGGCGCCAATGATGCCGGCCGCACCCGGCCGGAGCGGATCAAGGCCCTGGCCGCTTCCTTCGAGAAGGCGGGCGTGAAGGTCCAGCTCGAGGTCGTGCCGGGTGTCTCGCATGACCGGATGAAGGTGCTCGGCCGGGTGAAGGATTTCCTCGCCGGCGTGCTGGCCACGATGCGGGCGCGCTGAGATGCCCGGCATGATCGTGGCGCCGCAGCCGGAGGCGGCTGAGGCCGGCGCAGTGGTGCTGAGCCGTGGCGGCAATGCAGTGGACGCCGCGGTCGCGGCCGCCTTCGTGCAAGGCGTGGTCGATCCGCAGATGGCCGGCATCGGCGGCTTCGGCTCCATGCAGGTCTACATGCCGAAGCGCGGCCTGCACCAGGTGCTGGAATTCTATGCCCGCGCACCGCTGGCCGCGAAGCCCGACATGTGGGCGGACAAGCTGCTAGGCCAGTCCCGCGATGGCTTCGCCTTCCTGCTTGAAGGCGGCGCCAGCGAAATCGGCTACCTGGCCGCCTGCACGCCGGGCAGCGTCAAGGGCTATGCCGAGGCGCTGTCGCGCTACGGCACCTTCGATTGGGCGGATGCGATGGCGCCGGCGATCGCGGAGGCGAAGCGCGGCGTCATGGTGCGGCCGCACATGCATTGGTACTGGAGCCAGGACCAGAGCGGCAGCGGCCAGGTCAACACCATCGACAAGCTGCGCTTCAGCGCGACCGGCCGCGCCGTCTATTTCCGCCCGGACGACAGCCTGAAGCGCCCCGGCGATGTGCTGCAGAACCCGGACATGGTGCGCACGCTGGAGCGGCTGGCGAAGGGCGGGCCCGATCTCTTCTACCGCGGCACGCTCGCCGAGGAGATGGCGGCCGATTTCGCTGCTCATGGCGGGCTGATCACATGCGAGGATCTGGCCGCCTACGAGCTTTCCGTCGTGGAGCCGATCTGGGGCAGCTATCGCGGCCATCGCATCTCCACTAGCCCGCCGCCGGCGAGCGGGCTCTCCATGCTGCAGATCCTGCACATGCTGGAGCATTTCGACCTGGCGGCGCTCGGCCACAACAGCGCCGCGCATGTCGCGCTGCTGGCCGAGGCGATGAAGCGCATGACCATCGACAAGGATCGCCACATGGGCGACCCGGCCTATGTCGAGGTCCCGACCGAGCGCCTGATCTCCCGCGATTACTGCGCGACCCTCGCCGCCAGCATCCGCGCCGGGGAGCGCGCCGGCGTCACGCGGCTGGACCGCTCGCAGCGCGACACCACGCACATCTCGGTGGTGGATGGCGAGGGGAATGCGGTGGCGCTGACGCATACGCTCGGCAGCCCGTCGGGTGCGATCACCGATGGGCTCGGCTTCATGTACAACGGCACCATGAGCCGCTTCGATCCGCGGCCGGGCCACGCGGCCTCGGTCGCACCGGGCAAGCGGCGCGCCAGCTCCGCGGCGCCGACCATCGTGTTCAAGGGGGATGCGCCCTACATCGTGCTGGGCGCGCCCGGCGGCAGTTTCATCGCGCCGGCGATCGCGCAAGGCATCATGAACGTAATCGATTTCGGCATGCCGATGCTGGAAGCGGTCGCGGCGCCGCGCATCGTCGCGGTGTCCGACATGATCGACGTCTCCAACCGCGTGCCGCGCTACGTCACCGACGCCCTCGAAGCGCAAGGCTATGCGGTGAAGCGGTCCTGGATGAGCTATGCCTTCGCGGCGCTGCACGGGATCCGTGTCGCCGAAGGCCGGATGGAGGGCGGCGCGGATCCGCAGCGGGACGGGATGGCGATCGCCGTCGCCTAACTCCACGGGCGCCAAATCCGAAGCATTTGACGCCGCAATTCGGAATGGGGTCCCCTGGCCTCCGACGCGAGCCCGGAACGAGGCCGCACGGGGAGGACCGGAGAATGACACGGCTGATCGCAGCACTTGCGGCCATGCTGGGCATCTGTTTCCAGGCGCAGGCGCAGGAGTTTCCAGCCCGGCCGATCTCCATGCTGGTGGTCTTTGCGCCGGGCGGCGCCACGGACGTGCTGGCGCGGCTGGTCGCGGACCACATGGCCCGCACCCTGGGCCAGCGGGTGCTGGTCGAGAATGTGAGCGGCGCCGGCGGCACCATCGGCGGCGCACGCGGGGCCCAGGCGGCACCGGACGGCCACACGCTGACGGTCGGCAGCCTTGGCAGCCATTCCGCCGCACTGTCCATCTACCGATCGATCCAATACGACCCGCGCAACCTGACGCCGATCGGGCTGATCGCCGGCACGCCGCTCTATTTCGTCGTCCGCAGCGGATTGCCGGTGGAGCGCTTCCAGGATTTCGCGGCCATGGTGCGCGCCAATCCGGGGCGGATCTCCAACGGGCATGCGGGCGTCGGCTCCACCAACCATCTGGCCTGCGAGCTGCTGCGCCACGTCACCGGGCTGCAGATGAACTTCGTGCCCTATCGCGGCGAAGGCCCGGCCATGAACGACGTGGTCGCCGGCCAGATCGACAGCGCCTGCCTGCTGGCGCCGGCGGCGGTGCCGCAGATCCAGGCCGGCACCATGCGCGGGCTGCTGGTCGCCGACACGCGGCGCGGTGCCCTGTCGCCCAACGTCCCAAGCGCCGTGGAGGCCGGTGCCCCGGACTTCATCTTCCAGGGCTGGAACGCGATCTTCGCTCCGCGCGGCACCCCGGAACGGGTGGTGCAGCGGCTGTCCGCGGCGCTCAACGCCGCGCTCGACGACGCGGCGCTGCGGCGGCGGATCGAGGATCTCGGTTCGATCCCCGCCACGCCTGAGCAGCGCGGGCCCGCCGCCCTGCAACGGCTGGTGGAGAGCGAGGTCGCCCGCTGGGCGACCGTCATTCGCGCCGCGGGGATCAGTGAGGAGTAGTTTTGCGAGGAGTAGTTTTGTCCTCAGACGCCGGGCGCCGCCTGCGGCCGCTTGGCTTCACGTGGGTCGCGTTCTCGGGCCGGTCGGAAGACCGGCCCGGAGGTTTTCAGCGCCCTGCGCGCACCAGCTTGCCGGGCCGCGCGCCGGTCTCCACGCCGCGCTCGAAGATCGGCACGCCGGAGACCATGGTCATGTCATAGCCGTCGACGCGCTGCACCAGGCGCCGCCCGCCGGCCGGCAGGTCGTAGACCATATGCGGGTGGTGCAGCCGCAGCGCGTCGAAGTCGATGACGTTCACATCCGCCTTGAGGCCCGGCTTCAGGCGGCCGCGATCGTGGAAGCCGAAGAAATCCGCGGTCTCGCTGGTCTGCCTCTGGATGGAGAATTCCAGCGGCAGCCGGTCGCCGCGCGCGCGATCACGCACCCAGTGGGTCAGCATGAAGGTGTTGAGCGAGGCGTCGCAGATCACGCCGCAATGCGCACCGCCGTCGGACAGGCCGAGCACGGTGTGCGGATCGGTCACCATCTCCCGCACAACGTCCAGGTCGCCATGCACGTAGTTGGTGACCGGGAAATACAGCATGCGGCCGCCATCGCCGCCGGTCAGGTAGTCGTAGCAAAATTCCTGCGGCGTCTGCCCGGTCTTTTCCGCCATGGCGGCGATGCTGCGCTCGGCCGGCGGCTCGTAATCCGGGGGATCGCCGAGCACGTACATCCGGTCCCAGCGCGTCGCGATCTGACGCGACAGCGGCGGCAACAGCGCCATCAGGCGATCGGACGCCGTCTCGTTCAGGATCTTCCGCCGCATCTCCGGGTCGCGCAGCCGCGCGAGCTGCTCGGGTGCTGGCAAATGCGCGGTATCCGCGAAGGCCTCGCGCAGCGCGAAAGGGTTCAGCGAGGTGGTCAGGCCGAGGATCAGCCCGACCGGCCGACCCGCCACCTGCGCCGACATCGGCAACCCGCGCGCACGCGCCGAGCGGACGCCATCCATCAGACGCCGCCAGCGCTGCGGATCGTAGGACCGGTCGGTCAGCAGGAACCAGAGCGGCAGCCGGTTCTTCTCCGCGATACGCTCCATCCAGGCGAATTCGGCGGCCTCATCCTCGAAATCGCTCAGCATGCCGAAGGTGCCGCGCCCGACGCGGCCGAGCGCATCGCCGATCGCGATCAGTTCCTCATGCTCGGCGTAACGGCCGGGAACCAGCTCACCGGCCGGTGTCTTATGTTGATCGGTGCGGGACGTGGTGAAGCCGAAGGCGCCGGCGCGGACCGCCTCCTCCGCCAACTTCGCCATCGCCTCGATGTCGTCGCCGGTCGCCATCTCGCGCTGGATGGCGCGTTCGCCCATCACATAGACGCGCAGCGGGTGGTGTGCGACCTGGGTGCCGATGTCGATGGCGCGCGGCAGGCGCTCCAGCGCGTCGAGATAATCCGGGAAGCTCTCCCAGTCCCATTTCAGGCCTTCGGCGAGGGCGATGCCGGGGATGTCCTCGACGCCTTCCATCAGATCGATCAGCGCCTGGTGATGCTCGGTCCGGACCGGCGCGAAGCCGACGCCGCAATTGCCGAACAGGATGGTCGTGGCGCCATGCCAGGAGGAGGGCGCCAGCACCGGATCCCAGGTCGCCTGGCCATCGTAATGGGTGTGGATGTCGACCCAGCCGGGCGCCACCAGCCGGCCTTCGGCCTGAACGTCGCGCTTCGCGGGACCGGCCTTGCCGCCGACCGCCGTGATCTTGTCCCCGTCGATGGCGACATCGCCCGTGAAGGCGGGCGCGCCGGTGCCGTCGACGATGGTGCCGCCGCGGATCACGATGTCATGCATGCTGCCTGTTTCCTTCCCGTCTCAACTGCTCAATCGGATGCCGCGGGTGCGAATGATCTCGCCCCACAACGCCGTATCCGCGGCCTTGTGCCGCGTGAAGGCCTCGGCGTCGCCGGCGATCGGGATGAAGCCGGCATGGCTCACCGTCGCCTGCGTCTCTGGCCGCCGCATATGCGCCAGCGCGATGCCGCCGACCCGGTCGAGGATCGGCTGCGGCGTGCCGGCCGGCGCGATCATGGCCCAATAGGTCGCGGATTCGAAGCCCTGCACGCCCGCTTCCTCCAGGGTCGGCACATCGGGGAAGAGCGGCGAGCGGACCCGGCTGGTGATCGCGAGCGGCCGGATCATGCCGGTCGATGCCAGGGATCGGACCAGCGCCGCCTCCATGAAGTTCATGTTCACCTCGCCCGCCAACAGCGCCTGGCTGGCCGGGGCCCCGCCCCGATACGGCACATGCAGCATGGAGACACCGGTCTTCGCCATGAAGAGCTCGGTCGCGAGGTGGCTGGTGAAGCCGATGCCGGCGGTCGCGAAGGTGATGCTGTCCGGACGCTGCCGCGCCAGCGCGATGAATTCGGCGACAGTGTTCGCGGGCACGCTACGATGCACGCAGAGGAAGCTCGGCGCCCCGGCCAGCAGTGCGATCGGCGCGAAGGCCGTGTCGTTATCGTAGGGCATGGTGTAGAGATGCGGCGCGATCGCATAGGTGCTGTTGCTGACGATCACCAGCGTGTGCCCGTCCGGCCGCTGCCGCGCCGCGTAGTCGAGCCCGATGGTACCGCCCGCGCCCGGACGCGCATCGATCACCACGGCTTGCCCGAGTTCCGCGCTCATCACCTGGGCGAGCGGGCGGCCGAGCACGTCACCGGGGCCACCCGGGGCTACCGGCATGACGATGGTGATGGGGCGGTTGGGAAAGCCCGCCTGCGCCGTTGCACGCGCTGCGCGCAGGAGTGGCGTGGCGGAGGCGAGGCTGAGCAGGGTTCGGCGGCTGGGACCAGGCATGATGCACCCCATGCTGCGCACCGGCCCGATGGGGCCGGCGCGCCGGATCGCAGCGTTCCTCGAGGTGCGCCCCAGGCGGGGCGTCATTCTGGGCAGCACCCAGCTAAGGGCGCCGGCGCCGCGCCGGCAACCCGCTGCCGGGATGAAAAATCCGGCATGGCGGCAGCTTTGCCGCCATGCGGGGCAGGCGGCGGCGCGAAAACCGGCAATCGCCGCGGCGCGGATCGGACAGTCCCGCGCGACATGGCGGACGCCCCGTCATCCCTGCCATGATGCACTCATGCCGCCGCGCCGCGTCCTCGACCTCGATGCCATCAGCGCCTTCACCGCCGTGGCGGAGCTCGGCGGCTTCACGCGTGCCGCCGCGGTGCTGAACCTCACGCAATCCGGCATCAGCATGCGCATCCGCCGGCTGGAGGAAGCCGAGGATGTGCGCCTCTTCGACCGGCTGCCGGGGATGGTGCGGCTGACGCCCCAGGGGGCAGCCTTCCTGCCGCATGCGCGGCGGTTGCTGCGGCTGAACGAGGCAGCCCGCGCCGCGCTGCATGGCGCACCGCGGATGGAGACGGTGCGCCTCGGCGCCATGGAGGATTATGCGACGCGGGTGCTGCCGCCATTGCTTGCGGCCTTCCGCCAGGCGGTGCCGGAGGTGGTGGTCGAGGTGGAGACCGGGCTGACCCAACGCATGCTGCCGCAACTCGGGCGCCGCCACGAGTTGCTGCTGGCCATGCATCGCCAGGGCGCGGGCGGCGACGGCAGGACGCTGCGGCGCAGCCGGCCGGTCTGGGCGGCGGCACCCGGCTTCCGGATGCCGGGCACCGTGCCGCTCGCGCTCTATGCGGAGGGCTGCCTGTTCCGGGACTGGGCGATCGCGGCGCTGGAGGGCGCCGGGAGGCCCTGGCGCCTCGCCTATTCGGCCGGCTCCCAGGCGGCGGTGGAGGCGGCCGTCGCCGGCGGCATCGGCTGCACCCTGGCGCGGGAGGCAACGATGGCGCCAGGCCTGCGCCCGCTGGATGGCCTGCCACCCCTGCCGGGTTCCGAGATCCGGCTGCACGCGGCGCCGAAGCTTGGTGACGGAGCGCGGCGCCTGGCGGCCTTCCTCACGGAACGGCTGGCCGCCTGAAGCCGAGGCCACTCGCGACCACCAGCCCGGCGACCACCAGCATGAACCCCGCTGCCATCCCCGGCGTCACCGGTTCCCCGAGCATCAGCGCGGCCAGGGCCGCCGAGGCGATGGGATTGAGCGCGACGGTCAGCGCGACCAACGCCGGCGGCGCGTACTGGAGCCCGAGAGACCAGAGCGCGAAGGTCAGCGCGCAGCCCACGACGCCGAGATAGAGCACCGCCATCCATTGCGTTCCGGGAAGCTGTGCCGCGGCGCCGATGCCGGGGTCGGCGGCGATCAGCGCCGCGGCGCCGATCGCGAGGCCGAGCCCCGTGAAGGGCAGCGCGCCCAGGCGCTGGATGATCGGTTTCGAGAGCACGTTGTAGGCAGCACCGACCGCCGCCGCCGCGACCATCAGCAGGTCGCCCGTCAGTCCCCCGCCCGCAAGCCGCGACGACAGGCCGAGCGCCACGCCCGCCATCGCCAGCGCGATCCCGGCAAGGCGCCGGCGCGACGGTGCCTCCCGCCCCAGCATCACCGACAGCGCATAGGTCAGCAGCGGCAGGGTCGTGAGCGCCAGCGATCCGCGCGCCGCGGTGGTGTGGGCGAGCGACAGCGTGAAGAGCCAGGGGAACAGCGCGAAGAACAGCAGCGCGAGGGCGATCGCCGCTGCCGCGTCCTGCGGCGAATGCAGCCGGCGGGTGGCGCGCACCGCGAGCGGCGCCAGGCAGAGTGCCGCAATGCCGTAGCGCAGCGCGGCCAGGGTCAACGGCTCGATGCCGGCGACCGACCAGCGCGTCGCCGCCACGGCGGAGCCGCCGAGCAGGCTGGAGAGGCAGGCGGCGAGCAGCCCGAGCGCTTCCGACATGCCCGGACGCTGCCGGATGGCTGGCGCCGCGGGAAACGACTTCGGGTGCGGCGGCCCATCACCGATCGTGATGGGCGGCCGGGTTGGCTTTTTTTCTAATCGCGTGATTCGCGCTTTTCGGCGATTCGCCTCAAGCGATCACGCTCAGGCCGCGAACATGCCGGCGATGGCGACCGGATCGACCTCCTCGATCGTCGCCGGCTGCCAGTGCGGCGCGCCGTCCTTGTCCACCAGCACCGAGCGCACGCCCTCCACGAAATCCGGGTGGTGATTCACGACGACGCGGGTCAGGGCCAGCTCCATCGCCAGGCATTCGCGCAGCGATTGCTCGGCACCGCGTGCCAGCAGCTCATGCGAGACGCTGAGGCTGGTGGGGGACATGCGCAGCAGGATGCTGCGCTGTTCCTCCGCCCATTCGGTGCCCTCGGCCTCCAAAGCGTCGAGGATCGCCGGAAGGCCGCCGGCGCCGAAGCAGCGGTCGATCGCCTCCCGATGCGCGGCGAAGCTCGCCGGCGGCGGTGCCACGGCGAAACGGTCCACTGCTGCAGCATCGCCGCCGGCCAGCGCCGCCCGCAGGGCGGGCACCGCGTCACGGGGGACGTAGTGGGTGGCAAACCCGGCATGCACCGCATCGGCGCCCTTTAGCCGCGCCCCGGTCAGCGCCAGCCAGAGCCCGATCTTGCCGGGCAGGCGCGGCAGCACATAGCTGGTGCCGACATCGGGAAACAGCGCGATCGCGGTCTCCGGCATCGCCAGCAGCGCATGCTCGGTCACGATGCGGTGGCTGCCATGCACCGCGACGCCGATGCCGCCGCCCATGCAGACGCCGTCGATCAGGCTGATCCAGGGCTTGCCGAACTCGGCGATGCCCTGGTTGACCGCATATTCCGTGCTGAAGAAGCGCTCGATCGTCGCCTGGTCGTCGGCCAGCGCCGCGGTGCGGATGGCGCGCACATCGCCGCCGGCGCAGAAGGCGCGGCCGCCGGCGCCGTCGAGCAGCACCGCACGCAACGAGGCATCGTCGCGCCAAGCCGCGATCGCGGCGCCGAAGCCGTCGATCATCGCCTGGTCCAGCGCATTCAGCGCCTTGGGGCGGTTCATGGTCAGCAGGCCCAGGGCGCCCTCGCGGCGGGTCAGCAGGCTCGGTTCGGCGGCATCGGACATGGGGCAGGCTTTCAGACGTTCACATGGTCGCCTAGACGCTGAATGATGACGGAGCAAGCTGGGAGGGCGAATGGCTGATGACACGGCGCTGAGGATCGACGGGCTCCGCTATGCGCCGCGTCCCGGGATGCGGCTCCTGGACGGGCTGACGCTCGAGGTTGCGGCGGGGGAATGGCTCAGCCTGCTCGCGGCATCCGGCGCCGGCGCCACCAGCCTGTTGCGGCTGGCGGCCGGGGAGCTGCGGCCGGAGGCCGGCCGGGTCGCGGCGCCGGGCGCCCTGCTCGTGGCGCCGCTGCGGGGTGGCCTGCCCTGGGAAAGCGTCACCCAGCGCCTCGTCCAGCCCTTGCGCAAGCGGGGCATGCCTCAGGCGGAGCGCGAGGCGCTGGTCGCCGGAACCCTCGATGTGCTGCGCCTGCGCCATGTGGCCGAGCAACCGCCGGCGACCTTGTCGGAGGCGGAGGAGCAGCGCTGCGCGATCGCCGCCGCGCTGCTGGCGGAAGCGCCGCTGCTGCTGCTCGACGATCCCTTCTCGGCGCAGGATCCGGCCGGGCGCGCCGCCCTGCTGGACCTGCTGCGGGAGCGGCAGCAAGGGCGGGGCTTCGCCGTCCTGCATGTGACGCGCGACGCGGCGGAGGCGATGGCGGTCGCGGACCGGCTGGCGATCCTCGACCGTGGCCGCATCCTGCAGGCGGGACCGCCCGAAGCGGTCTTCGACATGCCGGGCAGCGCTGCCGCGGCCAGGCTCACCGGCGCGGCCAACCTGCTCGCCGGCCAGGTCGAGGAGGCGGAGGATGAGGAGGGGCTGACCATGGTCAAGCTGGAGGCCGGCCCCTTCCTCGCGGGGCGCGCGGTGCGGCCGCTTCGCCGCGGGGCGCGGGTCTGGCTGCTGGTCCGGCCGGAGCATGTGGCGGTCGCCGCCATGGCGGCGGACGCGCTGGGCGACGGCGCGATCGGCGCCAGGGTGCTCTCCGTCCGGCCGCAAGGCGCGCGCATGATGCTGCGGCTGGCACTCGGCGACGGCACGGTGATGGAGGCGCTGCGGCCGCGGGGCTTCGGCGCCGCCCCGAAGCCGGGCTCGCCTTGCGCGCTCGCCTGGCCACCGCAGGCGGCGCGCGTGCTGCTCCAGGATCTCGATCCCAAAGCGTGACGCGCCTGGTTCCCGGGCGTGAAACCGTCCGGGCCAGCGTGATAGGTTCTTGCCCGGCGCGAGACAGTCCCGACATGCCTCGCACCGGAACCTTTCGTTGGGTCGCGTGATTCAGACTTTTGGCCGATTGGCCCCCAGTCATCACGCTACAGGGGAGTGACGCATCACATGAGCTTCATCCAACGCCGCAGCCTGCTGCTGGCCGCCGGAGGCCTGCTTGCCGCCACCGCCCTGCCGCGCCGGGTGCTCGCCCAGGCCGCCGCGCCAACCGGCCCCTTCACGCTGCCCGATCTGCCCTATGCGGCGGGCGCCAATGAAGCGGCGATCGATGCGCGCACCATGGAGATCCATCACGGCTTCCATCACCGCGCCTATGTCACCAACCTGAACAACGCGGTGGCGCAGCAGCCGCAGCTCGGCAGCATGCAGCTCGACGAGATCCTGATGCGGCTGAGCCAGGTGCCGGAGAACATCCGCACCGTGGTGCGCAACAACGCCGGCGGCCACGCCAACCACAGCATGTTCTGGGAGATCATGGGCGGCCAGGGCGGCGCGCCTGAGGGTGAGCTGGCAGCCGCGATCACCCGCGACTTCGAAGGCTTCGACCAGTTCAAGACCCGGTTCGAGGCGGCGGCGAACAGCCAGTTCGGCTCCGGCTGGGCCTTCCTGACCGCCGCCAATGACGGCAAGCTCGCGATCGTGGCCAAGCCCAACCAGGACACGCCGCTGATGGATGGCGTCCGCGTGCTGATGGGCAACGACGTCTGGGAGCATGCCTATTACCTGCGCTACCAGAACCGTCGCGCGGAATACACGCGCAATTGGTGGAACGTCGTGAACTGGGCCAAGGTGGGCGAGCGCTACGCGGCGGCCAAGGCGGGCACGCTGCGCATCTGACGGCTGCGTCGAACACTTGCCGCGCCGAGCTGCGGCGCGGCAAGTGTTTACCTGAGCCGGCCGTGGTGCAGATTGAGGACGGCTTCGGTTCTGCTGGTGCGCAGCAACCGGAGATGGCCGTGATGCCGCGCCGCGAGCTGGCGGACCAGAGCCAGGCCCGCACCTTCGCGCAGCGTTCCCGGCAGGCCCCAGCCATCATCGGCGACGACGAGCGCGGTCTGGTCATAGACGGTGGAGATGCGGATCTCGATCCGCCCGGCGGGCCTGCCATGCAGGCCGTGATCCAGGGCATTGCCGATGAAGATCTGCGCGACATGCAGCACGGTATCGGCCAGGGCATCCGGACAGGCGCCGGAGACGGAGATCTCGATGCCGATTGCCTGGTCGGCATCCGTGCACAGGATCCGCATATCCTCGCAGATCGAGCGCAGCCGGTCCTCGATCATGCCGGGGGTATGGGCCGGCCGATGCCGGCGAAGAGGCATGTTCATGGCCGCACGCCCTGGGCAGCGGCTGCGGGCCGCAAGCCAAGCCAGCGCAGGGGAGCGGCGCCTTGCCGACGCAGCCGCGCCAGGACCGAGGGTGCGGCTGGCGGCGCTTCCGGGCTGAGCGTCAGGGGCGACGCCAGGCCCCAGGCGATGCCGAGGGATTGCCGCAGCATATGCGGCACGGTCGGCAAGGCGGCCCGCCTGCCATGCCAGAAATCGGCGGACAGGAAACCGGTGTCGAGCCGGTAGGACCGCGAGCATATGCCGGATGCGACCAGCCTCGGATCCGCCGTATCGGGCAGGACGAGCGCGGTCGCCGGCTTGCCGAAATAGCCCGCTTCCACCACCAGGCTGGAGGAGAGCGAGATGACCTCATGAACATTCTCGCAGGCCAGCAGGGCGTAGGAGCTGGCCAGGCTCATGCGCGCATTGGGGATGTTCGCCAGGAGCTGCTCCAGCTCGGCACGATCAGGCTCGAAGGGATGCGGCCGCACCAGCAGCAGATCATAGCCTTTGGCCATCTCGGCGATCGGGGCGATGAAGTCCGACGGCTTCGCCAGGACCCCACCGCGCACGAGAGCACGATCGACGCGTGTCTGGCCGAAGAAGACCGCGACGCGCAGCGCCGGATCACCGACGGTGCGGCCCGCATGGCGCACGGCACTGGCGCGCAGGAGCGCGGCGTCGATCCTGAGGATCTCCTCCTCGACCTCGTTGAGTGCCAGGGCGCCTTCCAGCACCGGATCATTAGTCCGCGCGGAGAAGAACAGGTCGCGGCCGAAGCGGACTGCATCGATCGCGATATCCAGGAACGGAATCCCGCGATCGGCCAGGAAGCGCATCAGAAACACCGGCAGCTCGAAGCCGATCACGAGCTCGGTGCCCGCCATGCGCAGGTCCAGCCATTGCGCGGCGGCGGGCAACGGGTCGATGGCCGAGGTCGCCGCCCATCCCTCCGGGGAGGTCGGCAAACCCAGAAGTTCCATGAACGCCTGAATCTCCCCGGGGCGCCCGTCGCCCCCCCAGTCGCGGAGGCAGGCTCCGGCGCCGGTCAAGGCCGCCCCCATCAGCGAGCGCAGCCAAAGCCGGTTCGCCGCGTGATGCACGAGCCCGTTGGCGCCCGAGCGCGTGAAATCGTCGAGGAACAACACGGCACGGCCGCGGAGATGCAAGGGATCCGGATCGGCGGTGAGGTGGATCGTGTGGAGAGGCGCCGGGCCTCCGCTCCTCGCTAGGCCCATCGCCGTGCTCCGGAACGGCGATCCCTATGGATCATGCTGCGCATGACGGAGGCCCCGATGTCATCATCGCCTCAATCTAGCGATGCGGGGCGGCTTCGCATTTTAAGTGATATGTCGTTCTGCAACGCTGCGTAAGCGTCATTCCGGCGCCGCTTCGGGTCAGCCGGCGACCACGTAGCCCTCCGCGGCGATCGCTTCCGCCAGCGCCGCGCGCGACGCTACCGTCTGCAGCGTCAAGGTCCCGGCGGCGAGATCGATTGCGACCTTCGCCGCCGCGTCCCGCGCATGCACTGCATCGGTCACCGCGCGCACGCAGTGGCCGCAGCTCATGCCTTCGACCTTCAGCACCATCTGGGTCACGGGTCAGTCCTTCTTCTCGAGTTCGGCGATGATCGGGCAGTCCGGCCGCGCATCACCGTGGCAATGCGCGGCGAGATGCCGGAGCGAGGTGGCCATGGCGCGCAGGCTGTCGGCCTTGGCCTCCAGCGTTGCGACATGGTCGAGCGCCAGGCGCTTCACCTCCGCGCTGGCGCGGTTGCGGTCGCGCCAGAGATCGAGCAGCCGCCGCACGTCCTCGAGCGGGAAGCCGAGCGCGCGAGCATGGCGGATGAAGCGCAACACCGCGACTTCATCCTTGCCATAGGTGCGGTAGTTGTTGGCGGCGCGTTGCGCATCCACCAGGCCGATCGATTCATAGTGGCGGATCATCTTGGCCGAGACGCCGGACTCGGCGGCGGCTTCCCCAATGCTTTTCATGCGGGCCTCCAGCGTGCGAGCAGCAAGGCATTGGTCAGGACAGCGACCGAGGAGAGCGCCATCGCCGCCCCCGCGATCACCGGGGAGAGCTGGCCGAAAGCCGCGAGCGGGATGCCGATGGCATTGAAGCCGAAGGCCCAGACCAGGTTCTGCCGGATCTTTGCCAGTGTCCGGCGTGTGACCTGCAGGGCGGCGGGCACCAGCGCGGGATCGCCGCGCAGCAGGGTGATGCCGGCGGCCGCGATCGCGACATCGGTGCCGGTGCCCATGGCGATGCCGAGATCGGCGGTGGCGAGCGCGGGGGCGTCGTTGACGCCATCGCCCACCATGGCGACGCGCCGGCCGCCATCGCGGAAGCGGGCAACGGCCGCCGCCTTGTCGGCGGGCAGGACCTCGGCTGCGACCTCCGCGATACCAAGGCCACGCGCCACCTGCTCCGCCGCCGCTCGCCGGTCGCCGCTGATCATGGCGACCGCGACGCCCATAGCGGAAAGACCGGCGATGGCAGCCGCGGCGCCGGGCTTCGGCGCATCCTCGAAAGCGAGCAGCGCCAGGGCACGATCACCGTCGATGAGCCAGGACAGGGTGCGGCCCAGCGCCTCCTCCCGCGCCACGGCTTCGGCGAGCAGGCCGGGATCGGCGCCGCTTTCGGCGAGCAGCCGCGCCGCGCCAAGGCGAAGATGCCTGCCCTCCACCACGCCTTCCACGCCGCGGCCCGGCAGCGCGCGGAACTCCGCGACCGCGGGCGGCGGCGCGCCGTAAGCGGTGAGGACCGCGCGTGCCAGCGGATGCTCACTGCCGGCATTCAGCGCCGCGGCCAGACGCAGGCCATCCATGTCACCGTGGGTGGCAGCCAGGCGCGGACGTCCTTCGGTCAGCGTGCCGGTCTTGTCGAAGGCGACGAGGGTGATGGCGCCGGCGCGCTCGATCGCTTCGGCGTCGCGCACCAGGATGCCGGCCCGCGCCGCCGCGCCGGTGCCCGCCATGATGGCGGCCGGGGTCGCCAGGCCAAGCGCGCAGGGGCAGGCGATGACCAGCACCGCCACCGCATGCAGCAAAGCGGTCTCCACGCCCGCGCCCGCCAGCCACCAGCCGAGGAAGGCGAGCACGGCGATGCCCAGCACCGCCGGCACGAAGACGGCGCTGATCCGGTCCACCAGCTTCTGCACCGGGGCGCGGCTGGCCTGCGCGGCCTCCACCAGCGCCGCGACGCGGGCGAGCATGGTCTCGCCACCGACCGCCTGCACCATCACCACCAGCCGTCCATCGAGCGCGATGGTGCCGGTGCGGACGGTGTCGCCCGGGCCGCGCTCCATGGCGCGGCTTTCGCCGGTGAGCGCGCTTTCGTTGACGCCGGAGAGCCCTTCCCGCACCACGCCATCGGCGGCGATGCGCTCGCCGGGGCGGACCACGAGGACATCGCCCGGCAGCAGGCCGGCGGCCGGCACCTCCTGCTCCGCGCCATCCTTCAGGATGCGGGCGGTGCGCGGGCGGAGCGCCAGCAGCGCCGCGATCGCAGCACCCGTCGCGCGCTTCGCCCGCGCTTCCAGCCACTTCCCGATCAGGACGAAGAGGATGACGGTGGCCGACGCCTCGAAATAGAGGCCGTGCGCCGCATGCGCTGCGCCGTGGCGCAGCAGCAGGTACAGCGACAGGCCATAAGCCGCGCTGGTGCCGAGGGCGATCAGCAGGTCCATGTTGCCGGTGCCGGCGCGGAGCGCCGCCCAGCCGGCCCGGTAGAAGCGGGCGCCGAGGACGAACTGCACTGGCGTCGCGAGGGCAAGCTGCCACCAGGGGCCGGGCATCCAGTCCCGGCCGAGCGCCATGCCGACCATGCCGATCAGGAAGGGCGCGACCAGCGCCGCGGCGGCCAGCGGCGCCAGCCAGGCACGCGGCGGAGCGGCCGCTGCCTCGCTGCTCTCGACCGTATAGCCGGCGCGCAGCACCGCCGCTTCCAGCAGGGCGGGATCGGTGCCGGCCAGCATCCGGATCTCGGCCACGCCGCTCATCGGGTTCACGCTGGCGGCGGTGACGCCCGGCACACGCTCCAACGCCCGGGCCACGCGGGTCCCACAGGCGGCGCAGGTCATGCCGCCGATCGCGAGCCGTGCCTCGGCGGCCGGCACGGCATAGCCCGCCGTGGCCACGGCTGCGGTGAGGGCGGACAGGGGCGCGGTGCCGGTGACCTCGGCCCGCTCGGTCGCGAGGTTGACCGCCGCCGCGGCGACGCCGGGCACCCGCGACAGGGCGCGGGTCACCCGGCCGACGCAGCTCGCGCAGGTCATGCCGGCGATCGGCAGGGAAAGGCGGGGGGAAGGGAGCGGGCTTTCGGGCATGGCGCGGATGTGGGGCTTCCCAATATGGGAAGGTCAAGGGCCGCCGTCACGCCCGTCATCGGAATGCCGATTGACGCAGGCCCCAGGGCTGCCGACATGCTGCCCGCCATGCATCCAGCCCGTTTCCTCCTGGCCGGCCTCCTGGCCCTCGCCACGCCGGTCGTCGCCCAGACGCAGCCGGAGCCGTTCCGCATCGTCAACGCCACCGGGGCGCCGGCGGTCGCGCTGCACGCGGTGCGGACCGGCCGCCCCGATTGGGGCGGCAACCTGCTGAACCGGGGGGCGCTCGCCGCCGATGCCGGCTTCAGTCTGCGCCCCTCCGCGGCCGCCGGCTGCCGCTTCGACCTGCGACTGGTGCTGGAGGATGGGCGGGAGGCGGTGCTGCGCAACCAGGACATCTGCGCCCAGCGGGAGGTCCGGCTGGCGCAGGTGGCGACCGCGGCACCCGGTGCCGCCCGCCCCCCGGCCCAGGCCGCGCAGCCGGGGTCGCCGGCACAGCCGAACCCGCAGGCCCGCGTCGCCTCCGGCACCGGCTTCGTTGTCGCGCGTGACCGGGTGCTGACCAACCACCACGTCATCGACGGCTGCAACCGCATCCTGGTCCGCACCGCGGACGGGCGGACCCTGGCCGCGACGCCGCCGGCCCGGGTCGATGCCCAGCGCGACCTGGCGCTGCTGACCGTCCCGGGTGATCCGGGGCCGGTGCTGTCCTTCCGCAGCAACCCGGTGCGGCGGGGCGAGGGCGTGGTGACCTATGGCTTCCCGCTGGCCGGCCTGCTCTCCTCCGGCCCGACGCTCACCACCGGAGAGATCAGCGCGCTGGCCGGGCTGCAGGACAACCAGACGCAATTCCAGATCAGCGCGCCGGTGCAGCCGGGCAATTCCGGCGGCCCGCTGCTCGACCGCCAGGGCAATATCGTCGGCGTCATCGTCTCCAAGCTCAATGCCCAGCGTATCGCGCAGCGCACCGGCGACATCCCGCAGAATGTCAATTTCGCGGTGAAGGGCAATGAGGCGCTGGAGTTCGTGCGCCGCGCCGGCGTGATCCCGCAGGTCGCCGAAAGCCGCGGCCCCGAGCGCGGCGCGGCGGAGGTGGGCGAAACCGCGCATCGCAGCACCATGTTCATCCGCTGCGAGCGTTAGCCTAGCGGGCCAAGCGGCCGCAGGCCGCCACCCGAAAGGCCGGACTGCGAGGCGTCAGCCGATGCAGGCCGAGGCCGCGAATGCGGCCCGCGCGCGACCGACCGTTGTCGCCAATGCGCCCTGACAGCGCGAAAGCCAAGGCCGCGGATGCGGCCGCCGGCGTTTGAGGTAAACAAAAAACTCGGCGCCGGCGTTTGAGGACAGATCTAATTCCCACTCGCCCCGGCTTCGCGGAGGATCGGCGTCCAGCGAGCCGTCTCCTCGCGCATGAAGCGCAGCAGCTCGGCAGGGGTGCTCGGGGACGGCTCAAGCCCGTGGCGCATCAAGGCGGCGACCGTCCCGGGGTCGTGCAGCGCCTCGGTCAGCGCCTCCGACAGCCGGGCGATGATCGGCTCCGGCAGGGCGCGCGGCCCCATCACCGCATACCAATTGGGGATCGCGTAGCCGGGCAGGTCAGCCGCCTCAGCGACGGTCGGCACCTCCGGCAGCATGGCGGTGCGCTGCGCGGCAGGGACCGCCAGGGCGCGCAGCCGGCCGGCCTCGATATGCGGCAGCACGGTCGCCGCGGTTGCCGCCGAGTAATCCACCTTGCCCGAGATGATGTCGCTGATGAGCTGGCCGCCGCCGCGATAGGGCACATGCACGGTGCGGATGCCGGCGCGATGGTCGAGCAGCGCGCCGGCGAGGTGCCCGCCGCTGCCGATGCCCGAGCTGCCATAGGCGAGCGCGTCCGGCCGGGCGCGGGCGGCTTCGATCAGCGATCGCAGGTCGCGCCAGGGGCGATCGGGCGGGACCACCACCACATTCAGCACCTCGACCGAGCGGCCGATCGGCGTCAGGTCGGTCGTCATGTCGGACGTCAGCCGGGTCATGATCGGGTTCATGACCAGGGAGGCGATGGTGCCCATCACCAGCGTATGGCCATCAGGCGGCGCGTTGATCGTCGCCTCGGCCGCGATATTGCCGGCGCCGCCGGGCCGGTTCTCGACGACGATCGGCTGGCCGAGCAGCGCCTGCAGCTTCGGCGCCAGGATGCGCGTCGTGGTGTCATTGCCGCCGCCGGGGACAGCGCCGACCAGGATGCGGATGCTGCGGCTCGGGGACCAGCGGGGCTGGGCCCGCGCGGCGCGGCCGAAAATGGCCGCACCGGTGAGCGCGGCGATATGCCGGCGCGTGAGCATGGACATGTCCTCGGTTGGTTTCTTATGCCCCGAGGCTAGCGCCGGCGTCAGAGCACCGCCAGCATCCACTGCCACCGCGTCAGTTCAGCCGCAGATCCTTGATGTGCTTCGGATCGGCCTGCAGCTCACCCCGCTCCACCTGCTGCACGATGCGGGTCAGCGCGGCATTGGCCGGCGTCACGATGCCGACCTCCTTGCCGCGGTCGACGATGAAGCCGTTCAGGAATTCGATTTCGGTGCGGCGGCCCTTGACCATGTCCTGGCCCATCGACGGCCGGTGCGCGCCACCGCCGGGTTTCGCGGCTTCCGCCAGGCGGTGCTTGTCATAGGCGGCGACCGCTTCGGGATCGCCTTCCCCGGCGCCGGCGATGATGGCGGGATCGAGGTGGTGGATCTCCTCCAGCACATAGCCGAGCGCTTCGCCGACGCGAATCGCCTCGGCGCCGAGCCGCGCGCCGAAGCGGCGGAGCTGATCATCCAGCAGGGTGTCGCGGGTGATCAGGCCGGTGCAGGCGCAGAGCCCGTTGCCCATCGCATTGGTGACGAGCTTCGACCAGCGCTCCCCCCAAAGGTTGCTGGTGACCAGTGCGCTGTCGGAGAGCGCGAGCAGCCGCGCCACCTCCTTCAGGCGGTCGGTGATGCGACCATGCGTCTCGCCCACGCGGTAGACGGTATGCGCGGCGCCGCCCTTGCCGGAGGCGCGCTTCACATGGCCGGGCGCCGCGAGATCCACAGTGATCGAGCTCGCGATGGAGCCGAGCACGCGGCCCCAGCCGACCACCTCCGCGATCGTCGCTTCGTTCATGCAGTTCTGCAGCGAGACCATGAAGCCGCCAGGCGAGAGATACTGCCGCATCATCATCGCGGCCCAGGCGGTGTCGTAGGACTTGGTGCAGATGAAGACGATGTCGAAGGGCTTCTGGTGGCTGACCTTCTGAACCTCGGTCAGGTGCAGCGCCTTGATGTCGGAAACGACGAATTCCGGCACGTCGCGCAGATGGGTGATGCGCAGCCCGCCTTCGCGCATGGCCTGCACATTCTCGGGCCACATGTCGATGAAGGTCACATCCTCGCCGGCCTGCGCCATATGCGCGCCGGCATAGCCGCCGACCGCGCCGGTCCCCATGATCGCGATGCGCGCGCCCATGCCGCGTCTCCTTCCCCTGATCCAGCACGGACTATGCGCCCGGTCCAGAAAGGTGGCCAGGGGCCGGGGTCAGGCTTTCGACAGGATGACGCGCAAGGTTCCGATCGCCTGCGCGACGGCGTGGCCAGCTGCATCCTCCACCGACGCCTCCGCGGAGATCAGGCTGCGGCCCTTGCGCACGACTCGGCCGCGTGCGGTCAGCCGGCTCGCGCCGGGCGAGAGATAGTTCACGGAGAGGGAGACCGTCGTCGTGGCCGCGCCCTCCGACAGCACCGAGCGCGCAGCATTCGCGAGCGCGGCGTCGAGCATGGTGGCGATGGCGCCGCCATGCACCTCGCCCCGGCTGTTCGCGTTGTCGGGCGTCGCGTCCAGCATCACCAGGGCGGTGCCGTCCTTCGCCTCCATCACCTGCAGGCCGATCAAGCGATAGAAGGGGCGCTGCGGGATCATGCGGCGGGCAGCTCGGCATCGAGGACGGCGACCTCGTGGCCGAGATGCTCCAGGAAGCGGATCAGGTCGCGCGCCGCGAGGCCGGTCGAGGTGTCGTTGGTCAGGGGATGCACCCAGACCAGGCCCGGCGCTTCCGCCAGCGCACGGTCGAGCACGAAGCGCACGCTGCCCGGCAGCGCGTTCACCAGCGCGAGCGGCGTGACCGAGCCCGGCACGACGCCGAGCAGCGCGGCCAGCGCCGCGGCATCGCCCATGCGCACCCGCGGCCAGCCGGCGGCACGGGCGAGCGCATTGACCGAGATCTGCCGATGCTCCTCCAGCGTCGCCAGCATATGCGGCCCCTCCCCCTTCGCGGGCGCGAGGAAGAGGTTCTTGGTATGGGCGCCCGGCAGGTCGCCGCGCAGCGCCTGGCTTTCGGCCACCGTGAAGACCGGCGCGTGCCGGACCGTGCGATGCGCGATGCCGAGCATGTCCAGCCGGGCGAGCAGGCCCTCCGCCGTCTCCGCCATCACAGGGGACGTGCGAGGGCGGCGGAGACGGCCGAGCCGAAGGCCGGTGGTGCAAGGGCGAGGCGGCGCATGCAGGAATGCTTCCCAGGATCCGTTGGCCCCGATGCTGGCGGGAAGCGGGGACCCCGACAAGGCGGCTTGCAATCCTCCGAAGGCGTGGTAGAAGCCGCCTCCGCTCGGAGCGCGGGCGTAGCTCAGGGGTAGAGCACGACCTTGCCAAGGTCGGGGTCGAGGGTTCGAATCCCTTCGCCCGCTCCATTCGGTCTCTCTCAGAACAGTCTCTATTCTCGACGGCGCCGCGCCCATGCGCGTGGCTGGGCGTATGCGCCGGCACATCGACGCGGAGCGCACGAGATCGACCGGCGCCAATCCGAATGCGGCGGGCAGCGAACGACCGACGATCTCCGCGGACAGATCATCACGATATCGTTGTTATATGCCGATGAGGCTACGCTGTCCGACGCACTCGGGCTGGAATGACACCCATCAGCGGAGCCGCGGGGGCATCATGCCAACTATCGCGTATCAATCGTTCAATGCGAATTCCAGCTCGACCCATGGATTGGCATCGATCAGTAATCAGACCTTCACGCGGAACACCAATGCCCATGCGACGGAGCAAGGCCATCAGGCGCTGGTACTGCCGCACTATTCGTCGGACCTGACCACGCCAGTCCAGGGCCCGGCCCATCTGAGGCCCGTCGAGAGTCTTTCAGGGCCGCCTACCGTGACCACCTTTGGTGCACAGGTATCGCTGGCCTTTCAGAATTTCTACCGCTCCCTCGGGGCAATGCCGGACATCATGGTCGTGGGCGAGCTGGATACGTCGCACCCGGATTTCACAGGCATGGTCGGCGGCCCGGGCATCAGCACCACCGCGCACCCCGCGAAGAAGGCCTGCCAGTCCTTCACCGCGATCAGCCAGAACGCGGTTGCCTCCGGCATCAGCCTGCTTCAGGACGGAGAAGGATATGTCGTCTACGCCGTCGGCGATCTAACCGTCGTCTTCGTCCATGTGCCGAACCGGATCGCCACCAATGCCTCCGAAACGGTGAAATTCTATTTGAATATCGCCGGCTCCCTGAACGGCAAGTCGAAAGTCATTGACCTCATCATCGGCGACACCAACCAGCCCAGCTTCAATTTCAGCGCGCAGGTCCTCAATCAGGCCTTCGGCACCAATGCCTATGTGAATGCCAGCAGCCAGGCCGATATCGTCAGGTTCGACAGTTGGAATGTGCCGGCAGGGGGCACGAACAGCGTCGGAACCAAGGTGTACGACATCGCCGTCTACCGCTCGGACATCAATACCCTGCGGCAGGGGCCCGTCTATATCTCCCAATCCTCGGGTGCCGTCACGGTCACGGATCACTGCGGGCTCGCCGTGACGATCGAACGCAAGTGATGTCCGCGGACGGCGTCTGGGCGGTGCTGGGCAAGGTCCAGCGCCGGCTTGCCAAGCGCAGCCGAAGTCGCAGCGGGATTGCCTATCGGGGCGGCGTCCAGCCCTTCACCCTGCCTGCGCGCCTGAGATCCGCACCATCTCCGCCCAGCGCGGTGTCTCCGCACCCAGGCGTGCGCCGAGCGCCTCCGGCGTCGACCCGGTGAGCCGGGCGCCCATCGCGATGGCGCGCTGCTGCAGGTCCGGATTGGCCCAGGTGGCCCGTATCTCCCTCGACAGCCGCTCAGCGATCTCGCGCGGCATGCCGGCCGGGCCTGCCCAGAAATGCCAGGGGCTGATGTTGAAGCGGTCGAAGCCGGCCTCCGCCATCGTCGGCACCTCCGGCAGGGTCGGCCAGCGCTCCGGCATCGTGACCGCGAGGGGGCGAATGCTGCCGTTCTGGATCACCCCCGTGTAGCTGGCGAGATTGTCGATGGCCATCTGGACATCCCCGCCCAGCATGGCGGGGATCGTCTGCGCCGCGCCGCGGAAGGGGACATGCGTGGCTTCGATGCCAGCCCGGCTGGCGAAGTACGCCCCCGACAGGTGCCCGGTGGTGCCGGCGCCCGGCGAGCCGTAGCTGACGCCCCCGCGACGCCCGCGCGCCCATGCCACGAATTCCTGCGCGGTCTGCACCGGGACATGCTGCGCCGGGACGGCGAAGACGTTGGGCAGATCCCACATGGCGCTGATCCACTGGAAATCCCTGGCGGCATCGAAAGGCACGCTCGGGAAGACCATCGGGTTGATCACCACCGTATGCATCGACACGGTGCTGATCGTGTAGCCATCGGCCGGGGCGCGGGCGAGCGCCTCGGCGGCGATGTTGCCGGAAGCGCCGCTGCGCGTTTCGACGACGAAGGGCTGGCCAAGGCGCTGGGCCATCTGCTCGGCCGCCATACGCGTCAGGACATCGAGGGAACCGCCTGGCGGGAAGCCCACCAGCACCCGCACCGGCCGGTTGGGCCAGGGTGCCTGCGCCAGCGCGGGCGCCGCGAGCGGCGCAGCGGCGGACAGGGCCAGCACGTGGCGGCGCTTGAGCATCATTTCCTCCCTGCGGATCCTGGCCGGATCGCTGTCGTTTCAGACCCCGGGACGCATCGGGGCGCACCGTGGGCCGCGGTGCAAATTTCGATATCACATCTTATTTGATGACCACGCCATCGCGTTGCACCCATTTCATCCGATTGCCACGAAGATGAATGGGACGTTACCCGGGGACTCTCCCGATAAGTCGCGCCGCTTTCGAAAAGAGGGGCACGGGCATGAGTCTCACCAGCGGCAGCATCGCTTTCGTCGGCTTCAATGCGGATGCGGATGATGGCTTCGCCTTCATCGCCGTCGATACCATCCCGGCCGGGACGGTCATCCACTTCAGCGACAATGAGTGGAATGGCCAGGCGATCGGCGCCGGGGGCGCCTTCAACACGGGCGAAGGCGGGCTGACCTGGACCAACGGTGCGAGCGACCTGCCCGCCGGCACCCTCATCGAGTTCGCGCGCACCAGCGAGGTCGATTTCCGCACCGCCAATCTCGGCACGCTCAGCGGCGGCAGCGTCGCGCTCGGCAATTCCGGCGAGGCCATCTTCGCTTTCCTCGGCGACTCCGTGACTCAGCCGGATATCTTCCTGGCCGCAGTGACCAACAACAATGGCGGCTTCTCCGGCGCGACCACCAGCGGGTTGCTCGCCGGCACCGGCCTCGCCGCCGGCGCGACCGCCCTGGTGCTGCCCGGCAGCAGCGGCGCCGATGTCGCGGTCTATGCGCCGTCGACCGGCGGCAGCGACTTCGCCACCCGTGAGGCGGCGCTCGCGGCCTTCAACGCCACCGCCAACTGGATCGCCCAGGACGGCAGCGGCGACCAGAGCGCCGATGGCGTGGTGCCGGATGCGCCCTTCCTGACCGCCTCCCCCCTCGCCGGCGTCACCTTCGGCATCGGCAGCACCGCCACCCCGACGCTGGTCAGCCTCACCGTCGATGCCGCGGAGAAGCCGGAAGGCGCCAGCTTCACCTTCACCGCGACCTTGAGCGCGGCCGCCACCGCCGACACCGTCGTGACGATCGTCGCGACCGGCGCGGGGGACGCGCTCGGCTCGGTGCCCGCCAGCATCACCATCCCGGCCGGCGCGACCAGCGCGAGCTTCGAAGCCGTCAGCACCGACGATACGGTGGCGGAAAGCGATGTCGCCTTCACGATCAGCGCGACGCTCGGCGCCGAGACGCACGAGGCGGCCGCGACCATCATCGACAATGACGCGCCGCCCGTGACCGTCATCGGCGGCATCACGATCCTGGAGCAGGCGGAATCGCTGCAGGGCTCCGTCGCCACGCCGGTCGCCACCAACACGCTGAACGTGACGCGGATCGGCGGCTATCTGGCCGGCGACGGCGAAGGTGGCGCGGAATCGATCGCCTTCGATGCCGGCAGCGCCCGCGCCTATGTCACCAATGCGGCGCTCGACCGCATCGACATCCTCGACCTCTCCGACCCGCGCAGCCCGGCGAAGCTCGGCTCGATCGACCTGCCGGCGACGCTCGCCGGCTTCGACTACGGCAATGTCAACTCGGTAGCGGTCCGCAACGGGGTCGTCGCGGTGGCGGTGCAGAATGCCGATGGCGGCGAAAATGGCGTCGTCGCGCTCTATGACGGCGCCACCGGCAGCCTGATCAAGACCATCGAAGTCGGCGTGCTGCCCGACCAGCTCACCTTCAGCCCCGACGGTTCGCTGCTGCTGGTCGCGAACGAGGCCGAGCGTTTCCTCGACCTCTCGGGTGAAGCCACGGTCGACAACGCCCCCGGCACCATCACCATCATCTCGGTGCCGGCGAACGCGGCTGACGCCGTGGTGCGCAACACGGTCGGCTTCGGCGCGCTCGATGCCTTCGAGGCGCAGCTCGACGCGCTTGGCATCAAGACCCTCGACGCGACCACGATCGAATTTGAATCGGGCGCCCTCAACGGCGAGCTCGCGGTGCCGGACTCCACGGTCTCGCAGGACATCGAGCCCGAATACATCGCCGTCTCGCCCGACGGCACCAAGGCCTATGTCACGCTGCAGGAGGTCAATGCCGTCGCGGTCATCGACCTGACCAACGGCGCGGCCGACCGTCCGGTATCGCTCCTGCCGCTCGGCAGCATTGATTTCAGCCTGCCCGGCAACGAAGCCGATTTCTCGGATCGGGACGGCGCCGGCAACACCGCCTCCATCTCGGTCGGCAATGCGCCGGTCAACGGCCTGTTGCAGCCGGACGCGATCGCGAGCTTCGAGGTGAACGGCACGACCTACTTCATCACCGCGAATGAGGGTGACAGCCGCATCGTCTCCAGCGCCACGCTCGAGGATCCCGCGCTGAACGAAGCGCGAGCGAGCAGCGTGCAGTCGGGCGCGTCCAGCGACTATGCCCGCGTCAATGTCGACACCGTCTGGTCCACCGCGGAGGAGCTCTACACCTTTGGCGGCCGCGGCTTCTCAATCTTCCAGCAGAATGCCGACGGCTCCATCGTCAAGGTCGAGGAGACTGGCGGCGATTTCGAGCAGATCATCGCTGCCCTGCCCAATGCCGGGACCGTCTTCAACGGCGAGAATGGCGGCGGCTTCGACAGCCGCTCCGACAACAAGGGAGCGGAGCCCGAGGGTGTCGCGGTCGGCGAGATCAACGGCGTGCCCTATGCCTTCGTCGCGCTGGAGCGGATCGGCGGCGTCATGGTGTGGGATCTCTCGAACCCGGCGGATGCGAAGTTCGTGCGCTACATGCCGCCGACCGCGCAGGATTACGGGCCGGAGGTGATCAAGTTCGTCAGCGCCGAGGAGAGCCCGAACGGCCGCGCCATGGTGCTGACCGCCAATGAGATCAGCGGCAGCGTGACGGTCTATGAGGTCTCCGACCTCACCACCATCAGCGAGATCCAGGGCACCGCCGCCGCCAGCGCCAAGGTCGGCCAGGTCGTGAATGTCGAAGCGGTGGTCGTCGGCGACTTCCAGAACGGCGATGCCGATGGCGGGCGTAACCTCGGTGGCTTGTACCTGCAGGAAGAGAGCTACGACCAGGACGGCAACCTGCTGAGCTCCGAGGGCATCTTCGTCGCCGACGGCACGCTCGGCGTCGATGTGCAGATCGGCGACCGCGTCCGCGTCACAGGGACGGTGGCCGAGACCTTCGGCAACACCGAGATCAAGGCGACCGCCGTCACCGTGGTCGAGGCCGATGCGGTGGCCGACGTCAATACGCTGGCCGTCGAGATCGACCTGCCGGCGAATGGCGTCCAGGGCGCGAACGGCACCTACACTGCAGACCTGGAAGCCTATGAAGGCATGCTGGTCAAATTCCCCGAGACCCTGACGATCACCGAGCAGTTCAACCTCGATCAGTTCGGTGAAATCCGGGTGACCCAGGGCGCGGCGCCGAACTCCTACACGATGGACCACGCGCCGGATGTCGCCGGCTATGACGCGCATCTGCGCGACATCGCTGCACGCTCGATCATCTTCGACGACGGCCGCGGCACCTCCAACCCGAACCTCGACAACACCGTCGTCGATGGCGACTACACCTCGGCCAATGCACCGCGGATGGGCGACCAGGTGACCGGGCTGACCGGCGTGCTGGACTACGACTTCAACCAGTTCCGCGTCCACGCGGTCGAAAACGGCCCTGATATCAACGACTTCGTCGAGGTGAATGAGCGCCCGGCGGCGCCGGCCGATGTCGGCGGCACGCTGAAGGTCGCCAGCTTCAACGTGCTGAACTACTTCCGGACGCTGGACAACGGCACCCTGACCGACAACGGCCTGGAGCCGCGCGGCGCCGAGACCACGGCAGAATTCGAGCGCCAGACCGAGAAGCTGGTCAACGTCATCCTCGGGCTCGACGCCGATGTGCTGGGACTGATGGAGATCGAGAACAACTTCAAGATCGACGATGATGGCAACGCCATCCAGTACCTGGTGGATAAGCTGAACGCCGCGTCGGACACGGAGTATGACTGGGTGCGGCCGGGCCAGGACTTCGTCGGCGGCGACGCCATCGCGGTCGGCTTCATCTACGACACCAGCAAGGTCCGCGTCGCGGATGGCAGCAGCGTCTCGATCCTCAATGACGCCGTGGTGCAGGACATTGCGCCCGACCTCCTGGCGCAGAGCACGCTCGGGCACATCTTCGATGGCGCCAACACCAGCCGCAATGCGCTGGCCGTGACCTTCGAGGAGATCGACACCGGCGGCGAGTTCACCGCGGTCGTCAACCATCTGAAGTCGAAGGGCGGCTCCGGCACCGGCGCCGATGCCGATATCAAGGACGGTGCCGGCGGCTGGAACCTCCAGCGCGCCCTGGCGGTCGAAGCGCTCAAGGCCTGGATCGAGGCCGATCCGACCGGCGCCGGCGACGAGGACTTCCTGATCCTCGGCGACCTCAATGCCTATGATAGGGAGGACGCCATCCAGGCGCTGGTGAATGCCGGCTACACCGACCATGGCGCCGGCGGCTACAGCTACGTCTTCGATGGCCAGAAGGGCTCGCTCGACCATATCCTGACCAATGGGAGCCTCAGCACGCAGGTCACCGGCGTGACGGATTGGCACATCAATGCCGATGAGGCGGATGCGCTCGACTACCAGCTCAACTTCAACAGCGACCTGACGACGAATGAGCGCGACCCCTCGATCTTCGACCCGGAGGTCCTGGCCCGCGTCTCCGACCATGACCCGATCGTCGTCGGGCTCGACCTGACCGAGGACCTGATCGAGGAGGAGGTGTTCACCCTCCAGCTCCTGCACCTTTCGGATGGCGAGGCGGGGCTGCTCGCGGGCAGCACGGCCAAGTACCTGGCGGCGATGCTCGATGCCTTCGACGATGACTATGCGAACACGCTGATCCTGTCGGGCGGCGACACCTACCTGCCCGGACCCTTCCTCGCGGCCGGCACCGATCCTTCCATCATCCCGACGCTCAACGCGGTCACCGGCTCGACCATCGCGGCCGGCGCCACCGTGCCGATCGGGGCTGTCGACACCGCGATCCACAACGCCCTTGGCGTCGAGGTCTCGGCCATCGGCAACCATGAGTGGGATCTGGGCTCGAACGCCTTCGCCGGCAGCTTCACCCCGGCCGCCGGCTGGGTCGGCGCCAACTACGCGATGGTCAGCGCCAATCTCGACTTCTCCGGCGACAGCGTCATGAACGCCCGCTACACGGACACGCTGGCCGATGGCCATGTGACGGAGCTCGCCTCTAGCCTCAAGGGCCGGGTCGCGCCGGCCGTCGTGGTCGAAAAGGGTGGCGAGCGGATCGGTATCCTGGGCGCCACGACGCAGATCCTGGAGGCAATCTCCTCGCCGACCGGGACCGAGGTCAAGGGCTTCCCGACCGGTCAGGGCGCCAATGGCGAAGTCGACGACATGGCGCTGCTGGCGTCCCAGTTGCAGCCGATCATCGATCAGATGCGCGCCGACGGCATCAACAAGATCATCCTGCAGGCGCATCTGCAGGACATCGCCAACGAAAAGCTGCTGGCGACGCTGCTCAAGGGCGTCGACATCATCCTCTCGGCCGGCTCGAACACCCGGCTCGGCGATGCCGATGACGATGCGGTGGCCTTCCCCGGCCATGGCGCCGATTTCGCCGACACCTATCCACTCGTCATCACCGATGCCGAGGGTGGCACGACGCTGATCGTCAACACCGATAACGAGTACACCTATCTCGGTCGTCTCAAGGTCGACTTCGACGCCGAGGGCAAGATCATCGTCGGCAATCTCGCCACGGATGCCGGGATCAACGGCGCCTATGCCTCGACGGCGGAGAATGCGGCCGCCGCCTGGAACACGACGGTCGACAACCTGGAAGGCACCGCCTTCGCGGAAGGCACCAAGGGCGATGCCGTCCGTGACCTCACCGACGCGGTCGGCAGCGTGATCAACGTCAAGGACGGCAACGTCTTCGGCTTCACCAATGTCTACCTGGAAGGCGAGCGTGCCCTGGTGCGGAGCCAGGAGACCAACCTCGGCAACCTTTCGGCCGACGCCAACGCCCATGCGCTGCGCCAGGCGATCAGCGCTCCGGCCGAAGCCGTCATCGTCTCCTTCAAGAATGGTGGCGGCGTCCGGGCGCAGATCGGCACGCTCGGTGCACCGGAGCCGGATGGCTCGGTGGACAAGCTGCCGCCGCCCGCCAATCCGGAGGCCGGCAAGCCTGCCGGCGGCATCTCCCAGCTCGATATCGAGAACTCGCTCCGCTTCGACAACAAGCTGATGGCCTTCGACACCACGGCCGAGGGGCTGAAGGCGATCCTGGAGCACGGCGTCGCGGCCGGCGCGCTGCAGGGCCGCTTCCCGCAGATCGGCGGCGTCGCCTTCTCCTGGGATCCGGATCTTCCGGCGGGCGGCCGTGTCTCCGATATCGCGCTGCTCGACGGCAATGGCGAGATCGCCTACGCGCTCTATGACAATGGGGTGCTGCAGCCCGGCGCACCGGCGGCGATCACCGTGGTGACCTTGAACTTCCTCGCCAATGGCGGCGACGGCTATCCGGCCAAGGCGAATGGCCAGAACTTCCGCTACCTCCTGGCAGACGGCTCGCTCTCGGCGCCGGTCGACGAGGCGCTCGACTTCACCGCCCCGGCGGTGATCGCTGCGAATACGCCGCCGGGCAGCACGCTGCTCGGGGAGCAGCAGGCGCTCGGCGAGTATCTGCAGGAGTTCCATGGGACGCCGGAGACCGCCTACGACACCGCCGATACGTCGGAGGCTGGGGACCTGCGCATCCAGAACCTGAATGTCCGCGAGGACACGGTCCTGGTGGGCATGAACGATGCGCCGGAGATCGTCGAGAACAGCCTCGACCCGGTGCTGGCGACGGATGCGCTCGGCGCCACGCTCGGTGCCGACGATCTCTCCGGTAGCGACGATGGCGATGCGCCGCTCACCTACACGGTCACCACGCTGCCTACCGGCATCCTGCTGGTGCGCGGCGAGATCGCGACCGTCGGCACGCACTTCACCCAGGCGGATATCGACGCCGGGCGCGTCGCGCTGCTGGCCGGCGCCGTGACGCCGGGCGCCGGCGGCGCTCTCGCCGACAGCTTCGGCTTCACGTTGTCGGATGGGTCGAAGAGCACGGATGGCGTCTTCACGGCGGCTTATGAAGGCTATCAGACCGTGCAGACGGAGCCGCGGTTCGGTGGCTACTGGGGCCGCAGCGGCGACGACTACATGCTCGGCACCCAGTCGGGGAACTTCGTCGCGGGTGGCAGCGGCCATGACGCGCTGATCGGGCGCGGCGGAAACGACAATCTCGACGGCGGCAGCGGCATCGACCGCCTGTTCGGTGGCGACGGCAACGACATGCTGACCGGCGGCAGCGGTCGCGACCTGCTGGATGGCGGTGCGGGCCGCGATGCCCTGCACGGCGGCGGCGGCGACAATATCCTGGTCGGCGGCAGCGGTGACGACACCATCACCGCCGATAGCGGGGATGATCTGGTCTTCGGTGGCGACGGCCGCGACATCATTCACGTGAATGGCGGCGACAACCGCGTCGATGCCGGCGCGGGCGACGACTGGGTCACGACCGGCAACGGCGATGACGTGGTCATCGCCGGGGCGGGCGACGACATCGTCTTCGCCGGCAATGGCGACAATCTCTTCAAGCTCGGCGGCATCACGGGTGCGATCAGCGATGGCGACGACCGGTTCACCGGGGGCCGCGGTGCGGACGGCTATGCGCTGTTTCTCGACAGCCGCGATGGCGCGGCGGCCGGCTGGGGTCACGACGTGATCACCGACTTCCGCCTCAGCCAGGACGATCAGCTCATCGCCTTCAACGCCGTCGAGGGCTTCTGGGACGATCCGGCGCAGCTCCTGGCGCTGGCGCAGAGCGACTTCGTCACGGGCCTGCGGTCGGCGGATGGCGGCGATCTGACGCTGACCTTCGTCGGCGGGTCGCCGGAAGCGTCCTCCGTCACGCTGGAGGACTTCTTCTGGAACAATGCCAACCAGCTCTCCGCGGCCGAGCGCAAGCTGGCTTACGGTGCTGATATCAACGACCAGAAGCTGGTCGCCATCCTGCTCGATGTGATCCAGGACGGCGGCGACTACGGCGTGCAGGGCGAGGATTTCCTGACCCAGGCCAGCAACCTCGTGAGCGATCACTTCATGCTGTGATATCGATGCCGGGGCGCGATCGCGCCCCGGCATGAACTGCAGATCGAAAAGGGCAGGCATAGCGCCTGCCCTTTTCTGCTTTCCGGGCTCAGATGACGCGACTGATTACAGACCGTTCATTGTCAGCCATTTGCCATGCTGCCGATGCACAGGCGCCACGTCGCCGTTGCCATTGCCGAGTTGTGACCGTCGTCATACCTCAGCCCATCTTGGTGGGACCTGCGCCTGGCGCGCCGGCGTCCCTGCAGTTGGGAATTGCAGCATGCTCCGGCGTACCCTCTCCGTCCTTTATGTGCAGGTCCTCATCGCCATTGTGCTCGGCGTCGCCGTCGGCGTGTTCTGGCCGGAGACAGGCGCCGCGATGCGCCCGCTCGGTGACGGCTTCGTCAAGCTGATCCGCATGGTCATCGCCCCAGTGGTGTTCTTCACCATCGTCCACGGCATCGCTTCGGTGCGAGACGCAAAGAGCGTCGGCCGCGTCGGCGTGAAGGCGCTGGTCTATTTCGAGGTGGTCTCCAGCTTCGCGCTGGTCATCGGCCTCGGCGTCGCCAAGATCTTCCGCACCGGCGAGGGGTTCAACATCGATCCCGCCCAGATGGACGCCAACGCCGTTCACGGCTTCGCCCAGCGCGCGGCGAATGACAGCGTGGCGGCGCATCTGATGGCCATCATCCCCGACACCTTCATCAGCGCCTTCGCCACTGGCGACCTGCTGCAGGTGCTGCTGCTGGCGGCACTGACCGGCTTTTCCATCAATGCCATGCCGGACAGCATCCGCGAGCCCATCTCCCGCGCGCTCGATGCGATGGGTGCGGTGTTCTTCGGCATCGTCGGCATCGTGGTGAAGGCCGCACCGGTTGGCGCCTTCGGGGCGATGGCCTTCACCATCGGCGCCTATGGCTTCGGATCCCTGGCCCGCCTGGCGGAGCTGGTCGCGACCTTCTACCTGACCTCGCTGTTCTTCGTGATCGTGGTGCTGGGCGCCATCGCACGCTTCTGCGGCTTCTCGATCTTCCGCTTCGTCGCCTACATCAAGGAGGAGCTGCTGATCGTCCTCGGCACCTCCTCGAGCGAGAGCGTGCTGGCGCAGCTCATGCGCAAGATGGAAAGGCTCGGCGCCTCGCCCAAGGTGGTCGGGATCACGGTGCCGCTGGGCTATTCCTTCAACCTGGATGGCACCAACATCTACATGACGCTGTCCACCATGTTCCTGGCCTATGCCACGAACACCCACCTGACCCTGGGGCAGGAGCTCACCATCCTGCTGGTGGCCATGCTGACCTCCAAGGGCGCCTCAGGCGTCACCGGCGCCGGCTTCATCACCCTGGCCGCCACGCTCTCCGTCATTCCGGACATCCCGATCGCGGCGCTGGCGGTGCTGATCGGCATCGACAAGTTCATGAGCGAGGTTCGCGCCCTGACCAACCTGGTGGGCAATGGCGTGGCCTGCCTCGTCGTCTCGCGCTGGGAGGGTGAGCTGGATGGCAAGAAGCTGCACGCGGCGATGGATCCGCGGCCCGCCCGGGCAGCACCGCAGATGGGGGCGGTGGCCGGTCCTGCCGACTGAGATTCGATTCCCCGGCCGGCCGGGCAGCAACCGCACCACCGCCCCAACGTTGCCTCACCGAAGCGCCTCAATCCCCGAGGCGACCAAGGGAGGACGCGTCATGATGCGCGGTGCTCTGCTCTGGCTGCTGGGTATTCCGCTGCCCATCATCCTGTTGCTCTGGCTGCTGGGTGTCTTTCGCTGAGCGCTTCGCCCTGGCTTACGGCGTACCCGTATCGCCCTCGGCATCACCTGGATCGCGATCCGTGCGGCAGCGAGCGGCGCGGCGCTGCAGATAGGCGCTGCGATAGACCGCATAGACGTCCAGGGACTGCGCCTCGATACGGCCGAGTTCGCTTTGGGCCTCGGCATAGGTGATGAGCGAATCGCTCGCGCTCCATGCGAGGACGGCTTCCGGGCCGATCGCCTGGGACAAGGCGGTCGTCGATGCGATCAAGGCGCCGGCGTCCCGAATTGTTGAGGGGCCGATCAGCGGCAGGACGAGGAACGGCCCGCTCGGCACGCCCCAGGCGCAGAGCGCGTCGGCGACCGCAGCCGGGCGGCGGGCATAGCCCATCGACGCCGCCGGGTCGTAGACCCCCGCAAGACCCAAGGTGGAATTGATCCCGAAGCGCGCCGCTGCATTCCATGCGAGGTCGAGATCTCCGGCCATGAGCCCGCTGACGGCGCTGACCGGCTCACCCAGATTGGCGACGGTGTTGCTGACGCCCCGGCGGAAGCCGGGTGACGTGTTCGCTTCATATAGTTCCGCGAGCGGCCTCAGGAGATTGACCTGGACCGTCCGATTGAAGCTGTGGACACGGCGATTTAGCCCCTCCAGCGGGTCATCGGCCGCCATCGCGGGGCCGGCCGAAGCGGCTCCCAGCAGCCCCATCAGGGCAATCACGCAGATCAGGCGCCGGTGACGCATGGCGTTTCCCCAAGGGGCTCGGTCGGTCGCCTGAAGCTATCCCGGTCCTGGCTTTCCCGTCATGTGGAGAATGAAACCTCGTTCATCTCCTGACATTCTGAGCACAGCGGTGGCGAGGAGAATGCGCATGCTGACCGGCGGGTGTTTCTGTGGCCATGTCCGGTATGAGGCCGACGGCGAGCCCTTCCACCCCTCGATCTGCCACTGCACGATGTGCCGCAGGACAGCCGGCGCGCCGATGGTCGCCTGGTTCACGGTGCCGCAATCCGCCTTTCGCATCATGACCGGGGAGCCGACCCGCTTCGCCTCCAGCGGCAAAGCGATGCGCAGCTTCTGCCCGCGCTGCGGAACGCCGCTGACCTTCGAAAGCAGCGACTATCCGGACGAGGTCGACATCACGACGGCGAGTCTGGACGATCCCGAGGCGATGCCGCCGCGCGATCACACGCACCTCGCCACCAGGCTGTCCTGGGTGAAGCTCGCCGATCGCCTGCCCGGTTATCCGGACGCGCGCACGCACCCGTAGTGCGGCGATCGCCGCCGGCTCAGGCCGGCACGAAGCGCAGAATATGCGTGCCGACCACGCAGAGCACGCCATCCTGATTCGTCACTTCGAATCGCGATCGGGTGCGGACGGGCTCCTCCTCCACGGCCTCGATGCGGTAGTGCGCCGTCAAGGCATCGCCAGCGAAGACCGGATGCAGGAAGCGGATGCGGTCATAGCCCGCCGAGACCGGTGTGCCGGCGCAGCCCTGCCGCACCGCGCGGCGGGACATCTGCGATGAAGCGGCCGAGACCAGCGCCATCACATGGGCGCCATGGGCGATGCAGCGCCCGAAGGCGGTACCAGCAGCGAATTCCTCATCGACATGCACAGGGTCATCGTCGCCGCTGAGCGCGGCGAAGGCCGCGATGTCCTCCGCAGAGAGGCCGCGGCGGAACTCGACGCTGTCGCCGATGGCAAGACCGGTGAGGCTCGGCATGGTGTGGCTCCGTCAGGCGATGGCCGGGGCAAGCCGCGCAGCGGCACGCGGCGGTCGCACAGGCAGGCGGTCGGCGAGGCCCATCGGCCCTTCGGCGAACAGGCCGGCATCCATGCGCCGCAGCGCCGGCGAGATGCGCGGGCGGAAGCCCATGGCACCGATCACCTCCGATTCGAGATCCAGCCCGGGGGCGATCTCGATCAATTCAGGGCCGAACTCGCCGAGGCGGAAGACGGCGCGCTCGGTGACGTAGAGCACGGGTTGCGACCGTTCGCGCGCGAAGCGCCCGGAGAAAGTGACTTGCTCCACCCGCTGCACCGCCTTGGGCGCGCCATTGGCGGTGAGCGTGCCGCCGAACACCACGGCACGCGCGCCCTGGCTGATGTTGATGAAGCCACCCGGCCCGACGATGCGGCCGCCGAAGCGGGAGACATTGACATTCCCCTCCGCGTCGAACTCCGCGAAGGACAGGAAGGCGAGGTCGAGGCCGCCGCCATCGTAGAAATCGAACTGATAGGGCTGGTCGATCTGCGCGTCGGGGGACCGCGCGGCGCCGGCCTCATTGCCGCTCGCGGGCGCGCCCCCGATATTGCCCTGCTCATTGGTCAGGCAGACGCGGCGCAGCACCCCCTCCTCCGCCGCGACATTGGCGATGCCGGTCGAGATGCCGGAGCCGAGATTGCAGATCGCGCCTTCGAACAGCTCGCAGGCGCCGCGGCGGGCAACGATCCGGCGCGGGCCGGGCGGCAGGCGCGGCACGTCCTCGAGCGCGACGCGGGCATGGCCGGAATAGGCCAGGCTATCCTCGGTCTCATAGGTCTGCCACTGGTCGGGATCGACGACCAGCGCATCGACCAGGATGCCCGGCACCTTGACCATCTTCGGGTGGATGCTGCCGCGCGGCACGATGCGCTTGACCTGCGCCACCACGATGCCCCCCGAGCGGCGCGCGGCCTGTGCGATGCTCAGCATCTCCAGCGTCACCGCCTCATGCTCCATCGAGATGTTGCCGTCCTCGTCGGCAGCGGAGCCGCGCACGAAGGCGATGTCGGCCTGGAAGGGGCGGTAGAACAGGTATTCCTCGCCCTGGAACTGGACCAATTCGACGAGATCCTCGGTGGCGCACCGGCTCTGCCGGCCGCCCTGCAGGCGCGGATCGACGAAGCTGTGCAGGCCGATGCGGGTCAGCAGGCCGGGGCGGCCGGCCGCCATCTCCCGCATGAGCTGGGACATGGAACCTTGCGGCAGGGTGTAGGCTTCGATCTTCTCGTCGAGCGCCAGCCGGGCGATGCCGGGGCTGTTGACGAAGGTGCCAGAGACCACGCGCTTCAGCAGGCCGTCCTGCGCCAGATGGCCGGCGCCCCGCGTCTTGCCGTCGCCGAGACCGACCGGATGCAGCGCGGTGAGGCCGCGCGGCGCGCCGGTTTCGCGGAAGCGCGCGCCGATCGCGGCGAGCAAGGCATCCGGGACGGCATGCCCGCCGCCGGAGCCCCCGATCAGGAGGGTGTCGCCGTCCTGCAGCAGCCGGGCGGCGTCAGCGGCGCTGATGATCTGCAAGGGAGGCACTCCTGACTGGCGTCGGATGGGGCGCGAAATCCCCGGGGAAATGGCAGGCGGCGCGGCGGCCCGGCGCGACCTCGCGCAGCGGCGGCGGCTCGGCGCAGGCCGCCCGCGCCACCGGGCAGCGGGCGCGGAAGGCGCAGCCCTCCGGCAGGCGCAGGGTGGAGGGCGGTTCACCGCCCAGCACGACACGCTGCCGCCCCGGTTCCGGGATCGCGCTGGTCAGGGCCACCGTATAGGGGTGCAGGGGTGCGGCGAAGATCTCGGCCGCTGGCCCTTCCTCGACGATGCGGCCGAGATACATGACAGCCACGCGGTCGCAGAAGGCGCGCACCACGGCGAGGTCATGGGCGATGAAGAGGTAGGACAGGCCGAGCCGCTGCTGCAGGTCCTGCATCAGATTCAGCACCTGCGCCTGCACATTGACGTCGAGTGCCGAGACCGGTTCGTCCGCCACCACCGCGGCGGGATCGAGCGCGAGGGCGCGGGCGATGGAGACGCGCTGGCGCTGGCCGCCGGAGAATTCATGCGGGTAGCGGCTGGCGAAGCCGGGCTTCAGCCCCACCGTCGTCAGCAGCTCACCGACGCGCTCCCGCGCCGCCTGGCGGCTGGCGGCGCGGCCATGCGCGAGGATCGGCTCGACCAGGATCTCCCCCACCGTCATGCGCGGATTTAGCGAGGCGTAGGGATCCTGGAACACCATCTGCAGCCGCGGACGCAGCGGACGCAGCGCGGCCGGGCTGGCATGGGTGATGTCCCGTCCTTCGAACAACACGCTGCCGGCTGTCGGCTCGTGCAGCCGGGTGAGCAGGCGGGCCAGAGTGGATTTGCCGCAGCCGCTTTCCCCGACCACGCCCAGGCTCTCGCCGCGCCCGAGCGCGATGTCGACGCCGTTCACGGCATGCACCTTCTCCGCCGGCGCGAAGAGCGATCTGCGCGGGAGCACGAAATGCTTCACCAGGTCGCGCGCCTCCAGCAGCGGCGGCGCCGCGTCGCGGGCCGCGGGGGCGGCCGGCGTGGCCGGCACCGCCGGGCGCGGCAGGCTGCGGCCATCGGCAGTGACCCAGCAGCGGGCGCGCCGGCCCGGCGCTACCTCCAGCATCGGCGGATGTTCGGTCGCACAACGGGCGATCTTGAATGGGCAGCGCGGCTCGAACCGGCAGCCCTGCGGCAGGTGGAGCGGGTCGGGCGGCATGCCTTCGATGCTGGTCAGCCTGGCGCCGATCGGCGCGTCGAGCCGCGGGACCGCATTGACCAGCGCCCAGGCGTAAGGGTGCCGCGGGTCGGCCAACACCTCGGCGGTCGCCGCTTCCTCCACCGCCTCCCCGGCATACATCACGACGACGCGGCGGCAGACGCTGGCGATGACGCCGAGGTCGTGGCTGACCAGCACGATGGCGGTGCCGAACTCCTCGTTCAACCCGCGCAGCAGGTCGAGGATCTGCGCCTGGATGGTGACGTCGAGTGCGGTGGTCGGTTCATCCGCGATCAGCAGCGCCGGATCGTTGGCGACGCCGATCGCCAGCATGACGCGCTGGCGCATGCCGCCCGAGAACTGGTGCGGATAGGACGCGGCCGCGCGTTCCGGCGCCGCGACGCCCATCCGGCGCAGCAGCCCGACACCGCGCTGCCGTGCCTCGGCCGGCGGCATCCGGCCGTGGGAGACGATGTGCTCGGTCACCTGGCGCAGGATGCGCAGCACCGGGTTGAGCCCGGTCATCGGATCCTGGAAGACCATCGCCGCCTGATCGCCGCGCCAGGCGCGCAGCTCGGCGGGCCGCATCGCCAGCACATCCTGGCCCTTGAAGCGGATGGTGCCGCCGACGATCCGTGCTTGTTCGTCGAGCAGGCGGAGCAGGGAGAGCGCCGTGACGCTCTTGCCGGAGCCGCTTTCGCCGACGATGCCGAGCGTCTCCCCGGCACCGACCCGGAAGGAGACGCCGTCGACGGCACGCACCACCCCGGCATCGGTCAGGAAAACCGTGCGCAGATCCTCCACCTCCAGCACGGGGGGATCGAGCGTCGTGGTCGGCGGCGTGGTGAGCGAGCCATCCATCAATCCCGCCTCCTGTCCGGCCGCGTCGCTCATCACCGCGACCGCGACCTGGGATCGAGCCAGTCGCGCAACCCGTCGCCGCAGAAATTGAAGCCGACCACGACGGTGAGGATGGCGAGGCCGGGGAAGGCGGCCACCCACCATTGCTCCACGAGCTCCCGCCCCTCCGCAACCATCGAGCCCCATTCCGGCATCGGCGGGATCACCCCGAGGCCAAGGAAGGAGAGGCCGGCGAAGGTGAGGATGGCGTTGCCGAGGTCGAGGGTGACCAGCACCGCCAGCGGGCCCAGCGTATTGGGCAGGATATGGCGCGCCAGGATGCGGCGCGGCCTGAGGCCGAGCACGGTCGCGGCCTCGACATATTCCTGGCTGCGCTGCACCAGGGCCAGGGCGCGCGCGAGCCGCGCGAATTTCGGCCACCAGACCACCAGCATCGCGAGGATGGTGTTGAGCGGTCCGATGCCGAGTGCCGCGGCAATGGCGAGTGCCAGGATGATTGGCGGGAAGCAGAGCACGAGGTCGGTCAGCCGCATCAGCGCCTCGTCCCCGAAGCCGCGCGTCCAGGCGGCGACGATGCCGATCGTGGTGCCGATCGCGGCGCCGAGGATCACCACGGTGAAGCCCGCCGCCAGCGACAGGCGCGCGCCGTGCAGCAGGCGGGAGAAGACATCCCGCCCCAGGGTATCGGTGCCCATCCAATGGGCCAGCGATGGCGGCCGCAGCCGGATCGAGACGTCCACGGCGTCGGGGTGATAGGGCGAGATCCAGGGTGCGAGCAGGGCGACCAGCACCCAGGCGATGACGATGCCGCCCCCCACCCAGGCCGGGCCATATCGTCGCAACCGCCGCCGCAGCCGCGATGGCGCCGCGACGGCCGGGACAGCAATCCCCGGCGCGCCGATCGACACGTCCAGCGGGGCGCTCATCGCCGCACCCGCGGATCGAGCAAGGCGTAAGAGAGATCCACCGCCAGGTTCACGAGCAGGAAGGTGATCGAGACGACGAGCGTGATGCCGACGATCGCCGGGAAATCCAGCGCCGCGGCCGAGGTGAAGGTGTAGCGGCCGAGCCCCGGCCAGGCGAAGACGGTCTCCGTCATGACAGCGCCCGCCAGCAGGTTCGCATAGGCGAGGCCGCCGAGCGTCACCACCGGCACCAGCGCATTGGGCAGGGCGTGGCGCAGGATGATGGCCCATTCGTGCAGGCCCTTGGCCCGCGACACCCGCACATAGTCCTGCTGCAGGCTGTCGAGCATCGCCGCACGGGTGGTGCGGGTGATCAGACCGATGGTCGCCGCCGCCAGCACGATGGAGGGCAGCACGAGATGCGCCAGGCTGTCCTGGAAGCCCTCCCAGTCACCCGACCAGATGCTGTCGATCAGGAAGAGGCCGGTCGGCCCTTCCGGCGGGAAGGCGATGGGATCGATCCGGCCGGGCCCCGGCGCCCAGCCCAGCCCGCCATAGAAGATCGCGAGCATCATGAAGGCGAGCCAGAAGGTCGGCGCGGAGACGCCGAGCAGGGACAGCGCGCGCGCGGCGGAATCGATCCAGCCGTCGCGCCGCACCGCCGCGGCGATGCCGAGCGGGATGCCGATGACGAGCGAGAGCAGGAAGGCGATCGTCGCCAGCTCGATGGTCGCCGGCGCGTACTGGCGGATGTCGTCGAGCACCGGGCGGTGCGTCGCGATGGAGATGCCGAGATCGCCGTGCAGGAGGCCGGTGAGGAAGATCCCGTACCGCTCCCAGAGCGGCAGATCGAGCCCCCATTTGGCGCGCCAGCGCGCCACGATGGCCGGGTCGCTCGCTGCGACATCGCCGAGCTGTGCGAGCACGGGGTCGCCAGGCACGAGGTTGGCGATCAGGAAAATGACACAACTGGCCAGGACCGCCATGAGCGCGGCCAACAGCAGACGTTTGCCGATGTAGCGGGCCATCACCGCCCTCCCCCCGCACTCCTCTTGCCGCAGTAGTGGCCCATTGGAACGTTCCGATCAATCTGTTTTCGGGCTTCCGCCGCAAATCGTTGGAACGTTATACTCGCGCTGCCGCCGGCCACGATGCGGCGGACCGCGGGAGGAGAAGCGCCATGGAAGGCGATGTGAAGCTGATCATCGAGGATGGCGTCGCGGAACTGCTGCTGGACCGTGCCGCCAAGCACAATGCCGTCACTCCCGCCATGGCGCAGCGCCTTGCCGATCACGTCCGGGCCATCCAGGCCGATGACACCGTCCGTGCGGTGCTGCTGCGTGGCGCCGGCGATCGCGCCTTCTGCTCCGGCAGCGATCTGAATGCGCTCGCGACCTATCCCTCCACCTGGCATTTCCGCAACCGGCTGGAATACGCGGCGGTGGTGCGCGCGATCCGGAAGCCCGTGGTGGCGGCGCTGCAGGGCTGGACGCTCGGCGGCGGCGCCGAGATGTCGCTGGGCGCGGATGTCCGCATCGCCGCCGACACCACGCGCATCGGCTTCCCGGAGGTGCAGCGCGGCTGGGTGGGCGGCGGCGGCGCATCCCAGCTCCTGCCGCGGCTGATCGGCCATGCCGCCGCGACCCGGCTGCTGATGCTGGGCGATCCCATCGACGCGGCCGAAGCGCTCGGCCTCGGCCTGGTGCATGAGGTGGTGCCGCAGGGCGCGTTGCTGACGCGCGCCCGCGCCGTCGCATCCCGCCTGGCGGGCTTCAGCCCGGTCGCCGTGCAATCGGTGAAGGCGGCGCTGCGTGCGGCCATGGAAGCGCCGCTGGCCGCCGGCCTCGCCTATGAGAACGAGATGAACGTGCTCTGCTTCAGTGCCGGGGATCACCTGGAAGGCATCCGTGCCTTCAATGAGAAGCGGGCGGCGGATTTCGCGCGGTGAGCGGGGGGCGGTGAGCGGCAACGTCACCGCGCCCTCCTCGCCTCAGGCGGGCCTGACCTTGCCTAGATTGAGCTGCCAGCCTGCCGCGGTCAGCGGGAAGTCGCCGAGCGAGCGGCGCACGCCGATCTGATAGCTCGGCTGGAACAGGATGACGTGGTTCGCCTGGTCGACCACCTGGCGCTGCCATTCGGTCCAGAGCGCCGTCGCCTGCTCGACGTCCTGGGCCTCGGACGCCTGCTTGACCAATTGGGTCATGGCCGGCGGCACTTCCCAGCCGACCCGCCGCGCCACCCGCTCCACCACGGCCGAGGCCCAGAGATCGTTGGAGACGGCCGGCGGATTCCAGAAGGTCAGCACGCCGCCCTGCATGCGCCCGGTGGTGTAGGTGGTGCGCAGATTGACCTGGTCCATCGGATTGAGGCGCACCCGGATGCCGACCCGCCCGAGATCCGCCTGCACCTTCTGCGCCAGCACCTGATAGGACACGCCGGCGACCGCGGCATTGCCATAGGCGATCTCCATCTCGAAGCCGTCCGGCAGGCCGGCCGCCTGCAGCAGCCGCCGGGCACGGTCGAGATCCTGGCGGAAGCCGATGTCGCGGGCGATCTCCGGCGTGCTGCCGATCACGCCGATCGGCAGGAAATGCGCCGGCCGCACCGCGGCGCCGCCCAGCAGATTGCCGAGGATGCCGTCATAATCGATGGCGTAGCCGATGGCCTGGCGCGCTTCCTTCTTGGCCAATGCCGGATTGGCCGCCGGATTCTGCGTCACCGCCATGTAGACGAAGTCGAGGCTCGGCAGCCGGGTGATGGTGACGTTGCCGTCACCCTGAAGCGAAGCGACATGTTCGGGGATCAGGTTGAAGGCGGCGTGCACGTCACCACGCCGCAACGCCAGGAGCTGGGCGGCGCTGTCCGAGAGATGGCGGATGACCACGCGCTCGAAGGCCGGCGCCGGGCCCCAGTAATGCGGGTTGCGCTGGAGCATGATCTGGGAGCCGCGCTCCCACCGCATCAGGCGATAGGGGCCGGTGCCGGCACTGTTGCCGTTCAGCCAATCCGTCGCACGATCGCTGTCGCGCGCCTCCGGCCCTTGCACCGCGCCGTTGCGCAGCAGCACTGCCTTTTCCAGGATGGAGCAGCCGGGGTTGCAGAGGATCGGCAGGATCGGCGCATTGGGCGCGTTCATGACGAAGTCGACGGTGCTGGCGTCGACCACTTCCACGCGGTCGACCGACTTGATGTAGACCTGCGTCTGTTCCCGCATGTTGATCAGGCGGTCGAAGCTGAACTTCACATCCTCGACCGTCACCGCGGCGCCGGAAGCGAACTTCACCCCGTCGCGCAGGGTGAAGCGCCAGCCATCGCCACCCGGGCGCCGCACCCAGCGCGTGGCCAGCGAAGGCTTCGGATTCACGTAGTCGCCGGGCTCGAAGGTCGCGAGGCTGTCATAGCAGGCGGCGAGCGTCAGCGGCGGCGTGTACTGCGCCTGGCGCACGGGATCGAAGGTCACGGTGTCGCTGATGTCGAGCCCGATGACGAGCGTGTCGCGCCGTCCCTGCGCCGAGGCGCTGCCGCCGGAGACCAGCGGGAGCAAGGCCGTGCCGCAGAGCAGCCGAGCGAGATCGCGCCGCGTGAGAGACGGGATGTGCATGGACTTTTCCTCCGGTTTTGCCGAGGCTAGCATGCACATAGGAACGTTCCAACAGAATCGCGGCGGAAGATGAACGCGCCGACACTTAGCGGAGGAAAGCCATGATCGGTGTCGGACTGATCGGTCTCGGCATGGCCGTGACGCCGCATATGCTGGCGCTGCGCGACCTTGCGGCGGAGGGCCGCGTCACACTGATCGGCGGCTTCTCGCCGACCCCGGCGCGTCGCGCAGGTTTCGCCGACCAATGGCACGCGCCGGTCTTCGAGCGGCTGGAGGATCTGCTGGCGGCGCCCGGGCTCGATCTCGTGCTGATCCTGACCCCGCCCGGCACCCACCTGCCGATCGCCGAACAGGTCGTCGCCGCGCGGCGGCACATGATCGTCGAGAAACCGGTCGAGATCACTGCCGTGCGCGGCGAGGCCCTGGCGGCGATGTCGGAGCGGGCGGGGCTGCGCTGCGGCGTCTGCCTGCAGCATCGCTTCCGCCCGGCCGCGCTGCGCCTGAAGGCGGCGCTGGACGCGGGTGGGCTCGGCCGGCTGCTGTCGGCCAGCGCCTCCATCCGCTGGTGGCGCGATGCCGCCTACTTCGCGCAACCCGGCCGCGGCATGCGGGCCCGCGATGGCGGCGGCGTGCTGATGACCCAGGCGATCCACACGCTCGACCTGCTGCTGCACCTCGCCGGCCCCTGCGACGCGGTGCGCGGCTTCGCCATGACCTCACCGCTGCGCGCCATCGACACCGAGGATGTGGTGGCCGCGGCGCTGCGCTTCCGCAGCGGCGCGATCGGCGTGCTGGATGCGACCACCGTCGCCCGCCCCGGCTACCCAGAACGCATCGAGCTGGCCGGCACCGAGGGCTCTGCCCTGCTGGAAGGCGGAAGGCTGACCCTGCACGGACGCGGCGGCGAGGCTCTGACCCTCGGCGCGGATGCGGCGACCGGCGGCGGCGCCGACCCGATGGCCTTCGACCACGGCCCGCACCGGGCCCTGATCGCGGAGATGCTGGATGCGCTGGAGGCGGGGCGCGCGCCGAGCAACGACATCCGCTCCGCGCTCCTGGTCCAGCACCTGATCGAGGATCTCTTGAAGGAGGCCGGCACGGCATGATGATCACCGGGACGACGCGGCTGTTCGGCATCATCGGCGATCCGGTGGCGCCGCTGCGCTCGCCGGCGCTGTTCAACGCGGGCTTCGCGCGGCTGGCGCGCGATGCTGCCTTCCTGCCCTTCGAGGTGCCGGCGGGTGACTTACCCGCCGTCTGGGCGGGGCTGACGCGGCTGCGCAACCTCGACGGGCTGGTGATGACCATGCCGCACAAGGAAGCGGTGGTGCCGCTGCTGGACGCGCTCGGCCCGACCGCGCGGCTGACCGGCACGGTCAATACCGTGCGCCGGCGCGAGGGCGGCGGCTGGGAAGGCGAGATGTTCGACGGCGAGGGCTTCCGCGACGGGCTGGAACGCGCGGGCCATGCACCGCGCGGCGCCGCCATCCTGCAGGTCGGCTGCGGCGCGGCGGGGCGCGCCATCGCCTTCGCCCTGGCTCGCGCCGGTGTCGGGCGGCTGACCCTGCATGACGCCGCGGCCGGCAGGGCCGAAGCGCTCGTGGCAGCGCTCAAGGCGGGCTGGCCGTCCCTCGAGGTCGCGGCGGGTGCCGCGGCGCCGGCCGGGCACGCCATCATCGTCAACGCCACGCCGCTCGGCCTGCGCCCCGGCGATCCGCTGCCGCTGCAGCCGGATACGATCGCGCCGGGGCAGGTGGTGGCGGATGTGATCCCGAAGCCGGAGATCACGCCACTGCTCGCGGCGGCGCGGGAGCGCGGCTGCCCGATCGTCACTGGCCGTGCGATGCATGAAGGACAGGCGCGCCTGGCCGCCGCCTATCTCGGCATCACCGGCTGGGAGGGCTGACCTCAGCCGGCGGCGCGGCAACCCGCCGGTGCACCATCATGTCGTTCTCGCCTTCCTGCACCGTCTCGCCGCGTTGGGTGCGCAGGTCGAAGCCGAGCGTGACGATGCCCCGATCGGCGTGGCGCGTCGGCCGCAGGCCTGTGACACGGATGCTGGCCTGCAAGCGGTCACCGATCAGGATCGGGCCCACGAAGCGCCAGCGCCAGCCGAGCGAGACGATGGCCGCGAGCTGGGTCTGCGCCCGGTTCTTCAGCCCATCGGCCATGGCGAGCCCCAGCAGCCCATGCGCGATGCGGCCGGGATAGCCGAGCGCCTGCGCATAGGCATCGTCGACATGGATGTCGTAGAAATCGCCCGAGAGGCCGGCGAAGGCGAGGAGATGCGCCTCCGTCACGGTGATCCCGCCGGTCTGCCAGGCCATGCCGGGGGTGATCTCCTCGTAGTGGAGCCGGCGATCGGCGGCGCGGATCGCGTCAGAGCCGCTGGACATGCAGGCCTCCGTCGATGTGCAGGGCGTCGCCGGTGCTGAACGGCATCTCGCCGGCGGCCAGCATGGCGATGGCGCGGCCGACATCCCCCGCCTCGCCCCAGCGGCGGATCGGCGACAGCCCCTCGGCGATCCGCTGCTCGTAGCGTGCCGCGACGGGGGCCGTCATGTCGGTGCGGATGACGCCCGGCCGCACCTCGTGCACGGCGATCCCATGCTCGGCGAGGCGCAACGCGAAGAGCCGCGCGAGCATCGAGACCGCCGCCTTGGAAGCGCAGTATTCCCCACGCTCCGGCGCCGCCATGATGGCATTGGCCGAGGAGACGAAGACGATGCTGCGATAGCGGTCGGACGGCCCATCCGCGAGCATGCCGGCCGCCACCGCCTGGGTGAGGAAGAAGCTGCCGCGCGCATTCACGCCGAAGGCCCGGTCCCAGGATTCCGCCGTCACCTCCAGCAGATCGCCGCGGCGGAGCGCACCGACGCCGGCATTGTTGACGAGGCAGTCGAGGCTGCCGAGATCCCGCCGCACCGCCTCCAGGAAGGCGGCATGGGTGTCGATGCGTGCGATGTCGAGCACCCGGAAGGTGAAGGCGGCGCCGGCCGCCGCCACCGCCGCCGCGGTTTCCGCTGCCCCCTCCTCCTCGCGGTCGGCGGCGAGGATGTCGAAGCCCCGCTCCGCCAGGGCGATGCAGGTCGCGCGGCCGATGCCGCGGCGCCCGCCGGTGACGAGGGCCAGCGGGCGGCGTTGCCGATCCGCGCTCATGCCAGCAGGGCCCGCGCCATGATCATGCGCTGGATCTGGTTGGTGCCTTCGTAGATCTGCGTGATCTTGGCGTCGCGGTACAGGCGCTCGACGCGCACGCCGCGGATATAGCCGGATCCGCCATGGATCTGCACCGCATCCGCGGTACGCGCCACCGCCGCGTCGGAGGCGAAGCACTTCGCCATGCTGGCCTGCAAGGTGGCGCGCTGGCCGCGGTCCAGCAGGCCAGCGGCGTTGTGCACCATCAGCCGCGCGGCATGCGTATCCTTCGCCATGTCGGCGATCATCCATTGCACCGCCTGGAAATCGGCGATCGGCTTGCCGAATTGCCGGCGCTGGCGGGCGTAGTCGATGCTGTCCTCCAGCGCCGCCCGCAGGATGCCGACCGCGAGCGCCGCGATGCCGATGCGGCCCTTGTCCAGCACCGACATCACCATGTGGAAGCCACGGCCTTCCTGCCCCAGCAAGGCGTCGGCGGGCAGGGCGACGCCATCGAAGCGCAGCCCGCCGACCGGCGAGGCGCGCTGCCCCATCTTGCGTTCCTTGCGGTCCCGCGTGACGCCTGGTTGATCCAGATCGACGAGCAGGATCGACATGCCGCGATGGCCGGCTTCCGGATCGGTGCGCGCGAGCACCGCCGCGAAATCCGCGACCGGTGCGTTGTGGATCCAGAGCTTCGCCCCATCCAGCACCCAGCCATCCGCGGTCCGGCGCGCCGTGCTGCGCAACCCCGCGAGGTCGGACCCCGCCTCCGCCTCGGTCAGGGCATAAGCGCAGCGGCGCTCCGCCCGCAACAGCGGCCGCAGATATCGTTCCTGCTGGGACGCCGTGCCATGCGCCGAGAGCAAGGTGCCCAGCAGCTCCACCAGGCCGACCTGATCGGCGACCGAGGCATAGCCGTGCGACAACTCCTCCATCACCAGCGCATAGGCCAGGGTATCGGCGCCGACGCCGCCGAGCGCTTCCGGTACGCCGATCCCGAACAGCCCAGTCGCGGCCAGCCGCTCGTAAAGCTCCGCCGGGAAACGCTCGCTCTCATCGAGCTCGCCCGCGATCGGCGCGACCTCGGCCTCGGCGAAGCGGCGCGCTGTGTCGCGCAGCGCCCTATGCCAGTCGGTCAGGTCCGACGCGTCAAGGACATCCAGCACGGAACTTCCTCCTCGGATTGCACCGGCATCCGCCGCGACGGCGCTTGGCTCACGGCGTATCCGGCGGGGCCCCTCCGGCAGCGCCGCAGGATTCGCGGATGATCAGGGTTGGCTTCAGGATCTCCCGTATCGGGGTCGATCCGGGATTGGCCATCTGCTGCAGCAGGACGCGTGCGGCTGCCTGGCCGATCGCGCGCGGCGCGACGCAGACCGTGGTCAGCGACGGATACCAGGCCGCCGCTTCGCGGATGCCATCGAAGCCGGTCACCGCCACGTCGACACCGGGCTTGCGGCCCGCCCGCATGAGGCCGAGCATCGCGCCGAAGGCGACGGAATCATTGAAGCAGACGAGGGCGGTCGGCCCCGCAGCCGACAGCGCCCGCGTCAGCCGCGACGCCTCGCCGATGTCCGTCGGGCAGGGCATGTGCTCGGTGGCGAGGCCGGCCTTGGCCATCGCACGCGCATAGCCGTCCCATCGGCCCGTGCTGACGGAGTTCTTCCGCCCGCCGCCCAGGAAGGCGATGCGCCGGTGGCCGAGGCGCAGCAGATGCTCGGTGGCGAGCCGGGTGCCGGCCCGATCGTCCGGCCCTGCATGCGCGCCGCGCCGGAAGCCGCGCACGACAGTCGCATAGGGCAGGCGCACCTTATCCAGCTCGTCGAGCAAGGTCGCCGGCGTGCCGGTGGCAGGCATGATCAGCACGCCGTCGACCGGCTGCTCCCGGAAGCGTTCCAGCATCCGCTTCTGGCGCGCCACCGATTCCGAGGTGTTGGCGAGGATGGTGACATAGCCCGCGGCATCGAGCGCTTCCTCGACGCCCGCTGTCAGCTCGGCATAGAAGGGGTTGGTGATCTCGCAGACCAGAAGGCCGATGGTGTGCGACTTGCCGGACCGCATGACGGCCGCCGAGCGGTCATAGACATAGCCCAGCCGCGCCGCGGCATCGCGAACCGCCCGGCGGGTCTCCTCGCGCAGCCTGGTATCGTCCCGGAGCGCCAGGGCGGCGGTGGAAAGAGCAACCCCAGCTTCGCGCGCGACATCCTTGATCCGGATTCTTTCCATGTCACCGTGCTCAGTCGGCCGGCATATTGGAACGTTCCAATAGCGCCGGTCAAGCGACCTGATCGCGAGGCGCGGTGCCGCCGCGTTATGACGAGCGCGATCTACCAAGCCATGGGAGCGCCGGGACGGCATCCCGGCATGGCGGTTGCGCCACGCCGGGATGCGCGCCTGCGACTTAGGCCTGAACCGGCTGGCGCGAGCCGACGAAGAGGTTGACGACGACCGCGACCAGGACGTTCGCGAGGAGCGCCAGCAGCCCGATATAGACGGTGAAGGGAGCGCCGCCGAGGCTGATCGCCTGCAAGGGCTTCAGGCCGTTGATCCAGACGAGCCAGGTGCCGCCGAGAAAGCCGATCAGCCAGCCCGCCAGCAGCGCCGGCGCCCGGAACCACCCCGAGAACAGGCCGAAGACCAGCGCCGGCAGCGTCTGCAGGATCCAGACACCACCCAGCAATTGCAGATCCAGCGCGAACTGGGTCGGCAGGAAGACGATGACGAGCAGCGCACCGACCTTGACGACGAGCGATGCCACCTTGGCGACCTGCGCCTCGCCGGCATCGCTGATGCTGGGATCGACATAGGCCTTCCAGAAATTGCGGGTGAAGAGGTTGGCGGCGCCGATGCTCATCACCGCGGCCGGCACCAGGGCGCCGATGGCGATCGCCGCGAAGGCGAAGCCGGCGAACCAGCTCGGGAACAAGGTCTGGAACAGCGCCGGCACCACGTCATTCGGGCTGCTCAGATGCAAATTCGCCGCATGCCCCATGTAGCCGAGCAACGCCAGCAGGCCGAGCAGCAGCGTATAGGCGGGCAGCAGCGCCGCGTTCTTGCGGATCGTGTTGGCGCTTTTCGACGCGAAGATGCCGGTCAGCGTATGCGGGTACATGAAGGCCGCCAGCGCGGAGCCGAGCGCCAGCGTCGCATAGGCGACATACTGGTTGCCGTCGAGCAGGATGCCGCCGCTGCCCCGCGCCTGGAAGGCGGCATCGGCCGCGGCGAAGACATGCGCATAGCCGCCGAGCCTGGACGGGATCAGCGCCACCGCGGCGATGACCACGATGTAGATCATGATGTCCTTGACGAAGGCGATCAGCGCCGGCGCTCTGAGCCCCGAGGAATAGGTGTAGAGCGCCAGGATGATGAAGGCGATCGCGAGCGGCAGCTCGCCGGTGAGGCCAAGCGCCTTGATCACGGCGGCCATGCCGACGAGCTGCAGCGCGATATAGGGCATGGTCGCCAGCACGCCGGTGATCGCGACCGCGAGCTCCAGCATCCGCGACTTGTACTGGCCATGCACCACATCGGCGGCGGTGACGTAGCCGAAATCCTTCGCCCGCCGCCACAGCACCGGCATGACCGCGAAGACGAAAGGGTAGACGATGATCGTGTAGGGCAGCGCGAAGAAGCCATAGGCGCCGACGGCATAGACCAGGGCCGGCACCGCGATCACGGTGTAGGCGGTGTAGAAATCACCGCCCACCAGGAACCAGGTGATCCAGGTGCCGAACTGGCGGCCGCCGAGCCCCCATTCGTCGATATGGGCGAGGGTCTTCGGCTTCCGCCAGCGCGCCGCGACGAAGCCCATCACGGTGACGATGGCGAAGAAGACGGCGAAGACGGTGAGCGCGACGCCGTCGATCTCAGTCCTCATGACGGACGCTCCGGTAGGCGAGCCAGATGATGGCCGAGGCCAGAGGCACCCAGGCGAGCTGATACCAATAGAAGAAGGGGAATCCGAAAAGCGCGGGATCGTACCTGTTGTATAATGGAACCAGCAGCAACCCGAAGTAAGGAAGGACAAGAAGCCAAAGGACCTTGGAACGAGGGGCTTTGCTCATCTGATCCTTCCAAATCATTGTATGCTGGAAACGTATTGGAATCGCTCGGGACGGAGTCGGCAGCTTAGGACAGTCATTCCATCGGACAAGGAGGATTAACTCCAGCCCGCGCCTCTCATGAATTTCCCGTAATTATTCAGCAGGAATACAGGCGCTAGCGCGCCTTTCCCGGGAGACCACCGGCCAGCCGTCGCCAAGCGGCCGGGCTATGGCCCGTCAGGCGGGTGAAAACACGGGTCATATGGCTCTGATCGGCGAAGCCGCAGAGGATCGCTATCTCAGCGATCGCCGCCGCCGGGTCCCGCAGCATGCTCTTCGCCTGCTCTACACGGTGGCGCTGCAGCCAGCGGTGCGGCGTGCAGCCGGCGGTCACCCGGAAGGCCTCCAGGAAATAGCTGCGGGACAGGCCGCACTCCCGCGCGAGCGCCGCCAAGGTCAGATCGCCGTCGCGCCGGCTCGCCAACAGCTCCTTCGCGCGGCGAAGCTGCTGCGGCGCCAGCCGGCCCTTCGGATCACGCTGCGGCTGCCCGCCATAGTGGTCGGCCAGATGCGTGGTGATCGCCTGCGCCACCTGGTCGATGAAGAGCGGGCTCGCCTCCCCGGGGGCCTGGAAGGCGGGCAGCAATGCCGAGACGAGGTGTCCGACGACCGGATCGAGCGTGCCGGGCACGCAGCGGAGATCGGCGATAGCAGGCCGCCCCGCATCCTCGGCGAGACCATCGAGTGCGGCGCGCGGGATGTAGAAGGACAGCGCCTCATGCGGCTCCAGGATATTCGCCGAATAGCCCTCGACGAGATTGACGATCCGGAGCGAGTTCGCGGCATAGCCCTGGCTGATCCTCGGCCGCCCGCCGCTCCACAGCTCGTGGCGCTGCAAGTCGGTCAGGTAGATGGCCGCGATGAAGGTGTCCTCGGGTGGGATCTGCGGGGTCATGCCGATACGCTCGGCGCCGCAGGAGATGCGCGTCATCCCGATCTGCGCATGGGGCAGCGATCGCGTCCGCAGTGCCGGCGCTGCGTTCATGCCGAAGCTGTGCGCCACGGCATCCCCGTAGCTGCGGCGGGGCGGCATGGTGGTGGCTCTGGTGCCAAGGGACGCTGTGTCCAGGCCGGTCATCCTGATCGGGAAATGTCCGTCCGATTATCCAATGCGGCGGACTTTCGTTCAATCACCCGGCGCGAGCCGGTGCCACCCTGGTGTGCCTGAGACCGATCCAAGTGCGGGGGCGAGCCATGACCAATCATCTCCTCTCGCTCGGCATCGGCTTCGCCGTCGGCATCGCCTATGGCGTGCTCGGCGTACGCTCGCCGGCGCCACCCGTCATTGCCCTGCTCGGCCTCCTCGGCATGCTGGTCGGCGAACAGGTGGCCCCGATCGCCAGGCGGTGGCTCGCCGGCGATCGCCTAACACTCGGCGCCATCCATGCGGATTGCACGGAGCACCTCTTCGGCACGCTTCCCGGACGCCGCCCCAATCAGCAGACTGCCCGAAACAACCCCAACGCGGAGCCACCGGCATGAACCCGCTGACCCGTCGCCAGGCCGCGACCAGCGCCGCGACCTTCGGCATCGCATCCCTGCTTCGGAGCCCCGCCATGGCCCAGACCACGCCCGACCTGATCCTGACCAATGGCCGCTTCACCACGCTCGACCGTGCGAACCCGGCGCCGGAAGCCGTTGCGATCACCGGCGGGCGCTTCTCCGCGGTCGGCGAGGCGCGCGAAATCCTGCCGACCGCCGGCCCCACGACCGAGGTCGTCGACCTGCGCGGCCGTCGTGCGATCCCCGGGCTGATCGACAGCCACATGCACATCATCCGCGGCGGGCTGAACTACAACCTCGAGCTCCGCTGGGATGGCGTGCGGTCGCTCGCCGATGGCATGGCCATGCTGCGTCGCCAGGTGCAGGACACGCCGCCACCGCAATGGGTGCGCGTCGTCGGCGGCTTCACCGAACACCAGTTCGCCGAGAAGCGCCTGCCGACCCTCGATGAGCTGAACGCCGCGGCACCCGATACGCCGGTCTTCATCCTGCACCTCTATGACCGCGCCTTGCTGAACCGCGCCGCGCTCCGCGCCGTCGGCTATACCAGCGACACGCCGAACCCGCCGGGTGGCGAGATCCAGCGCGACGCCTCCGGCGAGCCGACGGGGCTGATGCTGGCCAAGCCGAACGCGCTGATCCTCTATGCGACCCTGGCGCGCGGCCCGAAGCTCGACCCCGACCAGCAGCGCAACTCGACGCGGCACTTCATGCGGGAGATGAACCGCCTCGGCGTCACCGGCGTCATCGATGCCGGCGGCGGCTTCCAGAACTACCCCGAGGATTACGAGATCATTCAGAAGCTGCATGCCGATGGCGATCTGACCCTACGCATCGCCTACAACCTCTTCACCCAGAAGGCGGGCGAGGAGCTGCAGGACTTCACCCGCTGGGGTCAGATGGTGCGGCCGGGCCAGGGCGATGACAGCCTGCGCCACAACGGCGCCGGCGAGATGCTGGTCTTCTCCGCCGCCGATTTCGAGGATTTCCGGGAACCGCGGCCGGAGATGCCGCCCGGCATGGAAGGCCAGCTCGAGACCGTGGTGCGCAAGCTGGTCGAGAACCGTTGGCCGTGGCGCCTGCATGCCACCTATGACGAGACCATCACCCGCGCGCTCGACGTCTTCGAGAAGGTCAACCGCGACCAGCCGATCGGCGACCTGCACTGGTTCTTCGATCATGCGGAGACCATCTCCGACCGCAACATCGATCGCATCGCGGCGCTCGGTGGCGGCATCGCGGTACAGCACCGGATGACCTTCCAGGGCGAGTATTTCGTGGAACGCTACGGCGCCCGCGCCGCCGAGCGCACGCCACCGATCCGCCGCATGCTGGCCGCCGGCGTGCCGGTCGGCGGCGGCACCGATGCAACGCGCGTCGCCTCCTACAACCCCTGGGTCAGCATGGCCTGGATGGTGACCGGGCAGACGCTCGGTGGGCTCCGCCTCTACCCGCCGGCCAACCGGCTGGACAGGGAAGAAGCGCTCCGGCTTTGGACCGAGGCGAATACCTGGTTCTCGACCGAGGGCGGCAAGAAGGGACAGATCAAGACCGGCCAGCTCGCGGACCTGGCGGTGCTCTCCGACGACTACTTCAGCGTGCCGGAGGATCGCATCCAGGACATTGAGTCCGTGCTGACACTGCTCGGCGGCAAGCCGGTGTTCGGCGCCGGGGATTTCGCGCCGCTCGCGCCGCCCCCGCCGCCGGTGCTGCCGGAGTGGTCACCGGTACGCCGCTTCGGCGGCTATCAGCGCCGCGCCGATGCGGGCCGCCAGCAGCGCCTGGCCGCGGAGGCGGTCGCGTCAGCGAGCCGCGCCGGCTGCGGCTGCGGCACGGCCTGCGGCGTGCACGGCCATGACCATGCCAGCGCCTGGGACGCGGCGCTGCCGGTCTCCGACCTCGCCGGCTTCTGGGGTGGGCTCGGCTGCGCCTGCTGGGCGGTCTGATGGTCGCCTTCCTGCGGGCGCCCTGGATCGGGCGCCTCGCCCTGCTCGCGCTCTGCGCCGCCTATATCCAGGGCGGGCTGAACAAGCTCCTGGACTGGCCGGGCGCGGTGGCGGAGGCCGTGCATTTCGGGCTGCCGCTGCCGGCCGTGGTGGCGACGGCGACCATCGTGACGGAGCTGGTCGGCTCAGCCTTGGTGATCTCGGGGCGGCTGCGCTGGCTGGGTGCGCTTGCTCTCGCGGGCTTCACCCTGGTCGCGACCTTCGTCGCCAACCGCTTCTGGGCGCTGCCACCCGGGCATGAGCGCTTCATGACCGCCAACGCTTTCTTCGAGCATCTCGGCCTGATCGGCGGCTTCCTCTACGTCGCGCGCCACGATCTGCTCGGCCGCGCGACCACATCCTGACGCCGTGACGGGCATCCTGGAGAGGAGGCATGCCTCCTCTCCAGGGCATTCCCTCAGGCGATCACGTCGGAGGGCGGCACCGGCAAGGCGGTGCCCTTGCCGGCGCGTGCCCGCATGGCGAAGAAGGCCTGGGCAGCGAGCAGCAGCACGATGATGCCGATGATCGTGCCGCTGATCGGCCGTTCGATGAAGGTCGTCAGATGCCCTCGGGACAGCAGCAGGGCGCGGCGGAAATTCTCCTCCACCATCGGTCCCAGCACGTAGCCGAGCAGGATCGGTGCGATCGGGAAGTCGAGCGCCATGAAGATCGCGCCGAAGATGCCGAAGGCCAGCACCTCATAGACCGCGAAGATGTCGTTGTTCACGGAATAGGCACCGATCGCGATGAAGAACACCGCTGACGGGAACAGGAACCGGTAGGGCACCTGCAGCAGCTTCACCCAGACGCCGATCATCGGGACGTTCAGCACCATCAGCATGACATTGCCGACCCAGAAGCTGGCGATCAGCCCCCAGAAGATATCGGGATGCTCGGTCAGCAGGCGGGGCCCCGGCTGGATACCGTGGATCAGCAGCGCGCCCAGCAGCAGCGCCATGACGGCGTCGCCGGGGATGCCGAGGCTCATGGTCGGGATGAAGTCGACCTGGGTCTTGGAATGCGAAGCGGCTTCCGGCGCCGCGACGCCGGCGATCATGCCAGTGCCGAATTTTTCAGGCGTGCGGGAGACCTTCTGCTCCAGCGCATAGGCGATGAAGGTGGTGATGGTCGGCCCGGTGCCCGGCATGGCGCCGAACAGCGTGCCGACCAGGGTGCCGCGCAGCATCGGGAAGAAGGCTTCCTTCAGCTCGGCCTTGCTCGGCCGCATGTCGCGGAACCGCACCGGCGCCAGGCTGCCGATGTGCTTCATGCGGTTCACATGCCGCAGGAAGTCGGCGATGCCGAAGACGCCCATGGCGATCGAGACCAGCTCGATCCCGTCGGCGAGCTCCGGAATGCCGAAATTGAAGCGCTGCAGGCCGGTCTGGACATCGGTGCCGACGGTGCCGATCAGGAGGCCGATCACCGTCATGGCGATGCCCTTGACCGGCGATCCCCGCGACATCGTCGATCCCGCGATCAGCCCCAGCAGCATGATGGAGAACAGCTCGGGCGGGCCGAACTTGAAGGCGACCGCGACCAGCAGCGGCGAGGCGAAGACCATGACGATGATGCCGAAGGATGCCGCGAAGAAGGAGCAGAGCATGGTCAGGCCGAGCGCCGTGCCCCCCTTGCCTTTTCGCGTCATCGGATAGCCGTCGAGGCAGGTGACGGCGTGCGGCGGATGCGAGGGCAGGTTCAGCAGGATGGCGCCGATCGCGCCGCCATACTGGGATCCGTAGAAGATGCCCGCCAGCATCAGGATCGCCGGCACCGGCTGCATGGAGAAGGTCAGCGGCAGCAGCATGGAGATGGCGGTGAGCGCGCCGGTCCCCGGCAGTACGCCGATCAGGTTGCCGACCAGAACGCCGACGAAGCACCAGAAGAGGTTGTGGGGTTCGAAGGCCAGACCGAAGCCGTAGCCGAGGTCCATCAAGGACTGCCACATCACATGAAATCCCGGCTGAACAAGGGGAAGAGGATGCCGAGGCCCCACCAGAAGACGGCGACGCCGGCGATGGTGACGCCGATGGACAGCAGCACGATGTCGCGCAGGCTGTTGTCGCGGTCGCCGAGGGCCGCGATGAAGACGCAGGCGAAGGTCGCCGGCACCAGGCCGGTCAGCTCCCCCAGCACCGCGAAGGCGATGACGGCCAGGCAGATGCAGGCCCAGCCGCGCCATTCCGGCGGATGCCGCCGCACCGCCTCGCCCTCGATGACTGCGGTCCGGGCGTTGCGCGCCATGGCGGTGCCGAGCAGCACCACGCCGGCGGCGGCGAGGATGATGCCGAGCGCGGCCGGGAAGAAGCCCGGCCCCATGCGGGTGAGGGTGCCGATCTGATAGCTCTGCGCCTGGAAGGCAGCCGCCAGCCCGACGATGACAAGTATTAATCCGCCGCAATAATCTTTGTACCGCGGAGATGTCAGTAATTCCATGGGACGTCCTCCAAAATCGACCGTCTTTTGCATATTATTGTTGAGTATCCGCGCAAACAAGCAGCGACGGCACGGCATCTCCGGCGGCGTCGGCATGGATGCCTCCGCAACGATGGAACTCCATATTTTCCCTTGTAATCAGCGAATTGCTGCTCTGCAGCATAGAATGTCCATCTGGCGCCGGTCGCCAGGCAGCCCCAACGCGGTTGCCATGGACAAATATTCATCCTGGCCAATCCGCGTTATCGAAGTAAAAAATCAGCAACTAATAAGACGACTGCCCGAAATCCGTTTCGGAATCGGCTTGCGCCGGCTGACCGCGGTCGCCATGCGGCCGCCGGCCGCATCATGCCGCCGGTTCGATATCCGTCAGCGGCCGCAAGGCCGCCCGTGTGTCAGGCGACGATCGGCGGGATGCGGACCGTGACCTCGGTCCGGCGCATGGCGGCGATCACGCCGGCCAGGCGATCGGCGATCGCCGCGACCATCGCACGCCCCTTCTCGGCGCTGGCGAGGCTGTCGTCGCCGACCACGCCCTGCCGCGCCTCGGTCCGGGCCCGGAATTCCTCGGGCAGATGCGGCATGGAGACCGAGTCCCCATCGAGGCGGGCGTCCAGCGTGTAATGGCCATGCCGCGGCGCGGCGCCGCGGACCTGCGCCACGAAGCCGCCGGGTGCCCGCGCCATGTCGGTCAGATGCGGGTAATAGGCGAGCACCAGCGAGGTCTCGCTTTCGCCGGCATGGCCGAGCGTGCCCGGGCCGCCTTCCGACAGGCCAGCGACGGCGCCGCGCGCCAGCAACCCGCAATCGGCGACGGCGACCAGCGCGCCGGTCGCCATGCGCAGCTTCACCGCGGCGATTTCGAGCGGTGCGAGATTCGCCATGCGGTTGCCGTTGACCAGCACGATGCGGCGGAAGCCGTGCCGCACCAGGCATTCGCCGATATCCACCGCGACCGCCGTCAGCGTCTCCGCCCGGAGGCCGAGCGTGCCGGGGAAGGCCATATGGCCATGCGACCAGCCGTAATGCAGCGGCGGCGCCGCCAGGCAGTTCGCGCGCCGCGCCGCCTCCTCCGCCACCACGCTCGCCCATCCGGTGTCGAGCAGCAGCGGCGCGTGGTGCCCGTGCTGCTCGGTCGCGCCGATCGGCAGCAGGGCGACGTCGTCGACCGCGAGCTGCGCCGCGATCTCGTCCCATGACAGCTCGTGCATCCAAACGCTCGGGCGTCCCGGCATCTCCGTCTCTCCGATCTGCTTCCTACTCAGCCTCGCCGAACCCGCCACCACCTGGCGTCAGCACCCGCAGCACGTCACCGGGGGCGAGCGCCAGGTCCACGGCCGCCGAGGGCAACCGCTTCTCCCCAGGCGTGTCCGGATTCAGCAGGAAGGCGCCGGTCGCACCGTCCCCGCCGCCGGCGACGCCGCGCGCGGGGCGCCGCTGCCGTTCCGAGGAGAGGCTGACGGTGACACCCTCGGTCAGGACGCGATAGTCCCGGATCACGCCCCGGCCACCGCGATGCCGTCCTTCCCCGCCGGAGCCGCGCCGCAACGCGTAGCGCTCGACGCGCAGCGGATAGGCATTCTCCAGCGCCTCCACCGGCAGGTTGGCGGCGCCGGAGGCATGCACGCGCACTGCATCCATCCCGTCCCGCGTACCCCGCGCCCCCATGCCGCCGGCGATGGTTTCGTAATCCACGAAGACGCCACCATGCCGCGGCTCGGGGCCGGAGAAGATTACCAGGTGATGCGGCCCGCTATCGGCCATGCCGCGCGCACCCAGCGTCTGGCCCATCGCCGCGACGATGAGGTCGCCGAGCACGCCGCAGGTGATGGCGCGCGTGCCCACCGCCGCGGGCGGCAGCGGGTCGAGGATGCTGCCCGGCCGCGTCACCACCTCGATCACGTCGTAGTAGCCGGCATTCGGCGGCACGTCGGGATCGAGCAACGACTTCGCCACCGCATAGACCACCGCCAGCACCGCCTTGCGCGGCACGTTGCGGCTGCTGCCCGTGAGCTGCGGCGCGGATCCGGTGAAGTCGAAACAGAGCCGCCCGCCGTTGACCGAGACGCGCAGATGCAACCGTGCGGGCGCGCCGCCATCGCCTTCGTCCAGCGCCTCCTCCGCCTCGTAGGTGCCCTCGGGCAGCGCCGCGACGGCCGCTTCGAAGCGCTGCCCGGTCGCGCGGAGAAAGGCTTCGATGCAGGCGTGGATCACCGGTCGCGGGTGCTGCGCGAAGAGCCCGGCGACGCGTTCGATCCCGACGCGATTGGCGGCGAACTGCGCCTGAAGGTCGCCCAGGCGCTCATCAGGGGTGCGGCTGTTGAGCAGCACGATGTCTATGATCCCTAGGTCGGGTTGCCCGCCGCGCAGCACGCGCACCACCGGGATCCGCAGCCCTTCCTGGTAGATCGTCGCGCAGAGCGCCGATTCCGATCCGGGCACCATGCCGCCGACATCGGCGTGATGCGCGATATTGGCGACGAAGGCAACGACGGCGCTGTCCACGAAGACCGGCGCCACCACGTTCAGATCCGGCAGATGGGTGCCGCCGCCGCTGTAGGGATCGTTCGCCAGAAACATGTCGCCCGGCGCCATTCGGTCGGTCGGGTATTTCGCCAGAATCGCCTCGATGGCGCCGATCATCGAGCCGAGATGGATCGGGATGCGATTGGCCTGGGCGACCACGCGTCCTTGCGCATCGAAGATCGCGGAGGAGCAGTCCGCGCGTTCCTTGATGTTGGGAGAGAAGGCGAGGGCGACGAGCGTCGCCGCGATCTCCTCGGCGGCCAAGGCCAGGTAGCGCGCGGTCACTTCGGTCAGGATGGGGTCGGGTGCGGTCATGCCGGCTCTCCGGCGTCGTGGTCGAGGAGGAGGTTGCCCTGCGCATCAGCCCGCGCCGTCCAGCCGGGCGGCACGATCGTCGTGGTGTCCATCTGCTCGATCACGGCGGGACCCGCGACCACGGCGCCGGGACCGAGCGTCGCGCGGTGCAGCACGGGCGTACGGACGAAGCCGGTCGCGCGGAACCAGACCTCGCGATGGGCCGGTGGCGGTGGCTCGGAGGCGGATGCGGAGCGCTCGACGGGCGGTGCCTGCCGCGCGGCGACGGCAACGAGCCGCGCCGTGACCACCTCCACCGCGCGATGGGGCATGGCGTAGCCGAAGCGGTCGGCATGCTGCCGGTGGAAGACCTCGACGCAGGCGGCGAGGCCGGCCGCATCCGGAACCGCCGACAAGGGCAGAACGAGTTCCGAGCTCTGCCCGCGATAGCGCAGGTCGAGCGCGTGCTCGATCCGCAGTGCGGCGGCGTCCACCCCCTCCGCCGCCGCCCAGGCGTCGCGGCGCGCGCCGAGATCCGCGAAAGCGGCCCGCACCTGCGGCAGGCCCTCCGGCCCGGCAGGGGCCAGGCAGGTCAGGCCGAAATCACCGCGGATATCGGCCGCGAGCAGGCCGATCGCCGACATCAGCCCGGGATGCGCGGGCACCAGCACGCGCCGCATGCCCATCGCCTCCGCCACCTCCGCCGCGTGCAGCGGGCCGCCGCCGCCGAAGGCGAACAGCGCGCAGCGGCGCGGATCCTCGCCCTTCTCCACCGAGATGACCCGGACGGCGCCGGTCATGTTGACATTGGCGATCTCCAGGATGCCGGCCGCCGCACGCACGACATCCATGCCGAGCGGCGCCGCCATGTGCTGCTCGATCGCCGCCCGCGCGCGATCCGGGAAGACCGGCATCCGGCCATCCAGCAACGCCACCGAATTGAGCCGTCCCAGCACCATATTGGCATCGGTCACCGTCGGGCGGCTGCCACCCTTGCCGTAGCAGGCGGGGCCGGGGACGGAGCCCGCGCTCTGCGGCCCGACCTTCGGCAAGCCGCCGGCATCGACCCAGGCGAGACTGCCGCCGCCGGCGCCGATCGTGTGCAGGTCGATGCAGGCGGCACGCACCGGCTGGCCCGCCATCTCCTGCAGGCCGGAGCGGGCGGGACGGCCCGCCTTCACCAGGCACACATCGGTGCTGGTGCCGCCGATATCGAAGGTGACGAGGTCGGTGATACCAGCGGCCTCACCCACCATCGCCGCGCCGATCACGCCGCCGGCCGGACCCGAGAGGAAGGTGTTGACCGGGCGGCGCTGCAAGGTTGCGGTGGAGACCAGCCCGCCGCTCGACTGCATCACTACCGGCTCGCCGCGCAGGCCGCGTGCGCGCATGCCGTCGCGGAAGCGCGCCAGATAGCCGTGCATGACCGGCATCAGCGCGGCGTTCACCGCCGTGGTCGCGGAGCGCTCATATTCGCGGAATTCCGGGCTGATCTCCGAGGAGAGGCAGACATGCACGCCGGGCCGGACGCGCCGCAGCAGCGCGGCCGCGCGTTCCTCATGGATCGGGTTGCGGTAGCTGTGCAGCAGGCAGATCGCGACCGCCTGCACACCAGCATCGATCCCGCGCAGCGCTGCCTCCAGCGCCGCCTCGTCCAGCGCCAGCACCACCGCGCCCGCCGCGTCCAGGCGTTCCCGGACCTCGATCCTGTCGCGCTCCGCCACCGCCGGGCGAGGCTTCGCGATATCGAGGTTGTAAAGATGCGGCCGCCGCTGGCGGCCGAGATCGAGCAGATCCGCGAAGCCGGCGGTGGCCAGCAGCGCGGCGCGACCGGTCTTGCCCTCCAGCACCGCATTGGTGGCGAGCGTGGTGCCGAGCGCGATGGCGCCGACCTCGGCGCCGGTCGCCCCCTCCTCCGCCAGGATCTCGTCGAGGCCGCGCAGCACGGCCTCGGCCGGGTCGGCCGGGTTCGAAGGGACCTTCAGGAAGCGGTGACGTCCCGTCGCCATCTCCGCCAGCACTACATCGGTGAAGGTGCCGCCGGTGTCGATGCCGATCCAGTAGCGCATCGCCCCGCGCCTTAGGCGACGTCGCCGAGGGCGCCGCCAGCGTCCAGCACCACGCCCATGTCCCGGGCGGTGGCGAGCAGGTGCCCGCGCATCAGCGCCCCGGCGCGCGCGCCGTCGCCTTCGGCCAGGGCGCGATGCAGCGCGACATGGTCGTCCAGCACACGGGCGAGGCCGGCGCGGTATTCCTCATAGCGCACCTCGGCCGCGAGGGCCTGGGCGAGAAGCTGCCGGCGCGCCATGCGCGCCAGCCGACGGGTCTGCTCCAGCAGGCGGCGCAGATGCGGGCTGCGGGCGGCGTCGAGGATGGCATCGTGGAAGCTACCGTTCAGTGCCTGCAAGGTCACCATGTCGTCGCCCTGCATCGCCGCCCGCGCCGCGGCGATATTGGCGGCGAGGGTCGTGGCCAGCGCCGCCCCGCCGCGCTGCGCGGCTTCCTCGGCCGCCAGCGCCTCCAGCGCGGCGCGGCAGCGATAGAGCTCCGCGATCTCGGAGGCCGCGAAGCGATGCACCTGGTAGCCACCGGCGCCGAGCGGATCGAGCACGCCGTCATGCGCGAGCTTGCGGAAGGCCTCCCGCACCGGCGTGCGGCTGACGCCGAGGCGCGCGGCCCAGTCGGTGTCCTTGAGCCGGGTGCCGGCCGGCAGGTCCCCGCCCTCCAGCCGCTGCCAGAGCAGGTCATAGGTCCGGGCATGCAGGGGCTCGGCGCGATCGAAGGCGTCTTCCGGGAGGTCGGCGGTCATTGACGGGCCTTCTTTGAATCCTGGATACTGAATTCAGACAGGGACGATGCTCGACAATGGCACCCGCTGACAACCCCTTCCCCGCGACCGGAACCCCGCTCGACGCCGCGATCCGCGCGGCCTTCCCGGATCTGGCGGGCATGACCTACCTCGACGTCTCGGCCCGCGGGCCGCTGTCGGCCGCATCCCGCCGCGCAGCCGAGGCCATACTGCTGGCCCAGGCGACCGGGACCGTCTCCAAGCCGGCCTGGTTCGCCATGGCGGACCGGGTGAAGGCGAAGGCGGCGGCGCTGCTCTCCGTCGATCCCGGCGACCTCGCCTTCACCAAGAACGCGTCGGAGGGGCTGAACGCGGTCGGCGCGGCGCTGCGGCTGCAGCAGGGCGACCGCATCGTCATCAGCCCCGACATCGAGCATCCGAACAACGTCTTCCCCTGGCTGTGGCAGGCCGAAACCGCCGGCGCCGAGCTCGTCTCCGCCAAGCCGGCACAGGGCGAGGGCATCGAGGACGCGATCATCGCGACGCTCGACGGCCGCACCCGACTGGTGGCGATCACCACGGTCGACTTCGCGACCGGCCGCCGCACCGACCTGCGACGGCTCGGCGAGGCCTGCCGGGCGCGGGACGTCTTCCTGCTGGTCGATGCCGCGCAATCCTCCGGCGTGCTGGCGGAGGATCTGTCCTCCCTGCCGGTCGATGGCTGGGCGACCGCGGTGCAGAAAGGGCTGCTCGGGCTCTATGGCCTCGGTCTGCTCTATGTCCGGCGCGCCTGGATGGACCGGCTGCGCCCCGCCTACCTCGCCCGCTTCTCCGTCGAGCTGGAGGCGGGGCATGAGGCGGCCGGCCCGGAGGCCGGATGGCGCCTGCATCCGGGCGCCACCCGCTTCGAGCTCGGCAACCACAATTTCGTGGCGCTCGCCGCGCTGGAAGCCTCGCTGGACCTACTCGCCTCGATCGGGCGTGAGGAGGTGGAGCGCCGCGCGACCGGGGCCACAGCCGCGCTGCGCGCCGGGATCGAGGCGCTGGGCCTGCCGACCCTGGCGCTGCCGCCCGGCCACCACAGCCATGTCGTCGCGGTCGGCGAGGCGCTCGGCGCCGGGCACGACAGCACCGAGGTCGCCTGGCTGCAATCGCTCAGCACCTATCTGCGCGAACGCCAAGTGGCGCATTCCGTCCGCCGCGGGGTGCTGCGGCTATCGACGCATGTGCATGTGCTGCCCGAGGTGGTCGAGCGCACGCTCGGGCATGTCGAGCAGTGGCATCGAAGCTGCATGCGCTGAGGCGCAGCCTCAGGAGATCGCGCCATGCCCCGCATCCTTCCCCGCCGCCTGGTTCTTTCCGGCCTGATCGGCGGCGCGACTGCGGGATCGGCGCTGGCGCAAGGCTTTCCCACCCGTCCCGTCACCATCAACGTGCCCTTCGCGCCGGGCGGGTCGAGTGATGTCGTCGGGCGGATCATCGCCCGCGGCCTGCAGGCGCAGCTTGGCCAGCCGGTGATCGTGGAGAATGCCGCCGGCGCCGGCGGCACCATCGGCACCCAGCGCGTCGCCCGCGCCGCACCCGATGGCTACACCCTGACCCTCGGCCACAGCGGCACCCTGGCTGCGAACGTGCCGCTCTATCCCAATCTCGGCTACGACCCGCGCCGCGACTTCGCGCCGGTCGGCCTCGTGGTGCGCAATCCGGTGGTGCTGGCGGTCAGCCTGCGCAGCGGCGTGCAGGATCTGCGCGGCTTCAGCGACTTCGTCCGCGCGAAGAATGGCGACGCCACCTTCGGGACGGCCGGATCCGGCTCGCAGACCCACCTCGCCTCGGCGCTGCTGCTGCACCTGGCCGATCTGCGCGGCACCATCGTCGCCTATCGCGGCTCCGGCCCGGCCATTTCGGATCTCGTCGCGGGCACGCTCGATGCCGTGGTGGAGCAGACGCTGACGCTGATCCCCGCGCATCGCAGCGGGCTGGTGCGCGCCCTTGCGGTCACCACCCGGCATCGGCTGGAGCAGATCCCCGACGTCCCGACCTTCACCGAACTTGGCATGCCGCAATTCGATGCCAGCAACTGGCAGGCGCTCGCCGCGCCGCGCGGCACGCCGGCGCCGGTGCTGGCGCGCCTCGCCGCCGCGCTCAGCGCCGCGCAGGACGATCCCGAGGTGCGGCAACGCTACCAGGAGCTGGCGGCCGAGGTGCCGCCGCCCGCCGACCGCGGCCCGGCCTTCCTGGCCCGGCATATCGAGGCCGAGGTGACGCGCTGGACCGAGACCGTGCAGGCCGCCGGCATCAGGCTGGACTGATCCGGCCCCGCTGCCCCGCTCGCGTCGTGGTTCACGTCTTGGTTCGCATCTTGCATGGCCGAGTCCGGTGTGGCGGTGACATGCTGCCCGACGCGGCGCCGGCCCCGTGCCGCGGATAAGGTCAGGGATCTCCCGAAGCCGACAGGACATGCCACCTATGTCAGCCATGGCTGCGCCAGCGATGATCGCGTTCCGGCTGAACGGCGAGCCGCGCCTGCTGCCGCCGGAGACATCGCCCATCACCACGCTGCTGGACTGGCTGCGCGGCCCCGCCGGGCTGACCGGCACCAAGGAAGGCTGCGCGGAAGGCGATTGCGGTGCCTGCACCGTGGCGCTGGAGCTCCCGGATGGCGGCCGGGTGCCGGTGAATGCCTGCCTCCTAACCCTCGGCCAGTTGCATGGCCGTGCGCTGCGCACGGTCGAAGGGTTGCGCGGTCCCGACGGTGCCCCGCACCCCGTGCAGGCGACGCTCGCGGCGTGCCATGGCACGCAATGCGGCTTCTGCACACCGGGCATCGTCATGACCGCCTGGACGCATGCGACGGAAGGCGGCGATCCGCATGACGCGCTCGCGGGCAATCTCTGCCGCTGCACCGGCTACCGGCCGATCCTGGACGCCTTCGCCAGGCTGGCGCCGGAGGTCGCGGTGGCCGCGCCCCTGCCGTCCCTGCCCGCCGCGCCGGTGCTGCGCGGCGCCGGGCAGGTCTTCCACCGCCCCGCCTCGCTCGACGCGCTGATCGCGCTGCGGGTGGCGCATCCGGAGGCCTGGCTGCTGGCCGGCGGCACCGATCTCGGGCTGCGCATCTCGGACCACCGGGAACAGCCGGCGCTGGTGATCTGCATGCTCAATGTGCCGGAACTCGCCATCGCCGCGGTGACGCCGGCGGGCCTCAGGATCGGCGCGGCGCTGCCCTACCGCGATCTGCTCGCCCTCTGCGTGGCGGAGCCCGGCTTCGCGCCGCTGGCCGGCCTGCTTAGCCGGCTGGGCTCGCGCCAGATCCGCGGCATGGGGACGCTGGGCGGCAATCTCGGCACCGCCTCGCCGATCGGGGATGCGCTGCCGCCGCTGCTGGCGCTCGGCGCCTCGCTGCGTCTCGCCGGACCCGAGGGCGAACGCGAGATGGCGGTCGAGGATTTCCTCATTGGCTATCGTGCAACCGCGCTCCGCCCCGACGAGGTGATCCGCGACATCTGGATCCCGCGCCCGGCCGAGGGGAGCCTCTTCGCCTGCGAGAAGCTGTCGCGCCGCCATGACCAGGACATCACGGCGGTCGGGCTGAGCGTCGCGCTCACCGTCGCGGAGGGATGCATCGCCAGCGTCCGGGTGGCGCATGGCGGGCTCGGTCCCCAGGCGGCGCGGGCACCGGGCGCGGAAGCGGCGCTGGCCGGCGCGCCCTTCGCGGCCGCTGCCTTCGCCGCGGCGGCCGCAGCGCTCTCCGCCGAAGTCACGCCGCTCGATGATCTCCGCGCCAGCGCCGCCTATCGCCGGCAGGCGGCCGGGAACCTGCTGCGCCGGCTCTGGTGGCGCTGGTCCGGCGCGGAGGCGGCGTGATGCCGGCACCCTACAGCCTCGCCCGCGTCGCCGGGGCCGCACTGCCGCATGACAGCGCGCTAGCCCATTGCACCGGCGAGGCGCGCTTCATCGACGACATCGCGGAGCCGCCGGGCACGCTGCATGCGGCGCTGGTGCTGTCGGACGTGGCGCATGCGCGGCTGCTCGGCCTCGACATGGCGGCGGCGCGCGGCATGGCCGGCGTGGTCGCGGTGCTGGGTCCGGGCGACCTGCCCGGGGAGAACAACGTCTCGCCCGGTCACAAGCCCGGCGAGCCGCTCTTCGCCGAGACCGAGATCCTGCATTGGGGCCAGGCGCTGGCGCTGGTGGTCGCGACCACCCGCGACGCAGCCCTCGCCGCGGCCCAGGCGGTCCAGGCCAGGATCGAGCCCCTGGAGCCGGTGCTGTCGATCGAGACGGCGCTCGCCAAGGGCGACCTGCTGATGCCGCCCATGGTGCTGCGCGAGGGCGATGTGGACGCGGCGCTCGCCGCCGCGCCGCATCGGCTGCAGGGCGCCTTCCGCTGCGGCGGGCAAGAGCATTTCTACCTGGAAGGGCAGATCTGCCTGGCGGTGCCGGGCGAGGATGGCGACCTTCTCCTGCACTCCTCGACCCAGCACCCGACCGAGGTGCAGCACATCGCCGCCCGCGTGCTGGGCTGCGACTGCAACCGCATCACCGTGCAGGTGCGGCGCATGGGCGGCGCCTTCGGCGGCAAGGAGAGCAATGCCTCCTGGGTCGCCGCGGCGGCGGCGCTCGCCGCACGCCACACCGGACGGCCGGTGAAGCTGCGCCTGTCGCGCCGGGTGGACATGGCGGTGACCGGCAAGCGCCACCCCTTCCTGTTCCGCTGGCAGGCAGGCTTCGATGCCACGGGCCGCATCCTGGCGCTGGATGCGCTGCTGGCCGCCGATGGCGGCCATGTGCTGGACCTCTCGCCCGGCGTCATCTTCCGCGCCGTCACCCATGCGCTGAACGCGCTCGCGGTGCCGGCGGTCCGGATCGACGGCCGCGTCGTCCGCACCAACACCGTGGGCAATACCGCCTTCCGCGGCTTCGGCGGGCCGCAGGGCGTGCTGCTGAGCGAGGCGGTGGTGCGCCAGGTCGCCCACGCGCTCGGCATGACGCCGGAGGCGGTGCGGGCGCGGAACTTCGCCGGCGGCGGTAATGGCGACACGACGCCCTATGGCCAGGCGCTCGACGGTGCGCTGATCCGGCGCGTCTGGCGCGAGGCGGAGGCGCTCTCCGGCTGGGCAGAGCGCCGCGCGGCGGTGGACCGCTTCAACGCAGCGCATCCCTGGAAGCGGCGCGGGCTCGGCTCCTTCGTGCTGGCCTTCGGCATCTCCTTCGGTGTGCAGAGCATGAACCAGGCCGGCGCGCTGGTGCATGTCTATGCCGATGGATCGATCCGGCTGAACCATGGCGGCACGGAAATGGGCCAGGGGCTTTTCGTGAAGGTGGCGCAGGTGGTGGCGGAGGTCTTCGGCGTGCCGCTCGCGCGCGTGCGCATCACCGCCACCAGCACGGCGGAGGTGCCCAACACCTCCGCCACCGCCGCCAGCACCGGCAGCGACCTGAACGGCTGGGCCGCGCATCACGCCGCGGCCGCAATCCGTGACCGTATGGCGCAAGCGGCTGCCACGCATTGGGGCGTCGATGCGTCGGAAGTCGCGTTCGCGGAGGGCGAAGCCCGCGCCGGCAATCACCGGCTGGAGTTCGGGGAGCTGGCGGCGCTCTGCCACCGGCAGCGCGTGTCGCTCTCGGCGACCGGCTTCTACCGGACGCCCGGGCTGCACTGGGACCCGGTGGCGCTGCGCGGCGAGCCCTTCTTCTACTTCTCCTACGGTGCCTCGGTCGCGGAGGTGGAGGTCGATACCCTGACCGGCGAGCATTGCTGCACCGGCGCCTGGCTGGTGCAGGATTGTGGCCACAGCCTCAATCCCGCCGTCGATCTCGGCCAGATCGAGGGCGCCTTCGTGCAGGGCATGGGCTGGCTGACCTGCGAGGAGCTGTGGTGGGACACGGCGGGGCGGCTTCGCACGCTCGGCCCCTCCACCTACAAGATCCCGGGCTCGCGCGACGTGCCGGAGGTCTTCGAGGTCCGCTTGCTGGCCGATGCCCCGGCGCGCGCCGAGACCATCTTCCGCTCCAAGGCGGTGGGGGAGCCGCCGCTGATGCTGGCGACCGCGGTCTGGAACGCGCTGGCGGATGCGGTGGGCACGGTGACGCTCGACATGCCGGTGACGCCGGAGCGGCTGCTGCTGGCATGGGGCGAGCGTGACGGGATCGGGGAGCAGCGGGTTTGAGTGCATTGGCGGGACTGGAGGCCGAGGCCCGGCGGCAGCTCGAGCTGCTCGAATACCCACGGCAGCCCTGGTTGCCCTCGCGCGCGGATGACGCGCTCGATGTCGCCATCGTCGGCGCCGGCCAGACCGGCCTCGCCACCGCTTTCGGGCTGCGGCGGGAGCGGGTGAAAAGCGTCGCGATCTTCGACCGCGCCGCGCCGGGCGGCACCGGCGTCTGGACGACCTTCGCCCGGATGCGGACGCTCCGCACGCCGAAGCATGTCAGCGGCCCCGATCTCGGCGTACCCGCCTTGACGCCGCGCGCCTACTTCGAAGCGCGCGACGGGGCGGAGGCCTGGGAAGCGCTGCACAAGATCGGCCGCGAAGACTGGCAGCGCTACCTCGACTGGTATGCCGGCACCCTGGCGCTGCCGGTCCGCCACGAGCACCTGCTGGATAGCATCGGGCATGACGCAGCCTCGGACCTGCTGCTGCTGCGTTTCACGACGCCGCAGGGCCAGCAGACCATCCGGGCGCGCAAGCTGGTGCTGGCGACCGGGATGGACGGCACCGGCGCCTGGTCCATCCCCGCCCCCTTCGACGCATTGCCGGCAGCCCGCGTCTCCCACACCTCCGGCCCCGTCGATTTCGCGGCGCTCAACAGGCAGCGCGTCATCGTGGTGGGCGCCGGGGCGAGTGCCTTCGACAACCTGGCGACCGCGCTGGAAGCCGGCGCCGCCTCCGCCACCATGCTGGTACGCCGCCGCCGGATGCCGCGGGTCAATCCCTTCCGCTGGATGGAGCAGTCGGGCTTCCTCGGCCAATTCCACGCCCTGCCCGATGCGCTGAAGTGGCGGATGATGCGGCACATCTTCGACCTCAATCAGCCGCCGCCGCAGGAAAGCTGGGACCGGGTCGCTGATGATCCGCGCTTCGCCCTGCACATGGGCAGCCCGGTGGCGTCAGCGCGGATGGAGGGCGGCGAGGTGGTGCTGGAGACGCCGCAGGGCGCGCATCGCGCGGACCACGTCATCATCGGCACCGGCACCGCCTTCGACCTGGCGCTGCGGCCGGAGCTTGCGGCGATCGCGCCCCATATCCTGCTCTGGCGCGACGCCTTCACGCCGCCGGAGGGCGAGGCGCATCCGATCCTCGGCGCCTGCCCCTATCTCGATGCCGGCTTCACCTTCCGGGAGAGGGCGCCGGGCGCGGCGCCTTTCCTGCGCCACATCCATTTCATGGGTTATGGCGCCACGCCATCGATGGGCCTCTCCGGCGCCTCGATCAGCGGCATGAAATACGGCGTGCCGCGCCTGGTGGACGGGATCTGCCGCGCCCTCTGGCTCGATGATGCGGACCGGCACGTCGAATCCCTGCTGGCCTACGACACCCCCGAACTGACCCGGGAGATCCCGCAGGAGCTGCCATAGGCCGGTGGGATTGGCGTCCAGGCCGGGGAGCAGGCAGACTCTCCCCGAGATGGCATCCAGGGATCCGATCGCGTGCGGCTGCTGATCATCGAGGACGATGCCGCGACCGCCGACTACCTCGCCAAGGGCTTTTCCGAGGAAGGGCTGGTGGTCGACGTCGCGCGCAACGGCAAAGACGGGCTGTTCCTCGCCCTCAACGAGCCCTTCGACGTCATCGTCACCGACCGCATGCTGCCGGGGCCGGACGGGCTCGCCATCCTGCGCGCGCTCCGCGCCTCCGGTATCGCGACGCCGGTGCTGATGCTGACCGCACTCGGTGAGGTCGACCGCAAGGTGGAAGGGCTGGAAGCCGGTGCGGACGACTACCTCGCGAAACCCTTCGCCTTCGCCGAGCTGCGCGCCCGCGTCCGGGCGCTCGCGCGCCGCCCGGCCGCGCAGGCCGAGCCGACCGAGCTCGCGGTCGGCGACCTGCGCATGGACCTGCTGCGCCGGGTGGTGACGCGCGGCGCGCGCGAGGTCGAGCTGCTGCCGACCGAGTTCCGGCTGCTCGAATACATGCTGCGCCATCCGGGCCAGGTGCTGACCCGCACCATGCTGCTGGAGAAGGTCTGGGACTTTTCCTTCGATCCCACCACCAATGTCGTCGACGTGCATGTCAGCCGCCTGCGCCGCAAGCTCGAAGCCGGGGGCGAGGCGCCGATGATCCGCACCGTGCGCGGGGCAGGCTACATGCTCTCCGCACCCGCACCCGCCTGATGAACCCGCTGCGCAGCTTCGCGCCGCGCATGGCGCTCGCCATCGCGGCGGTGGTGCTGGTCACCTCGATCCTCGGCGCCGGCTGGGGCTGGCTCAGGGCGCGGGATGCGCTGCGCCAGCAGCTCGATCTCGTGCTCGCCGCCGAGGCGGAAGGGCTGCTCCGCGACTACGAGACGTATGGCTTGCGCGGCCTCGCCGAAGCCGCGGAGATCTATGCGCGCCGGCGCGGGCCGCTGCATGTGCTGCTGCAGACGCTGGACGGGCGCGCCGTCGCCGGCAGCCTGCCATCGCCCCCGGGCGCGCTGCGTGGCTACACGACGCTGCCGGCGACGGAGGCGGCCGCACCGCTCAGGGCGCTCGGCGCCATCCTGCCGGGGGGCGTCAACCTGATCGTCGCCTCCGACCTCACCTCCGTCGACCGCGCCGCCTATGCGCTCGCCTGGGCGCCGCCGATCGCGGGTGGGCTCGCGGCGCTGCTGGCGCTCGGCCTCGGCTTCCTGCTGGCCCGCGGGCTGGAGCGTCGGCTGGCGGGCGTCAGCACCGCAGCCCAGGCGGTGATGGCGGGCGACCTGACGCGGCGCCTGCCGGAGAGCGGCCGCGGCGACGAGTTCGACCGGCTCGCCGCCACCATCAACGCCATGCTGGCGCGCATCGAGACGCTGGTCGCCGAGGTGCGCCAGGTCACCGACGATATCGCGCATGACCTGCGCTCGCCGCTGTCCCGGCTGCGGCAGCGTCTGGAAGCGGCGCTCGCCCGGGCGCGCGAGCCGGAGGCCGATGCCGCGGCGCTGGAGGAGACGCTCGCCGAGCTCGACCAGGTCCTGGCGACCTTCGCGGCGCTGCTGCGCATTGCGCGCGCCGAGGCCGGCACCGGCCGGGAAGGTTTCTCGACGATCGACCTCTCGACGCTGGTCGCCGAGGTGGCGGACGTCTATGCGCCGGCCGCCGAGGAGGCCGGGCGCCCGATCGCGACCGAGATCGCGCCGGGCCAGCAGGTGACGGGCAGCGCGCCGCTGCTGCGCCAGGCACTGGCCAACCTGCTGGACAATGCGCTGAGCCACGGGGCCGGGCCGATCCGGGTCGCCCTGCGGCCGGGCGGCATCCTGGAGGTCAGTGACCAGGGCCCCGGCATCCCGCCCGAGGAGCGGGAGAAGGTCATGCGCCGCTTCTACCGCCTGGACCGCAGCCGGGGCACACCCGGCACCGGGCTCGGCCTCTCCCTCGCCGCCGCGGTCGCCCGGCTGCATGGCGGCAGGCTGGTGCTGCGGGACGGGCCGGACGGGCGCGGCCTGGCGGCGGTGCTGGAGCTGCCATACGCGGCTGCATGAGGACGGCGGTCGGATTCTGAAAATTCCATCATGTTCCCGTCGGCGAACCTCCACCGGTGCCGTCCGACATTCGGGGCCTAGGCGGGGCTCCTTCCGCCGCGGCAACAGGAATCAGGTCCATGATGCTTTCGCCCAAACATCGTCGCGGCGCGGCCCTTGGTGCCATGCTGCTGGTCGGCACCGCGCTGTCCGGCTTCGCCGGCTGGCTGGCGGTGCCCGCCTTCGCGCAAGGCCAGCCGCAGGCTCAGGCCGCCGCCCCGGCCGTGACGGCCCCGGCGCTGCCGCTGCCGGGCTTCGCCGACCTCGTCGCGCGGGTGCAGCCCGCTGTCGTCACCATCACCGCGACTGAGCGCGTGCAGGCCGACCGCGTCGCCTCCCCCTTCCCGGAAGGCTCCCAGCAGGACCGGATGTTCCGCCGCTATTTCGGCGAGCAGGGCGGCGAACGGGCGCCGGCGCGGCAGATGCAGGCGCTCGGCTCCGGCTTCATCATCGATGCCGAGGGCCACATCGTCACCAACAACCACGTGGTGGATGGCGCGACCCAGGTGAAGGTCACCCTTGATGACGGGCGCGAGCTGCAGGCCCGCGTCATCGGGCGCGACCAGCGTACCGACCTCGCGCTTCTGAAGGTGGAGGCCGGCGCGCCGCTGCCCTTCCTGAACCTCGGCAATTCCGACCAGGCGCGGCCCGGCGACTGGGTGGTCGCGGTCGGCAACCCCTTCGGGCTCGGCGGCACGGTGACGGCCGGCATCGTCTCGGCGCGCGGGCGCGACATCCATAGCGGGCCCTATGACGACTTCCTGCAGATCGACGCGCCGATCAACCGCGGCAATTCCGGTGGCCCGCTCTTCGGCCTCGACGGCTCCGTCATCGGCGTGAACACCGCGATCTTCAGCCCCTCGGGCGGGTCGATCGGCATCGGCTTCGCGATCCCGTCCAACCTGGTGCGCAACGTCGTCGCGCAGCTCCAGCAGAATGGCCGGGTCGAGCGTGGCTTCCTCGGCGCCAGCACCCAGCCGGTCGACGCCGCGATGGCGCGCGCCCTGCGCCTGGCGCGGCCGGAAGGCGCCCTGGTCGCCCAGGTGGAGCCCGACAGCCCCGCCTCCCGCGCCGGCCTCAGGCCCGGCGACGTGGTGACCGCGATCGGCGAGACGCCGGTGCGGAGCCCGCGCGACCTGGCGCGCGCGGTCGGTGACCTCAGGACCGGCACGGAGACGACGCTGACCACGCGCCGCGACGGGCAGGAGACGCGGCTGCAGGTGCGGCTGGCCGCCCTGCAGGAGCGGCAGACCGCCCAGGCCGAGGAAGGCGGCGGCAAGGGCCAGGATCGTGGCCGCCTCGGCTTCGTGCTGGGCACGGTCCAGGAAGCGCTGCAAGCGGACGTCCCGCTGCCGCGCGGCACCCAGGGTGCGGTCGTCGCCGATGTGCGCCCGAACAGCCCGGCGGCGGAGGCAGGGCTGCGCCCGGCCGACATCATCACCGCGGTCGGCGGCCAGGAGGTGCGCAGCCCTGAACAGGCCGCCACCGCCATCCGACAGGCTCTGCAGACCAATGGCGGCGCCGTGGCGCTGCGGCTGCTGCGGAACGGCGAACAGGCCTTCGTCGCGGTGCAGGCCCCCGCCGACGCGCCCCGCGGCGGCGGCCAGGGCTGACGCCACAGGATCGATACAGGCGGCGGCGGGGAGGGCCTCGGCCTCTCCGCCGCTGGCGCGGACAAGAAAACGGCCATGTCGCCCATCGGGGACATGGCCGTTTTCATGTCCATGCTCCGTCCGCGCGGTGATACTGGGCGTACCAGGTTCCGAGGGCCGATGATGAGCGCATCCACGCCGCCGACCGTGCCACGGCGCCTGCCAAAGCGGCGCTACCACATGATCCTGCACGTGATCCTGCTGGTGATCGCGCTGGTCGCGGCCGGCAGCGCGCTGGGCATGATCCTGGAGCATCGCCGCATCGCCGCGGTGGCGGTCCCCGCCGAAGGGCGCATGACCGGCGCCTATCGCCAGGTGCGGACTACCGGCCGTGGGGCTTCGACGAGCTACTACCCGAATGTCAGCTTCCGGACCGCGGATGGGCGCGTCATCGTGGGACCGACCGTCGATGCCCTGTCCCTGCCGGAGATCCAGGCCGGACGCGTCGTACAGCTCCGCTACGATCCCGCCGATCCCTGGACCATCCGGCTGGCCGAGGCGCTGGCCGAGGGGCTCGGCATCGCGCCCTGGCTCCTCGGGGGCGCGGGCCTGCTGCTCGCGATCCCCGCGGTCTGGGGCCTGGTCACCGGGCGCGCGCTTGGCGTGAGGTCCCGACAGGCGTGATCGGTGCGGGCACCACCTGGCGCTGCGGCCAGGGCGCCATGCTGGCGAAGACGCCGTCGCGGCGGATCAGCGCGTGGACCAGTGCGGCGCCGAGATGCGCGAGGAAGGTCGCGAAGAGCAGATAGGCCAGCACGACATGCGCCCCGTGCAGCAGGGCGTAGAGCGGCGCGTCATGCGGCGCGATCGGCGGCAGGTGGATCGGCCCGTAGAGCACGATCGGATAGCCGCCGGCCGACAGCATCGCCCAGCCGAGCAGCGGCATCACGGCCATCAGCACATAGAGCAGGATATGCGATCCCTTCGCCGCCAGCTTCTGCCAGCCCGGCATGTCCGCCGGCAGCGCCGGCGCCGGCTGCCGCAGCCGGTTGCCGAGGCGCAGCAGCACCAGCAGCAGGATCGCGATGCCGAGTGGCTTGTGGATGCCGACCAGCCACTCGTAGCGGCCGGAGACCGTCGTCACCATGCCGACGCCGATGAACAGCATGGCGAGCACCATCGCCGCCATCAGCCAATGCAGGACGCGCGCGAGCGCACCGAAGCCTTCGGTGGATCGGCTCATGGCTGGTCTCCCGCATGCGGCATCGGCGTGGCGCCCACTTCGGCTGCGCGGCGATCGAAGGAATTGGCATAGGCCGCGGAGCGCGCGAGCAGGATCGGATCCGCCGAGGGCTCGATACCGGTCGGCAGCACCAGCGGATCGAAGTTGAGGTCGCGGCAGGGGCCGCCATCCTCGCTCTCCGCCTGCTGCACGACGAGGGTGCCGACCTCGATCTGCTGGCGATCGGCAGGCCAGGCGCGGGTCGGGTCATCCACGGGGTCGCCGGCTGCCGCCAGCGTCACCACCAGGCGCCAGCTCAGCGGCCCCTCGGCCAGGCGCCGTTCGAGATCCTGCGCCAGGAAATCGGGCCCGAGCCGCGCGAGTTCCTCGGGCGTCGATGGCGTCGCCGGCACCGTCGGCAGCAGCGACCAGCGCACGGCATGCCGCACGCCCTGCAAGTCCACGAAGCGGAAGGCATTCAGGCTGTTGTAGGTCTGGTCGGCGAAGCTCGCGGTCCAGGGCGCGCTCCGCGCCCATTGCGCGAAAGCCGCCGTTTCGGGATGCGCGGCGGCGAAGCGTTGCAGGGCCGCGGGGTCCGGCCTGCCGGTCGCGGGATCGATGCGCGTCGCCACGGCCTGCTCGTAGAAGGCTTGCGGGGTCGCGACCGCGAAGACCGGGGAGCTGTTCATGCCGCTTCGCCATTCCTGCCCGTCCGGCGTCGCGATGCGGATCGCAAGGCTGCGCACCCGGTTGACCGCATCGGGCGAACGCGGATCGCCGGTCGCGGTCGCGAAGCGGCCGATCACCGGATAGGGGCCGGCGACGAAGACGCGCGCCGTGGAGAGATGGGCGCCCTGGCCATTCGCTTCGAAGGCGCCGGTGAAGCAGATGCCCTTGGCATGGTTGCGGCGATAACCGGTGGGATCGCCGCCGCGCTGGCTCAGCGCATCGACGATGCGCGCCGGCGTCAGGCGATCCGGGCTCAGCCAGCCCCCGGCATAGGCGAAGCCGCCGGCGGTGCCGGCGAGGACGACGCTGATGACGCCGAACCGTGCCAGCAGGCCGAGCGTCTGCCGCAACGGACGCCTCGGCGTCCCGGGCGGCTGGTAGGGGTCAGGCATGGGCGCTCCCGAGCGGCTGCTCTTCCGGATACGCCAGGGGCAGCCGGCGGGTTACGCCCGGCCGCGCGATGGGCGCGTCCGGCATCTGGGCGATCGCGCCGCAGGCGGTAGAGCGGCGCATCATCCCTGTGCGCCATCTCACGCAGCGGCCATGCGCCGGTCACCGAGTTGACGGCGCCGTCAGCGCTTGCAACGCGCTGTCACTCCGCTTCCTCCTCATAGTCGAAGCCGCCCTTCTTCGCCGGCGTGGAGGTCGTGATCCCCCGCGTGTCGAAATGCGTGAACTTCACGCCATAGGCCTTCACATAGCCGCGGTACTGGAAGAAGCAGCCAGCGATGACGCCGGCTTTGATCTGCTGCGGCAGCACGCCCATGGTGATCTTCTTGCCGGTGGAGAGCGTCTCCGTCACCCGGTTGAAGTAGATCGGCGAGAAGAACCACTTGCTGCATTCCCATTCGCGCAGCTTGGCCTTCACGGTGTCCGGCTTCACCCCGCTCACCTGGAAGTCCAGCGCCGAGAAGGCCTGGTGCGTGCTGCCGGGCGCACGCCCGGCATTCCCGGATTTCACCGGGTCGTTGTAGTCCTCCGACCGATAGGCGCTGATCAGCTTGATGCTGGCCCCGAACTCGTCGCGCAGCACATCCAGCACCGCGATGGTCGGCGCGATGTTGTGCCAGAGCTTCTCCGGCGGCGGCGTGTTCAGCGGCCGGTAGCGCCCGACCAGCAGCTCCTTGTAGTTGAAGTGCTTCAGGCCAAGGCTGGCGACGAATTGCGCGAATTTGGGCTCGTCGAAACTCGGCATGGCGGATCTCCCGGACGAGGCTTTTCGCCATTGTATCCCGAACGGAACATTACGATCTTTCGCATTGCCGTGAGTGCCTGACGGCCGCGCTGCAGCCGACAATGCCACCCAATATTGTTGACAATCTTTCGCAAGATCCTAGCGTCATGGCGACGCTGTGCCCGCCACGGCGCCGCGGCCCTGCCGGGAGATCGCCATGCGCTTCAGCAACTTCCTGTTTCCCGAAAGCCGCGACCAGGCCCGCGACGGCCAGGTACTGGATGAGGTGCTGGCGGAGGTGCAGCTCTGCGAGGCGCTGGGCATGGAAGCGCTCTGGCTCAGCGAGCACCATTTCGACGGCAATTGCGCCTATGTCGATCCGGTCGCCTTCGCGGCCGTCATCGCCGCCGCGACCCAGCGCATCCGCATCGGCTTCGCCGTCGCACAGATGTCGCTGCACCACCCGATCCGCCTGGCGGAGCAGCTTTCGCTCATCGACCATGTCAGCAAGGGGCGGCTGATCGTCGGCCTCGGCCGCGGCACGAATTACAACATCTACGAATACCAGGGCTATGGCATCGACCATGAGGAATCGCAGGCGCGCTTCGAGGAAGCCGCCGGGATCCTGATGCAGGCCTGGACCAGTGAGAACGGCTTCAGCCATCGCGGCCGCTTCTGGGATCTGAAAGTGCCGGTGCTTCGGCCCCGCCCCTATACGCGCCCGCACCCCTTCACGATCCGCGCGACCGCGAGCGAGGCATCGATCACCGCGCTCGGCCGGCAGGGCGAGCCCTTCCTGATGAACGTCCAGAGCAACGACACCACGCGCCACCGCATCGCGCTCTGGCGCCAGGCGGCGCAGGAGGCCGGCATCGGTGACGCCGCGATCGCGGCGGCACTCGGGGAAAGCTGGGTCTGGCGCAATGTCTTCGTGGCCGAGACCGATGCCGAGGCCGAGCGCATCGGCCTGCCCGCCTTCACCGCGATGCAGGAGCACCGCGCGGCGATGCGCAACCGCGTGCTGGCCGAGCAGGGGTTGATCATGGGGCATGCGGGCGCGCCGCCACCGGCCCGCATCGATCCGCGCCACGCGCTGATCTGCGGTAGCCCGGCGACGGTCGCCGAGCAGATGCAGGCGGTGGCGGCGACCGGCGCCGGCGGCGTCATCCTCGCCTTCCGGATGGGGCCGATGAGCTACGCGCAGGTCGAGAGCAGCCTCACGCTCTTCATGGAACAGGTCGCGCCGCAGCTCAGCCAGCCGCTTGTCGCCGCCGCCGCCGGAACCTGACCCGATACAGGTCGGCCCAATACCCGCGGCCGCAGGCCGCCCCTGGCCCCTGCGGAGCGAGCGCAGCGATGCTCCGGGGCCGCGAATGCGGCCCCGCGCGCGACCATCAGCCGCCGCCGGCGCGCCCTGACAGCGCGCAAGCCAAGCCGCGCGGATGCGCGGCGCCCGGCGTCTGAGGGCGAACTAAGACTCTTCCCTACCCATCGCCTCCAGGAAGCGCAGCTTGGCGCCCCGGATATGCCGCTCCAGCAGCTCCCCGGCCCGCGCCGGGTCGCGGGCGGCGAAGGCCGCGTAGATCTCCCGGTGCTCGGCATTGGCTGTGGCGATGCCGCCGCCGCCGAAGATCTGGCGCCGGCGGGAGATGCTGAGCTCCTTCAGCAGCGCCGCATGCAGGGCCTGCAGGCGGCGATTGCCGCTGAAGGCGATGATGCGGTCATGGAAGGCGGCGTTGATGTCGTGGAAGCGCTGCAGATCGCGCTTCGCGCCGGCCTCCTCCATCGCCGCGACGAGCTGCGCCAGCTCCGCGAGCTGCGGCTCGGTGATGTGTTCCGCCAGCGTCGTGCCGGCGAGGCGCCCGAGTGCGGCGCGCACGTCATAGAGCTCGACGGCGTCGCGGAGCGAGATCTCGCGGACGAAGCAGCCGCGGTTGGGATAGGCGACCAGCAGCCCGGCCTCGACCAGGGCACGGCAGGCCTCCCGGATCAGCCCGCGGCTGGTACCGAGGCGGAGCGCCAGCGCGCTTTCCACCACATGGCTGCCACTCGGCAGGGTCCCGTCGGTGATCAACCCCTCGATCTGGTCGCGGATCCGGCTCACCATGCCGCTCTTGGCGGCGCTTTTGGCCGGGGGCGAAGCCGGCGGAGACGCTGCACTCGTCATGCGCCGAAGGTAGCGCATTGTCCGGAAATCCCGGAAGCCAGTTCCGGCAGCCAGCCTCTGCCGCCGGTGCAGCCATCGCCCCTCATCTGCCCGCAACGCCGCCGCCCCGGCGGCCACCCAGGAAAGACAGGCTTCCATGACAACCGACCCCGACCCGATCGCGATCGAAAGCCGCTTCGCGACGGTCAATGGCGTCAGGCTGCACTACCTGACCGCCGGCGCGGGCGAGCCCGTGCTGCTGCTGCACGGCTATGCCCAGACCAGTCATATGTGGCGGCCGCTGATCGCCGAGCTCGCCCGCACCCGCCTGGTGATCGCGCCCGACCTGCGCGGCTTCGGCGCCTCCGACAAGCCGGCGGGCGGTTATGACAAGAAGAGCCTGGCCCAGGATGTCCATGCCCTCATCGCCTCGCTCGGCCTCGGCAAGCTGGCCGTTGCCGGCCACGATATCGGGCTGATGGTCGCCTATGCCTATGCCGCGCAATACCCGGCCGAGGTCAGCCGCATCGCGCTGATGGACGCCTTCCTGCCCGGCGTCGGCGACTGGACCCATGTCTGGCTGCTGCGCGACCTCTGGCATTTCCACTTCTACGGCACGACGCCGCTCGCGCTCGTCGAGGGCCGCGAGCGCATCTACTTCGAGCATTTCTGGAACGACTTCGCCGCCGATCCCACGCATTCGGTGTCCGAGGCGGATCGCCAGCTCTATGCCGCTGCCTATGCGCAGCCGGGCGGCATGGCCGCGGGCTTCGAGGTGTTCCGCGCCTTCGAGCGGGATGCCAGCGACTTCGCGGGCTTCGCCGCGACCAGGCTCACCATGCCGATGCTGGTGCTGAGCGGCGAGAAGGCGTCGGGCGAGTTCCTCATCGCCCAGGGCAGGTTGGTGGCCGACGACGTCGAAGCCGTCATCATCCAAGGCTCCGGCCATTGGCTGATGGACGAGGCGCGGGACCAGGTGGTGCCGAAGCTCACGGCGTTCCTGACCCGCTGATCACCAGCCATCACACCAGGCCCACCTCTTCCTGCCGCCGCTTGCCGAGCTCCTCGCCGTAACGGCGGAGCAGGTGGCTCGCCGTCACCAGGCCGATGACCTTGCGGCTGTCGAGCCCGTCCAGGACGGCGAGCGATTCCACCTCCGCCGCGTCGAAGATCGCCATCGCCTGCTTGGCGTTCATGTTGGGCAGCAGCGCCTGATCCTTCAGGCGCAGCAGCGATGCCACCGTCCCCTCCTCTGCCACCGCATGGGCATCGGCGACCAGCACGATGCCGGCGTAGCGCCCGGCCTCGTCGAGCGCCACGACGCGCTCGGTGGAGCCGAGCGCGAAGTCGCGGCGGAAGGAGGAGAGCCGCGTGTCGGCGCGGATGGTGCGCACGTCGCGGCGCATCAGCCGCCCGACCGTCAGATCGCGCAGCCAGCCGATGTCATGGGCGGAGCGGATGGTCTCCCCACGCAGATGGAAGCGCCAGGTCGCGAAGGAATAGCCGAAGGCGCGACGCACCAGCAGACCCGCGACCGTGACCCCGGTCAGCACGGCGCCGGAGATCGCGAAATTCCCGGTGCTCTCGAGCGCCAGGAAGGTCATGGCCAGCGGCGCGCCGATCACCGCGGTGCCGAAGGCGCTCATGCCGACCACCGCCAGCAGCAGCGGATCGACCAGCGGCAGGCCGAGCAGCGGCGGCAGCACGGCAAACAGCTTGCCGAGCAGCGCGCCCAGCAGCAGGGAGGCGAAGAACAACCCGCCGCGGAAGCCGGCACCGAGCGACAGCGCGGAAGCGAGCGCCTTCAGCACCAGCAGCAGCAGCACTGCCCGCATCGGCCCTTCGGTGTTGAAGGCGATATGCAGCGCCCCGTGCCCGGCCGACAGCACCCCGGGCGAGAGCAGCGCCAGGATGCCGACGCCGAGCCCGCCCACCGCCGGCCGCAGCGCGGCCCAGGGCACCGCCCGCTTCATCACTGCCTCGATCGCGCCGACACCGCGCATCAGCGCGATGGCGACGGCGCCGCAGAGCAGGCCGAGCAGCAGCGCCAGGGCATAGCCGTCCCAGCCCGGCGCCGGGACGCCGCCCGGCTGCACGAAATAGGTCTGTCCGTGCAGCAGCCGCGCCACCAGCGTCGCCGCGACGGCACTCGTCACCACCGGTGCGAGCGCTGCGATCGCATAGGTGCCGATCACCAGCTCGAAGGCATAGAAGGCGCCGGTCAGCGGCGCGTCGAAGGCGGCGGCGATGGCGCCGGCGGCACCGCAGCCGACCAGGATGCGAAGGTCGCCGCGACGCAGCCCGAACAGCATGCCGAGGCGCGAGGCGACGCCGCCGCCCGCCTGGGTATAGCCCGCCTCCAACCCCACCGAGGCGCCGAAGCCGTTGGAGAGGATGTTCTGCACCGCCACCACCGCGCCGTCCCAGAGCGACATGCGGCCGCCATGCAGCGCATTCGCCTCGATCGGATCGACCGGCACGCGCGGGCGGCGGCGTGCCACGGCGAGGTTGAGGAGGCCGAGCAGCAGCCCGCCCGCCGCCGGCAGCAACAGCAGCCGCAGCGGATCGGCATCGCGCACCGCGCTCAGCAGCCCGTGCACGACGCCGGGGCCGAACAGCGTGTGCAGCCAGCGCGCCGCGCCGCTCATCGCGGCCGCGAGCACCCCGCTCGCGACGCCGACCATGAGCGCGAGGCCAACCAGCCCGAGCTCCCCGGACCGTGCCCAGGATCGCAGCCCGGCCATGGGCCTGGCGATGCGGCGCAGACGGGAACGGGGGTGATGCATGCGGGGGCCTCGGCGGGCGCTGGCTGGTCTCCGGTGCGATGGACCTACGCCGCATGCGGCAGCCGGACCATGCCGTCATTCGGCAAGTCGCCCATCTCCGGGACGCAGGCTCGCCTCAATGCCAGCCGGCGGATAGCCTCCCTCGGCATGAGGATGACCCTGGACCAGCTTCGCGTCTTCGTCGCGGTTGCCGAGCGGGAGCATGTGACGCGCGCGGCGGAGGCGCTGAACATCGCGCAATCCGCGGCGAGCGCCGCGATCGCGGCGCTCGAGGCCGGGCACGGCATCCGGCTGTTTCATCGGGTCGGGCGGGGGATCGAGCTGACCGAGGCCGGGCGCCGCTTCCTGGTGGAGGCGCGCGCGGTGCTGGCGCGGGCGGACGCCGCGGAGCTGATGCTCGCCGAGCTCAGCGGCCTGGTGCGCGGCGTGCTCTCGGTTCAGGCGAGCCAGACCATCGCCAGCTATTGGCTGCCGCGCCACCTGGTCGCCTTCCGGCGCGCCTATCCCGGCATCGAGGTCCGGCTCGGCATCGGCAATACCGCGCAGGTCGCGGCCGCGGTGCATGAGGGGCTGGCCGAACTCGGCTTTGTCGAGGGCGTGGTGGAGGACGCGCTGCTGGCTACCACCCCGGTCGCGACCGACCGGCTGGTGCTGGTGGTCGCCCCCGACCACCCCTGGGCCGGGTGCGCCGGCCTGACGCTCCGGGAAGCGGCCGAGCAGGGACGCTGGGTGCTGCGGGAGCAAGGCTCCGGCACCCGATCCGCCTTCGAGGCGGCGCTCATCGCGGTGGGCTTCCCGGCCAGCCGGCTCAAGGTCGCGCTCGAGCTGCCGTCCAACGAGGCGGTGCGGGCGGCGGTGGAGGCCGGCATGGGGGCCACGGTGATCTCCGCCTCGGTCGCGGCGCCGGCGCTGGAGGCAGGGCTGCTGCGGCAGGTGGCGCTGCCGGTGCCGGACCGCCTGTACCAGGCGCTCCGCCACCGCGACCGCGAGCCGAGCCGGGCGGCGGAGGCGCTGCTGGCGCTGATCGCCACGCCGCCCGCCTGATCCAGCCTGGACAAGCGGCCTGTTCAAGCGGCCGCAGGCCGCCCCCGGAAAGGCCGGGCTGCGAGGCGAAGCCGATGCAGACCGAGGCCGCGCATGCGGCCCGCGCGCGACCATCAGTCGTCGCCAATGCTGCCCTGACAGCGCGAAAGCCAAGCCGCACGGATGTGCGGCGCCGGCGCCTGAGGGGCCTTGATCGCTTCGCGATCGAGGCCGCATGCATCAAGTGATGCCGAGCAACCGGATCAGCCCGATGCCGATCGCGCCGAGCACCAGCAGCGAGAGGCTGACCGTCGCCGTCACCCGGCCGCCAGCGCGGGCCACCACCCGGACGTCGACGCCAAGCCCGAGGGCGGCCATCGAGATCACGGTCAGCAACCCCGCGACCATCGCGATCGGGGCCAGCAGCCCCTGCGGCAGCAGACCGAAGGAGCGGAGCGCCATCATGGCCAGGAAGCCCAGGATGAACCAGGGCACCAGCCGGTGCAGCGGCGGGCGGCGCGGCGCGGCACCCGCCTCCGCCGGTCCGCGCAGCCGGGGCGCCAGCAGCGACAGCACCAGTACCACCGGGCCCAGCATCAGCACCCGCACCAGCTTCACCAATGTGCCCACCTGCAAGGCCGTGGCGCCGATCGGCGCCGTCGCGGCCAGCACCTGCGGCACGGCATAGACGGTCATCCCTGCCAGCACGCCGTATTGCGTGTCGGAGAAGCCGAGCGCCGGCGCCAGGAAGGGCAGCCCCAACACCACGACGACGCCGAGCACCGCGGTGAAGGCGATCGAGGTGGCGACGTCCTTCGCTTCCGCGCCGATCACCGGCGCGACCGCCGCGATCGCCGAATTGCCGCAGATCGCATTGCCGCTGGCGATCAGGATCGCCATGCGCGACGGCAGGCCGAGCAGCCGCCCGATGCCGTAGCCCGCGACCAGCGCGCAAGCGACGAGGAGGGCGATGCCCGCCAGCAGCGCCGGCCCGACCGCCAGCACCGTCGCGGCGCTGAGCGAGGCGCCGAGCAGCACTACCGCGATCTCCAGCAGGGTCTTAGCCCCGAAGGCGATGCCCGGCCGCCAGCGGGCGGAGGGCGTCCAGGCGCTGCGCAGCGCGGTGCCGAGCAGGATCGCCAGCACCAGCGCCTCCAGCCAGGCATGGCCGAAGAGCGCCGCCTCGATCCGGGCCAGGGCGATGGCGGCCAGGGTGACGCCGACACAGAGGAGAAGCCCGGGGACCAGCGCCAGCAGCTCGGCACTGATACTGCGGGGCGGCGTCGCCGCGGTCGCGGCGGGGGCTTCGGGAATGATGCGGGTCGGGGCCGTCATGCTGGGTCCTCGGCGGGAAGCCGTGCCGCCAGCATCGGCCCATGACATCTCAGCGTCCAATGGATGAATATGATGATTTCAATCTGAAATCATGATTGATGGAATCGCTGTTTCGCGTTCACCCGCTGACCAGCGCTACGCGCCTATGAGTCCGGTCCCGAAGGGCAGGATTTTCTTCGCCGGAGATCAGTAGACGTCCCGCCGATAGCGCCCGGCCTCCAACAGCGCTGCCAGGCCGTCCTCGTCCAGGATTGCGGCGAGCGCGGCATGCACCGCCGTCGCCATCCCCGCCTGGCTGCCGCAGACATAGACGGCCGCCCCATCCCCCACCCAGCCGCGCACCGTGTCGCCTGCCGACGCCAGCAGGTGCTGGACATAGACCCGCCCCGCCTGGTCGCGGGAGAAGGCGAGGTCGAGACGGTCCAGCAGGCCGGAGGCCACCCAGGCCTCGACCTCATCGCGGTGGAAGTAATCGGCCGCCCGGGTCCGTTCGCCGAAGATCAGCCAGTTGCGGCGATGGCCAGCCGCTTCCCGCGCCTTGAGATGCGCGCGCAGCCCGGCGAGGCCGGTGCCATTGCCGATCAGGATCATCGGCCGGCCGTCCGGCGGCGGGTGGAAGCCGGCATTGCGGCGGATCCGGAGATCGACCGTCCCGCCTGCCGCCGCATGCGCGGTCAGCCAGCCGGAGCCGAGGCCGAGCCTGCCATCCGGATGCCGCATCTCCCGCACCAGCAGTTGCAGCGTGCCATCGGCGGGAAGGGAGGCGATCGAATAGTCGCGGTGCGGCAGCTTCGGCAGCGCTTCGACCAGCGCCTGGGCCGGGAGGCCCGCGACATCAGCGACATCCTCCGGCAGGCGCCGCGCCGCCAGCACCTCCGCGAGCGTGGTCCCGTCCTCGGCATGGACGGGCAGCGCGGGGTCGAGGTCGAGCACCGCCAGCATGGCGCGCACCGCGTGGGGCGCATTGCGGGGCATCACCTCCGCGATGTCGCCGGCCTGCCAGTCCGGCAGCGCCGCCGGCGGCGTCAGCGCGATGTGGAAGGCAGGGGCGCCGGGGCTGCCGGGATTGAGCAGGCGCCGCTCCGCCAGCCGCCAAGCCTCGTGTCGCGGTGGGCGCCAGGCTGGCGCCAGCGCCCTGCCGGCGAGGTGGCCCAGATGCGCCTCCCATTGCCGGAGCGCCGCGGCATCGCCGTCATCGACCTCGACCACCGGAAACAGCGGCGTTGCGCCGCGCTCGCGCAGCCAGGCATCGAGGCGGCGGCCGAAGGCGCAGTAATTGGCGTAGCTGCTGTCGCCGAGCGCCAGCAGCCCGTAGCGCAGCGACGAAAGATCGGCGGCGTTGGCCATCACCTTGCGGATGAAGACCGCGGCATCGTCAGGCGCATCGCCCTCCCCGGCCGTGCTGGCCAGGAACAGCACCCGGTTGCCATTACCGAGATGGCTTCCGGTCAGCGCATCGATCCGGGCCGCGCGGACCGCGAGCCCGCCGCTCCGCAGCGCTTCCGCGGTGCGCGCGGCGAGCTGCTCGGCGAAGCCGGTCTGGCTGGCATGGACGACGAGGTATTCGGCGGGCCCGCCCGTGCCTTCCGCCGCCCGCCGCTGTGCCTGCGCGCGCCTCCATGCGCGCCAGGCGATGACGGCGCTGAAAGCGAGCCAGGCGAGAAGGACGGTGAGCGCCGCCAGCATCCGGTCGGTATCGGGCATCAGCCGTCCAGCATCGCGGCGAAGGCGGGCGACATCATCTCGTGCAGGGCCTCCGCCGCGTCGCGCCGGATGAAGAGTGCGGCAATGCCGTGGCGCGCCGCATGCGCCGGGCCTGCCTCCGGCCCCAGCACGGTGAGCGCGGTCGCGAGCGCATCGGCCCGCATGCAGTCGCGCTCCAGCACGGTGACGGAGGCGAGGCCGGCGCCGGTCGGCCAGCCGCTGCGCGGATCGATCGTATGCGCGTAGCGAAAAGCGCCATGGCGGAAGCTGCGGCGATAGTCGCCGGAGGTCGCGACCGACAAGCCATGCAGCGCGACGCGGAAGGGAGTGGCATCGAGGCCGGGCGGCCGGTCGATCTCCACCCACCAGGGGGAGAGATCGGGCTTCACGCCCTGCCCGCGCAGCTCGCCGCCGACCTCCACCAGGAAGGAGGCGATGCCCATGCCGGAGAGCGCCTCCGCCACCTGGTCCGCGCCATACCCTTTGGCGATGCCGCAGAGATCGAGCGCCAGGCCGCCCGGCTGCCGGGCGTGCCGGCCATCGAGGCGGAGCCGTCGCCACCCGACGCGCGCCCGCGCGGCGGCGATGGCGTCGCCATGCGGCAAGCCCAGCGGCACCGCCGGCGGGCCGAAGCCCCAGAGATCGACCAGCGGGCCGATCGTCGGGTCATAGGCGCCGTCCGTCTGTGCCGCGATGTCGAGCCCCGCCCGCAGCACCGCGCAAAAACCGTCCGGCAGCACGTGCCAGCTTCCCGCCGGCGCGCGGTTGAAGCGGCTGAGGTCGGAGCCCTCCTCCCAGCCGCTCATCGCCGCGACCACGGCGTCGAGCACGGACTGGATGCCGGCTTCGACCCCGTCCAGCACCATCCCGGCGGGTGCCACCAGCCGCACCGACCAGGTGGTGCCCATGGTCCGGCCTTCCAGGCAGTGCACAGCGTCGCCACGCGGCAGCGCGGGCGGCGCCGCGAGCGGCGGAATGACGACGCGATGCATCCCTCAGTCGACCCTCAGGGCAGGACCTCGAGCGTCGCCGCATAGGTCGCGACGCGGCCGACATTGGGCAGGCCGGAATTCTGGTCGCGCACCGAGGCGCCCAGCCAGTAGCGGCCGGGGCCACGCCAGGTGACGGTCACGACGCCTTCGGCATCGGCGCGGAACTTCGCCTCGTTCTCCGCATCGCGGTAGCGGCTGTCGCCGGGCACCACGCTGACCTCGATGTCGCGGGCCGGCTGGCCGTCGAGCAGCAGGCGGAAGCGCGCCGGCTCGCCCGCCGCGAGATCGGTCGGGTGGGTGACGGGCACCAGCTCCAGCCCCTTGTTGGTCGGCTGCAACGCGCCCTGGGTCGGCGCGCCGCGTGTCGCGAAGGTCTCGACCCGGCGCTGGCTCAGATTGACGCGGAGCTGCTGCGCATTGGCCGGCACCGCCGCCGCCATCGCCTCGCGCGTGCCGCGCCAGCGCCGGCGCTGGCCGTCCTGCATCCAGGAGGCGATGACGTCCTCGGCCGCGACCACGAAGCGGTAGGTGCCGGGCTGGCGAAGCTGCATGTCGAAGGTGCTGCGGACGCGGCCGCGATGCGGATTGGCGGCTTCCCCGGCGGTGCCGTCCGGCGCGATCACCGAGAGCGCCTCGATCGGCATGGCGATCTCCGGCGTGAACAGCTCGTTGGAGATCGAGGCATCGATCGTCACCCAGGGGTCGTTGCCCGAGAGCACGGTGGCGGATGGCAGCAGCCACATCCGATGCGCCTCGGCCGAGAGCGGCAGCACCAGCATCGCGGCGAGGGCCAGTCGCGTCATGGAACGGAGCTTCATGGCAGTCTCCTGTTGCTTCAGGGCTTGATGTCGAGGGTGACGGCGCCGAGCTCGCTGGTGCCCTGGGCGCTGCCGGTCTGCGCGGCGGGCGGCCATTGGAAGGGCACCCGCACCAGCTCGCGGCCGCCGACCTCCCGCGCCGCTTCCACGACCAGGTTGTACTGGCCGGGCGGCAGGCGAGAGAGTTCGCCCTGGCCAGCATCGACGGTGATCACGTGCCGGCCCGGGGCGCGGGTCGCGCTGCTGATCCCATCCGCCGGCATGGTCAATTCGCGCCCGGTGCGGCGCCACCATTCGCGCATGTCCTTGAGCCAGGTGGTGCCGCGGGCGTTCCGCGTCTCGTACCAGACGGCGAGGTTCACCGCCGCGCTGCGGTCCGGCCGCTCCACCCAGACCGCCACATAGGGCCGGTGGTATTCGGTGACCTGGAGCTGCGGGATCTCGACCGAGAGGCTGAGCTCGGCGGCTTCTGCCGCGGTGGTGGCGGCGAGGCCGGTCAGCGCCAGGGCAGGCAGGGAGGGGCGCATGTCGCTTCTCTCAATGGATGAACAGGATGGCGAGGATGACGGGCACCACCAGGCCGAAGCCGACCACCGGCCAGGTGCTCGGCCGCGACCCCGCATGCAGGTGCAGCAGGATCAGGCCGGTCGTGCAGAAAACCAGGCAGGCGGCCGCGAAGACATCGATGAACCAGCTCCAGGCGAGGCCGGTGTGGCGGCCCTTGTGCAGGTCGTTCAGGTAGGCGATCCAGCCGCGGGTGGTCAGCTCGTAGCGCGCCTCCCCGCTTTCGCGGTCGATGGTAAGCGCGGCATCGGCGCCGGGGCGCGGCAGCACCAGGTAGATCTCGTCGCGCGACCATTCCGCCGTGTCGTCGCCGATCGAGACCGAGAATTCGCGCCGCGCCCAGTCCCGGATCGCTGATGGGATCGGGCGCCGCGCGGTCCCCGCCCCCGCGATCTCCGCCAGAAGCGGTGCCGGCAGGGTGGCGCTGCGCTCCGTGGTCTGCGGCGTGCCGCCGATATCGGCGGCGTGGTTCAGGGTGATGCCGGTCGCGGCGAAAAGCAGCATGCCGACCAGCGACAGCGCCGCGCTGATCCAGTGCCAGCGATGCAGGTGCTTCAGCCAGAAGGACCGGTTGCCGCGGGGCCGACTGATCTCTGCGGAAGCGAGCTCGCTCATGGATATCCCGGATGTGGCCGATGGCGCTGGGTGGCGGCGGATCCTCCACGAGCACGGGCTAGCCCGACGCGATCGTATTGTGTGGATGATAATTATTCGCAATTCCGGCGGCGGGCAATGGGCGCCGGAGGACGCAACCGGTTGCGAATTGTTTCAGGGTGAGGGGGGCCGGCCCGTTCCGGCCCCCGAACTCAGCGCTTCCGGACGAATTCCGTGCGGAGGACGAGGCCCTTGATCGCCTCGTGGCGGCAGTCGATCTCCTCCGCATTGTCGGTGAGGCGGATCGACTTGATGACCGTGCCCTGCTTCAGGGTCTGGTTGGCGCCCTTCACCTTCAGATCCTTGATCAGGATGACCTGGTCGCCATCGGCGAGGACATTCCCGGCGGCATCGCGGACCTCCGCCCGCCCGGCATCGGCGGCAACGGCCGCCATCTCCGACGCCGGGCGCCATTCGCCGGTCGCCTCGTCGTAGACGTAATCCTCGTTCCCGTCGGCCATGCCCGCTCCTGTCGCCGGACAGGCCCCGCCGGTCCATCCGCCGCCGCTGATAAGGCCTGGCCCGGCGCGGCGCCAGCGCCCGCCCTCCCGCCAAGGCCGGTATCCACCGGCATGGGAGTTGCTAAGCTCGGGCCCGTTCGTAGGAGACTTGCCGTGGCCGATGCCATCCCTTCCAGCCGCTATCGCCTCGGCTTCGACATCGGCGGCACCTTCACCGATTTCGTGCTGCTCGATGCCGCGACCGGCGCCATCCGTTTGCACAAATGCCTCACCACGCCGCAGGACCCGGCCGACGGCGCGCTCGAGGGCATCCGCGCCATCTGCGCCGATGCAGGCATCGCCATCGCCGATGTCGGCGCGCTGCTGCATGGCACGACGCTGGTCACCAATGCGCTGATCGAACGGCGCGGCGCGCAGCTGGGACTGCTGACCACCAAGGGCTTCCGCGACACGCTCGAATTCGGGATCGAGCAGCGCTACGACATCTATGACCTGTTCCTCCGCTTCCCCGACCCGCTGGTGCCGCGGCGCCGCCGCATCGAGATCGCCGAGCGCCTCGCCTATGACGGGCGCGTGCTGACCCCGCTCGATGCCGCCGCGGTGCGCGCGGAAGGCGCGCGGCTGGTCGCCGAGGGCTGCACCGCAATCGCCGTCTGCTTCCTGCACAGCTACGCCAACCCCGTGCATGAGCAGGAGGCCGGGCGCATCCTGCGCGAAGCCTTCCCGGGACTCTCCGTCAGCCTCTCCTCCGAGGTCGCGCCGGAGATCCGCGAATACGAGCGCTGCACCACCACCTGTGCCAACGCCTTCGTGCAGCCGCTGATGGACCGCTATATCGGCCGCCTGCTGCGGGAGCTGGCGACGCTCGGCTTCACCGGCAGCCTCAGGCTGATGCAGTCCGATGGCGGGCTCTGCGCGCCGGAAGTGGCGCGCGCCTTTCCGATCCGGCTGCTGGAATCCGGCCCCGCCGGCGGCGCGCTGGCGACCGTGCTCTTCGCGCGCGAAGCCGGGCTGCCGGAAGCGCTGGCCTTCGACATGGGCGGCACCACCGCGAAGAGCTGCCTGATCGAACGCGGCCGCGCCGCGGTCGCGCCGATGATGGAAGCGGCGCGGGTGCATCGCTTCAAGCGCGGCTCCGGCCTGCCGATCAAGGCGCCGGTCGTCGACATGATCGAGATCGGCGCCGGCGGCGGCAGCATCGCCGGCATCGACGAGACCGGCTTGCTGAAAGTGGGGCCGCACTCGGCCGGCGCCGACCCCGGCCCCGCCTGCTATGGGCGCGGCGGCACCGACGTGACGGTCACCGACGCCAACCTGCTGCTCGGCTATTACGACCCCGGCTTCTTCCTGGGCGGCACCATGGCGCTGGATCGAGACGCCGCGGAAGCGGCGCTCGAGAAGCTCGGCGCGAAGCTCGGCCTGCCGGCGATGGAGACCGCGGCCGGCATCCACGCCGTGGTCTGCGAGGCGATGGCGAGTGCGGCCCGCGTCCACCTGGTCGAGAAAGGCCGCGACCCCCGCGGCTACGCCATGGTCGCCTTCGGCGGCGCCGGCCCCGCCCATGCCGCGGATGTCGCGCGCGTCCTCGGCATCCGCGACGTGCTGATCCCGCCGGCTTCCGGCGCCGCCTCCGCGCTCGGCTTCCTGGCCGCACCGCTCGCCTTCGAACAGTCACGCAGCGCGCTGATGCCGCTCGGCTCCGCCACCGACTGGGCGGCCGCCAATGCGACGCTCGCGGGGCTGGAGGCGGAGGCACGCGGCCGGCTGGCGGCGGCCGGCGTGCCGGAGAGCGCGATGCGCGTCGAGCGCAGCGCCGAGATGCGGCTGATCGGCCAGCTCCATCAAATCCCGGTGCCGCTGCCGGAAGGCGCGCTTGGTACGGCCGGGCTGCCGGCGCTGATCGACGCCTTCGCCGAGACCTACCGCACGCTGTACACGCGCGTCGTCGACAGCGCCGAGATCGAGCTGCTGGCGCTCCGCGTCCGCGTCATCGGGCCGGAGCCGGAGATCGCGATCTCCGGCGCGGTCGCGGGCGACGCCAGCGGCCCCGCGCGCAAGGGCAGCCGCCCGGCCTGGTTCGAAGGCCGCTTCCACGAGACGCCCGTCTATGATCGCTATGCGCTGGCGCCCGGTGCGGAAGTCACCGGCCCCGCCATCGTCGAGGAGCGGGAAGCGACGACCATCATCGGCCCGACCGACAGCCTGGCGGTCGATGCCGCGCGCAACCTCCGCATCACCGTCGGCGCTGCGCGCGCCGCCGACACCCTCGTCGCGCCGGGGATGTCGCTGGAGGAAGCGAAGGCGAGGATCGAGGCCGATCCGATCGGGCTCGAGATCATGTGGTCGCGGCTGATCTCGATCGTCGAGGAGATGTGGCAGACCGTCTGCCGCACCGCCTATTCGCTGATCATCTCCGAAAGCCAGGACTTCGCGAATGAGATCCTGGACCCGCAGGGCAATCCGCTGGCGCATAGCCCGCGCGCCATGCCGCTGTTCAATCTGACGCTCACCCGCTGCGTGAAGGCGTTGCTGGAATTCTTCCCGCCGGAGACGCTGAAGCCCGGCGACGTGCTGGTGACCAACGACCCCTGGCTCTGCGCCGGGCACCTGTTCGACATCGCGCTGGTGACGCCGGTGTTCCGTGACGGGCGGCTGGTCGCGCTGCTGGGCACTGTCGGCCATGTCAGCGACATCGGCGGCGTCAAGGACCCGAACGCGGCGACCGAGCTCTTCGACGAAGGCATGCTGATCCCGCCGATGAAGCTCTATGCGGCGGGGGTCCCCGACAAGTCGCTGCTGCGCATGCTGCACGCCAATGTCCGCAACCCCGACCAGGTGCTGGGCGACGTCGAATCCATGGTCACCGCCAATGCGCTCGGCGCGCAGCGGCTGGATGCCTTCATGACGGAATACGGCCTGGCGGACCTGGCCGCACTCGCCGCTGTGGTGCAGGGGCGCAGCGAGGCGGCGACGCGGGCCGCGATCGCCGCGGTGCCGGACGGCGTCTATGAGAGCTCCCTCGAAAGCCGGCCACACCGCGAGGTTCGGCGCTTCACCGTCCGCGTGCACAAAGAGGGCGACGGCATCCATGTCGAGCATGTCGATGTGCCGGATGAGGAGCCGCGCGGCGGCGTGAACTGCACCATGAACGTGACCATGGGGCATTCCAGCTACCCCCTGAAATGCATGCTGACGCCGAATGTGCGCGGCAATGCCGGCTGCTACGCGCCGCTCGAGATCACCGCGCCGCCGCATACCGCGCTGAACTGCGACCCGCCGGCCGCGGTCGCGCACCGCACCCGCATCTCCTGGTGGATCGGGCCCAACCTCTACCGGGCGCTCGCGACGGCGATCCCAGACAAGGTGCAGGCCTTCACCGGCATGCCGAAATCCTTCACCTTCTATGGCCGCAACATCCAGGGCCGCGTCGCCGCCGACCATTTCTTCATGGGCGGCGGCCAGGGCGCTTCGCAGCGGCAGGACGGCAAGTCCGGCTTGCTGTTCCCGACCTCGGCCGCGAACACCCCGGTCGAGCTGCTGGAGAGCCGCATGCCGGTGGTGATCCTGGAGAAGACGCTGGTCGCCGATACCGGCGGCCCCGGCACGAAGCGCGGCGGGCTCGGGCAGCGGATGCGGGCCAGGCGGCTCGCGCCCGGCAGCGACGTCATCACCGTGGGCCTCTTCCCCGAAGGCTATGGGCTGACGGTGGACGGGCTGTTCGGCGGCCGCGCCGGCGGCAATGCGCATGGGCTGGTGCGGCGCCCCGGCGCGGAGGTGCATGACGTCACCACCGGCGAGGTCGTGGCGATGACCGAGCCCGCGATCGAGATCGAGGCGCAGATCGCCGGCGGATCCGGCTTCGGCCCGCCGCATGCGCGGGCGCTGGAAGCGATCGCCGCCGATATGGAGGATGGCTACATCACCGCCGATGCCGCGGTGCGCGACTATGGCTGCGTGCTCGGCCCCGACGGCCGGATCGATCCCGCCGCCACCGCGCGCCGCCGCGCCGGCCTCGCCGAGCCTGCCACCACGACCGGGAGCTGACCATGTCGCATACTTCTCGCCGTGCCGTGTTGCTCGGCGCCGGCGCCCTCGCCGCCCTTCCCGCTTCGGGCTGGAGCTTCGAGCGTGACGGCAACCGCAAGGTGCTGGTCTTCGCCGGCAACCAGGGGGTGCCGGTGCTCGACCCGCATGTGCGCTACGACTGGTCGACGCGCATGATCCAGCAATCCGTCTATGACGGGCTGCTGAAATATGTCGGCGCTCCCCCGCGCATCATCCCCTGGCTCGCGGAGCGCTATGAGGAATCGGCCGATGGGCTGACCTATACCTTCCACCTCGTCGGCAACGCCAAGTTCCACAATGGCGACCCGCTGGACGCGGAGGCGGTGCGCTTCTCCTTCGAGCGCGGCCTCAAGCTGAATGCCGGCATCGCCTGGATGCTCAAGGATTTCCTGAAGCCCGAGAACATCGTGGCGGTGGATCCGCGCACCGTGCGCTTCACGCTCGACCGGCCCTTCGCGCCGTTCATCAGCTATGTGCCCTGGTGGTACATCGTGAACCCGAAGCAGGTCGCGGCGAACACGGTCGATGGCGACAATGGCCGCCGCTGGCTGACCGAGAATGCGGCGGGGTCCGGCCCCTTCAAGCTGCGGCGCTTCGACGGCAATACGCTGATCCACCTCGACACGGTGCCCGACTACTGGAAGGGCTGGCCGATGGGGGAGGCCAACCGCCTCTCCGGCGTCATCTACAGGCTGCTGCGGGAAGCGGCGCCGCGGCGCGCCGCGCTGCAGCGGCGCGAGATCGATTTCGGCACCAATTTCAGCCCGGACGACCTCGAGCAGATGGCGCGGCTGCCGGGCGTCGCCATCGAGAACCATGCCGGCTTCACCACCTTCGGCATCAAGTTCAACTGCCAGCAGGGCCCGACCGCCGACATCAACCTGCGCAAGGCGATCGCCCATGCCTTCGACTACGAGTCGCTGATCACCATCCACAATGGCGGGGCGCGGCTGATGGACAGCCCCTTCCCGACCGGCATGGCCGGCCATGTCAGCGTGCCCGACATGCCGCGAAAGGACCTGGAGAAGGCGCGCGTCTTCCTGGCGCGGAGCCGGGTGCCGAACGGCGATATCGAGCTGGAATACGTGCATGTGCAGGGGCTGGAGGATGCGCGGCGCATCGGCCTCGCGCTGCTCGACAGCCTGCGCGCGCTGAACATCCGGGTGAACATCGTGGGCCAGCCCTGGACCACCATGGTGGCGCGCGGATCGAAGCCCGACACGGCGCCCAACATGACATCGGTCTATGTCACGCCGGTCGGCACCGACCCCGATACCGTCGCCTACCAGTACCACCGCGATTCCTGGGGCCTCTATTACGGCATGTCCCACTACGAGAACCCGGAGGTCTGGGCGATGATCGCGGAGGCGCGCGGCATGGTGGACCAGACCAGGCGCATGGCCATCTATGCCGAGGTGCAGCGCCGCATCGTCGCCGACCAGCCGGAGCTCTTCGGCATGATCGCCAACCGCACCTGGGCGCGGCGCGACTACGTGAAGGATTTCGAGTTCAGCCCGATCCGCTTCACCGGCGAAGTCGATCTCTACCCGCTCTGGATCCAGGGGTGAGGGCCGCTTGAGAATGGCGCGGAGGGCTGGCGAGGGATTTTTCGTCCCTGGCGTGTCGGCTGACGCAGCCGATGCTGGTTGCATCGGCGAGGAAGCCGGCGCGACAGGGGCGGAAAAGCACCGCCAGAGCGCCGCGCCATGATCACGTACCTGCTGCGCCGTGCTGGCCTCGCGGCGCTGATGCTGTTCGGGCTGATCTGCCTGACCTTCATCATCGCCAATGTCGCGCCGTCCGATCCCGCGGCGCTGGCGGCGGGGCCGGATGCCGGGCGATCCCAGATCGAGCAGGCGCGGCGGGAATACGGGCTCGACCGGCCGCTGCACGAGCAGTTCCTGCGCTACGTCACTGACCTCACGCGCGGCGATTTCGGGCGATCCGTCGCGAATGGGCGGCCGGTCGGGCAGGACCTCGCGCGGTACTTCCCAGCGACCTTGGAGCTCTGCCTGCTGGCCATGGCGCTCGGCGTGCTGGCAGGCGTGCCGCTCGGCATGCTCTCGGCGGTGTTCAAGGATCGCTGGATCGACCATGCGACGCGGATCCTCGCCGTCTCCGGCATCGCGCTGCCGCCCTTCTGGTTCGGGCTGCTGCTGCAACTGGGATTTGCGACCGCGCTCGGCTGGCTGCCGACCAGCGGGCGCCTCTCGGTCTTCACCGAGCCGGCGGCGCCGATCACCGGCCTGCTGCTGGTGGACAGCCTGCTGCGCGGCAATGGCGCGCTGTTCACGGAAGCGCTGTCCTACATCATCCTGCCGGCGATCGTCCTCTCGCTGCCCTGCCTCGCTTCCATCCTGCGGGTGAACCGCAGCGAGATGGTGGAGGCGCTGCGCGCCGACTACATCACCGCCGCGCGTGCCAACGGCGTGCTGCGGCGGCGCCTGATCGCGGTGCATGCGCTGAAGAACGCCATGCTGCCGACGCTCGCGATCATCGGTCTGCGCTGGGGCTGGATGATGAGCAGCACGGTGCTGGTCGAGACCGTCTTCGACTGGCCGGGCATCGGGCTCTACGCCGTCTCGTCAGCCATATCCGGCGATTTCAAGCCGGTGATGGGCGTGACCCTGATCGTCGGCCTCAACTTCATGATCGCGAACCTGGTGGTCGACCTGCTCTACGGCACGCTCGACCCTCGGCTGCGGGATGCATGAGAATGGCGTCGCGCAGCCTCCGCCTCGCTGGCTTTCTGTTCCGCCGCAGCTTCGCCTCCATGCTCGGGCTCACGCTGGTGACCCTGATCGTGGCGCTGGCGCTGCTCGGGCCCTGGATCGTGCCCTATCCGGATGACGTCGCCGGCGCCACCAACCTCGCGGGCAAGCTGCAGCCGCCGAGTGCGGCGCATTGGTTCGGCACCGATGAGGTCGGGAACGACATCCTGACCCGCGTCATCATCGGTGCGCGGCTGTCGCTGCTGGTGGGCCTCGGCATCACGCTCGCCGCCGCGGCGATCGGCGTGCCGCTCGGCATTCTCGCGGGCACCGCGGGCGGACGGCTGCGCGAAGCCATCATGCGGGTGACGGACCTGTTCCTCTCCGTCCCCGGCCTGGTGCTGGCGATCGCGTTGGTGGCGGCACTCGGGCCGGGGATCGCGAATGCCATGCTGGCGCTCGTGCTGGTCTGGTGGCCGGGCTATGTGCGGCTCGCGGAATCGAAGGCGCTGTCGATCCGGGAGGAACCCTTCATCGAAGCGGCGCGCGTCGCCGGCGCCGGGCGCCTGCGCATCCTCTGGCGACATGTGCTGCCGAACAGCATCTCGCCGCTGATCGTCAAGATGAGCATGGATATCGGCCAGGCGATCCTGGCCGTCGCATCCCTCGGCTTCCTCGGCTTGGGCGCCAAGCCGCCGACGCCGGAATGGGGTGCCATGATCTCGATCGCGCGCGGCTACCTGCCGGATTGGTGGTGGTACGCGATCTGCCCGGGCGCCTTCATCTATGCGAGCGTGCTCGGCTTCAACCTGCTGGGCGACGGGCTGCGCGACATCCTGGACCCGCGGAGCAACCGCGGATGAGTCTTCTGGAGATCAGCGACTACCGCCTCGCCTTCGACGGCTTCGACGGCACGGCCGCGGTGCTCGATGGCATCGACCTGGCGGTCGAGGCCGGCGACACGCTCGGCATCGTCGGCGAGACCGGCTGCGGCAAGTCGGTGCTGGCGCGGAGCCTGCTGCAGCTCAACCCGGTGCCGCCGGCACGCGTGGTCTCCGGGAGGATCCTCTTCGAGGGGCAGGACCTGCTGCGCCTGCCGGAAGCGGGGATGCGCCGGCTGCGCGGGCGGCGCATCGCCATGATCTTCCAGGACCCCGCGAGCTACCTGAACCCGCTGCTCGCCATCGGCACCCAGTTGGTCGACGTCATCCGGGGCCAGGACAGCGCCGCCGGCGGCGTCGTGCGGCCGCGCCGCGCGGCGCGCGCGCTGGCGGCGGAGCTGCTGGCCGCGGTCGGGCTCGCGGAGCCGGAGCGGCTGCTGGACAGCCATCCGCACCAGCTTTCGGGCGGCATGCGCCAGCGCGTGCTGATCGCCATGGCGCTGGCCGGCGAGCCCAGGCTGCTGGTCGCGGATGAGCCGACCACCGCACTCGACGTCACCGTGCAGGCGCAGGTGCTGGCGCTGATCTCCCGCCTGGTCGCCGACCGCGGGCTGACCCTGATCCTGATCAGCCATGACCTCGGCGTCATCGCGCAAAGCTGCGCCCGCGTCGCGGTGATGTATGCGGGGACCGTCGTGGAGGAAGCGCCGACCGCCGAGCTGCTGGCGCGCCCGCTGCACCCTTACGCACAGGGCTTGCTGGCGGCGGTGCCGGATCTGGACCGTCCCGAGCATCGGCCGAGCGGCATTCCCGGCAGCATCCCGAACCTGCTGCGCCCGCCCGGGGGTTGCCGCTTCCATCCGCGCTGCCCGCGCGCCACGGCCGAATGCGCCGCGACAAAGCCGCTGCTGCGGGAGCTGGCGCCGGCGCATCGCGTCGCCTGCCACCACGCCGCGCCATGAGCGTGTTGCTCGAAGCCGAGGGCCTGACCAAGACTTGGCGCGTGAAGCGCGGCGGCTGGCGCCAGGCGATCAGCGTCACGGCGGTGGCGGGCGTCGACCTGACGCTCGCCGCCGGCGGCGCGCTGGGGCTGGTTGGCGAAAGCGGCTGCGGAAAGTCCACCCTGGCGCGGCTGCTGCTGCGGCTGACGCCAGTCAGCGCCGGACGCATCCGCTTCGGCGGCGCCGATATCACGCATATGCCGGAGGGGCGGCTGCGGCCGCTGCGCCGGCGCATGCAGTTGATCCACCAGAACCCCTCCGCGGCGCTCGACCCCAGGCTGACGGTCGCGGCTTCGGTCGCGGAACCGCTGATCATCCAGCGCATGGCCAAGGGTGCCGAGCTGCGGGACCGGGTGGCGGCGCTGCTGGCCGAGGTCGGGCTGCCCGGCGAATTCCTGCACCGCTACCCGCATGAGCTCTCCGGCGGACAGAAGCAGCGCGTCTGCATCGCCCGGGCGCTCGCGACCGAGCCGGAGCTGCTGGTGCTGGACGAGCCGACCTCCGCCCTCGATGTCTCGGTGCAGGCGCAGACGCTGGAATTCCTGGCGGCGCTGCGGGCGCGGCGGGGCCTGGCCTATCTCTTCATCAGCCACAACCTGGCGGTGGTGCGCCAGGTCTGCGACCGCGTCGCGGTGATGTATCTCGGCCGCATCCTGGAGGAAGGGCCGGCGTCGCAGGTGCTGGGCGCGCCGCGGCACCCCTATTCGCGCGCGCTGCTGGCCTCCGTGCCGCGGCTCGGCGCCGCGCGCATCGCCGCGGCCGCGCCGGGGGAGCCGCCCAACCCCGCCAG
>NZ_JAAGBB010000026.1 GCF_018129085.1 Plastoroseomonas hellenica
TGCCGGTGGAAGACGTGTTCTCGATCTCGGGGCGCGGCACGGTGGTGACGGGTCGTGTTGAGCGCGGCGTGGTGAAGGTGGGCGAGGAAGTCGAGATCGTCGGCCTGAAGGCGACGGTGAAGACGACGGTGACGGGCGTGGAGATGTTCCGCAAGCTGCTGGATTCTGGGCAGGCGGGCGACAACATCGGTGCGCTGCTGCGCGGCACGAAGCGCGAGGATGTGGAGCGCGGTCAGGTGCTTGCGGCGCCGGGCTCGATCACGCCGCACACGAAGTTCAAGGCCGAGGCGTATGTTCTGACGAAGGAGGAGGGCGGCCGCCACACGCCGTTCTTCACGAACTACCGTCCGCAGTTCTACTTCCGGACGACGGACGTGACGGGCGTGGTGACGCTGCCGGAAGGCGTCGAGATGGTGATGCCGGGCGACAACGTCGCGATGGACGTGGAGCTGATCGCGCCGATCGCGATGGACGAAGGCCTGCGCTTCGCCATCCGCGAAGGCGGACGGACCGTCGGCGCCGGTGTCGTCGCGAAGATCGTCGCGTAAGCGCGGTATCAGGAAAGATCGGGCAGCCTTCGATGGACAGCCAGAACATCCGCATCCGCCTGAAGGCGTTCGATCACCGCGTGCTGGACACCAGCACGCGGGAGATCGTGAACACGGCAAAGCGGACGGGTGCGCGCGTGCGCGGCCCGATCCCGCTGCCGACCGAAATCGAGCGCTTCACGGTTAACCGTTCGCCGCACGTCGACAAGAAGTCGCGCGAGCAGTTCGAGATCCGCACGCATCGCCGCCTTCTCGATATCGTCGACCCCACCCCGCAGACCGTGGACGCGCTGATGAAGCTCGACCTCGCCGCGGGCGTGGACGTCGAGATCAAGATCTAAGGCCGGGGGAGTACACACCATGGCCGCGAAGAATGGCCGCACCGGCCTGATCGCCAAGAAGCTCGGTATGAGCCGTATCTTCAACGAGGACGGCTCGACCGTTCCCGTCACCTTGCTGCATGTGGACAATGTCCGCGTGGTGTCCCAGCGCACCCAGGAGACCGACGGCTACGTCGCGCTCCAGCTCGGCATCGGCAGCGCCAAGCCGAAGAATGTCTCGAAGGCCAACAAGGGCCACTTCGCGAAGGCCGGCGTCGAGGCGCCGCAGCGTGTGGTGGAATTCCGCGTCGCCGACGATGCGGTGGTCGCCGCCGGCACGGTCCTGAGCCCCGCGCATTTCGTGAAGGGCCAGAAGATCGATGTCACCGGCACCACCAAGGGCAAGGGCTTCGCCGGCGCGATGAAGCGCTGGAACTTCGCCGGTCTCGAAGCGACGCACGGTGTTTCCGTCAGCCACCGTTCACATGGTTCGACCGGCAACCGCCAGGATCCGGGCAAGACCTTCAAGAACAAGAAGATGGCCGGCCATCTCGGCGTCGAGCGCGTGACCACCCAGAACCTGGAAGTGGCCGCCGTGGACGCGGAGAAGGGGCTGCTGTTCGTGAAGGGCGCGGTGCCCGGCTCGGTCGGCACCTATGTGCTGGTTCGTGATGCGGTGAAGCGCGCGCGTCACGCCGATGCGCCGTTCCCGACGGTCGCGGCCTGAGGACGAAGAAGATGCAGGTCACCGTCATCACTCTCGACAACGCTCCGGCGGGCGAGATCGAGCTACCGGAGGCGCTGTTCGGCGCCGCGCCGCGCAGCGATATCATGGCACGCGTCGTGCACTGGCAGCTCGCGAAGCGTCGTGCCGGCACGCACAAGGCCAAGGGCCTCAGCGAGGTCTCGGGCACCACGAAGAAGCCCTATCGCCAGAAGGGCACCGGCAATGCGCGCCAGGGCTCGCTGCGTGCACCGCAGTTCCGCAAGGGTGGCGTGGTGCACGGCCCGGTCGTGCGCGACCATGGCTATTCACTGAACAAGAAGGTGCGCCGCCTCGGGCTCATCTCGGCGCTGTCGATGAAGGCGGCCGAGGGCAAGCTCGTGGTGCTCGACACCGCAGCGGTCGGCGATGACGCCAAGACCGGCGCGGTGGCGGCGAAGGTCAAGGCGCTCGGCTGGACCAGCGCGCTGGTGGTGGATGCGGCGGCGGATGCGAATTTCCTCCGCGTGATCCGTAACCTGCCGAAGGTGCAGGTGCTGCCGACCATCGGCGCCAATGTCTACGACATCCTCAACCACGACGTGCTCGCGGTGACGCGCGCCGGCGTCGAGGCGCTGAAGGAGCGGCTGGCATGAGCGAGGCCCAGAAAAAGGCGAAGCCCGTCATCTCGCGCGAGAAGATGTATCAGACCATCCTCGCGCCGGTGGTGACCGAGAAGGCGACGCTGCTGACGGAGAAGGGTCAGATCACCTTCCGCGTGCCGCTCGAGGCGACGAAGCCCGAGATCAAGGCCGCGGTCGAGGGTCTGTTCGGCGTCTCCGTGCTGGCGGTGAACACCATCGTCACCAAGGGCAAGACGAAGCGGTTCCGCGGCCGTCCCGGCCGCCGGTCCGACAGCAAGAAGGCGATGGTGCGCCTGGCCGAAGGCCAGAGCATCGACCTGACCACGGGGCTTGCGTAACGCCATGGCGCTCAAGCATTTCAACCCGGTCACGCCCAGCCTGCGCGGCACGATCCTCATCGATCGTTCCGAGCTCTGGAAGGGCAAGCCGGTCAAGGGTCTGACGGAAGGCAAGAGCCACTCCGGCGGGCGCAACAACCACGGCCGCATCACCAGCCGCTTCCGCGGCGGCGGGCACAAGCAGTCCTACCGCCTGGTGGACTTCAAGCGCCGCAAGTTCGGTGTGCCCGGTGCCGTGGAGCGCCTGGAGTACGACCCGAACCGCACCGCCTTCATCGCGCTGGTGAAGTACGAGGATGGCGAGCTCGCCTATATCCTCGCGCCGCAGCGCCTGAAGGTCGGCGACATGGTCGTCTCCGGCGAGAAGGCGGACATCAAGCCGGGCAATGCCATGCCGCTCTCGGCGATCCCGGTCGGCACGATCGTGCACAACATCGAGCTGAAGCCCGGTGCCGGCGGCAAGATCACCCGCTCGGCCGGCACCTTCGCCCAGCTCGTCGGCAAGGATGCCGGCTACGCGCAGATCAAGCTCAGCTCCGGCGAGCTCCGCGTGGTGCGTGCGGAATGCATGGCGACGATCGGCGCGGTGTCCAACCCGGACAACAGCAACCAGCAGATCGGCAAGGCCGGCCGCAGCCGGTGGCTGGGCCGCAAGCCGCATAACCGCGGCGTCGTGATGAACCCGGTCGACCACCCGCATGGCGGTGGTGAAGGCCGCACCTCTGGCGGCCGGCACCCGGTCACCCCGTGGGGCAAGCCGACCAAGGGCTACAAGACCCGCAACAACAAGCGGACCGACGGGCTCATCGTCCGCCGCCGCAACGCGACGAAGGGCTGATCGCGATGTCGCGCAGCGTCTGGAAGGGGCCGTTCGTCGACGGCTACCTGCTGAACAAGGCGGAGGCGGCCCGCGCTTCCACGCGCAACGAGATCATCAAGATCTGGTCGCGCCGGAGCACGATCCTGCCGCAGTTCGTGGGGCTGACCTTCGGGGTCTACAACGGGAAGAAGTTCATCCCGGTGCAGGTCTCGGAGAACATGGTGGGGCACAAGTTCGGCGAGTTCTCGCCGACCCGCACCTTCACCAGCCATGCGGCCGACAAGAAGGCGAAGCGGGGCTGATCCGATGAGCAAGCCGAAGCATCCCCGCGGTCTCGCGGACACCGAGGCGCAGGCGGTGACCTGGAACATCCGGGTCAGCCCGCGGAAGCTCGACCTGGTCGCGGGCCTGATCCGCGGCAAGGCGGCGAGCCAGGCGGTGGCCGAGCTCACCTTCTCCAAGCGCCGCATCGCGCAGACGGTGAAGAAGACGCTCGAGAGCGCGATCGCCAATGCCGAGAACAATCACCAGCTCGATGTCGACCGCCTGGTCGTGCAGAGGGCCGAGGTCGGTCGTGCGGTCGTCATGAAGCGTTTCGCGGCGCGCGGTCGCGGCCGCGCCTCCCGTATCGAGAAGTGGTTCAGCCATCTCAAGATCGTGGTGGCCGAGCAGCAGGTCGCGGCGACACAGCAGGAGGCCGCGTAACATGGGTCAGAAGATCAATCCGATCGGCTTCCGCCTCGGCATCAACCGCACCTGGGACAGCCGCTGGTTCGCCGATCGCGACTACGCCAAGATGCTGCATGAGGATCTGCGGCTGCGCGAGAAGCTGCGTGAGCGCCTGAAGGGCGCCGGCGTCAGCCGCATCGTGATCGAGCGCCCGGCGAAGAAGCCGCGCGTGACGATCCATGCTGCCCGCCCGGGCGTCGTGATCGGCAAGAAGGGCGCCGACATCGAGGTGCTGCGCAAGGATCTCATGAAGCTGGCCGGCGCCGAAGTGGCGCTGAACATCGTCGAGATCCGCAAGCCCGAGATCGATGCGACGCTGGTGGCCGAGAACATCGCCCAGCAGCTCGAGCGCCGCATCGCCTTCCGCCGTGCCATGAAGCGCGCGGTGCAGAGCGCGATGCGCCTTGGTGCTCTCGGCATCCGGATCAACTGCTCGGGCCGCCTCGGCGGCGCCGAGATCGCGCGCGCCGAATGGTATCGCGAGGGCCGGGTGCCGCTGCACACGCTCCGCGCCGATATCGACTACGGCACCGCAACCGCGAAGACCACCTATGGCACCTGTGGTGTGAAGGTTTGGGTCTTCAAGGGTGAGATCATGGCCCATGACCCGATGGCGCAGGACAAGCGCGCCGCCGATCAGGCGCCGCAGCGCTGAAGGATGAATTGAGATGCTTCAGCCGAAGCGCACGACTTATCGGAAGGCCCACAAGGGCCGCATCAAGGGTGTCGCCAAGGGCGGCTTCTCGCTGACCTTCGGCGCCTATGGCCTGAAGGCGCTGGAGCCGGAGCGCGTCACCGCACGCCAGATCGAGGCGGCTCGCCGCGCGATCACGCGTGCCATGAAGCGCGCCGGCCGCGTCTGGATCCGCATCTTCCCGGATGTGCCGGTCTCGACCAAGCCTGCCGAAGTCCGCATGGGTTCCGGCAAGGGCGCGCCGGAATACTGGGTGGCCCGGGTGAAGCCCGGCCGCATCATGTTCGAGATCGACGGCGTCCCGCAGGACACCGCGCGCGAGGCTCTCTCGCTCGGTGCTGCGAAGCTGCCGATCAAGACCAAGTTCATCGTGCGTCTGGGCGCGGAGGCCTGAGGCCATGACGAAGATCGCTGACGTTCGGGCGAAGAGCCCAGACGAGCTGCAGGGGATGCTGCTCGACCTCAGGAAGGAGCAGTTCAACCTGCGCTTCCAGCGGGCCACCGGGCAGCTCGAGGCGGTGAGCCGCATCAAGCTGGTGCGGCGCGACATCGCGCGTGTGAAGACCATCCTGGCGGAGCGCACCCGCGCTGCCGCCGCCAACGCCTGACGAGGAGACCGACGGCCATGCCGAAGCGCGTCCTCACCGGGCGGGTGACCAGCGACAAGATGGACAAGACCATCACGGTTCTTGTCGAGCGTCGCGTCATGCACCCGCTCTATAAGAAGTTCATCCGGCGCTCGAAGAACTACGCCGCGCATGACGACGCCAACCTGTGCAAGGAAGGCGACGTGGTGCAGATCGAGGAGTGCCGCCCGATCTCCAAGCGCAAGACCTGGGTGGTCGTGCAGCGCAATGGCGATGCCGTGGCGGTCCCGGGCTTCCTCGCCGAGGAGGCCGCTTCGGCCTCCGCCGAAGCGTAAGGAGCGCGAGCGATGATCGGCGTTGAAGCCAATCTCGACGTCGCCGACAATTCCGGCGCGCGCCGTGTCCAGTGCATCAAGGTGCTGGGCGGCTCGAAGCGGAAGACGGCCGGCGTCGGCGACATCATCGTCGTTTCCGTGAAGGAAGCGATTCCGCGCGCCAAGGTGAAGAAGGGCGAGGTGCATCGCGCCGTGATCGTCCGCACGGCCTATCCCGTGCGGCGCATCGACGGCACCGCGATCCGCTTCGACAACAACGCCGCCGTGCTGATCAACAAGCAGGGCGAGCCGATCGGCACGCGCATCTTCGGGCCCGTCGTGCGCGAGCTGCGCGCGAAGAAGTACATGAAGATCATCAGCCTCGCGCCGGAGGTCCTGTAATCATGGCCGCGAAGATCCGGAAGGGTGACACCGTCCAGGTGATCACCGGCAAGGACAAGGGCAAGCGCGGCGAAGTGCTGCGCGTGATGCCCGAGGAGAGCCGTGCGCTGGTGCAGGGCCGGAACATGGTCAAGCGGCACACCAAGCCGCGCGGCATGGGCCAGCCTGGCGGCATCGTGGAGCAGGAGGCCTCGATCCACCTGTCCAACCTGGCGCTGATCGATCCGAAGTCCGACAAGCCGACGCGGGTTGGTTTCCGCGTGCTCGAGGACGGCAAGAAGGTCCGGGTGGCGAAGTCCTCCGGCGAGGTGCTCGACGCATGAGCGACGTGAAGGAACTGCCGCGGCTGCGGAAGCAGTACGACGAGACGATCCGCAAGGCGCTCGTCGAGGAGTTCGGCTACAAGAATCCGATGGAAGTGCCGAAGCTCGAGAAGATCGTCATCAACATGGGCGTCGGCGAAGCTGCCGCCGACCAGAAGAAGCTCGAGGCTGCGGTCGGCGACCTCACCGCGATCGCCGGCCAGCGGCCGGTGAAGACGCGGGCCAAGAAGGCGATCGCCGGCTTCAAGATCCGCGAGGGTCAGGCGATCGGCACGAAGGTGACGCTGCGCAAGTCGCGGATGTACGAGTTCCTCGACCGGCTCGTCACCATCGCGCTGCCGCGCGTGCGCGACTTCCGTGGCATCCCCGGCAATCGCGGCTTCGACGGGCGGGGCAATTATGCCCTCGGCCTGAAGGAGCAGATCGTGTTCCCCGAAATCAATTACGACAAGGTGGACACGGTGCGTGGTATGGACATCGTCTTCGTCACGACGGCGAAGACCGACAAGGAAGCGAAGGCGCTGTTGAAGGCGTTCCAGCTTCCTTTCCAGAATTGATCTTGGAAAACCGCGTGGCGCCGCCACGCAGGTTCCGGAGGACCTGAGCGTATGGCCAAGACCTCGGCGATCGAGAAGAACAAGCGCCGCGAGCGCCTCTCGAAGCTGCACACTGCCAAGCGCGCCGCGCTGAAGGCTGTCGTCATGGACAAGGAACTCCCTGTGGAGGACCGGTTCGAGGCGACGCTGAAGCTCGCGCAGCTCCCGCGCAACGGCGCCGCCAGTCGCGTGCGGCTCCGCTGCGAGATCACGGGGCGTCCGCGCGGCAACTACCAGAAGTTCAAGCTTTGCCGGAACCAGCTGCGGGAATTGGCCTCCAAGGGCCAAATCCCCGGTGTGGTGAAGGCGAGCTGGTAAGGGAAGCGCGCCATGGCGATGACCGATCCGCTGGGCGACCTGCTCACCCGCATCCGCAACGCGCAGCGCGCACGGCAGAGCCGTTGCGTCGCCCCCGCGTCGAAGCTGCGTGAGAACGTCCTCGATGTGCTGAAGCGCGAAGGCTTCATCCGGGCCTGGAAGACGGAAGACGTCCGTCCTGGCATCCGGGTGATCGCGATCGAGCTCAAGTATTCCGAGGGCGAGCCCGCCATCAAGGAGATCACGCGCGTCTCGAAGCCGGGCCGCCGCGTCTACTCCAAGATCAAGGAGCTGCCGAAGTTCTACAATGGGCTCGGCATTTCCATCCTCTCCACGCCGCGCGGCGTGATGAGCGACCTTGAGGCCCGCGCCGCCAATGTTGGCGGCGAGGTCCTCTGCCGCGTGTTCTGACGGGAGGGCACAGCATGTCTCGCGTCGGCAAATATCCGGTTACGGTGCCGAGCGGCGTCCAGGTGGCGCTGCAGGGCCGGACCGTGGTGGCCAAGGGCAAGAACGGCGAGCTCAAGCTTGAGCTCACGGATGCCGTGGACGTCACCATCGAGAACAACCTGGTCACGGTGAAGCCGCGCGGCGGTGACCGCCGTGCGCGCACCCTCTGGGGCACCACGCGCAGCCTGATCAACGGGATGCTCACCGGGGTCTCCACGGGCTTCACGAAGTCCATGGAAATCAACGGCACCGGCTATCGCGCGGCAGTGCAGGGTTCGGACCTGGTCCTGAACCTCGGCTACAGCCACGAGATCCGCTATCCCGTGCCGAAGGGCATCAAGATCACCTGCGAGAAGCCGACCTCCATCAAGGTGGAAGGCGCCGACAAGCGCCAGGTCGGTCAGGTCGCCGCCGAGATTCGTGGCTATCGCGGCCCCGAGCCCTACAAGGGCAAGGGCGTGAAGTACGAGAACGAGCAGATCCTCCGGAAGGAGGGTAAGAAGAAGTAATGTCCGACAAGCTCGCATTGCAGGCGCGGCGCCGCCGGCGCCTTCGCTTCCAGCTCAAGCAGAAGTCGGGTGGCCGCGCGCGGCTTTCCGTCTATCGCTCGGGCAAGCACATCTATGCGCAGATCATCGTGGACGCCGAAGGGCGCACGGTGGCCGCCGCCTCCTCCATGGAGAAGGCGATGCGCGAGGGACTGAAGACCGGCGCCGACAAGGACGCGGCGACGGCGGTCGGCAAGCTGGTGGCCGAGCGTGCGCTCGCCGCCGGCATCACCGAGGTCGTCTTCGATCGCGGTCCCTATCTCTACCATGGCCGGGTCAAGGCCCTGGCGGACGGCGCCCGCGAGGGCGGGCTGTCGTTCTGAGGAGCTGACACATGGCGTATCAACCGAGGAGCGGTGGCGGCGAGGGTGGCGAGGGCGGTGATCGCCGTCGCGGCCGCGGCCGCGATCGCGACCAGAACCGGCAGCCCGAGCGGAGCGATGGCGACGAGCTGAAGGACAAGCTCGTCACCATCAACCGCGTCGCCAAGGTGGTGAAGGGTGGCCGCCGCTTCAGCTTCGCCGCCCTCGTCGTCGTCGGCGACGAGAAGGGCCGCGTCGGCTGGGGCGCCGGCAAGGCGCGCGAGGTGCCGGAGGCGATCCGCAAGGCGACGGAGCGGGCCAAGAAGGGCCTGATCCGCGTGCCGATGCGTGAGGGTCGTACCCTGCACCACGACGTGATCGGCGAGTACGGCGCCGGCCGCGTCATCCTTCGCGCAGCACCCGCCGGCACCGGCATCATCGCCGGCGGCCCGATGCGCGCGGTGTTCGAGAGCCTGGGCATGGGCGACGTGGTCGCCAAGTGCCTTGGCTCCGCGAACCCGCACAACATGGTCAAGGCGACTTTCGCAGCACTGCAGCGCTGCACCAGCCCGCGCGCGGTCGCGTCCCGCCGCGGCAAGAAGGTGGCCGACATCCTGGGTCAGCCCGCCCAGAAGGGCGAGGCGGAGGCGACCAATGTCTGAAAAGAAGACGACGGTCACGGTGACCCAGACCGGGTCCCCGATCGGCCGCAAGCCGGGCCAGAAGGAAACCCTGATCGGGCTCGGTCTCAACAAGCTGCATCGCTCGCGCGAGCTGGAGGATACTCCGGCCGTGCGTGGGATGATCCGCAAGGTGGCCCACCTCGTGAAGGTGGAGGGCTGATCCCATGAAGCTGAATGAAATCCGCGACAACGCGGGCGCCCGCCCGAAGTTCAAGCGCATCGGCCGCGGCATCGGCTCCGGCAAGGGCAAGACCTCGGGCCGCGGCGTGAAGGGTCAGAAGGCGCGCACCGGCGTGTCGCTGAACGGGTTCGAGGGCGGTCAGCTCCCGATCTACCGGCGGCTGCCGAAGCGTGGCTTCGTGAACATCTTCCGCGTCGAGTACGCGCCGCTCAATATCGGCACGCTCGATGCGGCGATCGAGGCCGGGAAGCTCCCGGCCGACCAGCCGATCGACGAAGCGGCGCTGAAGGCGGCCGGCCTGGTGAAGCGCTCCGGCAAGCTCGCCGGCATCCGCCTGCTGGCCAAGGGCGCGATCAGCCGCAAGGTCACGATCACCGTCTCCGGCGCCTCCGCGGCGGCCGTGGCGGCGGTCGAGGCGGCGGGTGGCAGCGTCACGGTTACCGCTCCCAAGGCCGAGGCGGTCGCTTCCGAGTGACCGCGCTTGCGCCCGGCCACCTGCCGGCGCTAGGTGACTGCAAGGTTCGTGGCTGGCGGCGCCGGTGGGTAACCCCGGCGCCGCAGTTGCGATAAGGGAATCCCGCGCATGGCGTCCGCCGCCGAACAGCTCGCTTCCAGCATCAATTTCGGGGTCCTGTCCAAGGCCACCGAGCTCAAGAAGCGCCTCTGGTTCACCCTGGGGGCGCTGATCGTCTTCCGCATCGGCACCTATGTGCCGGTCCCCGGCGTGGATGCGGCTGTCATGGGCGAGATCCTCGCCCAGCACGGCGGCGGCATCCTCGGCATGTTCGACATGTTCACGGGCGGCGCGCTCGGCCGCATGACCGTCTTCGCGCTGAACATCATGCCCTACATCAGCGCCAGCATCATCGTGCAGTTGATGACGACCGCGATCCCCGCCTGGGAAGCGCTGAAGAAAGAAGGCGAACAGGGGCGGAAGAAGCTCAACCAGTACACCCGTTACCTGACCGTCATCATCGCGATCTTCCAGGCCTACAGCATCGCGGTCGGGCTCGAGGGCATGCGCGGCAGCTTCGGGCCGGCGGTCCAGGATCCCGGGATGTTCTTCCGGCTCTCCAGTGTCATCACGCTGGTCGGCGGCACCATGTTCCTGATGTGGCTCGGCGAGCAGATCACCGCCCGCGGCATCGGCAACGGCATCAGCCTGATCATCTTCGCCGGCATCGTGGCGCACCTGCCATCGTCCCTGGTGAGCCTCCTGGAACTCGGCCGCACCGGCGCGCTCTCGACCTTCTTCATCATGGCCTTCCTGGTGATCGCGCTCGCCGTGATCGCCTTCGTGATCTTCATCGAGCGCGCCCAGCGCCGCATCCCCGTGCAGTACCCGAAGCGCCAGGTCGGCAACCGCATGTTCGGCGGCGAGAACACGCACCTGCCGCTGAAGCTGAACACCGCGGGCGTGATCCCGCCGATCTTCGCCTCCTCGCTGCTGCTGCTGCCGGCGACCATCACGGCCTTCTCGGCGGATGCGCCGGACAACTGGCTGACCCGGATCGCCGCGCTGCTGGCGCATGGCCAGCCGCTCTACATGATCCTCTACATGGCGATGATCATCTTCTTCGCCTTCTTCTACACAGCGGTGGTCTTCAACCCGACGGAGACGGCGGACAACCTCAAGAAGTATGGCGGCTTCGTCCCCGGCATCCGTCCCGGCCAGCACACCGCCGAGTATTTCGACAAGGTATTGACCCGCCTGACCGGCGTCGGCGCCATCTACCTCTGCATCGTCTGCCTGCTGCCGGAACTGCTGATCAGCAATTACGGCGTGCCCTTCTACTTCGGCGGCACCAGCCTGCTGATCATCGTCTCGGTCACCATGGACACGGTGGCGCAGGTGCAGTCGCATCTCTTCGCCCACCAGTATGAGGGGCTGATCAAGAAGGCCCGGCTCGGCGGCCGCGGCCAGCCATCGCGGCGCTGAGGGGGCCTTCCGAGATGAACCTGATCCTGCTCGGCCCACCCGGGGCTGGCAAAGGCACCCAGGCCAAGCGGCTGGAGCAGGCCCATGGCATCGCCCAGGTCAGCACCGGCGACATGCTGCGCGCCGAGGTGAAGTCCGGCAGCGCCATCGGCCAGCAGGCCAAGGCGATCATGGAACGCGGCGCCCTGGTGCCCGACAGCATGATCACCGACATGCTGGCTGCTCGCGTCTCCCAGCCCGATTGCGCCCGGGGCTTCATCCTGGACGGCTTCCCGCGCACCGTGCCCCAGGCCGAGGCGCTGGACGCCATGCTGGCGGCCAAGGGCCTGCAGCTTGATCATGTGGTGGAGCTGCGGGTCGATGACGCCGCCCTGGTCGAGCGCATTGCCGGCCGCTTCACCTGCGCGAAATGCGGCACCGGCTATCACGACCGCTTCAAGCAGCCGAAGATGGCCGGCGTCTGTGATGTCTGCGGCAGCACCGAATTCACCCGCCGGGCCGACGACAAGGCCGAGACGGTGGCGGCGCGGCTGGAGGCCTATCACCGCCAGACGGCGCCGCTGCTGCCCTACTATGCCGCACAGGGGAAACTGTCGGCGGTGGACGGCATGGCAGAGATGGACGAGGTCTTCGCGCAGATCGAATCAACGTTGAAAGCACCCGCGAAGACTTGACGAGGCGGGGGGTAGGGGCTAGATGGCCCCCTCCCGCGGATGGGGGCTTCCCCCGGCCGCGATACCCTTTGCACTAACGGATACACCACCACGCCGGTACGCCCCATCCGGGGTACGGCCGGCGAGCAGGAGCGGCAAGCTCCGGAGAGAGGCACTGTGGCGCGCATCGCCGGCGTGAACATCCCGACCAACAAGCGGGTTCAGATCTCGCTTCGCTATATCTATGGCATCGGCCCGAAGAACGCGAAGGACATCTGCGATGCGCTCGGCATCCCGGATGCGCGCCGGGTCAACCAGTTGACGGATGAGGAAGTCCTCCGCATCCGTGAGCTGATCGACCGTGAATACCGCGTCGAGGGTGATCTGCGGCGTGAAGTCGCCATGAACATCAAGCGCCTGATGGACATGGCCTGCTACCGCGGCCTCCGTCACCGCAAGGGCCTGCCGGTCCGCGGCCAGCGGACCCACACCAATGCCCGCACCCGCAAGGGCAAGGCCGTGCCGATCGCCGGCAAGAAGAAGGTGACGAAGTAAATGGCTCGCGAACCCGCTCGCGGCGGCCGCAGCGCCGGCCCCGTCCGCCGCAAGGAGCGCAAGAACATCACGTCGGGCGTCGCCCACGTGCTGGCCTCCTTCAACAACACGATCGTGACGATCACCGATGCCCAGGGCAACGCGATCGCCTGGTCGTCTTCCGGCTCCCAGGGCTTCAAGGGCAGCCGCAAGTCCACCCCCTATGCCGCGCAGGTCGCTGCCGAGGATGCCGGCCGCAAGGCGCGCGAGCATGGGATGGAGACGCTTGAGATCCAGGTGAACGGCCCCGGCAACGGCCGCGAATCGGCGCTGCGCGCCTTGCAGTCGGTCGGCTTCTACGTGACCGCCATCAAGGACGTCACGCCCATCCCGCACAACGGCTGCCGCCCGCGGAAGCGCCGCCGCGTCTGAGTGTCCGATGACCGGAGGGCCGAATGGCCCGAAGGTCTGAATCGGACGCTCCTGACAAGAACGCGCGCGTTCCCGGCCCCCACAGCCGATAGGAGAGATTGACAGTGCTCGAGAGGAATTGGCGTTCCCTCATCCGGCCGGAAAAGCTGGCGATCGACCAGGGCGCGGACCCGGAGCGGACGGCCGTTCTGGTCGCCGCGCCGCTGGAGCGCGGCTTCGGCATGACGCTCGGCAATGCGCTCCGCCGGGTGCTGCTGTCGTCCCTCCAGGGCGCGGCCGTGACGGCGATCCGCATCGACGGCGTGCTGCATGAATTCAGCAGCATCCAGGGTGTGCGCGAGGACGTGACCGACATCGTCCTCAACATCAAGCAGCTCGCGATCCGCATGCAGGGCGAGGGCGTGAAGCGCCTGGCGCTGACCGCGGAAGGCCCGGGCGAGGTCACCGCCGGTCAGATCCAGACCTCCGGCGACATCGAGATCGCGAACCCGGATCTGGTGATCTGCACCCTCGACGACGGCGCCAAGCTGTCGATGGAGCTGACGGTCGCGACCGGCAAGGGCTATGTCCCCGCCGCCGAGAACCGGCCCGAGGACGCGCCGATCGGCCTGATCCCGGTGGATGCGATCTACAGCCCGGTCCGCCGCGTCGCCTACAAGGTGGAGCCGGAGCGCGTCGGCCAGCGCACCGACTACGACAAGCTGGTGCTGACCGTCGAGACCGACGGCACCGTGGCGCCCGAGGATGCGGTGGCACTCTCCGCCCGCATCCTGCAGGACCAGCTCCAGCTCTTCATCAACTTCGACGAGCCGCGCGAGCGCAAGGTGGAGGAGGTGCGGGACGACCTGCCCTTCAACCGCAACATGCTCCGCAAGGTGGACGAGCTCGAGCTCTCCGTCCGTTCGGCGAACTGCCTGAAGAACGACAACATCGTCTACATCGGCGACCTCGTTCAGAAGACCGAGCAGGAGATGCTCCGCACCCCGAATTTCGGGCGCAAGTCGCTGAACGAGATCAAGGAAGTCCTCGCCTCCATGGGCCTCACCCTCGGCATGACCGTGACGGGCTGGCCGCCGGAGAATATCGAGGACCTCGCGAAGAAGATCGAAGAGCCGTTCTGAAGCCGGCGCCTATCAGGAACCACGACCATGCGTCACGGAATTGCCGGGCGGAAGCTCAGCGTCACCTCCTCTCACCGGGCCGCCATGTTCCGCAACATGGCGACCTCGCTGCTCAAGCATGAGCAGATCACCACGACGCTGCCCAAGGCCAAGGAGCTGCGCCCCTACGTGGAGCGCATCATCACCCTCGGCAAGCGCGGTGGCCTGCATGCGCGCCGTCAGGCCTATGCGCAGCTGATGGACGAGGCGGTGGTCGCGAAGCTCTTCACCGAGATTGCGGAGCGCTACAAGGCCCGCGCCGGCGGCTATACCCGCGTGCTGAAGGCGGGTGTCCGCTACGGCGATGCCGCCGACATGGCGATCATCGAGCTGGTCGAGCGCAACGTCGCCGCCAAGGGCCTCGACAGCGGCCCGAAGCCGGAAGCGGCCGAGGAGCAGGAAGAAGGCTGAGGCCTTCCTTCCCAACGGTTTCATCGGAAGGGCGGGTCGCGCAGGCGGCCCGCCCTTCGCGCATTCAGCGCCCGCCGACCTGCTCCGCCCGCAGCCTGTCGAAACCCATCATCGCCTCGCCCACCGCGGCCGGCCAGGCGTTCGGGTTGGGCGGCACCGCCAGGCGGGTGCGGCCATCCCGCAGCAACAGGATGAAGACGCGTCCTTCCGCGATATCCTGCGCCAGGAAGATGCCGCCCGCGGCGCAGCCTTCCGTCCCGCAGCCCCAGCCATAGACATAGCGGTTCTGCATCACCGCCAGCCCCGGCCCGGGATCGCGCAGCCGGCGCGAGACCTCGCCGCGCAGGCCGCCCGTCGCGGTGTGCACCAGCGACGCCACGCCCTCATGCCGCGCCAGTTCCAGCACCGGCTGGCCCGCCAGCGCACGCGCATCCTCCTCCGCGACTGCCGGCAGCGTCAGAAGAGCGATCGCCAGACCCCAAAGCCTCGTCATTGCATCACCAGGAAGCCCGCCGGGACGCCCGGCAGCAGCCCTGCGGCATAGGCCTCCGGCCGGCTCGCCGCAACCATCGCCACCGGCGCCGGCAGGGTCCCGCGCGGCGCCGCCTGCCGGTCACGCCGCTCCACGATCCAGGCGCCAGAGCCAGAGCCCGGCCGCGACGATCACCGCCGCACCCAGCGCGACGCCCGGCCCCGGCACGTCGTCGAAGACCAGCCAGCCGAACAGCGCGCCCCACAGGATGAAGCTGTATTGCCACGGCACCACGACGGAGGCCGGCGCGATCCTGAGCGAGCGCGTCACCGCCACATGCGCGAGCGTCGCGGCGATGCCGAGGCCGAGCAGCAATGCGACGTCCAGCACCCCGGGCGGCGTCCAGCCGAAGGGCAGCAGCACCAGCCCGAGCAGCAGGGCGCCGAGCATCTGGAAGGCCACGAGCTGGGTGTCGCGCGCCGCCCGCAGCGCCCGGGTGCAGACCACGAAACACGCATAGAGCAACGCGCCGCCAATCGCGATCAGCACCGGCAGTGGGTCGCCCTGGATGCCCGGGCCCATGGCCAGCAGCACGCCGGCAAAACCCAGCGCCACCGCCGCGAAGCGCTTGGCGCCGACCCGCTCGCGCAGCAGCAGCGCCGAGATCACCGTGACGAAGACCGGTGCGGCCATCCAATAGGTCATGGCATCGGCGAGCGGCATCATCGAGACCGCCCAGTAGAAGCTCGCGACCTCCACGGTACCGAAACTCACGCGCAGCAATTGCAGCCCCGGCCGCGGCACCTCGAGCAGCCGCACCAGCCCGTCCCGCAGCAGGAAGGGGGCCAGCAGCAGCAGCGCGGCGAGGCTTCGCAGCACCAGCACCTGGCCGACCGAGAAGGTCTCGACCAGCCATTTGCCGAGCGTGTCGTTGAGCGAGAACAGCAGCACGCCCGCCAGCATCAGCAGGATGCCGGCTGCGTGCCCCCCAGGCCTGGCCATGGCGCTGCGCTCAGTCGGCGCGGATATTCGCCTCCCGCACCAGCGCCGCCATCTCCGCCCGCCCTTCGGCGAGGAAGCGCGCGAATTCCGCGGGGCGGCTGCCCACCGGGATGCAGCCGATCTGCACCAGCCGCTCCCGCACCGGCGTTTCGGACAGCGCCGCGACCATCGCATCCGACAGCGCCTGCACATGCGCCGCCGGGGTCGCGGCCGGCGCGAAGAGGCCGGCCCATTCGTTGGACGCGAAGCCCGGATAGCCCTGCTCGGCGATGGTCGGCACATCCGGCCGGCTGCTCACCCGCTCCAAGGTGCCGACCGCGAGGAAGCGGCCGCGGCCGCCATCGACGACCGGCCCCGCCGAGACCAGGGTCGTGAACACCGCATCCACATTGCCGGCCGCGAGATCCTGCGCCGCCGCGGCGCCGCCGCGATAAGGCACATGCACCACATCGATGCCGGCCCGGCGCATGAAGGCGATGAGGCCGAGATGCCCGGCGGTCGCATTGCCCTGGGTGCCGACGGTGAGCGTCCCCGGCTGCGCCTTCGCCGCCGCCACGAATTCCTGCAGGCTGCGCGCCGGGAAGTCGTTCTTCACCGCGACCGCGGAGGGGAACAGCACCACCAGCCCCACCGGCGCGAAGGCCGTCGCGTAGTCGAAGGGCAGCCCGCGCAGCAGCGCCGGGTTCACGATATGCGAGGACGCATCCCAGAGCAGCGTGTGCCCATCCGTGGCCCGCGCCACTTCGCCGCCGCCGAGCGAGCCGGAGGCGCCGGTGCGATTCTCCACCAGCAGCGACTGGCCGAGCCGTTCCGCCATGCGCGGGGTCACGACCCGCGCCGCGCTGTCGGCGGCGCCGCCGGCTGTGAAGGGCACGATCACCCGCACCGAGCGGTTGGGCCAGGTCGCCTGGGCGCGCGAGGCGCCGGCGGGCAGGGCGAGGGCCAACGCGCCGAGCGCGCGGCGGGACAGGCTGTTCATGGCGATCTCCCGGATCAACTCGGTCCCGGATGATCCGGGCGCAGGCGCGCGTCAAGCGGCTGCATTGCCCGATTCCCTGGCATCCGCCATCGTCGGCCCCGGAATGCAGGGGCAAGCCAGACCCCACGCCGGAGGAAACCCGCCATGAAGCGCCGCAGGCTTCTGCCCATGCTCGCCGTCACGCCACTGCTGCCGCGCCTCGCCCGCGCCCAGGCCGTCTGGGGCCCCGACCGCCCGGTGCGCTTCGTGGTCGGCTTCGCGCCTGGCGGCAGCACCGACACCACGGCCCGCGTCGTCGCGCAGGGCATCAGCCCCGGCCTCGGCCAGCAGGTGGTGGTGGAGAACCGCACCGGCGCCGCGGGCAACATCGCGACGGAGTTCGTCGCCCGCAGCGCGCCGGACGGCCACACGCTGATCGTCGCCTCGATGGGCTCGCACGCGACCAATGCCGCGCTCTACCGCAACCTGCCCTTCGACCCCGTGCGCGACTTCGCCCCGGTCAGCCTGGTGGCGCTGAGCGCCGCGCTGCTGGTGGTCCGCAAGGACCTGCCGGTCGGCAATGTCGCGGAGCTCATCGCCCGGGCACGCGCCAATCCCGGCGCGCTCAATTGCGGCACCGCCGGCGCCGGCAGCACGCAGCACTTCGCCGCCGCGCTGTTCGAGCATCGTGCGGAGATCCGCTTCACCCAGGTCGCCTATCGCGGCGGCGCGCCAGCCATGGCGGACCTGGTCTCCGGCCGCCTCGACCTGATGTTCACGCCGGTGGTGGAGGCCATGCAGCAGGTGCGCGACGGCCAGGTGAAGGCGCTCGGCATCACCGGCACGAGCCGCTCGCCGGCGCTGCCGGACGCGGCGCCGATCGGGGACGCCCTGCCGGGCTACGCGTTCAACAGTTGGCTCGGCCTTTTCGCCCCCGCGGCCACGCCGCGCCCGGCGATCGAGCGTCTCTCGCGGGAGGTCGCGGCGGCGCTCCGCAGCGCGGCCACGCGTGACCGGCTGGAGCAGCTCGGCTACCAGCCGGTCGGCAGCACGCCGGAGGAATTCGCCAGCTTCTTCGCGGCCGAGATGCCGCGCGTCGCGGAGCTGGTGCGCATCTCCGGCGCCACCGTGGAGTGAATTCTACGCATCCAGGCTCCAGCGCCCGCGCTCGACGGTCGAGAAGAAATCCTGCACCGCGCGGTTGAAGGCGGCCGGCTCCTCCAGGTTGATCGCATGCCCGGTGCGCGGATGCATCCAGAGCCCGGCATTCGGCAGGGTGCGCTTGAGGAAGATGTTCGGCTCGATGCAGGGCGCATCCTCGTCGCCGACCGCGAGCAGCGTCGGCACCCGCATCGCCCGCAGCCTCTCCTCCCAGGCATAGACGGGGTCGCGCGCCCCCTGGTAGTGGCGCATGGTCAGGCCTGATCCCTCGGCCGAATGCTCACGCAGATGCTGCACGAACTCCTCCCAGCCGCGCGGATCCTTCTTCCGGAGCTGGATGCGCGTCGGGCTCAGCCCTTGCTCGACCGCGAGCGCACCCCAGCCCTCCTGTCGGATCTGCTCCGCGCGCGCCGCTTGCGCCGCGCGGAAGGCATCGAGCTCGGCGAGGTCCGATCCGGTGCCGACGCCCGCCACCACCAGCGCCGTCGCCATCTCCGGATGGCGGATGCCGAAGAGCAGCGCCGCGAAGGCACCCATCGACAGGCCGACGACATGCGCGCTGGGGATGCCGAGATGGCGCATCACCGCCGCGATGTCGGCGCAGGCGAAATCCTGTCCGTAGAGCCTGGGGTCGCTCGGCACCTCCGATGGTGCATAGCCACGCGCCGCGAAGGTGATGCAGCGATACTCGCGGGAGAAGAAGCGGACCTGCGTCTCCCATTCGCGGTGATCCGATCCGTATTCGTGCACGAAGACGATCGGATGGCCCTTTCCGGTCTCCTCGTAATAGAGGCGCGCACCTTCCGCCGGGGCATATGGCATGGCTTCCTCCTGCCGGTTCCTGGTCGGGGCGATCCTGGCCCGATCACAGCACCTCCGCCACCACCCCGCGGATCACCCGCGCCACCCCTTCCAGCACCGTCATGCGCGGAAAGGAGGCGCGGGCGACGATGGCGACCTCCCGCCGCGCCCCGCCGGCCAGCGGCCGCAGCACGACGTCCAGCCCCTTCACCGCACCGGCCGCCAGGCCCGGGATCAAGGTCGTGCCATAGCCGGCGGCGACCATGTGGATCAGCGTCTGCAGCCCCGCCGCGCGGAACGCCTCCGCATTCGGCCCGGTACGGCCGCAGGCGGCGATGGTCTGCCCGCGCATGCAGTGCCCGTCGGCCAGCACCAGCAGGTCATTGCCGAGCGCCTCTTCCCGCACCCGGTCCTCGCGCGCCAGCGGATGGCCCACCGGCAAGGCCGCCAGGAAAGGCTCCACGAAGAGCGGGATGGTCGCGAAATTCCCCACCGGCGCCTCGGTCGCGATCAGCGCCGCGTCGATCTGGCGCTGCCGCAGCCGCTCCAGCAGCCCTTCGGTCACGTCCTCCCAGGGGTCGATGGTCAGGACTGGGAAGGCCTCCCGCAGCGGCGCGAAGGCCAGCGGCATCAGATAGGGCCCGAGCGTCGGGATCACGCCGAGCCGGAGCGGGCCGGAGAAGGGGTCGCGCGCCGCCTGCGCGATCGCCATCATCCCATCCGCCGCCTCCAGCGCGCGCCGGGCTTCGGCCAGGACCGCTTGGCCCACCTCGGTCGGCTGCACCCACTTCTTGGTGCGCTCGAACAGCACGACGCCGAGCGTCTCCTCGAGCTTCTTCACCTGGGTCGAGAGCGTCGGCTGGCTGATGTGGCAGGCCTCTGCGGCGCGGCCGAAATGCCGGTGCTCCGCGACTGCGAGAATGTACTGCAGGTCGCGCAGATTCATGATCGCTCCGGACTTGCGCCGCCCGGCGGCGCGGCGTCATCATCGCTTCGCTCAATCGTATCAGTCGGAACAATCAAATAGAACCTAGGATCAGCGCCGCCTAGCCTTCCTTCCATCGAAGCCAGCCAGGGAGCACGCCCGATGACGGAACACCTCACGACCGCGACGAGGTCACCGGTCGCGGCACTGCGGATGCCGGCGCGCTAGAGCGTGCTGCGCGCGCAAGCGCTCACGCATGATGCTCCAGCCCTTCGTTTGAGCGCGTGATTCAGACTCTTCGGCAATTCCGCCTCAAGTCATCACGCTTCAATCCCTTCAGAACGACGCCAAGAATCACAAAGCACGATCGGAGAGAAACATGGATACGAATACCGATGTGAGTGCGGGCAAGTGCCCGGTCATGCATACCCCCGTCAGGTCCAACCGGGACTGGTGGCCGAACCAGCTGAACCTGAAAACCTTGCACAAGAATTCGCCCCAGTCCGATCCGATGGGCGAGGGCTTCAACTACGCCGAAGAATTCAAGAGTCTCGACCTGGCGGCATTGAAGCGGGATCTTCATGCGCTGATGACGGACTCGCAGGATTGGTGGCCGGCGGATTTCGGCCATTACGGGCCCTTGTTCATCCGCATGGCCTGGCACAGTGCCGGCACCTACCGCATCGGCGACGGCCGTGGCGGCGCCGGTGCCGGCCAGCAGCGCTTCGCGCCTCTCAACAGTTGGCCGGACAACGCGAGCCTCGACAAGGCGCGCAGGCTGCTGTGGCCGATCAAGCAGAAATACGGCCGCAAGATCTCATGGGCCGATCTGATGATCCTGACCGGCAACGTCGCCCTGGAATCCATGGGCTTCAAGACCTTCGGCTTCGCCGGCGGGCGTGAGGACGTCTGGGAGCCGGAAGAGGGCGTCTATTGGGGGTCGGAGACCACCTGGCTCGGTGGCGACAAGCGCTACACCGGTGAGCGGGACCTCGAGCATCCGCTCGGCGCCGTGCAGATGGGCCTGATCTACGTCAACCCCGAAGGTCCGGAGGGCAAGCCGGACCCGGTCGCGGCGGCCAGGGATATTCGCGAGACCTTCGCGCGCATGGCGATGAACGACGAAGAGACCGTCGCGTTGATCGCGGGCGGCCACACCTTCGGCAAGACCCATGGCGCCGGCCCCGCATCCCATGTGGGGCTGGAGCCGGAAGGCGCCGACATCGCGGAGCAGGGCCTTGGCTGGAAGAGCAGCTTCGGCACGGGCATCGGCGCCGACGCGATCACCAGCGGCCTGGAGGTCACCTGGACCACCACGCCGACGAAGTGGAGCAACAACTTCTTCGAGAACCTGTTCGGCTATGAATGGGAGCTGACCAAGAGCCCGGCCGGCGCGCATCAGTGGAAGCCGAAGGGGGACGCGGGCGCCGGCACCATCCCGGATCCCTTCGACCCCTCGAAGCGCCGCTCGCCGTCCATGCTGACCACGGATCTCTCGCTGCGGTTGGACCCGGCCTATGAGAAGATCTCGCGGCGCTTCCTCGAGAATCCGGACCAGTTCGCGGATGCCTTCGCCCGGGCCTGGTACAAGCTGACGCACCGGGACATGGGCCCGCTCGCCCGCTATCTCGGCCCGGAAGTGCCGGCCGAGGAACTCATCTGGCAGGACCCCATCCCCGCGGTCGACCATCCGTTGATCGACGCCAAGGACATCGCCGCCCTCAAGGGCAGGATCCTGGCGTCCGGCCTCACCGTCTCGCAGTTGGTGTCCACCGCCTGGGCCGCGGCCTTCACCTTCCGCGGCTCCGACAAGCGTGGCGGTGCGAACGGAGCCCGGCTTCGCCTCGCCCCGCAGAAGGATTGGGAGGTCAACCAGCCCGAGCAACTGGCGAAGGTGCTGAAGACGCTCGAAGCCATTCAGGGCGAGTTCAACGGCGCGCAGTCCGGCGGCAAGAAGGTCTCGCTCGCCGACCTGATCGTCCTGGCCGGTTGCGCGGGTGTCGAGCAGGCGGCGAAGAATGCCGGCCTCACCGTGACCGTCCCCTTCACCCCGGGACGCATGGACGCCTCGCAGGAGCAGACCGACATCGACTCCTTCGCCGTGCTCAAGCCGATCGCGGACGGCTTCCGCAACTACCTGGAAAGCAAGACCGTCAAGGGCGCACCCGTCGGTCCGGCCGAGGCCTTGCTGATCGACCGGGCGGAATTGCTGACGCTGACGGCACCCGAGATGACGGTGCTCCTGGGCGGCATGCGCGTCCTCGGCACCAATGTCGGGCAGAGCAAGCATGGCGCCTTCACCAGGCGGCCGGAGGCGCTGACCAACGACTTCTTCGTGAACCTGCTCGACATGGGCACGGAGTGGAAGGCGGTCTCGGACGCCAAGGACGTGTTCGAAGGGCGCGATCGCAAGACGGGCGAACTCAAATGGACCGGCACGCGGGTCGATCTCATCTTCGGTTCGCACGCCCAGCTCCGGGCGCTGGCCGAGGTCTATGGAAGCTCCGACGCGCAGGAGAAGTTTGTGCATGACTTCGTGGCGGTCTGGAACAAGGTGATGAACCTCGACCGCTTCGACCTGGCCTGATCGCGGTGGTTCGTCGGGGAGGGCGCTGCCCTCCCCGCGTCCCTACCGGAACGCCATCGCGTTCGCCGGGCTGCCGACGCCGCCGCGCAGGTTGAGCGGCGCCGCGGCCAGGAAGGCGGTGACCCGGCCGGTCTCCGCGCTGTGCTCGGCGAGGGCTTCCAGGTCGAAGAATTCACCGAGGCAGAAGCCCATGCGGCCGATGCCCCAGTGCAGGCTCGGCCGCAGCGGGGTGATCGGGAAGGCTTCCACGGTCGGGTTGTCGGCGGCGATCGCGGCGATGCCCTGATCCCAGAGCCATTGCCAGGTCGTGGCGCTGCCGTCGACGCCGCTGTAGTCGCGCCCGCGGATCAGCGCGTCGCGCGCCTCCGCATCCGCGGCGGCGCGAAAGGCGGCGAGCCAGCCGGTCCTGACCAGCAGGATGTCGCCCGTGCGCGGCGTCACGCCGCCTTCCGCGAGGCAGGCGGCGAGGTCCGCGGCGCTGGCGCGCAGGCTGCCGAGCGCCTGCCAGGCGCGGCCCCGCTTCGCGAAGAAACGCGGCAGGTCGGCCAGGATCGCGCGGCCGGCGATGCCATGCGCCAGCGCCTTGTCGATACCGTTGCGACTGGCCGCGCCGTGCACGACGGAGGACAGCGGCGCGTTGTTGTAGAAGCCGTGGATCGGGTCAGCGTAGTGGTTCAACCCATCCCACTGGCTGCTCGCCTGCAGCCAGAACCCGTCGAGCCGATCGTCGCGGGTCATCTTGTCGGGCCCGTCATCGGCCACCAGCACCGGCGTCGGCGCCGCCCGCCTGCGATGCGAGCCGGCCAGTGTCGCGCCGAAGGGCTCGTCGAGCGGCAGGTTCAGGCTGAAGCGCCGGCCTTCGCGGATCTCGGCGGCGCCGGCCGCGACGGTCGCATCGGTGATGCGGTTGAGGGTGCCGATCTGGTCGTCGGGCCCCCAGGCGCCCCAGGCGAGGGGAAGCCCGGTGCCGTCATCGGGGCGGGGAAGCTGGTCATAGGTCGGTGCGCGCATGCGGCGGAGCCTAGCCTGGAATGCGCTGCGCGCCAGCCCGCCGCCGCGCCATTCACAGACGGGCTCTCAGGCGTGCGCGCGGCGCACCCGGCTTCGCGGCGCCATGGACGGCAGCGGCATCGTCGCCTCCAGCTTGGCGCGGCGGATGCTGCCTTCCAGCTCCCGTGCCATGGCCTCGATGCCGGCCAGCATCGCGGCCACGTCGATCGCGACTGGCGCCGGCACCGGCATGTCGATGCTCACCAGGTCATGCGCGAGCCGGGCCAATATCGCGATGCGCGCCGCCGCCTCGTCGAGCGGCGCCTCGGCCATGCCTGTCACGGTCTTTGCCATCAGATCCTCCCTCCGGCCCGGGCTTGCCGCCCGATGCTGTTCCCGCGCCCAGCATTCCGCATGGGCCGGTCAAAGGGAAATAGGTTGTCTCTGTCGGCGCGATAGGCGGCCGCTATCGGAACGCGGTGTCGGCGCTGTCACCGGGCCTGGCCGGACGTGCTCCCCCACGCAGCGGCAGCAGCTTCCACGCCAGGATCAGGGGGGCGCGGCCTGCCCCAGGCCGCGCCCCTGGTCGATCGTTCAGATCTCGATCTGCGCTTCCCGCACCAGACGGCCCATCAGCGCCCGCTGCTCGCGGACATAGGCCGCGAAGCTCGCGGGGTCGCTGCCGACCGGGATGGCGCCGAGCGTCTCCAGCCGCGCCTTCACCGTGGCATCGGCCAGCGCGAATTTCAGCGCATCGTAATAGGCCGAGACCAGCGGCGCCGGCAGCCCGGCCGGCGCGTAGAAGCCGTTCCACTCGTTCAGCTCGTAGCCCGGGAAGCCCTGCTCCGCGATGGTCGGCACGTCCGGCAGCGGCGGGATGCGGGTCAGGGTGGTGACGCCGAGCGCCCGCACTTGCCCATCCCGCACAAGCTGCAGGCCGGAGGAGACCGTCGCGAAGACGAAGGCGGTGGTGCCGGCGATCAGGTCCGGCAGCGCTGCGGTGCCGCCGCGATAGGGCACATGGGTGATGTCGAGCCCGGCGCGGTTCAGGAACAGCGCGGAGGCGAGGTGGGACGCCGTGGCATTGCCCGAGGAACCGAAGGAGAGCGTGCCCGGCCGCGTCTTCGCCCAGGCGACGAATTCCGGGAGCGTGCGCGCCGGCGTGCTGTTCGGCACCACTAGGATCTGCGGCAGCACCACCACCTGGCTGATCGGCGTGAAGGCCGTCGCGTAGTCGAAGGGCAGGTTGCGGATCACGAAGGGGTTCACGGTATGCGCCAGCGCATCGACCATCACCGTGTAGCCATCGGGCGCGCTGCGGGCGACCTCGGCGGCGCCGAGCGAGCCGCCGGCCCCGGCGCGGTTCTCGACCACCATGGTCTGGCCGAGCTTCTGGGCCATCGGCCCGGCCAGTAGCCGTGCCGTGGTGTCGATGCCGCCGCCCGGCGAATAGGGGGCGATGAAGCGGATCGGGCGCGTGAAGCCCTGGGCGCGGGCGACGGCCGGCGCGGCGAGTGCGGCGCCGAGCAGGGCGCGGCGGGTGGTGGCAATGGTCATGTCGGGGGTCCTCCGTCGGCGCCTGTCTAGCAGATCAACCGTGTACGAATAGCAACCGGGCGTGACCGCCTGCCGCACGGCGGAACGCTTCGGCCGGGGCCGCAACATCGCCTGGCCCGATGGCGCCAAACCCGCCGCGACAGCGGAGCCAGAGCGTCATGTCGGATATCTCTATCGCGCAAACGCCCAGCCGGGCAGGATTCTTCGGCTGGCGCGTCACCGGCGCGGCCTTCACCATCGCGGTCTTCGCCTGGGGCATCGGCTTCTACGGGCCGCCGGTCTTCCTGCAGACCCTGCACGGCACCCATGGCTGGCCGGTGGCGCTGGTCTCGGCCGCGATCACCACGCATTTTTTGCTCGGCGCCGCGGTGGTGGCCAATCTGGCAGCTTTGCATCGCCGCTTCGGCATCGTCGCGGTCACCCGCGCCGGCGGGCTGCTGACCGCCCTCGGCCTGCTCGGCTGGGCATTCGCGCGCGAACCCTGGCAGCTCTTCGCCGCGACGCTGCTCAGCGGCGCCGGCTGGGCGATGACCAGCGGCGCCGCGCTGAATGCGATGATCTCGCCCTGGTTCATCCGCCGCCGCCCCGCGGCGCTCGGCATGGCGTTCAACGGCGCCAGCATCGGCGGCGTGGTCTTCTCCCCGCTCTGGGTCGCGCTGATCGCGGGGGCGGGGTTCCCGCTGGCCGCGCTGATCGTCGCGGCGGCGGTTGCCGTCGTGCTCTGGGTCCTGGCCGGCCGCTACCTGGGCCGCCAACCGGCTGCCATGGGCCTGCTGCCCGATGGCGCGGAGGCGGGCGCGACGGCGCCCGCGCCCATCGCTGCGAAGCCGGCAGCGCCCCTGGCCAGCCCCTGGCGGGACCGCCGGTTCCTGACCCTGGCGGGGGCCGCGACCCTCGGCCTCTTCGCGCAAATCGGCCTGGTGGCGCAGCTCTTCTCCCTGCTGGTGCCGCTGCTCGGCGCCGGTGGCGCCGGCCTGACCATGGGGGCGGTCACCGCGCTCGCGGTCGGCGGCCGCACGCTGCTCGGCCTGGTGCTGCGCCCGGGCGCCGACCGCCGTTCCGTCGCCGCCGCCAACGTCGCGCTGCAGGCCTGCGGATCCATCGTGCTGCTCGCGGCCGGCACCTCGGTGCCGCTGGTGCTGCTCGGCTGCGGGTTGTTCGGGCTCGGCCTCGGCAACGTCACCTCGCTGCCGCCGCTGATCGCCCAGGGCGAGTTCGCACCCGCCGATGTCCCGCGGGTCGTCGCTTTGGTTACCGCGATCAGCCAGGCCGGCTATGCCTTCGCCCCGGCCGCTTTCGGCCTGCTGCGGGATATCGGCGCGGAGGCAGCCGCCGTCCCTGCCGGTGCGCCGCTGCTCTTCGCGACGGCGGCGGTCATCCAGCTTCTATCCGCCGGCGCCCTGCTGCTCGGACGCCCGCGCTGACGCCGCCACCGTGCTGCGCAGCGCGGCGAGCGCCGCGGCGTCCTGGCCGCGCTTCGGCACGATGATGCCGTAGACCTCGCCCAGCATGATGAAGAGATGCGCCTCCGTCTCCTCGGCCCCCACCACCGCCGGCCAGCGATAAGTGGCGCGCAGCAGCGGGCTGTCGATGGTGACGCCCTCCGGCCCGACCTCGAGTTGCTGCTTCCCGAGGAAGCTCTCGCGCGGGTTCCGCCCCAGCATGGTCCGCACCTGGGCGCGCAGGCGCCGGCGAAAGGCCAGGTGCGAGAACAGGATCATCGCCACCGCCACCACCAGCCCGAAGCCCAGCTGCGCGGCGAGGTACCAGATCAGGTCCGGGCCGCCCTTGGGCGGCGGAAACAACAGGCCGATGGTCATCACCACGATCGGAAAGAAGATCAGGATCGCGATCGCCTGCCGCCGCCGCTGGGCCCTGAGGCGCGGCTGGTAGGCGATGTGCAGGTTGAACGCCTCGAAATCCGCGGGCGTGACGTCGTATTCCAATCGAATCATATCGCCTGCATGCCATGGATGCAGGATGAGGGACCATCCGGGCATGGATCACATCGCCCGGAAGGCCCATTCTTCAGGCGATGGCCATGCCTCTCCGCCCCGCCCCCGCTCCGTCCGCCGGCAGGTTGCCCGCGTGACCCGGCGCGTCCGCTCCGAACCGGGCCTCTTCGAGGGGCAGGCGCCGCGGCCGCTCGCCGACCGGCTGCGCCCCGCCTCCCTGTCGGAGGTGATCGGCCAGGACCACCTCCTCGGCCCCGACGGGCCCATCACGCGCATGGTCCAGGCGCGAGCCATCACCTCGATGATCTTCTGGGGGCCGCCGGGGACCGGCAAGACCACCATCGCGCGCCTGCTGGCCCGCGAGACGGAGCTCGAGTTCGAAGCGGTCTCGGCGATCCAGGGCGGGGTCGCCGATCTGCGCAAGGTGTTCGACGCCGCGCGCGGGCGGCGTGTGGCCGGGCAGGGGACCTTGCTGTTCTGCGACGAGATCCACCGCTTCAACCGCGCCCAGCAGGATGCCTTCCTGCCCTACCTCGAAGACGGCACCATCACCCTGATCGGCGCGACCACCGAGAACCCGAGCTTCGAGCTGAACGGCGCCATCCTGTCGCGCACCCAGGTCTTCGTGCTGCATGCGCTGGACGAAGCCGCCCTCGCCACTTTGCTGGATCGGGCGGAGGCGCATCTCGGCCGCGCCCTGCCGCTCGATGCCGATGCGCGATCGGCGCTGCTCGGCATGGCCGGCGGCGATGGCCGCTACCTCCTGAACCTGGTGGAGCAGCTTCAGACCATCGATGCCCCGGAACCGCTCGATGTCGCGGCGATGGGCCGCGCCCTGACGCGGCGCCTGCCGAGCCATGACAAGGCCGGTGACGGCCACTACGACCTGCTCTCGGCCTTCCACAAATCGCTCCGCGGCTCCGATCCGCATGCCGCGCACTACTATGCGGCGCGGATGATGGTGGCAGGCGAAGCGCCGGAAGCCGTCTTCCGGCGGCTGGCCTGCGCCGCGAGCGAGGATGTCGGCATGGCCGATCCGCAGGCGATGGTGCAGGTCATCACCGCCTGGCAGGCCTTCGAGCGGATCGGCTGGCCGGAGGGAAGGCTGTTTCTCGCGCAGGCGATCAGCTACGTCGCGACGGCGCCGAAGAGCAACGCCTCCTACATGGCCTTCGAAGCGGCGACCGGGCTGGCGCGGGAGACCAGCCATGTGCCGCCGCCGATGAACATCCTCAACGCGCCGACGCGGTTGATGAAGGAGCTCGGCTATCACGCCGGCTACCGCTACGACCATGACTACCCGGATGCCTATGCGGGGCAGGAATTCTTCCCGGAGGCGCTGCGCGGCGACCGGCAGCCGGAACTCTACCAGCCGAATGAGCGCGGCTTCGAGCGCGAGATCAGGAAGCGCCTGGACTACTGGGCTGCGCAAAAAGCCAAGCGCGGCGGCACGTCATGACGTGGCGGAGCGGCGGTGTAGGCTGGTGTAGGGTTTTGCATTTAGACCGTCCGCGCGCGTGTACGCTCTAAATAGAAAACCCTACACCAGCCTACACCCGGCCGCCGCGCGCCGGAGGAGCCCTCGCCCTGCCCCCGCTTACATGCCCGTGAGCCTCACCTCCGTCCTCTGGGTCGCCGCCGGTGGCGCCCTCGGCTCCGTCGCGCGCTACCTGGTCTCCGCCTGGGCGGTGCTGCAATTCGGCCTCGCCTTCCCCTGGGGGACGCTGGCGGTGAACGTCATCGGCAGTGCCGCGATCGGCGTGCTGGGCGGCATCGGCCTCTCGGGCGACCTGCGGCTCTTCCTGATCACCGGCGTGCTGGGCGGCTTCACCACCTTCTCCGCCTTCTCGCTGGAGACGGGGGTGCTCTGGCAGCGCTCCCCCTGGCTTTCGGTTACCTATGTCGCGGCCTCACTGACGCTGGGGCTCGCCGCCTTCGCACTCTGCTACTGGCTGGCGCGGCGCTGACACGCACCTAACGGACCGGTCGTTTGACCGGTCCGAGGCCGCGAATGCGGCCCGCCGCTAATGCGGCGAAGCCAAGGGCGGCGGATGCCGCCCGCCCGGCGTCTGAGGGGCAATGTTTATCACCCTTCCATCATCATCTTGTCCCAGCGCGCCTGCATCTCGGCGGGGCTCACATCCTCCCGCCGGCTCGCCAGGTGCCAGGCATGCCCGGCCGGGTCGATGATCGTCCCGCTGCGGTCGCCATAGAACTGGTCGGTCGCCGGCCGCTCCACCCTGGCACCAGCCGCGACGGCACGGGCGATCGCCGCATCCACATCCTCGACATAGAGGTGCAGCCGCGTGGCCCTGCCGCCCTCGCCCGGCGGCACCGCGCCATAGTCCGGGTAAGGGTCGGAGAGCATCAGCAGCGTGCCGCCGAGCCGCAACTCGGCATGGCCGACCTTCCCGGAGGGCTCGGTCAGCCGGAACTCCTCCGCCGCGCCGAAGGCCGCGACATAGAAGGCGATCGCGGCCGCCGCATCCGCCACCACGATCGAAACCGTGAGCGCCGGCCGCCCTTCCGGCACCGGGTTGATCCTGCTGGGCATGGCCATTCTCCTCCCCGACATTCGCGCGGGAAGCCTATCACCCCCGCGCGGCCGGCGCTGACGCCGCGGCGCGAAATGCCCTACACACCCGCATGACCATCACCACCCGCCAGGTGGATCCCGGCGACGCCGATGCCCGGCTCGATCGCTGGTTCCGCCGCCACTACCCCCAGCTTTCCCAGGGCGCGCTGCAGAAGATGCTGCGCACCGGGCAGATCCGCGTCGACGGCAAGCGCGCCGAGGCCAATAGCCGCCTCACCGCCGGCCAGGAGATCCGCATTCCGCCCTTGCCAGACGCGCCGCCGCCGGCGATGCGCGGGGAGCGCTTCGTCTCCGAGCATGACGCCAAGGACCTGGTCCAGAGCGTCATCTACCGCGACGACAGCGTCATCGCGATCAACAAGCCCTATGGCCTGCCGGTGCAGGGCGGCCCGGGCATCAAGCGCCACCTCGATGGCATGCTCGACGCGCTGCGCTTCGGGTCCGAGCATCGGCCGCACCTCGTGCATCGCCTGGATCGCGACACCACCGGGGTGCTGCTGCTGGCGCGCAATCCGCGCGCCGCAGCGAAGCTCGCCAGCGCCTTCCGCTCCCGCGATGCCGAGAAGACCTATTGGGCGATCACGGTCGGCCGCCCGGACATCCTGGAAGGCCGCATCGACTTGCCGCTCGACAAGATCGGCGGCCCGCGCGGGGAGCGGGTCACGCCGGTGGAGGACGGGCAGGGCGTGCACGCGGTCACCTATTACCGCGTCATGGACATGGCCCAGAAGCGCGCCGCCTGGCTGGAGATGCAGCCCCATACCGGCCGCACCCACCAGCTCCGCGTGCATGCGGCATCCGCCCTCGGCTGCCCGATCCTGGGCGATGGCAAGTACGGGCAGGCGAGCGCCCATATCGAGGGGCTCTCGGGGCAGCTCCATCTGCACGCGCGGGCCATCACCCTGCCGCACCCGGATGGCGGGACGATCAGCGTCGCGGCGTCGCTGCCGCCGCATATGAAGGCGAGCTTCGAATTCCTGGGCTTCGACCGGCCGCGGACGCCGAAGCCGAAGCGGAGCGCGTGAGGCTCAATCCGGGCCTGGGCTCACCAGCACCCATACTGCGTCATGCAGCGCTGGTACTGCGTGAAGCAGCGCTGCATGCAGCCCGCCCGGTCGGTCGGCGTGAAGGCGGGCGCGGCCGGGTTGCTGCTCCAGGTCCCGGGGCAGGCCACCTGGCAGGAGGACTGCATGCCGAGGCAGCCGTTCGCCAGTTGCGGCGCGCAGCGCTGCGGCCGCTGGCCCTGCTGGGGCCCGGCGGATGGCGCTGGTGCCATGGGGGCCGGCTGCGCGGGCGCATAGCTGCCGCCCTGCGGCGGCAGCGGCTCCGGCTTCGTACCCCAGCCCTGCGCCAGGGCGGGCACCGCCCCGGCGACCAACATCAGCGCCAGACCGAGGCGCCGCAGCCATCCCCGCATCAATCCACCTTCACCACGAGCTTGCCGAAATTCGCGCCCTTCAGCAGCCCGATGAAGGCGGCCGGCATCTTCTCGATACCCTCCACCACATCCTCACGCCAGTGCAACTTTCCGTTTCCGATCCAATCCAGCATCTCGGACCGGAACTGGCCATAGCGCTGCCAGCCGCTGTCGCTGACGATGAAGCCCTGGATGCGCAGGCGCTTGCGCACCACCGGGCCCAGATTCGGCCCGGCCGGCGCGCCCTTGGCGTCGGCCCCCGGTGCCTCGTTGTATTGCGAGATCATCCCGCACATCACCATGCGGCCGAAGTCGCGGAAGCGCGGGAAGACCGCCTCCTGTACCGCGCCGCCCACATTCTCCCAATAGACGTCGATTCCATCCGGGCACGCGGCGTCGAGCTGGGCGTTCAGGTCGCCGCGATGGTCCACCGCCGCGTCGAAGCCGAGCTCGGTCCGGATGAAGTCGCACTTCGCCTGGCCTCCGGCGATGCCGACCACCCGCGCGCCACGCTGCTTCGCGATCTGCCCGACCACCTGGCCGACGGCGCCGGAGGCGGCACTCACCACCACGGTCTCACCCGATTTGGGCTGGCCGATATCCTGCAGCCCGACCCAGGCGGTGAGCCCGGGCATGCCGAGCACCCCGACATTGGCCGAAAGCGGCGCCTCCTTCGGATCCACCTTGATCAGCCGCGAACCCGCCACGGCGCTGAACTGCTGCCAGCCGAAGGCATTGGTCACGTGATCGCCGGGCGCGAAGCGCGGATCGCGGGAGGCGATGACCTCGCCGACCGCCGCGGCCTCCATCACCTCGCCGAGCGCCACCGGCTTGGCATAGGATTTCGCGTCCGACATGCGGCCGCGCATATAGGGGTCGAGCGAGACGAAACGGTGCCGCACCAGCACCTCGCCTTCGCCGGGTTCCGGCACCGGGCCGGCGCTGATCTCGAAATCCTCCGGCACCGGGGCGCCGTTCGGGCGGCGCTTCAGCAGCACGCGCAGATTGGTCTCGGCCATGGGCTGTCTCCTTCTCCTGGGAGCATCCTGACGCGGGATGCCGGCGGAGGGGAGAGGGGCCGAGGGTCAGGCGTCGCTACGCTTCGCCCGTTCCGCTTCGCGCTGCCAGTCTTCGGTTGTCTTGGCGGTCGGGCGCGTAGGGCCGGCATAGGGATCGATGCCACCCTCGGTCGCCTCGATCACCCGGCAATCCTCGCACATCTCGAGCACCCGGAGCCGGGCGGGATCGGCGAACATCCAATGCGCGGCGAGCTTCGCCTTCACCTTCGCGATGCTGCTCGCGGTGCCGAAGGGCTTTTGGCAGCGCAAGCAGTGGAAGGGCGCCTCCTCCTTCACCACCACCGGCTGGCGCGCCTCGGGCGTGAAATTGAGCCGCGGCTCCAGCGTGATCACTTTCTCCGGGCAGGTCGCGGCGCAGAGGCCGCATTGCACGCAGGCATCCTCGAGGAAGCGGAGCTGCGGCGCCTCCGGATTGGCGCTGAAGGCGCCGGTCGGGCAGACGCTGGTGCAGGCGAGGCAGAGCGTGCAGCCATCGGCCGCGACCCGCGCCACGCCGAAGGGCGCCTGCGCCGGCATCGGCACGGTGGTGGCGGTGCCGCCGGAGGCCCGGTGCAGCGCCGATAACCCGGCGCGCAGGATCTCGCGCGGCGCGCCCATCGGCAGGAAGCTCTCCGGCGCATGCGCGTATCCCATGCGCGGCAGCGCAGACAGCGTCTCGCCCAGGGTGAAGGGATCATCCGTCTCGATTGCGGCCACCCGCGGCACCGGCTGCTCCAGCCCCAACCCGCCGAGGGCGGCGGCTGCATAGTCGATCGTGCGGAACAGCCCGTCGCTGCCATGCGGGCGCTTTGCCGGCAGCAGCAGGCGCACCGCGCCGGCGCCCCAGGCCAAGGCGCCGACGATCAGCCCGAGATCGACCGCCGTCACCTCGTTCACGCGCAGCGGCAGCACCGTCGCCGGCAGCCCGTCGCCATGCCGCGCCAGCGCATCCAGCAGGGGCTCGCCCTGCGCCGCATCGTGCAGCAGCAGCACGGCGTCGCGCCCGCCCGCCTCGGTGTAGGCCAACAGCATGCGGCGGATGCGGCCTGCCATCGCATCCGAGGGCGGCAGCGCGTATTGCGCGGCACCGGTCGGGCAGACCGCGGCACAGGCGCCGCAGCCGGCGCAGATCTCGGCGCTGATCGCGACGCTGTCCTTGCCCGGCGTGATCGCACCGGTCGGGCAGAGGTCGAGGCAGCGCGTGCAGCCGGTCCGCCGGTTGCGGCTATGCGCGCAGAGCCCGGCCTCGAAGGCGATGAAGCGCGGCTTGTCGAAGCTGCCGACCAGCTCGCCGGCTTCGCGCGCGATGCGCGCCGCGGCGGCGGCATCGCCGGGATCGGCGCGCAGGTAGCCCTGCCGCGTCTCATGGAACAGCGGCGCCTCGCCGCTGATGTCGATGACGATATCGCAGCGGCTCCGCGCACCGTCGCGCGCCGGCCCCCAGGCATAGGCATCGCGGGAGGAGGGGCGCGGCATCGCATAGCCATCGACCGCCAGATCGAAATTGCCGAGCCAGCCGGTCGCCGTCCGCACGCGCCCGCGCAGCACGGGATACTCAGTGGTGGGGCGTGGCGGCACCGGCTCCGCGCCGGTCAGCAGCACCGTGAGGTCGAGCCGGTCCTTCAACGTCTCCGCCAGATCCAGCGCCGCCGCATCGCGGCCGAGGATCAGCGCCACGCCCTCGCTGGTCAGCGGCGTCAGCGGCACCGTTGGCATGGGTTCGGCGGCGGCGGCCAGGATCGCCGCCATCTTGGGCCCGGCGCGTTTCGCGTCGCGCGACCAGCCGGCATGCTCCCGTACATTGGCGAAGATCAGCGGCAGGTCGCTGCCGGCATCCTCCGCTGCCTCCCGGAACAGGGGCGCCTGCGCGGTGCAGGCGACGGTGATCGGCCGGCCCTCCGCCAGGGCGGCCGTGAAGCGCTCCATCTGCCCGAGGCAGAGTTGTTCCGCCGTGCGCAGCGCACCGCCGCAGCCGCGCGCGATCGCGCCTGCGTCCAGCGGCATCGTATCCTCGCAACTGCACACGAACACGGTCCGCGCTTCGGCCATCCCGCTTCCCCAAGCCCCCGATAGGGCCATATAGGACCCACTGCTTCGTGTTGCGAGAGAGGACACGCCCGCTTGCCGTCCGGCCTGCCCGAGCTGCCGCCCGTCTTCGATCCCATCCTGCACCTGCGGGAAGGGCAGGATGCGATGCGCCGCGCCATCGCCCTGGCGCCGGAGAAGGGCGCCGGCTGCCTGGTCTGGGTGAGCGCGCTGGAGCGGGTGGAAGCGGCCGTGGTGCTGGAGCCGGAGCAGATCCTGCTGGCCGCGCGCCCGGCTTTGCTCTGCGCCGCCAATGCGCTCGGCGATGCGCTGGTGGCACTCGGCGCGCCGGAGATCCCGGTCACCATCCGCTGGCCGGCGACCCTGCTGATGAACGGCGCGGAGGTCGCGGCGCTGCGCCTGGCCGCCCCCGATGCGGCGGAAGAGAATGCGGTGCCGGACTGGCTGGTCGCCGGCTTCGCCCTGCGCCTGGCCTTTCCGCCCGCCCATGAAGCCGGCCGCACGCCGGATCGCACGGCGCTGCAGGAGGAAGGCTATGACGACACCACGGCCGCCGATGTCGTCGCCGCCTGGGCGCGACACCTGATGGCGAATTTTGCCGAGTGGCAAGGACCCGACGGCACCCGCCGCCTGGCGGAGAAATACCTGGCCCGGCTGGAGCATGCGCCCTGGCAGGAGGGCGCCCGGCGCGGCATCGATCCGGTCTCCGGCGATCTGGTCCTGGAACGTGACGGCCAGCGCGAGCGCATCCCGCTCGCCGCCGCGCTGGAGCTGGCGGCATGACGAAGCTGCCGCGCACGCTCCGCCTCGATGCCTCCGATGCCGTGGTCTTCGATCGCGCCGCGGCGCCCGGCGAATGGGCCGTGCCGGGCGGCTTCCATTTCTGGGACGACGACCTGGAAGCGCTGGCGGGCAAGCGCCGCCAGGCTTTCCGCGGCGGCTTCCTCGGCCTCGCCTCCTTCGGCTGGTCGACGCTGGTCGAGGTCGCCGAGGCGACGCCGGCGGAGCGCGAGGCGGCGCTGGCCGCGCTGGCGCGGCATATCCGCGACGCCTTCGGCGCCCCGGACGCCGCCGCCGCCCGCGCCGCGGCCGAGGAGGAGATCGCCTTCGCGGAGAGCCTCTGCGAACATCCGCCCGGCACCGTCATCGCGGTCGCGCGCAGCGTGGAGGATGGCGCGACGCGGGAACGCTTCCGCACCCTGCATCGCCGCCCCGCCGACCGCAACGCGCTGCCGGTCTTCAGCATCGTCGCGACCGAGGGCGAGGAGGACGCGCCCGAACATCCCGACCTCACGCGCCTCGCAGAGGAGCCGCGCTGATGGATGCGCTGATCCCCGGCGATTTCTGGGTCGCCTCCGGCCATCACCTCTGCGACCGCGACGCGGCGGGGCGGCTGGTGGCGACCGACGATCTCTGGCGCGCCTTCCTCGCGCGCCCGGAGCTGCTGCCGCCGGAGGAGGCCTGCGCCGCCGAGCGCGCCCTGTTCGATGGCCTGCGCGACACCCCGCTGCGGGCGGTGCCGCCCACCGAGATCGCCGCCATCGCGGATGCCGATGCGCGCGAGAATTGGCAGGTCTTCCTGGGCTTCCGCGACCGCGTCGCCCAGCATCCGACGCTCGAGGCGGCCTGGATCGCGCTGTTTCGGGCGGGCGTGTCGGGCATCCCGCCGATTTTCCTGCAAATGCTGACTCACCTCGTCGCACGCGCCGCACTGGACGGCGTCGGCGACCCCTTCACCCTCCGCGCCGGGGAGCTGCTGTTCCGCACCCAGCGCGTCGCCATCCACCAGGGCGCCATGCTGCTGGCCGATGAGGAGGTGCTGGAGATGCGCGCCGCCGATGGCGGCTTCGGGGCGCTCGGGCAATTGATGGTCGAAGCCGGCGCGCCGCCGCGCGAGGTGGAGCTCGACGTGCTGTCGGAAGCGAATGGCCCCGCCTATGCCGGACGCTCCGACGCGCATGACATGGCGCTCGACATCGCCGAGAACCGCCCTGGCCAGCATGGCCTCGCCCGCGCGCTGGAACGCTTCATCCTGCACGTCTTCGGGGAGGCGGTGACGATCCGCGCCGTGCCGGTGATCGAGGACCGGGACTGGAACTGGCATGTCGGCCTGGATGCCGAGGCGACGGCGATCGCCAACGACCTCTGGCATGGGAAGAAGGTGAAGCAGGCGCGGCTGGCGCGCATCCTCTGGCTCGGCGTGCTGGAATTCGCCGACCGGTCGCGGGTGCTGCCGCGCGTGGCGGGCAAGCCGATCTATCTCGCGCTCGCGATGGATGCCGCGAACCGGCTGCGCCTGAAGCCGCAGAACCTGGTCGCCGGCCTGCCGCTGATCGCGCGGGAGCAGGCGGCATGACGCTTGTCATCCCCGGCACCATGCATTGGCCCGTCACGGTGATCGTCGAGCGCCGGCGCGGCGTCACGCCCTGGCAGGACTGGGTCTGGCGCGCGGTCGGCGTGCAGGAGGATGCGCCGGCGCTGCCCGACTGGACGCTGCTCCGCGACGATGGCGACCGCGCCCTGTTCCATGCCGGCACTGCGGAGCTGGCGCTCTATCCGACCGACACCACGAATTATCTGCACAACCTGCAGGCCGAGCTGCCGCGCCTCTGGGTGGTGCTGCGGCAAGGCGAGAGCCCGACCGGCCTTGTTCTGCACACCGCGACCGTCGATGCCGGGGAAGCGCATCTTTACACCGACAGCGGCTCCGACATCGTCGAGGCGCTGCCGATGCCGGCGGCGCTGCGTGACCGGGTGGAAGCTTTCGTGGCACAGCACCATGTCGAACGCGCGTTCCACAAGCGGAAGCGCGACCGGCAGGACACCGACTCCCTCGGGCTCCGTCCCGGCGGCCGCCGCATGGAGGAAGACGAGGATGAGTGAGGGAGGCTTCCTCTCCCGCTGGTCCCGGCGCAAGCAGGCGATCGCGCGCGGCGAGGCCCCCGTCGAGCCCGCACCGCCGGAAGCCGCCGCGCCGGTCGCCGCGCTGCCGGACGATGCGCCTGTCGCCGAGCCGGCAGAGGAGGAACCCTTCGACATCGCCTCGCTGCCATCGATCGAGAGCCTGACGGCGGAGAGCGACATCTCCGGCTTCCTCGCCCGCGGCGTGCCGCAGATCCTGAAGCGTCAGGCGCTGCGGCGCATCTGGTCACTGGATACCGGCATCCGTGATTTCGTCGGCCCGGCCGATTATGCCTGGGACTTCAACGCGCCCGATGGCGTGCCCGGCTTTTCCCTGGACCTGCCGGGCGACGTGGGGAAGCTGCTGGCCCAGGCGATCGGCGCACCGCCTGAGCCTGAAGCGCCGGCGGCAGCCGAAACGCCCTCCATGCCCGACGTCCCGCCGGCCGAGGTTGAGGAACCGCAGCCTGCACCGCCGCTGCACCTGGCGGAGGCGGCGCCTGACACGGGCATCGATACGGTGTCGGCGGAACCCGATCCGGTGCCGCGCCCGCGGCGGCATGGTTCCGCAATGCCATCCTGAAGTTGCGAAGCGTTCGCAAGTAACGCGACCCATGCTCTGCATGCACTTTCCGGCGCGCAACTTTCTTGAGCTTCCCTGGTGTTTATGTGATGACAGGAGGGAAGTCCGACCAAGATGATCGGATACGGAAGAGGCAGGCTCGCCGGGGCATGGAAGAGCTGCCGGGACAAGGGATGGCGCTGGTCAGGTCGATGAGCGAAATGGCGGTGATCGACAGGCTGGATGCCGAGCGCGCACGGCTTTTCGCGCTGCTCGGGCGCCTGCTCTCGGCGGCGCCGGATGCGGCGCTGCTCGACGGACTGCGGCGGCTCCCGGGCGATCCCTCGCCGCTCGGCCGGGCCTATGCCGGCCTCGCCGAGGCGGCCACGCGACATGGGCCCGAGGCGATCGAGCGCGAGTATTTCGACCTCTTCATCGGCGTCGGGCGTGGCGAGCTGCTGCCCTATGCCAGCTATTACCTGACCGGCTTCCTGCATGAGCGGCCGCTGGCCGACCTGCGCGCCACGCTGGGGCGCATCGGCGCGCAGCGGGCGGCCGGCGTGCCGGAGCCGGAGGATCACCTCGCCTTCGTCTGCGACGTGATGGCCGGGCTCATGGAAGCCCGCTTCGCCGGTGACCCCGCCGAATTCTTCGCACGCCATATCAAGCCATGGGCCGCGCGCGCCTTCGCCGACCTGGAGGGTGCGGGGTCGGCACGCTTCTATCGTGCGGTCGGCGCGCTCGGCCGCATCGCGATCGAGATCGAGACGGCAGCCGCCGAGCTGCCGGCCTGATGGATGACCCGGAGGGACAGGACATGAGCGGGAAAGACGACAAGATCGCGGAGCGCCGGGGCTTCCTGCGGACGCTTGGCATCGGGGCCGCGGCTGCGGCAGCCGCTGCTCCCGCCGCCGCGCAGCGCGCCGACCAGGTGCCCGCGGGCCAGGCGCGGAAGGAGAATGAGGCCGACCGGCTGAAGGCACGCTACCGCGTCACCGAGGACGTGGCCGCCTTCTACCGCACCAACCGCTACGAATACTGACCGGGGACCCGCGATCATGCTGATCAAGCGCTCCGATGGCCGCGCCGCGAAGCAGCGCCTCGCCTCCGCCTATCAGGGCCTCTCCGCAGGCGGGCTCGACCGCCGCGCCTTCCTGCGCCAGGCCGGCATCACCGGCGCGGGGCTCGCGGCCCTCGGCAGCCTCGGCACCGGCCGTGTGGAGGCCGCCGAAGGCTCCATGGGCGTGCTCGACCATGCGCAGCCGGTCACCCGGGTGAAGAATATCTGCACCCATTGCTCGGTCGGCTGCACCGTGACCGCCGAGGTGCAGAACGGCGTCTGGGTCGGGCAGGAACCCTCCTGGGACAGCCCGATCAACCGGGGCACGCATTGCGCCAAGGGCGCCTCGGTGCGCGAGCTGGTGCATGGCGACCGGCGCCTGAAATACCCGATGAAGCTCGTGGGCGGCACCTGGCAGCGGCTGAGCTGGGACACTGCACTGAGCGAGATCGCGGACAAGATGATGGCGATCCGCCAGGCCTCCGGCCCGGATTCCGTCTTCCTGCTCGGCAGTGCCAAGTTCTCGAACGAGGGCGCCTATCTCTATCGGAAGTTCGCCGCCTTCTGGGGCACCAACAGCGTCGACCACCAGGCGCGCATCTGCCATTCGACCACGGTCGCAGGTGTCGCGAACACCTGGGGCTATGGCGCGATGACCAACAGCTACAACGACATCCGCAATGCCAAGACCATGATCATCATGGGCGGCAACCCGGCGGAGGCGCATCCGGTCTCGCTCCAGCACATCCTGTCGGGCAAGGAGATCAACCGGGCGAACCTGATCGTCATCGATCCGCGCTTCACCCGCACCGCCGCGCACGCCACCGAATTCATGCGGATACGCCCAGGCACCGACATCCCGATCATCTGGGGCCTGCTCTGGCACATCTTCGAGAATGGCTGGGAAGACAAGCAGTTCATCGAACAGCGCGTCTTCGGCATGGAGAAGGTGCGCGCCGAGGTCGCCAAGTGGAACCCGCAGGAATGCGAGCGCGTCACCGGCGTGCCGGCCGCGCAGATGCGCAAGGTGGCGGAGCTCTTCGCGACGCAGAAGCCGGCGACCCTGATCTGGTGCATGGGCGCCACCCAGAAGACGGTCGGCACCGCCAATGTGCGGGCCTATTCGATCCTGCTGCTCGCCACCGGCAATGTCGGCGCGCCGGGCACCGGCGCCAATATCTTCCGTGGCCATTGCAACGTGCAGGGCGCCACCGATTTCGGCCTCGATGTCACCTCGCTGCCCGCCTATTACGGGCTTGACGAGAATGCCTGGCGGCATTGGTGCCGGGTCTGGGACGTCTCCTACGAATCCATGATCGCGCGCTTCGACAGCAAGGCGATGATGGAGACACCGGGCATCCCGACCACCCGCTACTTCGACGCCGTGACGCTGCCGAAGGACCAGGTGCAGCAGCGCGACACCATCAAGGGCATGGTGGTCTTCGGTCACGGCGGCAACACCGTCACCCGCATGCCGGAGGCGAAGAAGGGGCTGGAGAAGCTCGACCTGCTGGTGGTCGTCGATCCGCACCCGACCTCCTTCGCCATGCAGTCCGACCGGCGCGACGGCACCTATCTGCTGCCGGCCTGCACCCAGTTCGAATGCGACGGCTCCCGCACCTGCTCGAACCGCTCCGCGCAATGGGGCGCGCAGGTCGTCAAGCCGATCTTCGAATCGAAGAGCGACTACGAGGTCATGTACCGCCTGGCCGGCGCGCTCGACGTCGCGGCCGAGAAGCGCAACATGCCGGTCCGCTTCCAGGCGGAGATGTTCAAGCCCTTCGACATCCGCGACAGCGCGCCGACGGCGGAAAGCCTGCTGCGCGAGATCAACCGCGGCAGCCTCTCGACCGGCTATTCCGGCATCTCGCCGGAGCGGCTCAAGCTGCACATGCAGCACCAGGACAAGTTCGACCTGGTGACGCTTCGCGCCAAGCCGGACGCGCCGGCCGAGATCCGCGGCGATTTCTACGGCCTGCCCTGGCCCTGCTTCGGCACGCCGGAGATGCGCCATCCCGGCAGCCATATCCTCTACAACACCAACCTGCATGTGAAGGAAGGCGGCGGCGTGTTCCGCGCCCGCTTCGGCGTGGAGCGGGAAGGCAAGACCTTGCTCGCCGAAGGCAGCTATTCGCGCGGCTCCGAGATCCAGGACGGCTATCCGGAATTCACCGTCGCCGTGCTGAAGCGCCTCGGCTGGTTCGATGAGCTGACGGCCGCCGAGAAAGCGAGTCTCGACCGCTATTTCGGCGCGAATATCGACCGCGCGAGCTGGGCGACCGACCTCTCGTGCGGCATCATCCGCGTCGCCATGGAGCATGGCTGCGTGCCCTATGGCAACGGCAAGGCCCGCGCCGATGCCTGGAACCTGCCCGACCCGATCCCGGTGCACCGCGAGCCGATCTACACGCCGCGCACCGACCTGATCGCGCAGTATCCGACGCTTCCCGATCGGCGCGGCTTCCGCCTGCCGCATCTCGGCCAGAGCGTGCAGAACCGCTCGCGCGAGATCGCGCCGAACTTCCCGATCGTGCTGACCTCCGGCCGCCTCGTGGAATACGAGGGCGGTGGCGAGGAGACGCGCTCGAACCGCTGGCTCGCCGAGCTGCAGCAGGACATGTTCGTGGAGATCAACCCCGCCGACGCCGCGGCGCGCAGCATCAGCGACGGCGCCTGGGTCTGGGTTCGGGGCCCCGAGAGCGACAGCAAGGCGCGCGTGAAGGCGCTGGTGACGGAGCGTGTCGGGCGTGGCGTCGCCTTCATGCCCTTCCACTTCGCCGGCTGGTACCAGGGCGAGGACCGGCGCGGGAAGTACCCGCCGGGCACCGACCCGATCGTGCTGGGCGAGAGCGTGAACACGCTGACCAGCTATGGCTACGACCCCGTGACCTTCATGCAGGAAACCAAGGTCACCCTCTGCCAGATCAGCGCCGCGTAAGGGAGGCACAGCATGGCCCGCATGAAGTTCCTCTGCGACAGCGACCGCTGCATCGAATGCAACGCCTGCGTCACCGCCTGCAAGAACGAGCACGAGGTGCCCTGGGGCATCAATCGCCGCCGCGTCGTCACCATCAATGACGGCCGGCCCGGGGAGCGTTCGATCTCCATGGCCTGCATGCACTGCACGGATGCGCCCTGCGCCGCCGTCTGTCCGGTCTCCTGCTTCTACACGACCGCCGATGCGATCGTGCTGCACGACAAGGACCTCTGCATCGGCTGCGGCTATTGCTTCTACGCCTGCCCCTTCGGCGCGCCGCAGTATCCACGCGTCGGCAATTTCGGCAGCCGCGGCAAGATGGACAAGTGCACCTATTGCGCCGGTGGTCCGCAGCAGGACAACACCGCGGTCGAATACACCCAGTACGGCGCCAACCGCATCGCCGAAGGCAAGCTGCCGCTCTGCGCCGAGATGTGCTCCACCAAGGCGCTGCTTGCCGGCGACAGCGACATGATCGCCCAGATCTACCGCGAACGGGTGCAGCGGCGCGGCTACGGCTCCGGTGCCTGGGGCTGGCGGACCGCCTATCGCGAGACGGTGACGATCTGATGCGCGCGCTCCGCACCGGGCTTCTCGCCCTGCTCCTGGCCTTCGGCGCCGTGATCGCCGGCGAAGCCCAGACCACGCCCGCGCCATCCGGCAACCAGCCGAACCCGCCGGCGCCGCTTCCCTTCAGCGACCGCGGCCAGCCCCAGGCCGACGAGCTGGAGCTGCAGCTCATGCTCCAGGGGCGGCGGGAGGTCGGGCGCATCACCATCCCGAACCAGCAGGCGGCGACGCTGATCCAGCCGGCCGGCCGGGAATGGCGCGCCTTCCACAACCGCACCCTCGCCTGGGTGGGCGGCGTCGCGGTGCTCGGCATGCTGACGCTGCTGGCGGTGTTCTTCCTGTGGCGCGGCCGCATCCGCATGCATGACGGCCGCTCCGGCCGCACCCTGCTGCGCTTCAACCTGCTGGAGCGTGCCAATCACTGGATGGTGGCCGGCTGCTTCATCATCCTCGGCCTCTCCGGCCTCAACCTCACCTTCGGGCGGCACCTGCTGCTGCCGCTGGTCGGGCCCGAAGCCTTCTCCGCGGTCGCGCAATGGGGGAAATACGCCCACAACTTCCTGGCCTTCCCCTTCACGCTCGGCCTGCTGCTGATGCTGCTGCTCTGGATCAAGGACAACATCCCGAACCGCCGCGACATCACCTGGCTCCGCCAGGGCGGCGGCATCGTCGGCAGCGCGCATCCGCCGGCGGCGCGCTTCAATGCCGGCCAGAAGATGGTGTTCTGGATTACCATCCTGGGCGGCGGCGCGGTCGCGGTGTCCGGCTATTTCCTGATCTTCCCCTTCTTCGCGACCGATATCGCGGGCATGCAGCTCTCCCACATCATCCACAGCGTGCTGGCGGTGCTGATGATCGCGGCCATTCTTGCGCATATCTACATCGGCACCCTCGGCATGGAGGGCGCCTTCGACGCCATGGGCAGCGGCCAGGTCGACCTCAACTGGGCGAAGGAGCACCATTCCCTCTGGGTCGAGCAGGAACTCGCCAAGGGCCGTGACGCCCCGGCGCCGGGCGGCGCGAAGCCGGTGTGACATCCGCCCGGTTCGGGGCCATATGGAAGGCGGCTCCGGGGACGGAGCCGCCTTTTCTGTTTGTGGGAGACGAGGGGCAGGATGCGCATCATCGGCCTCGCCGGCTGGAGCGGCGCCGGCAAGACCACCCTGCTGGTGAAGCTGATCCCGGCGCTGGCGGCGCGCGGCGTCTCCGTCTCCACGCTGAAGCACGCGCATCACCGCTTCGATGTGGACAAGCCCGGCAAGGACAGCTTCGAGCATCGGGCGGCCGGGGCACGGCAGGTGCTGGTCGCCTCCGAGAACCGCTGGGCGCTGATGACCGAGCTGCGCGGCGGCCCGGCGCCGCCGCTCAGCGCGCTGATCGCCCAGCTCGCGCCTGTCGACCTGGTGATCGTCGAAGGCTTCAAGCGCGATCCGCATCCGAAGATCGAGGTGCATCGCGCGGCCAACGACAAGCCCTGGCTGCACCCGGAGATGCCCGGCATCGTCGCTACCGCATCGGACGTCCCGCCGCCGCATGCGCTGCCGCGCGCCGCGCTCGACGATGTGGAGGCGGTGGCGGCGCTCGCGCTGCGCTTCGCCGTCGAACCCGCGCGCATCTGGCCGGAGAGCGGCTGATGGCACAGCTCACCGATGACTGCTTCGCCTTCGGTGGCGCGCTGATGAGCGTGGACGAAGCCGAGGCGCTGATCGCCGCACGCATCCCGCCCCTGCCCGGAGAGGCTTCGGTGCCGCTGCGCGATGCGCTCGGCCGCATCCTCGCCCGCGACGTCGTGGCGCCGGTGGCGCTGCCGCCCTTCTTCAACAGCGCGGTCGACGGCTATGCCTTCCGCCATGCCGATCTCACGCCCGGTGCCGCGACGCCGCTCGCCGTCGCGTCCCGCGTCGCGGCCGGCGAAGCGGCATCGGGGCTCGGCCCGCGGCAAGCGGCGCGCATCTTCACCGGCGCCCCGATGCCGGCGGGCGCCGACAGCGTGCTGATGCAGGAGGATGCGCAGGTCGAGGACAGCGCGGTCCTGGTGCCGCCAGGACTGAAGCGCGGTGCCAATGCGCGCCCGGCCGGCGAGGATATCGCCGCCGGCAGCCCCGCTTTGCCGGCCGGTCGCCGGCTGGATGCGCCGGCGATCGGGCTCGCCGCGGCACTCGGACTGACTGTGCTGCCGGTGACGCCGCGCCCGCGCATCGGCGTCTTCTCGACCGGCGACGAACTCGCCGAGCCCGGTGCGCCGCTCGGCATCGCGCAGACCTATGACAGCAACCGTTTCACCCTGCTCGCGCTGCTCGCCGGGCTGCCGGTGGAGGCACGCGACCTCGGCATCCTGCCCGATCGCGCGGCCGCGACGGCGGCGGCGCTGCAGGATGCGGCGGCGGCACATGACCTGCTGCTGACCACCGGCGGCGTCTCGACCGGGGAGGAGGATCACGTCCGCGCCGCGATCGAAGGTGCCGGCCGCCTGGTCTTCTGGCGCCTCGCGATCAAGCCCGGCCGCCCCGCGGCCATGGGCGTGATCGGCGGCACCCCGGTGGTCGGGCTGCCCGGCAATCCCGTGGCCGCGGTCGTCACCTTCCTGCACCTCGCGCGGCCGCTGGCGCTGCGCCTCGCCGGCGCCGTGCCGCGGCCCTTGCCGCGCTTCGCCGCGACCGCCGATTTCGCCTACCGCAAGAAGGCGGGCCGCCGCGAATACGTGCGCGTCACGCTGCGTGACGGAACCGACGGCCTGCCGGTCGCCACGAAATTCCCACGCGAGGGCGCCGGCCTGCTCTCCTCCCTCACGCAGTCGGATGCCTTCGCCGAACTGCCGGAACCGGTCACCGAGATCACCCCCGGCGACCGCCTGCGCGTGCTGCCCTTCGCAATCAGGGCTCCAAGTGAAGCAGGTCAAGGAGCCTCCAGGCTCCTTGCGGGGAGGGTTCGGGAGGGGCAGCGCCCCTCCCGAGGCACGCCTACAACCGCACGCCCTGCGTCTGGAACGCGTTCTCCGCCGTGCGCTGCACTTCGGTGTCGAGGACGAAGGCGGCGCCGATGGCGATGAGGATGGCGGCGGTGATGCCGACCAGGAAGGCCTTCATGCTGACGAGCTCCCGGTGCCGAGACGTTGTGGATTGGATATGGCGTCCGGCGATGACGCCCGCAAGAGAATCTCGGCTTCGGCGAGTTCTTCCGGCGTATTGGCGTTGAAGAAGGGATCGATGGGATCGGTCGGCCACTCCGCTTCCGCGATGCCGTGCTGCGCGGTCCAGCGATCGATCTTGCGCTCGCCGCCGAGCAGCGCCTCGCGCAGCGCGCTGCGCAGCGAGACGGGCCAGAGCCCGACCGGCGGATGCGCCCAGCCGCCGGAGCGCGCGCAGGCCAGCGGCACGCCGGCGGCGGTGCGCGCCGCGGCCAGCCGGGCGACCAGGTCGCGCGGGATGAAGGGGCTGTCGCCGGGGACGGAGGCGATATCGGCAAAGCCTTCCGCCGCTGCCCAGTCGAGCGCCGCCAGGATGCCGGCGAGTGGCCCGGGGTGATCCGGCAGCCCATCCGGGATCACCGGCAGGCCGTACTGCGCGAAGCGTGCCGGGTCGCCATTCGCGTTGATCGCGACGCGGGTCACCTGCGGCGCCAGCCGCTCCAGCGCATGGTCGAGCAGGGGGCGGCCGCCGAGCAGGCGGAGCGGCTTGTCGCCGCCGCCCATGCGCCGCGCCAGCCCGCCGGCCAGCACCACGCCGAGGATGCTACTCATGGGTCGCCTCGGCCTCGCGCGAGTTCTTGCGCCAGTGGCGGGCGCTTTCCTCCTCGACCTTGTCGGGGTCGGTGTCGAAGCGGATGCGCTGCTCGCCGGCCAGCGCCACGAAGCGCTTGCCCTTGCAGCGGCCGATCAGGGTGAGGTTCGCTTCCCGCGCCAGCTCCACGCCCCAGGCGGTGAAGCCGGAGCGCGAGATCAGGATCGGGATGCCCATGCGCACTGTCTTGATGACCATCTCCGAGGTCAGGCGGCCGGTCGTGTAGAAGATCTTGTCCTCGGGCGGCACGGCTTCGCGGAACATCCAGCCGGCGATCTTGTCGACGGCGTTGTGGCGGCCGACATCCTCCATATAGGCGATCGGTGCATCGGCGACGCAGAGTGCGCAGCCATGGATGGCACCGGCTTCGAGATAGAGCGTCGGCAGCGTGTTGATCGCCTTCAGCAGCCCGTAGAGCCAGGAGGTGCGGAGCACCGCATCGGCCGGCAGGTGGACGCCGGCGAAATCCTCCATCAGGTCGCCGAAGGCGGTGCCCTGGGCGCAGCCGCTGGTCAGGGTCTTCTTCTTCAGCTTGGCTTCGAAATTGGTGCGCGCCTCGGTGCGCACCACGACCACCTGCAGGTCGTCGTCGTAGTCGATGGCGGTGACCCGGTCGCCCCGCTTCAGCATGCCCTGGTTGAGCAGATAGCCGAGGGCGAGGTCCTCCGGCCGATCGAGGATCGTCATCATGGTGACGATCTCCTGCCCGTTCAGATAGAGGGTCAGCGGCCGCTCCACGGTGACGCTGGTCTCGATGCGGGCGCCGGTGTGATCGATGCCGGCGACGCGGCGGGTGAGGCGCGGGTCGGACGGATCGGGCCGGACGCGTAAGGTGTCGTCCATCTGTAGAGCCTATACCAACGGCACGCGTTCGGCTCGTGCCGAGCGCCCGAATGGGTGCGCTCCCCCCGCGGCCGCAGGCCGCCGCCCATCCCTGCGGGGCGAGCGAAGCGATGCCCTGGGGCCGCACATGCGCCCCCGCGCGCGACCATCAGCCGACGCCAATGCCACCCTGACCGCGCGGAAGCCAAGCCGCACGGATGTGCGGCGCTGGCGTCTGAGGGCGCAATATTACCGCATTCGACCTCGGAGCGTCGCCAGGATCAGGCCGGTGCCGAACCCCCAGATACCGTTCACCAGGAACGGGCGCCACCAGCGCGATGGGTCCAGGATCGGCATCGGCAACCCGCGCAGCGCCGGCGCCAGGGTCATGCTGATGGTCGCCGCCCCCAGAAGGCCCACGGTCACTGCCGCGACCATGGTCGACAGCCGCGGCCGGGCAAGCAGGATCAGCGCCACCAGCATGCCCCAGACGCCGCCCCAGAAGGAGATCCAGAGCAGCCGCGGCAGGCCGAAGGGCTCCACCGGGCGCATCGAGAAGGGCGGGTTCATCACCAGCCCCGCATTGTACAGCGCCCAGATGGCCAACTGGTGGAAGGTCGGCACCGCGAGCAGCCCCGCGGCGAAACCCGACAGCAGCAGGCGCATGGGCATGGCGGAGCTTTCCCCCTCAGGCATGGATGGTGGGGACGACCCCGGTCAAAACTATGGCCGCGCCGCGCTGGCGGCGCCGAGGATCGGATTGTTGAGGTAGAACTCGTCGCGTGGCCAGACGTCGGAGAGCGGTGCCCGCCCGCGCGGCGTCGCCGGGGTCCAGACGGCGGCGCCTCCGGCGAACAGCCCGGCATAGTCGGTGAAGTCGCGATTGCCGGCGGTGAGGTGCCTGCGCGCCGCGGGTGCGGTGAAGCGCGCGGCCAAGGCATCGGCATCGAGTGGGATCGGGCGGTCGCTGCCGATCAGGACGCTGCCCGGCAGCAGCAGCAGCGCATGCGGGAAGGCGGCGGTGAAGGTCTCGACGACGCGCGCGGTCGGCGCCCATTGCACATAGAGGCCCCCCGGCGCCAGGCGGCGCCGGACCTGGTCCAGGAACTCCTCGGAATAAAGCAGGCCGGAATGCGAGCCCTCGGGCAGGATCGCATCCGCCTGGATCACGTCGTAGAGCGCCTCCTCCTTCGCGAGCGTCCGGCGGCCGTCGCCATACTCCAGGTTCCAGCGCGGGTCGGCGAACATGCGGGCGATGGGACCGTCCGGGTAATGACGGCCGACCTCTGCCAGCGCCTCCAGCACCGGCGCGACCAGCTCGATCGCGCGCACCCGGCTCTCCGGACGGATGCCGGCGGCCCAGGGCGTGCCGCCGCTGCCGACGCCGATGACGAGGACACGCAGCGGCTCCGGATGCAGCAGCGGGCCCAGGCTGCCCATGAACTGGTGGATGGGCAGGAAGGGGATGCGGCCCTGCGAGAAGCCCTGGATGAAGAAGGGGCCATCCGGCTGGCCGGGCTCCCGCCGGTCGTCGCGGAAGAAGACGACGCCGGAGCGGTCCTCCGACCAGGCGATGCGCTGCCCGGGACGCTCGGCATGCATGCGCGACCAGAAGGCGGCATTGCCGGGCAGGGCGATGAGCGCCGCTGCGCAGGCCAGCCCCAGCGCCAGCTCCGGCCCGCGGCGCCAGCCGCCGCGCCAGAGCCAGCCGAAGACCAGCAGCAGCGACAGCGCCGCCAGCAGCTTCAGCGTGCCCGCGGTGCCGAGCAGGTGCAGCGAGACGAGGCCGGTGCCGACCGATCCCGCCGCATTGCCGGCGATGTTCGCAAGCTGCACCCAGCCGACGCGGGCGCCGACTTCCGCCAGATCCTGCTGCACGGCGCGTTGCACGAAGGGGAATGTCATGCCGATCAGCAGGGAGGGCGGGCCGACGATGACGATGGCGAGCAGCACCATGGCCAGAAGCGGTCCGCCGCGCAGGCGCGAATGGTCGACCGCCATGAGGTCGGACAGCGGCGCGTAGGGCAGCACCCACCAGAGCGCCAGGATCAGCGCCGCCGCCAGCGCGAAGCCGGCTGCCTGGGTGATGAAGAAGGCGGGGCGCGGATCACGGATGCGCCGCACCAGGCGGGAGGCGATCTCGATGCCGAGACCATCGGCGAGCAGGAAGATGCCGAGCACGGTCGGGAACAAATAGGCGTGGTACTGGCCGACCTGCCCAATCAGTCGCACCCAGACGATCTCGAGCGCCACGATCACGTAGCCGGACAGGAAGACGAGCAGGCACCAGAGCGGCAGCCCGCCGAAAGGGGCCGGCTGCGCAGGCCGCGCCGCGCGGGGCGCGGGCCGTGTGCGGTCCATGCGCGGCAGCAGCGTGAGCGCGAGCAGCGCGGCGGCGAGGTCGAGCGCTGCCGCCAGCACCAGCGCGCCGACGAAGCCGAGCTCACCGACCAGCAGCCAGCCGCCCGCGAGCGCCCCGATGCCGGCCCCCAGCGTGTTCAGCCCATAGAGGCGGGAGACGCGCTCGGCGACGGCGTCGAGCGAGGTCGCGACCGCGCGCGACAGCAGCGGCAGGGAAGCGCCCATCAGCGTCGTCGGCAGCACGAGGCCCGCGAAGCAGAGCGCGAAGATCGCGGCGGGTGCATCGACGACACCGGCGAGATCGGTCGCCAGCCAGTCATAGAGGAAGGCCTTCGACAGCAGGGCGAAGGCAGCGACCCCGGTCTCGGCGAGCGCAAAGCCGAGCAATGCGCGGGCGGGGGAAAGGCGGTCGGCGATCCGGGCGCCGAGGATGGAGCCGAGCCCGAGCCCGGCCAGGAAGGCGCCGACCACCAGCGCCGCGGAGACGGTGTCGGAGCCGGCGAAGATGCCGAGCATGCGCTGCCAGACGATCTGGCAGAGTAGCGCCGCGAAGCCCGAACAGAAGAACGCGAATGCCAGTCGCGGCATGCTCCGATCATCCCCCAGCCTTGCCGGCGCCGCCCCCTGGCGCCTTTCCGTCCCGTCTGCGCGGAGCGTCGACACATCCTTGTGAAAAGCTGGCGCTTCCGCAAGCTTGGACGGCTTGCCGCGAAGCCCGGGCTCGCGCACCCTCCGCCCCGCAATACCGAGGAGGATGTGCTCGTGAACGGTGCCGAAAGCCTGGTCCATACCCTGTTGAAGAGCGGGGTGGAGGTCTGCTTCTCCAACCCGGGCACGAGCGAAATGCATTTCGTCGCCGCGCTGGACCGGATCCCCGGCATGCGCTGCGTGCTCGGCCTGCAGGAGAACGTGGTCACCGGCATGGCCGATGGCTATTGGCGCATGGCCGGCAAGCCGGCGGTGACGCTGCTGCATTGCGGCCCCGGCCTCGGCAACGGCTTCGCCAACCTGCACAACGCCCGGCGCGCGCGTTCCGGCATCGTGAACTGCGTGGGCGACCAGGCGACCTATCACCGGCCCTATGACGCGCCGCTGACCGCCGACACCGAAGGGGTCGCGCGCGGCGTTTCCGGGTGGATGCGCACCGCGCGGCGCGCGACCGAGGTCGGCCGCGACGCGGCAATCGCGGTGCAGGCGGCGCGCACGGCGCCGGGGCAGGTCGCGACGCTGATCCTGCCCTCCGACACCTGCTGGGATGATGGCGGCGTGGTCGCCGATCCGCTGCCGGTCCCCGTGGCGCAGCCGGCCGATCCGCTGGCGGTGCGCAACGCGGCGCGCATTCTGCGCGAGAAGAAGAACGTGCTGATCCTGCTCGGCGGACCCGCCCTGTTCGAGGGTGCCCAGGCCTTCGCCTGGCGGGCCGCACAGGCGACCGGCCACAAGCTGATGGCGGAGGGGTCGAACGGCCGCACACAGCGTGGCCGCGGCCGCCTGCCGCTGGAGCGCGTGCCCTATCCGGCGGACCAGGCGATCGCCGCCCTCTCCTGGGTGGAGCACCTGATCCTGGTGAATGCCAGGGCGCCGGTCGGCTTCTTCGCCTATCCGAACATGCCCTCCATCCACTACCCGGCGAGCGCCGAGGTGCATGTGCTGACCCGCTACGAGCAGGACGCCGAGGCCGCGCTGCGGGCGCTCTGCGAGGAGCTGAAGGCGCCCGCCGCCGCGCTTCCCGATCCCGGGCCCCGGCCGGAAGGCGCACGCGGCGCGCCCACGCCGGAAGGCCTGGCGCGCACCATCGCCTCCATCATGCCGGAGGGCACGGTGATCGCCGATGAGAGCGTCTCCTTCGGCCGCGGCTTCTTCAAGGAGACCCATGCCGCGGCGCCGCATGACTGGCTGCAGATCTGTGGCGGCGCCATCGGCTGCGGCCTGCCGCTGGCGACCGGGGCCGCGATCGGCGCCGGCGGGTCGCGCCGCGTGATCGGGCTGCAGGCGGATGGCTCGGCCATGTACACGCTGCAGGCGCTCTGGACTCAGGCGCGGGAGAAGCTGCCGGTCACCACCATCCTGCTGTCCAACCGCAAGTACCAGATCCTGCTCGGCGAATATCAGAATGTCGGCGCCAATCCCGGCCGCACGGCGATGGACATGCTGGATCTCGGCAATCCTGATCTGGATTGGGTGAAGCTTGCGAACGGCATGGGCGTGGAAGCGGCCAAGGCCACCACGCTCGAGGCCTGCGGCGATCTTCTGGCGCAGTCCTTCGCAGGCTCCGGGCCCTTCCTGATCGAACTGGCGATCTGAGGATGCGGGCGGCGCGTTGCGGGACGCGCCGCAAGCGGCGGTGCCGACCGCTCACTTCGGCGAAGATCGCGGCGCTGCTGCTCGCGACCCCAGCCTGGGCGGAGGGCAGCGCCTGCGAAGCGGGGGCCGCGGTCGCGGCCGGCATCTGCCTCCAGGGCGAGGCGCTGGTCGATGCCGTCACCGTGGCGCGGGGCGGCGTGCGGCGCGGGGAAACGGCGCTCGGGCAGTTGCGGCTGCGGTTGGAGGCCGATCTCGGCATGACGGCCGGCCTCGATCGCTGGCGCTTCGCGGCCGGTGTCGTCGGCATCTACGGGCGGCAAGCCACGGCGACCCATGCCGGCAGCCTGGCCGCGGTCAGCAGTGCCGAGGCGCTCTCCACCTTGCGCCTCGGCGAATTGTGGCTGGAGCGGGAGCTCGACGGCATCGGGTCGCTGCGCTTCGGGCAATTGGCGGCCGATGCCGAATTCGCGGTGGCCGATGCGGCCGCCAATCTGGTGAACGGCAGCTTCGGCTGGCCGGTGGCGCTGAGCACCAGCCTGCCCGCCGGCGGCGCCGCCTATCCTTTCGCGGTGCCCGGGTTGCGCCTGGCGTTCGGCGATCCCGTTGATGGCCCGGCATTCAGGATCGGGCTCTTCTCGGGCAATCCCGGCGGGCGCCATGGCGCAGCGACGGATCCCCAGCGCCACAACCGCTACGGCACGCTGTTTCCCGTCCATGGCGGGGGCTTCGCGATCGCCGAGGGCAGTTTCGCGGTTGCCGATACGGCCAGCCTGAAGCTCGGCGGCTGGTTCCACAATGGCGGCTTCGATGACCAGCGGCGCGACGTGGCCGGGCTGTCGCTCGCCGATCCCGCCGGCAACGGCGTACCGCGCCGGCATGGCAGTAATTTTGGCGGCTATGGCGTCGCGGAAGCGACCATCTGGCGCGGCGAGGCGGGGCAGCGCATCGCGGTCTTCGGCCGCGCCTTCGCGCAGCCGGGGGACCGCAACCTGGTCAGCGCCCAGTTCGATGCCGGCCTGGCCTGGTACAATCCCCTCGGGCGCGATGGCGAGGCCTTCTCGCTCGGCGTCAGCCAGGCCCGCATCGGCCGCGCCGCGCGCGGGCTGGACCGCGACCGGCAGGGCTTCGGCGAAGCCCGCACGACCCGGGATGCGGAAACCGTGGTCGAGGCGAATTACGAGGTGCCGCTGGTGCCGGCGCATCTGTTCATCCGGCCCCTGGTGCAATGGATCATCCACCCCGGCGCGCGCGAGCCGGATCCGCGCGCCGGGCCGCGGCCGCTGCGCGATGCGGTGGTGCTGGGCTTCAGGCTGCGCGCGGCGATCTGACGCAGGTCTTTTCGGCGCGCCACGGCTCACCGAACGCGAATCAGCCCCCAGTTCCTGCGGGCATCTTCGCCGATCCGGGATTGTCGTCCGGACGGCATCGGTTTTGGGAGGACGGACGAATGGAGCTCGGACTTCGAGGCAAGCGCGTGCTGGTGACCGGCGCCTCCAAGGGCATCGGTCTCGCCTGCGCTGCCGCCTTCGCGGCGGAAGGCTGCGACCTGGTGCTGGTCTCGCGCGGCGCCGAGGCGCTGGAAGCGGCGGCAGCCGGGATCCGCGCGCGGCACAATGTCGGGGTCGCCGCGCATGCCGCCGATCTCGGTGACGGCGCAGCGCGGGAAGGGCTCAAGGCCGCGCATCCCGGCATCGATATCCTGGTGAACAATGCCGGCGCGATTCCGGGCGGGCGGCTTGCCGATATCGACATGGCGCGCTGGCAGCAGGCCTGGGCGCTGAAGGTGATGGGCTACATCCATCTCTGCCAGCTCTATCTGCCGGGGATGGAGGCGGCGAAGGCCGGCGCCATCGTCAACATCATCGGCATGGCGGGGCGTGCACCGCGTGCGGACTACATCTGCGGCGCCGCGGGCAATGCCGCGCTGATCGCCTTCACCCAGGCGCTCGGCGGGCGCAGCGTGGACCAGGGCGTGCGCGTCACCGGCATCAACCCCGCCGCGACCCGCACCGATCGCATCATCACCCTGTCGAAGAGCCGCGCCGCGCAGAAATTCGGCGACGAGAGCCGCTGGGAGGAGATGCTGCAGGGCTTGCCTTTCGGCCGCCCGGCGGAACCGGAGGAGATCGCGGCGCTGGCCGTCTTCCTGGCATCGAAGCCCGGCAGCTATCTCAGCGGCACCGTCGTCGACGTGGATGGCGGCGGCATGTTCCGCGGCTGAGCAAGAAGAAGCCCGCCCGCACGGTTCGTGCGGGCGGGCCAAGTCGGACGCGGGCCGGCAGCCCGTGTCGAGGACGCTTCAGCGTGCCGTGGTGCCGCCGGTCAGGCCGCCGAGCAGGCCGGTGACCGGGCTCAGCAGGCCACCCGCCGCACCGCCCGTGGCGCCGCCGCCGGCGACACCGCCGACCAGGCCGGTCACCGTGCCGACCACGCCGCCGACCAGGCCGGTCACCGGGGCGAGCGCGCCACCGGTGGTCCCGCCGGTCGCCCCGCCGAGCACGCCGGTCACCGGGGCGAGCAGGCCACCACCGGTGCCACCCGTCGCGCCACCCAGCAGGCCGGTGACCGGGGCGAGCACGCCACCGGTCGCACCGCCCGTGGCGCCGCCCACGACGCCTGTGACGCCGCCGAGCACGCCGTTCACGGCGCCGACCGCCCCGCCGACCACGCCGCCCACCGTGCCGACCAGGCCCGTGACAGTGCCGTTCACCGGCGTCGCGAGGCCAGCGACGGTGTTGCGGTTCACGGCGCCGCCGGTGACGCCGCCGAGCACGTCGCCGACATTGGTCAGCACCGTGGGCAGCGTGCTGGTCAGCACATTGCCGCCCGACGCGGTGGTCGGCAGCAGCGTGCCGTTGACCACGGCGCCGCGGGCGGTGGTCGATGACAAGGCGCTGGCCGAGAGCAGGCTCGGGGTATTGGCGCCGGCGCCGGAGCCCAGCAGATTCTGGTCGGCGACGGTGACGCGGAGCAGCGGATCGAGGATCGAACCGACCGGGTTGGCGCTCTGCCCGCTGAGCGCGCCGGTCAGGCCGGTGACCGCGCCGCCGACCGCACCCTGAAGCGTGGCCGGCACATTGGCCGGGAGCGAGACGATGGCCGCCGGCGTGCCGTTGACGGGGACGGTGATGGTCGTGCCGGTGTTCGGGTCGGTGGTGATGCCGACGCCGGCCGTCGTGGTGGTCGAGGTATTGGTGGTCGGCGGCGGGTTGTTGGGGCCACCGCCGCCGCCCGGCGGATTGGCGCCGCCACCACCACCCGGCGGCGGCGTGGTGCCACCGCCGCCCGGCGGGTTGGTGCCGCCACCGCCCGGAGGATTGACGCTGCCGAAGTCGAGGCCGCCGCCACCACCGCCATTGCAGGCGGCGAGCAGCGCCACGGAAGCAACGGTCAGCAAAAGACCGGTGCGAGGGGAACGTCTCGTCGCCATTCTCTGGGCATCCTTGTGGCTCGGTGGCTGGCGTCGTTCCAGCAACGCCGCGATGCCGCCACGCTAGGATGTCGAGAAAGGCTACAGTGTCAGGTTGTGTCCGGATTTATTTCGACCGCCGACCAGAGTCGTGCGGCGTTGCCGCAACGCGGCCATCGCTGAGAGCCCGTTGTTTTCAAACGGTCTCGGACAGCGTCACGCCGGCACGAGCCGGACCTTGCCGCGGCGGACCAGCCGCCCCGGCAATGCGCCGGTCGCCTCGCCATCGCGATAGGTGACGGCGCCAGCGACCACAGTAGCGCGATAGCCGCGGGCGCGCTGCAGCAGCCGGCGGCCGCCGGCCGGCAGGTCGGCCACCATGCGCGGCGCCTGCAGCGCCAGCCGGTCGGGGTCGATGACGTTGAGATCCGCCTTCATCCCCCGCGCCAGCACTCCGCGATCCCTGAGGCCGGCGGCGCGCGCGGTGTCCGATGTCTGGCGGCGGATCAGCTCCGGCAGGGGAATGCCCTCCCGCTTGCCCCAATGGGTCAGCAGGAAGGTCGGGAAGCTGCCATCGGAGATGAAGCCGACATGCGCGCCGCCATCGGAGAGGCCGACCACGGCATTCGGGTGCCGCAGGCATTCACCGCTGGCCGACAGCGTGTAGTCGGCGAAGTTGGTCAGCGGCGCGAAGATGAAGCCGTGGCCATCCTCGGCGAGCAGCGTGTCATAGGCGAGCTCCGCGGCAGTGATGCCGGCGCGCTGGGCGCGGGCCGCGATCGATGCCTCGCGCGGCGGCGCATAGTCCGGCGGATCGCCGAAGGGGAACATGCGCTCATAGGAGAGCCGGGTGATGAGCGGAAAGCTGCTGCCGGCGACCGGATCCTCGGACAGGATGCGCGCGCGCATCGCCGGGTCGCGCATCGCCTGCACGCGCTGCGCCAGCGGCAGATGCGCGATCGCCTTGTAGGACGGCGTGCCGGAGAAGGGGTTTTGTGAGCCCTGCAAGCCCAGCAGGATGCCGATGGGGCGCGGCGGGAAGACCGGGCGGATCGGCAGGCCCTCGGCGGCGGCGGCGTCCGAGAGCGCCAGCAACTCGCGCCAGGCCTCGGTGCGGTCATGCCGTGCGGTCAGCGAGAACAGCACGGGGCGGCGCGTCGCCTCCACCAGGCGGCGGACCATGGCGAATTCCGTCGCGGGGTCGGGCGTGTTCCAGTCGGAGACCAGCTCCACCAGGCCGCCGCCGCCTTCGCCGAGGCCGCGTGCGATGCCGATCAGCTCATCCTCCTGCGCGCGGAGCGAGGGGGTCGGGTCGCCGGCCAGCGTCTTGTGGCTGATGGTGCGGGAGGTGGAGAAGCCGAAGGCGCCGGCCGCAGCCGCGTCGCGGGCGATGGTGCGCATGGCCGCGATATCCGCGGGTGTCGCATCCTCGAGCCGCATGGCGCGGTCGCCCATCACGTTCACCCGGATCGCGGCATGCGGCAGCAGCGTGCAGATGTCGGTGTCGCGCGGACGCTGCTCCAGCACGTCGAGATATTCGGCGAAGCTCTCCCAGCGGAAATCGAGGCCCTCGTGCAGCGCGGGGGCCGGGATGTCCTCGACGCCTTCCATCAGTTCGATCAGGCGGTTGCGGTCGCCTGGCTTCACCGGGGCGAAGCCGACGCCGCAATTGCCCATCACGACTGTGGTCACGCCATGCCAGGCGGAAGGCTGCAGGTGCGAATCCCACACGGCCTGGCCGTCGTAGTGGGTGTGGATGTCGACGAAGCCCGGCGTGACGAGGTCGCCGCGCGCGTCGATCTCCTCGGCGCCCGAACCCTCGATCCGGCCGATGGCGGCGATGCGCCCATCCTCGAGGGCGATATCGGCCTCGCGCGGTGCGGCACCGGTACCGTCGATCACCGTGCCGTTGCGGATGACCAGGTCGTGGCGCGCGGCCATGGCGTTTCCTCCGGTTCTTTGCAGCCAGGCTAGGCGCATCGCGCCCACCTGGCCAGACGGGTTGCCGCGCGCGCCCGGGCGTGGTGGCATGCGGCCGGCGCAGCGCCGGACACAAGAGCGCGCGCCGGGAGAGGACAGCCGATGCACATCAGTCGCCGCACACTCATCGCCGGAGCCGCCTCGGCGCCGCTCGCGGTCGCCACGGCGCCGCTTGCCACCGCTGCCGCGCAAGGGGTCTGGGTGCCGGACCGCACCATCACCATGATCGTCGCCTTCGCGCCGGGTGGCGGCACGGATGTCGCGGCACGGACGCTGGCGCGCGCCATGGAGAAGGATCTCGGCCAGTCGGTGGTGGTGGTGAACCGCCCCGGTGCCGGCGGCGAGATCGGCTGGAGCGAGCTTGCCCGCGCGCGACCTGACGGCGCCACCATCGGCTTCATCAACACGCCGAACATCGTCACCATCCCGATCGAGCGCCGCGCGCGCTTTCGGCTGGAGGATTTCTCGCCGATCGCGAACATCGTCGACGATCCCGGCGGCTACTGGGTGCTGAACGACAGCCCGATCCGCAGCCTGGCCGATCTCGTCCGCGAAGCGCGGGAGAAGCCGGGGCAGGTCGCCTATGGCACCACTGGCGTCGGCTCCGACGATCACCTCGCCACGCTCACCTTCGAGCGGCAGGCGAATGTGCGGCTGCTGCACGTGCCCTTTGCCGGATCCTCGCAAGTGCGCAACGCCATCCTCGGGCGCAGCATCCACCTCGCCGCCATGAACATGGGGGAGGGGTTGAACGACATGCGGAACGGGCTGCTGCGGCCGCTCGGCCAGATGGCCGCCGAACGCTGGGCCCCGGTGCGGGAGGTGCCGACCTTCCGGGAGCTGGGCTTCGACCTGGTCCAGGGTTCCATGCGCGGCGTCGCGGCGCCTGCGGGCATGCCGTTGCCGGTGATGAACCGCATCGCGCTGTCGGTCGAGCATGCGCTGGCCGATGACGAGTTCAAGCGTTCCGCGGCGCAGCAGGACCTGCCGCTGCGCTACCTGGGGCCGGAGGCCTACATGACCGCGCTGCGGTCGCTGCGCGACGAATACACGGCGCTCTGGGCGCAGCATCCGTGGCGCGACTAATGCGCTGCTCTGAATCGGCCGCACCAACTAACCGGAGGCAATGATGCCTGAAGAGGTCGATATCCTGATCCGTGGCGGCCATGTCGCGGATGGCGGCGGCGGAGAGCCGGTGGAGGCGGATGTCGCGATCCGCGGCGATCGCATCGCGGCCGTGGGGCGACGCCTCTCCGCACGCGGCACCGAGGAGATCGATGCGCGCGGGCTGCTGGTGACGCCGGGCTTCGTCGATATCCACACCCATTACGACGCCCAGGTGACATGGGCGGAGAGCGTCCTCTCCTCCTCTTGGAACGGCGTGACCACGGCGCTGATCGGCAATTGCGGCGTCGGCTTCGCACCCTGCCGGCCGGAACGGCGCGACATGCTCGTGCGGCTGATGGAGGGTGTCGAGGACCTGCCGGAGGTGGTGCTGACGGAGGGCCTGCCCTGGAACTGGCAGAGCTTCCCCGAATACCTCGAAGCCATCGCGGCGCGCCGCTACGACCTCGATGTCGCGGCGCAGGTGCCGCATGCGGCGCTGCGCGTGCATGTGATGGGCGAGCGTGGCGCCGAACGCGAGCCGGCGACCGAGACGGATCGGGAGGAGATGGCGCGGCTCGCGGTGGAGGGCATCCGTGCCGGCGCGCTCGGCTTCTCCACCTCGCGGGCGATCGCACACAAGACGCTGGCGGGAGAGCCGATCCCGACGCTCGGCGCGGCGGAGGCGGAACTGGCGGCGGTGGCGCGCGGAATCCGGGCGCTCGGCGAAGGCTGGATGCAGGTGATCTCCGACTTCGACGAACCGGATGAGGAATTCGCGCTGCTGCAACGGGTCGCGGCCTTGTCCGGGCGTCCCATGACCTTCTCGCTGTTGCAGCGGGAGAGCCGGCCGGGGCTGTGGCGCGACCTGCTCGCCAAGGTGAGCGCGGCCAATGCCGAGGGCACCCGGATGCTGGCGCAGGTGATGGGCCGTCCGGTCGGGCTGATGTTCGGCTTCGAGCTGAGCCAGCACCCGTTCCTGCACCGCCCTTCCTTCAAGCCGATCGCCGATCTGCCCTTCGAGGCGCGGATGGCACGGCTCCGTGATCCCGCCTTCCGCGACCGGCTGCTGGCGGAGGAGACGGCGGATCCCGCGCTGCGCGCACGGCACGAGACCTGGACGCGCATCTTCCGGCTCGGCGATCCCCCGGATTACGAGCCGCATCCCGACACCTCGGTCGCGGCGGAGGCCGCGCGGCGCGGCGTGGCACCGGCGGCGCTGGCCTATGACTGGATGATGGAGAGGGATGGGCGCGCCATCCTGAACCGGCCGCTGCTGAACTATGCCGATGGCGACCTGGATGCGATCGGCGAGATGCTGCGGCATCCGCACACGGTGACCGGCCTTGGCGATGGCGGCGCCCATGTCGGCTATATCTGCGATGCAAGCGCGACCACGCATATGCTGGTGCACTGGGCCCGCGATCGCAGCCGTGGGGCGAAGCTGCCGCTCGGCTTCGCGGTGAAGCGCATCACGCGTGACAATGCGATGGCGGTCGGCCTCGCGGATCGCGGGTTGATCGCACCCGGGCACAAGGCGGATGTGAACGTGATCGACCATGGCAGGCTGCAACTCCGCGTGCCGGAGATGCGCTACGATCTGCCGGCCGGCGGCAAGCGCCTGGTGCAGCGGGCGGATGGCTATGTCGCCACCATCCTTTCGGGGCAGGTGACCTTCCGGGACGGTGTGTCGACGGGCGCGCTGCCGGGGCGGCTGGTCAGGGGTGCGCAGCACCCCCTTGCGTGATGCGGCGGTCGCGCCACACTCCGGCGCGATCCCAGCCTTTGGAGCAGACCGACATGGAAATCACCTGGTTCGGCCATTCGGCCTTTCGTTTGCGCTTCTCCGGCGCCACCGTGCTGATCGACCCGTTCCTGACCGGCAACGGCACCTTCAAGGGTGATGTCGCGGCGGAGACCGCCGGCGCCACCCATATCCTGCTGAGCCACGGCCATTCCGACCATATCGGCGACACGCTGAAGATCGCGGAGGCGACGGGCGCTAAGGTGGTGTCGAATTTCGAGGTCTGCATGTACCTCGCCAAGCGCGGCCTCAAGAGCTTCGATCCGATGAACACCGGCGGCGGCACCGACCAGGGTGCCTTCCGGGTGACGCTGACCCAGGCCTTCCATTCCTCCTCGGCGATCGACGAGAACGGGGTGATCCAGGATCTCGGCCTGCCGAACGGGCTGGTGATCACGCCGACCGATACGAAGGAGCCGACCGTCTACCACATGGGCGACACCGACATCTTCTCCGACATGGCGTTGATCGAGGAACTGCACGCGCCCAAGGTGGTGATGGTGCCGGTCGGCGACCGCTTCACCATGGGGCCGAAATCCGCGGCGCTGGCGATGCGCCGCTTCCTGCCGGGTGCCGCGACCGTGGTGCCGGTCCACTACGCCACCTTCCCCATGCTGCTGCCGAATGCCGATGGCTTCGTCGCCGCCATGGGCGACCAGGCCTCGCGCGTGAAGGTCGCGACGCCGGGCCAGCCTTTCTCCGTTTAAACCGCGCAGATCGCCGCAGGGCGGTATCGCCCGGAGGCGTGAATCTGCGCGGCAACTAAACCCTGGCAGATCGCCGTAGGGCGGTATCGCCCGGAGGCGTGAATCTGCGCGGCCGCTAAACCGCGACGCCGGCCGCGCGGGCCTGCTCCACCATCAGGTGCCGCGCGGCCTGCATGTCGTCGAGTGAGCCGAAGGCATTGGTATAGGCGCCGCGATAGCCTTTGCCTTCCAGGCGGCGGAACATGTCGCCGAAATCGAAATCGCCCTCGCCGGGGCGCAGATGCTCCTCGTCGCCGTTGCGGCGGCAATCCGCGAGCCGCACTTCCCGCACGCGGTCGAGCGGGATCGCGTCGATCCAGGCGGGCACGCCCTCCGGCATCAGATGCGCGTGGTTGGCGGTGAAGGAGAGCGCGAAGGACGGGCTGTCGATCCTGTCGTAGTAGAAGCGCCATTCGTCCATCGTATGCGCGAGGTAGTGGACCTCGGCGTTCGGCGGCTCCTTGTTCAGGTTCTCGAGCAGCAGCAGCGCGCCCCTGGTCTCGGCATGGGCGACCATGCGCTTCAGCCGGTCGAGCCCGGCATCCATGCGCATCTGGACATCGGCAGTGAAATGGTAGCCGGCATGGACGACGATCCATTGCGCGCCGAGCTTGGGCGCGATGTCGATATAGGCGCGCATATAGGCATCCACCGCCTCCGACAGCAGCGGCGAGTACTCGGCGACATTGACGGCTGAGAGCGTATGCAGCGCGATATGCACGCCCTGCCGGGCGCTCTCCTCCCGGATCGCGGCGCAGCGGGCGTCGTCGAATCTGGTGAAGGCGTTCTCGCCGGTGTCGAGCTGGATGTCGATGTGGCGGACGCCGTTCCTGGCGGCCCAGGCGATGCCGTCCTCCAGCTTCGCCTTGCGGCCGATATCGACGCCGATGCGGTCGAGCAGTCCCATGACGTTCCCTCATATCCTTGTATGCAAGCAGGTTTACGGAGCCGCCGGTGCATGGCAAGCTCCTGTGAAGGGAAGAGGAAACGTCCGGCGCCAGGGCCCGAAAAGGGCTCGCGACCGGTCAGCGGTGACGCACGGCCTCCTCCCGTCGCAGGCACGGGGCAGGAGACACGATCATGATCCTCATCAGCAAGCGCGACTTTCTGCGAGCCTCTGCGGCGGCCGCGGCGCTGGGCGCTGCGGGCCGGGCCCGGGCGCAGGAGATGCCGGCGCATGAACGCACCCTGCATGAAGCGGCGCGACGCGAGGGCGAGCTGACCTGGTATTCCGGCCAGTACAATGCCGAGACTTCGGAAGCCGTGGGTCGCGCCTTCACCGAACGCTATGCCGGCGTGCGGGTGAATGTGGTGCGCTCCACCTCCCAGGTCGCCTTCCAGCGGCTGTCCCAGGACACGCGCGCGGGCGTCGCCCAGTGCGACGTCTTCAGCTCCACCGATTTCGGCCATTACAGCCTGCTGAAGCGCGAGAACCGGCTGCTGCAGTACCGGCCGGTGAATGACGAGCAGTTGCTGCCGCAACTCCGCCGCGCCGATCCCGACGGCTACTACCACACGAGCTTCATGGGCCTCTATCTCATGGCCCACAACACCACCAAGGTGTCGGAAGCGGATGCGCCGAAGAAGTGGACGGATGTGCTGGATCCGCGCTGGCGCGACCAGCTCGCGGTCGGGCATCCGGGCTTCAGCGGCGCCATCGGCATCTGGGCCGTGCAGATGCGCAAGATGTATGGCTGGGACTATTTCACGCGGCTGGAGCGCAACCGCCCGCAGATCGGCCGTTCCTCCATGGATCCGGTCACCGGCCTCAATGCCGGTGAGCGCTCGGTCGGCATCGCGGTGCCTTCCGGCACCACGCTGCTCTCGGCCCAGCGGGGCAATCCGCTGCGCCTCATCTATCCGGAGGAGGGGGTGCTGGCGACGCTCTCGCCCTCTGCCATTCCGCGCAACGCGCCGCATCCGAACGCCGCCAAGCTGTTCATGGAATTCACCGCCAGCCGGTATCTGTCGGACACCATCCGGCAGACCTTCGGCGACCCGATCAATCCCATGGTGGAGCCGCCGCCCGGATCGCGTGCCATCAACGATCTCAAGCTGATCTACCCGACACAGGAGGAGGCGGAACGCGGCGTGCCCGAAGTGCGCGAGCTTTGGCGCGACACCTTTGGCGTCTGACCGCGCCGTGTCGGATGGGGTCCTCCCTCGTGTCACCCCGCGCTCGAGCTTCCGGGCGCGGCTGCGCAACTTCGAACCGATTACCCTGCTCTGGCTGCTGCTGGCAGCCGTGCTGCTGGTGCTGGTCGCTTTCCCTCTCATCAAGCTGCTGATATCGAGCTTCGAGACACGCGAGGGTGTCTTCACGCTCGGGAACTACGCGACCGCCTATGGTCGTGCGCGCTACATCGATGCGCTGTTCAACTCGCTGAAGCTCGGCGCGCTCTCGGCATCCATCGCGGTGCTGCTGGCGGTGCCGATGGCCTGGGCGGTGTCGCGGACCGACATGCCGGGCAAGGGCTTCACCTGGGCGATGGTGATGGCGGCCTTCGTGATGCCGCCCTATCTCGGCGCGGTCGGCTGGATCCTGCTGGCGGGGCCGAATTCGGGCTTCCTCAACATCACCTGGCGGGCCATCACGGGCGCGAGCGACCCGTTGTTCAACGTCTACAGCTTCGCCGGGCTCGCGACCGTGATCGCGCTTCATTCCTTCCCGCTGGTCTTCATCTTCGTGAAGTCGGCGCTCGACCTGGTGTCGTCGGAGATGGAGGATGCGGCCAACATCCTCGGCGCCGGCACCTTCGCCACCATGCGCAAGGTCACGCTGCCCCTGGTGTGGCCGGCCATCCTCGGCGGCTTCATCATCGTCTTCCTGGAAACCATCGCGCTGTTCGGTACGCCGGCCATCATCGGCATACCCGCGCGCATCAACGTGGTGACGACCCAGCTCTGGCAGTTCTTCGAATACCCGGTGCGCATGGAAGTCGCGGCCGCCTATGCGATGCCGCTGCTGCTGATCACCATCGCGATGATCGGCGTGCAGAAGCTGATGCTCTCCCGCAAGGGCTTCGTCTCCCAGACCGGCAAGGGGGGGGAGCGGCGGCAGATCAAGCTCGGTGCCTGGCGCTGGGCGCTGTTCGGCTGGTGCGGGCTGGTGGGCACGCTGTCGGTGCTGCTGCCGCTGCTGGTGCTGCTGCAGGCCTCCTTCGCCAAGGCCTGGGGGCGTGGCCTCTCGCTCGACAACCTCACGATCCGCAACTACCGGCTGCTGCTGTTCGAGCATGAGATGGCGCTGACCTCGGTGTGGAACACGATCTGGTTCTCGGCGGCGGCGGCGACCATTGCCCTCGTGCTCGCGCTGCTCGTCGCCTACATCGCGGTGCGGCGGCTGTCGCGCTTCGCCGACGCGCTGGGTTTCCTGGCGATGGCGCCCTTTGTCATCCCCGGCATCGTGATGGCGATCGGTTTCTACGCGGCCTATGCCTCGCCGCCGCTGGCGCTCTATGGCACCGCGCTGCTGATCATCCTGGCCTTCGCGGCGCGCTTCCTCCCGATCGCCTATGCCAACGCCAATGCCGCGATGCGCGCCGTGCATCCGGAGATGGAGGAGGCCGTGCGCATCCTGGGCGGCGGCCGCCTCACGGCGATCCGCCACGTCACCGCGCCGCTGGTGAAGAAGGCGCTGCTCGGCGGCTGGCTGATCGTCTTCATCGTCGCTTCGCGAGAGCTGTCGGCGGCGGTGTTCCTGGTCGGGCCACGGACGCGCACCATGTCCGTGCTGCTCTATGATCTCAGCGAAGCCGGCAATTTCGAAGTGCTGGCGGCCTTCGGCGGCATTCTTCTGGTGGTCACCATGGTCTTCGTCGCGATCGGCATGAAGCTCGCCGGGCGTGACTTCATGCTACGGAGGCATTGAGCGATGTCGCGTCTGGTCCTGGATGGTCTCACCAAGCGTTACGGTCACCTCACCGTCGTCGATACCGTGGACCTGACGCTGGAGGAGGGGGAGTTCGTCTCCCTGCTCGGCCCCTCCGGCTGCGGCAAGACGACGACCTTGCGCATGATCGCAGGCTTCGTGCCGCCCGATGCCGGCCGTATCGAGATGAACGGCCAGGTCATCTCCGCACCCGACAATATCGTACCGCCGGAGCGGCGCGGCATGTCGATGATCTTCCAGAGCTACGCCATCTGGCCGAACATGACGGTCGAGGAGAATGTCGGCTTCGGCCTGAAGCTCCGGAAGCTGCCCGGCGAGGAGATCCGCCGCCGGGTCGGCGAGATCCTCGAGGTCGTGCAGATGAGCCATCTCGGCAAGCGCTACCCGTCCGAGCTGTCGGGCGGCCAGCAGCAGCGGGTGGCGCTGGCGCGCGCCATTGTCATCAAGCCCGCGGTGCTGCTGCTGGATGAGCCGCTGTCGAACCTCGATGCCAATCTGCGCGAGGAGATGCGCTTCGAGATCCGGCGCCTGCACAACGAGTTCCGCATCACCACCGTCTATGTCACCCATGACCAGTCGGAGGCGATGGCGACGTCTGACCGCATCGCGGTGATGCATGCCGGCCGCGTCGAGCAGGTCGATGCGCCGCACATGCTCTACAGCCGTCCCCGCACCCGCTTCGTCGCCGGCTTCATCGGCCGGACGAACCTGATCGAAGGCCATGTCGCCGGCGGCGCCTTCGGCGCCGACGGGCTGTCCCTGCCGACGACCGGGGTGGAAGGGCTCGACCAGGGCGGACCGGCGCTGATTTCGCTGCGGCCACAGAGCCTCGCGATCCATCGTGCCGCGCCGCAGGCGCCGGAGGGGCATCCGGTGATGCGCGCGACGATCGCGGAACGCACCTATCTCGGTGAGAGCTGGGACTATGTCGTGCGGCCGGCGGAAGGCGGCCTGCGGCTGCGCGTCGCCGCCCAGCCGCTCGATGTGCATGAGGTCGGCAGCGATGTCTGGCTGGCGATCGATCCACGCCAGGTGTCGGTGGTGGCGGCCTGAGCTGACCCGGCCTCAGTCATCGCGCATCATGTCAGCCCGGCGCGCCGCAGCCCTTCGATGTAATGGACGGTGTCCTCCGGGCGCTGGGCCGGGGTGCGGCGCAGCGCCTTCTCGATGCAGAAATCCGGCTCGATGGCGAGCAGCTTCGCCCGGACCTCGGCCGCTTCCTCCTGCATGCCGAGATGGCCGAGCGCCGCGAGATAGGTCTTGTAGGGATAGCTGAAGCCGGGGCGCATCGCGGTCACCATGCGCCCGACCTCCACCGCCTCTTCGTGCCGGCGACGATAAAGCAGCGGAACGGCTCGGGCTGCATCGAAGTAGAAGGCGTGCGGGTGGAAGGGCGCCAGGCTGGCATAGCGGTCCAGCCGCCGTAGCGCGTCCTCGTGATGGCCAAGGTAGCTCTGCGTCAGGCCGGAGAAGACCCATGCCATGGCGAGGTTGGGATTCAACGCCACCGCGCGGTCGTGCAGCGCCGCGGCGTCTTCCACCTCATGATGCAGGAAGGCGCGCACATGGCCGGCGACGGTGAGCGCATGGGCATCGAGCGGGTCGAGCGCGACGGCGAGGCTGGCATGGAACCCGGCCTCGGCGATCAGCGGCGGACTGTCGTCGGCCCAGCCCTGGCCGATCAGGAAGATATGCCAGTAGGCATACCAGGCATGGGCTGCCGCGCAGTTGGGTTCGAGCGCCATGGCCTCCCGCAGCCAGATTCCGGCGGCGAGGAAGCTGTCGCGGTCGATGCGGTGGATGGCGACGATGGCGCGCAGCAGCAGATCGTAGCAGGACGGTGTTGTCGCCATGCCGCTGCCGGCGCGGTGGGTCTCGATCCGTAGAATTTCGGGATCAAGCCGGGCGACGATCGCCGACGCAATCTCGTCTCTCAAACCGGGCATATCCGCGGCGTCGCGTTCGAGGCGCTCCGCCCATACCGTGGAACCCGTCTCGCGCAGATCGGTCAGGCGGAAAGAAAAGCGCAGCCGATTGGCGTCACTGCAGAGGGTGCCGGTCAGCAACAGGTCGACACCGAGCGCGCGCGCGGCTTCCTCCTCGGTGCCATAGCGTTGCGCCGCGGCGGCGAGCGACGCGCTGTCGGTGACGAAAAGCCAGCGGAAGCGGGCAAGTGCGGCGCTGATCTCCTGGGCCAGGGCGTGGGAGAGGTGGGGCGCGATCCCGGCGCCCTGGATGTGGATCGGCGGCACGCCGATCCGCGCCCCCCGGATGGCGGCCGATGGCAATATCGCAGTAGGGCCCGGATCATGCAGGTGCCGCCGTTGCTCCGCGAGCCAGTGGTCGAAAGCCGGATCGAGCCCGCCCATGTCGCTGAGGAAGGTGGCTCCCGGCGACAGGGTTCGGTCGAGCTCGATCGCATCGGTCCACACCACGTCGCCGCGGAGCGCCACCGTGTCACGCGTCGTGATCAGCAGGGGTGGGCCGAGCGGTGCGAGGACGTCCTGCAACTCATGCAGCGTCTGCCGAAGCGATCCCCGGCGCTGCTCCTCGCCGCGGCCGGACCAGAGCAGGGCGGCAAGGTCGGCGCGCGGCAGCGGCTGCCCAGGGGCCATCGCCAGGATCGCGAGCAACGCTCTGGCCTTGCGGGAGCGTGGCAGCACCGACGCGCCGCCGATGCCCCAGGCCTCCATCGCGCCGAACAGCACCAGGCGCAGCAACAGCCGCGGCGAAGACTTCGCCGGTGTCCCGAGGGGCGGCGGGGAAGCGCCGGTCGGGGCTAGATCGGAGACGGAACCCACCATTGAACGATGGTAAGGGAGGCACCGAGGATTGTCTTCAAAGTTTGCCCCCACCTTGCTCACCGCCGCCGATCGACGGCGCTCTCGTGCCAGCGCCGCAGCAATAGGTGGGACAGCAGCGTGAGCGCCAGGAAGATGGCGATGCCGGTGCCGGACACCAGCACCAGCGCCGCGAACATGCGGGGGATCTGGAGCTGGTAGCCGGCTTCCAGGATGCGGAAGGCAAGGCCGGAGGCGTTGCCGCCGGTGCCGGCCACGAATTCCGCGACGATGGCGCCGATCAGCGCCAGGCCGCCGGAAATGCGCAAGCCTGCCAGGAAATAGGGCAGGGCCGTCGGCAGCCTGAGCCGCCAGAGCAGTTGCCAGCGGCTGGCGCGGTAGAGGCGGAACAGGTCCTCCAGGTTGCGGTCGGTGGCGTTCAGCCCGAGCGTGGTGTTCGACAGCACCGGGAAGAAGGCGACGATCCAGGCGCAGATCAGCAGCGAGGCCCAGACGTCATCGACCCAGATGATGATCAGCGGCGCGATGGCGACGATCGGCGTCACCTGCAGGATCACCGCATAGGGAAAGAGCGACAGCTCGATCATCCGGGACTGGGCGAAGACCACGGCCAGCAGCAGGCCGAGCCCGGCCGCGACTGCCAGCGCTGCCGCGGTGATCTGCAGGGTGACCAGCAGCGAGACCGAGAGCGAGGACCAGTCGCGCACCAGGGTGCGCGCGATCTCGACCGGCCCTGGCAGGACATAGGGCGGAATGCCGCGCATCTCGACCAGCGCTTCCCAGCCGGCCAGGAACAGCAGGCCGAGCAGCCCGGGGGCCAGCAGCCGCATCCAGGTCATAGACGTCAGGCCGAGCACGCGCCGCGCGTCGCGCTCCGGCTCCGGCAATGTCAGGCCGCTCATGCCGCCATCGCCAGGTGGAGGCTCTCCGACACCGCGCGGCACTGCGCGGCATAGCCGGCCGAGGTCCGGAATGCCTCGTCGCGCGGCTGCGGCGCATCGATCGGCAGGTCGGCGGCGATGCGGCCTGGGCGGGATGCCATGACCAGGACGCGGCGGGCGAGATAGACGCTCTCGAACACCGAATGGGTGACGAAGACCACGGTGAAGCGCTCCCGCTCCCAGAGCGCCAGCAGGTCGTTGTTCAGGCGGAAGCGGGTGATCTCGTCGAGCGCGGCGAAGGGCTCGTCCATCAGCAGCAGGCGCGGCCTGGTCACCAGCGCCCGGGCGATCGAGACCCGCATGCGCATGCCGCCCGAGAGCGTCCGCGGATAGGCGCCGTGCTGGTCCGTCAGACCGACGCTCTCGAGCGCCGCCATGGCGCGGGCCCGCGCTTCCGGCTTCGGCACGCCGGCGAGGATGAGGGGCAGGGTGACGTTGCCGAGCGCGGTCGCCCAGGGCATCAGCGTCGGCTCCTGAAAGACGAAGCCGATGTCGCGCCGGGCCTCCGGCGACGGCTCGATGCGGCCGGCGGTCGGCGCGTCCAGCCCGGCGATCAGCCGGAGCAGCGTCGACTTGCCGCAGCCGGAAGGGCCGAGAAGCGCGACGAAGTCGCCCTCCACCACCGTAAGCTCGACGCCTTGCACCGCCAGCGTTCCGGTCGCGTAGCGCTTCGCGACGCCCTGCAGCGCGAGCCCACTCATACCGGCCAGCCTATAGGCTGGCCCGGTATGAGAGTCTTTGTTTGGCGCGCGTGGGCCCCATGAACATCGCCTTGCGATGGGAACCCGTCCGCCCCGCCAACCCCGCGCGCGATACCGCCGAGCCTTGTCGCCGACAGGCCAACAGCAAGCAGGTCAGCAGCAAGGCTCGGCGGTATCAAGCGAGGCCGACGCGCTTGTTGACGAAGCGCGTCGTGAAGCCGCGCCGGACGTCGAGGTCGCGCGGATAGAGGCCCGCATCGGCCATGGTGCGGTGAAAGCGGATCCAGCGCTCCTCGGTCATCGCGCCGATCCCAAGCCGGTCGGCATCGCCACTTTTCACGATGCCATGCTCGTTCATCGCGCGCACCGCATAGGCGATCTTGGCATCGTCCATGTCCGGGTTGTCGCGCTTGATCAGCGCATTGGCCGCATCCGTGTTGCGCCCCGCCATGTACTGCGCCCAGCCTTCGATCGACGCATTGACGAAGCGCTGCACCAGGTCCGGCTTCTCCTCCACCATGCGGCGGGAGATGTCGATGGTGGTCTGGTAGTTCTCGTAGCCGGCATCGGCGATCAGGAAGACGCGGGGCCTGGCGCCGGCCTGCATCGCCGCGAAGGGCTCGGCCGAGACGAAGCCCTGCTGGATCGCCATGCGGTCGACCAGGAACGGCGTCAGGTTGAAGTTGTAGGGCCGGATCTGCGCGTCGGTGAAATCGAAGCGGGCGCGCAGGAACGGCCAATAGGTGACGCGGCTCGCGCTGCCGATCAGCATCGGCCGGCCGCGCATGTCCTCGAAGGAATTGATGCCGTTGCCTTCATGCGTCATCAGGATCTGCGGATCCTTCTGCATCATCGCGGCGATGGTCAGGAAAGGCAGGTTCTCCCGCACATAGTTCAGCGCCTGGAAGCCGGTGGACATGATCATGTCCACCCGCCCGCCGATCAGGAGCTGCGCCGGGTTCTGCTGCGGCCCGCCCTGGCGCAGCTCGCATTCGATGCCGTGGCGCCGGTAGATGCCGGCGGCGACCGCCTGGTAGTAGCCGCCCTGCTCGGCCTGGGCGCGCCAATTAGTCTGGAAGCTGACGCGGTCGAGCGACTGCGCCAGCGGCACCCGGGCGCCGGCGACCGCCGCCAGCGTCAGCCCGGTCCCGCCTGCCAGCAGCCGGCGCCGTTCAATCCGATAACGCGTGCGCATCCCGCCCTCCGTGTGGTGGCCGTCCCCGAGGCTGGCCACGATGCGCGAAAGGGCAAGGGGGCCGCCAGCCCCCGAATGGTTATTCGAGGCGGATATTCAGCGCCCGCACCAGGTCCGCCCAGCGCTCCCGGTCCTCGGCGATGAAGCGGCCGAGACCCTCGGGCGTGGTCGTGCTCGGCACCGCCGCCTGGGCGCGGAAGACCTCCGCGACCGCCGGCACCCGGCTGGCTTCCGCGATCGCATGGGCAAGCGTTGTCGCCGCAGCCTCCGGCATGCGGGCCGGGCCGAGCAGGCCGAACCAGTTGCCGCCTTCGACCGCGACGCCGAGCTCGCGCAAGGTCGGCACATTCGGCAGCAGCGGCACCCGCTCGGCCGACGAGACGGCCAGAAGTTTCACGCGGCCGTCCCGGGATGCGGCCTCGGCGCCACCGGCGGTCAGAAACATGCCGTCGACCTGGCCCGCGATGACAGCCGTGATCCCCGGCGCCTGGCCGGTGAAGGGCACGTGCAGCATGTCGAGTCCCGCGGCCTTGATCAGCAGCTCCATCGTCAGGTGGGAGGTGCTGCCGACACCCCAGGACGCGTAGGTGACGCGCCCTGGCGCGCCGCGCACCTTGGCCAGCAAGCCGGCCAGGTCCGTGACGCCGGAGCCCTGGCCGACCACCAGCGCGAAGGGCGCGCGGGCGAAGAGGCTGACCGGGGTGAAGTCGGCGACCGGGTTGTAGGTCAGGCGTGGATAGACTAGCGGGTTGATCGCATGCGTCTCGGCATTGCCGAGGATCAGCGTGTGCCCATCCGGCTGGGCGCGGGCAACCACCTCGGTGCCGAGGGCGCCGGTGGCGCCGGGGCGGTTCTCGATCACCACGGGCTGGCCGAGCGGCCCCTGCATCGCCTGGGCCAGGGAGCGCATGACCACATCGGCGAAGGCGCCCGGCGGCCAGGGGACGATGATGCGCACCGGGCGTTCCGGATAGGCGGCGCGCGCGATGCCGGGCAACGCCAGCGCGGCGCCGAGGGCGAGCGCACCGCGGCGCCCGATCTGGAATGTCCTGTTCATGGCTTGCGGATCTCCACCCCTGCCCATTGCTCGACCGTCCGGGCGACCGCGGTCATGTCGCTGTCGGGGCCGAAGGTCGCGCTGGTGACCGCCATCATCTGGCGCACCGCGCTGCCGACGATCATCGGCACGCCCATCGCCCCTGCCTCGTCGACGCAGAGGCCGACATCCTTGAGCGACAGACCGGTCGCGAAGCCGAAATCGAAGCCGCCGGGGATGACGTGACGCGGGATCTTCTCCTGGGTCGCGCTGTTGCGGCCGCTGCTGGCGTTGATGACCTCGCACATCAATTCGGGGTCGAGCCCGGCCTTCACCCCCATCGCCAGTGCCTCGGAGGAGACGACCAGCGCCGCGACCGAAAGCAGGTTATTGCAGAGCTTCATGACCTGGGCCTGGCCCGGCTTCTCCCCGCAGAAGAAGGTCCTGCCCAGCACCTGCAGGATCGGCTCCAGCGTGTCGTATTCGCCGCGCGGGCCGGAGACCATGATGGCCAAGCTGCCCTTGGCGGCGCCGCCGATGCCGCCGCTGACCGGCGCGTCGAAGGTGCTGCGCCCGGCTTCGGCGAAGGCGGCCGCGACTTCGCCGGCGACGCGCGGACCGGTGGTCGAAAGGTCGACGAAGCGCCGCGCGCGCTGGCCTTCCAGCACGCCACCGGGCCCGATGGCGACCGCGCGCACCACGGCCGGGGTGGGCAGGCTGGCCAGCACGATATCGGCGCGGTCGGCGACCTCCCGCGCGCTCGCCGCGGCGATGGCACCCTTGGCGACCAGGGCCGCGACCGCCGCCTCGGACCGATCATTGACGACGACGCTGTGCCCCGCCTCCAGCAGCCGGGCCGCCATGCGGCTGCCCATCTGCCCCAGCCCGATGAATCCCAGAACCTGATCGGCCATACGGTTCCCTTCCCTCTAGCGATACCAGCCGGCAATGCCGGTCAACGCGGGTTTCATGCCGCTCTGTCGCGGCAATTATGGTATCGATACCATAAGCGACGCAAGCCACCCAGCGCCCACCTGCCCCTTGCGGCCGCAGGCCGCCACTGGTTTCTGCGGGGCGAGCGCAGCGATGCCCCGAGGCCGCGAACGCGGCCCGCGCGCGACCATCCGTCGCGCCGGGCGCGCCCTGACAGCGCGTTAGCCAAGGCCGCGGATGCGGCCGCCGGCGCCTGAGGACAATGATGACTCCGGCGCCTGAGGCCAGAATTACGTACTACTCCGATGGATGATCTCGAAGCGCAGATCCACCGCGACCGCGGCGCGCGAGCGGCCGGTGATGCGGTCCAGCAGCACCTCGGCGCTGCGCCGCCCGATCTCGAGCCGCGGCAGCTTCAGCGTGGTCACCGGCGGCACCAGATGGCCGAGTAGGTCGAAATTGTCGAAGGCCGCGATCGCGACCTTGCCCGGTACCGGCCAGCCGCGCCGCGTGCATTCCAGCACGGCGCCGATCGCCAGCACGTCGCCGGCGAAGAAGATCGCGTCGGGATCGCCGCCGCCCTCCACCAGCCGCAGCAGCGCCTCGGCGCCGGAGGCGAGGCCGGGCGGCATCTCCAGCACCAGGCGCGGATCGGCGGCGAGGCGGCTCTCCTCCAGCGCCGCCAGATAGCCGCGCCGGCGATCCCGGCTGCGCTCATTGGCGGCGAGCGGCAGGCTGACGAAAGCGATGCGGCGATAGCCGAGCCGCGCCAGATGCAAGGTCATGGCGCGCGAGGCATCCTCGTTGGAATAGCTCACCACCATGTCGAGAGGCTCTGGCGTCAGCGTACCATTCTCCACCACCGGCACGCCGGAACGGCGGATCATCGCGACAGCGGCCGGCGAATGGGTGGTGTCGTGCAGGATCAGCCCGGCCACGCGCTGCGCCAGGAAGGCCCGGATGGCCGCCTCTTCCGCCTCCGCGCTGTAGCCGGTATCGGCGATCATGAGCTGGTGGTCATGCCGCCGCAGCACGTCCGAGATGCCCTGGATGGTGCTGCTGAAGAGCGAGTTCTCGATGCTCGGCATGATCAGGCCGACGACGTTGGAGCGGCTGGAGGAGAGGCTGCCTGCCAGCTTGTTCGGCACGTAGCCGACCGCCGCGACCGCCTCCGCGACGCGCTTGCGAACCTCGGGCGAGACCTTTGCCGGATCCTTCAGCGCGCGCGATACCGTCATGGTGGAGACTTGTGCGGCGCGCGCCACGTCGCGCATGCGCGTGGCCCCGTTCTCCCGGTCGGCGCCCTGGAGCGTTTTCCGTTCGCTTGGGCTCACTTCAAATGCTCCAGCCCATTGTTTCGGCGGGGAGATTCACGCCTCCGGACGCTTCCGTCCTCCGGCGATCTGCCCTTGACCATCAGACGGCGCGCACCCAGCCACCATCCACATCCAGAATGGCGCCCTGCACATAGCTGGCGCCAGGCCCGGCGAGGAAGGCCGCGACCTCCGCGATCTCCTCCGGCCTGCCGAAGCGGGCGATGCCGGTCTCGGCCGCGATGGCTGCCGCGGCTTCGGCATCGCCGAGGCCGCGCTCGCGGCCGAGCGTCTCGATCCGCCGGGCCAGCCGATCGGTGCGGATGCTGCCGGGGTTGATCGCGTTCACCCGCACACCGTCCGCGACGCCGCGATCGGCCAGCGCCTTGGTGAAGTTCATCAGTGCGGCGTTGACCGAGCCGCCGATGGTGAAATCGGCGCTGGCGATCCGCCCCCCGACGCCCGCGACCAGGGTGGCGCTGCCGGCGTTGCGGACGAGCTCCGGCCAGGCGGCGCGGCAGAGCCTGACGGCGCCAAACAGCTTCAGCGCATAGCCATCGGCCCAGGCATCGTCGCCGAGGGTCAGGAAGTCGCCGCGTTGGGTGGCGCCGGCGCTGTGCACCACAATGTCGAGCCGCCCGTGGCGCGCCAGCGTCGCCGCCACGGCGCGGTCGCCGGCATCGGATTCGCGCAGATCGACGGCGAAGGCGGAAGCGCCGGGCAGCGCCGTGGCCTCCGCCTCCAGGGCCGCCGCCGAGCGCGCGACCAGTGCCACCGCGGCCCCGGCGGCCGCGAGGCGCCGGGCGATGGCGAGGCCGATGCCCCGGCTCGCGCCGCTGACCAGGGCGACCTTGCCCGTGAGAGGATTGTCCATCGCGCTACTCCAGACGGATATGCGCGTCGCGGACGACGCGGCCGATCTTCTCCATATCCTCGGCCATCACCCGGCCGAAAGCCTCGGCACTGCCGCCGACCACCTCCGCCCCCATGTCCAGCAGCCTCGCCCGCTCCGCCGGCGTGGAGATGATCTCCCCGATCGCGGCGTTGAGACGGGCGACGGCCGCGGGCGCCATATTGGCGGGTCCGAGGCAGCCATACCATTCATCGATGGCATAGCCCGGCAGCCCCGATTCGGCGATGGTCGGCACATCCGGCAGATAGGCCGCGCGCTGGGCGGAGGTCACCGCGATGGCGCGCACCCGCCCGTCGCGCACGAAGGGCAGGGTGGAGCTGGCATTGCCGAACATGAGCTGGATCGCGCCGCCGGCGAGGTCGGTCAGCGCCGGCCCGCCGCCGCGATAGGGCACATGCACCATGTCCGTGCCGGTCATCAGCTTGAACATCTCGCCCGAGATATGCACGGCCGAGCCGATGCCCGGGGAGCCGAAGGCCAGCGCGCCCGGCCGCTGCTTCGCCAGTGCGATCAGCTCGGCAACCGACTGCACCGGCACGGACGGGTGCACCGCCAGGATATTCGCCACCCGCGAATGCATAATGATCGGCGTCGTGTCGCGGATCGGATGCCAGGACTGGCGCTGCATCAGCGGCATGGAGATGACCGTGCTGGTCACCATGCCGAAGGTGTAGCCGTCATTCGGCGCCCGCACGAGCTCGCCTGTCCCGATGGCGCCGGAAGCGCCGCCGCGATTGTCGATCACCACCGGCTGGCCCAGTGCCGCGGCGAGTGGTGGTTGCAACTGCCGCGCCAGGATATCGGTGGTGCCGCCGGGCGGCCAGGTGACGATCAGCCGCACCGGCCGGGTCGGGAAGGCCTGAGCCCCTGCCGCCCGCGGCAGGGCGGCCGTGGCGGCGGCGACGCCTGCTGCGATCATGGTGCGTCTGTTCATTGTCGTTCCCCCCAGAGCGTGATGACCTGAGGCCGGTTCGGCCGAAAAGTCTGAATCACGCGATCAGACAAGGGTTCTGGAGCTTGACCCGTGAGCGCTTGCGAACGGGTCGATCTCCAGCGGCGCATCCGTCGCCCTGTCATCCGGCGGACCAGCCGCCATCCATCGGCAATGCGGTGCCGGTGATGTCACGCGCCGCTGGGCTGCACAGGAAGCTCACCATCGCAGCGATGGCCTCGGCGTCGACGAAGCGCCCGGTCGGCTGCTTGCCGGCGAGGAAGCGGGCGGCGGCGGCCTGCGCGCTGATCCCCGCTTCGTCCATGATGGCGCGGATGCGGGTCTCGATGCTGGGCGTCATGGTCGAACCCGGGCAGACCGCGTTGCAGGTGATGCCGCTTTCGGCGGTCTCCAGCGCGACCGCGCGCGTCAGGCCGATCAGCGCCGTCTTGGTGGTGACATAGCCGACGCGGTCCCGGGTGCCGACCAGGCCGTAGATCGAAGACATGTTGACGATCCGCCCGAAACCACGACGGCGCATGCCCGGCAGCGCCAGGCGGATGGCGTGGAAGGCGGCTGAGAGATTGACCGCGAGGTCCATGTTCCAGGCGGCCGGATCGGTCTTCTCGACCGCGCCGAAATGGCGGGTGGCGGCGTTGTTCACGAGGATGTCGATCGCACCCGCGCTCTCGATCATCGCCGCGATGGCGGCCGGATCGGCGAGGTCGGCGCGGCAATATCGCACCCGTACGCCACTCTCCGCGATCGCCGCGACCGCCGGCGCCGCCTCCTCGGGCGTGGCCAGCCCATGCAGCGCGATGTCGCAGCCGGCGACGGCGAGGCGGCGCGCGATCGCCTGGCCGATGCCGCCCGTGGAGCCGGTGACCAAGGCGAGGCGGCCGCGCAGGGATGGGGCAGTCGAGGCGGATTCTGGGATCGATACCATGGTACAATATTAGAAGAGATGCATGGAGCCGAGCAAGCACCCGGCCACGGCTTTACCGGATGCTTCTCAAAAGGTATCGATACCAAAAATCGCCCTGGGGGATTCGTACCATGCCCAGCCCGTCGCGCCGCTCGCTGCTCGCCGCCGCCACTGCTGTTTTGCCTGTCGCCCATGCGGCCGCCCAGACGGCCGCCTGGCCGCGCCGGCCGGTGCGCCTGCTGGTGCCCTATGCGCCGGGCGGCGGCACTGATGTCTTCGCGCGCACCCTTGCCGAGGGGCTGCGGCCGATCCTCGGCCAGCCGGTGCTGGTGGAGAACCGCGCCGGCGCCAATGGCCTGGTCGGGTCCGAGGTGGTGGCGCGGGGGGAGGCGGACGGGCACCTCTTCCTGGTCGATACCGGCAGCCATGTCATGAACGCCTATGTCATGCCCAACATGCCCTTCCAGCCGCTGCGCGACTTCGCGCCGGTGGCGCTGCTCTCGCGCTTCCCGATGCTGCTCGCGGTCGGCGCGGCGCAGCCCTGGCGCAATGTCACGGAGCTGCTGGCCGCAGCGCGGGCAGCGCCACGCAGCATCGGCTTCGGCACCTCCGACGCCGCCATCTCCTATGCCGGCAACCTCTTCACGCGGCTGGCCGGCGTCGAGATGGTCGAGGTCGCCTATCGCGGCGCCGCGCCAATGCTGAACGACCTGATCGCCGGCCATCTGCCGACCAGTTGGAACAGCACGGTCGCGGCGCTGCCGCATCTCCAGGGCGGGCGCATCCGGGCGCTCGGCGTCACGACCGCCGCCCGCACCTCGCTGCTGCCGGAGGTGCCGACCCTCGCGGAGGCCGGTGTGCCCGGCTACGAATTCGCCGGCTGGTACGGCATGGTCGCCCCGGCCGCACTGCCGCCCGCCATCGCGGTCGCGATGCATGCGGCAATCGCGGAAGCGCTGCGTGATGCCGGCATCCGGGAAAGGCTGAGCCGAATCGGCGCCGATCTTGGTGCGCTCGGGCCCGCCGAATTCGCGACCTTCCTGCGCGAGGACGATGCCCGCTGGGCGCAGGCCGCGCGGGATGGCCTTATCGTGCGTGCGCAGTAGAAGGGCTTCGGGGATGTCAGACAGCACGCGTTTTGCGGGCCAGATCCTGGGGAAATTCGTCGCCGGCTCGGCCTGGGCCGATATCGCCGCCCCGCTGCGTCATGAGGCCAAGCGCTCCATCCTGAATCATCTCGGCTGCGCGCTCGGCGTCGCGCAGGATCCGGCGGTGACGACGGCGCTCTCCGTGATGCGCGCCTTCTCGGGCCTGCCTGCTGCGACGGTGGTTGGGCAAGGCGCGCGTCTGGACCCGATGAGCGCCGCTTTCGTGAATGCCATCGCCTCCAACCTGCTGGACTACGATGACACCCATCTGCGGACCGTGATCCATCCGGCGGCGCCGCTGGCCCCAGCCCTCCTCGCCCTGGCCGAACAGCGCGGCTTCTCCGGCGCTGCGGTCCTGCATGCCTTTCTGCTGGGCGGGGAGGTGGAATGCCGCATCGGCAATGCCGTCTCGCCCGGGCACTATGCGCGGGGCTGGCACATCACCTCCACCTGCGGCGCCTTCGGCGCTGCGGCGGGCTGCGCTAGGCTGCTGGGCCTGGACGCGGAGCGGACCTGGCACGCGATCGGCATCGCCGCGAGCCAGGCGGCGGGGCTGGTCGAGAACCTGCCGACAGCCGCGAAGAATATCGGCGTCGGCAATGCGGCGCGGCACGGCATGCTGGCCGCGCTCTTCGCCGAACAGGGCTACAAGGCGGCCCCCGCCGCGATCGAAGGGCCGCTCGGCTGGGCGCGGGCAACCGGAGACGCCTGCGACATCGGCGCCATCACCGAAGGCCTCGGCAGCGACTGGGAGATCGGGCGCAACACCTACAAGCCCTATCCCGCCGGCATCGTCTTCCACGCCGTCATCGATGCCTGCCTGGAGCTGCGGGACAGCATCGGCGTCCCGCCCGAGGCGATCGCGCGCGTCACCGTCGCGGGCGACGCCCTGCTGCTGGCACGCGGCGACCGCGTGGTGCGGAATGAGCGCGATGCGCGCGTCAGCATCCATCACAGCGCCGCACTCGGCTTCATCCGCGGCCGCGCGGGGGTCGCGGATTTCGAAATGCCGGCGGTGACCGATCCAGCGCTCGCAGCCTTCCGCGCCAAGGTCGTGGCGCTGCTTGACGACAGCCTGCCGCGCGGCGCCGCCACCGTCACCGTGCAGCTTGCGGATGGACGTGAGGCGCGAACCACCGTGACCGCCCCGCGCGGCAGCATCGAGCGCCCGATGAGCGATGCGGAGCTGGAGGCGAAGTTCCGTGACAATGCCGCGATCGGGGGCTTCGTGGGGCGCGCAGACCGGCAGATCGAGGCAATCTGGGAGCTGGAGGCGGCAGCGGAGATCGGGCCGCTCATGGCGCTGCTGGCCTGATCGCTGCGCACCGCCTGCAACGTCAGGCGGTTCCAGGCGTTCCCGCCCTGGCGCCAGGGGGAACTGCCATGGACGACGCACGGCGAGAGTCGGCGATCTTCACCACCGATGTGCCGGGCCGGCTCGACCGCCTGCCCTGGTCCCGCTTCCACTGGCTGGTCTGCGTCGGCCTCGGCGTCACCTGGATCCTCGATGGGCTGGAGGTGACGCTGGTCGGCTCGCTCGGCCCGGCGATCCACAACAGCCCTTCCCTGGCGCTGACCGAAACCCAGGTCGGCCTGACCGCCTCCGCCTATCTCGCGGGCGCGGTGCTTGGGGCGCTGCTGTTCGGCTGGCTGACTGATCGCCTCGGCCGCAAGCGGCTCTTCACCATCACCGTGCTGGTCTACATGTTGGCGACCATGGCGACCGGCCTCGCATGGGATGTCTGGTCCTTCGCGCTGTTCCGCTTCCTGACCGGCGCCGGCATCGGCGGCGAATATGCCGCGGTGAACTCCGCGATCCAGGAGTTGATCCCGGCGCGGCGGCGCGGCACCACCGACCTCGCGATCAACGGTACCTTCTGGGGCGGGGCCGCGCTCGGCGCGGTCGCGGCGCTGGTGGTGCTCAATCCCGCCATCATCGATCCCGAGATCGGCTGGCGCATCGCCTTCGTGGTGGGCGGTGGGCTCTCGCTTGTGGTGCTGGTGCTGCGACGCTGGATTCCCGAAAGCCCACGCTGGCTGATGACACATGGCCGGCCGGAGGAGGCCGAGCGCATCGTCGCCGAGATCGAGGCCCGGGTCGCAGCGGAGCGTGGGCCTTTGCCGCCGCCGGCGTACGGGCCGATCCGCCTGCACCGGCGCGCCCATGTCACGATCGCCGAGGTGGTGCATGCGATGTTCCACAGGCACCGGGACCGCAGCATCCTGGCGCTGACCCTGATGGCCTGCCAGGCCTTCTGCTACAATGGCGTCTTCTTCACCTATGCGCTGGTGCTGACGAAATTCTACGATATCCCGGCCGCGCATATGGGCTGGTTCATGCTGCCCTTCGCGATCGGTAACCTGATGGGGCCGCTGCTGCTGGGCCCGCTCTTCGATTCCGTCGGCCGGCGGGTGATGATCACCGCGACCTACGGCATCGCCGGCGGGCTGATGGCGCTGACCGCGGTGCTCTTCGCGGCCGAGCTGCTCTCTGCCTGGCAGCAGACCGCGATGTGGACGGCGATCTTCTTCGTCGCCTCTGCTGCCGCCTCCGCTGCCTATCTGACGGTCGGCGAGAGCTTTCCGCTCGAGATGCGCGCCATGGGCATCGCGGTGTTCTACGCCATCGGCACCGGGGTCGGTGGCATCTTCGCGCCGCTCATCTTCGGCGTGCTGATCCAAGGCGGCGAGCGGATGGAGCTGCTTTGGGGTTATCTGCTCGGGGCCGGGCTCATGCTGCTGGCGGCAGGAGTGGAATGGCGGCTCGGCTTCGCCGCTGAGCGCCAGCCGCTGGAGTCGGTCGCGGCGCCCTTCGGGCAGGCGGACTGAAGTCCCTTCGCTATCCCTTGCCGACCTGATCGCGTAGCGCCGCCATGACCACGCGGTCCAGCGCCGAGAGGAAGCGGGACCGGTCGGCCTGCGCCATCGGTGCCGGGCCGCCCGCATTGGCGCCGATCTCTCTGAGATGCCGGGACAGCTCCCGCCCAGCCAGCGCGCTGCCGATATTGGCCGGCGTGAACTCATGCCCCTTATGGGTGATGACGCGGGCACCCTTCTCCAGGCAACGGGCGGCGAGCGGGATGTCGGCGGTGATGCAGACATCGCTGGCCGTCGCGTTCTCCGCGATCCAGTCATCGGCCTTGTCGGCGCCTTCGGCGACGATCACCAGGCGCGCCTTCGGCAACGGCGGCGGCCGCACCGGCCGCGCGCCATTGGTCACCAGCACCAGCGGCAGGTCGAGCCGTGCGGCGACACGGTAGATCTCCTCCCGCACCGGGCAGGCATCGGCATCGACCAGGATGGTGGTCACGATGTCCTGCCAGCAATGGGCGCCGGGGAGGCGAGGCTGGTCTGGCCCGCGCTGGTGCCGGCATCGACCGGCACGGTCTGTCCGGTCACCCAGCGTGCGGCCGGGGAGACCAGCCAGGCGATCGCCTCCGCCACGTCCCAGGCGGTGCCCTCGGTCTTCAGCAGCGTTGCCTCCGCCCGCGCCTGCCGCGCCGCCTCATCGACGCCGCGCACCGCGACCATCGGGGTGAAGACATAGCCGGGCGCCACGCAGTTCACCCGGATCCCCTCCGGCCCGTGATGCGCCGCCATGGCGCGGGTCATCTGCACGATGGCGCCCTTCGATGTCGCATAGAGCAGGCCTTTGTGCCCGCCCTGCAGCCCGGCGATCGAAGAGAGGTTCACGATCGCGCCGCTGCCATGCTTCCGCATCACCGGGATCGCGTACTTCGACATCAGCATCACCGAGCCGACATTGACGCGCATGGCGTGATCCCAGGCCGCGGGATCGACCTCCACCGCATTGCCCGGCGGGCCGGAGATGCCGACATTGTTGATCAGGATGTCGAGCCGGCCCCAATTCGCCACCGCCTTGGCGACCGCCGCCTCGCATTGCGCTGAAACGGTGACGTCGGCGGTCAGCGTGTCACAGGTGCCGCCTTCCGCTGTAATGGCGCGCGCGGTCGCCTCCATCCAGGCGCTTTCCACATCCAGCAGCAGCACCTTCGCGCCGCGTCGCGCCAGCAGGATGGATGTAGCGCGGCCATTGCCGATCCCCTCGGTGCGGGACCCAGCGCCGGTGACGATCGCGACCTGGCCGGCGAGGGAGATGGTGTCGTCCGCCATCTCAGCGCCCCTCGAAGCGCGGCGCGCGCTTTTCCAACATGGCCGAGACCGCTTCGCGATGATCGCGCGTGTCATGCGCCAGCGCCTGGAAGGCGGCCGACATCTCGAGCAAAGTCGAGAGCCGCAGGTGCTGGCCTTCGCGGAGCAGGCGTTTGGTCAGGCGCACTGCCTGCGGCGGATTGGCTGCGATCTTCGCGGCGAGCGCCCGCGCCGCCGGCAGCAGCTCCTCCGGCGCCACGACGCGGGAGACCAGGCCGCAGGCCAGCGCCTCCGCGGCGTTGATCGGATCCCCGGTCAGCGACATCTCCAGCGCTTTCGACATGCCGACCACCTTGGGCAGCAGGAAGGCGCCGCCATCGCCCGGCACGATGCCGACCTTGACGAAGCTCTCCGCGAAGACCGCCTTCTCGGAGGCGATGCGGATGTCGCACATGCAGGCGAGGTCGAGGCCGGCGCCGATCGCCGGCCCGTTCATCGCCGCGATGGTCGGCACGTCGAGCTCATAGAGTGCCAGCGGGATGCGCTGGATTCCCCGCCGATAACTCTCCCGCATCTCGGCGGCCGTGTCGCCCTGCGTGATCCCGGTCCGGTCGCGCATGCCCTTGAGGTCGCCGCCGGCGCAGAAGGCGGAGCCCGCGCCGGTCAGGATCAGCACGCGTACGCTGTCATCGCGCCGGATCGCCTCCACCGCATCCACGACCTCGTCGCATTCGGCGCGGGTCGAGATGGCGTTGCGCTTCTCCGGCCTGTTGAGGGTGAGGGTGACGACGCCCTCGTCGCGCTCGGTGGTTATGAAGCCGGTCATATCAAAAACTCCTCGTCGCGGGCGGTGATGTCGGGCCAGAGCGCGGCGCCGCCACGCGCCTGCGCGGCCGCGCCGATACGCTGCGCCCAGAAGCGCTCGGTGCCGCCTTCCTCCCGCCAGGACCAGAGGCGGCGGGTCAAGTGATGCAGCGCATGTTCTTCGGTGACGCCGATCGCCGCGAAGACCTGGTGCGCGATGGCGGCGCAGGTGCCGGCGGCTTCTCCGGCGGTGATCTTGGCGCAGCCGATCTCGAAGCCGGCATCCGCCAGGCCGCGCCGGTCGGCCGCACGCGCCGCCGAGCGGGCCGCGACCGAAGCCGCCGCGGCTTCGGCGGCGAAGAGCGCGAGCTGCTGCTGGATCGCCTGGAAGCGCCCGATCGGGCGGCCGAACTGCACCCGGGTATTGGCGTAGTCGACCGCCAGCGCCAGCGCCGCCTGCAAGGCGCCGGCCATCTGCGCACTGCGGATCAGCGCGGTCAGCCCGCGCGCCTCCGCACCGAAGCGGGCCGGCAACGCGCCCTCCTCCAGGGCTGGGCCAGGCGCCAGGGCATCGCGTGGCTCGCGGCCGATATTCTCGCCCGGCGTCGCGATGCCTGCCGGATGCAGCGATACGCGCCCGCCATCCACCAGCACAACATGCGCGGCATGCCGGCCCCAGGGCACGGCTTCACCCGCTGCCGCGAAGGTCAGCACGCCCTCCGGCACCGGCAGCCCGGCAGCCGCAAGCAGCAATGCCGCGCCCATGCCCTCGGCCAGGGGCAGCGGCGCGGCGTGCTGGCCGAGCAGCAGGAACAGCCCCGCCGCATCCTCGAGCGAGAGACCGGCGCCGCCCGCTTCTTCCGGCACCAGCGCCAGCGCGAGACCGAGCGGTTCCAGCGCATCCCAGGCAGCCTGAGGGAAGGCGCCCGTTTCCAGGGCGCGGAGCGTCGCGACATCCGTCGCGTCGGTCAGCGCGCGCGCCACCTGCTCCTGCAGGATGGCGGAGAGATCCTCGCTCATCGAAGGCCGAGCTCCTTGGCGATGATGCCGCGCATGATCTCGCGTGTGCCGCCGCGCAGGCTGAAGGTGGTCGCCAACATCGTCAGATAGGCGTGCATGCGCCGCATTCCCTCCGGCATCGCGTCGGTGTCGATCAGGCGGCGCAGATTGCCGGGCAGCGCCTGTTCGAAGCTGTTGCCGAGATCCTTGACCAGCGCCGCCTGGCGCAACGGATCCTCGCCATCCTCCAGCATGCCGGCGACCGCGAGCGACATGCGGCGCAGCGTCCAGAGCCGTGCCACTTCGCGTCCCAGCGGCTCGGCCGCGGCGGTATCGCCGGCCAGCGCCGTCACACCCTCGGCAAGCAGCGGATAGGAGGAGAGGATGCGGTCCGGCCCGCTGCGCTCGAAGGCGAGCTCGCTCGTCGCCTGGGCCCAGCCGGCGCCTTCCCGGCCGATCAGCGCGTCCTCGGGCAAGAGCACATCGTCGAAGGTGATTTCGTTGAAGGTGGCATCGCCGGTCAGCTCCCGGATCGGGCGGATGGTGATGCCGGAGCTCCTGAGATCGACCAGGAGCTGCGAGAGCCCCTTGTGCTTCGCAGCCCCCTCCGGCGCCGGAGAGGTGCGCACCAGCGCGATCATGTAATCGCAGAGATGGCCGAAGGTGGTCCAGATCTTGCGGCCGTTCAGCCTCCAGCCGCCGGGAACCCGCTCCGCCTTGGTGCGCAGGCTGGCCAGGTCGCTGCCAGAATCAGGCTCCGACAACCCGATGCAGAAGGCGAGCGCGCCGCTTGCGATGCCGGGCAGGATGCGCCGGCGCTGCTCCTCGGTGCCGAGGCGCAGGATCAGCGGCCCTGATTGCCGGTCGCCGATCCAATGCGCCCCGACCGGGGCGCCGGCGGCCAGCATCTCCTCCAGCACCACGAGGCGCTCCATGGCGCTGCGCGCGTGCCCGCCATAAGCGGTGGGCCAGCCCATCCCGATCCAACCTTCCGCACCGACGGCGCGGGAGAAGGCGCGGTCGAAGCCCATCCAGGATCGCGCCCGCACCTCCGGCGTCCAGTCGCGGCCCGCCTCATCAAGGAAGTCACGGACGCGGGCGCGCAGGGCCGCGGCTTCCGGCGGCGTGTCGCGCAGGGTGAAGCGCAACCCTTCCATCAGACGATGCCCGCTTCTCGCGCCGCGGCGATCTCCGCGGCGCCCATGCCGGCATGGCGGGCCAGGATGTCGTCGCTGTGCTCGCCCGGCGCCGGGATGCCGTGGCGGTAGGTGACGGGCGTTCCGGACAGGCGCAACGGGCTGGCCACGGTGCGGATATGGCCGGCCTTGTGGTGCGGCACCTCGACGATCAGGCCACGCGCCCGGACATGCGGATCCTGTTCGATGTCCTCCGCCGTGTTGATCGGGCCGCTGGTGATCTTCGCCTCGCGCAGGATCTCCAGCCATTCGGCGCGCGGCCGCGTCACCAGCACGTCGCGCATCATCTGCAGCACCTGGGTGCGGTTCGCGACCCGGTCGCGGTTGCGGCGGAAACGCGCATCCTCGGACCATTCCGGATGGCCGAGTGCCGCTGCCAGGCGGACGAATTCCCGGTCGTTCAGCACCCCGATCACGAAGCGGGCGTCGGAGCCGCTGAACACGCCATAGGGCACCGCGACGCTGGCATCGTTGCCGGTGCGCCGCACCCGGTAGCCGGCATTCAGCCAGGCCGACATCGGGTGCTGCAGCAGCGCCGCCATGGTCTCAAACAGGTTGACGTCGATCGCCTGGCCCTCGCCGGTCCGCTCCCGGTGGCGCAGCGCCGCCAGGATCGCAATCGCCCCGGCCTGCCCGGTGAACATGTCGGCGACCGGGACGCCGACCCGCATCGGGCCGCCGCCCGGCACCTCGTCCGGCTCGCCGGTGGTCGCCATGACGCCGGCCATTGCCTGGGCGACGAAATCATAGCCGGAGCGCTCGGCATAGGGGCCGTCCTGTCCGAAGCCGGTCACCGAGCAATAGACCAGCCCGGGGTTGATCTCGCGGAGATCCGCATAGCTCAGGCCATACTTCGCCAGCGTGCCCGGGCGGAAATTCTCGATCAGCACATCGGCCCGCTTGACCAGGCGCTTCAGGATCGCCGCCCCCTCGGGCTGCGCGAAGTCGAGCGAGAGCGAGCGCTTGTTGCGGTTGAGCGCGACGAAATAGGTGCTGTCCTCGGTGTCCGGCACGAAGGGCGGGCCGAGCGCGCGCAGGTCGTCGCCGTCACCCCGGCGCTCGATCTTGATCACCTCCGCGCCGAGGTCGCCGAGCGTCTGCGCCGCGAGCGGGCCCGCCACCACGCGTGTGAGATCGAGCACCACCACCCCGTCGAGCGCCGACGCCATTCCCCGTTCCCTCCGAGTTCTTTGCCCAGCCAATCTGCCGTTTATTCCGCAGCGCGGAAAGGGCTTTCGGCCAGGGCCTTGGGCGCCGAGACTGTGCAGCGGGCGCGGGCCAGATCCATCAGCGCGGCCGCGGCCGCGGCGTGCTGTGGCGTTCCGGGATCGAAGCCGCCGGCCCGGATCGCCTTGGCGAAGGCCGCCAGCGGCGCGTCGCCGGGGCCGGTCAGCGCCGCGACGGCGGCCAGGCACTTCGCCTGCTGGTCACCATCCTGCCGGGCTTCGCGTGCGGCGATCGCCATCGCATTGGCGACCATGCGCGCGGCGAAGCGCAGCCCTTCCGGCAGGTGCGGCAGCAACTCCTCGAGCAGCACGCCACGCGCCGCCTCCAGCAGCGCGGCGCCATCCGGCTGTTCATGCATCGGGCACCCCCGTCATCCGCAGGATCTCCAGCTCCAGCTCCGGCACAATATGGCCGGTCAGCGCCAGTTCCAGGTTCGGCTCGGTGCCGGAGATGTGGCGCGCCGCCTGATCCACCGCGATCACCGCCCAGCGGATATGCGCCGCCAGCTCCCACCAGCGCACGCTGGCATCGTCCACGCCGCCGTAGCCAGCATAGAGCGCGGCGCGCGGCCCGATGCCGCCGGCCTCCTGCGCCAGGTTGCCGAAGCGCCAGCATTTCGCGCAGAGCCAGCCGAGATCGGCATGGCCATCGCCCCAGGCCGCGAATTCCCAGTCCAGCACCGCGGTGACGCCCTGCTCATCCAGCATCAGGTTGCCGGTGCGGAAGTCGTTGTGGGTCAGGACCGCCGGCACCGGTGCCGGCGCCTCCCGCTCCAGATGCCGGAGGCCCCATTCGATCGCCGGGCGCGGGGCGTGCTGGCGGTCGAGTGCGGCGCGCTGCGCCGCGATGAAGGCGCGTGCGGCATCGGCTGGGGCGTCGCCCAGGAAAGCGAGATCGGGCCGTGGCGGCCGGATCGAATGGATGCGCGCGAGTTCCTGCCCGAGCGCCTCCGCCAGGGCCACACGCCCGCCACCCAGCAACTCGCTCTTCACGACGCGATACCCGGCGGCGATGCCCTTGACCCGCCGCATCACGAAGAAGGGCGCGCCGGCGACCGTCGCATCCTCGCAGAGGAAGAGCGGCTCCGGCACCGTCACGCCGGCGGCCTGCGCCGCCTGCAGCAGCCGGTATTCCGCGGCGCGCGGCAGGGAGACGGCGAGCGTCGCGGCATTGTCGGTCCTGAGCACCCATGCTTCCACCGATCCGCGATGCTCGACATCGATCGCCCAGTTCTGCTGGATCGCGCCGCCCGAGAGCAGGACCGCGCCGATGATCGCGAGCGCCGGATCGCCGCTCGCGCCGCGCAGCCAGGTCTCGACCGCGGCGCGGCGCTGCTCATCCATGCGCAGAACCCCAGGCGAAAAAGTCACTGCCTTCGCTGCGGAGGAAATTCGCCAGCACCATGCGATGCACTTCGGAGGCGCCATCCACCAGCCGCGCCTGGCGCGCATAGCGGTAGATCCACTCGATCACCGTGTCCTTGGAATAGCCGCGGGCGCCGAGCAGTTGCAGCGCCGTGTCCACCGATTTCTGCAAGGCGTCGGCGACGACGATCTTCGCCATCGACACCTCCTTCCGCGCGAAGGAGCCCTGATCGAGCATCCAGGCGGCATGCATGGTCAAGAGGCGCCCGATCTGCACCTCCATCGCCGCCTGCCCGATCAGGCCCTGCACGCTCTCCCGGTCCAGCAGCGTCTTGCCAAAACTCTGGCGTTCGCCGACATGCGCCATGGCGATCTCGAGCGACCGCTTGGAGAGGCCGAGCCAGCGCATGCAATGCGTCAGCCGCGCGACGCCGAGCCGCATCTGCGTCACCTTCAGCCCGTCGCCGATGCCGAGCAGCCGGTCCTCGTCCGGGATCTCCAGCCCGTCGAAGACCAGCTCGCAATGCCCGCCATGCTCCTCCGGCCCCATGATCGGGATGCGGCGGACGATCTCCCAGCCTGGGCTGTCGGCATGGAACAGGAAGGCTGTGAGCCCCTTGCGCTCGTCGTCGGAAGTGCGGGCCATCAGGATGAAATGCTTGGCATTGCCGGCGCCGGTGATGAACCACTTGCGGCCGGTGATGCGCCAGCGGTCATTCCCGACTGGCTCGGCCCTGGTATAGGTCAGCGACGGATCGCTGCCGGCGCCGCCCGGCTCGGTCATCGCGAAGGCGGACTGCACTGCGCCCGCGATGATTGGCATCAGCCAGCGCTGCTTCTGCGCTTCGGTCCCGACCTTCTCCAGGATCATCATGTTGCCGTCATCGGGGGCGGCGCTGTTGAAGACAACCGGGCCAAAGATGGAGCGGTTCATCTCCTCGTAGCAGGCGGCCATACCGATCCGCGGCAAGCCCCCACCACCGAGCGCCTTCGGCATCTGCAGCGCCCAGATGCCTTCGGCCTTCGCCTGCTTCCGCATCTCCGCCAGCACATGCGGTGCGATATTGTCGTGCTCGTCGTAATTTGCGCGGTCGGACTCCAGCGGGATCAGCCGTTCATCGACGAAGCGCCGGATGCGCAGCCGCAGCGCGTCGATCTCGGGCGGCAGGGAGAAGTCCATATCGGGCGATCCTATGGTCTACGAACGGATTCACGCCTATGGGCGATTCCGCCCTGCGGCGATCCATTCTAGAGAGAGTTGATCGAATGGCCGCCATCGACGGTGATGGTCGACCCCGTCATATGCGCCCCGGCATCGGAGGCGAGCAGCAGCAGCGGGCCGGTCAGATCCTCGGGCGTGCCGAGGCGGCGCTGCGGGACGCGCTTCAGCATCGCCTGGCCAGGCTCGCTGGCGAAGAAGCCGGCATTGATGTCGCTCGCGACATAGCCGGGGGCGATGGCGTTCACCCGAATGCCGTAACGCGCGAATTCCACCGCCATCTGCCGGGTCATGTGCAGCAGCCCGGCCTTCGCAGCGGTGTAGCCGGCGACACCCGGAATGATGCGGGTGCCGAGGACGGAGGCGATGTTCACGATGCTGCCGGGCCGCTTCGCCGCCACCAGCCGCCGCGCGCCCTCCTGCGCCACCAGGAAGCAGCCGCGCAGGTTCACATCCAGCACGCCGTCGAAATCCTCAGGCGCCATCTCCAGCACCGGCTTGGTCACGGCGATGCCGGCATTGTTCACGATAATCGAGCAAGCCTCGCCGAAGGCGGCCTCCGCCGCCGCGTAGCAGGCGGCGATCGAGCCCGCGTCGGTGACGTCGAGCGGCACCGGCACCGCACCATCGCCCAGCTCGGCCGCCAGCCGCGCCGTCGCCTCGGTGCGGCGGGCGGCCAGCGCCACGCGCGCGCCGGCGCCATGCAGCACGCGCGCGAAATGACCGCCGAGCGTGCCCGAGGCCCCGGTCACCAGTGCCGTCCGTCCGCCGAGGGAGAAGAGCCTGTCCATATGGGTTCCGTTTCCTCTTTCTCCTTATCCGACCATCGCGCGCCGCCCTGGGCAAGGGCATGCTGCATCGCATCAGGTCGAGGAGGAGTTCCCATGCGGAAGGTGGTGCTGGTGACGGGCGCGCAGCAGGGTATCGGGCGCGCCATGGCGGCGGGCTTCGCGGCCGCCGGCTACGACGTCGCGATCAACTGGCTGGACGATCAGGCGGCGGCGGAAGCCGTGGCGGCCGAGGTGACGGCGCTCGGCGGCCGTGCCGTGGCGCTGCAGGGCGATGTCGGCCGCATCGCCGAAGGCGCGGCGCTGGTCGAGGGCACGGTCGCGGCACTCGGCCGCATCGACGTGCTGGTCAACAATGCCGGCATCTTCCCGCGCGTCGAATTCCTGGCGATGACCGAGGCGATCTGGGACGCGGTGCACAGCGTCAACCTGAAGGGCAGCGCCTTCTGCGGCCAGGCGGCCGCGCGCGCCATGGTGGCGGCCGGGCATGGCGGCAGTATCATCAATCTCTCCTCCCAGGCGCTGCGCGGCACGCCGCTCGGCGTGCACTACAGCGCGACCAAGGCCGGCGTCGCCGGGCTGACGCGCGCCATGGCGCTGGCTCTCGCCCCGCACGGCATCCGCGTGAACGCCATCGCGCCCGGCACCACCGACACGGCACAGCCGCGGCACGGCAACACCGATGAGGAACTCGCGGCCATGGCGGCGACCCTGCCCATCCCGCGCCTCGGCCGGCCGGAGGAGATCGCGGCCCTCGGCGTCTGGCTTGCCTCCGATGCGGCGGGATGGGTGACCGGCCAGACCTGGCACATCAATGGCGGCAGCTTCATGCCGTGACGGCGTCGGGGCCTCTTGCGCCCTCGTCCGGTGCGTCGGACATTGCACTGAACGTCCAGCCTGAGGAACGCGCCTTTGTCCCGTACCATGACCAACGCCCCATTCCGCGTCGGCTATATCGACCGTGTTCCCCATCGCGCCTTCCTGGACACCACGGCCGCCGACCCTGCCCTTGAGGTCGTGCGCATCGGCCTCGACCAGCCGGAGGAGGCGATGCTCGCGGCGCTGGCGGAATGCGATGGCTACTACGTCATGGCCTCCCGCGACGAGCTCCCGAAGCCGTTCCACGTCACCGACGCGCTGCTCGCCAGGCTGCCGCGCCTGCTGTTCGTGGCCAGCACCGGCGCCGGCTATGACCCGGTCGATCCGGAGGCCTGCACGCGGGCCGGCGTGCTGCTGGTCAACCAGGCCGGCGGCAATGCGGAAGCGGTGGCGGAGCATGCGGTCGGGCTGATGCTCGCGCTGCTGAAGCGCTTCCCCGAATGCCATGCCGGCATGCTCGCCGGCCAGGCCGCGCGGCGGGAGCAATTCCTCGGCCGCAACCTGCTCGGCAAGACCGTCGGCCTGTTCGGTATCGGCCATGTCGGCAGTCGCACCGCCGAGATCCTGAACGCCGCCTTCCGCTGCCGCGTGCTGGCTTGCGACCCCTATCTCGATGCAGCGACGATCGCCGCCCGTGGGGCGGAGAAGGTGGACAAGGCGACGCTGCTGGCGGAAGCCGACGTGGTGAGCGTGCATTGCCCGCTGACGCCGGAGAGCCGCGGCATGATTGATGCCGCCGCCTTCGCCGCGATGAAGCCCGGCGCGGTCTTCGTGACCACGGCACGCGGCTCGATCCACGACGAAGCGGCGCTGCAGGCGGCGCTCGAGAGCGGCCATATCGCCGCCGCCGGCCTCGATGTCTGGGAGCAGGAGCCACCGCCGGTCGATCACCCGCTGCTGCACGACCCGCGGGTGATCGCGACCCAGCACACCGCCGGCGTCACCGAGGAGAGCCGGACGCAGATCACCACCATCGCGGCCCTGGCCTTTTCGGACGTCGCCGCCGGTCGCATGCCGCCGCGCATCATCAACCCCGCCGTCAAGCCGCGTTTCGCGGCACGCTACGAGGCCGCACGGGGTCGGGCCATCGGCTGAACCGAGGCGGGAGGGGGATGATCGGCTGAGGTCATCCCTCTTCCGCCGCCAACGGCGGCGTTCCAGCATCGCGCATGGCTGACCGATCGAAGCTTTGCGTGATCGCCGCCCTCGGCACGACGCAGACACTGTCCTGGGCCTCCAGCTATTACCTGCCGGCGATCCTGGCGCGGCCGATGGCTGAAGCGCTCGGCGTCTCCACCACCTTCGTCTTCGGCGCCTTCTCGGCGGCGCTGCTGCTGACCGCCTTCCTCGGCCCGGCGGTCGGGCGGGTGATCGACGCGCGGGGCGGCCGGGATGTGCTGGTCGCTTCGAACCTGGTCTTCGCGGCAGGACTCGCCTTGCTCGGCCTCGCGCAGGGGGCGGTGACGCTGGTCACCGCCTGGATGCTGCTCGGCCTCGGCATGGCGCTCGGCCTCTACGACTCGGCCTTTGCGACCCTGGCCGGCCTTTATGGGAAGGAAGCGCGCGGCCCGATCACCGGCATCACGCTGATCGCGGGCTTCGCCAGCACCATCGGCTGGCCGGTGACTGCGGCAATCGATGCCGGCTTCGGCTGGCGGGAGGCGTGCTTCGTCTGGGCCGCGCTGCACCTGGTGCTCGGCCTGCCGATCAACCGGCTGCTGGTGCCGGCGGCGCCACCGCCTGCCACCGGCGCGGCGGCCGATACCGGGGATGTTGCGCCGCGTCGCGCCCTCGTGCTCCTCGCCTTCGTCTTCGCAGTGGCCGGCTTCACCGCCAGCGCCATGGGCGCGCATCTGCCGGGGCTGCTGCACGCTGCGGGTGCCAGCCCGGCCGCGGCGGTGGCTGCCGCGGCGCTGGTCGGCTTCGCGCAGGTCGGCGCGCGGGTCATCGAATTCTCGGTGCTGCGCCGGCTACACCCGCTGCTGACCGCGCGCATCGCGGTCCTGACCCATCCCGTGGGTGCCGCCGCGCTGCTGCTCTTCGGCGGCCCGGCGGCCTCGGTCTTCACTCTGCTGCATGGCGCCGGCAACGGCATGCTGACGATCGCGCGCGGCACCCTGCCGCTGGCATTGTTCGGGGCCGCCGGCTACGGGCGGCGCCAGGGTCTGGTCACCGCACCGGCGCGTGTCGTGCAGGCGATCGCGCCGCTGGCCTTCGGCCTGCTGGTCGATGCCGCCGGTCCCTGGGCGCTGCTGCTGACCTCGGCACTCGGCATCCTGGCGCTCGGCGGCCTCGCGATGCTCCAGGTCAACGAGGCAGCGTCTCGATGAAGTATTCGTAGTTGTCGGCGTTGCTGGCCGCCCGCAGCCAATCGGACTTGGCGAGCAGCAGGGCGGCCCGCGGCTGGTAGACATAATCGCTGGTGCGGCCGCCGAGATGGCTGAACTCATGCACCAGGATGCCGAAACGCGAATCCTGGCCGTTGATGCCGGCACGGAAGAATGGCGGGCAGACGCCGACGATGTTGAGTCCCGGCCGCATATAGCCCATCTGCCCGCGCCCGCAGGTCTTCATGTCGTTGCAGTGCATCGTATAGCTGTCGCGCCGCTCCATGCGGGACAGCGTATTGGTCAGGACCTCCAGCATCATCTTGGCCGGGGCATCGCCGAACCAGCGGCGGACCTGCGGGCTTTCCGGGTCTCTTTGCAGGAAGCGGATGCCGTCGCGGATCCGGTTGCGGGCAGTCGTATGCGCCTCGTTCAGGATGGCCGCCTGCTCACGCGTGCATTGCGGCCCCGGTGTCGTCGCGGCGCGGGCCACGGCGTCCGGCGAGGCCGCCAGGATCACATCTTCGGAACCCGCCGCGCAGGCACTCAGGGTGGAGGCCAGCAGGAAGGCCATGGCCGTACGCAGCAGCTGCATGAGGGGGTCATCTCCGCCGGGGACGTTGCTGGTGCATCGCTCGCGAGCATCCCGCACGCCCGGGCACCGGCCCGGACGGGGTCTGCTTCAACCGCGATGATGCCGGAACGAAAGCGGTGAGGCCAGGGCCGGTCAGAGGGAGGGGATCAGGAGTTGGCGCAGCACCGCCCCCTCCGACAGCCGGTCGAAGCCGGCATTGACGTCGGCCAGCGGAATGCGGCCACTGACCAGCCGCTCCACCGGCAGCCGGCCGCGCCGCCAGAGGTCGAGCAGCATCGGGATGTCGCGCGGCGCCACGCAACTGCCCATGTAGCTCGCGCGGATGCTGCGTTCCTCCGCCACCATGGCGGAAAGCGGGACGGCGAAGCGGTGGCTCACGTCTGGCAGGCCGGCGGTCACGGTGCTGCCGCCGCGCGCGGTGATCGCATAGGCGAACTCCATGGCTTTCAGCGACCCCGCGGTCTCGATCACGATGTCGAGGCCACCGGAGGTCGCGTCCCGAATCGCCTCCACAGCGCCCGGCTCGGTCGCCAGGAAGCCCTCGGTCGCGCCGAGCTCCTGCGCCAAAGCGAGCTTCGCCGGCTGCACGTCGACGGCGACGATGCGGGCGGCACCCGCGACCCGGGCCGCCAGCACCGCGTTCATCCCGACGCCGCCGAGGCCCACCACCGCGACCAGCGCGCCCGGCGTCACCTTGGCCGTGTTGAAGACGGCGCCGGCGCCGGTCATCACCGCGCAGCCGAAGATCGCCGCGGTCTCCAGCGGGATGTCGGGATCGATCCGCACCACCGAATTGCGCGCGACCACGGCGAATTCGGCGAAGACCGAGAGGCCGGAATAGTGGTTGATCGGCTCTGCGGCCAGGCGCAGCCGCCGCGCGCCGGAAGCAAGGGTCCCGGCCGCCTTCGACGCCGTGGAGGTGGGGCAGAGGTTGGGCTTGCCATTGCCGCACCAGCGGCACTCCCCGCAGGCGCTGACGAAGACGGAGACGACGTGGTCGCCGGGCTTCAGCCCATGCACGCCGGAGCCGATCTCGCGCACGATGCCGCTCGCCTCGTGGCCCGGGATGGTCGGCAGCTTGCGCGGGCGCAGGTTCTCGATGGTCGAGAGGTCGGAATGGCAGAGCCCTGCGGCCGCGACCTCGATGAGCACCTCGCCCTCACCGGGTGGGTCCAGCTCCACCTCCTCGATGGAGAGCGGACGGCTCTCGGCATAGGGTTTCGGGAGCCCCTGTTCGCGCAGCACCGCGGCCTTCATTCGCATGGCGTGTCGTTCCCTCGCGTCTCGGGACGAGGCTAACGTCTGGGGATGCGTTCGGCCATGGCCCGGCGCCGCGCCGCACACCATAATGCAGGGCAGGAGAGGAGATGCTGAGATGGCCGATGGCATGACCGATGCCGCGCTGCTGCTGCGCGCCGATGCGGGCGGCATCGCGCGGCTGACCCTGAACCGCCCGGCGGCGCGGAACGGGCTGTCGCTGGCGCTGATGCGGGAGCTGCGCACGGCACTCGCCGCCGTGGCGGCCGATGCCGCGGTGCGCGTCGTGCTGCTGGACGGCAAGGGACCCGCCTTCTGCGCAGGCCATGACTTGCGGGAGATCACCGCGCACTTCGCCGATGCCGATGGCGGGCACCGCTTCTTCGAGGAGGCGATGGCCGAATGCGCGGGCCTGATGCAGGCGATCACCGCGCTGCCGCAGCCGGTGATCGCGGTGGTGGAGGGTGTTGCCACGGCCGCCGGCTGCCAGCTCGTCGCCACGGCCGACCTGGCGGTGGCGGGAGAGGGTGCGCGCTTCTGCACGCCTGGCGTCGATATCGGCCTGTTCTGCTCGACGCCCGCGGTCGCGCTGTCCCGCGCCGTGCCGCGCAAGCCGGCGATGGAGATGCTGCTGACCGGGATGATGATCGGGGCCGCGGAAGCACAGCGCATCGGTCTTGTGAACCGCGTGGTGCCGGCGGGCGCGGCGCTCAGCGAGGCGGAGGCGCTGGCAGGGCATATCGCCGCACGCTCGGCGCATGCCGTGCGCCTCGGCAAGCGCAGCTTCCATGCGCAGGTGGAGCAGCCGCTGCCGGAGGCCTATCGCATCGCCACCGCCACCATGATCGAGAACCTGCTGTCCGAGGATGCGGCCGAAGGCATCAGGGCCTTCCTGGAGAAACGTCCCCCGCAATGGCGCGATCGCTGACAAGAAGAACCAAGAGGAACGCATGGTCGACTATTCCACGGGCCTCGAGCCAGGCCCCGCCAACCATCAGCCACTGACCCCACTGCTGTTCCTGGAGCGCGCGGCGGCGGTGCATCCCGACCGGCTGGCGGTGGTGCATGGCGCGCTGCGCATGAACTATCGCGCGCTGCGCGACCGCTGCGTCTGCCTGGCCTCCGCGCTCACGCTGCACGGCATCGGACGGGGCGACACGGTGGCGGCGCTGCTGCCCAACATCCCGGCCATGCTCGAATGCCATTACGGGGTGCCGATGGCCGGCGCCGTGCTGAACACCATCAACACCCGCCTCGATGCCGCGACCATCGCCTATATCCTCGACCACGGCGAGGCCCGGGCCATCGTCGTGGACCGGGAGTTCATGCCGGTGCTGCGCCTCGCGCTGGCGCAGTGCAAGGTCAAGCCGCTGGTGGTCGAGGTCGATGATCCGCTGGCGCCGGAGGCCGCGCGCGGCGAGACGCTGGGCGGCCTGTCCTATGAGGCGCTGCTGGCGGAGGGCGATCCCGCCTTCGCCTGGCCGATGCCGGCCGATGAATGGGATGCGATCACGCTCAACTACACCTCCGGCACCACCGGCCGGCCGAAGGGGGTCGTCTACCACCATCGCGGCGCCCAGCTTCTCGCGACCGGCAACGTGCTCTCGGCCGGCATGGCGCGGCATCCGGTCTATCTCTGGACCCTGCCGATGTTCCACTGCAACGGCTGGTGCTTCCCCTGGACCGTCTGCGCCGTCGCCGGCACCCATGTCTGCCTGCGCGCGGTGCGCGGCCCGACCATCTGGGCGCTGATGGCCGAGCATGGCGTCACCCACATGTGCGGCGCGCCGATCGTCATGGCGACCATGCTGGCGACGCCGGAGGCCGAGAAGCGCGTGCTGCATCATCAGGTGCAGTTCGTGGTCGCCGGTGCGCCGCCGCCGGAGACGGTGCTGGCCGCAATGCGGGAAGCGGGCTTCGCCGTCTGCCATGTCTATGGCCTGACCGAATGCTATGGTCCTTCGGTCGTCAATGAATGGCATCAGGACTGGAACGCGAAGCCGGCGCCCGAGCAGGCGGCGCTGATGGCGCGCCAGGGCGTGCGCTACCTGGCTCTGGAGGCCCTCGATGTGCTCGATCCCGCGACCCTGCGCCCGGTGCCTGCCGATGGCGCGACCATGGGCGAGGTGATGATGCGCGGCAATGTCGTGATGAAGGGCTACCTCAAGGACCGGGCCGTCACGGAAGCGGCATTCGCGGGGGGCTGGTTCCACACCGGCGATCTGGCGGTGAAGCATCCGGACGGCTATGTTCAGCTCAAGGACCGCTCCAAGGACATCATCATCTCGGGCGGCGAGAACATCAGCTCCATCGAGGTTGAGGACGCGCTCTACAGGCACCCCGCAGTGGCGGTGGCGGCCGTGGTGGCGAAGCCCGACGAGAAATGGGGCGAGGCGCCTCTCGCCTTCATCGAGCTGAAACCGGGTGCCAGCGTCACGGAGGCCGAGTTGATCGCCTTCGCGAAGCAGCACCTGGCGGGCTACAAGGTGCCGCGCGCGATCGTCTTCGCGGAGATCCCGAAGACCTCCACCGGCAAGATCCAGAAGCACGTGCTGCGGGCCGAGGCGCGCGGCGCCTAGACCCTAGCGAGACGCCATGACCGACCGCCTCGATGCCATTCTCGCGCATATCGACGCCGATCTCGACGCGGCGCGCGGACGGCTCTTCGACCTGCTGCGCATCCCGAGCATCAGCGCCCAGCCGGCCCATGCCGGGGATTGCCGCGCCGCCGCCGAATGGCTGCGCGGCCAGCTCGCCGGGATCGGCTTCGAGGCCGCGGTGAAGGAGACGGCGGGGCATCCGGCGGTGGTCGCGCATCACCCGGGCCCGGGCGGCGCGGTGCCGCATGTGCTCTTCTACGGCCACTACGACGTGCAGCCGGCCGACCCGCTGGAACTCTGGACCAGCGCCCCCTTCGAGCCGGTGCTGGTCGATGGCCCGCATGGCCCCCGCATCCGCGCCCGCGGCGCGGTCGACGACAAGGGCCAGACGATGATGTGGATGGAGGCGCTGCGCGCCTGGCACGCCATCGCAGGCTCCCCGCCGGTCGCTGTTACCGTGCTGATCGAAGGCGAGGAGGAGGTCGGCAGCCCGAGCCTCGATGCCTTCCTCGCCGCCAACCGCGCAGACCTGAAGGCCGATGTCGCTGTTATCAGCGACACCGGCATGTGGGACATCGACACGCCGGCCATCACGACGCGGCTGCGCGGCCTGGTCTATGCCCAGATCGACATGAAGGCGGCGTCGCGGGACCTGCATTCGGGCCTCTTCGGCGGATCGGCGCTGAACCCGATCAACCTCCTGACCCATATCCTGGGCGCGCTCCGCACCGCCGACGGTCGCGTGACCATGCCCGGCTTCTACGACGGCGTGGCCGAGCTGCCGGAAGCGCTTGCCGCGCAATGGGCCGGCCTCGGCTTCGAGGAGGCGGCGTTCCTCGGCGGCGTCGGCCTTTCGGTGCCGGCCGGCGAGCCTGGCCGTGCGCCGCTGGAGCGGCTCTGGGCCCGCCCGACCTGCGACATCAATGGCATCTGGGGCGGCTATATGGGGCACGGATCGAAGACCGTGATCCCGGCCGAAGCGCATGCGAAGCTTTCCTTCCGGCTGGTTCCCGGCCAGGACCCGGCGCGCATCGCCCAGGGGCTGCGCGACTTCGTCGCCGCCCATCTGCCGGCCGATGCGCATGCCGATGTCACGATCTTCGGTGAAAGCCCCGGCATCGAGGTCGCGCTCGACAGCCCCGCCATGACAGCGGCGCGCGAGATCCTGCTGGCCGAATTCGGGCGCGAAGCGGTGCTTTCCGGCAGCGGTGGCTCCATCCCCGTGGTCGAGAGCATGCGCCGGCTGCTCGGGCTCGATTCCCTGCTGATGGGCTTCGGCCTCGACGACGACCAGGTGCACAGCCCGGATGAGAAGTTCGAGCTGCGCTGCTTCCATCGCGGCACGCGCAGCCATGCGAGGCTGCTGGGGCGACTGGCGGCGCGCGGCTGACGCGCGATGCCTTCCCATGCACGGTTCGCGCTGATCCTCGGCGCGCTCGCGGCCTTCGGGCCGCTGTCGATTGACACCTACCTGCCGGCCTTTCCGCAGATCGCGGCGGCCCTCGGCACCGATCCGGCGCGGATGCAGGCGACGCTCGCCTCCTATTTCGCTGGCCTTGCCATCGGGCAGAGCTGCTACGGGCCGGCCGCCGACCGCTGGGGGCGGCGCGGCCCGCTACTCGCTGGGCTCGTGATCTATGCGATCGCTTCGGCCGCCTGCGCGGTCGCGACCTCGGTGGAGGCGCTGATCGTGCTGCGCTTCTTCCAGGCGCTCGGCGGCTGTGCCGGCATGGTGATCTCCCGCGCCGTCGTCCGTGACGTCGCGGAGGAGCGGGAGGCGGTGCGGCTCATGTCGCAGCTCATGCTGGTCATGGGCGTCGCACCGATCCTGGCGCCGCTGCTTGGCGGGACGCTGCTGTCGGCCTTTGGCTGGCATGCGATCTTCTGGGCGCTCTGCCTCTATGCGCTGGTGATGCTGGCAGTGATGCTGCGCTTCCTGCCCGAGACCCTGCCGATCGAGCGCCGGCGGCACGACAGCCTGGCCGGGATTCTCGGCGTCTACCTGATGCTGCTGCGCGACCGGCGCTTCATGGGGCCGGTGCTGGCCGGGTCGCTGACGCTCGGCGGCATGTTCGCCTACATCGCGGCCTCGCCCTTCGTCTTGATCGAGCTGTACGGTTTCCCGCCCGGCCAGTTCGCGATCATCTTCGGCAGCAATGCCGCCGGCCTGATCCTGATGTCGCAGGTCACGGCGCGGCTGGTGCGGCGGTTCGAGCCGGCGCGGATGCTGCGCGCCGCGCTCTACGTGCCGGTCGCCGCGGGCCTCCTGCTGCTGGCTTCCGCTCTCGGCATCGGCGGGCTGCCGGCGATGCTGGTGGCGCTGTTCTTCGCCATCGGCTCGCTCGGCATGATCCTGCCGCTATCCTCGGCGATGGCCATGTCGCTGCATGGCCGCAATGCCGGCAGCGCCTCTGCGCTGCTCGGCACCCTGCAATTCGGTCTCGGCGCGGTTGCCGGCGTCGCGACCGGCCTGCTGCATGACGGCACCGCGCTACCCATGGCCGTGGTGGTGGCCGGCGGCGGGATCGGCGGCTTCCTCGCCTTCCGCCTGCTGCGGTAGGGGCAGCTCAGCGCGCGGCGGCGGCCGCGCGCTCCGCGTGCTTGCCCATGGTCGTGTAGGGGGCGTAGGGCGGATGCTCGCCGATCGTCACCATGTCCACCTCGACCAGGGACGGGCCGGGCTCCGCCAGGGCGCGTGCGACGGTCGGGCCGAAATCCTCCACGGCGGCGACGCGATAGGCGCGGATGCCGGCGAGCTCGGCGAGCTTCTTGTGATCCGGCCCGATCAGGTCATGGGCGAAGCGGCGGCCATCGGCGACCGCATCCTGGATGTGCCGGATCACGCCATAGCCGCGGTCGTTCATCACCACGATGCAAAGGTCGGGCTTTTCCTGCGCAGCGGTCCAGAGCTCGGTCTGGTTCAGCGCGAAGCCGCCATCGCCGACCATCGCGACGGTCTTCCGCCCGGGTGCCGCGATCGCCGCACCGATGCCGAGCGGCAGGCCCGGTCCGATGGCCGCGCCCACCGGATGCACCGCATCCTGCGGTCCGTAGACCGGCATGATGCGGTTGCCCCAGGTGGAGTTGCTGATGGTGATGTCGCGCACCCAGACCCCGTCGCGCGGCAGCGCCGCCCGCATCTGGTCGGCGAAATCGGCGTAAGGGCCGAGCGTCGCCCGATATGCCGCATTGGCGCGCGCCTTGGTCGCAGCGAAGTCCTGCGCGAAGCGGGGATCGACGGCGATATGGCCGGCAAGCCGCTTCGCCAGGCCCTCTGCCACCAGCCCGGCATCGCCGTGCAGGAACAGTGCGGTCGGATAGCTCCGCCCCTCCGCGCCGGCATCGACATCCGCCTGCACCAGCACCGATGGCAGCTTCATCGAGAAGTCACCCGTCTCGTGCCCGCGCAGGCGGGAGCCGAGCACCAGCATCGCGTCGACGGTGCCGTAGAATTCCTGGATCGGTGGCGCGCCGTTGCCGTGCAAGGCGCCGAAGCTCATCGGGTGATCCTCGGGAATGGTGCCGCGCCCGTTCCAACTGCTGACCACCCCGAAGCCGAGCGCCATCAGCGCCTCGATCGCCGGGCCCGCACGCTTGGCACCGTTCCCCATCCAGATCATCGGCCGCTTCGCGCGGGCGAAGATCGCCGCCGCCTCGTCCAGCGCGGCTTCAGAGGGCGGTAGCGGCGGCGGCACCGGCAGCACAAGGTGATCGAGCGCGGCGGGGCGCGGGATCGCGATTCGCTGGATGTCGATCGGCACCTCGACGCTGACCGGACCCATTGGTGGCGTCAGCGCCTCGGTCGCGGCGCGGATCAGCACGCCGAGCGCCTCGGCGGCGCTGCGCACGCGATGGGCGCTCTTGCCGGCGGCCGCCAGCATGGCGGTCTGGCCCGGGACGTCATGGACGGTGCCGGTATCGCGGTCGATGAACTTCGTCGCCGTCTGGCCGGTGATGTGCAGCACCGGGCTGCCGGCGAAGCGCGCTTCGACGAGGCCGGGCACCGCATTCGCCGCCCCCGGCCCGGTCGAGCTGAACAGCACGCCGAGCCCGCCCGAGACCCGCGCATAGGCATCCGCCATATGCCCCGCGCCCATCTCGCCGCGCGCCATCACGAAGCGGATCGCATTGCGCCGCCCGATCGCATCCAGCATCGGGATATTGTGGACGGAGACGATGCCGAAGGCGGTGGTCACGCCGATGCGGGTCAGGAACTCGGCGACCATGTCGCCGACGGTGTATTGGGCCATGGTGCTTCCTCCGGTGCTTGGCCCCATCCTGGCAGGAAAGCCCGGTCGGTCTAGGCGGGATCGACATTCAGCACCGGGAGGCGCCTGGCGAGGGATTTTTCGCGCTGGCCAGGCGCGTGGCGCTGCCGATGCTGGTTGCATCGGCAAGCCGCGCAACGCCGCCAGCGCGGAAAAGACCCGCCGGGCGACCCCGAAGGCTGAATGTCGATACCGCCCTAACCCTGCCGCATGGCCCGGATCTCGGCTTCGAGCGTCGCCGCATCGGGATCGGGCCAGATCGCCGGCACCTCCAGCGCGGCGGCCAGGCGCGCCTTGTAGTCGGCGCGCGGGATCTCGGTCGCGCCGAATTGCGCGAGATGCGCGGTCAGGAATTGGGTGTCGAGCAGGGTGAACCCCCCGATCGCCAGCCGCGCCACCAGATGCACCAGCGCTACCTTGGAGGCGTCGCGGGCGCGGCTGAACATGCTCTCCCCGAAGAAGGCACCCCCAAGCGCCACGCCATAGAGCCCGCCGACCAGCGCCCCACCCTCCCAGCATTCGATCGAATGCGCGACGCCGAGCGCGTGCAGCGTGCCGAACAGGTGCTCGATCTCCGGATTGATCCACGTGTCGCCGCGGCCCGGCGCAGGGGCTGCGCAGCCGGCCAGTGCGGCCGCGAAATCGGCATCGGCGGTGACCTGGAAACGCCCGGACAGCACGGTGCGCCTGAGGCGCTTCGGCAGGTGGAAGCCAGTGATCGGCAGCACCCCGCGCAGCTCGGGGTCGAGCCAGTAGAGCCTGTCCGCGCCCCGGCTCTCCGCCATGGGGAACAGTCCCGCGCGATAGGCGCGGATGACGAGGTCCGGAGTGATCTCGACCTGACGCCTGCTCATGGCGCGGATCATGCCAGATTTCGTGCCCTCGGGGGGCAGGGGCTACTCCTCGTCGGTGGCGGGCGCCACCGGCAGGATCGCGGTTTCCTTCTCGGTCGCAATGGCGAGCAGCGATTCGATCCGTTCCACCGCCGGCTGGCCGCGCAACTCTTCCTCCATGAACATCTCGAAGGCCCGGAGGTCGGCGACGCGCAGCTTCAGCAGGAAGGTCCAGCCACCGGTGACGCGGTGACATTCCAACACATGCTCGTGCCGCGACATGGCCCGGCGGAAGGCGGCGTCGTCGCGCCCCGGGCGCAGGTTCACGAAGACGAAACCGAGCAGCGGGCAGCCGACATGCGCCGGATCGAGATCGGCGCGCCAGCCGCGCACCACCCCACGCTCCTCCAGCCGCTTCACGCGCTCGGCGGTGGCCGAGACCGAGAGGCCGGAAACCTTGGCAAGCTCGGCGAGGCCGGCGCTGCCATCCTGTTGCAAGGCGATGGCGATGTTCCGGTCGATCTCATCCATGGCCGGATAATATCCGCTCCTCAGGTGTCCGGGAACAAGGAATCGCGTTCGTCCTCGGGCGGGCCGTCCCTGTCGCATCGCGCCGCGACGAATCGCAGGCGCGGACGAACCGCAGCACGGGCGCGCCCGGCGCCGGGGAATCGGCGGCGCCGGGGCCACAGCGCGCGGCCGGGGGGAGCAGGAGACGGCCCGCCCGACGGATCTCAGTATGAAGGAAAGGGCGCCCGCGGGGCGGGCGCCGCCGGTCAGATGTAGTGCTCGGCCAGCGGCTTGAAGCCGTTGAAGCTCTGCGCGGCGTAGCTCGTCACATAGGCGCCGGTCGCCATCAGCTCCACGCGGTCGCCGCATTCGAGCGCCAGCGGCAGGCGGTAGTTGCTCTTTTCATAGAGCGTATCCGTGCTGTCGCAGGTCGGGCCGGCGATCGTCACCGGGCCTTCGCGGGTGCCGTCATGCGGCGTGCGGAAGGCGTATTTGATCGCCTCGCCCTCGGTCTCGGCGAGGCCGCCGAAGCGCCCGATATCGAGGTAGACCCAGCGCACCGGGTCATCGGCACCCTTGCGGGAGACCAGCACCACCTCGGCCGAGACGACCCCTGCATCGCCCACCATGAAGCGGCCCGGCTCGATCAGCATCTCCGGCAGGTCATTGCCGAAATGCTGCACCATGGCGCCCATGATCGCATCGCCGAATTCGCCGATCTCCGGCACCTCCGCGCGGTAGCGCACCGGGTAGCCGCCGCCGAGATTGACCATGCGCAGCTTCACGCCGGCCTCGCGGAGGTCGGAGAAGACCATGGCGACGCGGGCAATTGCCGCCTGATAGGCGCCGGTCGTGGTCTGCTGCGAGCCGACGTGGAAGGAGATCCCATAGGGGTCGAGGCCCCAGTCGCGCGCCAGGATCATCAGGTCGCGCGCCATCTCCACCTCGCAGCCGAACTTGCGGCTGAGCGGCCATTCGGCGCCCTTGTTCTCGACCAGGATGCGGCAATAGACCTTCGCGCCCGGCGCATGCTGCGCGAGCTTCTTCAGCTCCGGCTCGCTGTCGAAGGCGAACATGCGCACACCGGCGGCATAGGCCGCCTGGATCGCCGAGACCTTCTTCACGGTGTTGCCGAAGGAGATCGCGTCCGGGCGCGCGCCGGCCTCGAGGCAGGACTGCACCTCTTCCCAGGACGCGGCGTCGAAGCTGGAGCCGAGGCCGGTCAGGCGCTCCAGGATCGGGGCGGCCGGATTCGCCTTCACCGCGTAGTAGACGCGTGCCAGCGGCAGCGCGGCCTTCAGACGGCGATAATTCGTCTCCACGCGATCCACGTCGAGCACCAGGCAAGGTGTCGCGGGCGCAGAGTCGCACAGGAACGCGGCGATCTTTGGAGTCATCGCAGCACCACCCCAGACTGAATGGGCCGCCTGTCCAGGCGACGGCCCCAGGTTAACGAAACGGTCGAACGAACCAGCGACCTGAGTGGACCGTCCGGCTGCTGCCGCACGGGGTTGCCAGAACGCTTGACGTCGTTGCGTAAACCCTTTGGCCGCCGGGACTTCCCGCGGTTGGGGGCCAGAGGCACGTGCGTGCTGCGTCTGCGGCGGGAAATAGGACCGGTGCGCCAGGGGAGCAAGAGAAAATCTTCGGTTCGCCGATTTTTTTTCAGGGCGATCATCGCCCGGGCAGGAAACTCACCTTGAGCCTAAGTCCGGCACGGGAAGGCGGCCCGAGAATCGCTCTGTTTTCGGAAGCCATTCCGGAAGGGCGTGCCGCGTCTGCATCCACTGCGGGTCAGAAGCGCCGCGCGATGATCAGCCCGCCGCGCGGCACGGACGCCAGCCGCGCCTGCAGGATCGGCATGCTGCGATAGGCGTCGAGACCACGCCCCTGGGAGCCGGAGGGTGCGGCGATCACCTGGGCCCGTGCGGCGCCGTTGGAGAGCATGGCGCCGCTGCTGGGGCTCATCGGCGGCCGCGCGCCGAGGGCTGCCATCATCGCCGGCGTCACGGTGGCGGGGCTGCGCTGCTCCTCCGCCCAGAGTTCCGCGACCCGCGCCTGATAAGCATTGGCATATTCGGGCGTGCGCGAGTGATAGGCCGCGGAGGCCCGGTTCCAGTCGCCGAGCTCGGTGCGCAGCTCGGTCAGGAAGCGCGCCGCGTAACGGGTATTGGTCGTCGGGTCGAAGGCTTCCTCGAGGCTCGCGAAGGCGTTGGGGTGATGCCGCAGGTTGATTTGCATGCAGCCGATGTCGATCGAGCGGACCCCCTGCGCCTGCAGGGACCGCACGGCGGCAATCGCTGCCGCCCGGTCGGGGAAAAAGCTGCCGCGTCCCTCGGCATTGATGGTCCAGGGCCAAGGGTGGAAAGCACCGGTCACCGGGTCGCGACGGCCGGATTCAGCGCGCCCGATCGCCATCAGCAGATGTGCGGGAATCCCCGCTGCGGTCTCGGCGGCACGGATCGCGGCACGGCAGAGCTGGCCCTGCTCGGCCGGCTGCGCGAGGACGGCAGCAGGAAGCAGGAGCAGGGCAAGGAGGCCAAGGATGGTCTTCTTCATGGCCCGGGCTTGCGCAACTGCCGTGCCAACCTCACCGGAAGGTGTGGGCGCCGTCCGGGGGCATTTACCTTTTGGTCCGATTGCCCGGGGCATGGTCCGGCTTCCAGGAGGACGCGCTTGACCCAGATCCCGGCACCACTCCGTGTCCTCGTCTGTGACGACAGCGTGGTGATCCGCGCTGCCATCGCGCGGATTCTCGGCACCGACCCGGCGCTGCATGTCGCCGCGCGCGCCGGCAATGGCCGCGATGCCGTGGAAGCGGTCAAGCGCGGCGGCATCGACGTCGTGATCCTCGACCTCGAGATGCCGGTGATGGGCGGGCTGGAAGCGCTGCCGCTGCTGCTCGCCGCCGATCCCGGGGTGCGCGTCATCGTCGCCTCCGCGCTCACCACGCGCGGTGCCAGCATCGCCATGGAAGCGCTGCGCCTCGGCGCGGTCGACTATGTGCCGAAGCCTGGCACCGGCGAGGACCGGGCCTTCGCCGAGGAATTGCTCGCCAAGGCCCGCGGTCACGGCACGCTGCGCCGCCGCGCGCCCGCGGCGGCCACCACCGTCGCCGCCCCCGCGCCTGCCGCGCCGCGCCCCTTGCCGGCCTTGCCGCGCGGGCCGCTGCTGCCGGCTGCCATCTTCGCGATCGGCTCTTCGACCGGCGGGCCGGATGCCCTCGGCACCGTGTTCCGCGCCTTCAAGCGCCTGCCGCGGATCCCGCTGCTGCTCACCCAGCACATGCCGGGCCCCTTCATCCCGAAGCTCGCAGACCATTTGTCCCGCCTCGGCCCGGTGCCGGTTGCCGAAGCGCGCGACGGCGAGGCGATCGAGCCCGGGCGGGCCTATATCGCGCCCGGCGGCTGCCACCTGCAGATCGCCCCAGCCGGTGGCGGGCAGGCGGTGGTGCGCCTCTGGGACGGACCGCCCGAGCATTCCTGCCGGCCCGCGGTCGATCCCATGCTGCGCAGCCTGCCGGCGGTCTTCGGCGGCCGCGTCGGCGCCGCGGTCCTGACCGGCATGGGGCAGGATGGTGCCCTGGGCGCCGGCGCCGTGGTCGCGGCCGGCGGTGCCGTCTATGCGCAGGACGCCGCGACATCGGTGGTCTGGGGCATGCCGGGCGCCGTCACCGAAGCCGGCCACGCGCGGGAGGTCCTGCCGCTGCCGGCACTCGCCACCCGGATCGCCGAGATCGTCGGCGCGGCATGAGCACGCTTCGCCATGCCGAGCTGGCGCTCGCGGCGCTGGCGCGGCGCCCACCCTTCCGCATCCAGGGGCGGGTCGCCGCCGCCGGTGCGCTGACCCTCGACATCGATGGGCTGCAGGGCCTGGCTGCGCGCGGCGACCGTGTCGCGATCGCACATCCGGGTGGCGAGCTGACCGGCGAGATCACCGATATCAGCATCGATCGCCTGCGCGCCGTCGGGTTCGAGGCGCTGGAAGGCATCGGCCTTGGCGCCGCCGTGCGCCTGGAGGGCGCGGCGACGCTGGCGCCGGATGACGCCTGGCTCGGCCGGGTGGTCGACCCGCTGGGACGCCCGATCGATGGCAAGGGTGCGCTGCCGCAGGGAAGCGTGCCGCGGCGGGTGCGTGCTGCGCCGCCGGCGGCCGGCACGCGCGCGCGGCTCGGCCCGCGGCTCGATCTCGGGGTGCGGGCGCTCGATGCCTTCTGCACCTGCCGGCGTGGTCAACGCCTCGGCCTCTTCGCGGCCTCGGGCGTCGGCAAATCGACCCTGATGTCGATGCTGGCGGCAGGGGCGGAGGCCGATGTCGCGGTCATCGCGCTGGTCGGCGAACGCGGGCGGGAGCTGCGCGAATTCGTCGAGGAAGATCTCGGCGCGGCGGGCCTGGCGCGCAGCGTCGTGGTCTGCGCGACTTCCGACCAGCCGCCGCTGATGCGGCGGGAAGCCGCCTTCGCTGCGATGACCGTCGCCGAGCATTTCCGCGACCAGGGCCGGCATGTGCTGCTGATGATGGACAGCGTGACGCGCTTCGCCATGGCGCTGCGCGAGATCGGCCTCGCCTCCGGGGAGCCGCCGGCGACCCGCGGCTATACGCCGACCGTCTTCGCGGAACTGCCGCGCCTTCTGGAGCGCGCCGGCCCGGCCGAGGCCGGCAATCCCGGCGCCATCACCGGCCTCTTCACCGTGCTGGTCGAAGGCGACGACCATGACGAGCCGGTGGCGGATGCGGTGCGCGGCATCCTCGACGGCCACGTCGTGCTCGACCGTAAGATCGGGGAGGCCGGGCGTTATCCCGCGATCGACGTGCTGCGCAGCCTGTCGCGCACCGTGCCCGGCTGCCTCGAGGAGGACGAGCATGCGCTCATGCTGCGCGCCCGCCGCATCCTGGCGCTGCACGCCGAGGTCGCCGACCTGGTGCGGCTTGGCGCCTATCGCGCCGGCACCGACCCCGATGTGGACGCGGCCGTGAGGCTCGCGCCGCGCATCGAAGCCTTCCTGGCGCAGCGAAAGGAGGAGCGCGGCACCATCGCCGATGCCTTCGGCCGCCTGGCGGAGGCGCTGGATGGCGCCTGACCCGCTGGATGTCCTGCTCCGGCTGCGCGCGATGGAGTTGCGCAACGCGAAGCGCGACCTCGGCACCGCGACCCGCGCCCTGACGACCGCCGAAGATGTCGCCGCCCGCGCCGCCGCTGCGCCGGCGCGGGAAGAGGCGGCGGGCGCCGACCCGCTGCTGCTCACCGCCTGGATGCCGCAGGCGCTCGCCGCGCGGGACCGCG
>NZ_JAAGBB010000027.1 GCF_018129085.1 Plastoroseomonas hellenica
CGGTGGTGCCGTCGGTCTGCTTGGTGACGGTGATTTCGCTGACCGAGACGATGGAGCTCTCACGGGTGGAGTTGCCATAGGCCGAGGCGATGCCGCGGCCGATGCCGAACTGGAAGCTCTCGAGGTTGATCCACTTCTCGTAGCCCTGGATGTTCGACTCACCCTGGACGCCGTCGTAGTTGAGCATGATGGCCATGATGGCGGTTCCTGATCAGGAAGTTTGCGGTGTCCGGGAGGCGGCTAGGCGCTCACCCTCGACCGATCTGATACCGAAATAACTGTTCCGAGGGAAGAGTCTTTCGAATGACCTTTCCGTGATCATGCGTTCCACGCCCACCTGGATAGCCACCCCCCGACTTCAGCGCGCGTAGTCTGGCTCCTCGCGGTCCAGCACGCGGCGCCAGGCATCGAGGTGCAGCCGCGCATCCAGCCGCTCGCCCCAGGGGCCGGTGTGATTGCGGCGCAGGCCTTCGGGCAGCTTGTGCAGGGGCTGGCCGGTCTGCATCGCCGTCATCTGGTACATGCAGGTGCGCTCGGCCATGTAGGTCTCGTCGAAGGCGTCATGCACGGTGGGGCCCACCACCGTCACGCCATGGCCGCGCATCAGCATGATGGTCTTGTCGCCCATCAAGCGCGCGATGCGGTCGCCCTCGGTGTCGTCATGCACCGGCTCGCTGCCCTCGTCGTCGTAGACGGTGCGATCGTTCAGCAGCAGGCTGTTATGGTGCGAGAGGGAGAATTCCGCGCCCTCAATCATCGACAACGCCGTGAGGTAGCGCGGGTGCACATGCACCACGCAGGCCGCCTTGGGGTTGGCCATGTGGATGCGGGCATGGATGTGGAAGGCCACCTTGCGCAGCTCGCCCCTGCCGCGCAGCACGCGGCCCGCCAGGTCGCAGACGATCAGGTCGCTGGCGCGCAATTCCTGGAACAGGAAGCCGCGGGGATTGATGAGGAACAGCGGCTCCTCGCCCGCCAGCATCAGGCTGTTGTGGTTGCCGATATGCTCGTTCCAGCCCAGCCGCGCGCCGATACGGAACACCGCCGCCATGTCGCAGCGCTGCGCCCATTCGCGCGCCTCGACCTCGCTGCTGCTCAGGCTGGCCAGGACATTCGCCATGCTCTTCTCTCCAAGCGCCGCGCCATCCTGCCGCGTTGTCGCATGCCATGCCAGCGCCGAGCTTCCACTCCCGCAGGAGCCGTCGACCGGCGCCACATGTGCTGGCGCCACGCGGCCTCCGGCTACGCGGCGGCCCGTTTCACAACCGGTTGACGGCCCGCCGCACGCGGCCGAGAGTTTTGGCGCCTCGGAAGGGATTCCAGCATGAAACGCCTGCTGATCGCCTCCTGCCTCGCCTCCGCCGTCATCGCCGGACCCTTGCACGCGGAACGCTTCACCTGTCCCGCCCGCGGTGGCGACATCGTCTTCGGCCAGGAAGCGAATGTGAATTCGCTGGACCAGATGACGTCCAATACCATCTCCACCCGCAATATCGCGATGAACATCTTCGAAACGCTGATGACGCGCGATGAGAACAACAATCCCATCCTGGAACTCGCGGAGAGCATGACCGCGGCGCCGGACGGGATGACCTATACCTTCCGTCTGCGTTCCGGCGTCACCTTCCACAATGGCAAGCCGCTGACCTCGGCCGATGTCGCGGCGTCCTTCAATCGCTACAACCGCATCGGCCTGCAGCGCAGCACGCTCGACAATGTGGCGGGCTGGGACACGCCCGATCCGATGACCTTCGTCATCCGCATGAAGCAGGCGCAGCCCACCTTCATCGAGGCGCTCTCCTCCTTCTCGGTCCCCATCGTCATCATCCCCGCTGAGCTCGAGAATGACGAGCGGCAGCAGTTGCGCACGATCGGCACCGGTCCCTTCCGCCTGCTGGAATTCACCCCCGGCAGCCATGCGCGTCTCGGCCGTTACGACGGCTACAGCCCCAACCCCGCCTTCGAGCAGCGGACCGGCTTCGGCGGCTATCGCGTGGCCTGCGTGGACACCGTGACCTTCCGCATCGTCACCGAAGCCTCCGCCCGCGTGGCCGGCCTCGAGACCGGTGCGCTGCAGGCGGTGGAGGATGTGCCCACCCGCTCTCTGGAAGGGCTGCGCCGCAACAGCGCCATCACCGTGCTGCCCTTGCAGAACTGGTGGATCCAGATCGCGCTGCCCAACACCGCGATCCCGCCCACCAACAACCTGGCCTTCCGCCGCGCCGTGCAGGCTGCATTGGGCGTGGAGGACATCATGGATGCCGCGACGGATGGCAATTTCCGCCTCAACATCGGCTTCCAGTTCCCCAACCAGGCGACCTACACGGATGCGGGCCGCGAGACCTACAACATCAACGACCCGCAGCGCGCACGCGCCCTGCTGCGCGAGGCAAACTACCGCAACGAGCCCATCATCATCCTGACCAACCGCGACTATCCGCCGATGTACAACGCGGCCCTGGTGATGGAGCAGCAGCTCAAGGCGGTTGGGATCAACGCCAGCCTGCGGGTGGTGGATTGGCCCACCTCGGTGCAGATGTCGCAGCGGCTGAACAACGATGAATGGCACTTCTTCCACAGCGGTTGGGGCACGCAGCCGGCGCTGGGTGCGCTCGCCACCATGCAGTTCCTGGTCTCGCCCAATGCCGCCTATCGCCCGCGCGACGACCGCGACGACCCCGAGGTGCTGGCCGCCTGGAACGCGATGAACAACCTGCCCGACCAGGCCGCGCGCAACGCCGCCTTCGCCACCATGCAGCGGCTCATCCTGGAACGCGCCTATGCCTACCCCTTCGGCTCGCTGACCAAGGTGCAGGCCGTGCGTTCCAATCTCCAGGGCTTCACACCCTTCCGCATACCCCGCTTCTCCAACGTCTGGCTGCAGCGCTGAGGCCGGGCCGAAATTGATCAGGCTCGCCACCCGCAGCCTGCTGAGCGCGATACCGGTGCTGCTGATCGTCAGCCTGATCAGCTTCGGGCTGATGCGGCTGATCCCGGGCGACCCGGCGGCGGCGATCGCCGGCATCTCGGCGACGCCCGCGCAGATCGCGCAGCTCCGCCAGGACCTCGGGCTGGACGAGCCGCTGCTGTTCCAACTGCTGCAATACTACAAGGGGCTGTTCCAGGGGGACTTTGGCCGGTCGCTGCTGCTGGGCAAGGGCGTGCTGGCCGCCACGGCGGAGCGGCTGCCGGTCACCATCGGCCTCTCGCTCTACGCCATGATCTTCACGCTGATCATCGGCATCGGCTGCGGCATCATCGCCGCACTCCGGCAGAATAGCTGGGTGGATCAGGCGGCGATGATGTTCGCGATGATCGGCATCTCCGTGCCCAATTTCTTCCTGGGGCTGCTGATGATCATCCTCTTCGCGGTGAAGCTCGGCTGGCTGCCCAGCGGCGGCTACATCCCCTTCACGGAGAACCCCTGGGGCTGGCTGCAAAGCACCGCCATGCCGGCCTTCTCGTTGGCGCTTCTGCAGGCGGGACTGCTGGCGCGCATCACCCGCTCCTCGATGCTGGAGGTGCTGCGGCAGGACTATATCCGGACCGCCCGTGCCAAGGGCCTGCCGGGGCGCGTCGTCATCTTCAAGCACGCGCTGTCCAATGCGCTGATCCCCATCGTCACAGTGGTGGGGATCATCGTCTCGCTGCTGCTATCGGGCGCCGTGGTGACCGAGTCTCTGTTCTCGCTGCCCGGCATGGGGCTGTTGCTGACCCAGGCGGTACTGAACCGGGACTATCCCATGGTGCAGGGCGGGCTGCTGCTGGTGACGGGCTTCCTGGTGGCGGTGAATATCGCCGTCGACATGCTCTACGCCGTGCTGGACCCGCGGGTGCGCTATGATTGAGGCGGAGGATATCCCCGAGCGCCGCGAGCACCGCGCCACGCTGCGGCGGTTGCTGCGGCACAGGCTGTTTGTCAGCGGCCTGTTCCTGTTCGGCATCGTGGCCGTGGTGGCGGCACTGGCGCCCTTCATCACCGATGTCGATCCGAACCGGCTATCCATGCGCAACAAGTTCCTGGCGCCCGGCGGGAACTGGGTGTTCGGCACCGATGGTTTCGGCCGCAGCCTCTGGTCGCGTGTCGTCTGGGGCGCGCAGCTTTCCATGATCATCGGCGCTTCGGTCGTGGCGCTGAACGCTATCTTCGGCACGCTGATCGGCGCAGCGGCGGGATATTTCCGCCGGCTCGACACCATGCTGATGCGGGTGAATGACGCGCTGATGGCCTTCCCTGCCATCCTGCTCGCCATCGCCGTCACCTCGGTGCTCGGGCCATCGACGCTCAACGTGATCCTGGCTCTCAGCATCGTCTATATCCCGCGCACCGCGCGCATCGTGCGCTCCTCAGTCATCGTGCTGCGGGAGATGGAGTATGTGCAGGCGGCGGTCGCCGCCGGGGCCGGGCATTGGCGCATCCTGCGCCACCACATCCTGCCCAATGCGATGGCGCCGATGATCGTGCAGCTCTCCTTCCTCTTTGCCTATGCGGTGCTGTCGGAGGCGACACTCTCCTTCCTCGGCGTGGGCGCCGTGCCGCCCACCCCCACCTGGGGCAACATCATGTCCGAGGGGCGGGACTTCATGCGCGAGGCCCCCTGGATCATCACCATTCCCGGCATCGCGCTGATGGTCACCGTGATGGGCCTGAACCTGCTGGGCGACGGCCTACGCGACGTGCTCGACCCGCGTCTACGGATCCAGCAGTGAGCCTGCTCGAGGTCCAGGACCTCACCACCGCCTTCATGACCGGGCGCGGCGAGGTGAACGCCGTCGAGGATGTGTCCTTCTCACTCAATGAGGGCGAAATCCTGGGCATTGTCGGCGAATCCGGCAGCGGCAAGTCGGTCACCGCGCTCAGCATCATGGGGCTGCTGCCCTCGCCACCCGCGCGCATCGCCGCGGGCCAGGTGCGCTTCGCCGGGCAGACGCTCACGGGCCTCTCCGAGCGCCAGATGCAGCCTATCCGCGGCCCCGGCATCGGCATGATCTTTCAGGAGCCGATGACCTCGCTCAACCCGGTCTTCTCGATCGGCGATCAGATCATGGAGACCATCCGGGCGCATGAACGCCTGCCCCAGGCGCAGCTCCGTGCCCGCGCCGTCGCCATGCTGGACAAGGTGGGCATCCCCGCTGCCGCGCGCCGGCTGGACGACTATCCGCACCAGATGTCCGGCGGCCAGCGCCAGCGCGTGATGATCGCCATGGCGCTGGCCTGCCGCCCGCGCCTGCTGATCGCGGACGAACCCACCACCGCGCTCGACGTCACTATCCAGGCGCAGATCCTCGATCTGCTGATGGATCTGCGCGACGAGTTCGGCATGGCCATCATCATCATCACCCACAACATGGGCGTGATCGCCGAGACGGCGGACAGGGTGCTGGTGATGTATGCCGGCCGCGTCATCGAGGAGGCGCCGGCAGCGCGCATCTTCGATCATCCGCGGCATCCCTACACCCGCGGCCTGTTGGAATGCGTGCCCTCGCTGACCGAGGATCGCGCCCGCCTGGTGGCCATTCCTGGCACCCTGCCCGAGCCCGCGCGGCGCCCGGCCGGCTGCCGCTTCGCGCCGCGCTGCGCCCATGCCGAACCCTCCTGCACGCAGGCCGTGCCTGCGCTCGAAAGCCTGGAGCCCAGCCATACCGCCGCATGCTTCCGGGCGCGGGAGCTCTCGCGATGACCCAGCCGCTGCTCGAGGCCGAGGGCCTGGAGAAACACTTCGAGGTGGGCGGCGGCGGGTTCTTCGGCCTCACGCCGGCCGTCAAACTGCGCGCGGTGGATGACGTCTCGCTCAGCATCATGCCGGGCGAAACCCTGGGGCTGGTCGGTGAATCCGGCTGCGGTAAATCCACGCTCGGCCGCTTGCTGCTGCGGCTGATCGAGCCCTCGGCCGGAAAGATCCGCTTCGATGGTCAGGACATCACCACCCTCGGCCGCGGCGCCATGCGCGCGGTGCGCCGCGGCATGCAGATCGTCTTCCAGGATCCTTATGGCGCCCTGAACCCGCGCATGACGGTGGAGGACATCGTGGCCGAGCCGCTGGTCATCCACGGCAAGCCATCCGGCGAGGCGACCCGGCGCGAGGTGCGCGCCATGCTGGACCGCGTGGGCCTGCCGGCGCGCGCCATGGAGCGCTTTCCGCACGAATTCTCCGGCGGCCAGCGCCAACGCATCGGCATCGCCAGGGCGCTGATCCTGAAGCCCCGGCTGATCGTGTGTGACGAGGCGGTCTCGGCGCTCGATGTCTCGGTGCAGGCGCAGATCGTGAACCTGCTGCAGGACCTCCAGCGCGAGATGGGGCTGACCTATCTCTTCATCGCGCATGACCTCTCCGTGGTGCGGCATATCTCGGACCGGGTGGCGGTGATGTATCTGGGCCGGGTGGTCGAAGTGGCGGCGAAGCAGGCCATCTACGGCGCGCCGCTGCACCCTTATACCAAAGGGCTGATCGCGGCCGTGCCGGCCAGTCACCCGTCCCTGCGTTCGCGCGGGCGGCGGGTGCGCATCGCGGGCGATATCCCGAGCGCCATCAACCCACCTTCCGGCTGCCGCTTCCACACCCGTTGCCCGCATGTGATGCCCGTGTGCCGCGAGCGCGCGCCGGCATTGCTCGAAACCGCCCCCGGCCACCAGGTGGCCTGCCACCTGACAGAAATCCCGCCTGGATGAGGAAACCATGCCCGAGACACCACGCCCCTCGCGCCTCGTCTCCGAGGTGGATTTCGCCCGCGACGGCAAGCAGACCGGCTATGTCCGGCTGTTCCACTCCACCCATGAATCGGCTTATGGCTTCCTGCCCGTTCCCATCGTGGTGGTGAAGAACGGCGAGGGGCCGACCGCGCTTTTCACCTCCGGCAATCACGGCGATGAGTATGAGGGCCAGGTGGCGCTGACCAATCTGGCGCAATGGCTGGAGCCTGGGATGATCCGGGGCCGGGTCATCATCCTGCCGATGGCGAACTACCCGGCGGCACTGGCGGGGCGGCGGGTATCACCCATCGACGACCTGAACCTCAACCGCATCTTTCCCGGCGACCCCGATGGCACGGTGACGCGGCAGATCGCCCACTTCATCGACAGCCACCTGATTCCACTGGCCGATCTGGTGATCGACCTGCATTCGGGCGGCTCCTCGCTGAACTACATCCCCTGCGCGCTGGCCAGGCAATCGGCCGATCCCGCGCTGTACCAGAAGCAGTTGGCGGCGCTACGGGCGTTCGGTGCGCCCTACACCTATATCCAGGGCGGCGCGCAGGGCCAGGGCGGGGACCAGACGCTGGGCAGCGGGGCGGATCGGCGCGGCCGTATCGCGCTCGGCACGGAGCTCGGCGGCTGCGGCACGGTGAACCCGGCAGGGCTGGCGATTGCCGAGCGCGGCCTGCGCAACCTGCTTGTGCATCTCGGCATCCTGCCGCGCGAGCATTGGCAGGAGCCGCCGCTGCCCACGCGTTTCCTGGATGTCCGGGGGCAGGATTACTATCTCTATGCGCCTGAGAACGGCGTGTTCGAGCCGCTGGTGGAGTTGGGCGACGTGGTGGTGGCAGGGCAGCCGGCAGCGCGCATCCACACGCCGGAAACGCCCTGGCGGGCGCCCGTGGAACTCGCCTTCAACGCGGCGGGCATCGTGATGTGCAAGCGCATCCCAGCGCGGACGAAGCGAGGCGATTGCCTGTTTCATCTGGCGAGTGATCTGCCGGTGGATTGAAGCCCTGCGGGGCCGTCTAGAGCATGATGCGTTCGCAAGCGCTCACGCCTCATGCTCCAGCCCTTGTTTGATCGCGTGATTCAGACTTTTTGGCGATTCCGCCTGAAGTCATCACGCTCTAGCCGGCTGCACCTTCGCCGTTCAGGTGAAGCGCGAAACCGGTCGCGCCCGGATCACCCAGGCCAGAGCGGAGCTGCAGGCTCGGGATCAGATAGTCCCCGCCATTCTGCCGCCGATAGGGAATGGGCGGCGTGGTCGCGAGCGTCCGCATCCGCTCGCGCAGGTGCTCGGCCGCGCTCTCAAAGCCGGCCGCATCGAAGCGATCGACCCTGTAGGCCACGAAGGGCGGCAGCACGTCGTAGCCGGGGTAGTAGAGGATCCCGTGATTGATCGGGAACAGCAGGTCCTCGATCGGGCCGTTCACCCCGCGGGTAGCGTAGTGCTCCTCCCAGCCGCCGGTGGTGACGATCAGCATGGCGCGCTTCCCCGCCAGCGTCCCCTCTCCGAAGCGGTCGCCCCAATGGCTGTCGCTGTGCTCGCCGACGCCATAGGCGAAGCCATAGGCATAGACCCGGTCGACCCAGCCCTTGAGGATCGCCGGCATGCTGTACCACCAGAGCGGAAACTGCAGGATCAGGACATCGGCCCAAAGCAGCTTCTCCTGCTCGGCCCGGACGTCCGCGGTCAGGGCGCCCGCGGCAAAGGCCTCGCCGGACGCCGCGGCCGGCCGCAGCCGTGCCTCCGGCGCCAGCGCCGGGAAGTCGGCCCGGTCGACCTCGGACTTCCAGCCCTCGGCATAGAGGTCCGTCACCCGCACCTCATGGCCCTGGGCCTCGAGTTCCTGGATGGCGACGTCGCGGAGCGCGCCGTTGAGCGAGCGCGGCTCGGGATGGGCGAAGACGAGCAGGATTTTCATGGGGCAGCGTTCCGATGCTTGGGAAACCGGCCCTCCAGCTAGGCGCTGTGCGAGCGATCCACTACACCTGGGTAATGCATAGGATTATGCCGAATTATGGATAATTCGGATGCGACGCTGGAGCGCATGCGCAGCTTCGTCCGGGTGGCGGAGCGCGGCAGCCTTTCCGCCGTCGCGCGGGAGCTCGGCGTCGGGCAATCGACGATCACGCGGCATCTGAGGGAGCTGGAGGCGGCGGTCGGCGTGCCGCTGCTCAGCCGGACCACCCGGCGCGTCACCATGACCGACGAAGGCAGTCGCTACTACGCCAAGGCCGTGCAGATCCTGCGCCTGGTCGAGCAGGCGGCGGATGAGGCGCGAGGCACGCGCGGCGCGCCGGCCGGCACGATCCGGATCTCCTGCACGGCGGCGATCGGGGTGCTGCACATCAGCCGGCTGATCTTCGCCTTCCAGGACCGTTATCCCGACATCGGGGTCGACCTCAGCCTCACCGATGAGCGCGTCGATCTGGTGCGCGAGGGCGTCGATATCGCGCTGCGGCTGGGCCCGCTCACCGACAGCGCCATGAAGTTGCGGGCCCTTGGCCAGAGCAGGCGCCTGCTCGTGGCGGCGCCGGGCTACTTGGCGGCGCGCGGCAGGCCGACCGTCCCGCGGGACCTCGCCGGTCATGAGGGCATCCGGATGTCGAACGTGGCGGGAAGCGACATGCTCGCTTTGCAGGGGCCAGGCGACGAACGCCATGCGGTGCCCTTCGGAGGACGCTTCCGGGTCGACCATGGGCTTGCCGCGCGTGAGGCCCTTGTCGCTGGGCGCGGCATCGCGCCTGCCCATCGCTGGCTTGTCGACGATCTCCTGACGGCTGGCCGGCTCGAGGCGATCCTTCCGGACTATTCGCTGCCTTCCGTCCCGCTGAGCATGCTGATCGTCCCCGAGCGTGCGGGCATCGCTCGGGTCCGGCTGCTGGTCGACTTCCTGGCGGAGCAGATTGGCGCCATCCCCGGGATCGAGCGATCGCGGCCGGAGCATTAGAGCGCGACGACTTGAGGCGAAATCGCCGAAAGGTCTGGCAGACGACGGCGATTCATGGGCGGCGGATCCTCGCGAAGGGACCGTACAGCCGGCGTTGCCTGAGCATATGGAGTGGCTCGGCAGTGCCAGGCAGCGGCCATGCAGGAGCCCGACGCCTGAACCTCCGCCAGCGCTACGGCCCGGGCGTGGCGCGCATGGCGAAGGTGCCTTCATCGAAGCCGGCCTCGTAGCTGATGCCGCGACGCGCCGCCCAGACCCAGGACGCAGTGTAGAGCGGTATGACGGCGAGATCCGTCATGGCGATCCGCATCGCCTGTTGCTGCAAGCGCTCGCGTGGACCGTCCTCGATGGTGCGGGCGGCCGTCTCGATCAGGCGATCGACCTCGGGGTTCGCGTAGTGGCCGCGGTTGAAGGCGCCGTAGCCCCGCGCGGCATCGACGCTGTGCAACGCCTGGCGCAGCACCTGCAGGCTGTCGCCGTAGCTGCCCCAGCCGTTCAGCATCAGGCTGGCGTCGAAGCGTGCCATGCGGGTGTAAAAGACCGATTGCGGCTCCGCCTCGGCCTGCGCCTGGATGCCGATGCGGCTCAGCATCTGCACGACCGCGAGGCAGGTCTGCCGGTCATTGACGTAGCGGCCATTGGAACAGTGCAAGGTCATACGGAAGCCCTGCGAATAGCCCGCCTCGGCCAGCAGGTGTCGCGCCGTCGCGGGATCGTAGGCACCGACGCCCGTCTCACCAGCCCAGCCGAACATGCCGGCCGGCACCGGCTGGTCAGCCGGCGAGGCGAAGCCTTCCATGGCGCGTTCGGCCAGGGCACGGCGATTGATGGCGAGCGAGATGGCGCGACGAACGCGTGCATCGCGCAGCGGATTATCCGGCAGTGGTCGGCCATCGGCGCCCATGACGAAGGGGCTGGTCTCACGCGCCACATCCGGCACCAGGAACATGCTGCGGTTGCCGTCGTGGACGAAGAGGCGGATGCGCGCATCGCCACGCAATCGGGCCACGTCGTTGAGCGGCACCTTATCGATCAACCCGACATCGCCGCTGAGCAGCGCCGCGAGCCGCGCCGCGTCGTTCGGGATCGGGCGGATGGCTATCTGGTCCCAGGCCGCCGGCGCGCCCCAGTAGAGCGGGTTCCGCACCAGCTCCAGCCGGTCATTCGGCGTCCAGCGCAGCATGCGGTAGGGCCCGGTGCCGATCGCCGCCTCGCCACGGTTGAAGGCGGCGGTGTCGGCGCCCTCCGCCGCACGCGCGGAGACGATGCGGATACGGGAAAGGTCGAAGGGCAGTTGCGGATAGGGTGCGGCGGTCTCCAGCCGGATGCGCAGCGGAGTGGGTGAGGAGGCTGCGGTGATGGCGCGCGCATAGGGGGCATAGGTCCCGGCGCCATGCTGCACGCTGTTCACGCGCTGCAAGGTGATGAGCACATCTTCCGCCGTGAAGGGGGACCCGTCCGAGAAGCGGACGCCCTCTCGCAGGTCGAATTCCCAGGCGGTGTCGCCAACGGCGCGCCAGGCGGTGGCGAGGCCCGGCACCAGACGGAGCTCCGCATCCACGGCGATCAGCGTGTCGAAGATGTGCTGGTGCAGGGCGGAGCTGACGAAGCTCGGCGCCACATGTGGATCCATGGCGCGAACGTCGGTCTGTAACCCGATGGCGAGGTCGGCGGCCCGCGCTGCCCCGTGCAGGCCGAGCAGGGGCAGGAGCAGCAGGAGGCCATGCTGCAGGCGGGATCGGATGCGCATCGTTGTCCTGCCCTGCCTCAGCCTTCCGGTGTCGCGGCGAAGATGCGCGCGCGCAGCGCCGGATCGACATCGGCGAGCTGCCGATGCGGCTCGATCAGGCCCATGGAGAAGGGCCAGTCGGAGCCGAACAGGATCCGCTCCGGCCCCAGCACCGCGGCAGCGAGGGCCAGCGCCGGCGCGGAATGGGTGATGCAGTCGGCATGGAAATCGCGGAAAGCCTCGGTCATCGGACGCGCGCCGGTGTCGGCGCCGGGGCGACGCACCGCCTGGCCATGGGCCAGCCGGCCCGCGATCATCGCGGCACTGCCGGCGCCGTGGGAAAGGATGAAGCGGATGCGCGGGAAGCGCTCCAGCACGCGCGACATTGCCAGATGCGCCGCGGCGAGCGCGGTCTCGCCCGGCCCGCCCAGCAGGTTGTGCAGGAAGAAATGATCGAGGCGCGGGTCGCTGCCCGCCGTCGGATGCAGCAACAGGAAAGCCCCTGCCGCATCCAGGACCGTCCAGAGCGGCTCATAGGTGGGATCAGAGAGCACGAGGCCTGAGGCGGCATGCCCCGCCGCCATCGCGAAGCGGGCACCGCGTGGGGCAAAGCCGGCCACGATCTCCGCCGCGAGCGCGGGATGGCGGACCGGCAGCAGGAAGCTAGGTGCCAGGCGATCGACAAAGCGCCTGGCCACCTCCGCGAGGGCAGGGTTCACGTAGCCGCACCAGATCCGCGCGCCCGCCTCGTCGAGTCCGGCGCGGTAAAGCGGTGGCGGTACCGAGATCCAGGCCCGCGCGATACGCTGCGCATCCATCCAGGCGATCAGGGCCTCCGGTCGGAACACCGACGGCGAGGCGAGGGACGCACTGCCGTCCAGCACCAGGCGCGGCTCCTCCGGGAACCAGGCAACGCCGGGCAGGTCAGCGATGCGGTCGGGCAGGATCGGCGCCAGATGCGCATGGCAGTCGAGGGCGATGGGCTCCATGCGATCTCTCATCCGATCAGCCCGGCGCGCAGATCCGCGAGCGCCGCCTGGCTGGCGTTGTGGCCGGACAGGCCGGAGATGAAATTGCCGGGCCAGGTGCCGTTGCCGCTGAGATAGAGGCCCCGCGTCGGCGTGCGATAGGCATGCAGCCCGGGCAGCGGTCGCATCCAGAACTGGTTCCAGGGCGCCAAGTCGCCATGCGTCATGTTGGCCTCGACCAGGCCGTACTCGCGCTCGAACTCCTCGGGGTCGATACAGCGCCAGTCGGTGATGAGGTCGGGCAGGCTCGGCATCCATTCGGCGACCGCGGCGATGCTGCGCTTCGCCAGTACCTCACGCTCCGTCGCCCAGCTCCCTTGCTTCAGGTGATAGGGCGCGGTGCCGATATTGAGGCTGAGCACATGCTTGCCCTCCGGCGCCAGCCCGGGCGAGCTCAGCGAGGGGCAGAGGCCCCAGACCACCGGCTTCTCGGCGATGCGGCCCAGCATCAGCTCGGCATGGCTCTCCTCCAGATAGTCGAGGGAGGGAGCAATGCGGAACTGCGCCGCCGCCAGCATGGCCGGATCGGCATCCACGGGGGCATTGGCGTAGCGCGGCATGCCATCGAGGGCGAGCACGACCTTGAAGGCCTTGCCGGCCATCGGGCGTTTGCCCATCCGCTCCCGCCAGGGCTGCCATTCGGTGTCGTCGCGCATCAGGTCGACGACAGTGACACGCGGATTGATCGCGGCGATCACCAGCGGTGCCAGGAATTCGTCGCCGGCATGCGTGACGACGCCGCTGACCGCGCCGTGCTCCGTCAGGATACGGTCGGCCGGTGCCTCGGCACGCAGCACGACGCCGCGCGCGCGGGCGGAAGCGAGCATGCTGTCGACGATCGCGCCCATGCCGCCGACCGGCATGCCGGTGGAGCCGCGCAGCGGCATGCGGCGCGGGTCGTCCGCGGCTTCCGCGCGTAGCGAAGCCAGCGAGAGCGGCCGGGTCAGCAGGTTGACCGGCGTGCCGGGGGTAGAAGGCGTGCAACTGCCGCCGACCACCGCCATCGGCCCGATCAGCGTTTGCGTCTGCCAGGCAAGGTCGAACTGCGCCATCAGATCGCGGACGCTGCCGAGGAAGATGCGACTGAAGGCTTCCTGGTCGTCCAGGCTGGTCAGGTTGCGGACCAGTTCCTGCAGGGTGGGCGGCTCGCGAAAGACCGAGATGCCGAGCTTCTCCGCGAAGGCCTGGAGATAAGCGAAGAAGGCGTCGTAGCGCGCGGCTTCTCCCGGCGCGAAGGCGTCCATCTGCGCGGCACTGCGCGCGCGGTCGCGCCAGCCGACGAAGAGCGAGCCATCGGCCAGCGGATGCACCAGCGTCGGGTCGATCGGCTGGAAGTGCAGCCCATGCGCTTCCAGCCGCAGGTCCTGGACGATCTTCGGCTCCAGCGAGCCCGGTGAATTCGCGATGGTGGTGCGGTAGCCCGGCATGAACTCCACCGTCGCCGCCGGGCCACCGAAACGCGCGCTGCGTTCCAGGACCAGCACACGCAGCCCGGCGCCGGCCAGGTAGCCGGCGGCGACCAGGCCACTATGCCCGCCGCCCAAGATGATGGCATCGAAGTGGCTGGCGCTCATGGGTTCAGCGCGGCAGCAGGTCGTTGGTGTAGTAGGCGTCGAGCGGGCGCTGCTGGCGGATCTCGCCCGCGGCCTGCAGCGTGTCGATCAGCGCGCGCCATTCCTCGGATGTCGAGCGGCCCCAGCCGGGGTCGTCGGGTGGTGTGCTGAGCGCCTGCAGGCCCTTCGTGTAGTCGAGGCATTGCGCCATGTTGCCGGCGATCTGCACGCGGGACCGGATCAGCGTGCAAGCAGCCTCGGTGTCGGTCACGATATCGGCCATGGCGCGTCGGATCGCGGTCAGCGCGCGTCGGATCGCCTCCGGCTTCTCGCGGATCGCCTGCTCGCTGGCGGCGAAGCCGAAGCCCAGCAGCGGCACGCCGAAATTGGCGAGCTCCATCACCTCCGGCTCCTGCCCGGCGCCGCGCACGATGGCGCCGTAGGCGTGGCTGTCGCCGCTGACTGCATCGACCTGCCCGGTCAGCAGCGCCGCGGTTTTCGAGGAGGCATCGAGCGAGATGATGTTCAGGGCGTTGTCGGGAATGCTGTTGGCGCGGCGGAAGATGGTCAGGCTCAGCCCGTCCGAGCCGCCCGGCGTACTGCCGATCCGCAACCCGCGCAGCGATGCTGGTCCGCTCAAGGTGACGCGGCCCTTGATGCCGACGAAGGAGGCGGAGGTGCGGTGCTGATAGACTGCGACGGCCTTCAGCGGCACGCCGCGCGCGATCGCCGCCGCGGCATTGGTGATGTTCACATGCCCGAGGTCATAGGCGCGCTGGCCGACCATGATGGCGGTGGTGTTGGAGCCGCGCCCCTGTTCGACCTCCACCTCCACTCCCGCATCCCGGAAGTAGCCGCGCTCCTGCGCGACGAAGAAAGAGGAATGGTAGGGCAGCCAGCCCCAGTCGAGCAGGATGCGCAGCCGTTCCGCCTGGGCGCGCGCGATGGCGGGCATGGCGAGCGTCGCGGCGCCGGCGACCAGCGCCCGGCGGGACATCGCAAATCTCGGGGCGGTCATGCTGCGGCTCCTCTGCGGTCGTGGGGGATCATTCCTCGGCGCGACCGCGCTGGCTGGCGTGCCAGGGGATGGCGATGCGCTCGACATATTCGGCGAGGTACCAGGTGATGATGCCGAGGACGGAGACCACCACCACCGCGGCGAAGGCCGTCGGCACCTCAAGGCTGCCGACCGACTGGATCAGCATGTGCCCGAGCCCCTTGTTGGAGGCGACGAATTCGCCGATCACGGCGCCCAGCGGTGCCAGGGTGATGGAGATCTTGATGCCGGAGATGATGCTCGGCATCGCGCTCGGCAGGCGGATGGTGCGCAGCGTCTGCCAGGCATTGCCGCCCATGGAGCGGGTCAGCAGCAGCAGGTCCGGATCGGCGGACCGCAGCCCGGTCACCGTGTTCACCAGCATCGGGAAGAAGGTGAAGACGACGACGAAGATGATGCTGCTCTTCAGCCCGAAGCCGATCCAGACCAGCAGCAGCGGTGCCACCACCACCTTCGGGATGGCGTGGAAGACGACGAGCCAGACATAGAGCACCCGCTCGACCGCCGGGGAGGCGGCGATCAGTGCCCCCAGCACCAGGGCGATGATGAGTGCGATGACGAAGCCGGTGACCGCCGCGAAGGCCGTGTACTGGAGCTGGTCGAGCAGCAGATGGGCCTTCTCCGCCATGACCACGGCGATCTCGCTGGGCGCTGGCAGCAGATAGGACGGCAGGTCGAAGCCGCGCACCGCGAGCTCCCAGAGGCCGAGGCCGCCGATGCCGCTCAGCAGCGGCAGCAGGATGCCTGCGCCGCGGCTGGCGCCCGGCGCGCCTTCCGCTGCGGTGGCCCCGATGGAACGGGATGCCGCACGTGGCTGGCTCATCCGGTCAGGACTCCGGTGCGTTCGAAATGCATGCGGATGCGCCGGGTAAGGCCGGCGAACGCCGGCTCCTCCCGCATGGCCAGCGTGCGCGGCCGCGGCAGCTCGATCGGGATATCGTCCAGGATCAGGCCGGGGCGCGCGGACATGACGAGCACGCGGTCGGAGAGGAAGACCGCCTCGGGGATGCTGTGGGTGATCAGGACCGCGGTGGTACGTCCGTCGCCCTGAACGCGCTGCAGCAGTACCCCCATCTGGTCGCGCGTCAGCGCGTCGAGTGCGCTGAAGGGCTCGTCTAGCAACAGCAGCGACGGTTCGCAGAGCAGCGCGCGGGCGATCGCGACACGCTGGCGCATGCCCCCCGAGAGTTCCCAGGGCTGGCGGTCGGTGAAGTCCCCGACGCCGAGTTCGCCGAGGAGGGCATGCGCGCGCGCCACCGCATGGGTGAGGTCACGCTTCTGGAGCTGCGCCGGCAGCAGCACATTGTCGAGGATGTTGCGCCAGTCGAGCAGCAGGTCACGCTGGAAGACCACGCCGACGCCGGGCATGCCTTCCCGCACGGGCGCGCCGCCCAGCAGCACGCGCCCACCGCTCGGCCGGTCAAGCCCGCCCAAGATGCGCAGCAAGGTGCTCTTGCCGCAGCCGCTGGGACCGACGATCGCCGTCGTCCGCCCGGCCTCCAGCATCGCGGAGATCGGGCCGAGGGCGTGCACCTGGCGTCCGCGCGCGGCGTAGGTGCGGGACACCTCCTCGATGCGGATGCCGGCCGCGCTCAATGCCCGAAGACCTCGGCGTAGAGGCGCAGCCAATTGCCATGGGCGAGGGCGGTGATCTCGTCCTGGCTGAAGCCGACGGCGGCGAGTCCGCCCTCGATCTTGCCGATGTCGCGGACCTGCAACAGCCAGTCGGGTGGCGGTGCCTTGCCGGGGCGCGAGGGCGGCGAGGCGCCGAGGTCGACGCCGCGGGTCCAGCGGCCCATGCGCATCCAGTCGTAGTCGCGCTTGACGAAGTTGTGGCTGCGGTCGGTGCCGACGGCGACGTGGTCGATGCCGGCGAGGTCCACCGTGCGGGCGACCATCTCGCACCATTTCTCGACCGAGCCGCAATAGTCGTCACCGGTGATGTTGCGGTAGGTGGCGCAGCCGATCACGCCGCCCTGGTCGCTAAGTGCGCGGATCACCTCGTCCGACTTGTTGCGCCTGTGGTCGAAGAGACGCTTCGGATTGGCGTGGGTGATGGCGACCGGCTTCTCGGAATGGCGGATCGCGTCGAGGGTGGTGCGGTCGCCGACATGCGACAGGTCCACCAGCATGCCGGCGCGGTTCATCTCCCGCACCACTTCGCGCCCGAAGCGGGCGAGGCCGGAATCATGCTCCTCGTAGCAACTGCCGCCGAGCGCGTTCTGGTTGTTGTAGGTGAGCTGCACGACCCTGACGCCGAGCTCGGCGAACATCTCGACCAGCCGGATGCGGCCCTGGAACAGGTCGGAATTCTGGAAGCCCATCAGCAGGGCGGTGCGGCCGCTCGCCACGATGGCGCGGATATCGGTGGCACTGCGCGCCTCGCCGACCAGATCGGCGTTCTCGCGCGCCAGGTCGCGCCAGCGGCCGAGGCTGTCGAGGGATTCGACCGTGTCCTCCCAGAAGCCGCAGGTGACGGTGACGCAGCCGATATCCGCCAGACGCAGCTCGTTGAACACGTCACGGTCGAAATGACCGCACTGCAACCCGTCGATCAGCATCCGCTGCCTTCCCCTCACCGGTCGGTCCTGCGCCGGAGCGCAGAGCCGAAGCCCGGAGAAATCGTTTTCTTGATTGGAGCATGGGAGCCGGGGTGGAGACGTGTCAAGCACCCTCTCTCCGGTCGATTGCATCAGCCCCGCTGGCTCAGAGCGCGCCGTGCGCTTGCAGCTGCCGAAGGAAAACGTTTACTGGAACTTATGACGACCGTCCTCGATGTGGCGCGCCGCGCCGGCGTCTCCTCGGCCACCGTCTCGCGCGTGCTGAACGGGCAGGCCACCGTCAATGCCGAGGCGCGGCTGCGCGTGCTGGCGGCCGCGGCCGAGCTCGGTTTCCAGCCCAACCGCATGGCGCAGAGCCTGCGCAGCGGCCGCGGCCGCACCGTCGCCATGCTGGTCGGTGATATCGAGCAGAACCTCTATTCCGCGCTGACCAAGCATGTGCAGGCGGTGCTGGGTCAGATCGGCCTCGACCTGCTGCTCTACAATCTCGACCACAGCCCGGACCGGCTGCGGAGCTTCCTGGCCATGGCGCCGTCGCTCGGGCTGCGCGGCCTGGCGCTGGCGACGACGGATGCGATCCCGGCGGCGTTCGACCCGGTCCTGCAGGGGCTGCAGCGTGGCGGCCTGACCTTGCTCTCCCTCGGCCAGCGCCTCGATGAGCGCGGCATCCCCTCGATCGTGCACGAGGAGCAGGCGGCCGGCGAGCGCGCGGTCCGCTTCCTGATCGAAAGTGGCCGCCATCCCGTGCTCTTCGCCGGGCGCATCACCGGATCCGCGATCGGCGCCGACCGCTATCGCGGCTATCGCGCGGCATTGGCGGGGGCGGGGCTGTCGCTGCGGCGGGACCTGATCTTCGACACCGCTACCGCATATCGCTACTCGGCTGGCTATGACGCGGTGCAGCGCGCGATCGAGGCCGGCACGGAATTCGGCGCGGTGCAGGCCAGCAGCGACGAGATCGCGCTCGGCGCCATGGCCGCGCTGCACGACCACGGCCGCCGCGTGCCGGAGGATGTTGCGGTAATCGGCTTCGGCAACATCGACTGGGCCGCGCATACGCGCCCGGCGCTCACGACGCTGAGCGTCCACCACGACGCCGTCGCCGCCGCCCTCCGCTCCGCGCTCGAGAATACGGAAGCGGGGACGGAGGTGCCGATGCTGGTCAGCATCGGCCGCAGCCTGATCCGGCGCGCCTCCGCCTGAATCACGCGCGGCCAGGCGGTAAATCCAGGCGGAGACTTTCTCCGGAAGCAGCCGAGCATGCGGGCTCCGTTCCCCGGCGCGACGTATTTCTCGTTGATTTTCCTGTTTCACATAATTTCATAGTTTGAAATTGACAAACAGCGCCATTGATTCGGTAATTGGGTGGCTTCCTGTTGGAGACCCCGACGATGCCGTCTGCGCGCCGCGCGACCGAGACCGTCTCTCCCCGCCCCCTGCGGCGCGGCGGGATGCGTTGTCGGCGCATGTAAACGCGACACTGCATCCGAGCTTCCACAGACATCGCCCCAGCGCGCGCGGCGCGCCGCGGGACAGAGAGAGCACCATCCCATGCGCCAATCGCGCCCCATCACCGAATCCGGCCATCTGATCGGTGTCGCCGCCAGCGACGACCGGGAGTGGTTCCTGATCGCCATCGACCCCCGCATCGAGGACCTGCACGGCGCCCGCTTCCGGGACGCCCAGGACGCCGAGCGGATGGCCCGCCGCATTTACGCACGTGAGACCGGACAAAGCATCGGCGCGGAGCTGCCGCGGTGATCTCGCGCCGCCTCCTGCTTGCTGCGCCGGCGCTGCTGCCGGCGCTCTCGGCCCGCGCCGATGCTCGGCCGGTCACCCTGGTGGTGCCTTTTCCACCTGGCGGCGGCGTCGACGCCCTGGCGCGTGCGGTGGGCGAACGCCTGGCGCCGCGCCTCGGCGTGCCCGTCGTCATCGACAATCGGCCGGGCGGTTCCACCTCGCTCGCCGCCGGGCTGGTGGCGCGGGCGGAGCCGGATGGGCGCACGCTGCTGATCGGCACGCCGGCGCTCTCGATCAACCCGGTGCTGCAGCCCGCGCTGCCGCCGGGCGACCCGCGCGGCGCGCTGGTCGCGATCGGGCGCATCGCGACGCTGCCTTATGTGCTGCATGTCGGGCCGGCGGGGCGCGGCTTCGCGACGCTGGCCGATCTCATCGCCTGGGGGCGCGCCAACCCGGACCGGCTCGACTTCGCCAATTCCGGTACTGCGACGGCGACGCATCTTTCGGCCGCACTACTGGCGCATCGCGCCGGCATCAGCGTGACGCATGTGCCCTATCGCGGTGGTGCCCAGGCGGCGCTCGACATCGCGGCCGGGCGCGTGCACGGCATGTTCCAGCATGCGATCGAGGCCTTGCCGCTGCTGCGCGGGCGGGAGACGCGGGCGCTCGCGGTCAGCACGGCGGATCGTAGCAACGTGCTGCCCGAGGTGCCGGCGGTCGCCGAGACCGTCGCCGGCTTCGACACCGGCTCCTGGAACGGTCTTTTCGCGCCGCGCGGCACGCCGCCTGCGATCGTCGCGCGGCTCAATGCGGCACTGAACGAGGCGCTGGCCGACCCGACCCTGGCGACGCTCTTCACGCCCCAGGCGACGCGCTTCATCCCCGGCCCGCCGGAGGCCCTGAGCGAGCTCCTGGAGTCCGAGATTGGCGGCTGGTCGGCGCTCGCATCCGCCACCGGCATCCGCGCGGAGAGCTGAGCCGTGAACGCGATCACCCGGCCGTCCGCCCCCGTTCAGGACGGTGCGGCGCTCGCCACGCTGCCGCCGCTGCTCGCCGCCATCGCGGAGGAGGCGGTGCTGCGCGACCGCGACGCGCGTTTCCCCTTCGCCAGCCTGGCGCGGCTGCAGGCCGCGGGCGTGCTGGCGCTGACCGTGCCGACCGCGCTTGGCGGCGGCGGCGCCGGGCTGGCGCTCGCAGCCCAGGCGGTGCGCCAGGTGGGCGAAGCCTGTCCCTCCACCGCTCTGATCCTCGCCATGCAGCTCACCAAGCAGGCGGCGCTGGCGCGGCATGACGATGCACCCCCGGCACTGCGCGAGCGCATCGGGCGGGAAGCGGTGACTGAAGGCGCACTGCTCAATGCGTTGCGGGTGGAGCCGGAGCTCGGCTCGCCCTCGCGCGGCGGGCTGCCGGCGACCACCGCCTGGCGCGCGCCGGGCGGCTGGCGCATCAGCGGGCGCAAGCGCTACGCGACCGGCGCGCCGGGGCTGCGCTGGATGGATGTGCTGGCGCGCACCGATGAGGAGGCGCCGCGGCTCGGCAGCTTCTACGTCCATGGCGAGGCGCGCGGCATCACCATCCGCGAAAGCTGGAATCACCTGGGCCTGCGTGCTTCGGGCAGCCATGACGTCGTGTTCGAGGATGTCTTCGTCCCCGATGCGCATGTCGCGACCCTGGTGCCGGCGCCGGAGTGGAAGCCGGGCAATCCCGCACAGGCGGCCTGGAACGCGCTGCTGGTGGGGGCCGTCTATACCGGCGTCGCGCAGGCGGCGCGCCGCTGGATCATCGGCTTCCTCAACCGCCGGGTGCCCTCGGGTCTCGGCCGCCCGCTGGCGACGCTCGAGCGGGTGCAGGAACAGGTCGGCGTCATCGAAGGGCTGCTCGCCACCAATGCGCGGCTGACCGAAGCGGTGGGAGAGGCCGTCGATGCCGGGCAGGTGCCCGCGCAGACCGAGAGCGGTCTCGTCAAGGTGACGCTCGCAGAGAATGCCGTGCGCGCGGTGGAGATCGCGGTCGCGCTCGCAGGCAATCACGGCCATGACCGCGCCTACCCGCTGGAGCGTCATTGGCGGGACGTGCAATGCGCGCGGGTGCATGTGCCGACCGCGGACGCCGCACATCTCGCGGCCGGGCGCGCGGCACTGGCGGCGGGAGGGACAGCCGGATGATCGGCCTGACGCTCCGCGCCGTGCTCGGGCTCGGCACCCTGCTGTCCTTGATCGCCATGAGTGGATTGATGCGATGACCACGACACGCCGCGCGCTGTTCGGCGCGCTTCTCGCCGCCCCCGCGATCGCCCGGGCGCAGGATGGCTTTCCCGCCCGTCCGATCCGCTACGTCTGCCCTTTCCCGCCGGGGGCGACGAACGACAATGTCTCCCGCACCATGGCGCGCGCCTTGCAGGCGCGGCTCGGGGTGCCGGTGGTGGTGGAGAACCGGGCGGGCGCCGGTGGCGGCGTTGGCGCGCGCTTCGTGGCGGAGAGCCGGCCGGACGGCCACACGCTGCTGAATGCCTCGGCCGGCAATCTCACCATCGCGCCGCATCTGAACCCGGTCGGCTACGACCCGCTGCGCAGCTTCGCCCCGGTCGCCTATGCCGGCGAAGCCTATAGCGTCGTTGCGGTGCATCCCTCGCTGCCGGTGCGCACGCTGCCCGAGCTCTTCGCCTATGCGCGCGCCAATCCCGGCCGGCTCAACTACGCCTCGGCCGGCATCGGTTCGGCCGGGCATCTGCGCGGCGCGTTGCTGATGGATGCGGCGGGCGCCGAGGCGGTGCATGTGCCCTTCCCGGGCAGCGCCGCGGCGGCGAACAGCGTGATCGCCGGCGACTGCCATCTGATCCTCGATCCGATCGCGGCGCCGCAGGTGCTCTCCGGCCGGCTGCGCGGCATCGCGACGGTCGGCGAGGATCGCTGGGACGCCTTCCCGGACCTGCCGACCGTTGCCGAGCACGGGGTCGGCGACAACTGGCCGTCCGGCGGCTGGTTCGGCCTCTTCGCGCCGGCCGGCACGGATCCGGAGATCGTGGCCACGCTCAACCGCGCCTTCAATGACAGCCTGGCCGAGCCCGAGGTGACGGCGGCGCTGCGCCGCTTCGGCCTGCGTCCCCTGGCGCTCTCGCCCGAAGCGGTCGCGAGGCGCGTCGTCGCCGACCATGCGGCGAGCGGCGCCGCCATCCACCGCCTCGGCATCGCCTGAAGGAGGAATGCCCCATGACGCTGCACGCCCCCGAATTCATCGGCATGATCTCCCATCGCCACGGTTCGGAGATTCATCCGGCCCAGGGTCCGATTCTCGATCCGGACTATGTCGCGCGCTTCGCCCGCGCACATGAGGATGCCGGCTTCGACCGCATCCTGGTCGCTTGGCACTCCTCGCATCCCGATACGCTGCTGGTTGCTTCACACGCCGCCGTGCACGCGAAGCGCATTGGCTTCATGATCGCGCACCGGCCGGGCTTCATCGCGCCGACGCTCGCGGCGCGGCAATTCGCGACCTTCGACCAGCTCACCGGCGGGCGCGCCGCGATCCATGTGATCAGCGGCGGCAACCCGACCGAGCAGCGCGCCGATGGCGACTTCCTGTCGCACGACGAACGCTATGCGCGCTCGGACGAGTATGTCGGGCTGCTGCGCCGAGTCTGGACCAGCGAGGCACCCTTCGATCACGCGGGCACCTATTACCGCTTCGAACGCGCCTTCTCCGAGATCAAGCCGGTGCAAAAGCCGCATATCCCGATCTATTTCGGCGGCTCCTCTGATGCCGCGATCGCCGCGGCCGGCCGGCATGCCGACATCTATGCCTTCTGGGGCGAGACTTTGGAACAGGCGCGGGAGAGCATCGCCAAGGTCCGCGCCAGCACCGCGCGCGCCGGGCGGGACCCGGCCGCGATCCGCTTCTCGCTGAGCTTCCGCCCGGTGCTGGCCGGCACCGAGGAAGCCGCCTGGAAGCGCGCCAAGGACATCCTGGGGCGCATCCGGGCGATCCGCGGCGATACCTTCGGCAAGGGCAATCCGAAGCCGGAGAGCATCGGGTCGAAGCGGCTGCTGGACGCAGCCGCCGGCGGTGCGGTGCGCGACAAGCGGCTCTGGACCGAAGTCGCGGCGGCGGTCGGCGCCGGCGCCAATACCACTGCCCTGGTCGGCACGCCGGAACAGGTGGCGGAAAGCCTCGCCGCCTATCACGCGATCGGTGTCTCCACCTTCCTGATCCGCGGCTTCGATCCGCTGGAGGATGCGGTGGAATACGGCAACACCCTGCTGCCCGCGACTCGCGCCGCGATCGCGGCCGGGCCGGTGCCGGTCGCGGCGGAGTAAGAGCGCTCGGAACGAGCATGCCGTGCGTTGCGTGTTCCACAACGGAGGAGGACGCTGCCATGCCACAGTCATCGCACATCGAAGCCACGCTGAACTTCCTGCGTCCGGTCGCCGGCCGGCCGGCGCGCTATGTCACTGATCCGCCGCCCGGCGTGCCGCGGACCAACATCGAAAGCGAGCCGCACCGCGTCACGATCGAGAACGGGCGCCTGCGTGAGCACAGCTTCACTCTGGATGCGCATGGCTTCGCGCTGCTCAGGGCGCCGACGCGCTTCACCGACTTCTATGACGAGGATGCGATCCGGGACCGCTATCTGCCGGAGGTGGAGGCCGTGCTGAAGCAGGCCCTGGGCGCATCGCGGGTCGTCGCCTTCGATCACAATGTCCGCAATGCCCGGCGCGCCGCCATCGACGCCGCGTTGCGGGAGCCGGCGAAGCGCGTGCACAACGACTATACATACCGCTCCGCCCCGCAACGCGTGCGCGACGTGCTGCCGGAGGAGGCGGAGCGGCTGCTGACGCGGCGCTTCGCGATCGTGAACCTCTGGCGCCCGATCGCGCCGGTGCTGGAGAGCCCGCTGGCGCTCGCCGAAGGGCTGAGCATCGCGGAGCGCGATCTGGTCGCCTCCGATCTGATCTATGCCGGCCGTATCGGGGAGACCTTCTCGGTAACCTGGAATCCGGCGCATCGCTGGGTCTATTTTCCCCACCAGCAGCCGGAGGAGGCCCTGTTGATCAAGTGCTACGACAGCGCGATCGATGGCCGCGCGCGGCTCTCGGCGCATGGCGCCTTCGACGATCCGACCTCGCCGCCGGACGCCCCGCCGCGCGAGAGCATCGAGGTGCGCACGCTGGTCTTCTGGGACGCGGAACACCCGGCCGATGCCTGAGCCGAAGCGGGCCGCGATCGTGGTGGGCGTCGGCGCCGAGCGTGGCCTCGGCGCGGCGTTGGCGCGCCGCTTCGCGCGCGAAGGACTGCATGTGGTGGTCGCCGGGCGCACCCAGACCCGTCTCGACCAGGTCGCCGCCAGCATCCGCGCTGGCGGCGGCAGCGCGGAGGGCATCGCGGCCGACACCACGCGCGAGGCGGATGTCGTGGCGCTCTTCGATCGCGCCTTCACCGGCGATGCGGTGCCGGAGCTGGTGGTGTTCAACGCCGGCAACAATGTCCGCGCCCCGATCCGCGAATTGGAGGCGGAGGTTTTCGAGGCCGCCTGGCGCGTCGGCACGCTGGGCGGCTTTCTGGTGGGGCGGGAGGCGGCGCGGCGGCTGGTGTCGCTCGGGCGCGGCAGCATCCTCTTCACCGGCGCCAGTGCCAGCCTGCGCGGCCGCGCAGGCTTCGCGGGTTTCGCCGCCGCCAAGGCCGGGCTGCGCGCCGTCTCGCAATCCATGGCGCGGGAACTCGGGCCGCTCGGCATCCATGTCGCGCATGTCGTGATCGATGGCGGCATCGCCGGGGAGCGGCTGGAGAGCCGCGCGCCCCAGCGCGTAGCGGAAGCGGGGGAGGACGGGCTGCTCGATATCGACGCCATCGCCGAAGCCTATTGGCAATTGCACCGCCAGCACCGCTCGGCATGGACGCAGGAGCTGGATCTCCGACCCTTCAAGGAGAGCTTCTGATCCGCCCCGCTTCCGGGTGCGCGCCATCTCGTGAGCGTCGGCGGCGCAATGTGTGAAGTAGTCTGCCTGTCGCCATTCGGGCGCGGCAGATCGAAGGTCCTCAGATCGGCACAACGGAGGCAGACATGCGACGCAGATCCGTCATCGGCGCCACGGCCGCGCTTTCCCTGGCCGGATATCGTCCGGCGGCGGCGCAGGAGCGCAGCCTGCTCAATGTCTCCTATGACCCGACGCGGGAGCTCTACCGCGACATCAACGCCGCTTTCTCCGCCGCCGAGCGGGCGGCGGGGCGCAGCGCGGTCAATATCCGCCAGTCCCATGGCGGCTCCGGCCGCCAAGCGCGCTCGGTGATCGACGGGCTGGAAGCCGATGTCGTGACCTTGGCGCTTGGCGGCGACATCGACGTGATCGCCCAGGCCGGGCTGATCGCGCGCGACTGGCGGAACGCCTTCCCGCAACGCTCCGCCCCCTACCGCAGTACCATCGTGCTGCTGGTCCGCAAGGGGAATCCCAAGAACCTGCGCGACTGGGGCGATCTCGCCCGACCAGGCATCCAGGTGGTGACGCCGAACCCGAAGACCTCGGGCGGCGCCCGTTGGAACTACCTGGCCGCCTGGGGCTGGGCCCTGGCGCAGCCGGGCAGCAACGAGGCGGCGGCGCGCGCCCTGGTCCAGGCGCTCTACCGCAACGCGCCGGTGCTCGACACCGGGGCGCGCGGATCGACGCTCACCTTCGCGCGACGCAACATCGGCGACGTGCTGCTGGCCTGGGAGAACGAGGCCTATCTGGTGCTGGCGGAGTTCGGGGCCGCGAATTTCGAGGTGGTCTATCCCACGCGCTCGATCCTGGCGGAGCCGCCGGTCGCGGTGGTCGACAGCGTGACGCGCCGCCGCGGCACCGAGGCGCTGGCGCGGAGCTATCTGGAATTCCTCTATACGCCGCAGGTGCAGGGCATCATCGCCAAGCACTTCTATCGCCCGGTCGCGCCGCAGCATGCGGCGGCCGAGGACCTGGCCCGGCTCCGCGACATCCCGCTCTTCACCATCGACGACGTCTTCGGCGGCTGGGCCCAGGCGACGGCGGCGCATTTCGCCGACAATGCGGTGTTCGACCAGATCACCGGGGCGGCCAGGTGATACCGCCGAGCCTTGTTGCTGACCGGTTCGCTGTTGCCCTTTCCGTGGAGAGGCTCGGCGGTATCGTGCGCGGGGTTGGTGGGGCGGCCGCGCACGCAACAAGGACTCTCATACCGGGTCAGCCGACAGGCTGGCCGGTATGAGCGGCGGCTTCACTTTCCACAGGCCCACCGCAGTGCCGGCCTTCGGGCCGGCCTTCGGCATCGCGATGCTGGGCACCGGCCTGCTGGTGCTGCTGCCGCTCGCGGCGCTGCTGCTGCGCGCCGCGGGGCAAAGCTTCGATTCCTTCGTCGATGCCGCATTCTCGCCGCGTGCCATGGCGGCCTATCGCCTGTCCTTCGGCGCCTCGCTGCTGGCCGCCGGCGTGAATGCGGTGGTCGGCACCGTGCTCGCCTGGGTGCTGGTGCGCTACCGCTTTCCCTTCCGCCGCATCGTCGATGCGCTGATCGACCTGCCTTTCGCGCTGCCGACCGCGGTTGCCGGCGTGGCGCTCACCACCATCGCCGCACCCGACGGCATCCTCGGCCGGATCGCGGAACCTTTCGGCATCAAGCTCGCCTTCACGCCCTTCGGCGTGTTCCTGGCGCTGCTCTTCATCGGCCTGCCGTTCGTGGTTCGCACCTTGCAACCGGTGCTGCAGGACCTGGAGCCGGAGCTCGAGGAAGCGGCGGCCCTGCTCGGCGCCGGGCGCGCCTCGACCTTTCTTCGCGTTGTGCTGCCGGCGATCGCGCCCGCCGCCGCGACCGGCTTCGCGCTCGCTTTCGCCCGCTCGGTCGGCGAATATGGTTCCGTCATCTTCATCGCCGGCAACATGCCCATGGTGAGCGAGATCGCGCCGCTGCTCATCGTCGTGCAGCTCGAGCAGTTCCAGTATGGCGCCGCGACGGCGATCGCGACGGTGCTGCTCGGCGCCAGCCTGGCGGTCCTGCTGGTCTGCGTGGTGCTGCAGCGCCGGCTGGAGCGGGACCGGGTGGCATGAGCGGCCATACACGGCCCGCACTGCGCGATCCGGCACCGCTCGCCTGGGCGCTGGTTGGCTTCGCCCTGCTCTGGGTCGGCGTCTTCCTGGTGCTGCCGCTGGTGGTCGTGGTGACGGAGGCCTTCGCGCGCGGCTGGCCGCGCTTCATCGCGGCGCTGCAGGAGCCGGACGCGATCGCCGCCATCCGCCTCACTCTGGTCATCGCGGCCATCTCTGTCCCGGTCAACCTGGTGCTCGGCGTCGCCGCCGCCTGGGCGATCGCCAAGCATGAATTCTACGGCCGGGGCCTGTTGGCCGCCTTCATCGACCTGCCGGTCTCGGTCTCGCCGGTCGTCGCCGGCCTGGTCTTCGTGCTGATCTTCGGCGCGCAGGGCTGGCTCGGCCCCTGGCTGCAGCGGCACGACATCAAGATCATCTTCGCCCTGCCAGGGATGGTGCTGGCGACGATCTTCGTGACGCTGCCCTACGTCGCGCGCAGCCTGGTGCCGATCATGCGCCGCCAGGGTGTGGAGGAGGAGGAGGCGGCGGCGACGCTCGGTGCCGGCGCCGTCACCACCTTGCTGCGCGTCTCGCTGCCCAATGCGGCGCTCGGGCTGCTCTACGGCGTGCTGCTCACCAATGCCCGGGCGATGGGGGAGTTCGGCGCGGTCTCCGTCGTCTCCGGCCATATCCGGGGCGAGACCAATACGCTGCCGCTGCATGTCGAGATCCTGAACAACGAATATGACGAGGTCGGCGCCTTCGCCTGTGCATCCCTGCTGGCGCTGCTCGCCATCGTCACCCTCGTGCTGAAGCTGTGGCTGGAACGGCGCATGCGGCTCCGCGCGGGCGAGGGGAGCTGAGATGGCGATCCGCATCGAAGGCGCGGTGAAGCGCTACGGACCCAAGGTCGCCGCGATCGACGGCGTCACGCTGGAGACCCGACCGGGAGAGCTGCTTGCGCTGCTCGGGCCGTCGGGGTCGGGCAAGACGACCCTGCTGCGGGCCATCGCCGGCCTCGAATTCCTCGATGCCGGCCGCATCCTGATCGATGGCGACGACGCCACGGCGCTGACCGCGCGGGAGCGGCGCATCGGCTTCGTGTTCCAGAACTACGCGCTGTTCCGCCACCTCTCGGTCTTCGAGAATGTCGCCTTCGGCCTGCGTGCCCGGCCGCGCCGCCTGCGGTTGACCGAGGCGGAGATCCGCGACCGCGTGCTGCCCCTGCTGCGCACCGTGCAGATGGAGGAATACGCGGAACGCAAGCCGGCCGCACTCTCTGGCGGGCAGCGGCAGCGCGTCGCGCTGGCGCGTGCGCTGGCGATCGAGCCGCGGCTGCTGCTGCTGGACGAGCCCTTCGGAGCGCTGGACGCCAAGGTGCGGCGCGAGCTGCGCCGCTGGCTCCGGGAGCTCCATGACCGGCTCGGCCTCTCGACCGTCTTCGTGACCCATGACCAGGAGGAGGCGCTGGAGCTCGCGGACCGCGTCGCGATCCTGAACCAAGGCAGGCTGGAACAGCTCGGCACGCCGCATGAGGTCTATGACAGCCCGGCGACGCCCTTCGTCGCGGAATTCCTGGGCGATGCGCTGCGCGTGCCGCCGCGGCTTCGCCGGGCCCTGGTGCCGGACCGGCCGCATGGCGGGCTCGCGATGGTGCGGCCGCATGATATCGAGCTGTTGCCGCCCGGCGGGCCCGGCGTGCCGGCGATCGTGCGCCGCACCGCGTCCCGCGGCGGCGCGCTGCTGGTCGAGCTGGAACTCGAGGACGGCAACCGCATTGAGGCGGAGATCGCCCGCGGCGACGCGCATGAAGCGGAAGGGCGCATCGCGCCGGGCACGCGGGTCGGCCTCCGGGCGCGGATCGCGCACCTCTTCGACGACGCGCCTTGATTTGAGTGGCCTTCGTCGGAGATCGACGAAGGCCCCCTCAGACGCGTCGTGCCAAAGGCACGCCTGTGGCGTGACGCGCCGCGCGTCCGGGTGGCTTGGCGTCGTGCGAGAAGCACGCTCTTCGCATGACGCGCGACTTCGCGCGGGCCGCATTCGCGGCCTCGGGCCGGTCTTCCGGCCCGTCGTCTTTGTGCCTACTCCGGCCGCATACCCGCGCGTCGCGCCACCTCGGCCCAGGCACCGACATCGCTCCGGATCCGGACGGCGAAGGCCTCGGGTCCGGCGAAGGCCGGGACCGAGGCCTGGGTCGCCAGCCGGTCCCGCGTGTCCTGGCGCTGCAGCAGCGCCGATAGGGCGCCGGAGACGCGCTCGATGATCGGCGCGCCGGTCCCGGCCGGCGCCAGCACCCCGAACCACACGCCGGAATCCGCGACGTCATGGCCGAGTTCCGCAAGAGTCGGCACCTCCGGCAGCTCCGGCGCCCGCCGCGGGCCGAACACCACCAGCGGCCTGAGCTGATCGGCACGGTAGGGGCCGATCGCGCCGACCAGGGTCTGCAGCATCAGCGGCACTCGGCCGGCGATCACATCCTGCAACGCCGGCGCGGTGCCGCGATAGGGAACATGGGTGATGTCGATGCCGAGCGCCTGGCGCAGCGTCTCGCCACCGAAATGCCCGTTGCCGCCATTGCCGGTGCTGGCATAGCCGAGCTGGCCGGGGCGGGCCTTCGCCGCGGTCACCACCTCCTCCAGGCTTTGCCAGGGCTGGCTGGTACCGCACCAGAAGACGTTCGGCGATGTCGCGACGATGCTGATCGGGGCGAAGCTGGTCGCGGGGTCGTAGGGCAGCCGCGCATAGACGCTGGCATTCATGACCAGCGCATTGGACGCGAAGAGCAGCGTGTAGCCATCCGGCGCCGCCCGGGCGACGGCCTCGGCGGCGAGGACGGAATTGGCGCCCGGCCGGTTCTCGAAGACCACCGGCTGGCCGATCGCCGCCTGCAGGCCGGCCGCGATCAGGCGGCCGACGGCATCGGTGGGGCCGCCGGGCGGGAAGCCCATCAGCATGCGCACCGGCCGCTCCGGCCAGGCCTGCGCCCGCGCCAGCCGCGGCGCCGCGAGCCCCGCCGAAGCGGCCAGCAGGGCTCGCCGGCCGATCGGGTGACGCGCCATCATCCCGTTCTCCTCCCTGCCTTTGCGCGTGGTGCCGCGCTCAGGCCTCCACGACCACGTAGTCATCCTCCACGCGCACCGGGAAGGTCTCCGCGACGAAGGGGCCCTCCACCAGCTCGGCACCCTTCGCGACCGCGGCGGGGAAGCTGCGCACCTTCATCCGGCGCGGGTCGAACCAAGATTTGCCGGTGCGGATGTCGAATTCCCAGGCGTGCCAGGGACAGCGGATCATCTCGCCGCGGCGGGAATAGCGGTACTCGCCGGGCGTGCTGCTCTCGACATGGCCGGTAACGATGCCGCCGCAGAGCGAGCCGCCCTGGTGCGGGCAGCGGTCGAGCAGCGCGAAGAACTCGCCGTCCAGGTTGAAGACCGCGATCCGCCGGCCAGACGCTTCCACCAGCTTGCGCCCGCCCGGCGGGATCTCCCCGAGCGGCGCCACGACATGCTTCGCCATGTCAGAACCCGTAGGCCCGGCGGGCATTGCCGCCCCAGATCGCCTGGCGCTGCTCCAGTGGGATGATCGAGGGGATGGCGAGGCGCGGGTCGTCGAAATCCCAGTGCGGGTAGTCGCTGGCAAAGAGGATGCGGTCCGGCCCGATCCATTCGATGATGTCGAGCAGATGCTCGGGCTTCTCCGGATCCTCCATCGGTTGGGTCGAGACCCAGACATGCTCGCGCAGATACTCGGACGGCGCGCGCTTCAGGTGCGGCACCTCCGCCTTCAAAGTCTTCCAATGCCTGTCGAGCCGCCAGGCCAGCGCCGGCAGCCAGCCGAAGCCGCATTCGATCAGGATGATCTTCAGCTTCGGGAAGCGCTCGAAGACGCCTTCCACGACCAGGCTCGTCATCTGCGGCTGGCAGGAGGTGGCGTGCTCCGACACCTCCTCGATATAGAAGCTCGGCCAGCCGGCATTGGTCATCGGCCAGCCGCTATAGCCAAAGGCGTGGAAGGCGACCGGCAGCCCCACCTCCTGCGCCGCCTCGTAGATCGGCCAGTAACGCTGCTTGCCGACCGGCTCCGCGGTGCGGCTCATCATCAGCACCTGGCAGAAATCCTTGTGGCCTGCCCAGTGGCGGATCTCGGCAGCGGAGGCTTCGCCATCCTCATAGGGCACGACGATGCTGGCATGCAGGCGCGGCTCCGGCCGCGTCCATTCCTCGACCTGCCACTCATTCACCGCGCGCGCCATGGCGGCCGAGAACAGGTTGTTCTGGTCGCCCTGGCCGGAAGGCTGCAGCGGGTTCAGCACGCCGGCATCGATGCCGTAGTGGTCGAGATGCTGGGCGCGAACGAAGCCGAGATCGGAGGCGGGCGAACCCCCAGGCGGCCAGGCGTCGCGGCGGGAGGCCATGGGCTGCGCCTTGGGGAAGGGCGGCTGGCCGCCGGCGAAGCCGTGCCGCGCCCGCAGGCCGTAGGTTAGGAGGTAGTCCCACCAGCGCTGCGACAGATAGGGTTTGAAGGCCGTCAGCGAATGCGCCCGCGGATGGATGTCGACATCGATCAACCCGAGCACCGCCTGCGGCGGGCGGCCCGGCGCCAGGCCCTCGGTATGACCGGGGGAGACCAGGATGTTCATGCCGATACCCCTTCCGTGACGGTGGCCCGGATGCGGCCATAGGTGGCGAGCGGATTGTCCCACATCAGCTTCGGCAGCAGCGCCGGCGGCAGGCCGGCCGGGATGCGCGCATCGCCTTCGAACTGCGCATGCGGCCAGTCGCTCGCCCAGAGCAGCATGGCGTCGGACCGCAGGTGATCGAGCAGGCGCGCGACCGTCGCGGCATCCTCCGGCACGTCGAAGGGCTGCACGCTGAGGCGCACCTGGTCGCGCACGATCTCGGCCGGCGGGCGGTTCACCCAGGGCACCTCGAAGCGCACGCCCTTCCAGGTCTTCTGCAGCCGCCAGAGGAAGCCCGGCAGCCAGGAGACGCCGGATTCCAGCAGCACCACCTTCAGTTCTGGAAACTTCGTCAGCGCGCCTTCGGTGATCAGGCTCGCGAGCTGGCTCTGGAAGCCCTGGGCCTGGGCGACATAGTCCTCCAGATACCAGGACGGCCAGCCGATCGAGGTGACCGGATTGCGATAGGCACTGCCGGCATGGATCGCGAGCGGCAGCCCATGCTTCACGCAGGCCTCCCAGACCGGCCAGTACTGGCGGCGGCCGAGCGGCTGCTCGCCCATCGCGAGCGTCAGCACCTGCACGAAGCGCCGATCATCGGCCAGGCGCTCGATCTCCTCGACCGCACGCTCCACCGATTGCAGCGGCAGCACGATGGAGGCCCGCAGCCGTGGATCGCGGTCCAGCCATTCGGCGCGCACCCAGTCGTTCAGCGCCCGGGTGAAGGCGACCGCCATGTCCTCGTTGAGCACGAGCTGGACGCCGTAGAGGCAATTCAGGATGCCGATCTCGGTGCCCCAGGGATCGAGCGCCTGGGCGCGCAGCGCCTCGATGCTGTGCGGCGCCTCGCCCCGTGCGCCGCGCCAATCGGCGCGGGTGGTGAGCGGCGCGTTCAACGGATAGCTCTGGCTGTCGAGCTGCGTGATGCCGCGCTCGGTGATCTGGTCGCGCCAGAATTCATCGAGATAAGGCGCGAGCGCCTGCATGCCGGGCACCCAGGGATGCAGATCGCAATCGATCGCGCGCAGGCCTTGGCCCATGCTTCCTCCTGCTCGCGCGCTCTCCGGCGCGGGTACTGGCAGAATCCTAGACCTGGCTGGCGGCGATGGCCAGCGGCGGCGGCGCCTCCATTAGAACACCGTGTACTGTGAGCAGATTCACGCCTCCGGGCGGTCTCGCCCTGCGGCGATCTGCTCCAGCAGCCAATCGCGGAAGCCGCGCAGCGCCGGCACCTCGGCCGCGGCTTCCGGATAGGCGAGAAGATAGGCCTCGCGTCCGTGCAAGGGCACATCGAAGGGCGTGGCGAGCCTGCCGGCGGCAATATCGGCGGCGATCAAAAAACGCGGCAGCAGCGCGATGCCAAGCCCGGCCGCGGCGGCCTCCGCCACCATCGCCATATGGTGGAATTGCGGGCCGCGCAGCCCGTCGATGCCGGGAAGGCCGGCGGCGGCGAACCACTCCACCCAGCCGCGCGGCCGCGTGGTCTGTTGCAGCAGCGTCTGCCGCGCGAGGTCGCGGGGCATGCGCAGCTCCGCCAGCAGAGAAGGCGCGCAAACCGGCACCCGTGCATCCTCGATCAAGCGATGGGTGACGATGCCGGGCCGATCCTCCTCGCCGAGAAAGAGCGCGGCATCGACATCCTCAGCGGCGAAATCGAGCCGCGTGAGGCGCGTCGTGTAGTTCCGGAAGTTCAGCATCACGGCTGGGTGCATCTTCCGGAACCCCGGCAGGCGCGGCATCAACCACCGCGCGCCGAAGGTCGGCGAGATCGCGAGCGTCAGCGTGCCGCCGCCGCCGCGATGCGCCAGCAGTTCCAGCGTCGCACCCTCGATGCGCGCCAGGCTGCCGCGCACCTGCGGCGCATAGGCGGCGCCGGCCGGGGTCAACACCAGGCGCTGCCGCACCCGCTGGAACAGCCGGAGGCCGAGCTGCGCCTCGAGCCCCGCGAGCTGACGGCTGACCGCACTCTGGGTCAGCCGCAGCTCCTCCGCCGCGCGGGAGACGCTGAGATGGCGGGCGCAGGCCTCGAAGGCCTGGAGGGCGGCGGTGGCAGGCACGTGGCGGCGCATGGTCGGGACCCGAACTTCATTCCGAACCATCATGAAGGCATGAGGGAGTTTCAGTTGCGAGTCCCTCTGTTTCCAGGGAACCTCTGGATTGTCGATGCTCACGGTAGCGCGATCTGCCTCAGACCATGCATTGTGCGCATGATCTGGGGTGGTTGAAGACGCTGTGCGGGCCGTGCACCCGGCGGCACAGGGATGATCGCAGCCACCCCGGCCAAGCCAGGAGGTGAAAGATGACCGTGTTCCGCATGCCCCGTCGTGCCTTGTTGGCCGGCGCCGCGACTGCCGCCTTGGCGCCTGCCGCGCAGGCGGCCTGGGTGCCGCAGCAGCCGATCCGGATCCTGATCGGCTATCCGCCCGGCGGCGCCGTGGACATCCTGGTGCGCGTGGTCGCCGAGGGCATGCAGCGCGTGCGCGGCGTCGCCGTGGTGGCGGAGGTACGCAGCGGCGCCTATGGCTTCATCGCCGCCCAGGCGGCCGCCCGCTCGGCGCCCGATGGCTATACCTTGGCCAGTGCCATCATGGGCCTGATGTCGGTGCTGCCGGCGATCCCCGGCATCCCGGTGCCGCTCGACCTCGACCGGGAGCTGACGCCGGTCTCCGTCCTCGCCGGCACCCCGATGGCGCTGGTCGCGCGGCCTGCCGCGCCCTTCAACGACGTCGAAGGGCTGATCGCCTATGCGCGGCAGCGCGGCGGTGCCGCGACCTACGCCTCCTCTGGCAACGGCTCCATCAACCATCTCGGTGCGGCGCTGTTCTGCGGGGCGGTCGGCGTGACCATGACCCATGTCTCCTACCGCGGCGGCGCGCCGGCGACGCTCGATGTCTCGGCCGGGCGGATCGACATCATGGTCGCCAACGTAGCGGAGGTGGCGCCGCAGATCCGCGGCGGGCAGCTCAAGGGCCTCGGCGTCACCGCGGCGGAACCGACGCCGCTGATGCCGGAACTGCCGCCGCTCGCGGCACGCATCCCGGCACTCGAGATCAACAACTGGTTTGGCGTCGCGGGTCCGGCCGGCCTGCCGGCCGAGGTCCGCGACGGGCTCGCCGAGATCTTCGCCGCGGCGGTGCGCGATCCGCAGACCGCGCGCATCCTGATGGAGCGCGGCCTGATCCCGATCGGCGAGGGCGGCGCCGCCTTCGCGGAGCGCATCCGCCGTGACCGCGCGCGGTGGGCGCAGGTCGTCCAGGCGAACAACATCCGCGGCGACTGACCTTCCCCTTCCCATCCGGCTGACCGCAAGCAGCCCTTTAAGTGGCGCGTCCGCTTCAGACCTCCGGGCCCTTCGGCCCTCCGGTCATCGGACGCTCAGGCAAGGACCATCATGACGGCGTCCCTCTCTCTCGGCATCGATATCGGCGGCACCTTCACCGATCTCGTCATCCTCGATCCCGCCGATGGGGGTGCGGCCATCTGGAAGGAAAGCACCACGCCGGACGATCCGTCCCGCGGTGCCATGCAGGGCCTGGCGCGGCTGCTCGACCAGAGCGGCATCGCGGCGGGGTCGATCGGCCGCGTCGTGCATGCGACGACGCTCTTCACCAATGCGCTGATCGAACGCAAGGGTGCGGCAACCGGCCTGCTCACCACCGCCGGCTTCGCCGATGTGTTGGAGATCGGGCGGGAGCGGAAATACGAGCTCTACGACCTGTTCCTGGAGATGCCGAAGCCGCTGGTGCCGCGTCCCTGGCGGCGCGAGGTGCGCGAACGCCTGGCGCCGGACGGCAGCGTGGAGGTGCCGGTCGATGTCGAGGGCGCGCTGGCGGAGGTGGCGGCCCTGGTCGGCGAGGGCGTCACCAGCCTCGCCATCTGCTTCCTGCATGCCTATGCCAATCCGGCGCATGAGCGCGCGGTGGCGGAAGCGGTGGCGCGGCGCTTCCCGAAGCTCTCGCTCTCGCTCTCCTGCGACATCGCACCGGAGATCCGGGAATATCCGCGGGCGGTGACGACGGTCGCCAATGCCTATGTGCGTCCGATCGCGGAGACCTATCTCGACACGCTGGAAGCCGCGCTGAAGCGCGCCGGCGTACCAGGCGGGCTGTTCCTGATGCTCTCCAATGGTGGCCTGACCCATGTCGCCGAGGCCAAGCGCGCGCCGGTGCAGTTGCTGGAGAGCGGGCCCGCGGCGGGTGCGCTGGCCGGCGCCTGGTTCGGGCGGCATGCCGGCCTCGACCGCGTGCTCGCCTTCGACATGGGCGGCACCACCGCAAAGCTCGCGCTCGTCGATGACGGGGAACCGCTGGTCGCCTGGGGCTTTGAAGCGGCGCGTACCAAGCGCTTCCTGCGCGGCTCCGGCCTACCGGTGCAGATCGCGACCGTGGAGCTGATCGAGATCGGCGCCGGCGGCGGTTCCATCGCCCGGCGGAGCGAGCTCGGCACGCTGCAAGTGGGGCCGGAGAGCGCGGGCGCGCAGCCCGGGCCCGTCTGCTACGGCCGTGGCGGCAGCGAGCCGACGGTGACCGATGCCGATCTGGCGCTCGGCTACCTCAACGCGGATTTCTTCCTGGGCGGCGCGATGCAGATCGACACCGGGCCCGCGAAGGCAGCGCTGGCAAGCTTGGCCGCCACACTTGGCCTCGACGGCGAGCGCGGCGCCTTCGGTGTCCATGACGTCGTGAACGAGAACATGGCCGGCGCCGCGCGCGTCGCGATCGCGGAGCGGGGCCGCGTGCCGCGCGACTATGCGCTGCTCGCGACCGGCGGTGCGGCGCCGGTCCATGCCTGGCATGTCGGTAGCAAGCTCGGTGTCTCCCGCGTCGTCTGCCCCCCGGGCGCGGGCGCGGGCAGCACGATCGGCATGCTGATGGCGCCGGCGCGCATCGACCGCGTCACCTCCTTCAACAGACCGCTCGCATCCGTGGCCTGGCCCGAGGTCTCCGGCATGTTCGAGGCGCTGGAGAAGGATGCGCTGGCCGTGGTGCGCGACACCGGCGCCGACCTCGCACGGCGCAGTGTCCGCCGGCTCGCCGACATGCGCTACGTGGGGCAGGGGTCGGAGATCACCGTGGCGCTGCCGGAGACGCTGGATGCGGCGAGCGTGCTCGGCGCCTTCGAGGCCGCCTATCGCGTGCTGTTCGGCCGCACGCCGCCCGGTGCGGCCGCGCAGTTCGTGGCGCTGCGGCTCTCCGTCGCGGCACCGATGCCGGGCGCCGGCGGGACGCTCCGCATCGCCAGCGGCAAGGCGGGGGCGGCGGCACTGAAAGGCCGGCGGCGGGTGCATTTCCCGGATGCCGGGGGTGAGGTCGAGACACCGGTCTATGACCGCTACGCCCTGGCGCCGGGCGCCACCCTCGAAGGCCCGGCGGTCTTCGAGGAGAATGAGAGCACCTTCGTCGTCGGGCCGGGTGCGCGCATCACCGTGCTGCCCGACGGCTCCATCCTCGCCGAACGCGTGATCTGAGCGTCCGATGACCGGAGGGCCGAAAAGGCCCGGAGGTCTGAATCGGACGCCCCACTGACAAGGAATATAGGCGATGACCGCGAATGAAACCGCGCCGCGGCGCTTCGATGCCGTCGAGATCGAGCTGCTGTGGCGGCGCCTGATCTCCCTCGTCGACGAGGCGGCGGCGGCGCTGGTGCGCACCAGCTTCTCGACCCTGGTCCGCGAGAGCTACGACTTCTCCTGCGTCGTCACCGACGCGACCGGCCAGTCCCTGGTGCAGGCGACCGAGAGCATCCCGAGCTTCATCGGCACCCTGCCGGAGACGGTGAAGCATTTCCTGCGCTTCTTCCCGGAGGAGACGCTGCAGCCCGGTGACGTGCTGATCACCAACGACCTCTGGCTCGGCACCGGGCATCTGCCCGACATCACCGTGGCCAAGCCGATCTTCCGCAACGGTAAGCTCGTCGCCTTCAGCGCCTCGACCGCGCATGCGCCGGATATCGGCGGCAAGATCCGCAGCCCCGAGCCGCGCGAGGTGTTCGAGGAGGGGTTGCAGATCCCGCCGCTGAAGCTGCTGCGCGCCGGCAAGCCGGACGAGACGCTGCTCGCGATGATCCGCCAGAACGTGCGCACGCCGGAGCAGACGCTGGGCGATCTCTGGGCCCAGGTGGTGGCGCTCGACCTGATGGAGGAGCGGCTGCTGATCCTGATGGAGCAGGCCTCGCTCGACCATCTGCGCGACCTCGCCGCCGAGATCCACAGCCGCTGCGAGACCGCCATGCGCGCCGCGATCACGGCGTTGCCGGACGGCGTCTACCGCAGCGAGCTGCAGACCGACGGGCTGATGGACAAGCCGATCACCATCCGACTGTCCCTGACCATCGCGGGCGATCAGCTCACCGCCGACTTCACCGGGACCGATGCGCAGGTCGATCGGGCCATCAACTGCGCGCTCTGCTACACCTATGCCATGGTGATGTACGGGGTGAAGGTCTGCACCAGCCCCAACCTGCCGAACAATGAGGGCGCCTGGCGCCCCATCTCGGTGGTGGCGCCGCCGGGCTGCATCGTGAACCCGGTCTTCCCGGCCTCCGGCGGGTCGCGCATGCTGATCGGCCACTATTTGCCAATGCTGGTCTTCGGCTGCCTCGGCCAGGTGGTGCCGGAGCGGGTGATGGCCGCCTGCGGATCGCCGATGTGGGGCATGAACCAGTCGGGCGTGAACGCGGCGGGAAAGCCCTATGCCAACATGTTCTTCTTCAATGGCGGCATGGGCGCCAACATGCGCGGCGACGGCATCTCCTGCCTGTCCTGGCCGTCCAATGTCTCCTCGACGCCGATCGAGATCAGCGAGCACATCGCGCCCATCCGCGTCCACCACAAGCGACTGCGGCCAGGTAGCGGCGGGCCGGGGCGGCATCGTGGCGGCCTCGGGCAGGAAGTGCTGATCGAGAGCCGGTCGGAGACGCCGATCGCCGTCTCCTTCCTCGCGGAGCGCACCATCTTCCCGGCCTTCGGCATCGAAGGCGGCGAGGCGGGCGCGCCGGGTGTGCTCAAGATCAACGGCGAGAAGGTCGATCCCAAGCGGCAATACGTGCTGCAGCGGGGCGACACGGTGTCGCTGGCGACCCCGGGCGGCGGTGGGCATGGGCCGGCGGCGGAACGGGCCGAAGCCGCGATCGGCGCCGATCGTGCCGCGGGCTACCTGGGGTAGGCAGGGCGCGATGCAGCACCGTGGAAGCGGTGTTGCATCCTCACGAATCCATGTATACATGGATGCATGATAGAGCGGCCTTTTCCGTTCGACGGCTCCGATGCCGGCCTCAGCGCGGCGGAGCGCGCCTTCCGCCATGTCTGGCGCGCGATCAGCCAGGGCGCGATCGCGCCCGGCGAGCTGGTCACCGAAGAAGGGCTGGCAGCGGGGCTGTCCATCAGCCGCACGCCGCTGCGCGACGCCGTGCAGCGCCTGGAAGCGCTCGGCCTCCTGGTGCGGGAGCCGGCGCGCGGGCTTCGCGTTCCGCCCCTCGACCTCGACGAGATGGCCCAGCTTTCCGCGACGCGGGAGGTGCTGGAAGGGCTCCTCGCCGCCCAGGCGGCGCGCCGGGTCGCGGCCGGGGAAGCCGATGCTGCGCCGCTCCGCGCCGCGCATGACCGCCTGGCGCGCGTGATGCGAATCGCCGATGCCGACCTGACGCTCGCCGCCGGGCTAGACTTCCATGAAGCGCTGCGGCGCCTCGCCGACAACCGCGCCGCGGCGGCCTGCCACCAGCAGGTGCTGCTCGCCTTCGAACGCTACCGCCATCTCGCCCGTGGCGCCGCCGAGCGGCCGGAGCACGTCCTCGCGGAGCATGCCGCCGTGGTGGCGGCGATCGAAGCGGGCGACGCCGCGGCCGCCGAGCGGGCCATGCGGCGGCACATCGCCGCCGGCCGCGACATCTATGCAAGCGTCCTTTCGAAGACGCTGCCCAGAACGGGACGACCCTCGCCAAAGACACACGGCCCCATCGGCTTCAGGAGAGACCCGTATGAAACGTCGTGATCTCGGGGTGATCGCCCTCGCCGGCGCATGGACCGCATCCCGCGCGGCACGATCGCAGACCCCCTGGGCGACGCGCCCCATCCGCCTCATCGTGCCTTTCGCCGCCGGCGGCACGGCCGATGTGCTGGCGCGCATCATGGCCGAGCGCCTGACGCCGCGGTGGGGTCAGCAGGTGGTGGTGGAGAATCGTCCTGGCGCCGGCGGTAATATCGGCGCCGAGGTCGTCGCCCGCGCGGCGGGGGATGGGCACACACTGCTGCTCGGCACCATCGGCATCCACGCGGCCAGCGCGATCTACGCGAACCTGCCCTATAGCCCGTCCACCGATCTGGCACCGATTACGGTGCTGGCGGACATGCCGAACGCCATCATCGTGCATCCCTCGGTGCCGGCGCGCACGCTGCAGGAGCTGATCGCATTTGCGCGGCAAAAGCCGGGCGAGCTCACCTTCGGCTCGGCGGGCAACGGCAGCTCCACCCATCTCGCCGGCGAGCTCTTCCTGCTTTCGACCGGCCTGCGCATGACCCATGTGCCCTATCGCGGCAGCGCCGCGGCGCTGAACGACTTGGCCGCCGGCAATATCCAGGTGATGTTCGAGAACGTGCCGACCGTGCCGCCTCTGGCCCAGGCCAATGTGGTGCGGGTGCTGGCGGTGACCTCCAGCGAGCGCGTCAGCGTGCTGGACGTGCCGGCGGCGCAGGAGGCCGGGGCCCCGGGCTACGTGGCGACCGCCTGGATGACGCTGGCGGCCCCCGCCTCGGTTCCCGCGCCGCTGCTGGAGCGGTTGAACGCCGATGCCCGGGCGGTGCTCGCCGACCCCGCAGTGCGCGCCCGCTTCGCCTCCCTCGGCGCCATTCCGGTCGGCGGCACCGTCGAGGAGAGCCGGCGCTTCTTTGCCGCCGAGACGACCAAATGGAACGCGGTGATCAGCGCCGCCGATATCCGGGTGAACTGAACCATGCGAACGACGTTCGATGCTGTGACGCTGGAGCTGCTCTGGACGCGTCTCATTTCCGTGGTGGATGAGGCGGCGGCGGCGCTGCTCAGGACGTCGTTCTCCACCATCGTCCGGGAATCGCACGACTTCGCTTGCGTGCTGGCCGATGCTCGCGGGCATTCGCTGGTGCAGGCGACGGATGGCGTGCCGTCCTTCCTATGCACCGTGCCGCGTACCATCCGGCACTTCCTCGACGAATATCCGCCGGAGACGCTGGCGCCGGGCGATATCCTGGCGACCAACGACATCTGGATGGGTACCGGCCACCTGCCGGACATCACCGTCGCCAAGCCGATCTTCCTCCATGGCCGACTGGTCGGCTTCGCGGGATCGGCCGCGCATGCGCCGGATATCGGCGGGCGCATCCGCACCGCCGAATCGCGCGAGGTGTTCGAGGAGGGTCTGCAGATCCCGCCGATGAAGGTGATGCGGGCGGGCGTGCTGGACGACACCTTCGCGCGCTTCCTGCGCAAGAACACACGGGTGCCAGACCAGGTGATGGGCGACCTCTTCGCCCAGTTCACCGCGCTCGACCTGATGGAGCGGCGGTTGCTGGCCTTGATGGCCGAGCACGGCCTCGACAGCATCGAAGCGCTGGCCGACGAGATCCAGGGACGCTCCGAGCGCGCGACGCGGGCAGCGATCCGGCAGGTGCCGGACGGGCTCTATCGCGCGGAGGTGCTGACCGACGGGCTGGCGGAGCCGATCCGGCTGATGGTGGCGCTGCGCAAGGAAGGGGACGCGATCCACGCCGACTATGCCGGCACCGATCCGCAGGTGCCGCGCGGCATCAATGTCTGCTTCTCCTACACCTTCGCCTATACCGCCTTCGCCCTGAAGGCGGCGCTCTGCCCGGAGGTGCCGAACAACGAAGGCGCCTTCCGGCCGATCACCGTCGACGCGCCACTGGGCTGCATTCTGAACTCGACGCCGCCGGCCGCGGGCGCGAACCGCGCGCTCACCGGCCACTTCCTGCCGCCGCTGATCCTCTCGGCGCTCGCGCAGGCGATCCCCCGGAAGGTGATCGCGGGCGTCGGCTCCCCGCTCTGGAGCCTAAACTATGCCGGCACGCGCGACGACGGATCGTCGGTCGCCGACCACTTTTTCATGAATGGCGGCTACGGCGCGAGCGCGGAGCGGGACGGGCCGAACGTGCTGAGCTGGCCGTCCAACGTGTCCGCCGCGCCGATCGAGATGATCGAGCAGAATTCCGGCTTCCGCGTGCATCACCGGCGGCTGCGCAGCGGCAGCGGCGGGCGCGGGGCGCATCGCGGCGGCACCGGCCAGGAATGGCTGTTCGAGAACCGCTCGGCCCGGCCGGTCGCGATCACCTTCATGGCGGAACGCACCAAGCTGGAAGCCGCGGCACCGGGCCTGGCCGGCGGGGAGGCGGGCGCGCCGGGGGCGGTGCTGATCGATGGCGTGCTCGTCGATCCGAAGCGCCAGCACATCCTGGAGCCCGGCAGCCGGGTGGCGCTGCGCACGCCCGGGGGCGGCGGCTTCGGCCCGCCCGCGGCGCGCGATGCGGCGGCCGAGGCCACGGACCGGGAAGACGGATTGCTGGAAGGAGATGCGGCATGAGCGCGACGCTCGGGCTCGCCATCGATATCGGCGGCACCTTCACCGACGTCGTCGTCTACGACCCTGCCCAGGGCCGCTACACCGCGCATAAGGAGCTGACGACGCCGGACGATCCGGCGCGCGGCGTGGTGGCCGGCGTGCGCCACCTCTTCGAGCGCGAGGGCTTGGCCTATGCCGATGTGGGCCGCGTCGTGCATGCGACCACGCTCTTCACCAACGCGCTGATCGAGCGCCGCGGCGCCCGCACCGGCCTGATCACGACGGAGGGCTTCCGCGACACGCTGGAGATCGGGCACGAGCGGAAGTACGAGCTCTACGACCTGCATCTGCCGCTGCCGCGCCCTCTGGTGCGCCGCGCGCTGCGGGCGGAAGCGATCGAGCGCCTGGCGCCCGATGGCACGGTGGAGATTGCGCTGGATCCAAGGAGCGTGCGCAAGGCCGCGGAACGGCTGGTGGCGCAGGGCGTCTGCTCCATCGCCATCGTGTTCCTGCACGCCTATGCGAACCCGGCGCATGAGCGGGAGGCGGCGCGCATCATCGCCGAAGCGCATCCCGCCATTCCGCTGTCTCTTTCGAGCGAGGTCTCGCCGCAGATCCGGGAGTTCGAGCGCAGCTCGACGACTGTCGCCAATGCCTATGTGAAGCCGCTCGCCGAGAGGTATCTCGGGCGGCTCTCGGCCGATCTGGCGGCGCTCGGCCTCGCCGCGCCGCTGTTCATGATGCTCTCCAATGGCGGGCTGACGCATCTGGACGAAGCGAAGCGGGTGCCGGTGCAGTTGCTGGAAAGCGGCCCGGCGGCCGGCGCGCTCTCCGCCGCCTTCTTCGGGGAGCGGTCCGGGGCGCCCGACCTGCTCGCCTTCGACATGGGCGGCACCACCGCCAAGCTCGCCATGGTGCAGGATGGCCAGCCGCAGGTGGTGCATCGCTTCGAGGCGAGCCGCGAGCGGCGCTTCACCACCGGCAGCGGCCTGCCGCTGACCATCTCGACCGTCGAGCTGATCGAGATCGGCGCCGGCGGCGGCAGCATCGCGGCCTTCGATGCGCTGGGCCTGCTCAAGGTCGGCCCGCGCAGCGCGGGCTCGGCGCCGGGGCCGGCCTGCTATGCACGCGGCGGCGCCGAACCGACCGTCACCGACGGCAATCTGCTGCTGGGCTACCTGGATGCCGAGACCTTCGCCGGCGGGACCATGCGGCTCGATACCGGCGCCGCCGAGCGTGCGGTGGATGGGCTGGCACGGGCGGCGGACCTCGACCGCGACGCGGCCGCGTCCGGCATCCATGCCGTGGTGAACGAGACCATGGCCGCCGCGGCGCGCGTGCATATCGCGGAGCAGGGTCATGACCCCCGCGACTTCGCGCTGCTGGTCACCGGCGGCGGCGGGCCGCTGCATGGCTGCGAGCTGGCGCGTCGGCTCGGCATCAACAGGGTGATCTGCCCGCCGGGTGCGGGCGTCGCCTCGGCGCTCGGCCTGTTGCTGGCGCCGGCGCGCGTCGACCGGGTGAGCACTGTCGCGCAGCGGATCGACCGCCTCGATTGGGATGCCTTCGAAGGGCAGTTCCAGGCCCTCGAATCCGAAGCGCGGTCGGTGATTGCGGCGACGCTCGGCCCGGATGCACGCGTCACCGTGACGCGGGCAGCCGATATGCGCTTCGTGGGGCAGGGCTACGAGCTGATCACCACCTTGCCGCCCGGCCCCTTCGATGCCGCCCTGGCACCGGCCATTCGCGCCGCTTTCGAGGCCGGGTATGAGCGGATCTTCGCGCGTCGGCCGCCGGCGGCGATCGTCGAGGTGATCAATATCCGCGTCTCGGTCACCGGTGCCGGCGATGACGGCGTGCTGCGGCCGGACATGCCGGCCGTCGCGGCCGGAAGCGCCGAGACCGGGCGGCGCCCGGCGCGCTTCGGCGGGCAATGGTTGGATACCCCGGTCCTGGATCGCCGCCGGCTCGCCGCCGGCAGCGCGATCGCCGGGCCGGCGATTATCGAAGAGACCATGTCGACGCTGCTGGTGCCGCCCGGCGCGGAGGCGATCGTGGATGCCAGCGGCAATATCGTCATCACCCTCGGGGCGCTGATCGCAGGCGCTGTCGAGACGGTCAAGGAGACGGCCTGATGCTTCCTCTGTCCTCCCTCAAGGTGCTGGACCTGACGCGCGTGCGCTCGGGCCCGACCTGTGTCCGCCAGCTTGCCGACTGGGGCGCCGACTGCATCAAGATCGAAGCGCCCGACGAGATCGATACCGGCAAGGGCATGGGCGGCGCCCGGCATGGCCCGGATTTCCAGCATGTGCATCGCAACAAGCGCGGCATCACGCTGAACCTGAAGCATCCGGACGGGCTCGCCGCCTTCCGCCGCCTGGTGGCGCAGGCGGATGTGGTGGTGGAGAATTACCGCCCCGACGTGAAGACGCGTCTCGGCATCGACTACGAGGCGCTGAGCGCCATCAATCCCCGCATCATCCTGGGGTCGATCTCAGGGTTCGGGCAGGACGGACCCTATGCCAAGCGCCCCGGCTTCGACCAGATCGCGCAGGGCATGGGCGGGCTGATGAGCGTGACCGGCCTGCCGGGCCAGGGGCCGGTGCGGGCCGGCATCCCGGTCGCCGATCTCACCACCGGCATGTTCTGCGCCATCGGGATACTGATCGCGCTCTATGAGCGGGAACGGACGGGCAAGGGCCGCTGGGTCCATACCTCGCTGCTCGAATCCATGATCGCCATGATGGATTTCCAGGCGACGCGCTGGACCATGAAGGGCGATGTGCCGCAGCAGGTCGGCAATGACCACCCGACCACGGTGCCGACCGGTCTCTTCCACACCGCGGACGGCGTCATCAACCTGGCGGCCGGCGGCGACGAGATGTGGCGCCGCATCGTCGAAACACTCGATATCGCGGAGGAGGCGAAGGCGCCGGAGCTCGCGACCGAGAAGGCGCGCTCGGCCAACCGCGCCAAGGTCAACGCGACCCTGCAGGCGAAGCTGCTGCACGATACCAGCGCCAATTGGGTGGAGCGGCTGAACCGCGCCGGCGTGCCGACCGGGCCGGTCTATGCCATGGACCAGGTCTTCGCCGACGAGCAGGTGAAGCACCTGCAGCTTGCCTTCCCGGTGCAGCACCCGCAGCTCGGCAGCATCGACCTGGTCCGCTCGCCAATCCAGATGCCGGGTGTGACGCCGCCGGCCCGCCCGACGCCGGAACGCGGCGAACACACCGACGCCGTGCTCGCCGAGTTCGGCTTTTCGGCGGATGAAATCGCCTCGCTGCGGGCGGTGAAGGCGCTGTGACGGAGCTCATCCGGTTCGGTGTCGCGGACGGGGTCGCGCGCCTCGTCTTCGACAACCCGCGGCGCCTGAACGCTGTCAACGCCGAGATGTGGCAGGCGCTGCCGGGTCTGCTGGCGCGGGTGGCGGAGGATCCGGCGATCCGGGTGCTGGTCCTGGCCGGCGAGGGCGAGCGCGCCTTTTGCACCGGCAATGACATCAGCGAATTCGACACGATCCGCGCCCACCCCGAAGCCGCCGCGCGCTACAATGCCTGGCAGCGCGCGGTGGCCGAGGCCCTGCAGGGCATGCTTAAGCCCGTGGTGGCGGCGATCCATGGCTATTGCCTGGGCGCCGGCTTCGAATTCGCCCTGATGTCCGACATCCGCATCTGCACCGCCGATGCCCGCATGGGCGTGCCGGCGGTGAAGCTCGGCCTGCCCTACCGTCTCGAGGACATCATCAAGGTGGTCGATGTCGTCGGCCCGGCGCGGGCGCGGGAGATGGTGCTGCTCGGGCGTCAGTATGGCGGCGAGGAGATCCTGCAGCTCGGCCTGGTGCAGCGCCTGGTCGCCGATCACGCGGCGCTGGCCGCGGCAGTGGAGGACATGGCGCGGGAGCTGGCGGGGAATGCGCCGCTCAGCCTGATGGCGGCGAAAATCGCCTTTCAGGAAGTCACGCGCCGTGATGGACCGGCCGACCTGGCCCGCGCACAGGAGGCCGCCGATCGCTGCTATGCCAGCGCCGACTACGTCGAAGGGCGTGTGGCGCGGCGGGAGAAGCGCAAGCCGGTTTTCCTGGGGCGTTGAATCAGGAGACCGGCTCGGGCTGGGTCGCGTTCGGGAAGAAGAGCTGCTCGCCGTTGATCCGGTAGCCGGCGATGCTGCGCTGCCCGGCCTCGGACAGGATCCAGTCGATGAAGCGCTGGCCGTCGGCGGCCTTCACATGCGGGTGGCGCTGCGGATTGACCAGCATCACGCCATACTGGTTGAACAGCCGCGCATCGCCCTCGACCAGGATCCTGAGCTCCTGGCGGTTGCGGAAGGAAAGCCAGGTGCCGCGGTCGGTCAACACATAGGCGCCCTGCGCGGCCGAGGTGTTCAGCGCCGGCCCCATGCCCTGGCCGATCTCGCGGTACCAGGCGCCGCGGCCGGCCGCGGGGTCGATGCCGGCCTGCTGCCAGAGGCGCAGCTCCGCCGCATGGGTGCCGCTGCGGTCGCCGCGGCTGACGAAGGGCGCCCCCGCCGCGGCGATGCGGCGCAGCGCCTCCACCGTGTCGCGCAGCCCATCGATGCCGGCCGGATCGGCGGCGGGGCCGACCAGCACGAAGTCGTTGAACATCACATGGTCGCGGCGGGTGGCGAAGCCGTCGGCCAGGAAGCGCAGCTCGGCGGCGCGGTCATGCACGAAGACCACATCGGCATCGCCGCGCCGGCCGACATCGAGCGCCTGGCCGGTGCCGAGTGCGACCACGCGCACCGCGATGCCGGTGGCGCGGGCGAACTCCGGCAGGATGTGGCCAAAGAGGCCGGACTGCTCCGTGCTGGTGGTGCTGGCGATGGTGATGCTGCGCTCCTGCGCCTGGAGCGGCATCGCCGGCAGCAGCATGATGAGGAGGATGAGGATCCGGCGGATCATCGGCTTGGTCCTTGTGGTTCAGGCAAGCAGCTCGCCACGCAGGAAGGCGGCGGCTTCGGGCGTGCTGGGGGCGGAGAAGAAGGTGGCGGCCGGCGCCTGTTCCAGCAGCCTGCCGCGATGCAGGAAGGCGATCTCGCCCGCCAGGCGGCGGGCCTGGGCGAGGTCGTGCGTGGTCATGACGACCTTGGCGCCGCGCCCGGCGATGCCGGCGATGATCGCCTCCACCGCCCGCGCCGCGGCGGGGTCGAGGCTGGCGCAGGGCTCGTCGAGGAACACCACCTCCGGCCCCGTCGCCTCCGCGCGCGCCAGCGCCAGGCGCTGCTGCTCACCGCCGGACAGGCGCCGCGCGGCGCGGGTCGCGAGCCCCGCCAGGCCGACGCGGTCCAGCGCGGCCATGGCAGCCGCGTGTCGCGCCGCACGCGGCTGGCCCGCGAGCTTCAGCGGATAGGCGGCATTGGCGAGGACGGAACGCCGCAGCATGACCGGGCGCTGGAACACCATCGCGCCCCGCGGCCGGCCAGGCTCGCCGCTCCAGGTGACGTTGCCGCCGGTCGGCACGATCAGGCCATGCAGCAGGCGCAGCAGCACGCTCTTGCCGGCGCCGTTGGGGCCGAGGATGACGAGCGGCGGCCCGGCCTCGATGGCCAGGTCGAGGCCGTGCAGAATCGCGACGCCGCCGGCGGCGTAGCGAAGCTGCGTCGCGACCAGGGGCAGATGGCTGACGGGTGCGCGCATCAGCCGGCCCGGCGCACCGCGGCATCGCGCGCCACCTGTGCCGCGGCATTCACGGCCAGCACGATCGCCATCAGCACCAGGCCGAGTGCGAGCGCCAGCGGCAGGTCGCCCTTGCTGGTCTCCAGCGCGATCGCCGTGGTCATGACCCGCGTGAAGCCTTCGATGTTGCCGCCGACGATCATCACGGCACCCACCTCGGCGCTTGCCCGCCCGAAGCCGGCCAGCAGCACCGTCAGCAGCGCGAAGCGCCCGTCCCAGAGCAAGGTCGGAACCGCGCGCCATGTGCCGGCACCGAAGGAGCGGAGCTGCTCGGCATATTCCTCCCAGAGCCCTTCCAGCACCTGGCGGGAGAGGGCGGCCAGGATCGGCGCGATCAGCAGCGCCTGGGCGATCACCATGGCGCCGGGCGTGAAGAGCAGCCCAAGACTGCCCAGCGGCCCTGAGCGCGAGAGCAGCAGGTAGATGACCAGCCCCGCCACCACCGGGGGCAGGCCCATCAAGGCGTTCAGCGTGATGATGATGCCGTGCCGCCCCGGGAAGCGCGCGACGGCCAGCAGGGCGCCGAGCGGCAGCCCCACCAGGGCCGCGACCAGGACCGCGCTGATGCTGACCTGGAGTGACAGCAGGATGATGCGGCTGAGCGTCTCGTCGCCCGTCGCGACGAGCGTCAGCGCGGCGTCGAAGGCAAGGCTCAGATCGGACACGCGGTTCTCCCTCCGGGGGACCCTGCGGGAGCGTGCTGAGGGGCGTCAACGCGTTTGACCTTGCATGACGGGCAGCATTTGCCGAAATTTGCCAGGCATGACGGACAACCTGACCCTGGCGGAAGCCGCCCTCTGGCTGCGGCTTTCGGAGCGTGCCCTCTATGCGCTGGCCCGTGCCGGCCGGATCCCCGCCGCGCAGGTCGGCGGCAAATGGATCTTCCCGCGCGCGTCGCTGGCGCGCTGGCTGGCGCTGCAGGCAGAGCCGGCCGCGGGCGCGCCATTGGCGCCGCCGCCGATCGTGGCCGGCAGCCATGATCCCCTGCTGGACTGGGCGGTGCGCGAATCGGGCAGCCGGCTGGCGGTCCTGAGCGGCGGCAGCCTCGCGGGGCTGGAGGCGCTGGCCGAAGGCCGCGCGATCATCGCAGCGACCCATGTGCTGGACCCCGACAGCGGCGGATTCAACGAAGCCGCGGCGCGCGATGCCCTGGGTGCGCGGCCTACGGTCGGCATCGTCTGGGCCTGGCGCGACCAGGGCATGATCCTGCCGGCCGGCAATCCGCGGCGGCTGGCGCGCGTCGAAGACCTCGTGGCCGGCGATATCCGGGTGATCGGCCGCCAGCCGCGCGCCGGCAGCCATGTGCTGATGGTCCATCTGCTGACCGAGGCGGGCCTCCGCCTCGACCAGATCAACCTGCTGCCGGACCCGGCGATGGCGGAGGATGAGGTGGCGGCCGCGGTCGCCGAAGGGCGGGCCGATGCGGGCTTCGGCATCCTGGCCGAAGCCGCGCGGCGCGGGCTCGACTTCGTGCCCCTGCTGCGGGAGCGCTTCGATCTCGTCATGGGGCTCAGGAGCTATTTCGGGCCTGCCTTCCAGGCCCTGCTCCGTTTCGCGCAGGGCGAGGCCTTCCGGCGCCGCGCCGCCGCGATGGGCGGCTACGACATCGGCGAGGTCGGGCGCGTGGCCTTTCTCCTTTGATGGCCGTCGCGCAGGCAGGGCGCTTCCCGGCTGGGCAGGTTGGGCGCCGGCGAGACGATGGCAGGGCTTTTTCGGGTTGCGGGAAGGGCGGGCCGATGATCCCATCCCGCCCAACCAAGGGGGCTGGGCCATGCAACGACGGGATCTGATGAAGAGTGCGGCGATTGGCGCCGCAGCTGCTGCATTGCCGCGATTCGCGATCGCGCAGCCGGCCGGCAACCGCGTCGTGAAATTCGTGCCGCAGGCCAATCTCACCAGCCTGGACCCGATTTGGACCACCGCGAACATCACCCGCAACCACGGCTACATGGTGTTCGACACGCTCTATGGCATGACTGCCGATTTCCAGGCGACGCCACAGATGGCCGAAGGCCATGTGATCGAGGATGACGGCAAGTCGGTCACCATCACGCTGCGCCCGAACCTGCGCTTCCATGACGGGGAGCCGGTGCGCGCCGCCGATTGCGCGGCCTCCGTCAAGCGCTGGATGAAGCGCAGCCCGATCGGGCAGAAGCTCGAAACCTTCACCGACGCCGTGGAGGCCGTGGATGACCGCCGCCTGCGCTTCCGGCTGAAGCGCGCCTTCCCGATGCTGATCCAGGCGCTGGCGCAGGTCAGCAACAGTCCGCCCTTCATCATGCCGGAGCGGCTGGCCAACACCGACGCCTTCACCCAGATCCGGGAGGCGATCGGCAGCGGTCCCTTCCGCTTCAAGGCGGATGAGTTCAATTCCGGCAGCCGCGTCGTCTACGAGAAGAATGCGAACTACGTGCCGGTCGCCTCCGGCACGCCGAGCCTGACGGCCGGCCCGAAGACGCCGCATTTCGACCGCGTCGAATGGGAGATCATCGTGGATGCGGCGACCGCCGCCGCCGCCCTGCAGACCGGTGAGATCGACTGGTACGAGCAGCCCAACCCCGAGATCCAGACCATGCTGCGCCGCAACCGGCAACTCGTGATCGAGGAGATCGATCCGCTGCCGCTGACTGGCATCCTGCGCTTCAACCACCTGCACCCGCCCTTCAACGACAAGAAACTACGCCAGGCGCTGCTGCCGGCCATCTCCCAGGCGGATTTCATGAGCGCGGTGGTCGGTCCCGACCCCAGCGTCTATGGGGTGGATGTCGGCCTCTTCACGCCGGGCACGCCGCTCGCGAACGATGCCGGGCTGGCGCCGCTGCGTGGGCCGCGCAGCCTCGACCGCGCCAAGGCGCTGATGCGGGAGGCGGGCTACACCAACCAGCCGATGCGCCTGATCGCGCCGACTGACATCCTGGCCCCTTCGGCGATGAGCCAGGTCGGTGCCGATCTGGTGCAGCGGCTCGGCTTCAACACGGATGCCGTCTTCGCCGATTGGGGTACCGTGGTGCAGCGTCGCACCTCGCGCGAGCCGGTGGAGCGCGGCGGCTGGAGCATGCTGTTCACCAGCTTCTCCTCCTTCGATTTCGTCGATCCCGCCGCGCATTTCCCGCTGCGCGGCAATGGCACGCAGGCCTGGCCGGGCTGGCCGACCATCCCGCGCCTCGAGGAACTGCGCGACGCCTGGTTCCTGGCGCCCGATCTGGCGGCTCAGCAGGTCATCGCGCGCGAGATGCAGACCATCGCCATGGATGAGCTGCCCTACATCCCGGTCGGCGCCTACAAGTCGCTGACCGCCATCCGCCGCGACCTCACTGGCCGCGTGAAGGGCATGGCATTGTTCTGGAACCTGCGCCGCGCCTGAAGCGGCCATCATAGGGGAGGCTGCCATGCAGCGACGCACGATCTTGAAGGGGGGCGTCGCCGCCGCGGCTTCGCTCTCCGCGCCGGCCTTCGCGCAGGGAGCCGCCGCCCGCAGCCTGCGCGTCATCCCGCAGGCGAACCTCACCAGCCTCGACCCGGTCTGGACGACGGCGGTGGTGACCCGCAACCACGCCTTCATGATCTACGACCAGATCTGCGCCCAGAACGCGGCGGGCGAGATCAGGCCGCAGATGGCGGAAGGCTGGACCATGGCGGATGACCGCCTGAGCTGGACCTTCACACTCCGCGAAGGGCTCGCCTTCCATGACGGGGAACGGGTCCTGTCCAAGGACGTCGTCGCCTCGATCAAGCGCTGGGCGCGGCGCGATCCCTTCATGCAAGTGCTGTGGCCGAGCGTCGCCGATGTCGAGGCGATGGATGACCGCCGCTTCCGCTTCCGGCTGCATCGCCCGGTGCCGCTGCTGCTGCAGGCGCTCGGCCAGACGCAATTCCCCTGCTTCGTGATGCCGGAACGGATCGCCAGCACCGATGCCTTCACGCAGATCCGCGACGCGGTGGGCAGCGGGCCCTTCCGCTTCGTCCCGAACGAATGGAACCCTGGCCAGCGTGCGGTCTGGGCGAAGAATGAGCGCTACGTGCCGCGGGGCGAGCCGGTGGACGGGCTCGCCGGTGGCCGCGCGCCGCGGATCGACCGCGTCGAATGGACCATCATCAGCGACCCCGCGACCAGCGCCAACGCCATGAACCAGGGCGAGCAGGATTACTGGGAATATCCGCTGCACGACCTGCTGCCGCTGATGCGCCGGAACCGCGAGGTGGTGGTGGAGCAGCGGCTGCTCGACGGCACCTATGGCGTCTGCCGCTTCAACACGCTGCAGCCGCCCTTCAACAATCCGGCGATCCGCCGGGCGGTTGCCATGGCCGTGGACCAGCGCGACTACCTGCGCGCGGTCGCCGGCAATGAACGGGATGGCTGGGGCGTCTGCGAAGGCGTCTTCACCTGCGGCACCCCAATGGCGAATGAGGTGGGCAGCGAGATCCTGAAGACCCACAGCATCGACCGCGCCCGTGCCGCGCTGCGCGAGGCCGGCTATGCCGGGGGAAAGGTGGTGCTGATCGCGCCGAGCGACTATCCGCAGATCAACGCGCTGTCGCTGGTGACCGCCGACATCCTGCAGCGGCTGGGGATGAATCTCGAGCTCGTCTCGGCCGACTGGGGTACCGTGATCCAGCGCCGTGCGAGCAAGGAGCCGGTGGAGCGCGGCGGCTGGAGCATCGTGCACACCACCTCCTCCGGCCAGTCGCTGACCATGCCGGTCTTCCACCTGTTCCTGCGCGCCAACGGCCCCAATGCCTGGTTCGGCTGGCCGGATGACCCGGAGATCGAGCGGTTGCGCGGCGAGTGGGTGGAAGCGGCGGAGGAGCCCGACCGAGTGCGGATCGCGCAGGCGCTGAACCGCCGCGCGATGGAGGTCATGGCCTATGTCCCGCTCGGCTACTACTGGCAGCCGAGCGCCTGGCGCCGCAACCTCACGGGCGTGTTCCGCGCGCCGGCGACGGTGTTCTGGAACATCGGCAAGGCATGATCACCCGCCGCGCCGCCTTGGGCATCCCCTTGGGTTCCGCCGCCGCAGCGCTCGCCGCGCCGCGCCTGGCATCGGCCCAGGCGGCGGCGCGGCTGCTGCGCTTCGTGCCGCAGTCGAACCTCGCGAGCCTCGATCCGGTCTGGAGCACGGCGGTCATTGTCCGCAACCACGGGCTGATGATCTACGACATGCTGTTCGGCCTGGATGCCGGGCTTGCGCCCCGGCATCAGATGGCGGCCGGGCATGAGGTCTCCGCGGATGGGCTGCTCTGGACCATCGCCTTGCGGCCAGGGCTGAAGTTCCATGACGGGGAGCCGGTGCGGGCGCGCGACTGCATCGCCTCCATCGCGCGCTGGTCGAAGCGGGACGTGCTCGGCCAGCGCCTCGACGCCTTGCTGGAGGAGATGCGCGCCGAGGACGACCAGCGCTTCACCATCCGGCTGAAGCGGCCCTGGGCGGGCCTCGCCTGGGCGCTCGGCAAGCCTTCGGCCAACATGTGCGCCATCATGCCGGAGCGCGTGGCGCGCACCGACCCCTTCACCCAGATCGCCGATCCCGTGGGCTCCGGTCCCTTCCGCTTCCGCCGCGACCTGTTCCGGCCAGGCGATGTCGCAGTCTATGAGCGCTTCGAGGCCTATCAGAGCCGGGACGAGCCCTCCGACTTCCTGGCCGGCGGCAAGCCCGTGCATTTCGACCGCGTCGAATGGCGGGTGATGCCGGATCCCGGCACCGCCGCCGCTGCGCTGCAGAACAACGAGGCGGATTGGTGGGAGAACCCGCTGCCGGACCTGCTGCCGGTGCTGCGGCGCAACCGCGACATCCTGGTTGAGCGGGTCAATGGTTTCGGCAATCTCGGCGTGCTGCGGTTCAACTTCCTGCACCCGCCCTTCGACAATCCGGCGGTGCGGCGCGCCCTGCTGCCGGCGATCGATCAGCGCGCCTTCATGGATGCGGCGATCGGCACCGACCGCGTGCTCTCGGCGGTGCCGGCGGGCGCCTTCACGCCGGGATCGCCGCTGGCGAATGACGAAGGCCTCTCGGTGCTCTCGGGCTCCCGCAGCCTCGACGCGGCGCGCGCCGCGCTTGCTTCCTCCGGCTATCGGGGGGAGCGGGTGGTGATGATGTCGTCGACCGACCTGCCGGTGCTGCAGAACCTGGCGGAAGTGGCGGCGGACCTGATGCGGCGCATGGGCTTCAACCTCGATTTCCAGGCCATGGACTGGGGCACCCAGATCCAGCGCCGCACCAGCCGCAACCCGACGGACCAGGGCGGCTGGAGCGCCTTCTGCACGACCTGGGAAGGGCTCGACGTTTCGGTGCCGGGCAGCCATCAGCCGCTCCGCGGCAATGGCGCCAATGCCTGGTCCGGCTGGCCGACTTCGCCGCGCCTCGAAGCGCTCCGCGACGCCTGGTTCGAGGCGCCGGATCTCGCCACCGAGCAGCGCATCGCGCGGGAGATGCAGCGGCTGGTATGGGAGGAGGTGCCCTTCATTCCGCTGGGGCAAGTGCTGCCGCCCATGGCCTATCGCCGCACGCTGACCGGCATCGTGAAGGGCGGGCCCGCATTGTTCTGGGGTGTGCGCCGGACCTGAGCCGGGATTCGCATCCAGGTGCCGCCGTCGCCCTGGCACGGCACGTGCAAACATGGCCGCGGGATGGCCCTGGCGCGGCGGCAATCGTGAGCCGGCGCTGCGAAGGGTTGGCGTGGCGCCTAAAAATCGGGCAGCCTGTCATCAATCAAGGCGGCACGGTCCGCGGGGAGAGGGGGACTAGATGATGGACCGCAGGAGCTTCCTGAAGGCGACAGCCGCCTCGGGTGCCGTCCTCGGCGCGGGCGGCGTTGCCGCGCCGGCGCTGTCGCAGGGGGCGGCGCGTACCCTGCGCTTCGTCCCGCAGGCCAATCTGGCGAATTTCGATCCCATCTGGGGCACGCAGTATGTCGTGCGCAATGCCGCCGCCATGGTGTGGGACACGCTCTATGGCGTGGACGACAAGCTCGATCCGCAGCCGCAGATGGTCGAAGGCGAGACGGTGTCGCAGGATGGTCTCACCTGGACCTTCCGGCTGCGTGAGGGGCTGCGCTTCCATGACGGGGAGCCGGTGCTCGCGAAGGATGTCGTCGCCTCGATCACCCGCTGGATGCCGCGCGACCCGATGGGGCAGATGGTGCGCGCGATCCAGCAGGAACTCGTCGCCGTCGATGACCGCAGCTTCCGCTGGGTGCTCCGCCGCCCCTATCCCAAGCTGAAATACGCGCTCGGCAAGACCAACACGCCGATCTGCTTCATCATGCCGGAGCGCATCGCCCGCACCGATCCCTTCACCCAGATCACCGACTATGTCGGCTCCGGCCCGCTGAGCTTCGTGCGCAACGAATGGGTGCCGGGTGCCAAGGCGGTGTTCCAGAAGTTCGACCGCTACGTGCCGCGCCAGGGTGCCGCGAGCTGGCTCGCCGGCGGCAAGCATGTTTCGGTCGACCGCGTTGAATGGGTGGTGATGCCGGATGCGGCGACCGCGGCGGCGGCGCTGCAGAATGGCGAGGTGGACTGGTGGGAGAACCCGATCTCCGACCTCATTCCGCTGATGCGGCGCAACCGGAACATCGCGGTCGACATCGCCGATCCGCTCGGCAACATCGGCAGCTTCCGCATGAACCACCTGCATGCGCCGTTCAACTCGCAGAAGGTGCGGCAGGCGATCCTCATGGCGATGAGCCAGGAAGATTACATGCGCGCCCTGGTCGGCAATGAGGATGCCCTGTGGAAGCCGCTGCCCGGCTTCTTCACGCCGGGGACGCCGGCCTATACGGAGGCGGGCGGGGATATCCTGAAGGGGCCGCGCAACCTCGATGCCGCGAAGCGCATGCTGACCGAAGGCGGCTATTCCGGCCAGCCGGTGACCTGCATCGTGGCGCAGGACCAGCCGATCACCAAGGCGCAGGGCGACGTCACGGCCGACCTGCTGCGGCGGCTCGGCATGAACGTCGATTTCGTCGCCACCGACTGGGGCACGACGGGCCAGCGCCGCGCCATGAAGAACCCGCCGGGCCAGGGCGGCTGGAGCATGTTCCACACCTGGCATGCCGGCGCGGATTGCGTGAATCCCGCCGCCTACAACGCGGTGCGTGCCAATGGCGACGGTGCCTGGTTCGGCTGGCCGAACATCCCCTCGGTGGAAGCCGGCGTCACGGAGTGGTTTGACGCACCGAACCCGGACGCCGAAAAGATAGCGATGGACAAGATCAATAGAGAGGCGATCGAACACGTGGTCTATGCACCGACTGGCTTCTTCCTTGGCTACACCGCCTGGCGGCGCAACGTCTCCGGCATCCAGAAGGGGCCGCTGCCCTTCTTCTGGGGCGTGACGAAGTCCTGATCTGATGTTCGCTTATACCGTCCGTCGTGTGCTGGCCACGATCCCTGTCATGGCGATCGTGGCTCTCTTCGTGTTCTCGCTGCTCTATCTCGCGCCGGGCGATCCGGCCGCGGTGATCGCCGGCGACCAGGCGACACCCCAGGATGTCGAGCGCATCCGCGCGAGCCTCGGCCTCGACCGGCCCTATCTCGTCCGCTTCGGGGAATGGGCCTTCCGCATCATCCAGGGTGACCTCGGCGTCTCGATCTTCACCAACCTGCCGGTCACCACCATGATCGCGCAGCGCATCGAGCCGACCTTGTCGCTGATGGTCATCACCCTCTGCCTCGCCGTCTGCATCGCCATCCCGATGGGCGTCATCGCGGCGTGGAAGCAGGGCACCATCATCGATCGCGCGGTGATGGGCTTCGCGGTGCTCGGCTTCTCCGTGCCGGTCTTCGTGGTCGGCTACGTGCTGGCCTATGTCTTCGCGCTCGAGCTCGATTGGCTGCCGGTGCAGGGCTATACGCCCTTCGCGCGCGGCTTCTGGCCGTGGCTCGAGAACCTGATCCTGCCCGCGATCGCGCTCGGCGGCGTCTATATCGCGCTGATCGCGCGCATCACCCGTGCGACGATGCTGGAGGTCCTGCAGCAGGACTACATCCGCACCGCACGCGCCAAGGGCGTCGGGCAGAAGGGCGTCCTGTTCCTGCATGCGCTGAAGAACGCGGCGGTGCCGATCGTGACCGTGATCGGCATCGGCATCGCGCTGCTGATCGGCGGCGCCGTGGTGACGGAGAGCGTCTTCGCCATCCCGGGGCTCGGGCGCCTGACCGTCGATGCCATCCTGCGGCGCGACTATCCGGTGATCCAGGGCGTCGTGCTGCTGTTCAGCTTCGTCTACGTGCTGGTCAATCTCGTGATCGACCTCGCCTACACCCTCTTCGACCCGAGGATCCGTTACTGATGGCCTCCTCCACGATCTTGCCGACGGAAGCGAACGTCGCTGTCGCGGTACCCATGCCGGACATCCTGCCGCCGGTGAAGCAGCGGCGCGGCTTCTTCGGCTTCCTGCGCCGCAACCCGACGATCACCATCGGGGCGTCGCTGGTGCTGCTGATGGTCGCGATCGCGCTCTTCGCGCCCTTCCTCTTCACCCGTGACCCGACGGCACTCGCGCCGGCGCTGCGCACCCGGGAACCCTCGGCGCAGTTCTGGTTCGGCTCCGACATGCTGGGGCGCGACGTCTATTCGCGCGTGCTCTACGGCACCCGGGTGTCGCTGACCGTCGGCTTCTCGGTGGCGATCTGCGCCTCGCTGATCGGCCTCACGATCGGACTGATCTCGGGCTTCATCCGGGCGGCCGATGCCGTGATCATGCGCATCATGGACGGGATGATGTCGATCCCCTCCATCCTGCTGGCGATCGCGCTGATGGCGCTGACGCGTGGATCGGTCGGCAACGTGATCCTCGCGATCACCATCGCCGACTTCCCGCGGGTGGCGCGGCTGGTGCGCGGCGTCGTGCTCTCGCTCCGCGAGCAGCCTTATGTCGATGCTGCCGTTGCCGCCGGCACCCGGACGCCGGTGATCATCCTGCGCCACATCCTGCCGAACACCCTGGCGCCGCTGACCGTGCAGGCGACCTATATCTGCGCCAGCGCGATGATCGCCGAAGCGATCCTCTCCTTCATCGGCGCCGGCACGCCACCGATCATCCCGTCCTGGGGCAACATCATGGCGGAGGGCCGCGCCCTCTGGCAGGTGAAGCCGTATATCGTCTTCTTCCCGGCCATCTTCCTCTCGATCACGGTGCTGGCCGTCAACCTCCTGGGCGATGGGCTGCGCGACGCGCTTGACCCGCGCATGGCGAAGAGGGTCTGACCCGCGATGCCCGAACCACTTCTTGTCGTTGAGAATCTGCAGACGCATTTCCGGACGCCGGACGGTGTGAACCGGGCGGTGGATGGCATTTCCTTCCACGTGGACGCCGGCGAGACGATCGCTGTGGTCGGTGAATCCGGCTGCGGGAAATCCGTGACCGCCATGTCGATGCTGCGCCTGATCCCGGAACCGCCCGGCAAGATCGCCGGCAGCATCCGCTTCCAGGGGCGCGACCTCCTGACGATGACCGATCGCGAGATGCGCGCTATCCGCGGCAACGACATCAGCATGATCTTCCAGGAGCCGATGACCTCGCTGAATCCGGTGCTGAATGTCGGCCGCCAGATCGGCGAGACGCTCCGGCTGCACCAGGGGCTGTCCGCCCGGGATGCCGAGGCGAAGGCGGTCGAGATGCTGACCCTGGTCGGCATCCCCGCACCGGGGCGGCGGGTGCGGGAATACCCGCACCAGCTCTCGGGCGGCATGCGGCAACGCGTGATGATCGCGATCGCGCTCGCCTGCAATCCGAAGCTGCTGATCGCGGACGAGCCGACCACCGCGCTCGACGTGACCATCCAGGCGCAGATCCTCGACCTGATGCGGGACCTGAAGCACCGGGTGGGGGCGGCGATCGTGCTCATCACCCATGACCTCGGCGTGGTGGCGGAGGTCGCGGAGCGGGTCATCGTCATGTACGCCGGCAAGAAGGTGGAGGAGGCGCCGGTCGGGCAGCTCTTCCGCAACCCGCGCCATCCCTATACCCAGGGGCTGCTCGGCTCCGTGCCGAAGCTCGGCTCCTCGCTGACCGGGACCGAGACCCGGCTGGCCGAGATCCCCGGCCTGGTGCCGAGCCTCAAGTCCAAGATCCCGGGCTGCGTCTTCGCCAGTCGCTGCACCTATGCGACCGATCTCTGCCGCAAGGTGGCGCCGGCGCTGGAGGAGAAGGCGCCGCACCACGTCGCCGCCTGTCACTATGCAATCCGGGAGGCGGTCGCGGCATGAGCGGGGCGATCCTCGAGGTCTCTGACCTCAAGAAGCATTTTCCAATCCATGGTGGCTTCTTCGGCGGCACCACGGCGCATGTCTATGCCGTGGATGGGGTGTCCTTCTCCATCGCGAAGGGGGAGACGCTGTCGCTGGTCGGCGAATCCGGCTGCGGCAAGTCGACGGTCGGCAAGGCCATCCTGCGGCTCTTCGACATCACCGCCGGACAGGTGGTGCTGGACGGCACCCGCATCGATACCATGACGGCCTCGACGCTGCGGCCCATCCGCCGGCGCATCCAGGTGGTGTTCCAGGATCCCTTCAGCTCCTTGAACCCGCGCATGCGGGTGCGGGACATCCTGGCCGAGCCGATCCGCAATTTCGGCATGGCCAAGAACCGGGCGGACCTGGAGGAGCGGGTGGCGCTGCTCATGGACAAGGTGCGGCTGCCGCGCGACGCGGTGAACCGCTGGCCGCACGAATTCTCCGGCGGGCAGCGGCAGCGCATCTGCATCGCCCGCGCGCTGGCGGCCGAGCCGGATATCATCATCTGCGACGAGGCGGTGTCTGCGCTCGACGTCTCGGTCAAGGCGCAGATCGTGAACCTGCTGCAGGACCTGCAGAAGGAGCTCGGCCTCGCGATGCTGTTCATCAGCCACGACCTCGCGATCGTGGAGCATATGACGCATCGCGTGGCGGTGATGTATCTCGGCAAGATCGTGGAGGTGGCAACCAAGCGCGACCTCTTCTCGGCGCCGAAGCACCCGTATACCGAGGCGTTGCTGTCGGCGGTGCCGGTGCCGATGCCGGGCGCGCAGCGGGAACGCATCATCCTCAAGGGCGATGTGCCGAGCCCGATCAACCCGCCCCAGGGCTGCCGTTTCCATACGCGCTGCCCCTATGCCTTCGACCGCTGCCGGAAGGACGAGCCGGCGCTGCGGCAGACCGAGGCCGGGCACTGGTCCGCCTGTCACCTCCATGACCGGCCGGATGCGGAGAACCCGCTCGCCGGTGCCAAGGGCGCGGATCTGATCGCCGCGCACTGATCAACGGTGGTGAGCGGAGACCGCTCACCACCCCTCAAACACGTCGTGCCGAAGACACGCCTCCGGCGTGACGCCGCACTTGCGGCGGGCCGCATTCGCGGCCTCGGACCGGTCAAGCAACCGGTCCGTTTAGATGACCCGTAGGAACCGCGGCCGCGCAGCGGGTGCTTGACGCACCCCCTCGCGCGGCGCGACCCTCCGTCCCGAATGCGGCGCCAGGCGGCGCCGCGACAGCTTTCCGGGGGAGACGGCGGATGCCGCACGTCACGTTGACGGTGAACGGGAAATCGCACACCGCGGAGGTCGAAGGCCGCACCTTGCTCGTGGAGCTGCTGCGCGAGACGCTGCGGCTGACCGGCACTCATATCGGCTGCGACACGAGCCAATGCGGCGCCTGCGTGGTGCATGTGAACGGCGACAGCGTGAAGTCCTGCACCACCTTGGCGCTGGCGGCCGATGGCGCTTCGGTGACGACGATCGAAGGGCTCGCCGCGGCCGACGGCACGCTGCACCCGATGCAGGAGGCGTTCCGCGAGTACCACGCCCTGCAATGCGGCTTCTGCACGCCGGGCATGGTCATGAGCGCGATCGACCTGGTGCAGAAGAACCCGCAGGGCCTTTCCGAGCAGGAGATCCGCGAAGGGCTCGAGGGCAATCTCTGCCGCTGCACCGGCTACCACAACATCGTCAAGGCCATTGCGGCCGCACAGGATGTGATGCACGGCAAGCGCAGCGAGATCGCGCGCGCCGCGGAGTAACCGGCACCGCGTAAAGCGGGCCGGCTTCGGAAACGCCTGGGGAGGCGACGTGACATGAACGTGGTGACACCGTTCGAAGGCATAGGCGCGAGTGTCCGCCGCAAGGAGGATTTCCGTTTCCTCCAGGGCAAGGGCAACTACACCGACGACCTCAACCGCCCTGGCCAGACGCATGCCTGGATCCTGCGCAGCCCGCATGCGCATGCGAAGATCCGGGGCGTCGACATCGCGGCGGCGAAGGCGATGCCGGGGGTGCACGGCATCTTCACGGGTGCGGACACGGAGGCGGCAGGGCTCGGTGGCCTGCCCTGCGGCTGGCAGATCCACAGCAAGGACGGCACGCCGATGGCGGAGCCGCCGCATCCGGTGCTCGCCTTCGAGCGGGTGCGCCATGTCGGCGACCCCGTGGCGATCGTGGTGGCCGAGACCCGGTCCCAGGCGCGCGATGCGGCCGAGGCGATCATCGTGGACTACGAGCCGCTGCCTGCCGCGCCGAGCCTGGAGCAGGCGCAGGCTGCCGGCGCCACGCCGATCCACGAAGGTGTTGCCGGCAACATCTGCTACGACTGGCATATCGGCGACAAGGCGGTGGTCGACGCCGCCTTCGCCGCGGCGCACAGAACCGTGGCGCTGGACCTCGTGAACAACCGCCTGGTGCCGAACGCGATGGAGCCGCGCGCCGCCGTCGGTGAGTTCGACCGCTTCACCGGCGACTACACGCTCTACACCACCAGCCAGAACCCGCATGTGATCCGGCTGCTGATGGCGGCGAACGTGCTGAAGCTGCCGGAATCGAAGGTCCGCGTGGTCGCACCCGATGTGGGCGGCGGTTTCGGTTCCAAGATCTACCACTACGCCGAGGAAGCGCTGGTCACCTGGGCTTCGGCACAGGTGGGGCGGCCAGTGAAGTGGACGGCGGATCGCACCGAGGCATTCATGTCGGACGCGCATGGCCGCGACCACATCAGCCGCGCCGAATTCGCCTTCGACAAGGACGGCAGGATCCTGGCGCTGCGGGTGGCGACCCAGGCCAATATGGGCGCTTATCTCTCGACCTTCGCGCCCTGCGTGCCGACCTATCTCTACGCCACCCTGCTCGCCGGCGTGTACACGACGCCGGTGATCTATGCCGAGGTCAAGGCGGTCTTCACCAATACCGTGCCGGTCGATGCCTATCGCGGCGCCGGACGGCCGGAGGCGACCTATCTGCTGGAACGGCTGATGGATGTGGCGGCACGGGAGCTCGGCATCGACCGGGTGGAGCTCCGGCGCCGGAACTTCATCCCCGCCGACGCCTTTCCCTACCAGACGCCGGTCGCCCTGCAATATGACAGCGGCGACTACCAGTCGACCCTGAACGAATGCCTCCGCGTCGCCGACTGGGCCGGCTTCGAGGCGCGGCGGGCGGAAGCCGCGGCGCGCGGCAAGCTGCGCGGCATCGGCATCTCGACCTATCTCGAAGCCTGCGGCATCGCGCCTTCCGCGGTGGTGGGCAGCCTCGGTGCCCGCGCCGGCCTCTACGAGGTCGGCACCATCCGCGTGCATCCGACCGGCAGCATCACCGTGCTCACCGGCTCGCACAGCCATGGGCAGGGGCATGAGACCACCTTCGCGCAGCTCGTCTCCGACAAGCTCGGCGTGCCAGTGGCGCAGGTCGACATCGTCCATGGCGACACTGCCAAGGTGCCCTTCGGCATGGGCACCTATGGCAGCCGCAGCCTCGCGGTCGGCGGCTCGGCGATGATGAAGGCGATGGACAAGATCATCGCCAAGGGCAAGCGCATCGCCGCCCATCTGATGGAAGCGAGCGTCGAGGATATCGAGTTCGACCGCGGCACCTTCCGCGTCGCCGGCACCGACCGGACCAAGGCGCTGGTGGATATCTCGGTCGCCGCCTATGTGCCGCACAACTACCCGATCGAGGAGCTGGAGCCGGGGCTGGAGGAGACCGCCTTCTACGACCCGAAGAACTTCACCTATCCCGGCGGTTGCCACATCGCGGAGGTCGAGATCGACCGTGAGACCGGCAAGGTCGACCTGGTGAACTTCACCGCGGTCGACGATGTCGGCCGGGTCATCAACCCGATGATCGTCGAAGGCCAGGTGCAGGGCGGCGTCGCCCAGGGCGTCGGCCAGGCGCTGCTGGAAAGCTGCATCTACGACGCGGACGGGCAGCTCGTCTCCGGCTCGATGATGGACTACACCATGCCGCGCGCGGACGACCTGCCGCCGGTCGGCGTCGCGACGCACACCACGCTCTGCACCCACAATCCGCTCGGCGTGAAGGGCTGCGGGGAAGTGGGGGCCATCGGCTCGCCGCCGGCGGTCATCAACGCGGTGGTGGATGCGCTGCGTGATTTCGACGTGCGCCACATTGAAATGCCGGCGACAGCGGCGAAGATCTGGCAGATCATCAACGGGAGCCACGGCAAGGCGGCGGCCTGAGCGTCCAATGAGCGAAGGGGCGCAAGGCCCGGAGATCTGAATCGGCCGCGCGTACCTACAAGGAGAGCACCATGTATGATTTCGCGTACCACAAGCCCTCCACCGTCGCCGATGCGGTGAAGCTGCTGGCCGATCCGGACGCCAAGGCGATCTCCGGCGGCCATACGCTGCTGCCGGCGCTGAAGCACCGCCTGAACAAGCCCACCGCGCTGGTCGACTTGTCCGGCATCGCCGAGCTGCGCGGCATCCGGCGGGAAGGCAATGCGGTCGTCATCGGCGCCCTGGCCAAGCATGCGGAGGTGGCGGCGAGCGCCGAGGTCGCGGCGGCGATCCCGGCGCTGGCCTTCATGGCGGACCATATCGGCGACGTGCAGGTCCGCAACCGCGGCACCATCGGCGGCTCGGTCTCCAACAACGACCCGGCGGCGGATTACCCGGCGGCGGTGCTCGGGCTCGGTGCCACGATCCGTACCAGCAAGCGGGAGATCGCGGCCGATGACTTCTTCCTCGGCATGTTCACGACGGCGCTGGAGCCGGACGAGATCCTGACCGCGATCAGCTTCCCGATCCCGGAGAAGGCCGGTTACGCCAAGATGCGCAACCCTGCCAGCCGCTATGTGATGGCCGGCGCCTTCGTCTCGAAGGGGCCGCAGGGCGTCAGGGTCGCGATCACCGGTGCCGGGCCCTGCGTGTTCCGCCAGGCCGATATGGAAGCAGCGCTCGCCGCCAATTGGTCGGCGGATGCGGTGGCCGGGATCAAGCAGGCGCCGGATGACCTGAACAGCGACATCCACGGCAGCGCCGAGTACCGCGCGCATCTCGTCACCGTCATGGCGAAGCGGGCGGTCGCCAACGCGGGCTGATCGCGACGCCGGAAGGCGAAGGGGCGGCCCGGCGCATGCCGGGCCGCCCCTTTCTCATGTCATCGGATGGCGGGTCAGTTGCGCACCCAGCCGCCGGGCACGTAGCGCCAGCGCGGGCCATCCTGCTCCCAGCGCGACCCGTTATAGGCGTAGCCGCGGCGCTCGCGCATCCACTGGCCATCGACCCAGACATGGCGGCGGCCGTTCCAGCGCCAGTAGCCCGGGGCCCAGACCCAGCCGCGGCGTGGCGGCGGCTCCCGCACCACCCGCGGCGGCGGCGGGGCGCGTTCGATGAAGACCGGTTGCGCCTCGGCGGGTGCGGCGAGGCTGGCGCCGCCGCCGGCGACCAGGCCGCCTGCGAGCAGCAGCAGCGATCGACGTTCAAGCATGGCTAGGCTCCTTTCTGAGCGGAACCAATCTAAACGCCGGGGTATGGCGGCCGCGTGGCGGCCTGCCGCACAAACAGTAACGATGTGCGGCGGTGGATGAACGCCGTGTCAGGCGGGCCGGCGTGCCGTCACCTCGATCTCGATGCGCATGGCATCGGTTTGCAGCCCGGCATGGATCAAGGTGGAGGCAGGTCGAGCATTGCCGAGATACTGCTTCACCACCGGCCAGCACGGCTCCCAATCTTCCCGCCGTGGCACGATGAACAGCACGCGCACCACATCGTCCAGGCTGCAGCCGGCCTGGGCGAGGGCGGCGGCGATGTTCTCGAAGGTCTGGCGCGCCTGGGCGACGACGTCCTCGGCGATGGTCATCGCGGCATAGTCGTAGCCGGTGGTGCCGGAGACCCAGACATGGTCGCCATCGATGACGGCGCGGGAATAGCCGATCTCTTCCTCGAAGCGGGACCCCGACGAGATGCGGATCCGGGTCATGCGGCCACTCCTGTGCAGCGTTCGGGGCGATGCTTGCGTTCCGCGCTGGCGGGGAAGGCGGCGAGCTTCGCCGCCGGCCGCACCGGTCGGCGGACCAGCTCGCCGCCGCAATTCGGGCAGATACCGCCGAGCCGCGTCTCCGCGCAGTCGCGGCACCAGGTGCATTCGAAGGAGCAGATCAGCGCGGCAGGGCTGTCGGGTGGCAGGTCGCGATCGCAGCATTCGCAGTTCGGACGAAGGGCGAGCATTGTGCGGTTCCTCCACGACTGAACGGGCAGTCGACCGGCCTAAGACTTGAACATCTCGCTCAGGTTGTTGAACATCTCAGTAAGCAAATAGGACACGGTCAGGACGCAAAGCGCTTTGACGTAGCGGCGGCTGTCCCGATCCCTCCAGATCGCCTGCCGGACTTCCCGGCGATGAATCGAGCCGAAATTCTCGATAGGACTCCAATGCGTGTCACCGCGCAGCGACATCTTCACCGTGAGATAAACGAGGACGAGGATGGACCCGACGAGGCCCAAGAGGCACGGGATCGACAGCCATGCGATGACTGTGGACATGCCACGCCCCTGAGCCTCTCCCGGCTTTTTACTCCAGCCCCTCATAGAAATCATTGCCCTTGTCGTCGACGACGATGAAGGCGGGGAAGTCCTTCACCTCGACGCGCCACACCGCTTCCATGCCGAGCTCCGGATATTCCAGCACCTCGACCTTGGTGATGCAGTCCTGCGCGAGGCGGGCCGCGGGGCCGCCGACGCTGCCGAGGTAGAAGCCGCCATAGGTCTTGCAGGCGTTGAGCACCGCCTTGCTGCGGTTGCCCTTGGCCAGCATCACCAGGCTGCCGCCGGCGGCCTGGAAGCCCGCGACATAGCTGTCCATGCGTCCTGCCGTCGTCGGGCCGAAGCTGCCGGTCGCGAAGCCGGTCGGGGTCTTGGCCGGGCCGGCGTAATAGACCGGATGGTTCTTGATGTAGTCGGGCAGCCCCTCGCCGCGGTCCAGCCGCTCCTGCAGCTTCGCATGCGCGATGTCGCGCGCGACCACGATGGTGCCGGTCAGCGAAACGCGGGTTTTCACCGGGTGCTGCGACAGCGTCGCGCGGATCTCGTCCATCGGGCGGTTCAGGTCGATCTGTACCACCTCGCCGCCCAGGATTTCGTCCGTGTGCTCCGGCAGGTACTGCGCCGGATCATGCTCGAGCTGTTCGATGAAGACACCATCGGCGGTGATCTTCGCCTTGATCTGCCGGTCGGCGGAGCAGGAGACGCCGATGCCGATCGGCAGGCTGGCCCCGTGGCGCGGCAGCCGCACCACGCGCACGTCGTGGCAGAAATACTTGCCGCCGAACTGCGCACCGATGCCGAGGTTCTGGGTCAGCTTGTGCACCTCCGCCTCCAGCTCCGGATCGCGGATTGCGTGGCCGGACTTGTCGCCGGCGGTCGGCAGGCCATCGAGGTACTTGGTGCTGGCGAGCTTCACCGTCTTCAGCGTCGTCTCGGCGCTGGTGCCGCCGATGACGATCGCCAGGTGGTAGGGCGGGCAGGCGGAGGTGCCGAGCGTCTTCACCTTCTCCTCGATGAAGGCGAGCAGCTTCGGCTTGTTCAGCACCGCGCGGGTCTGCTGGTAGAGGAAGGTCTTGTTGGCGGAACCGCCGCCCTTGAGCACGAACATCAGATGGAACTCGTCGGCGTGGTGCTCGCCCGGGCTCGCATAGATGTCGAACTGGACCGGCAGGTTGTTGCCGGTGTTGACCTCCTCGAACATGGAGATCGGCGCCATCTGCGAATAGCGCAGGTTGGTCTCGGTATAGGTGCGGTGGACGCCGTAGCTCAGCGCCTCCTCCTCGTCGCCTTCGATCCAGACGCGCTGGCCCTTCTTACCGTGGACGATGGCGGTGCCGGTGTCCTGGCACATCGGCAGCACGCCGCCGGCCGCGATATTGGCGTTCTTCAGGAGGTCGAGCGCCACGAAGCGGTCGTTCGCCGAGGCCTCCGGGTCCTTCAGGATGGTCGCGAGCTGGCGCAGATGGGCGGGGCGCAGCAGGTGGGAGACGTCCTTGCAGGCGGCGAAGGCGAGCTGCTCCAGCACCTCCGGCTTCACCTTGAGGACGCGCTTGCCCTCGACCTCGATGGTGGAGACGCCGCCGATCTCGAGCTTCCGCCAGGTGGTCTTGTCCTCGCCCGTCGGGAACATCGGGCTGTAGAGAAAACCCTCGGGGCGTGCTGGCTGGTCGCTGGCTGCATCGAGAGGCGGTGTCATGGTGCAAGGATCCTCCGCGGCGCGGGGAGGGCGCCGCCTCGACGTGGACTGGAGCATGATGACTTGAGGCTTTCTCGGCCGAAAAGTCTGAATCATGCGCCCAAACAAAGCGGCTAGAGCATGATCGCGAGCGAACGCGAACGCATCATGCTCTAGCGCAGGCATTCGGGCGCGCCAACCACGTCCCGCCGATGCCTGCCCACGGTTTTGTGCCGTTTACGATCCGACCTGGCCTCCCCTACCAGGGAGGGTGCCGGCCATGATGCCCGGCGAGGAGCGATACCGCGTGGCGCCTGCCAATCCCGTGGAGCCGGAGAGCCCGCCGGTGGCCCCGGCCCCAAGCCCGTTGATGAAGGTGCTGGCTGCGCTCGGCCTTATTCTGCTGCTTCTGCTCCCCTTCGGCAGCCTGGGCCTGCTGGTGGCCGGGATCGTCGGCTGGTTCCTCTGGTCCGAACTGGCGGAGTTGTCGGCGGTCCTGCTGGCGGTTGCCCTGTTTCTGATGTCGGGCGCCGGCGGCATCGCCGCACGCTTCTGGGCGGCGCTCGGCTGGGGCGGCGCGGCTGCCGTGGCCGCCGCGATCCTGCTGCTTCCCTTCACCGCCACGGATGGGCCGGTCACCCAGGGCATGGACCGGCTTGCCCCGCTCGCACTGGCTGCCAACCTGGCCTGGCTGGCGCTGATCGCCCTCGCGGCCTGGCGGTTCCATTTGCCGGAACGGGTGCTTGGGCCCTTGCTGGCCTTGGTGGTCCTGACCTCGCGCCTCGTCGCTTATCCGGCCCTGGTGATCCAGGCGGTCGTGACCAACCTCGTCACGGATACGGTCCAGGGCATTGTGTTCGCGCCGATCGCCCTTGCCGGTATCGCGATCGGCATGCTCGCCGCGCTATCCCTCGGGGCCGTGCTGGCCTGGGCGGCGGACGCGGGCCAGCGCTGGATCGCGCCCAGGACGACAATCGCCCTGCTGGCCGTCGCCGCCCTGCTGCTGCGGCTCGGGGTGATGATCGCGGCGTGAGTGGCGCCGCGGCCGCTCAGCCTTCCTTGGCGGGACGCCGGCGGAAGGCTTCCAGGCTGACCACCTGGGCCGGCGTCGCCTCTTCCGGCACGTCGGGGAATTCCGGCGCCGGCGGCTCCACCGGCGCTTCCTCCGCCGCCTGCTGGAAGCGCAGGCCATAGCGAATATGCGGGTCGGCGAAGGCGGTCAGCGCCGCGAAGGGAATGACCAGCAGCGAGGGTACGCCCCCGAAGGACAGGCCGACCTGGAAGCGCTGCTGCGCCCGGTCCACGGCCAGATCCCAGAACCGGTGCTGCAGGACGATCGTCATCTCCTGCGGATAGCGGGCACGGAGATGACCCGGCATCTCGACATCCGGGTGGTCGGTGCGGAAGGTGACGTAGAAATGGTGCTCGCCGGGCAGCCCGTTCGCGACCACGTGCTCAAGCGCCCTGGCGACGACCTCGCGGAGGGCCTCCTCCGTCCAGCGGTCATAGGGCAGTAGGCTCTCGGGCGGCTGCGCGTCGTCGTTCATGCGAACCCCTGATTCCCGGCACCGGTCCGGCGGCGATGCTCGCCACGTTTCAGACCATACGGCGTCCCGACCCCTTGGAAAAGGCCGAGGGCGAGTGGGGGGCTTCTGTTGCCCGGTGCCCCCCGAACCGCGCTTACCTATTTAGGCAGCGAGCGCCACAGCCTCGCGGCTGTTATCGTTGGCACTTGTGATTTGGTCCGATGACGGCGGTACCATGCCGGGCAAAAGCAGCGTCTTTACCGCGCACGTCGAGACTGTTTCGCCCCCATCCGCCGTCCCCCGACAAAGGGACGGGTGAACTGGTGGAGGCGCCGGGCACTGCCCCCGGGTCCGCAACGCTTATTCCACGCAACGTTTATCGCCATAGCCGCAAGCGGCATCCCGAACATAGGCGATCACGCGGGGCTTTGCGAGGGGCACGGCGGCCGGCTATGCGGAACGGCCCCCCGGGCCTTTTGGACAGGATTCGCGCGCATGGCTCTGACCGACGAGCAACAGGCTGAGATCGACGCCGCCCGCGGCGAGGCCGGCCGCACCCTGCGCCCGACCGTGCCGGCGCTGGAGGCCATGCTGTTCCAGGCGATGCCGGTGCTCGATCACGGCTTCGTCCGGGTCGTCGACTACATGGGCGACGATGCGGCGGTGGTGCAGGCGGCACGCGTCTCCTATGGCCGCGGCACCAAGGCGGCCAATGAGGACCGCGGGCTGATCCGCTACCTGATGCGGCACCGCCACTCGACCCCTTTCGAGATGTGCGAGATCAAGTACCACGTGAAGCTGCCGATCTTCGTGGCGCGGCAGTGGATCCGGCACCGCACCGCCAATGTGAACGAATATTCCGCGCGCTATTCGATCCTCGACCGGGAGTTCTACATCCCCGCGGCCGATGCGCTCGCAGCACAGTCCGACGTCAACCGCCAGGGCCGCGGCGGCGTGCTGGAAGGCGCCGAGGCGGCGCGGGTGCTGGAGCTCCTGCGGGAGGACGCGCAGCGCAACTACGACCACTACGCCTGGATGCTGAACGCCGACGAGGCCGGGCGCGTGCTGGACCCCGAGCGGCAGGGCCTGGCGCGGGAGTTGGCGCGGATGAACCTGACGCTCAACACCTACACGCAGTGGTACTGGAAGACGGATCTCTACAACCTGCTGCACTTCCTCAGCCTGCGCGCCGACGCCCATGCCCAGCACGAGATCCGCGTCTATGCGGAAGCGATGCTGGAAACCGTGCGCGCCTGGGTCCCGCATTGCTTCGAAGCCTTCTCGGACTACCGCGTCGGCGCGGTGACGCTCTCGGCGCAGATGCTGGCGATCGTGAAGCGGATGCTGGAGGGCGAGGCGGTGGAGCAGGCCGGCAGCGGCCTCTCCAAGCGCGAATGGCGGGAGCTGATGGCCATGCTGGGACGCCCCGCCTGAGCGGGGCGGGCACCAAGGCCGGGCCGCGGGCCAAGACCGCGCCGGCGCGGCGGTCGGGGGGCGGGCGCAAGCCGCAAGCCGCCCCGCGCGGCGTGCGCTGGTGGGCGGTGGGCGCCGTGGTCGCCGCCGTGCTGATCGGCCTGCCGCTCGCCCATGCTTTCCTGGGCGAGCTCGGGGCCGTGCTGCTCGGCACCTTTCTGGGCGGCTTCGCCCTCGGGCGCGGTACGGCTAAATAGTGACCTCAGGCGCCGGCGGCCGCATTCGCGGCCTTGGCTTCCGCGCTGTCAGGGCGGGCGGCAACCGCCGGTCGCGCGCGGGGCCGCATTCGCGGCCCCGGGGCTTCGCTGCGCTCGCCCCGCAGGGACCAGTGGCGGCCTGCGGCCGCTTGTCACTCGATAACGATACGCGGTCCAACTGGCGCGGCGGCAGCCTCGGTCAGCTTGGCCCAAAGACGGGCGGCGATCGTGCGGTAGGAGGCGGCTTCCGGGCTATCCGGGCGTGCCGCCACGATCGGCGTGCCGGCGTCGGCGAGTTCGCGGATCTCGAGCTTCAGCGGCAGCTCGCCCAGGAATTCCGTGCCCATCCGCGCGGCCTCGGCCCGGGCCCCGCCATGGCCGAAGATCTCGGTGCGGTGGTTGCAGTTCGGGCAGCAGAAATAGCTCATGTTCTCGATCAGCCCGAGCACCGGCACCTTGACCTTCTCGAACATGCGGATGCCGCGCCGGGCATCGAGCAGCGCCACGTCCTGCGGCGTCGAGACGATGACGGCGCCGGCCAGCGGCACCCGCTGGCTCATGGTGAGCTGGGCATCGCCGGTGCCGGGCGGCATGTCGACGACCAGGATATCGAGCGCGCCCCAGGCCACCTGGCCCATCATCTGCTCGAGCGCCCCCATCACCATGGGGCCGCGCCAGATCATCGGCGTCTCGGCATCGACCAGGAAGCCGATCGACATCGCCTTCAGCCCCCAGCGGGAGAGCGGGATGATGCGGCTGGCCTCGGTGCGCGGCTTCTCATGGGCGCCGAGCATCATTGGCAGGGAAGGGCCGTAGATATCGGCATCCAGCAGCCCGGTGCGCAGCCCCTGCGCGGCCAGCGCGACGGCGAGGTTCACCGCGGTGGTCGACTTGCCGACCCCGCCCTTGCCGGACGCGACGGCGACGATGAAGCGTACCTCGGGGAGGAGCATCTGGCCCTGGCCGGGGGGTGTGGCCGGGGCGCGCTTCGGGGCTTCGGCGGCGGCCTCCCGGTGCGCGGTCAGCACCGCGGTCGCCGACAGCACGCCGGGTACCGCGGCGGCCGCCCGCTCGGCGGCGGCGCGCAGCGGCTCCATCTCCGCGGCCCGGGCGCGGGGCACCTCGAGCGCGAATTGCACCATGCCGTCGCGCACCGAAAGGCCCTGCACCATGCCGGCGGCGATGATGTCGCGTCCGGTCGCCGGATCGCTCACCGTGGCGAGCGCGGCGCGGATCCGCGCCTCGAATGTTTCGGCCATCGCTTGAAATGTCCCCGTTCCCGGCCAATATCGCAGCCCGCCGGGCAGTATCGATCGTGGCTCGCGCCCTACATGGTGGGGCGCGGGGACGCAATCACCCTCCCGCCGCGCGGGCCACCCGATGGCGTGCGCGGCTTGCGCTGTTGACGCGCGGGCGACCGGCTGGAAAACCACCGGTGTGGTGGACCATGCGGCGGGGCCTCCGGAAGGGGGCTGCCGCGATGACGAGCGGAGAGAGAACACCCGATGCCCTGGAATAGTGGTGGCGGACAGAGCCCCTGGGGCAATCGCCCGCAGGGACCTTGGGGGGCGCCCCCGCCGCCTGGCGGTGGCAACCAGGGTGGCCGTGGCCCGGACATCGATGATGTCATCCGGCAGGCGCAGGACGCGGTGCGCCGTTTCCTGCCGCGGCGCGGCGGCGGCAAGGGCCTGGGACTGCTGGCGGTCCTGCTGCTCGGCGCCTGGGGGCTGACCGGCTTCTATCGGGTGGAACCGGACGAGGTCGGCGTGGTGACGCGCTTCGGCGCCTATACGGGGCAGCTCGCGCCGTCCGGCCTGAACTACCACCTGCCCTGGCCGATCGAATCCGCGGCGACGCCCAGGGTCACGACCGAAAACCAGATCTTCATCGGCTTCCGCAGCGGTGACCCCGTCGCCGCCGGCCGTGCCGCCGTGGCGCGCGACGTGCTCGAGGAATCGCTGATGCTGACCGGCGATGAGAACATCATCGACATCGATTTCGTGGTGCGCTGGCGCATCCGTGACGCCGGCGAGTTCCTGTTCAACACCCGCAGCCCGGAATCGACCATCAAATCGGCGGCCGAGAGCGTGATGCGGGAAGTGATCGGCCGCACCCCCATCCAGCCGGCGCTGACCGAGGCGCGCGGCCAGATCGCGGAAGCCGTGCGCACCGGCACGCAGGCGATTCTCGATCAGTACCGCGCCGGCGTGATCGTCACCTCGATCGAGCTGCAGAAGGTCGACCCGCCCAATGCCGTCATCGATGCCTTCCGCGACGTGCAGCGCGCCAGCGCCGACCGCGACCGGCAACGGAACGAGGCCGAGGGCTACCGCAACGACATCATTCCCCGCGCCCGCGGCGAGGCGGAGCGCATGATCCAGGAAGCGACCGGTTTCCGCGACAGCCAGACCGCCCGCGCCCGCGGTGAGGCGGGGCGCTTCGCCGCCATTCTCGCCGCCTACCATATGGCGCGGGACGTGACGGTGCGGCGCATGTACATCGAGACGATGGAGGAGATCCTCCGCCGCAATCCGACGATCATCATCGATGACAGGCTGCAGGGGCTGGTGCCCTTCCTGCAACTGGGGGGCAGCGATGCCGCACGGACCCCGAGCCCGCGACCGGGCGAGCCCGGCACCCGGCCGCCGCCATTGCCGGCCGCCCCATCAGGCTATTCCACCCCGCCCTCGCGCCCGACGGGGGCAGCGCGATGAACCGCTCGATCGCGCTCCTGGTGGCGCTTGGCGTCCTGCTCGTGCTGGCCGCCTCCACCTTCTTCACCGTCCACCAGACCCAGATCATGCTGGTGACCCGCCTTGGCCAGCCGATCCGGGTGATCAGCGAGCCCGGCCTGCAGATGAAGGTGCCGCTCGTCGATTCCGTGATCACCTTCGACCGCCGCCTGCTCGATTATGACCAGTCCGGGCAGGAGGTGATCCTCGGCGACCAACGGCGCCTGGAAGTCGACAGCTTCACCCGCTACCGCATCACCGACCCGCTCCGCTACTACCAGGCGACCGGCGGCACCGATGCCGGCATCCGGCTGCGGCTGCAGCCGATCGTCGCCTCGGCGCTCCGCAACGTGCTTGGCAACGAGACGCTGGTCGCGGTGCTGTCGAACGAGCGCGCGCGGGTGATGGGCGAGATCCTGCGCATCGTGAACGAGCAGGCGCTGGGCTTCGGGCTGGAGGTGGTGGATGTCCGCATCCGCCGCGCCGACCTGCCGGAGGGGAACACCCAGGCGATCCTGTCGCGCATGCAATCCGAGCGCGAGCGCGTGGCGCGCGAGCTGCGCGCCGAGGGTGCGGAGGCCGCGCAGCGGGTGCGCGGCGCGGCGGACCGCGAGCGCACCGTGATGATCGCCGAGGCACAGTCCCAGTCGGAGATCCTGCGCGGCGAGGGCGAGCGCGAGGCGATCCGCATCTTCGCCGAGGCCTTCCAGCGTGATCCGGGCTTCTACCAGTTCTACCGGACCATGCAGGCCTACCGGGAGGCCTTCTCGGCCGGCGAGACCCGGCTGGTGCTGTCGCCGGACAGCGAATTCTTCCGCTTCCTGCGGGAAAGCCCGCTGGGCTCGGCGGTGCCGCCCACCCCGGCGGCGCCTCCCGCCAATGCGACGCCGGCCGCACCGGTCGCACCGGTGCAGTGACGGTCGCCGAGCTGCTCCAGGGCGCAGCAGTGGTGTTCGCCCTGGAGGGTCTGGTCTATGCTGCGGCGCCGGGCTTCATGCGGGGCGTGCTGGCCCGGCTCGCCGCCACGCCGGAGGCGCAGCTCAGGGTCGGCGGGCTGATCGCGGCAGTGTCAGGGGTGGCGCTGGCCTGGGCGATACGCGGGGGATGACGACCGACGCCGCGCCATGTCACCCTTCGTTGCATGGCGAGGCCTTCCGTAAACGGGGTTCGCTGCCAACCTGAACACCCTTCCGGGCTGCCAATATCCCGGGCTTTCAACATCGAGGTGCCATCCATTGCGCATCGCCACAGTCTTTTTTGCCGCCACGCTCGCCGTTGCCGCGCTGCCGGCACCGGGCCATGCGCAGGCGCCGCTGCCCAATGCGCCGCAGAGCTTCGCACCGCTGGCGCGCCAGCTCCTGCCGGCCGTGGTGAACATCTCCACCTCCCAGAACGTGCAGGCGCGGGCCGGCCGGCCGGACGCGCCGGAGGTGCCGCAGGCGCCGCCCGGCAGCCCCTTCGAGGAGTTCTTCCGCGACTTCTTCAACCGCAACCGCCCCCCCGGCGCCCCTGGTGCGCCGCAGGAGCCGCAGCGGCCGCGCCGTACGCAATCGCTGGGATCGGGCTTCATCGTCGACACCGCCGGCATCGTGGTGACGAACAACCACGTCATCGATGGCGCCGATGAGATCAACGTCATCCTGCACGACAACACCTCCATCCGCGCCGAGCTGGTCGGCACCGATCCGCGCACCGACATCGCGGTGCTGCGCATCCGCACCGACCATCCGCTGACGGCCGTGCAATGGGGCAATTCGGACGAGGCGGCGGTCGGCGACTGGGTGATGGCGATCGGCAATCCCTTCGGCCTCGGCGGCTCGGTCACTGCGGGCATCGTCTCGGCGCGCGGCCGCGACATCCGCCAGGGCATGTATGACGACTTCATCCAGACCGATGCCGCGATCAACCGCGGCAATTCCGGCGGCCCGCTGTTCAACATGCGGGGCGAGGTGGTGGGCATCAACACCGCCATCTACTCGCCCTCCGGCGGCTCGATCGGCATCGGCTTCTCGATCCCGTCCAACCTGGCGCGCAATATCGCGGCCCAGCTCCAGGATGGCGGCAGGGTGCGCCGTGGCTGGCTCGGCGTGAACATCCAGCAGGTCACCGACGAGATCGCGGAGAGCCTGCGTCTGCCCGGCGGCGCGCGCGGCGCGCTGATCGCCCGCGCGCAGGAGGATGGCCCGGCCGCCAAGGCCGGCATCCGCAGCGGCGACGTGGTGCTGCGCTTCAACGGGCAGGAGGTGCGGGAGATGCGCGCCCTGCCGCGCATCGTGGCCGACACCCGCGTCGGCACCGAGGCGCCGGTGGTGCTGTGGCGCGACGGCCGTGAGGAGACGGTGACGGTCACTGTCGCTGAATTGCCCGCCGAGCAGGCCCAGGCGCAGACCCCAAGTGCCCCACGCGACCAGGCGCGGCCGGCCGAGGTCGCGGGTCTCGGGTTGCGCGTCGCGCCGATCTCGAACGAACTGCGGGAGCGCTTCAGCCTGCGCGCCGAGCAGCGCGGCGTCGTCATCGTCGACGTCGCCGCCGACAGCCCGGCCGCCGAACGCGACCTGCGGGCCGGCGACGTCATCGTCGAGGTGCAGCAGGAGCGGGTGACCACGGTGCAGGAGCTGCAGGAACGGATCGAGCGCCTGCGCCGGCAGAATCGCCCCTCCGCCCTGCTGCTGATCGAGAACGCCCAGGGGCAGCGTTTCGTGCCGCTCCGCCTGGGCCGGCCGCGCCAGGGTCCGTAAACCCCGTCGCTTCCAGCCTGCACGCGGCCTGCACGCCCCAGGGTGTGCAGGCCGCAATTGCATCCGGGCGCACACGATGGCGTGAGGCGGGGTTACCCCCGCCGGAAAGCTACGGCATCTCTTGCAGACAATGGATGCGAGAAATCTCCCGACGCCGCGCGACGTCCTGTCGCGCGGCGCTTTGTTGCTCGATTTCGACGGCACCCTGGTGGATATCGCCGCGGCGCCGTCGCTGATCACCGTGCCGACGGGCCTCCAGACCTCGCTCGCGACCCTGTCGCGGCGGCTTGCCGGCGCGATGGCGCTGGTCAGCGGACGCTCGGTCGCGGAGATCGACGGCTTCCTCGCGCCGCTGGTCCTGCCGGTGGCCGGCGAACATGGCGCCGCGATCCGCTTCCCTCCCGATCGCACGATTCGCCGTCCGGTGCTGCCGATGCTGCCCGACGCCTGGCGCCGCGCCGCCGAATCCTGGGCCAGCGCGACGCCGGGCGTGCTCGTCGAGGAGAAACACTCGGGTCTCGTGCTGCATTACCGCCGCGCACCGGCCGCGGCGGAGCCGCTCAGGGCGGCGCTGGCGGGGCTGATCGGGGACTCCCGCAGTTTCGAGATCATGGAAGCCTCCGCGGCCTGGGAATTGCGGCCAAGCGGCATCGACAAGGGGCAGGCAGTGCGCGCAGTGATGGCTGAGCCGGATTTCACGGGACGCTGGCCGATCTTCGTGGGCGACGACGTCACGGACGAAGACGGGATGGCAGCGGCCCGGGCGATGGGCGGCATCGGGCTGCGCGTGCAGGATGTCTTTGGCGATGCGGCCGGCGTGCGCGCCTGGCTGGCCTCTCTCGCCGCCGCGGAAGGAAAGTAGCATGGCGCAGCCGCTGGATCTTGCCGTCGCGGGCAACGGCACCATCGCCGCCCTGATCAACCCGACAGGGCGCGTGGTCTGGATGTGCTGGCCGCGCCTCGATGGCGATCCGGTCTTCTCGGCGCTGCTCGACGGCACCGAGCCGGAACGCGGCTTCTTCGACGTCACGATGGCGCGCTTTGCCTCGTCGCGGCAGACCTATCGCCACAATACCGCGGTCGTGGAGACGGAGCTCACCGATGCACATGGCAATGCGCTGCGCATCGTCGACACGGTGCCGCGCATGCATCGCTTCGGGCGCACCTTCCGCCCGCCGACGCTGGTGCGCCGGCTGGAACCGATCCAGGGCCGGCCGCGCATCCGCATCCGCCTGCGGCCGAGCTTCGCCTGGGGTGCCGAGGTGCCGAAGCGCCGCGCCGGCAGCAACCATCTGCGTTTCGTCGGCGAGAGCGACGCGATCCGGCTGACCACCGACGCGCCGCTCGGCTTCATCGCAGAGGAGACGGAGTTTCCACTCGACCGTCCGATCTCGTTGGTGCTCGGCGCCGATGAGACGGTGCCGGAATCGCCGGCGCGCATCGCCCGCGAATTCGAGGACGAGACGACAGGCTACTGGCACGATTGGGTCCGCCTGCTCGCGGTGCCGTTCGAGTGGCAGGACGCGGTGATCCGCGCCGCGATCACGCTGAAGCTCTGCGCGGATGACGACACCGGCGGCATCGTCGCGGCGCTGACCACCTCGATCCCGGAGGCGGAGGGAACCGCCCGCAACTGGGACTACCGTCTTTGCTGGCTGCGCGATTCCTTCTTCACGGTACAGGCGCTGAACCGCCTCGGCGCCACGCGCACCATGGAGAACTTCATTCGCTACCTGACCGCGGCGCTGCCGGAAGGCGATGAGCCGCCGCGCCCGGTCTATCCGCTGGTGCCGAACGCACCGACCGACGAGCGGGAGGCGGCGGCGCTGGCGGGCTTCCTGGGCCATGCGCCGGTCAGGGTCGGCAATGCCGCCGCCGACCAGGTGCAGAACGACGCCTGGGGATCGGTGGTCATGGCCGCGGCGATGATGTTCTTCGACCGACGGCTGCCGCAGCCCGGCGACGAGGCCCTGTTCCGCCGGCTGGAGCCGCTCGGCGTCGCGGCCGAGGCTGCCGCGCTGACGCCGGATGCCGGCATCTGGGAATATCGCGGCCGGTCGCGCGTGCACACCTTCTCGGCGGCGATGTGCTGGGCGGCGCTCGACCGACTGGGCCGCATCGCCGCCGGCCTCGGCCTGACGCATGAGGCGGTCGGGTGGAAGGCGCGTGCGGACCGGTTGCGCGGCCTCATCCTCGATGGCGCCTGGTCGGAGGGCGCCAAGAGCTTCACCGAGAGCCTGGGCGGGGAGGGGCTGGACGCCGCGCTGCTGCTGTTGCCGGATATCGGCATCGTGGCGCCGTCCGATCCGCGCTTCGTGGCGACGGTGGAGGCGGTCCGCCGCGACCTCGATCGCGGCGGGCTGTTGCTGCGCTACGGCATGCCCGATGATTTCGGCATGCCGGACACCGCTTTCCTCGTCTGCTCCTTCTGGCTGGTCGATGCGCTGCACGCGATCGGCCGCGCCGGCGAAGCGCGGGCGCTGTTCACGCGTATTCTCTCGCTTCGAAACCATGTCGGGCTGCTGTCGGAGGATGTCGACCCGCGGACAGGGCAGCTTTGGGGCAATTTCCCGCAGACCTATTCGCAGGTGGGGCTGATCCTGTCGGCGATGCGGCTCTCTCGGTCCTGGGAGGAAGGCTTTTGGCGCGCCTGGTGATCGTATCGAATCGCGTGCCGCCGCCCCATACGCGCGGCGCGCAGGCGGGCGGCCTCGCCGTGGCGCTGAAGGATGCGCTGCGTCGGCGGGAGGCGATGTGGTTCGGCTGGTCAGGGGAACTCGCCGATCCGCCGGGGGCGCCGCACAGCGTCACCGTCGGGCGCCACCGCTACGTGACCCTCGACCTGACGCCCGATGAGGAGCGGCTCTACTACACGGGCTACAGCAACGGCACGCTCTGGCCGATGCTGCACTACCGCGTCGGCCTGCTCGAGTTCCGGCGCGAGGAGGAGGAGGCGTGGCGCGCGGTCAATGAGCGCTTCGCGCGCCGCCTGCTGCCGCTGCTGCGGCCGGACGACATCATCTGGGTGCACGACTTCCATCTGATCCCGCTGCTGCGCAGCCTGCGCGACCTTGGCGCACAGCAACGCCTGGGCTTCTTCCTGCATGTCCCCTTCCCGCCGCCGGCGCTGTTCGCGGCGCTGCCGCGCTCGGAAGCGCTGCTGCGGGACCTGGGCGCCGCGGACCTGATCGGCATGCAGACGCAAGGCGACGCCATGCACCTGTCGGCGGCGCTCGCGGAATTCGGGATCGAGACGCCGGTCGGGGCCTATCCGGTTGGAATCGATACCGCGGGCTTCTCCCGCACCGCCGCCGCCGCCCTGACCAAGCGCGAGACGACGCGGCTGATCGCCAGCCTGGAGGGCCGGTCGCTGATCCTCGGCGTCGATCGCCTCGACTACAGCAAGGGCCTGCCGCACCGGCTGCGCGGCTACGGGGCACTGCTGCGGCGCTTCCCGGAACATCGCAAGCGCGTCACCTTCCTGCAGACCGCGCCGGTTTCGCGCGGGCAAGTGGCGCAGTATCGCGCGCTGCGCCGGGAACTCGACGAACTCGTCGGCCGCATCAATGGCGAGCATGCGGAATTCGACTGGATGCCGCTGCGCTGGCTGACCCGACCGCTGGCGCGCAGCCTGCTCGCCGGCTTCCTGCGCCATGCGCGGGTCGGGCTGGTCACACCGTTGCGCGACGGCATGAACCTGGTCGCGAAGGAATTCGTCGCGTCCCAGGACCCCGAGGATCCCGGCGTCCTCGTGCTCTCCCGCTTCGCCGGCGCGGCGGCGGAGCTCTCGGGTGCGCTGCTGGTCAACCCGCACGATCCCGAGGACATCACGGAAGCCCTGCACCAGGCGCTGACCATGCCGCTCGCGGAGCGGCGCGAGCGCTGGCAGGGCGACTGGCAGGCGCTGTCGAACCCGCCGGGCGGCAACTGGGCGCAGGCCTTCCTGGAAAGATTGATGAGGAATTAGGACCAGAGTCTTTGCTGGCCTCAGGCGCCGGCGCGGCCTCCGGCCGCTTGGCTTGCGCGCTGTCAGGGTGGCATTGGCGACATCGGTCGGTCGCGCGCGGGGCCGCATTCGCGGCCCCGGAGCATCGGCTCCGCCTCGCTCCGCAGGGATGGGTGGCGGCCTGACGGCCGCTGAGCCTTCACCCTCCGAAGCCTTGGCGAAGGAGGGTGCGGCCATGGACCGTCGTATCGGGCTTGCTACAGGCTCTCCAGGAAGGCGATCAGCGCCGCGCGATCGGCGGGCGCCATGGCGGCGACGGCGTCGCGGGCCCGCTGCGCTTCGCCGCCATGCCACAGGATCGCTTCCAGCAGGGTGCGCGCCCGCCCGTCATGCAGGAACTGGGTGTGGCCACTGACCGCCCGGGTGCGGCCGATGCCCCAGAGCGGCGGGGTGCGCCATTCCGTGCCGCTCGCGGCCCCTTCGGGGCGGCGATCGGCGAGGCCTTCGCCCATGTCGTGCAGCAGCAGGTCCGAATAGGGCCAGATGCGCTGCCCCGAATGCTCGGGACGGTCGGGGAGGGCGCCGGTGGTGAAGCCCGGGCGGTGGCAGGCGCTGCAGCCGGCGTCCCGGAACAGCGCCCGGCCCTGCCGTGCCTGGGCGGCATCCGCATCCGCGCCGCGGGCAGGCACCGCCAGGTTGCGGGCATAATGGACGACGAGGTCAAAGAGGCGGTCCGTGACCTCCACCCCCTCCCGCGGGTCGGCACCGTCGATCGCGGCGCGGCAGGCCGTCTGCGCCTCGGTGCATTCGCCGAAGCCGCCGCGGTGCAGCCGGGTCGACAACCCCATATCGGCGGCGAAGGCATCGGCCACCTGGTCCGCCATGGTCGGCGCTAGCGCCTTCCAGCCGAAGCGGCCGAGCATCATGCGTCCCACGGCATTGCTCCAGACCCGCGCGGCGCGGCCGGAGATGCCGTCGCCATCGCGGTCGTCGGGATCGGCACCGGCCAGGATCTCCGCCTCGGGGATCGCCTCCAGCAGGCCGAGGCCGATCATCGGCGGTGCGATGCGCGGCGAGATCATCAGCCCGGGCGCGAAGGGACCGTAGCCGGGGTTCTCGATCCGGAAAGCCGGGCGCCGCAGCCGCGCGACCTCGCCGCCGGCGAGGTGCACCGCCTCCTCCGTCCAGTCGATGACGACCTGGCCCTCGGCCGGATGGCCCTGGATGCCGAAGGTCTGGAGCTGCAGGCCATAGGTAGGATCGCCGATCGCCGGCACCCGCTGCGCGGCGAGCAACGCTTCCTCCGCTGGCCCACGCGGCAGGATCGACAGGCGGATCAGCAGGGAGGAGGCGGCCTCGCCGGCCTCGGGCGGGCGGCCGCGGCCGTCGCGCAGATGGCAGGACTGGCAGCCGCGCGCATTGTAGAGCGGCCCGAGCCCGTCCGAGCTCGTCACCGAAGCTGGCGCCGAGACCCAGAGGCGGCGGAACACGCCGTCGCCGACCCTGAAGTCGAAGCCCCGTTCGAAGGGCAGGGTCGCGGATGGCAGCGAGAAGGCGGTGGCGCCGGCGGCGTTGAGCACGGTCGCGGCACCGCCCGGAAGCCGTTCGGCCGGATCCGGCGCGGTGTCGCGCGCCACCATGCCGCCGCCGATCAGCAGGGCCGCGGCTGCGGCGACAGCGCGGCGGATCAACGTCGGCGCACCGCATTCGGCGCGTCGAGGCTGTCCGAGCGCTCGATCGAGATGTTCAGCCTGAGCCCGGCGACGATGCGCTCGATCACCCGCGTCTGGGCCAGCAGCGCGTCGATGCCGGCCTGAATGGTGGCGGCGCCGGCGGCATTGCCTTCGCCCAGCATCTGGTCATAAGCCTCGACCGTCTCGGCGCGGGTCTTCAGTGCCTGGAAGGCCGCGAGCGTGGCGTCGAGCTTCTGGCGCATCTCGCGGTCGAGCGCCGGCAGCGCCGCGCGCACGAAGTCGCCGATCGCCGGGCCGCGCACCACCCGCCCGGCCGTCCCGCGATATTCGCCGAGGTAGATCGCGCGCATGCCGACCACGTTGTAGAAATGACTATTGTGCGTGTTGTCGGAGAAGCAGTCATGCTCCTCCTCCGGATCGTTCAGCAGCAGGCCGAGGCGCATGCGCTCGCCCGCCAGCTCCCCATAGGAAAGGCTGCCGAGGCCGGTGAAGATGGCGGCGACGCCGGCATCGGGGCCGCGTGCGGTCAGCGCGCGGCGGGCGGCGCCGTTGCGGCCCCAATTGGCGGCCATGGCTTCCAGCTCGCTGACCAGCATGGCGGTGACGGTGGTCAGGTACTGCGCGCGGCGCGCGTTGTTGCCGCCGGTAGCGTTCTCGCTCCGTGCATAGTCGGTCCAGGGGCGGTTGCCGGCGCCGGGGCCGGTGCCGTTGAGATCCTGGCCCCAGAGCAGGAACTCGATGGCGTGCCAGCCGAGGGTGACGTTCGCCTCGATGCCGCCGATCTCGTGCAGCCTGGTCAGCACCTCGGGGGTGATGGCGGAGACGTCGATCGTCTCCCCGGCATGGGTGATGCTGGTCGACGCGATGAGGTTCGCGGTGAAGAGCGGGTTCTCGTCACGGGTGTCGCCGTAGGAGCCGGTGTCGACATAGTCGATCAGGCCTTCGTCCAGCGGCCAGCCATTCACGCGCCCTTCCCATTCGTCGACGATCGGATTGCCGAAGCGATAGGCCTCGGTCTGCTGATAGGCGGGGCGGGCGGCGATCCAGGCCTGGCGCGCGGCTGTCAGCGTCGCCTCGGACGGCTCGGCGACCAGGCGCGCCACCGCCTCCCTGAGCGCGCGGGCGCCGTCGCGGGCATCGGCATACATGGCCTCGGCGATGTCGGCATAGGTGTTGAGCACGGCGCGCTTGGTGGGCGCGGCACCCTGGGCTTCGGCGCCGGCGATGGGGGCAAGGCCGGAGCAGAGGCCGAGGCCGCTGGCGAGAAGGCTGCGACGGATCAGCATGGGGCGGTTCCTTGGACGGTAGCGATCAGACGGGAAATGTCAGTGAAGCACTCGCCCGGCATCGGCGGGCGGAGGTTGGGCCGGGGACGGGCCGGAGGGAAGCCGCAGCCCCGCGGCCGCGGTCAGCGTGGCGAAGCGCTGGGCGCCCTGCAGGGCGGGCACCAGCGCGGCCTGCGGCAGCCAGTCGGTGAGCTCCTCGAGGGCGCTCAACGCCTCCCCGGCCTGCAGCGCGCCGGTGATGCGCAGCAGCGCCTCCTCGTCGGCGCCGAGCCCCGGGCAGCGGCAGCAGCGCACGTCGAGTAGTCGGATGGCGCTGCGGGCGACGATGCCCATAAGCTGGTCGAAGCCCTGGGCGGCGTCGGCGGCGACGCCGGCCATGCGGAACAGCGCCCGCCAGTCCGGGTGGGTGCCCTCGGGGTCGCGGAGCGGCGCGACCCAGGCGCGGAGCGCCGCGAGGACGAAGAGTTCCCCGGAAGCGAGGTCGAGGGCGCTGCGCTCCCCGGGGGCGGGCTCCAGATGGTGGCCGCAGTCGTCGGCAGGCATGGGGCCGGCATCCCTAATTGCGAGTGCTTCGCAATAGCAGGCCGTGGCCCGGCCGCAAAGTGTCAGGCTGGATCAGGCTGCCGCGAAGTCGGCGCGCGCATAGCCCTGGGCGAAAAGCAGGGCGTGCAGGTCATTGCGGTCCACCCGCGCCCGCGCCGCGGCCGCGACGATCGGCTTGGCGTGATAGGCGACGCCGAGGCCGGCCGCCTGGATCATCGCGAGGTCGTTGGCGCCGTCGCCGACCGCGAGCGTCGCTGCCATCGGCAGGCCGCGCTCGGCGGCCAGGCGCTTCAGCGTGGCGAGCTTGGAATCGCGGTCGAAGATCGGCTCGACCACCGCGCCGGTCAGCTTGCCGCCTTCCTCGAGCAGGGTGTTCGAGACATGCAGGTCGAAGCCGATCCGGTCGGCGACGCGGCCGGTGAAGAAGGTGAAGCCCCCGGAGGCGAGGCAGCAGAAGGCGCCATGGGCGCGCATGGTGGCGACCAGCACGGCGGCGCCTGGCGTCAGCACCGTCCCCTCCCAGGTGCGTTCCAGCGCCTCGACGGACAGGCCCCTCAGCATGCCGACCCGCTCGCGGAGCGCGGCCGCGAAATCGAGCTCCCCGTTCATCGACCGGCGGGTGATCTCGGCGATCTTCTCCTTGAGCCCGGCATAGGCCGCGAGCTCGTCCAGCGTCTCGGAGGTGACGATGGTGCTGTCCATGTCGGCGACCAGCAGACGCTTGCGGCGGCCTTCCGCCCCTTGCGCGATGGCGTCGACCGGCGCATCGGACAGGGCCGCTGTCGCGGCGGCGCTGGCCTGGTCGGGCGCGATGCCGGCGAAGGGGATGTCCGCCGCCTCCGCCTCGCCGAGCCAGGCGGCAGCACCGGTCTCGGCCGCGAGCGCGCGCAGCGCGTCGCGCCCGCGGGTGACGAGGGCAGGGGTGAGCGCGCCGGGCGGCGCGATCAGGGTCAACACATGGTCCATGGTATCCGCGGTATGCACGGGGGATGGTGACCGATCAACCGCCGGCGCTGATCGTGGCGGGGCCGACGACATCCGGCAAATCCGCGCTCGCGCTCGAAGTGGCGGAGATGCTCGGCGGCACAGTGATCAATGCCGACAGCATGCAGGTCTATGCCGGGCTCGCCGTCATCACGGCGCAGCCGACGCCGGCCGATGAGGCGCGGGTGCCGCACCGCCTCTATGGCCTGCGCGACCCGGCCGAGGCGGCCTCCGTCGCCTGGTGGCGGGAGCAGGCGCTGGTCGCGATGGCGGCGGCGCGGGCGGCCGGCCGGCTGCCGATCCTCTGCGGCGGGACCGGGCTCTACTTCAAGGCGCTGACCGAGGGGATCGCCGCCATCCCGCCGATCCCCGCGGTGGCGCGGGCCGAGGCGCGGGGCCTGTTGGCGGCGGAGGGCCCGGCCGCACTGCATGCGCGGCTCACGGCCCTGGACCCCGCGAGCGCCGCGCGGGTCCGGCCCTCCGACGGCCAGCGCCTGGCCCGCGCCTTCGAGGTGTGGCGCGCGACCGGCCGCGGCATCGTGGCCTGGCAGGCGGAGGCCAGCATGCCGCCCGCGCCCTGGCGCTTCGCCGTGATGCTGCTCGACCCGCCGCGCGACGCCTTGCGCGCCGCGATCGCCGCGCGCTGGCGGGCGATGCTGGACCAGGGGGCGCTCGGGGAAGTGGCGGCACTGGCGGCGCGCGGCCTCGACCCCGCCTTGCCGGCGATGCGTGCCCATGGGGTGCCGGAACTCGTCGCGCATCTGGCCGGGCGCATGACGCTCGAGGCCGCGAGTGCGCGGGCGATCCTCAACACCGGGCAATACACGAAGCGGCAGGCGACCTGGTTCCGGCATCAAGGGCTGGCTGCTGCGGGCCCGACGCATAGGATCAATGCGCGGTTCGCGGGTCTTGCGCAATTTTCGGAAAGTGACAGGGCTGGTTTCTTGGCATTTCTGCAAAACCTGCGTTGACGCGGCGCAGCGTGAGGTCTAAGGCTTCGCGCCTTCCCCAACGGAAGGCACCGAGGAAAACCACGCCATGTCCGCCACCCAGCATCCGAAGCCTGCCGACGCCGCGACCCTGACGGGTGCGGAGGTCGTCCTTCGTGCGCTGAAGGAGCAGGGTGTCGAGGTCATCTTCGGCTATCCCGGCGGCGCGGTATTGCCCATCTACGATGCGCTGTTCCAGCAGAACGCCATCCGCCACATCCTGGTGCGGCACGAGCAGGCGGCGGTGCATGCCGCGGAAGGCTATGCGCGCTCCACCGGCCGCGTCGGCTGCGTGCTGGTGACCTCCGGTCCCGGCGCGACCAATGCGGTGACCGGCCTCGTGGATGCGCTGATGGACAGCATCCCCGTCGTCTGCCTGACCGGGCAGGTGCCGACGCATCTGATCGGCAACGATGCCTTCCAGGAGGCTGATACCACCGGCATCACCCGCCCGGCGACCAAGCACAACTACCTGGTCAAGCGCAGCGAGGACCTCGCCCGCGTGGTGCATGAGGCCTTCTATGTCGCGAAGTCCGGCCGTCCCGGCCCGGTGGTCATCGACCTGCCGAAGGACATCCTGATCAACAAGGCGCCCTATACCGAGGCGCCGACCGAGGCGCATCGCAGCTACCGCCCGGTGACGGAGCCCGATGCCGGCGCGATCCGCCGTGCGGTCGCGCTGCTGAAGGGCGCAAAGCGTCCGGTGATCTATGCCGGCGGCGGCGTCATCAATGCGGGACCGGAGGCCTCGCGCCTGCTGCGCGACTTCGCCAAGCTGACCGGCTTTCCCGTGACCAACACGCTGATGGGGCTCGGCGCCTTCCCGGCGGACGATCCGCAGTTCCTCGGCATGCTCGGCATGCACGGGACCTACGAGGCGAACCTCGTGATGCATGGCTGCGACGTCATGCTGAACCTGGGCGCGCGCTTCGATGACCGGGTGACCGGCAAGCTCAGCCACTTCGCGCCGCATTCGAAGAAGATCCACGCCGACATCGACCCGTCCTCGATCAACAAGAACGTCAAGGTCGACGTGCCGATCGTGGGCGACGCGGGTGCCGTGCTCGCGGCGCTGCTCGCCTGCTGGCAGGCCGACGAGACGCCGCAGGACAAGCCGGCGATCACCGAATGGTGGCGGCAGATCGATGCCTGGCGCGCCAAGGACTGCCTGCGCTACCGCCAGGAAGGCAAGATCATCAAGCCGCAGCACGCGGTGAAGCGGCTCTATGAGATCACCCGCGAGACCGGGCGCGAGACCTTCATCACGACGGAGGTCGGCCAGCACCAGATGTGGGCCGCCCAGTATTTCGGTTTCCAGCAGCCGAACCGCTGGATGACCTCGGGCGGGCTCGGCACCATGGGCTACGGCCTGCCGGCCGCGACCGGCGTGCAGATCGCGCATCCCGATGCGCTGGTGATCGACATCGCCGGCGAGGCCTCGATCCTGATGAACATCCAGGAGATGGGAACCCTCGCGCAGTATCGCCTGCCGGTGAAGATCTTCATCCTGAACAACGAGTACATGGGCATGGTGCGGCAGTGGCAGGAGCTGCTGCATGGCGGCCGCTATTCGGAGAGCTACTCCGCGGCGCTGCCCGATTTCGTGAAGCTCGCCGAGAGCTTCCACGCGGTCGGCATGCGGGTGACCGACGCCTCCGACCTCGACCGCGCGATCCGCGAGATGATCGCGATCGACAAGCCGGTCATCGCCGATATCGCGGTCGACCCGAAGGAGAATTGCTTCCCGATGATCCCCTCCGGCGCCGCGCATAACGAGATGATCCTCGGGCCGGGGCAGGAGGGCGGCGTCGCCGGCGTCACCGACGAAGGGAAGGTGCTGGTCTGAGGCCGGCACGACGATCATGAGCGACACCATGCAGCGCACCGCGACCATCGCGGTGCTGGTCGAGAACGAGGCCGGCATCCTGGCCCGCGTCGTCGGCCTGTTCTCCGGCCGCGGCTACAACATCGACAGCCTGACGGTGGCACCCGTCGACGAGGAGCGGCGCCTCTCCCGCATCACCGTGGTGACCAGCGGGACCGAGATGGTGATCGAGCAGATCAAGGCGCAGCTCGACCGCCTGGTGCCGGTGCACAAGGTGAGCGACCTGACGCGCGAAGGCCCGCATCTGTCGCGGGAGCTGGCGCTGATCAAGGTGGTGGGTGCGGGCGATGCGCGGATCGAGGCGCTGCGCCTCGCCGAAGCCTTCCGCGCCCGCGTCGTCGACGCGACGACCGAGAGCTTCGTCTTCGAGATGACCGGCAATGCCGACAAGCTCGATGCCTTCATCGCGCTGATGCGCCCGCTCGGCCTCGCGGAAGTGTGCCGCACCGGCGCGGTCGCGATCGTCCGCGGGCCGCGCGGCCTGCACGCCTGACCTTCTTCCGATAAGACCAAGAGAGGAGAGCGCGAGATGCGCGTCTACTACGACCGCGATGCGGATGTGAACCTGATCAAGGCCAAGAAGGTCGCGGTCATCGGCTTCGGCAGCCAAGGCCATGCGCATGCGATGAACATGCGCGATTCCGGCGTGAAGGATGTCGTCATCGGCCTGCGCCCGGGCGCTTCCGCGAAGAAGGCCGAAGCCGCCGGCTTCAAGGTGCTGCCGCCGGCCGAGGCCGCGAAGTGGGCCGATGTCGTCATGGTGCTGACGCCCGACGAGGGCCAGGGTGATCTCTATCGCGATCACCTGCACGCCAACATGAAGGAAGGTGCTGCACTCGCCTTCGCGCATGGCCTCAACGTGCATTTCAACCTGCTCGACCCGCGCAGCGACATCGACGTCTTCATGATCGCGCCGAAGGGACCCGGCCACACCGTCCGCGGCGAGTACCAGAAGGGCGGCGGCGTGCCCTGCCTGGTCGCCGTGCACCAGAACCCCTCGGGCAATGCGCTGGAGATCGCGCTCTCCTACGCGTCGGCGATCGGCGGCGGCCGCTCCGGCGTGATCGAGACGACCTTCAAGGAAGAGTGCGAGACCGACCTGTTCGGCGAGCAGACCGTGCTCTGCGGCGGCCTGGTCGAGCTGATCAAGGCGGGCTTCGAGACCCTGGTCGAAGCCGGCTACGCGCCGGAAATGGCCTATTTCGAGTGCCTGCACGAGGTGAAGCTGATCGTCGACCTCATTTATGAGGGCGGCATCGCCAACATGAACTACTCGATCAGCAACACGGCCGAATATGGCGAATACGTCACCGGCCCGCGCATCATCACCGCCGAGACCAAGGCCGAGATGAAGCGCGTGCTGACCGACATCCAGTCCGGCAAGTTCGCCCGCGACTGGATGCTCGAGAACAAGGTGAACCAGGCGAGCTTCAAGGCGACCCGCCGCCGCCTCGCGGAGCATCCGATCGAGGAAGTGGGTGCGAAGCTCCGCGCCATGATGCCCTGGATCAGCAAGAACCAGCTGGTGGATAAAGCCAAGAACTGAGCAAGAGACCGATGACTATCCGCATTGCCTGTCTCCACACGGTCGACAGCAATGCGGCGGTCTTCGAAGCGGCCCGCCCGCCTGGCGCATCCCTGCGCCATGTGGTGCGGGCCGATCTTCTGTCGGTGGCGGAAGGCGCCGGCGGCCTGACGCCGGCGATCCGGGACGAGACCCGCGCCCTGCTGGCGGGGCTCGCCGCGGAAGCCGATGCGGTGCTGCTGACCTGCTCCACCCTCGGCCCCTCGGCGGATGGCCTGGCGCTTCGGGTCGACGCCGCGCTGGCGGCAGCGACTGCCACGGCGCCCGGGCCGCGGCTGGTGCTCTACGCCGTCGCCACCACGGAGGCGCCGACCCGCGCGCTCTTCGCGGTCCATGGCGCGGATTTCGAGATGCGGCTGGTGCCGGACGCCTGGGACGCCTTCCGCGCCGGCGACCTGCCCGGCTACCACGCGCGCGTCGCCGAAGCGGCCGATGCCGGCTTTGCAGAAGGCTATGCGACGGTGGCGCTTGCCCAGGCGTCGATGGCGGGCGCCGCGGCGCTCTGCCGGCGCGGCCTGCCGCTCACCAGCCCCGCGGCCGCGCTTGCCGCGCTCCTCAGCCGCCCAGGAACACCGCGCGGATGAAGGCGCGATAGAGCGTCACCTGGCGGGAGAGCAGCAGCGGCTCGCGGAGCGTCTTGGACAAGGTGATGCCGCCATCCACGATGGCGGAGGCCATGTCCGCGAGGTCGTCGAGATCGACCTCGATGCGTGGCGGATAGAGCGCGGCGATGCGGTCGAAGCGCGCCCGGAAACGGGTCCGCCAGGCCAGCACCGCATCGCGGTTGATGGCACGGATCTCCCGGTCGAAGAGCTGCTCCTGGTAGCAGATGGCGGCGACCAAGCAGCCGGGATAGGCTTCCGGCAGTGACGCTGTCATCTCCGCGAAGAGCCGCAACCCCACCAGGAAGCCGTGCAGCGGATCGTCGTTCAGCGCATCGCCACGCGCGAAGATGTCGTCCAGGATCGCTCGGTCGCGCTCGACGTAGCGCAGCAGCAGGGCCTTCGCGAGCTGCCCCTTGTCCTTGAAATGGTAGAAGAAGCCGCTCCGCGAGATCTCCGCGCCAGCCACCAGTTCCTCGATCGAGGTCGCGGCGAAGCTTTTCTGCAGGATCGCCGTCTCGGCGAGATCCAGCAGGCGGTCGCGGGTGGTGCTGTCCTTGCGCGTGGCGAGCAGGCTGGACATGCGGCGACTGTACCGGAGGTACAGTGACCGGCGAGTGCTTTCGGACACAGCGGGAATCTGCCCGACAAGGCACTGATATCAGAGGAGCTTCACTCCAGAGCGAAGTACACCACGCGTCGGCTAGCGAGGCCGTGCCCTGATCGGCCATGCCTCCCGCCATCGCGGCCCCTCTGCCGCCTGCCTGCCGGGAGATCACGACATGACCACCGACCGATGGGGCAACCCACTTTCCGCGACCGATGCCGCTGGGATCGGCGGGCTGGAGCGGGCCATCCTGAAATTCCACGCCTATGAGGCCGACCCGATCGCCGCGCTCGACGCTGTCATCGCCGAGCATCCGGACATGGTCATGGCCCATGCCGCCCGCGCCGGCATCATCGCGACCGCCGCCGACCAGGCCTTCGATGCGGAGCTTCAGGCATCGCTCGGCGCCGCCCGCGCGCTGGCGCCGCGCGGCAATGCGCGGGAACGGGCCTATGTCGCCGCCACCCAGCTCTGGGCCGAAGGCGATTTCGCCGGCGCCACGGAAGCCTGGGGCCGCATCGCCATCGACCACCCGCGCGACCTGCTAGCGGTCCAGCTCGCCCAGCTCGGTGATTTCTACCTCGGCCAGTCCCTGATGCTGCGCGACCGGATCACGCGCGTGCTGCCCGCCTGGGACCGGCAGGTGCCGGGCTACGGCTTCCTGCTCGGCATGCATGCCTTCGGGCTCGAGGAATGCGGCGAATATGCCAAGGCGGAAGCCGCGGGGCGGGAAGGCGTCGCGATCAACCCGCGCGACGGCTGGGCCGTACACGCCGTCGCCCATGTCATGGAGATGACCGGCCGCACCGCCGACGGGGCGGCCTGGCTGGAGCAGACCTCGCCCGGCTGGGCGCCGGACAACCTGCTCGCCTTCCACAATTGGTGGCACCTGGCGCTGTTCCGGATCGAGCAGGGGGACATCGCCGGCGCGCTCGCATTGTTCGACGAGCGGATCTCGGCCGGCGGCTTCGGCCAGGCGCTGGAGATGGTGGATGGCTCCGCTCTGCTTTGGCGGCTGATGGCACTCGGGCATGATGTCGGCCCGCGTTGGTCGCTTCTGGCGAAAGGCTGGGGCGCCCGGATCGCGCATGGCCACTACGCCTTCAACGACCTGCACGCGATGATGACCTTCGTCGGGCTCGGGGATCGCGACAGCCAGCGCGCGTTGCTCGGGACGCTGGAGCGGGCGGCCGCCGGCGGCGGCACCAACGCCATGATGACGCGCGATGTCGGCCTGCCGGCCTGCCGCGGCTTCGAGGCCTTCGGGCGTGGCGACTGCGCCGCCGCCATCGCGCATCTGCTGCCGCTCCGCGCGGTCGCCCAGCGCTTCGGCGGCAGCCATGCGCAGCGGGACGTCCTGTCCTGGACCCTGGTCGAAGCGGCGCTCAGGGCGGGCGACGCGCACATGGCGGATGCGCTGATCGCCGAGCGGCTGGTGGCGAAGCCGGAGAGCGCGCTCAACCAGGCCTGGGCGGCGCGGCGTCGACGGCTGCCGGAGAAGGCGGCCGCCGCGGCTTGATCCCGGGGCCGCGCCTCAGGGCGGGTCGATCGCGACGGCGCGCGCATCGACCCGCCTGGCGCCTTCGGTATCCTCGTAGATCATCCGCAGCAGGGTCCCCGTCGCTTGGTCGAGCCAGGCCGTGAAGCGCTGAGTGCGGTCGACGGACCGGCGATAGGAGAAGTCGATCCACGCCGCCTGGTAGGACTGGCCGGCGACCTCGACGGCTTCGAAGCCCGCAAGGGTCAGCTCGCTGGCGCCGATGCCGGAGGGGTCACGGGGCGGCAGCCCGGCGCGGGCGCCAGGGCGCGCCGGAAAGAAACCCGCCAGGGTTTCCTGCATCGCCCGGCCGACCGGGTCCTCATTGCCTGCGACGCCGAGCACCCAGGGCGTCCGCTGACCGCCGATGCGGCAGAGCACGGCGGCATCGCCGGTGCCCTCGTAGCGCAGCGTGGGGCCGGGCTGGAAGCGCGCCACGGTGCCGGCGGTCGGGCAGCGGAAGCTCCACGGCTCCTGCGCCGCGGCAGAGGCGCCGAGGAGGGCTAGGCCGAAAGGGACCAGCGCGCGCATCATGGGCTGAGCCTGCCCGACCCCCGGGATGAAAGGAAAGCGCGGCCAGATGACAGCAACCGCCGCGGCCCATGCGGAGCGCTGAGGAGGCGCCGATTCGGATGACCGAACCCCACCGCCTTGCCGGCGACACCGATTACCCCCGCGACTTCCTGGGCTATGGCGAGACGCCGCCCGACCCGCGCTGGCCGAACGGCGCCAGGCTCGCCCTCTCCTGCGTGCTGAATTACGAGGAGGGCGGCGAGAATACGGTGCTGAACGGCGATGCCGGCAGCGAGCTCTATCTGCACGAGGTCCCCGGCGGCGCCCCGGTGCTCGGCGAGCGCAACCGCACGGTCGAGAGCCAGTTCGACTATGGCGCCCGCGCCGGCGTCTGGCGCGTGCTGCGCACCTTCGCGGAGCACCGCTTTCCGCTGACGATCTATGCCGTCGGCCGCGCGCTGGAGCTGAACCCGACCGTCGCACGGGCCTTTGCGGCCGCCGGGCATGAGGTCGCCTCCCATGCCTGGCGCTGGATCGACTATCACGACACCGACGAAGCGACGGAGCGCGCCGAGATCGCGCGCTGCGTCGAGACCATCGAGCGCCTGACCGGCAGCCGCCCGGTCGGCTGGTACACCGGCCGCATCAGCCCGCGCACCCGGCGCCTGGTCGCCGAGCATGGCGGCTTCCTCTACGACAGCGACGCCTATGACGACGACCTGCCGCACTACGTGACCGCCGCGGGGAAGCCGCATCTCGTCATCCCCTATACGCTCGATGCCAACGACATGAAGTATGCGGTGCCGCCAGGCTTCTCCTCGCCCGACGGGTTCGAGCGCTACCTGACGGATGCCTTCGACACGCTGCTCGCCGAGGGGCGGGCCGGGGCGCCGAAGATGATGTCGGTCGGGCTGCACTGCCGCATCGTCGGGCGGCCCGGCCGTGCCGCGGCGCTCAAGCGCTTCCTGGCCCATGTCGCGCGGCATCCGGATGTCTGGGTCTGCCGCCGCGCCGATATCGCGCGGCACTGGCTCGCGACCCATCCGCCGATTGCTTGAGCATGGCCGCGAAGCAGCGCGCCGATCAGGTGCTGGTGGAGCGTGGCCTCGCCGAGAGCCGCACCCGCGCCCAGGCGCTGATCCTGGCCGGCAAGGTCTTCTCCGGCGAGATGCGCATCGACAAGCCGGGCCAGCCGTTGCCCGAAGGCCTGGCGCTGGAGGTGCGCGGACAGCCGCACCCCTGGGTGTCGCGCGGCGGGCTGAAGCTCGACCACGGCTTGGCGCATTTCGGCTTCCGGGCCGAGGGGGTTGTCGCGCTCGACATCGGCGCCTCGACCGGCGGCTTCACCGATGTGTTGCTGCACCACGGCGCGGCGCGGGTCTATGCGGTCGATGTCGGGCATGGGCAGCTCGCCTGGAAGCTGCGCAACGATCCGCGCGTGGTGGTGCTGGAACGGGTCAATGCGCGGCGCCTGGACGCGACGCAGGTCCCGGAGCCGGTCGGCGCCGTGGTCTGCGACGCGAGCTTCATCGGGCTGCGCACCGTGCTGCCGGCGGTGCTCGGCTTCGCGGCGCCCGGCGCCTTCGCCTGCGCGCTGATCAAGCCGCAATTCGAAGCGGGGCCGGGTCAGGTGGGCAAGGGCGGCGTGGTGCGCGATCCCGCCGTGCACGACGCGGTCTGCGCCATGATCCGCGACTGGTGGTCTGGCCTTCCCGGATGGCGGGTCCTCGGCATCACCGAGAGCCCGATCACCGGGCCCGAGGGCAATCGCGAATTCCTGATCGGCGCGGAACGCACTTGACCGGCCCTCAGACGCCGGGCGGACGGCATCCGCCATCCTTGGCTTCGCCGCCCTAAAGCGTGATCGCTTTAGGTGGAAGCGCCGATAAGCGTGAATCACGCGGTCGAACAAAGTGGCTGGAGCATGGTCGCTCCGGCTTGGAGCGATCATGCTCCAGCGGCGGGCCGCCTTCACGGCCTCGGATCGGTCAAAACGACCGATCCGTGTTCATTTTCATTCAGGCCTGACGGATCGTGGTGGTCTGTCTGGTTGTCGAGACCTCGGCGAGCAGGGCCCAGACGCGGTGCGGGTCCATATGGGTTTCGGGGTCGTTCAGCAGGCGATCCAGCTCCGCGAGCTTCGACTCACGCTCGCGCTCCGAAAGCATCGGGCTCATGACCGGGAAGTCCTCCAACGCGGTGTGCCGGGATTCGGCGACGATCTGAGTTCACGCCGAGAACATGGCTTGAGCGTGCCGGTTGCTTGACGATTTTGTGGGAGGCCGGTCACACGGATGACGTGATTGCCGGCGCCAGCGCGGCGCTCTTTGCCGCCGGATGCAACGGATTGCGGAAGCGCAGCTCGCCCTCCGGCGCGGCATCGGGCGCCGCCATACCATAGAGTTCCATGCGCGATGCGCAGGAGATGGCGACGACCGGCTTCGCGACGGCCTCCGTCAGGAAGCGCCGCGCCGCGCCTTCCAGCTCCAGCGTCTCCCGCAACGTCCGCCACTCCGTGCGGTCCACGTCGTCGAGGAACATCGCGAGGATGCCGGGCTTGCGGCCGGAGAGCCGTTCGGGCACCGCGGCAGCCATGCGCCGGCAGAGCGCCGCCGAGACCTCGTCGGCCTGGCCGGCGCGCGCCGCCATGACGAAGACGCCCTTACCGCCGGCATCGGCCGTCACCGCCAGATGCGCCTCCGGCCCGAACTGGGCGCGGAGCCGCGCCGGCAACCCGGCGCCCGCCGCCTGGACGCCCGCCAGGATCAGCGGATCGAGCTTCAACACCGCATCGGCGCTCGAGTCCTGGCGCCGGGAATCCTTCAGCAGCGCACTGATGCGCCGATGCAGCCCGGCGAGCTGGTCCGGGGAGGCGACGCCGTCGGGCAGCGTCATCTTCAGCAGATAGCGGCCCGGATGCGCGGCAAGCCAGGTCTGCAACTCCGGATTGATGCGGTCGACCAGCGCGTACCAGTCGCCCCGGTGCAGCGGCCTTCCATCCTCGGCGGAGGCGGTCTCGCAGGCGACTTCCGCCTCGACATCGCCGCGGCTGATGGTCAGGTCATGCGGCGTCCGGTCCACCAGCCCGTCGAAGCGCACCTCGAAGCCGCGGGCCCGGTGCCGGGCAGCGGTCCGCATCAGGTGGAAGACCGGCACCAGCGTCGCCTCCCCATCCAGCGCCGCGGCCACCCGGTCCCGCAGCCGTTGCCGCACCGGGGACGGCAAGCTTTCGGCGAGCGTCGCGAGGTCGCGGGCCAGGCCGCCGATCCGGCGCTCGAGCGGGGTCGCGCGGGCTTGGCCGGCGGGATCGGCCAGGCGGGCGAGCGCGAATTCCAGCGCATGCCGCTGCTGCGCCGCGCGCCCTTGCAGGGCGCCAGATTGGGCACGGCGGGTGAGTTCCGCGATGCGACCGGTGAAGGCGCCGGGCTCGCAAAGCTCCAGAAAGCCGGCGAGTCCCTCCACGTCGGAGGTGGCATCGTCGAAAGGCATGGCGCGCGATCCTGTCAGGCCACGTCAGGCGGGGTGCCGATCCCTGCCAGGGGCCGACCACTCCGGCGGCGAAGCCGGTTCAACCTGTGGATGCACTGTCCGGGCCCAGGAATCGGGCCGGGTGCGACGGGGCGGGGCGCCGGGTCGCGAAAGGATGTTCCCGCCGTAACGGGATCGCGTCAAGCCGCTCTGCTGCACCTGCTCAGTGCCGGGCCGGAATGGCCGGTCGGAGGGCTGGCGAGGGATTTTCGTCCCTGGCGTGTCGGCTGACGCAGCCGATGCTGGTGGCATCGGCGAGGAAGCTGGCGCGGCAGAGGTGGAGAAGCCCCGCAGCCCCCTCAGTTGCGGGGCAGGCGCGCCTGGCTGGGGGCATCCGGGTTCTGGGCGCGGTGGCGCAGCAGGTGGTCGGCCAGCACGCAGGCGACCATCGCCTCGCCCACCGGCACGGCGCGGATGCCGACGCAGGGGTCGTGCCGGCCCTTGGTCATCACCTCCACCTCCTGCCCGTGCTTATCGACCGCACGCCGCGGCGCCAGAATGGAGGAGGTGGGCTTCACCGCGAATCGCGCGACGATCGGCTGTCCCGTGGAGATGCCGCCGAGGATGCCGCCGGCATGGTTCGACAGGAACCGGACGCGACCATCCGGCTCCATCCGCATCTCGTCGGCATTGCCCTCGCCGGAGAGGGCGGCGGCCGAGAAGCCCTCGCCGATCTCGACACCCTTTACCGCGTTGATGCTCATCAGCGCGCCGGCGAGCTCGGCGTCGAGCTTGCCGTAGACCGGCGCGCCGAGGCCGGGCGGCGCGCCTTCCGCGACGATCTCGATGACCGCGCCGAGCGAGGAGCCGGCCTTGCGCGCCTCCAGCAGCTTCGCTTCCCAGCGGGCGGCGGCGGCGGGATCAGGGCACCAGAATTCGTTGCGCTCGACCTCCGCCCAGTCCCAGGCGGCGCGGTCCACGGCATCGCCGCCGATGTTCACGAGCGCGCCGCGGAGCGTGACCTCGGTGCCCAGCATCCGGCGGGCGATGGCGCCGGCCGCGACCCGCATCGCGGTCTCCCGCGCGCTCGACCGGCCGCCGCCGCGGTAGTCGCGGATGCCGTATTTCAGCTCATAGGTCAGGTCGGCATGGCCGGGGCGGAAGCGGTCCTTGATCTCGCCGTAATCCTTGCTCCTCTGGTCCTGGTTCTCGATCACCAGCGCGATCGGGGTGCCGGTGGTCAGCCCCTCGAAGACGCCCGAGAGGATGCGGACCTGATCGGGCTCTTGCCGTTGGGTGACGAATTTCGACTGCCCGGGACGGCGGCGGTCGAGGAAGGGCTGGATATCGGCTTCCGTCAGCGCGAGCCGCGGCGGCACGCCGTCGACGACGCAGCCGATCGCCGGGCCATGGCTCTCGCCCCAGGTGGTGACACGGAAGAGATGGCCGAAGCTGTTATGGGACACGGGAGCCTAACCGGGGTGCGAAAGGAATGCGCGGCCGCGCGCCGACAAGCGATACCCCACATCGAGGCTCTCCGTCAGCCCGAGTGCCTTCAGGTGCCGGACCGCAATCTTGAAGGGGGCGGCCGGCCAGCCGAGCCGCGCGGCGAGATCGGGCGCCCGGCGGCCGGGTGCCGCCGCGATGGCGGCGAGCACGGCGTGG
>NZ_JAAGBB010000028.1 GCF_018129085.1 Plastoroseomonas hellenica
AGCGGCAGCGCGGCCATGCCGTGCCGCCGCGTCAGGAAGCGCAGGAAGCCGCGCACCGCCGCGAGCGCCCGCGCGCGGGAGGCGGGTGCCAGCCCGTCATTGGCGCGGCTCGCCAGGAAGCCGCGCAGATCGGCCGGCCGTAGCGCGCCGAGCGCCGCGATGCCCGGCGCCTCGCCGAGGTGCTTCATGAGGAAGGCGAGGAATTCGCCGATGTCGCGGCGATAGGCCTCGATAGTGTGCGGGCTCGCGCGCCGCTCCTCGGCCATCCAGGCGAGGAAGGCGACGAGGGCGGCCTCGCCTGTCATCGCGCCAAGGCGACTGCGACGGCGCGGCCGAGGAAAGCGAGCTGCGGCGCCGCATGGCTTTCCGGCAGCACCGCCGCCTCCCGCGCACCGAGCGCGATCAGCATCGGCGCACCGCCCGCGATCGGCACCCGGGCCAGCGCATCGCGCGCGATCAGCGGCGCCGCCTCGGCATGCAGCAGCGCGACCTCCGCCGGTTCGGCGCGCACCAGCGCTTCCCGCCCCGGCCCGATCAGGCGCTGCACGGTGCCGGCGGGCAGCGTGACGACACCGCGGCGCGGCGGCGCTTCCGCCGCAAGCGTGCAGCTCTCGAGCCCGAGCAGGGCCGGCAGCTCCTGCGTGACCGCCTCGATCGCGTCGCGCGCACCCATCAGCGCCAGCACGGCGCGGGCGATGCGCGCGGCGAAGCCGTCACTGGCGCGGCCATGCGCCAGCACCCGCGCCACTTCGGCTTCCAGACCCGCCATGCGGGCGCGCTCGGCGGCCAGCATCGCGGCCATGTGGTCGGCCAGCACCGGGCCGTGCACGCGGCGCGGCGGCGTCAGCGCGGCGTAGAGCTCCGGCCGCTCGCTCAGGAAATCCGGATGCGCCCGGAGCCAGGCCTCGACCGCAGCGGCGCTGTGTTCGAGGCCATCATCCATCAGAGGATGCTCTGCCCGGTCTTCTTCCAGTCCGCCAGGAAGGCATCCAGGCCCTTGTCGGTCAGCGGATGCTTCATCAGCGACCGGATCACCGCCGGCGGCAGGGTCGCGACGTGAGCGCCGAGCTTGGCCGACTGCACCAGATGCACGGGATGGCGGATCGAGGCGACCAGCACCTCGGTCGTGAGCGCGGGATAGTTGCGGTAGATCTGCACGATGTCCGCGATCAGCAGCATGCCGTCCTGGGCGATGTCATCGAGCCGGCCGACGAAGGGCGAGATGAAGGTCGCCCCCGCCTTGGCCGCCAGCAGCGCCTGCGCCGCCGAGAAGCAGAGCGTCACGTTCACCGGCGTGCCTTCGGCCGACAGCGCCTTGCAGGTCTTCAGACCGGCTTCGGTCAGCGGCACCTTCACGCAGACATTCGCCGCGATCTTCCGGAGGTATCGGCCTTCGGCCAGCATGCCCTCGAAGTCCGTCGCGGTGACCTCGGCCGAGACCGGGCCCGGCGTGATGTCGCAGATCTCCGCGATCACTTCCTTCATGTCGCGACCGGATTTGGCGATCAGGCTCGGGTTGGTGGTCACGCCGTCGAGCAGCCCGGTATCCGCGAGCGAGCGGATCTCGGCTACATCGGCGGTATCGACGAAGAACTTCATGCGCAGAATCCTCGGGGGGCGGCGCGGCACTGTTGCGCCTTTGTTCGCGAAGCAGCATAGCCGATCGCAGATGCCCGGCGGAAGTCGCGAGAGATGAATGCCAGACCACGGGTGCGCGTGCTGCTGCCGCTGCCCCTCGCCGATGCCTATGACTACCGCGTGCCGGCCGGCCTCGAGGTCGTGCCGGGCGATATCGTGCTGGTGCCGCTCGGCAAGCGGGAGGAGCTCGGCGTCGTCTGGGACGGGGCGGCCGATCCGGCCCTGCCGGAGCGCAAGCTGCGCGACATCGTGGGCCGCCTCGACGCCCCCGCAATGACCGGGAGCCTGCGCCGCTTCGTCGATTGGGTGGCGCAATATACGCTGAGCCCGCCGGGCGCCGTGCTGCGTATGGCGCTCAGCAGCCCCTCCGCGCTGGAGCCGCAGCCCCTCCAGCCCGGCTGGACCCTGGCGGAGCCACCTGAAGCCGCCCGGCTGACCGAGTCGCGGCGGCGCGTCCTGGCGTTGCTGGCACCCGGGGCGGTGGTGGCCGGGACCGCGCTGGCGGAAGCCGCCGGCGTCTCCGCCGGCGTGGTGCGCGGCCTCGCCGATGCCGGCTTCCTGCGGCCGGCGCCGCTGCCCCGCGGCCGCGCCTTCGCCTACCCCGCCCCTGATCATCCCGGCCCGGCGCTGGCAGAAGACCAGCGCGCGGCGGCCGAAACGCTCCGCGCCAGCGTCGCGGCGCGGGGCTTCGCGGTAACCTTGCTGACGGGCGTCACCGGCTCCGGCAAGACCGAGGTCTATTTCGAGGCGGTGGCCGAGGCGCTGCGCGCCGGCCGCCAGGCGCTGGTGCTGCTGCCGGAGATCGCGCTCTCCGCGCAATGGCTCGACCGCTTCCGCGCCCGTTTCGGCGTCGCGCCGGCGCTCTGGCATTCCGAGCTCACCTCCCGCACCCGCCGCGTCACCTGGCGTGCCGTGGCGGAAGGGGAAGCGAAGGTGCTGGTGGGCGCGCGCTCCGCGCTGTTCCTGCCCTTTCCGGATCTCGGCCTGATCGTCGTCGACGAGGAGCACGAGACCGCCTTCAAGCAGGAGGAGGGCGTCGTCTACCACGCGCGCGACATGGCCGTGGTGCGCGCCCGCCTGGCAGCGGCGTCCTGCATCCTGGTCTCCGCGACGCCCTCGCTCGAGACGCTGACCAATGCGGAGACCGGGCGTTATGCGCATGTCCATCTGGCGCAACGCCATGGCGGCGCCGCGATGCCTGATGTCGCGGCGCTCGACCTGCGCCGCCACCCGCCGGAGCGCGGCCGCTTCCTCTCGCCGCCCTTGATCGAGGCGGTGGCCGCGACCTTCGCGCGCGGCGAACAGGCGATGCTGTTCCTCAACCGCCGCGGCTATGCGCCGATGACGCTCTGTCGCACCTGCGGCCATCGCATGCAGTGTCCGAACTGTTCCACCTGGCTGGTGGAGCACCGCGCGCAGCGCCGCCTGCAATGCCACCATTGCGGCCACAGCGAAGCGCCGCCGGAGACTTGCCCGAAATGCGACGCGCCGCATTCCCTGGTGCCGATCGGCCCGGGCGTGGAGCGCGTGCTGGAGGAGGCGATCGCGCTTTGGCCCGATGCGCGGCGGCTGGTGATGGCGTCCGACACCATCCCCGGCCCGGCCGCGGCGGCGGAGGCGGCACGCGCGATCTCGGCGCGGGAGGTCGACCTGCTGATCGGCACCCAGATCATGGCCAAGGGCTGGCACTTCCCGCATTTGACGCTGGTCGGCGTGGTCGATGCCGATCTCGGGCTCGCCGGTGGCGACCTGCGCGCCGCCGAGCGCACCATCCAGCTCCTGCACCAGGTCGCCGGGCGGGCGGGGCGGGAGAGTGCCCGCGGCAGCGTGCTGTTGCAGAGCTTCAGCCCCGAGCATCCGGTGATGCAGGCGCTGGTCTCGGGCGACCTCGATGGCTTCATGCGGGCCGAATCCGCGCAGCGCCGGCCCGGGCATTGGCCACCCTTCGGCCGTCTCGCGGCGCTGATCGTGAGCAGCGAGGAGGAACGCGCCGCCGACCGCACCGCGCGCGATCTCGGCGCCGCGGCGCCGCATGGCGATGGCGTGCAGGTGCTGGGCCCCGCACCGGCGCCGCTGGCGCTGCTGCGCGGCCGGCACCGGCGCCGCCTGCTGCTGAAGACGCGGCGCGACATCGCGGTGCAGCCGCTGCTGCGCGAATGGCTGGCGCGCGTCACCGTGCCGAACGCGGTGCGCGTGCAGGTGGACGTGGACCCGGTCGGCTTCCTCTGAACCTGAGCGGGCGTTCAGAGCCCGGGATCGGGGCGCGGTGCGCCAGCCACCTGCCGGTGCACGGCTTCTGCCAGGTGCAGCAGTGCCGCACGATTGAGGCCTTCGGCCGCGACGGCGTAGCCGAAGCCGCGATCGACCCACCAAAAGGCCGTGACGCTGTTCGTCGTGCCCTCCGCATAGCGGAATTCCGCGCCGGCACCGCCGGCGCGGTCGGCGCGGAGATAGAGCGTCAGGCGCGCACCGCGCGGACCTTCGTACATGAGCTGTGCGGCCGGATCTCCGGTGGCGCCGGCCAGCAGCCGCCCGCCCATCAGGCGATAGCCGGCCGGCCCGAGCTCGGGCACCACCAGCGGCCGGCCGAGGCGGTCCGACAGCCAGCGCAGCATCTGCGCCTCCTGCGCCACCGAGATCTCGACCGGACGCCCGGCATCGGCGGCGAAGACGGCATGGGCGGCCAGCGCTTCCGTCACCATCGGCCGCTCGCGCTGCGGCAGCAGGGCATTGCCCGCCCAGCCCAGAACGCCGCCCAGGACCAGCCAGGCCGCCGCCGCGGCGATGCGGCGTTGCCCGCGTCCCTGCGCCTCGCGCCGTGCCGCCAGCAGATTGGCCACGCGCAGCCGCGCCGGCATTGGCGCGTCGTGGTGCGGGCGCAGCGCGTCGCGCAGCATCTCCCGCTGCGCCGCCATGGCGCGGAAGCGTGCCGCCGCCACCGGGTTCGCGGCCAGCCAGGCATCGACCGCCGTCCGCCGTTCCGGGGGCAGGCGTCCATCGACCCAGGCCTGCAGGTCATCCTCGCCGACCGGCATGGCATCGCCCGCGGCCATCACTTCACCCTCCTGAGCATGGCCCTGCCGGCGTCCGCAGCCTCCTCCCCGTCGAGCAGGCGACGCAAGCGTTCCCTGCCGCGAGAAAGACGCGACATCACCGTGCCGATCGGCACGTCCAACAGCCGTGCCGCGGCTTCATAGGAGAAATCCTCGACGCCGATCAGCAGCAGCACCACACGCTGCTCTTCTGACAAGGAATCGAGTGCGGCCAATGCGTCGCGCCAGATCAGGCGCTGCTCGGCCGCATCCGCCGCCGCCGGATCGGCGACGGCATCCGCGAGCCCGCGCTCATCCAGCGACAGCATGGCGCCACGGCGGGCCGCGCTGCGGCGCCCGCTGCGATGGAGGTTGTGCAGGATCGCGAACAGCCAGGGCTTCGCATCCCGCTCCGGCCGGCGCAGATGCCAGCGCGAGATCGCCCGCTCCAGACAATCCTGCACCAGGTCATCGGCCGCGGCGGTGTCGCGCAGCAGCGCCCAGGCGAAGCGGCGGAGCGCCGGGATATGCGGCTCGATCAGTGCCGCCAGCGCGCGCTCCCGCCCGCGCATCACGGCGGCGCCGCTCCGCGTGTGCCGCCGAGCATTGGATATTCCTCTGCCCCGGTGCTGAGCGCCGCGAGCCGCGCCTGCATCGCCTGCACCTCGATCGTCTGGCCGGCGATGATCTCCTCCGCCAATTGTCGCGTCAGCGGGTCGCGGCCGTGCAGCAGCAGCAGGCGCGCCATCTCGATCGCACCCTGATGGTGCGGCGCCATCATGGCGAGGAAATCCTTGTCCGGATCGCCGCTCGGCGGCGCCCCATGCATGGCGGCCATCATCCGTGCCATCGCTTCCGCCATGGCGCGCGCGAAGGGATCGCCGCTTGCCGTCCAGGCAGCGACGCTGGTCTCCGCGTCGTGATGGGCATGATCCATCGTCACGCAGTGACGCTCCGCGCACCAGGGCGGATGAAGACCAGGTTGATCCCCTTCTTGTTGCGGAGCCCGCCGGAGGGCAGCGCCAGATCGCCGAAGGCGATGCGGTCGATGAAGCGCGGCCGGAAAGGGTCCGCCACGTCGAGCACGGTGCAGAGCGTCTGCCCGGCATCCGGCGTCCCCGGCAGCTCGTCCTGCTCATGCGCGACGAAGAGGCGCGTCCCGGCCGGATCGACCCAGAGCCCATGCGCCTCCCGCCCGCCGGTCGCGACTTCGGCGACGACGCGGCGCTGCCCGGGCGGCGCCGCACGGTCGATGATCGCGAGCTTCGACGACGCGACGCCGCCCGGACCGGCGCCGTCATCGACGCGCGCCAGACTGACATAGGCGGCGCGGCCCTGCGCGTTCTCCACGAATTCGACATGGTTCGGCCGCGCCTGCTGCCCGAGTGCGATCGTCTCCGTGATCGCCTGGCCCTCGGCCGGCAGCACAGAGACCGCATCGGCGAGCTTGTGGCTGATCCAGAACTCCCGCCCGTCGGGCGTCAGCTTCAGAAAGGGGCTGAAGCCGAAGCGATCCTGGGCGCGGATGTCGAGGCGCGCGACGCGGCGCGCGGTGCTGAAACCGTCTGCGTCATAGGCGACGTCGAAGAGGTCGATCAGCGGCGCTTTCTGGCTGATCACCGCGGCGCGGCGCCCATCGGCGGAAAACCAGGCATGCGCCGGGCCCGGCAATGTATCGACGAAGCCACGAATGGCATGGCCCGGCCGGGCGCCGGCGGCTTCCTCCCCGGCCTTGCCCAGATCGAGGACGGCGATGCGGTCCTCGCCGCGCACCGTCACCCAGAGCTCGCGTCCGTTGCGGGTGAAGGTCGGCTCATGCGGCTCCCGGCCGAGGAAGATGCCGCTGGTCAGCCGTTCCGCGCTGGTCTGGTCCGAGGCCTGCGGGTTCGGCCGATTGCCGACCACGCGGCGGGTCGCGGTGTCCACCAGGTAGAGGTTGCTGGTGCCGCGCCCCGTGGTCGCGACCAGGGTCGAATCCGGGCTTGGGACCGCACCGTGGATGGAGATGGCACCATGATAGAGCGGCTTCTGCACCATGGCGCCATGCGTCGGCACGATGCCGCCGGTGACGAAGCGGAAGGGCGGGCGCGGATCCTCGTCGAAGGAGGTCAGGTTGACGGTGGTCGCGACCGTGAGCCGGGCCGGATCGACGACCACCAGCGTGTTGCTGTCCTCGCAGCAGATCCAGACGCCGTCGCCGAGGCCCGGCCCGCTGGCCGTCGCCGGCGCTTGCGCTGCGGCCGGCCGGACCGCGAGGTTCGCGCCGGCGGCGGCTGCCAGGCCGAGCAGGTCGCGCCGCGACGGTGAAGGAATGGGGCCTTGGGTCATCAGCGCTCCTGCCGGGCATCGCCCGGCCGGGAATTGCCGGGCAAGGAGTAAGATGCCGGCAGCGCCGATTTATTCCGGGAGGCCGAAAAAAAGCCGCGCGTCGCTGCGTCCGCGCGTGCGGCGGCTCAGAAGTACCGCAGCCTGATGGCGATCCCGCCTCCGCTCGGAGGGACGGCGACGCGTGCGGCACGGAAGGATGGCGGGCCCAGCCGCACCGGCGCGTCGTTGGAGAAGCCGAAGCCCTCCTCAGGCAGCCCGAGCAAAGTGCGGTTGAGGATGTGGTCGTTGTTCTCGTCGTGAAACACCGAGACCGCATAGTCTCCCGGCGTCGAGAGCGCGAAGCAGACCTGCGCCGCATTGCCCTGGATCGGTACCTCCGCGAGCGCGATGCGCTGTTCCAGGAAGGCTCGCGGGTCGGCGCCGTAGAGCGTGACAACGACCTCGCCCATGGCATTGCGCGCATTGGTGATGGTGATCGCGAGCCGAGGGCCGGCCGGGGCATCCGCGGCCGAGCAGAGCGTCGCGCGCTGCTCGACGGTGGCCGCCGGCTGCGCGCCGGTCGGCATCGCGGCCGCCAGCAAAAATGTCATCGCGACAGCCAGGCAGTGGGGGCGGATCATCCGGACGACAGTGTCTGCACGCGGCAAGTTCGGATCTTTCTTCTTTCTGCGTCACGGCCGCCAGGCGCGGTGGTAGGGATGGCCATCCCGAATCGCCTGGGCGCGGTAGAGCTGCTCGGCCAGCATGCCGCGCACCAGGAAATGCGGCCAGGTCATCGGGCCGAGCGCCAGCTTCGCCTCGGCGCTGGCCAGCACGGCGGGGTCCAGCCCCTCGGCGCCGCCGATGAGGAAGGCCAGCGGGCGCCCGCTCTCCTGCCAGCGGGTCAGCAGCCGGGCGAAGCCTTCGCTGTCCGGCGCCGCGCCGCCGAGATCGAGCGCCACCGCCAGCGTGGCTTCGGGCAGCGCGGCGAGGATCGCCTCGCCCTCTCGCCGGCGGACTTCCGCGGCGCTGCCGCGGGCCTCGGGGATCTCGGTGACCGCGAGCGGCGGCCGCAGCCGGGCATTGTACTGGGCGAAGAGCTCGGCTTCGGGTCCGGCACGCAGCCGGCCGACCGCGATCAGGCGGGCCGGTTTCATGCGAGCGGGCCACCGGATGTCCGGCGAACCAACCGGCCGGAGGCCGCGCCCGGCGCCTGAGGGCGCTCGATCAGCTTCCCGCTTCGGGCGAGGGGCTGTCCGGGCCCCACATCCGCTCCAGCCCATAGAGGGCCCGCGCCTCCGGCTTGAACAGGTGGATCACGAGGTCGAGCGCGTCGATCAGCACCCAGTCGGGCGAGGCCTGAACGGCGTCGCGGCGCAGCGGCAGCCCGGCCAATTCCAGCGCCTCGACCACATGGGTCGCCATGGCCTGGATCTGGCGGTCGACGAGGCCGGTCGCGATAATCAGCCGGTCCGCGTAGTCGGCGCGGCCGGTGACGTCGAGGACCAGGACATCCTCAGCCTTGTCGTCCTCCAGGCTCTTGCGGGCGGCTTCGACCAGTTGCGCCAGCCGGTCCGGCGTGACCTTGGGTGGGCGGGTGCGGCGGGTCGGGCGCGGCGCTGCCGGGGCCTTGGCGGCGGCAGGGGCCTTCGCGGCAGCCGTCTTCCCGGCCGGGGCCTTCGCCGCCGCGGTGCCGCGCGTCTTCGGCGTCGCGGTGACCCGCGTCGAGGGCCGCGGCGCCGCTGACTTCTTCTCGGCCGCGGTCGGCGCCTTGGGCGTTGCAGCCTTGCGCGTCGCGGCGGGCTTCGCGGCTTTGGCCGTTGCCGGCTTCTTCGTCGCCGCTTCCGCCTTCGGGGCGCGCTTCGGCGCCGGCTTCGGGCGCGGGATCTCCGCGTCGCCGGTCGTGGGCGGGCTGGCCTTGGGCGTGCGGGCTATGGAAGCCTCCTGTCGATCATGACGGTCTATTCGAGAATGGGGTGGCGGAAGGCTGGCGAGGAGGTGTTCGTCCCCGGCGTGGCGGCCGATGTAGCCGATGCTGGCCGCATCGGCGAGGAGGCCGGCGCGGCAGGGGCGGAAAAGACCCGAGAGGCCGACCCGCGGCCTCGCTCAAACAGGCTCTCAAGGCTTCTCATGCCGCAGCGCGCGGCAGGATGCCACCCCCAAGACCCGATTGCCGGATCGCGGTGGCGCTCAGCGCCATCTCGCGGGCCGGAATCAGGCACCAGGGGGCATGGCCCTTGGCGCCCCCGGCCAGCAGGGCGCGCGGATGCCGCCGGTGCCGCGCCAGCACCGCCGCCGCCTGCCCGTGCAGCGCCTTGCGGGTGAAGCCCGGGCGCGGCAGCACCGCGATCGGGGTGTCCTGCGCGATCTGCCGCCAGCGCCCCCAGCGCGGGAACTGCACCAGGTTGTCGGCGCCGAGGATCAGCACGAATTCCGCGCGCGGGAAGCGCCGGTGCAGCGCTTCCAGGGTGTCGGCGGTGTAGCGGGTGCCGAGCGGCCGCTCGATGTCGGTCGCGACCAGCCGCGCCCCGCACGCGATGGCGCGGGCGGAGGCCAGCCGGTCGGCCAGCGGCGCCATGCCGGTGCGCGGCTTCAACGGGTTCCCCGGCGAGACCATCAGCCAGACCTGGTCCAGCCCGAGCGCCGCCAGCGCCCGCCCCGCCACATGCGCGTGCCCGGCATGAGCCGGGTTGAAGCTGCCGCCAAGCAGGCCGATCCGCGCCCGCCGGCGGTCGCCCCAGGCCCCGGGTCTCCCCATCAGCGCAGCCGCACCGTGACCGCGGGCGCCGCGCCGTCCAGCAGCCCGTGATAGGCAAGCTGCCATTCCTGCCCAGCCCGCGCCGGCTGCGGCGCCGAGAGGCTGCCGAGGGAGATATACTCCCCGGCGCGCAGCGGCCGCCCCTCCCGCGCCAGGTCGCGTGCCAGCCAGGCGACGGCATTCAAGGGATGCCCCAGGATCGCGCTGCCCGGCGCCCGCGACACCTCCCGCCCGCCTTCGCTCAGCGCCACCTGCATGGCGCCGAGCCGGGCGGCGAAGCCGGGGCTCGCCTCGACCGGGATCGGCTGGCCCACGACGCCGAGCCGGGCGCCGACATTGATCGCGAGCAGGTCGCCGATGCTCGGCCGGTGATCGGGCGCATAAACCAGGTCCGCCAGCTCGATGAAGGGGATCACCTGGTCGATGTGACGCAGGATCGCGACATGGTCGTCGCCCGCGCTCTCCACCCCTTCGCGGCCGATGCGGACCACGAGGTCGGCTTCCACCACCGGCACGGCGCCGAAGCCGGCATCGATCTCGCTGCCGGACGGGGCGCGCAAGGTGCCGAAGAAGATCGCGCCGCGCAGCGGCCGGTCGATGCCGAAGCGCTGCTGGATGGCGGGGCTGGTGAGCCCGAGCTTCCAGCCGACCACATCGCCCATCGGCTGCGCGAAGGTCGCGACGAGCTGCTGCTGCACGCAGGCGCCGTCCTCCGGCGTCAGGTTGGCGAAGGGCGGCGGCGAGCGACGTTCCAGGATCGCCTGGGCGAAGCGGGCGATGGCGGCGAGATCCGGACAGGCGGCGTGCGCCGGCGCCGTCGCCAGCGCCGCCAGCATCGCCAAGATCACGATCCGCCGCATGGTCCTGGACCTTTTCCCAGAGCAGATCGCCACAGGGCGGAGGCCCGGAGGCGTGAATCTGCTCGCTCACAAACTGCCAGCTGTCAGGGCCTGATCTGGCCGGTGCCGATCACCTGGTAGCGATAGGTGCAGAGCTGCTCCAGCCCGACCGGGCCACGCGCATGCATGCGGCCGGTGGCGATGCCGATCTCCGCGCCGAAGCCGAACTCGCCGCCATCGCAGAACTGCGTCGACGCGTTCCAGAGCCCGACCGCGGAGGAGAGGCCGTTCAGGAAGCGCGCCGCGGCCTCCGCATCCTCGGTCACGATCGCCTCGGTATGCTCGGAGCCGTGGCGACGGGTATGGGCCAGCGCGGCATCGACGCCGTCGACGACGGCGATCGAGAGCACGGAATCCAGCCACTCCGTCGAGAAATCCTCGTCATTCGCGGCCGGCAGCTCGGGCCGGATCGCGCGTGCGCGGGCATCGGCACGGAAGCGGCAGCCGAGGGCAGTGAGGTCGTCGACCAGCGCCGGCAGCAGCGTGGGCGCGATCGCGGCATCGATCAGCAGCGTCTCCGTCGCGCCGCAGACGCCGGTGCGGCGCATCTTGGCATTGGCCAGGATTGCGCGCGCCATCGCGTGGTCGGCGGCGGCGTGGATGTAGGTGTGGCAAAGCCCTTCGGCGTGGGCCAGCACCGGCACGCGGGATTCATCCTGCACCCGAGTCACCAGCGATTTGCCGCCGCGCGGGATGATCAGGTCGATCAGCCCTGCCGCGCGCAGCATGGCGCCGACGAAGGCGCGGTCGGAAGTCGGCGCGATCTGCACCGCGGCCTCCGACAGGCCGGCCTCGCGGAGGCCGGCGACCATGGCGGCGTTGATGGCGGCCGAGCTGCGCGCGCTGTCGGAGCCGCCGCGCAGGATCACCGCATTGCCGGATTTCAGGCAGAGCCCCGCGGCATCGGCGCCGACATTGGGGCGGCTTTCGAACACCATGCCGATGACGCCGATCGGCTGCGCGACGCGGCGGATCACGAGGCCGTTCGGCCGCGTCCATTCGGCGAGCGTGCGGCCGACCGGATCGGGCAGGGCCGCGATCTCCTCCAGCCCCTGGGCCATTGCCTCGACGCGGGCGGGCGTCAGGGTCAGCCGGTCCTGGAAGGCGGCGGAGAGGCCGGTCGCGGCGGCAAGGTCCTCGCCATTCGCGGCCAGGATATCGGGGGCAGAAGCGCGCAGCGCGGCGGCGGCGGCGAGGAGGGCGCGGTCCTTCAGGGGGCGCGGGGCGGCGGCGAGCTGGGCGGATGCCGCGCGCGCATCCCGCGCGGCAACATTCAAGCTGGCGGCGACATCCCCATCGACGATCGTCACGGCACTTCTCCTGCGCCCCATATGGCCCTTCGAGGCGGCCTATCCACTACTCCGGCGGGACCCACGCCGGAAGGCCGGGCTCAGCCCGGGCGCACCACCAGATCGTCACGGTGCACCATCTCGTCGCGGCCGCGCCAGCCGAGGATCGCTTCCAGCGCCTCGCTGCGGTGCCCGGCGATGCGGGCGGCATCGGCCGCATCATAGGCGACCAGGCCGCGCGCCAGCTCCGCCCCCGTCTCGTCTCGGATCGAGACCGGGTCCCCGCGGTGGAAGGCGCCGTCCACGCGCCGGACGCCGGCCGGCAGCAGGGAGGATCCGCGTGCCAGCGCCCGCGCGGCGCCGGCATCGACCACCAGCACGCCGAGCGGCGCCATGCTGCCGCCGATCCAGCGCTTGCGGGCGGAACGGCCTTCCTCGGCGCCCAGGAACCAGGTGCAGCGCGCGCCCTGTTCCAACGCCTGCAGCGGCCGCTCGGGCTTGCCGAGCGCGATCGCCATCGCGCAGCCGGCCGCCGTCGCGACCTCGGCCGCGATCAGCTTGGTGCGCATGCCGCCGGAGGAATAGCCGGGCGGCGGTTCGCCACCCATGGCCGTGATCTCGGGCGTCAGCCGCTCCACCACCGGCAGATGGCGGGCCTCCGGATCGCGGCGGGGATCGGCGGTGTAGAGGCCGTCAATGTCGGACAGCAGCACCAGCGCATCGGCCGAGATCATGGCAGCGACCCGCGCCGCCAGCCGGTCATTGTCGCCGAAGCGGATCTCGGTCGTCGCGACCGTGTCGTTCTCGTTGATCACGGGGATGCAGCCGAGCGCGAGCAAGGTGCCGATCGTCTCCCGCGCATTCAGGTAGCGGCGGCGATCCTCGCTGTCCTCCAAGGTGAGCAAAAGCTGCGCGGCGTTGAGGCCATGGGCGGCCAGCGCCTCCGCCCAGGCGCCGGCGAGGCGGATCTGCCCGACCGCCGCGGCGGCCTGCTTCTCCTCGAGCTTCAGCTTCTGGCGCGTGAGGCCGAGCACCCGGCGGGCAAGCGCGATGGCGCCGGAGGAGACCAGCACCACCTCCACCCCGCGGGCGCGGAGTGCCGCGACATCCGCCGCGACGCCGGCGAGCCAGGCGGCGCGGGGCGCGGCGGTCGCTTCGTCCACCAGCAGCGCGGAACCGATCTTGATGACGATGCGCCGGGCGGTGGCGAGCGAGGGCAGGGTGGTCATGCGGCCGCCCTCGCGGCGGCCACCTTGTCGGCCAGGGCGCGCAACGCGGCCGGTACGCCCTCGCCGGTCACGCCGCTGATCAGCAGCACCGGGCCGCCGACCGCGCGTTCCAGCGCCTTCACCCGCGACGCCTTGGCCTGCGGCGTCATGGCGTCGAGCTTGTTCAACGCCACGATCTCGGGCTTGTCGGACAGGCCGCCGCCATAGGCCTCCAGCTCCTCCCGCACCGTGCGGTAGGCATCGGCGGGGTCGGCTGCGGTGCCGTCGATCAGGTGCAGCAGCACCGCGCAACGCTCGACATGGCCGAGGAAGCGGGTGCCGAGGCCGGCACCCTCCGCCGCACCCTCGATCAGGCCGGGGATGTCGGCGAGGACGAATTCCTCCGCATGGCTCAGGCGCACGACGCCGAGCTGCGGATGCAGCGTGGTGAAGGGGTAGTCGGCGATCTTCGGGCGCGCGGCGGAGGCGGCGGCGAGGAAGGTCGATTTGCCGGCATTGGGCAGGCCGACCAGGCCGGCATCGGCGATCAGCTTCAGCCGCAGCCAGATCCAGCGTTCCTCGCCCGGCCAGCCCTTGTCCGCGCGGCGGGGCGCGCGATTGGTGCTGGTCTTGAAATGGGCGTTGCCATGGCCGCCGTCGCCGCCGGTCACGATCACCGTGCGCTTGCCGGGGGCGTCGAGGTCGGCCAGCAGCGTCTCCTTGTCCTCGCCCAGGATCTGGGTGCCGACGGGAACCTTGAGGATGACGTCATCGGACGCCGCGCCGGTACGGTCCGACCCCGCGCCATTGCCGCCCTTGCGGGCCTTGAAATGCTGGGCGTAGCGGTAGTCGATGAGGGTGTTGAGGCCTTCGACCGCTTCGATGATGACATCGCCGCCGCGGCCGCCATTGCCGCCATCCGGCCCGCCGAACTCGATGTATTTCTCGCGCCGGAAGGCGACGACGCCGTCGCCGCCGTCACCGGCTTTCACAAAGACCTTGGCTTCGTCGAGAAACTTCATCGGGGTGGGTTCCACGCCGCGCGGAAGGTGGGGCGGCGAAATGCAAACGGGGGCCGAAAGGCCCCCGTGCGAAAGCTCGGTCCGGGGGCGCGCGCTTACTCGGCGGCCTGCGGCACCGGCTCCACCGTCACGTGCACGCGGCCTTCGGCGCGGCGGATGAACTTCACCCTTCCGTCGACGGAGGCGTGCAGGCTGTGCTGGCGGCCGGCATAGACGTTGGTGCCCGGGATCATCTTGGTGCCGCGTTGGGTCACGATGATGTTGCCGGCCTTCACGACCTGGCCGCCGAACAGCTTCACGCCAAGGCGCTTGCCTTCGGAGTCGCGGCCGTTGCGGGACGAACCGCCTGCCTTCTTGTGTGCCATGGCTGCGCTCCTTGCCTCAGGCCGCGGTGATGGCGGCGATCTTCAGCACCGTCTGGTGCTGGCGATGGCCGTTCTTGCGCCGGCTGTTCTGGCGGCGGCGCTTCTTGAAGATGATCACCTTGTCGCCGCGGTCGTGCTCGACGACGGTCGCGGTGACGGTGGCACCCGGCACGGTCGGCGCGCCGATGGTCAGCCCGGCCTCGCCGCCGATGGCGAGGACGTCGTGGAAGGTGATGGTGCTGCCGGGCTCAGCCTCCAGACGTTCCACGATGAACGTGGCGTCGGGGGTGACGCGGTACTGCTTCCCGCCGGTGCGGATCACTGCGTAGGTCATGCGGCCCTTCGTCGGACTGTGCTGGGCTCCGGCTCGCGCCGGGTGGTCTTGGAATCGGGTTCCGGGGAGCATCGTGCGCACGGCGGCCATGAACGGCCGCCGGCGACGCCGAGGCGCCGCCGGGAGGAGGGGCGTATAGCGGCGTCCGGCCGCCTGCGTCAATATCCGGCCTGCGGGTGGTTGCACGGGCCGCGCGGCTTGCCTATACGGCGGCTCCCACGCTGCGGAGAGGTGGCAGAGTGGTCGATCGCGTCGGTCTCGAAAACCGAAGTAGGTGCAAGCCTACCGTGGGTTCGAATCCCACCCTCTCCGTGCCCCACTTGGCAACCACCTGAGTGGACTAGAAAAGCAGGAAAATCAGAGCCTTTCAGATGCCGCCGCCCCGTAGGACTGCTACACAACGGGGGCCGGAAGCAGTGGCTAAAGTGCCATGCCTTACGAAGGGCAAGGATCGGAACTGGGGGCTTCGACGGAGGGTCCCGGACGACCTCCGGCCGGTGATCGGCAAGCGCGAAATCTGGATCAGCTACGGACCTGTCAGCTACGCCAAGGCCAAGGCGATGCACCCTGCCGAGATGGCCAAAATCGAGCGCCTGTTTGCGACTGCCCGGAAGCGGATCGCGAGCGCAACTTTGCGACCGGTCGCAACGCTGACCCCTGCCACCCTGGAAGATGCCCGCGCCTGCGTCCTGCGCTGGTTCCATGGCCAGGAGGCGGAGCGTCTTGCCCGCCCCACTCCAGATGATCCCATAGAACTAGACGACGCTCTCGGCCACCTGAACGGGGATGTCGCCGATCTAGCTGGCGAGGAAGGTCGGAGGATCGCGGAGCGCCTGTTGCCCGGCATCCTGGAGACCTACGGCTTCGCTGTGCCGCAGGGTGACGTGAGGCGGGTTTCCGTGGCCCTGGCACAGCGCGCGCTGGTCGAGGGCGCGGAGCGCCAGCGGGACCGGCTCTCCGGACGTCCAGAGCGGGTGCACGACGCGGCCCTGCCCGTGACCATCGGCAATCCGCCCCCAGCGCCGCAGGCGCCCGGCCTGACCCTCGGGGCGCTGTTCCAAGCCTACATGGGCGCCCCTGAGCGCGCCGGCATGGCACCTAAGACCAAGCTGAAATACGACGGATTCATACGGGTCCTGATGCAAGTTCTAGGCGAGGACACCCCCGCCGCCAGGGTCACCCGGCAAGACAGCCGCAAGGCGCAGGCCGTTCTCCAGGCGCTTCCACCCAATGCAGGGAAGCGGTGGCCCAAGCTGAAGGCGCCAGAGGCAGCCGAGAAGGCGAAGCGCGAGGGCATTGCGCCGATGCATCCCAACAGCGTGATCAATCATCTGGAGTTTCTGTCCAGTGCCTTCGCATACGGGGTTCGCGAGCAACTGGTGCCCACCAATCCTGCCAGCGGCTTGAACGGTGTCACGACGAAGGGGGTGGCGGCATCTCCGGGTGTGGAGCGTCGTCGCCGTCCTTTCACCGAGGATGAATTGCGCCTGATCTTCTCCGCGCCGCTCTACGCGGGCTGCCAGGACGACGGGAATGGCTACGCCAACCCGGGGCCGAACCATCCTCGACGGGGCCGCTTTTGGGCGCCGTTGCTGGCGCTATTTGGTGGGCTCCGCCTAGGCGAGGCGTGTCAGCTTGCCGTTGCCGACGTAGTGACCGATGGGGTTCCGCGCCTGCTGATCCAGGCCGACGCCGAAGGCTCCCGGCTGAAGACGGTTACGTCGCAGCGTGTCGTGCCGGTCCACAGTTCCCTGGTAGACCTCGGCTTCCTTGCGCACGTCGAGAAGATGCGCGCGGCGGGAGAGCAGAAGCTGTTCCCTGAACTGCCAGTCTCCGCGTCGGGCAACTACGCGGATGTCTTCAGCAAGTGGTTCGGGCGTTTCCTGACGAAGGCCAGCGTGACGTCGCCCAGGGCCGTGTTCCACTCGTTCCGACACGGATGGCGCGACCGGCTGCGGGAGGCGGGGGTGCCGCGTGAAGTTGTCGATGCCCTCGGTGGCTGGGCTACACCTGGACAGAGCGCGGACTATGGCTCCGGCTTCAGCGTCGCGACACTCGCTCGGCACCTCAACAAGATCAGCTATCCCGGGCTGGACCTGGATCACCTTCGCCCGCAAGCTGACTAGCTGCGGCTGCCGGCATGTTGCTCCGTGCCTGCCGCTCTGGTCGCACACGCCATGATGTCCCGAAGTCGGTCGACCGCTGCCCGGCCGAGCAGCATCGCTCCACGGAACAGCGCGCCTCGGATGTTCTCGACCACACGCGACCACATGGAGAACGCGGCGGCCCAACCCCGGCAGAATGATCGGAGACGCCGAAGGGCGCGCGGCTTTCCTCGAACCACATCGCGCATGCGCTTCATGATCGTCTTGGCGCAGTCCTCCATGGCTGCGCGGGACGGTTCCACATGAGCCTTGCCCCGGTAGCTGTGTATGCGATGCCCAAGATAGTCGAAGCCCCAATCCACCCGGCGCACCTTCCCCCGCTTCAACGCAAACCGGCCGGCCGAGCCCCGCAAAGCGGCAGAGCCCAGGGTATCCGCTAGCCGCTCCAGTTCTCGCCGCGTCGGCGCCATCAGCAGGACGTTGTCGGCATACACGACCACCTGGTCGGTGATCTGTAGCGCGGACAAGATGTCGCTGATGGCGATTTCCGCGATGAGACTGGAGCAGGCCGCGCCCTGTGGCACACCCGACCGAGCTTGTGAGCGTAAGGTCAATGGTCCTGGTAGAGAGAGATAACGATCACTCCATAGCCAATCCGAACTCGTAGGCGTCCGGACGTAGTTATCATCAGGGAACGCAGTCGCCCTGGTGACCTGTTCCGGCACACCCAGACCGCGCAGGCGGTTGACCGCCCATTCCCGGTCTATGGTGCCGAAGCAGTTGGTGAAATCAACCTCCACCGCCCAACGGGCATTGTGGTGGTTGATTTGATCTTTCGCCGCCGCGATGGCCGCAGGCACGCCACCCTGTAGGGCGAACTGGCGCGGGTCCAGTTGGACTCTCGGCTGGATCATCCATCCAAGGATGATCTGGCGGGCATGGTTCTGGACGCCGTAGACGTGGATCGGGCGCCACCCGCCCTTGTCCTTCGGTTGCGCGTAGAGGCGCACCGGTTCGTCCGGCACCTGACGCATGTCCAAGCTGAACGCGGCCTCGACCACGTCGCGCGGCTTCATCTTCTCCGGCAGTCGGTGGCACTGCTTCTTGGCCGCTTCGTCCGTCGCCGCGATTTTCACGCCGAACGAGAATCCGAGGATGCGCTGATAAGTGCGGGCGGCTCGTCGCTGCCCCGCCGAGACGGCGTCCTGGTATTTCCGCTGAAGCTCGTCCGCATCTTGCGCGCCCCACCGCTGCGCCCGGCGAGGCGCCATCAGGGCACGATCCCCGCCGGTCAGCGGAGGCTTCTCGGCCGGCATGTCGGCGGCGATTGTCACGGGAGGGCAGCCCCTGGGGTGATGCAGGCGCAAGCAGCCGATTTGCCGCCGGCAAGGATAATCCTGGAGGATATGTAGCATCATGGGTGGCAGATGGCTAGATCGACGAGACGGACTTCTTGCAACCTGTTGCAAACTCCCGCCCTGATCTCCTCTCACTGATTCTTTGTCAAATAATTCTAGGCCTTATATCGTCGTTGATACTGCATAAAAATATTCTTATACTAATGGGGAACGCACACCAAAGGAGCCATCCCATGGCCGAGCATGTCCAACTCGCAGTTATCGTCCCGGCTGCGGCCCGGGCGGAACTCGTTGCCCTCTCCCACCGCCGGAGCCTTGAGGAGGGCCGGACGATTTCGGTCGGGCATCTGGTCCGCGAGGCCCTTGCGGCACACACCGGGGTGCAGATCCCGCCGACGCCGCGTCGGGGCCGTCCTGCCCCGCAGGGCTACCGCCACCGCCACCGCCACCGTCCCGCTGCCGTGCTGGAGGGTTGAACGATGCCTCGCACCACGAACGGCGCGACCTCCTTCACCGCCGGCATTGTCGCCGCTGAGGCCGACGCGCGGCAGAAGAACGAGACCACCGACGCCCAGCGGCTCGCGTCGCTGAAGCCGCAGGTTCAGGGCTGGTCCGGGCGCCTCGCGCTTGGTGACCTCGAAGCCATGAACGTCATCGCCCGGCGGTATGAATCGGAGGCGCTGGTCCCGGTGCAGATGACGAGCGGCGAAATCGCGGCGTCTCTTAGGATCGCCAAGCAGGACGCTGATGGGCGCCTCTCCCGTCTGATCACGGCGGGCGCGGTCGAGGAGGTGCATCCGCTGGGAGCGCCGACGCGTCTTCGTCCGACTGCCCGGGCCGCCGCCCAGGCTGACCGGGTGGCAAAGGCTGCTGAGATGGGCCGCCGCATCGGGCAGGCCGTCACGCGCCTGCCGGCCGAGAGGCCTGCTGATGCACCGATCACCAAGAGTGATGAAGCGGGCGCTCTGCCGATCGAACTCGCGCGAGGCCTGTTTGGTCTTCGCGGTCGCATCGCCTGAACGAGATGCGCGAGCCGGGGTCACCGACCCGGCACGCGTGCGGCGTCCAGGAAAGGTTAGCCTCCTTCCCCGTGGACGCCGCCGCCCGTCCCACCCCCGGCATCATCACCAGAGGAAGGCCGTCATGCTCTCCACCCCAGCACCCCAGATTGACCCTGTCGCCGTCAATCCATTCGGCGAAGACGCTCTCGCCATGGCCGTGCTGGTCGCGCGCCGGGCCGCAGGCGAGACCTACGAGACCATCGCCGACACCATCGGGATCACGCCGGAAGGCGCAGAGGCGATGGTCGCGGTCTTCGCGCGCATGTTGCGCGACGCGCTCGAAGCCGAAGGGCGATTTGATCGGGCCGAAGCCGAAGAACTCGCTGCGGGTTCCCCCGTGGCAGGCGGTGATCCGGAGTTCTTCATGGCCGTCATCGAGGCATGGCTGACTGGCAAGTCCTACACGGAACTCGATGCCGGTATGGGCTGGGAGCCCGGCACGTTCGCTGGGCGGATGGCCTACTTCGTCGTGACCATTGAACGCGATCTTCGCGCCCACGGCTGCCCAGTCAACCCGGAAGCGGCGCTGTCGCGCGCATACGCCGCCGAGCAGCAGCGTCAGCGCCCGAACTAAGTTCCCCGCCACTCGATCACCTGCCGGCGCCCTGCATGGGCTCGCGCGGTGGTCGAGTGGCACCGTTTGTCACCTCCCAGGAACACATCTCCATGTCAGCCGCCCAGGACCGTCCCAGCCCCTCCGCGCAGCGCCGTAGGAGCCGCCCGGCCGGTGACCGCACTGCCAACCCCCGCATTGCGGCACTGGCGGCTTCCGCGCCTCCGCGTGACGACTTGGACGTCGAGATCAATCGAGCGGTGGCGGAGAGGCGGCCTCTCGATCTGGCCGTCGCCTTTCCGGCTCCTCCTCCACCTCCTGATGGCCCCGCCAGAGAGCCAGTCCCCACGACCGCAGCCGAGGCCGCCAAGGAGCATCGGCTGACCATGCTGCATCGACTCATGTTGCGCGGCCTGAGCGTCGAGCAGTGCGCCGATGCCATGGGCCTGTCGGGCCGAACCGTCATCCGCATGCGGGGGGAACTCGCTGCCAGGATGCGCGCAGCGGGGAAGTTCTCCGACCCGCTTTTGCTTCGCGGGAAGACCGACGAGTTTTTCGACCGGTTGATCGAGGAAGCGCTGGGGCCGACGCTAGGCGCACACATCCCGTTCAGGGAGCGTCTAGACGCCCTGAAGACTGCGCTTGCAATCGAGGAGTCGAGGCAGCGATTCCTGAGCGCGGCTGGCGTCTATCGTGCGTACCCCACCGAGATTGATCCGGCGGCTGTTCGCAGCATGAACCCTGATGCCCAGCGCCAGGTGAACGAGGGCATGGGCCGGCTCTCGCACTTCCTCGACCTGATCGTCCGGGGCAGTCCTGAGTTGGACGCCGAGATCGCGGCCGACATCGAGTGCGGGAAGGCTATGTCCTCGAAGGACATGCTGGAGGCGGAGGGGGAGCGCTCCTCCACCCAGGACGGATAGCACCAGTGATGTTCTAGCGATGCGGCGCGATCAGTTCTGGGGAGCCGACGTGCCCGGCTGATCGGTGGCAAGACGCTCCAGGAGAAGCCTGAGGTGTTCCGCCGGTAGGCTAATCGTCACCTCCAACGTCTGGCCAAAGACCTTGAAGTCGAGCCCTCTGCCCTCCGCACCGCGTCTGATGGCAGCCTCGTCGAGCGCTACTCGCACCGACTCCAGGTAGGTGCACCGCCGGCCGCCAGAACAATTCACGTCGTTGAAAATCCGGGCCAGCGGGAGGATTTGTGCTGCCGCGTCGCGGGCCTCAGTGAAGTTTGCCCATATCAGCGAAGAATGGGTGACGATGACGAAGGAGGAGTATTGGACCTCACCCGACGCTCTCGTTCGGGTGGCGCCGATACTGGCTGACGAGAACGGGCTACGGCCCGCCACGGCATCGTCCATCGTGCCGATGTCGGCAGAAGGCCTCACCGCGTAGGACACGGTCGGGCGGAATGGGTCATCCGTTACCCGTACCGACGGGCTCTCAATCGGAGGACTGCTTTGCGGCGGCGCCGGCTGAGCAGGCGCACCGCGCCGGGCAGCAGGGGGGCGCTGTGGTGACGCTGACTGGGCCAATGCGTCATGTGGTCCCAAGTGCACGGCTGGGCCGACGACCAGCGAGATCGCGCCCGCGATCAAGGGTAGCCTTCTCTGGGCCAACGCTTCGCTCCGCTCTCGATGTCGTGAGCCTGCCAAGCGCCGCCCTACGTGTCCAGAGATACGCGACCCCCGAATGGTCGCGGGCAGAGGTTCGCCACGAGGGCTGTCTCATTGGACCTTGCCCTAGTGAGTCACCCTTGGACCCCAATCAAAACGTCTCACATAAATAGGGTATTGTCTTTTGGGTCATTCGCCTCTCATACTTAAAGAGTCTAATGAGACAAATGGGGGCTCGGATGGGCATGCAGATCGGGTACGCGCGGACTTCCACGGTCGAGCAAGAGGCCGGGCTGGAGGCGCAGGAACGAGACCTTCGGGCCGCCGGCTGCACCAAGACCTTCGCCGAGCGCGTCTCCTCGGTCGCCAAGCGGGCGCAGCTTGAGGCGGCCCTGGACTACGTCCGGGAGGGTGACACCCTGGTTGTGACGAAGCCCGATCGGCTGGCCCGCAGCGTCGCGGACCTCCTGTCCATCGTGGCCCGCCTGGAGGCCAAGGACGTGGCCCTCCGCGTCATCTCGATGGGCGGCCAGGAAGTCGATACACGGACCCCGACCGGGAAGCTCATGCTGACCATGCTGGGGGCAGTGGCCGAGTTTGAACGCGGCCTCATGCTGGAGCGCCAGCGGGAAGGGGTCGCGAAGGCGAAGGCGGAGGGGAAGTATCAGGGCCGCGCCCCTACGGCTCGGCGGCAGGCGGCGGACGTCCTGAAGCTCAAGGCCGAGGGTGTCCGGCCGACTGACATTGCCAAGCGCCTCGGCATCGGGCGCGCTTCCGTCTATCGCATCCTCGAAGGAACGGAGTAGGCGCGCGCCTGCGGCCTAAGCCGCCGCCCGGTACTGCGGCTTCTGAACGAGGCGCTGTCTCAGGCTCTCCGGCACCTTCATGCCTTTGGAGGCGATGAACAACTCGGTTCCAACTCGCTTCTCTTGAACGGAGTAGCTGATGTCGAAGCTGTATTGTCGATAGCCGCGATAAATCGAACGAATTTCCGGGATATCATCATAAGTTACGACCCAAGGGAGTTCCAGACCGGTAATGGAGCTTGCTACCTTCTCGTGGTCCTGCGCTTTGTAGAAGCTTGTGTAGAGAGCTGCGCCTTTGTGAAAATAGGGAGGGTCAGCAAACAGCAACGATTTTTCTGGTAGGGTCTTTTGGCAGCGACTCAGGAATTTGCGGGCATCCAACCCCGTAAGGTGAATTCGATCCGAATAAGATTCTATCCGCTTCAGCCTGCGTGCGAGGTCTTCTCGGTTGAAGCGGCAATCGATCTTATAGGGACCATCCTGTTCCAGGCCTCCTATAACGCCACCGCTCTTAACCACGCCGGATCGATTTGTCCGATTGAGGAAGAATGTCGAAAAACCAAGCGTGAGGGTATTTGACATGTCGGCGGCGCGATTTATCTCGCGCTGTTTTCGCCATTCCTCAATGGTGACGGGCGTGTTCGAAACTAATTCCCGAAACTCTTTTCCGTTATTGAGGACGCTGTGCCAGAACGACCAGATTGCAGGGTCCACGTCGTTGATGTGGATGTCGGTAACATGGCCGCCGAACAGGAGTGATAGGGCAAGGCCAGCGCCTCCTGCGTAAGGCTCGGCATAGTGACCCTGCTCCAGCCTGTTGAGCCGGATTAGCTCGACCGTAAGTTCAAGCAGGCAGGATTTGCCGCCAGGGTAGCGCAATGGTGAGTTCGTCCTGGCCATGCGTTCTTCCGGTAAGCCTATGATTCCGCTCGCTTGTTAACACGTGACGGCTCGCCCGCCCAGCGCCTAGGTCGCCCCCTTCACGGCCTCCGCAATGCACGCGAGAATCACTTCCCGAAGCACTTCCATGTCGTTGATAAGTTGCTCTCCATTGAACGAGGCTGCTAGGTGGTGGTGTTTGGTGCTATTACCGTGCTCATTTATGCGCCGCAGCGCAGCCAACGGCGACTTTGTGTCTGAAATCCCAAGTTGGCTGAGCTTGCCCTTGCTCAAGAAAGCGTCAAAACTTATGGTATTACTTCGGCCGGCACAGGCAGTTAATGTCTCGAAGAAAGACCACGCTCCCACAGAAATCAGTAAAGTGTGATCATCCAGATCGATTGTGCAGATAGAGTGATACAGCTTTTCCAGTTTATAGTTTCCGTAACCCTGTAGCGCCTTGTATATATCATTATCGAACGCGACGTGAGTGCGCTTCTGTGGCCTGCGGGGCTTTGGATCTTTAGCCTTCCTTTCCTTCTTCTGAGAATTTTCTACGGCCAAGGGTTCGGCGCTGATTCTTGTCGCAGTTACACCTCCGAGGTCGCTAAGTGGCCGCGCGTACTCTATAATTTCAGTCTTGTTCATCCGGGAACTCACGGCGCGTTCAGATACCGGTTTCTCAGAGGTGAGGTCCGCAATGTACCGTCGAAGCATAATGTCGAAATCTGGCTTAGGTCGGGTCCTAAGCAACTCATCAGGCGAGGCTTGAATGCCTAAGGTTTCTCGGAAAGTATCGTTGTTAAGAAAGCGCTGAACAGTCGTTATTTTTCCGTGTCGTTGCTCAGCAGTTAACATGCCGGCGCTCTCGGCATAGTCCAAGAGTGCTTGAGCGAACTTATTCTTGTTATCGCCGTCAAACCTAGCTTTCTGTTCTGCGTCCCAGCGGCGCCTACCTATTCCATTCATCTCCCCGGCGTGGATACGATCCAGCCAAATTCGAACCTCGTCCGAATTCTGAAAGACGACGGCGTTCACGGTTTTGATGGGGGACCAATCCTGGCTTAGCTTCTCAAATGTCTTTCGCAGTTCGGCAGGCGCAAGCTCTGGATCGAGAAGCAGCTTCAGGGCACACACCCTTCTGTTCCCCTCCTCGACACGGTAGTTGCGCGCCGTGCCACGTGCTGCCTTTTGCTCGATCGGCACTAAGCCAATCCGGTCGAGTGGGTTTAAGCCGTTCTTCACGATGTCCCTGGCCAGGGCGACGATGCTCTCCTTTTTGCAGAGATATTCGATAGCCTTGGCTTCGCTGTCATATTCAGCGTGCCTAGGATTATCCAGAGCCAGGAACATTCTGCTGACCGGTACGGGCTCGGAGACGGGTCCCTTTGTAGCCATGAGACTATGGGCAAAGGCGAGCGGATCGCCTCCAGATGCCCCCTCCCTATCGATTCGCTGAAAGAATAGCGCGGCAGTAGAACTTCCCCAAGCTTGCAATCGAAACGTTAGCGAATGCCGAATCCGACCCGGTTCCACCATCGCCGCTGGCTCGCGGAGTGCCCAGGGCTCCCTTAGACTTCGAGATGCAAGCTAGGAGCTATCCGATGATCGAGGTTCGACACGAATTCGAAATCGTGGTCAGCCGTGTCAACGAAGGGCCGCATGACCACTCGGAAGAACGTTACATGGCACAGAGCATCAGCGTCAGCCCGGACGGGCGCCTCATGATCAACTGGAAGGACGGGGCGCGAAGCTTGGACGGAGGAGGCTGGGATAGGTTGGAGGTCCGACGTATTACGACGGTGCATCCCGGAATGGCCGCATAGCACCGCCGGCTTTCCGGTTGCCGACTGCTACACAATCTGCCTACGATTCGGATGGAGCGGCGGCCATAAGGCGCTGATTGTTCTGTCTTTCCGGAGTGGATGGGCGTGTCCCACCCTCTCCGTTCCCGCTTCCTGAGCCTCGGACAGGAAGGGCAGGAAAATCAAGGGCTTCCAGGTGCCGCGGCTCCGTTGAACCGCCATATGGCGGGAATGGAGCCGGCCTGGCTCCGGCTCCGCCTCGCCTCCATAATGACGGGGAGGGTTGCCCCTCCCCGCACCACGGTCATTTCACGTCGATCGAAAGGGTACCCTGCGGCGGGTACACCGGCTGCGGCTGGACCGTCATCGCCGGCGGCGCCTGATACACAGGCGGGGCCTGGTACTGGTACTGATAGGTCACCTGGGGCGGCGGCGGGGCCGGCGCGGGTGTCGGCTCGACCCGGTAGGTATAGGTGGTCTGCGGCGGGTAATTGTAGGTCACGCTCGGCGGATCCGGCACGTCCCAGCACACGAATGGACGGTATGGATCGCAGTAGCGTGCGGCCTGGGCGGCGCCGCCTCCCACTATCAGGGCGGCAGCAGCCGTAGCGGCGAACATCAAGCGCATCGGGGCCTCCTTCTGCGTCACGTACGGGGCAACGCTCCGGCAGCGCCCGGGATGCGCCCCTGCAGTCACGAGGGGGCGAGCGCGCGGCGCTCAGATCTCCGTCGTGATCTTGGGCGCGGCTTGACAGGTGCGGGAGGCGGAGCAGAGCCTGCAGCACCTTTCCGCCCGGAGAATAGCGTGATGCCGCCCGTCCTGCGCCGCCTGCTGCCTGCCTTGGGGCTCGCCATCTGCATGGCCGGCGCGGCCTTCGCGCAGGATGCCGATCACCCCGCCGACCGGCCGATGGTGGTGGGCTCCGATTTCGGGGTCGCGCCCTGGATGGTGCGCGGGCCCAACGGGCCCGAGGGCTTCGGCGTGGACCTGATGCACGAGATCGCGCGCCGGCTGGGGCGGCCGGGCGTCGAGATCGTCGACGTCAATTTCTCCGGCCTATTCGCCGCGCTCTTCGCCAAGCGTTTCGAATTCACGGCGAACCCGCTCAACATCACGGAGGAGCGGGCGCAGCGGATGCTCTACACCGAACCCTTCTTCGCCACCGGCAACGGCTTCATCACCCGCCGCGGCGTGACGATGGAGGGCCTCCAGGCGCTGCGTGGCCAAGCGGTGGCGGTCAACCGCGGCACCATCAGCGACACCTGGGCAACCGCCAATGCCGAGCGCCATGGCTTCGAGGTGCAGCGCTACGACACCTTTCCCGACAGCGTGCAGGCGGTGCTGACCCGGCGCGCCTTCGCCGCCATCAACGAGATCCCGACCACGATCTACGCGGCCAGCCAGAACCGCAACATCACGGTCGCCTTCCGCGACTATACCGGCCGCAATTTCGGCATCGCCTTCCGCCCCGACGACCGCGCCTACCGCAACCGGGTGGAGGAAGTGCTGGAATGCATGAAGCAGGACGGCTTCCTGGCCCGGCTGCATGAGCGCTGGTATGGCAGCCCGCCGCAGCCCGGCACCTCCATGACCGAGGTCTATCCGGGCTACGGCCCGCCCGGCCTGCCGGGCTTCGAGGACACGCCGCATACGCCGCGCTGCGGTGGATGAGCGGCTTCGCCGAGCACTACCTCAACCTCGAGGTTCTCGCGCAATACGGGCCCGGCATCCTGGGCGGGCTGTGGGTGACGATCGGCGTCGCCGCCACGACCGTGGTGTTGGGCATCGGCTTCGGCCTGCTGCTGGCGGTGCTGGTGGCGGCGCGCATCCGGCTCCTGCGCTGGCCGATCCTCGCCTGGATCGAGACCTTCCGCACCCTGCCGCAGCTCGCGGTCATCATCTTCGTTTATTTCGGCCTGCCCTATGCGGGGCTGACCATCTCGCCTTTCTGGGCGACCGCCGGCGCGCTGGGGGCGGTGCTGTCTGCCTTCGCGGCGGAGATCTTCCGCAGCGCGATCCAGGCGCTGCCCTCGGGACAATGGGATGCGGCGGCAGCGCTGGGTCTCCGGTTCCGGACCACCTTCTTCCTGGTGATCCTGCCGCAGGCGGTACGGCTCGCGATCCCGCTGCTGACCAATCGCGCGATCGCCATCATCAAGGGCACGGCGCTGGGCACGGCGGTGTCACTGCCTGAGATCCTGGGCCGCGCGCAGAGCGCGATGGCGATCGCGGCCAATCCTTCGCCGCTGACGCTGGCCGCGGCGCTCTACCTCGTCCTGTTCCTGCCGCTGGTGATCGCAAGCCGCTGGCTGGAGGCGAGCCGGGTGGTGCCGCGCTGATGCCGGAAGGGCTGCAGATCCTCATCGAGAATTTCTTCGACTGGGAGAGCGCGCTGCGCGCCTGGCCGCTGCTGGTGCAGGGGCTGGCGCTGACGGCAGCACTCGCCGCGACGGCGCTGCCGCTGGGCCTGCTGCTCGGCCTGCTCATCGGGCTGGGCTGCGCACTCGGGGGGCGGCTCGCGCGAGTGGCGCTGATCGTCTGGATCGATCTGTTCCGCGCCTTCCCCGTGCTGGTGTTGCTGATCCTGATCTATTACGGCCTGCCCTTCCTCGGCCTCAGCCTGCCTGCCTTCGCCGCGGCGGTGCTGGCCTTGGTGCTGAACAATTCCGGCTACTACGGCGAGATCTTCCGCGCGGGCCTTGCCAGCGTGCCGCACGGGCAGCGCGAGGCGGCGGCGGCGCTCGGGCTGACGCCGCTGCGCGCCGCCTGGCTGGTGGTGCTGCCACAGGCGCTGCGCGCCGTGGCGGCGCCGCTCGCCTCCAACTCGCTGGAGCTCGTCAAGGCGACCTCGGTCGCCGCGCTGGCGGCGCTGCCGGAGCTGCTGCGCAGCGCGCGCGTCGCGCAGGAGCAGACCTACAACCCGACGCCGCTGATGATGGCGGCGCTGCTCTACTTCGTGCTGCTCTGGCCTTTCGCGCATCTGGTGGCGCGGCTGGAGCGGCGGATGCTCGCGCGGGAGGCGCGGTAAACTATGATGCGGGAGGCGCGGTGAGGATGGCAGGACGGCTGGCGGGCAAGGTGGCGCTGGTGACCGGCGGTGCTTCGGGCATCGGGCGTGCCATCGCGCTGCGCTTCGCGCGGGAGGGCGCGGTGGTGCTGATCGCCGATGTCACCACGGATGTGCTGGAAGGCGGCGTGCCGACCCAGGATCTGCTGACGGCCGAGGGGCTGCGCGGCGAGGCGCTGCATTGCGACGTCTCGCGGGAAGAGGATTGCGAGGCCGCGGTGGCGCACGCCGTCGCCGCGCACGGCCGGCTCGATGTGCTGGTCAACAATGCCGCGGTGCGTCTGGGCAAGCCGCTGCTGGACTGCACGCGGGAGGAATGGGACCGGCTGATGGCGGTGAACCTGACCGGCGTGTTCCTGATGGCGCGCGCTGCGGTGCGCGCCATGCGTGCGCAACCGCCGCAGGGCGAGGTGCGCGGGCGCATCGTCAACATCTCCTCCCAGCACGGCATGGTCGCCTCGCCGGAGGACATCGCCTACGGCACGTCCAAAGCGGGGGTCGTGTACATGACGCGGCAGATCGCCGTGGATTACGCGCGCGACGGCATCGTCTGCAACGCGGTGGCGCCGGGCAAGATCCTGACCGGCAAGGGCGGCCGCGCGGTAGAGCCGCGCTGGCTCGACTACAGCCATGCCCGCACGCCCTGGCCGCGGCTGGGGCGGCCCGAGGATGTGGCGGGGGCTGCGCTGTTCCTCGCATCCGAGGATGCGAGCTACGTCACCGGGCACAATCTGCTGGTGGATGGCGGCTGGATGGCGTTCTGAGGGCGCGCCGGCTCAGCGCAGGTCCAGCTCGCGCAGCAGCCGCGCCGTCGCCGCGTCCTCCGCGGCCAGGAAGGCAGCGAAGCGATCGCGGTCCAGCAGCTCCACTTCGTTGAAGGCGCGCCGCATCGCCGCGCCATAGTCCGGGTCGGCACCGCCTTCCAGCACCAGGCGCTCCCAGCGGTCGAGCACCCCTGCCTCCGTGCCTTTCGGTGCGAAGAAGCCGAAGCGGGTGACGAGTTCCACATCCAGGCCGGCCTCGCGGAGCGTCGGCAGATCCGGCAGCGCCGCCATGCGCCGCGCCCCGGTCTGTGCCAGGGGCACCACGCCGCGCTCGACCAGCGGCATGATGTTGCCGGGCGCGCCCATCACCAGATCGATGTCGCCGGCGAGCAGCGCCACCGCGGCGGTCGCGATTCCGGAATAAGGCACATGCAGCAGCCTGATGCCGGCCGCCCTGGCCATGGCCTCCGCCACCAGGTGCGGCGTGCTGCCGACGCCGGGCGTGCCGTAGCTCAGCCCTTCGGGCCGCGACCGCGCCCCGCGCAGGAAGCCGGCGAAGTCGGCGAAATCAGCGTTGCGCCGCCCCGCCAGCAGATAGGGGATGGCAATGAGGCTGGCGATCGGCGCGAAGTCGGCGATAGCGTAGGGCAGGTTCTGCAGCCGCGGCACGGCCGTCAGCGCGCCGGTGCCGGCGAAGAGCAGCGTATGGCCGTCCGGCGCCGCGCTGCGCACGCGGCTCGCGCCGACCGCACCGCCACCGCCGGCGACGGCGTCGATGACCATGGCCTGGCCGAGCGCCTGGCCGATGCGGCTCTGCAGCGGGCGGATGTATTGATCGGCGCCGCCCGCGGCATAGGGGACGATCACGCGGATCGCGCGGTTCGGATAGGGCTGCGCCCGGGCGGTCAGCGGCGCCAGTATTAGGCCCGTGCCCGCAAGGGCACTGCGCCGCGTGATCCGCATCGCCTTCCCCTCCCTGCCCATCCGGTCACGCATGCATGCGGAAGAGCCGCGCGGGATTGGCCCAGAGCACCTTCTCGCGCTCCGCCGAATCGGGGATCACGCGATGCAGCGCCGCCAGCAGCGGGCCGTAATCCGTCCGTGCCTTCGCGCGCAGGAACGGCCAGTCGGAGCCCCAGATGCAGCGGTCGATGCCGAAGGCGCCGATCAGCGCGGCGAGATAGGGGTCCGTGTCCTCATAGGGTGAACCCGTCTGGCTGAAGCGGAAGACGCCGGAGAGCTTGATGACGGCATCGCTGCTGCGGCCGAGCTCCAGCAGGGCCTGGAAGCCCTTCTGCTGCAACCCGCCTTCCAGTTCCGGCCGCCCTGCATGATCGATGATGATCGGCAGCTTCGCCGCACGCAGCGCGGGCAGCGCCTGGATGACGGATGCGCCGTGGTGATAGTGGATCTGCGCGAACCATCCGACCTCCCGGGCACGGGCCAGCGCGCGCTCACCGACGGGGCCGAGCAGCGGCGGGCTGGTCGGGAAGTCCAGGTTGAAACGGATGCCGACGATGCCGCCTTCGACCATGCGGCGGATCTCGGCTTCCGGCGTCCCGTCCGGCAGCAGGGCGACGCCCTTCAGCCGGCCGCCCGCGTCCCTGATTGCCTCCAGCATATAGGTGTTGTCGGCGCCGTAGCCGCCGAGCGGGTTGATCAGCACCCCATGGGTGAAGCCGTGGCAGGCGAGCACATGCAGGAACTGCCGTGCGGTGCCGAGCTCGTTCGGCTGGATGTCGAAGCCGCGGTCGCCGCCCCAGCCCTGCCGCGTGAGGTCGAAGGCATGCGCATGGGAATCGACGGCGGGCATCGGTGTCCTTTCAGAAACCGTAGAGCGCGGCGGGGTTGTCGACGAGCAGGTGCTGCCGGTCCTCGGGCTCCGGCGCGAAGGCGGGGATGAGGTTCAGCAGCTCCATCTCGTCGACCGGCGTCGCGAGGTTGGGGTGAGGGAAGTCGGTGCCCCAGAGGACACGCCGCGGTGCGGCCTGCAGCAGGGCGCGCGCGAAGGGCAGTGCCGCGTCGAAGGGGCTCTGCGTCATGCGCTCCGCGCCGCTCAGCTTCACCCAGATCCGTTCGTCGCGCAGCAGGTCGAGCAGCGTGCGGAAGGCAGGACCATCCACGCCCAGCGACGGTTCGACGCGGCCCATATGGTCGATCACCACGGGCATGTTCAGCCCGCGGATCACGGCTTCCATCTCCCGCACGCCGTCGCCTTGCAGATGGAGCACCATGTGCCAGCCGAGCGGCCGCACGCGGTCCGCGGCGCGGTGCAGGACGGCCATCTCCGGCCCGCCGCCGAGCGCCTTGATGAAGTTGAAGCGGATGCCGCGCACTCCGGCTTCATGCATCTCCCGCAGCGCCGCATCAGGCGTCGCGTCGTCGATCATCGCGACGCCGCGGCGACGCGCGGGATCGGAGCGCAGCGCATCGACCATGGCGCGGTTGTCCGTGCCATGGCAGCTCGCCTGAACGATCACCGCGCGCCCGAGGCCGAGGCGTCGGTGGAGCGCGGCCAGCACTTCCTTCGGCCGGTCCTCCGGCGTGTAGCTGCGGCCGGGCGCGTAGGGAAAGCGCGCCGCCGGACCGAAGACATGGCAATGGGCATCGCAGGACAGCGCCGGCACCGCGAAACGCGCCGTGCGCGGCGCCGCATCCTGGCCTTCGGCCTGCATGTCGCTTCCTCACCCTCTCGCCGGCAGGCTAGTGGGGCAGCGGGGTGCGCCAGAAGGACGATCTGACTCCATTCCGCGATCCGGAATGCGCAGCCGTGACCTCCACCGCGTCAGGTCCTTGGCTCCGGCACCGTCTCCGCCAGGTCGGAGACGATCAGGACCAGCTTGCCGATCTGCGCATTGGCATCCAGCACCGCCTGCGCGGCCGCGGCGTCCTCCAGCCTGTGGATGCCGCAGATATGGCTGCGGATGCGGCCATCCTCGAGCAGCGGCCAGACCTGCTGCACCAGTTCACGGGCGATGCGGCCCTTGTACTCGGCAGGTCGGGACCGCAGGGTGGACCCGGTCAAGGTCAACCGGCGGATGTAGATGTCGCGCGTGCTGATCTCCGCCTTCGGTGCGCGGTGGCTGGCGATCAGCACGAGCCTTCCGTCCATCGCCAGCAGGCTCATGTGCAGCGGCGTGTAGTCGCCGCCTTGCCCGTCGAGGATGACATCCACGCCGTCGGCCGCCAGGGCGCGCACCTGCTCCGGCCAGTCGGTCTCACGGTAGTCCACCGCGTGATGCGCGCCATACTCCAGGCAGACGGCGCGCTTCTCCGCCGAGCTGGCGGTGGCGATGACCGTGGCGCCGCGCAGCGCCCGCGCCATCTGGATGGCGGCGAGGCCGACGCCACTGGTGCCACCCTGCACTAGGAGCGTCTCGCCTTCCGCGATGCGGCCGAGCCAGAAGACGTTGTTCCAGGCCGTGAAGAAGACTTCCGGCAGGGTCGCCGCCTCAGTGAAGCTGAAGCCGCGCGGGATCGGCATGCATTGCGCCGCCGGCACCGCGCAGAATTCGGCATAGCCGCCGCCCGAGACGAGCGCGCAGACCGCGTCGCCCGGCCGCGGCCAGGCGATGTCCGGCGCCGCGGCCTCGACGATGCCGGCGATGTCGAGGCCAGGAATATCGGTGACGCCAGGCGGTGGGGGATAGAGGCCCTTGCGCTGCTGCACGTCGGGTCGATTGACGCCGGCGGCGGCCACGCGGACCAGCACCTCGCCCGCGCCGCAGGCCGGCACCGGCCGGTCAGCCAGCGCCAGCACCTCCGGGCCGCCCTTGCCCCTGATCTCGATCGCCCGCATCGCGCCGCTTCCTCCGCTTGCTGTCCACCTAACATCGCATTGCCGGACCGATGAGTGGTGCAGCGCGCCGTTCCGCACCACGGAATGTTGCGACGGAGCGCTGGAGGGACCTGCCCGGACCGCTAGGCTCCACCGCAATGGCGTGTCCATACGCCGTGGAGGAAATGCATGCCGCCCGTCTCAGCGCCGGCTGACGCGCCGCTCGTGGATGCGCATTTCCATGTCTACACCACGGACATGCCGATCATGCCCTGGGCGTGGCACCGCCCGCCGCAGGATGCCTCGGCGGAGCAGTTCGTCGCGCTGATGGACCGGCACGGCGTCGGCTATGGCGTGATCGCCGCCGCGAGCTTGCATGGTCAGTACAACGACTACGTCATCCGCGCGCTCCGGCGATATCCGCGGCTCAGGGGCACGGCCTTCGTGCGGCCCGAGACGGACATGTACACGCTGGAGCGCATGAAGGCCGACGGCATCGTCGGCATCCGGCTGTTCTTCCGGCGCGTGCCCGATCCGCCGGACCTTTCCTCTCCGGAATACCGGCTGTTGCTGCGCCGCGTGCGCGACCTGGACTGGCATGTGCATACGCTGGTCGGCGGCCCGGCCCTGGCGGATGTGATCGGGGCCGTCGAGGCCGCCGGCGTGAAACTGGTGATCGACCATTTCGGCAGGCCCGATGAGCGGCTCGGCACGGACTGTCCCGGCTTCCGCGCGCTGCTGGCGGCGGTGGAGCGTGGCCGCACCTGGGTGAAGCTGTCCGGCGGCTTCCGCATGGCCTCGCGCGAGGCGGCGCGCCTCTACGCGCGGGCGCTGCTCAGCGTCTCCGGCGGCGAGCGGCTGCTGTGGGGCAGCGACTGGCCCTTCGCCGCCTTCGAGGAGCAGGTCACCTACGGGCAGACGATCGCGGATTTGCATGACTGGGTACCGGATGCGGCGACGCGCCGGCTGATCACCGGCGACACGCCGATGCGCCTCTATTTCGGCGCCTAGAGCATGATCCGTTCGCAAGCGCTCACGGACCACGCTCTAGCCCTTTGCTTGATCGCGCGATTCAGACTTTTCGGCCGAGGAGGCCTCAAGTCATCACGCTCTGACGGCAACCGGACACGCAGGGGAGGGAAGCCATGTCCAGCATGACCCGACGGCAGCTCGGCGGCCTCGCGCTCGGTGCCGGCTTCGCCGCCGCGTCGCCTTCGGCATCGGCGCAGGCCTGGCCCGCACGTCCCGTCGCCGTCGTCGTGCCCTGGCCCGCCGGCGGCGCTGCCGACGCGCTGGCACGCTCCGTCGCGCAGGACTTCACCGGGCGCTTCGGCCAGTCCTTCGTGGTGGACAACCGCTCCGGCGCCAACGGCAATATCGGCGCGGCGGCTGTCGCACGCGCGGCGCCGGACGGCCATACGCTGATGATCACCACCAACGGGCCGATCACCAACAACACGCTGCTCTACAGGTCGATGCCGTTCAACCCGGTGACCGATCTGACGCCGATCGTCCTTCTGGCTGAGCTGCCGCTCGTCATCGCTGCGCGCAGCCAGATGCCCTACCGCAGCCTGCAGGCGCTGATCGTCCATGCGCAGGCGAATCCGGGCCGGGTGAATTGCGGCACGCCGCCGCCGGGCTCGGCGGCGCATCTGGCGGTGGAACTGCTGATGCATCGTGCGGGCATCCGGCTCAATCTGATTCCCTATCGCGGCTCCGCGCCACTGACCAATGACCTGCTGGCGGGGGCGGTCGACATGGCGATCGACCTGGTGACGACCCACTTGCCGCATATCCAGGCCGGCACGCTGCGCGCGCTTGGCGTCACCTCGACCGCGCCGATCGCGCAACTGCCGGGGGTATTGCCGGTGCAGGCGCAGGGCGTGCCGAATTACCAGGCGACCGGCTGGATCTCGTTGCTCGGCCCCGCGCGCATGCCGGAGGAGGTGATCGGTCGGTTGAACGCTGCGGGCAATGCCTATCTCGCCATCGACGGGACCGAGGCGCTGTTGCCCCGGCTCGGCCTTACGCCGCTGGGCGGGACGCCGACCGACCTGACGCGCCGGATGGCTGCCGAGGTCGCGCAGTGGCGGCCGATTATCCAGGCGGCGAACATCTCCATTGATTAGCTCTCCAAACGAAGGAAGCGACACCATGGCCATCGACGAGCTGCGCATCCGGCAGGAGCTGGAGGTCCTGAACATCGCCTTCTGGCGCGATGTCGATTCCAATTGGGGCCGCAACGCGCATGACTTCTTCACCGCGGACGGCGTCTACACCACCAGCCACAAGGCCCGGAAAGGGCGCGATGCGATCCGCGGCTTCTACGCGGAGCGGCAATCGCGCGGGGAGCGCGTGTCGCGGCATCTGATCCACAACTTCCACGTCACCGTGCAGGACGAGATGCATGCGACGGCGGAGTGGACCATGTGCCTCTATGCCGATGACGGTGTCGCGCCGTTGCTGTCGGAGCCGCCGATCCTGATCGGGGCGGTGACGGACGAATGCGTGCGCGGCTCCGATGGCCGCTGGCGCTATGCCTCTCGCACCACCAGGCCGCTGTTCAAGGGCAGCCGGCCGACATCGGGCTGAGCCCCGCCGGCAGGGCTCAGAGGTGCCGCCCGGCATCCACCAGCAGCGTCGATCCGGTGGTCAGGCGCAGATGCGTGACCGCCGCGGCCACCGCCAGCGCCACGTCATCGGCCTGGCAGACAGTCTGCAGCGGCGACAGCGCCGCCTGCTTCAACAGCGCGTCCCGGCTGCGGCCGGGAACGAAGCCGGTATCCACGCCCGCGGGCGCGACGCCGACGATGCGGATCTCCGGTCCGAGCACCCGCGCCAGCGCCATGGCCATGGTGTCCAGCCCCGCTTTCGCCGCGCAATAGGCGATGCTGCTGCCGAGGCCGGTCTGGGCGGCGAGGGAGGAGATGTTCACCACCACGGCGTCGCCGCTCCGCCGCAGCAGCGGCAGGAAGGCACGGATGACGGAGAAGGGGCCGCGGAGATTGGTGACGAGGATGCGGTCGAAGGTCTCGTCGTCCATGGCCTCCAGATCGGCATGCGGAACCGCGCGCGTGGTGCCGGCGGAGTTCACCAGCACGTCGGCGCGGCCGAAGCTGGCTTCCACCTCGGCCGCCGCCGCACGGATCACCGCGCTGTCCGTCAGCGGCAGATGGATCGGTCTATGGCCACTGCCCGGCAGTTGCGCGGCCAGTGCCTCCGCCCGGTCGCGCCCGCTGTTGTAGCCGATGGCGATCCGTGCGCCGAGCTCGGCGAGCCGCTGCGCGGATGCGGCGCCGATGCCGCTGCTGCCGCCCGTCACGACAGCCACACGGCCCTCCAGAGCGTAGGGCCCCAGATTGCCGTTTCTCAGCTCGCTCATGGCGTCCTTGCTCCTTCCCCCGCCGGCCGTATCAGGCATGCGCATCCTGCCGCAGGTGGTACGGCGACCGGTGGCGAGTTTGCGAGGATTCCGCATCGCGGAACGGAAGGGCAGCAGCCGCGAACCCCTGCTCAGGACCGCTGGCGAAGCTTGTCAGGCATGTTCATCTCCAGCACGGTGTGGGCGAATGGCGGTATCGGCGAATGCATGCCAGCGCTCGGCAGCGCCGCCGGTGCCTCGCAGGCCCGCTCCGCGCCGGGACGGATCGCGACCGCAGGTGATTGGCCGGGAAGAATGTCCATGCGAGCGATCATCGTCGGCGCAGGCGGCCACTCGAAAGTGGTGCTCGAAGTGATCAGGGCAATGGGCGGCCACGAGGTGCTTGGCTTCGTGGCGCCGGCTGCACCAGGCGCCTCGGTGCTCGGCCTGCCCGTTCTCGGCGGCGACGAGATCCTGCCACGCCTGCTCGCCGAGGGCGTGCAGACCGCCTTCGTGGCCATGGGGAACAATCAGTTGCGCCAGGAGGTGGCTGGGAAGCTGAGGAAGATGGGATACAGCCTGCCGGCGGCCATCCATCCCTCGGCTCTCGTGTCGCCATCAGCCTGCATCGGACAGGGCGTCGTCGTCATGGCGCGCGCGGCCCTCGGCACAGAAGCACTGCTGCAGGACTTCGCCATTATCAACACCGGGGCTGTCATCGACCATGACAACCATATCGGCGCGGCGGCGCATGTCGCCCCCGGCTGTGCTTTGGCCGGCAATGTGACCGTCGGTGAGCGTGCGCTGATCGGCGTCGGTGCCGCCGTGCGGCCGGGGATCCGAATCGGGGCGGACGCGGTGATCGGTGCCGGCTCGGCCGTCGTGCGGGATGTCGCGGCTGGGGCGATCGTCGGCGGCGCGCCGGCCAGGCCGCTCCGTCGCTCCTGAGGCGCCGACTTCAACAAGCGACGATTACACGTTGGCGTAGCGGGAGTTCCGGAGTGTTCGGTATCCACGGATCAGCTCGGCAATGCCGCGCTCGATGCTCCAATCCGGTGCCCAGCCGGTGCGTTCGAGCTTTTCGTTGGAGACGATATAGTTGCGCTTGTCGGGGTCCTCACCGATCGGCGCCTCCAGGTAAGTGAAGCCAGGCACCTGCTCGGCAATCTTCGCGCAGAGTTCCAGCTTCGACAGGTTGGCCGAGGAAAGGCCGAGGTTGAAGGCGTTCGCCCGCATCGTCTCGTAATTCGTCAACGCGTGCTCAAATCCTTTCACCACGTCGCGGACATGGATGTAGTTCCGCTTGAAGTGGCCTTCAAAAATCACCACGGCACGATCGGTCACCGCGCGCCAGGTAAAGTCGTTCACCAGCAGGTCGAGGCGCATTCGGGGCGACATGCCGAATACGGTGGCGAGCCGCAGGGATATGCCGCCGCGTTCGAGCACCGCGTTCTCGGCGGCCATCTTGGTGGTGCCGTAGAGCGAAATCGGATTGAGCGGGGTCTCCTCCGTGCAAGCGATACCTTCCGCGCCGACGCCATACCCGGAGTTGGTGGTCGGGTAGAGGATCCGCTGTGCCGGAGACAGACGCTCCACAGCGGCGATGACGGCATCCTGGTTGAGGCTGATTGCCGCGATCGGATCTTCCTTGCAGAGGGGGGCGCCGACCAAAGCCGCCAGCGGGATCACGACATCCGCCTTCGGCACGAGCGCATCGAGCAGCCGAGTGTCACGGGCATCACCGCGTACGGGCTCGAAGGTCTCCCACTGGCAGCATGCGGCGAGCTCCGTCGTCCCGCGCGCGAAGGTGTCCAGCACCGTCACCGCGTGACCACGCTCCAGCAGGGCCGGTACCAGCACGGAGCCGATGTAGCCGGCGCCGCCGGTGATCAGGATGCGCATGTCAGTTCCCCTCCCAGCTTCGGCCTTGGCCCCGCGCATGCGGCCCAGGCCTGGTTGACAGTCATCCGCAAGGAGCCGCCGCGGTACAGATAGCCAGGCAGTCCCGCCCGCGAGGCGGCTTCGATGTCAGTGTCGCGATCGCCGATCAGGAAGCTCCCCGCCGGCCGCACCGGCCAATCCCGTAGGGCGCGCAGGATCATGCCGGGATTGGGCTTGCGATCGGCATGCGCCGGCGTCTTGAGCCGCGCGACGCTGGCCTCAGGGTGGTACGGGCAATGGTAGAAGGCATCAACGTGCGCGCCCACATCGGCAAGCTGCCTGGCCATCTCCGCGTGAAAGTCATCCATGGCCGCTTCGGTGTAGAAGCCGTGCGCGATACCGGCCTGATTGGTGACGACGAAGACGAAGTAGCCGGCGTCGTTCAGGTCCCGTACCGCCTCTCTCGCCTCCGGTATCCAGGTGAGATCCTCAGGACGATGCGTATAGCCATGATCGACGTTGAGAATACCGTCGCGGTCCAGGAACGCGGCGGGGCGCGTCATGAGCTGGGGCAGGCAGCGCCTCGCCTGGTCGAGTGATTCCGGCAGGCCGATGTCGATGAAATAGCCGGACTGTTCGATGCCCAGCAGCAGCCCCTCTCGCGCGAGCGACGGGAAGACCTGACCCTCCAGCGATCCGATCGCAGGAAGTCGATCCTGGATCTCCCGGCTGAGGCAATAGAGCCCGCCGTTGATCAGCCCTGGTCCCCGCTCGCCGCGCTTCTCGCTGAAATCGACGATTCTGTCTCCCTCGAGGGTGACGCCACCGAACCGCGAGGTGTCTTGCACGTGCCTCAGCGCGAGACAGCCGAGCGCGGAGCCTCTCGGGACCGAAGCCAGACGTCGCAGGTTGATGTCGAAGAAGCTGTCGCCATTCGCGAGCAGGAACCAGGGATCGAGCTCGGCCGATACGCGCCGGAGGGCGCCGGCCGTCCCCGCGGGCTCCTCCTCGCGCAGCACGCGCAGCCGCGAATCGCGAACACGGCGCCCGTGATAGCGTTGCTCCACCTGCCCACCGAGATACCCGGACAGGAGCAGGATATCGGTGAAGCCGTGACGGGCGGCTTCGTCGATCAGCAAGTCAAGAAAGGCTGTCCCTGGTGCGAGCTCGAGCAGGGGCTTCGGCGTCGACCGCGTGATGCTGCCGAGCCGCGTCCCGGCCCCACCGACCAGGAAGATCGCCTGCTTGATCACGCGGCCGGTTCCACCATGCCGATGTGCTCCTCGGGGTCGGAAGCGGCCCAGCCATCGGTGCCCTCGAAGGCGTCGTTGCGTCGCAGCACCTTGTGCCATCCGGCGATGAAGCGCGCGTAGGACAGCACCCGGCCGCGATGCGCGGCTCGGCGGAGAAGCTCCTCCCGCTCGGGCTGCGCCATGTCGACGACGCGCAGCATGCCCTGCATGATGCTGTCCACGGATGTCGGATCGACCAGAACACCGGCGCCGCCGATCGCCTCCTCCTGCGCGCCGCCCGCGCTCACCACGGGCACCAGGCCGCGCTGCGCTGCTTCGATCGGCGGCAGGCCAAAGCCCTCCAGCAGGCTTGGAAGCACGAAGCCGCAGCCATTCTCATAGAGCCAGCGCAATTGCGGCTCGGTGACGTAGCCGAGCGCCTTTGCTCCGGGCGTGCGCGCTGCCTTTTCCAGGATGGCCTCGGCGCCGAGATGGCGAGAGCCGCAGAAGACGTAGCTGACGCCGCGGCCATGAAGGCCGGACTGCGCATAGGCTTCGAGCACGCGAAGATGATTCTTGCGGGTCTCGAGGGCGCCGACCGTCAGCAGGAAGGGCGGCTTCACCCCGGGGACCGGTTCGGTGCTGCCCGTCAGCACGCCGGGGCGGACATATTGCGCGACGGTCTGCATGAAGCGGAATCCGTCGCCATAGCGATCCCGGAAGGCGCGCTGGGAGGCATCGCTGACGAAGACCATGCCGGGGCCGATGCGGCGGATTTTCTCATAGGCCTCTTCGTAGAGGCTGCGGCCGCCGAAGAGCTCGGGGTGTGAGACCGGTCCGATATCATGGCACTGCACGATATCGTCGGGGTCCAGACGTGAGCGCAGCACATAGAGCGGATCCAGGATCAATCGGCGTCGGTTCGGCACCCTTCGGCCGTCTGGCCACATGAGCAAACTCCGGTTCTTCAGGAGCGAAAGCTCATGGAGCATCAGTCGCCCGGCGATCCGCCGAAACAGGCCCGCTGGCGGCTCTCGACGGATGAGCCGCCAGTACCGCACCTCCGGGAAGTACTCCGGCATCTCGCGCAGGATATCGCGGCAGATGATGTAGGCCCCTGTCCGGTTGATCAGACCCAGCGAGAAGTCCATCAGGTACTGCTGCCGTTTCATCCAGACCACTCCGCCTTGTTGAGGGAGATCGGCTTCCGCGTTCGCTTCCCCCGATGGAAAGGTCGCCGGACGTGTCCCGGGAAGGGCTTTGGTGGTTCGGTACGGCTCCAAGGCCGTTTCCGGAGCGTCAGCACACCGCTATGCCAGAACCGAGCGGAAGGCCGCTTCCATGCTGGCAAGCAGACGCGCGTCGGGCATCCGGGACGTCGGCAGGTGCAAGCCAGTCCTCGATACGTGACCGCTGATCGGGCATTTCCGCGCGAACCGCCGATAGGCCGGCATCGACGACAGGCTGTTGACGAACGGGCGGAGATCGATCCGTCGTTCGGCGCAAGCTTTGATGATGGCGGGCCGCGCCTCGCTTGGGACGGTCACGCAGGAAAACCAGATGACGGGCTCCGACCGGGTATCCATCGCCGGGGGGAAGCCGACGCCTGGAATATTCTGCAGGATTGCGACATAGCGCTGGTGGATCTCACGCCTTTCCCCGATCAGCGCGTCCATGCGATCGAGTTGCGCGCAGCCGATGGATGCTTGCAAGTTCGTCATCCGGTAATTGAAGCCGGCTTCCTCGAACCAATACCGCCGCTCCGGCCGCATGCCGTGGTCGCGCAGCATCCGCAGACGTTGCGCCATATCGGGATCGTTGGTGACGCAGATTCCGCCTTCACCCGTCGTGATGATCTTGTTGGCGAAGAAGGAGCAACTGGCGATATCGGAGAAGGCGCCGATCGGCCTGCCGTCGTAGCGGGCACCGGGCGCTTCCGCGCAATCCTCTATGAGGAAAAGGCCATGAGCATCCGCGAGCGCGCGGATCTCGGTCATGGGCGCTGGCCTGCCAAACAGGTGGACAGGCATGATGGCGCGCGTGCGCGGCGTGATGGCCCGCTCGACCGTGTCGGGGGACAGGCACCAGGTCACGGGGTCGATATCCACCAGGACCGGCCGCGCGCCCAATTGCATGACGGTGTTCGCGCAGGCAGCAAAGGTGAGGTCAGGGACGATCACTTCATCCCCTTCTCCGATTCCGAGGGTCGCCATCGCAAGATGCAGCGAGACAGTGCCGTTGCTGGTGGCGACGCCATATGCGGCGCCGCAGCGATTGGCGAAGCGTTCTTCGAAGCTGCGCAGATACTCCCCGCCCGAGGAGATCCAGGTGGACAGAAAGGCATCGAGCAGATTGCGGAACTCCGAATGCGAGAGATTTGGCTCAGCGATGGCCAGCCCGCGACGATCACCCCGCTCGACCACGCCGGTCAGTCGGCCTGATGGATCGAGCACCGGCTCGAGCGACGACACAGTGTCGGTCGATGCCGCGAGTTCGCCGAGTGTGATCGCATGCAGATGAGCCCCTTTCTGAATGGCGGCCCGCATGGCATCGAGCGTGACCTGTCCGAGCAGAATGCCGGCATCATCGGTGATGAAGAGTATGCCGGTCCGGTTGTCGAGCGCGCGTTCCAATCCTGCCCAGAGCGAGTCCTTCGCCGTGGCGTGAAAGGGCAGATGGCTGACGACGTCGCGTTCGGGCGTGTGCAGATCGTCGGGCATGATCGCCTCCCTCAGCACACGCGCGCTTCGGCGGCGAGGTAGTTGGAAGCGAGCTCCGGATTGTAGAGCACGACGGAAGCCCCCTCGCGCTCCATGCGGAACGGGACATGAGTAAGCGAGCGTAGCGCCTCCTTGACGGCTGCCTGACGCTCCGGCGGTACGAGCATCATGAGGAAGCCGCCGCCTCCTGCGCCGAGGAGTTTCCCGCCGCGCGCGCCGTAGGCGCGGGCTGTGTCGTAGGCTTCGTCGATGACGCTGTTGGAAACCGAAGGATCGATCGACCGCTTGGCCATCCAGGCTTCGTGCAACAGGTCTCCGAACTCGGAAATCTCGCGCCTGGGGTCGGAGAGGATACGCTCTCCTTCACCAACCATCGCATGCATTGTCCGAAGATTCTGAACCCGCTCCTCATAGCGAGCGACCTTCATTTTCTCGATTTCGGGTGCCGAACGAGCAAATCCGGTGAAGAACAACATCAGGCTGTTCTGCAGCTCGTTTCGGCGCTCTGCTGGAACGTGCAGAGTGGATACTGTGAAATCGCCGCCAGGCAGGAAGTCGATTCGGTTCAAGCCGCCATAGGCGGCAGCCACCTGATCCTGCGAACCCACCGTCTCCTTCAGAAGGTCCTGTTCGAGGAAGATGGCCTGTTGCGCGAGGAAACGCTTGGAGCACAGGCGCTCGTGATTCCCGAACCACGCGTTCAGCAGCGCCACGGTAAAGGCGGAGCTGGACCCGAGCCCGGTTCTGGACGGCAGGTCGGCATTATAGATTATCTCGTATCCGGATTCACCATCCTGATCGTAATATTCCAGGAGGGCGCGAACGACAGGATGCTTTATTTCTCGTACGGTCTTTACCTCCTCAAGCATGCCCCATGCAATTCTGTAATTGAAATCGAAAACTGCAGGAAGTCGACGCAACTGTACATAGACGTATTTGTTGATCGTAGTGGAAAGGACTGCCGCTCGCTCCGGGCGATTGAACCACGCGGGAAGATCCGTTCCGCCGCCAAAGAAGGAGACCCGAAGCGGCGCGCGCACGATAATCATGTTCTCTCCCCGAAAACGCCACGTGTCGCGCGAGTGGCCATGCCTCATCCATTGACCGGTTTTTTCTTTGCGAGCTTGCTGGGGCGCCATCTGTGGAGGCGGTCTCCACTTCCTGCGCGTGTCAGCGGGACTCGATTAAACTTCCGTAAGGTTGAGAATGTCATATCCGCAACAGAAGTAAATGGCCAGAGACAAATGTGGCGATATTCGGTTCGTGAAGTCGAATGTCCCCTCATCAACCGCCAATTGAGCTGCGAATTATACTCGCATTGGTTGCATGCTTGCGGGCACTACAATCATTCAGAAGCTGATGGGACCGGGGGGTCGCAAGCCTCGCGCCGCCGCGGTGATCAGCGTCGGTCAGCAGGACTGCAAGCGCGGTCGGCGCCGGATGCAGGAACATCGAGCCCTGGCGCGAGCCATGCTCCCGACCTGTGCCAGGGGTTGACCGTCCCTTGGCCCGCACCCGACCATGGCCAGGAGAAGGATCGCGATGACCCCCGCCACCCTGCAGACCTCACCTGTCACCGGAGCGGCCTCCGCTACCTGGGATGCCATCATCATCGGCGCCGGCATGTCGGGCCTGTACCAGCAGATCCGGCTGCGCGAGCTCGGTATGAAGGTGCGGGTGTTCGAGGCCGGTACTGGCGTCGGCGGCACCTGGTACTGGAACCGATATCCCGGCTGCCGCTTCGATTCCGAGAGTTATTCCTATGGCTTCTCCTTCGACAAGGAGCTGCTGCAGGAATGGAGCTGGAGCGAGCATTTCGCCCCGCAGCCGGAGACCGAGCGCTACCTGAACCTGGTCGCCGACAAATACGACCTCCGGCGGGACATCCAGTTCAGCGCCCGGGTGAAAGCCGCCCGCTGGGACGAGGTGGACCGCCTTTGGACCGTCACGCTAGACAGCGGCAGTCGCCACCGGTCCCGCTTCCTCATCACCGCCATCGGCGCGCTGTCGGCACCCACCATGCCGGATTTTCCCGGCATGGATGCGTTCGAGGGTGAGGCCTACCACACCGGCCTCTGGCCGAAGGCGCCGGTGGATTTCACCGGCAAGCGCGTCGCCGTCATCGGCACCGGCGCCTCCGGCGTGCAGACCATCCAGGAGGTCGCGAAGACCGCCGCCCAGCTCACCGTCTTTCAGCGCACGCCCAACTGGTGCGCGCCGCTGCACAACGGCAGGATCCCGCCCGAGGAGATGGCGGCGATCCGCGCCCGGTATGACGAGATCTTCCGGCGCTGCGACGAGACCTTCTCCTGCTTCCTGCACACACCGGACCCGCGCAACACCTTCGACGTCTCGGCCGAAGAGCGGGAGGCTTTCCTGGAGAAGCTGTACTCGGAGCGAGGCTTCGGCATCTGGGTCGGGAACTTCAAGGACATCCTGACCAACCGCGCCGCGAATGAGGAGATCTCCCGTTTCGTCGCCGACAAGATCCGCCAGCGCGTGAAGGATCCGAAGGTGGCGGAGCTGCTGATCCCGAAGAACCACGGCTTCGGCACCCGCCGCGTGCCGCTCGAGACCCGCTATTACGAATGCTACAACCAGCCGAACGTGGCGCTGGTCGACACCAGGGCGACGCCGATCGAGCGGATCACGCCGACCGGCATCAGGACCTCGGACGCCGAATACGGTTTCGACATCATCGTCTACGCCACCGGCTTCGATGCGCTGCGCGGCGCCTTCGACCGCATCGACTTCACCGGCAGGGAGGGGGCGACGCTGAAGGAGAAGTGGCAGGACGGCGCCACCTCCCTGGTCGGCATGCTGCAGGACGGCTTCCCCAACATGTTCATGCTGCTCGGCCCGCACACCGCCCTCGGCAATATCCCGCGCTCGATCGAGTTCAACGTGGACTGGGTGACCCGGCTGCTGCGCCATCTCCAGGAGAACAGCCTCACCTATGTCGAGGCACGGCCCGAGGCGGTCGCCCGATGGATGGACCACGTCATGGAAGTGGCCCAGGGCCTGCTTTCCATGGAGGTGGATAGCTGGATGACCGGGGTGAACCGCAACGTTGCCGGCCGGCAGACCCGCGTCGTCGCCCGCTACACCGGCAGCGCGCCGACCTACCGCGCCTGGGCGAACGGCATTGCCGACCGCGGCTACGCGGAACTGGTGCTGGCCTGAGCGTCCGATGATCGGAGGGCTGGAGGGCCCGGAGGTCTGAATCGGACGCGCCACTGACAAGATCAGCGCGTCCGGCTCAGAGCCGCAACCCCTCGAGCTTGGTCGCGAGCAGCCGGAGAATGCCGCGGCGGTTCCGCCGCATCCGGGTGAGCGGCCCGCTGACCGCGAGGGCCAGCGGCCGATGGCCGCCCGGCACCGGCAAGGCCATGGCGATCATCGCCGTATCCGGCACGACGGACGCCTCGCTCATGGCGTAGCCTTGTTGGCGGATCCGGGCGAGCTCCGCGAGGAAAGCGCGTATCGGAACGGGGCCGCTCTCGGGCCGGCTGGCATTCACGCGGCGGAGCATCGCCGAGACCTCCGCATCGCTCTGCTGCGCGAGCAGGACCTTCCCGGCAGCAGGGCGCCAGATCGGCCGCCGGGAACCGGGCTTGATGTGGAAGCGCACCGGCGCGATGGATTGCAGGATGCGGATGTAGTCCACATGCAGCCCGTGCTGCATGGCGAGCACGATGGTCTCCTCGGTCTCGGCCTGCAGCTCGTCCATCAGGCGCGGTATCGGCGCCTCGTCCGAGAACAGGCGATCGAAGATCCAGGTGCCGAGCACCGCGAAGCGGATGGTCGGCTGGTATTCCCGGGACCGCGGATTGTGCTCGAGATAGCCGAGCGACAGCAGCGACTTCAGCAGGACCGAGGTCGAGGAGAGGGGGAATTCCAGCGCCGCCGCCACCTCCGACACGGTAGCGGGCGCGTGCCGATGGGCGAAGAACTCGAAGATCTCCAGTACCCGCCCGGCCGATTTGACAACCTTCTCCATTGGGGAAGGATATCGCGCTGCTCCACATATGTGAAACTGCTTCGGATCTGTGGCATCAGGGATTGACCCTCGGCGAGGCGCGCGCGTTTCATCCTGCCAACAGGCGAAAGCGGGCCAGGAGGAAGCGATGCGGATCACGCGGAACAATGAAGGCCTGGGTGCGCGCGTGCTCGGCATCGACCTCGCGCAGCCGCTCGCGGAGGACAGCTTCCGCACCATCCTGCGGGCGCTCGGCGAGCACGGCGTGCTGTGCTTCCCGGATCAGTCGCTGGAGCCGTTCGAGCTCTCCGCCTTTGGCTCCCGCTTCGGCGAGCTGGAGATCAACGTGGCCAATGCCTTCCATGCCGAGGGGCATCCCGAGGTGATGGTCCTCTCCAACATCCGCCGGGACGGGAAGCCGATCGGGCTGAACGATGCCGGGCAGGGCTGGCACACGGACATGAGCTACAGCCACGACGTCGCGCTGGCCAATGTGCTGCATGCCAAGCAGGTGCCGATGCGGGACGGGCGGCCGCTCGGCGACACCCAGTTCCGCAACATGCACGCCGCCTATGACGACCTGCCGCGCGAGGTGAAGGAACGGCTCGAGGGCCGCACCGCTATCCACGACTTCGAGAAGTTCTGGGAGGTGATGCGCGCCCGGCCGGGATCGGGCCGCAAGCCCCTGACCGAGGAGCAGCGTCGCAAGAAGCCGCCGGTGTCGCAGCCGATCTTCCGGGTTCATCCCATCACCGGCCGCCGGGTGCTCTACTGCAACCCCGGCTATGCCGTGCGCATCGAAGGCATGGCGCCGGAGGAGAGCGATGCGATGCTCGACTACCTCTTCAAGCACCAGTCGCAGCCGCAATATCTCTATTCCCACCGCTGGACGCCCGGCGACGTGCTGATGTGGGACAATATCGGCACCACCCACAACGCCGTCTCCGACTACACCACGGACGAGCCGCGGTTGATCCACCGGGTCCAGGTGATGGCGACGCTCGACTATGCGCGGCTCGCCGCCTGATGCGGCATCGCCTGGCCGCGGGAAGGAAGGGGGACCGTCGATGCAAGACAGGCCCATGAAGCGCCGGACCGCCCTTGCCGCGTCGATCGGGCTGGCGTCGCCCTGGCATGCCCTGCCGGCGGCGGCGCAGGGCGCCTATCCGAACCGCTCGATCCGGCTGGTGGTCGGCTTCGCCGCGGGCGGGCCGACGGATGTGATCGCGCGCATCATCGCGCAGGACATGTCCGGCAGCCTGGGCCGGCCCGTCGTGGTGGAGAACCGCACCGGCGCGAATGCGCTGATCGCGACCCAGTTCGTGGCGCGCGAGGCGCCGGATGGCTACACCATCCTGCTCGCGACGCTCTCGCACAGCGTCAACGCGATCCTGATGCCGGACAACAGCTACAAGCCATTGGAGGACTTCACGCCGATCGGTCTGGTGGCGCTGCTGCCGCTGATCGCGGTGACCGGGTCGGGCACACCCTACAATACCCTGCCGGAGCTGGTGGCGGCCGCGGCGGCCTCACCCGACGGCATCACCTATGGCTCGGCGGGGAATGGCGGCTCCGCGCATCTCGCGGCCGCATTGCTGGCCACGCGATCGGGCACGCGGATGACGCATGTGCCCTTCCGCGGCAATGGGCCAGCGCTCAGCGAGGTGATCGCCGGCCGCGTCTCCTTCATGTTCTATCCGATGATCGGCATCCAGGAGTATGTGGCGCGGGGCCAGCTCCGCCCGCTCGCCGTCTCGACCGCGGAGCGCAGCCCTGATTATCCCGGCGTGCCCACGATGCGGGAGATCGGCTATCCCGGCTTCGAGGATTACATCCAGGGCCTCGGCCTCGTCGGCCCCGCGCATATGCCGCAGGCGATCGTGGCGAAGCTGAATGATGCGCTGCGCGCTTCACTGGCGCGGCCGGAAACGATGGAGCGCATCCGCGGGCTCGGCGGCAGCGTCTCCGCCTCCTCGCCCACCGATTATGCTGGCTTCCTGCGCCAGGATCTGGAGCGCTGGCGGCGGGTGATCGAAGCCGCTGAGATCACCGCGCGGGACTGACCGGGGCCACGGCTCAGGCGGTCAGCAGCCAGCTCTTCGCCTCGCCGGCATAGGCGGCGCCGGGATTGCCGCTGACCGTGGTGCGCCACATCACCCGCGCCTCCTTCGCTGCGTCGAACCAGGTCGCGGCATGGACGAGGCAGCGATTGTCCCAGATCACCAGGTCGCCCTGCGTCCATTCATGCACATAGACGAAGTGCTGCTGCGTGAGATGGCTCATCAGCGCATCCAGCAACCGCGCACCCTCACCATCGGCACCAGGCTCCAGACCGAGGATCGGGCCTTCCAGCCAGTCCATCTGGCCATGCTCGCAGAGATAGAGGGCGCGGCGCCCGGTCACCGGGTGGATGCGGACGAGCGGCTGGGGTTGCGGCCTCTCCCACGCCGCCAGCGGCCGCGGCGGCGTGCCGGCGCGCACCGCCTCCCGCCGGCGGCCGGCGCCGGAGCCGACATGCAGCCCGTCCAGCCCTTCGATGCGATGCTTCAGATCCTGGGGCAGCGCGTCATAGGCGGCGATGCCATCGGCGAAGAGGGTCTGGCCTTGGCCTTGCGGCACCGGCAGCACCGCGAGGAACAGCGAGATGTCGGGCGGCGGGCGGCGAAAGCTCTGGTCGGTGTGCCAGCCATGGCGGTGCGGGTACTGCACCGGCAGCCTACCATCCGCGGTCAGCGGCGGGTCGGGGAGGGCGGGCGGGGCGCGGCCGACGGGCGGCGTATTCGAGACGACGAAGATCTCCGGCACGGTCGGGTGCACCATGTTCGGGGGCATGCCGGTCTCGCGGTAATTCTCCACCTCGGGGCCGAAGATGCGGCTCAGCCGCAGCAGCAATTCCGGCTGCCCGGCCATCGCCTCCATGCCCGTGATGAGCAGCAGGCCGTGGCTGTCGTCCAGCAGGCGGGGGAGGGTAGCGGGCTCTCTCTCCGCGGCCTCGACCAGGGCGGCGCCGCCGCCGCCGCCCCGAAGGCTGACCTGCCCCCCGAAGCTTGCGCCTTCCAACGGGCCAATGACGTCGAAGCTGCCGGTCATGCCGCTGCTCATCCCGATGTCGTCGATGAAAGCTTAGGGCATTCCCTGCCCGCCGAGCCAGGTCAGGCGGGCAGCGGGCGGCCGAGGATGACTTGGCCAGGGTGATCGATCAGCGCCGCCGCGACCCGGGCGCGATGCTCGTGGGTGGTGCCGAGGCGCATGCTCCAGGCGGCGACGCGCCGATACCAGAGGTGCAGGTCGAGATCCATCATGAAGCCGATGCCGCCATGGATGATCTGCGCGTTGCGCACCGCCGCCAGGCACTTCTCGTTGCAGAAGGCCTTGGCCTGCGACACCTCGACCTGAAAGGGCAGGCCCTCGTCCATCTTCCAGAGCGCTTCGAAGGTGAGCAGGTCGCCGCCGTCGATCCCGATGATCATGTCGGCGCACATGTGCTGGATGGACTGGAAGGCGCCGATCGGCTGCCCGAAGGCTTCGCGCATCTTCGAGTATTCGACCGCCATCTCCACGTCGCGGCGGGCGGCGCCGAGCATTTGCGCTGAGAGCAGGATGCAGCCGCGGTCGAGCATGCGCTCGGCGATCGGCCAGCCCTGGTGCAGCGGGCCAAGGAGGGAGGAGGCCGGGATGCGCACGTCGCGGAAGGCGACTTCGCTCTGCCGGTCCTTGGCCGTCGTCACCAGCGGCGTTTCCGTGATGCCGGCGGCGGCCGTGTCCACCAGAAACAGGGAGAGGCCGGTGGTCGCGGCGCTGGCAGGAGCGGTGCGGCAGACGACGAGGCAGAACTGCGCGGCCCGGAAATTGTCGACGAACATCTTGGTGCCGTCGAGCACGAAGCTGTCGCCTTCGGCACGGGCCGTCATGCGGATCGCTGCCGGATCCTGGCGCGCATCGGCTTCGGCGAAGGCCCAGGTCAGGATCGTCCGGCCGGCGACGACATCCGGCAGCAGGGCTTGCCGCTGCGCCGCGCTGCCGGCTTCGGCCAAGGTCAGCGCGGCCGTGACGGTGCTGTGCAGCGGCAGCGGTGCCAGGGCGCGGCCGGCCTCCTGCAGGATGAGGCCGAGATAGACGAGCGGCAGGCCGGAGCCGCCATAGGCTTCGGGCAGGGAGATGCCCGGCCAGCCGAGCTCGGCCGCCTTGGCCCAGAGGCCGGGATCATAGCCGAGCGGGTCGGCTTCCATGCGCCGGACGAGGGCGGGCGTGCATTCGGCACCGAGGAAGCTGCGTGCGGAATCCCGCACCATTTCCTGTTCTTCGGTCAGCAGGACATCCATTGCGACAGTCCGTCCCTGGAAGATTTCTGGTTTCGTCTTGCGTGTCTGGTCTGGGTCGCGTCGCGATCAGCCGTTCGCAGGCCGTCGGGGCGAACGCGGCGCCGGCATGCCAAGGCCGCGGCGCGCGACCTGGTCGCGCATGATGGTGACGCCGCCATGGTTGATGCCGGATTGGAAGGCGCCGAGGACATTATGCGCGAAGACGCCATCCTCGACCGCGTGCGGGGAGCCGCGCAGGAGCTGCGCATAGGGGCCGAGCATCTGCGTCACCGCCTCGGTGACGCGGACGCCGTGATCCGGCGCCCAGATCTTCTCGGCGGAACCTTCGTAGGTGAAGCTGCCGCCGCGCTGGACGATCGACATACTGCGCATGGTCATCAGGCGGCAGACCTGCGCTTCGATCCACATCTCCGCGATCTTGTCGCGGAGCGCGGCATTGTCGGCCAGATGCTCGGTGCCGGGCCGGCGCGCCTTCACGAAATTGACGATGTCCTCATCGCGGCGCACCGAGATCAGATAGCGGCCGGCGCCCACGCGGTCGAGGTTCAGGCCGGCGGCGGCGACGCCCCAGCCCTTGTTCTCCTCACCGAGCAGCGTTGATTTGTGGACCCGCACATTGTCGAAGAAGGTCTCGTTGGTGCGCGCTTCGCCATAGGTGGTGCCGTGCGGCGCGCGCGGGTTGTTCTGGATGGTCCAGAGCGGCCGCACCGTGATGCCGGGCGTGTCCATCGGGATCAGGAAGATGGAGATGCCTTCGCGCTTCGGCGCGTCGGGGTTGGTGCGCGCCATCAGATAGATGTGGGTCGAGAGATGCCCTGATGTCGTGTACATCTTCTGGCCGTTGATGACGTAGTGATCCCCGTCGCGGGTGGCGCGGCAACGGAGATTGGCCAGGTCGGCGCCGGCATGCGGCTCGGTGAAGCCGAGGCAGAACGACACCTCCCGCCGGATCAGCCGCGGGATGAAGTACTGCTTCTGCTCCTCGGTGCCGGCCGCCATGATCGCCGGCGCGCCGCTGCCGTTCAGCGCGATGTTGATGCCGGCGCGGGTGAATTCCTCTTCGACGATATACTGGCTGAGCCGGTCGCCGCCCTGGCCGCCATACTCCTTGGGATAGGCGATGCCGAGCCAGCCGCGCTCGTGGATCTTCTTGTAGAGCGCGATCATCTCCGGCCCGTACCACCCGTAGGTGCCTGGGGCGGGCAGGATGTCGTCCTGGGTCTCGCGCTCCGCCAGCACCGCTTCGGTCACGTGTTCGGCGATGAAGGCGAGCACATCCTGGCGGAGCGCTTCCTGCTGCTCGGTGTATCCGAAGTGCATGGCGTTTCCTGTCAGTCCAAAGGGCTGCGACAGCTCTATTTATTTGCTGTGCAGATTATTGATTTGCACTGGACGCTAGCAATGCACGCCAAGGCGCGTCAAGGGCAGGGGAGCGCTTGCGGGCGACGGGCCGAAGGAGTTCGCTGGCCGCGGCGGGGAGAGGAAGCAGGCTGCATGAGCGACGACCGATCGACTGCGGCCCGCATGCGCGACCCCGGCATCCGCGCCCTCTATAAGCTGGAGAACCGCTGGCAGGCCTGGCTCGACGTGGAGGTGGCACTGGCTCGCGCCCAGGCTGATCTCGGCATGATCCCGCGCGAGGCGGTGGCGCCGATCGCGCGCAGTGCCAGGCTCGAATTGCTCGACCGCGCCCGCATCGACGAAGCCGCCGCCCGCACCGCCCACACCCTGGTGCCGCTGGTCTGGGAGCTGGCGCGGGTGGTGGGCGACCCCGCGGGCGGCTGGGTGCATTGGGGTGCCACGACGCAGAACATCACCCAGACCGGCGACCTCCTGGTGCTGCGCCAGGCGCACCGGATCTTCCTCCGCCAGCTCGGCACCGTGCTTGATGCGATGGCGGGCCTCGCGGAGCGCGGGGCGGAGATGGTGATCGCGGCGCGCACCCATGGCCAGCACGCGGTGCCGGCGACCTTCGGCTTCAAGGTCGCGGTCTGGATCGATGAGCTGCTGCGGCACCTGGAGCGGCTGCGCGCGGCGGAGCCGCGCGTCTTCGTCGCCATGCTCGGCGGCGCCGCCGGCACCTTCGCCTCGCTCGGCGATCTCGGGCCCGCGGTGCAGGAGGGGGTCGCGAAACACCTCGGCATGACGCCGATGAACGTCCCCGGCCGCGCCATCGGTGACCATCTCACGGAATACGTCGTGCTGCTCGGCATGCTGGGTGCGACCTGCGGCAAGATCGGGCGCGAGGTCTACACCCTGATGAAGACCGAGTTCGGCGAAGTGGAGGAGCCGGTGCCGGAAGGCTCGGTCGGCAGCTCCACCATGCCGCAGAAGCGCAACCCGCATTACTGCCAGGATGTCGTGGCCGCCGCAGCGGAACTCCGCTCCATCGTGCCGCTGGCGCTGGAGGCGATGCAGGCCGAGCATGAGGCCGACCGCACCACAGCGTTGATGATCCGCGAAGCGACGGCGCGCGCCTGCATCCTGACCGGCGACATGCTGCTGCGCCTCGGCATGATCATGGAGGGCATGACCCTGAAGCCGGAGCGGATGCGGCGGAACCTCGATCTCGGCGGCGGGCTGATCATGGCGGAAGCGGTGATGTTGCAACTGGGCGGCGCCATCGGCCGGCAGCATGCGCATGACGTGGTCCACGACGCGGCGCAGGCCGCCGCCGTGGGGGGACAATCCTTCGCCGATCTGCTGGGTGCGGACGCGCGCGTGACGGCGCATTTGGACCGCGCCGCGATCGACGCCCTGCTGGAGCCGACGCGCTATACCGGCCTCTGCGCGCAGATGGCGCGGGACGCTGCCGGCCGCGCGCGGGAGGCGGCGACTGCGCTGGCATGACCTGGCGCAGCCGCCGCTTGTCTTCCTCTATCGCGACTTGGCGTAGAGCTTCTGCGCGATCTCGAACATCTCCTCGGGCGCGTAATCGGGGCTGAAGGCCGAGGGAACGCCGGTGAGCTGATGGATCTTGCCGCCGGTCGGCATGCCGTCCACGAGCTCCAGCTCGCCCGGCGGGTCACCCGGCAGGGCCTGCTCGCCCTGGCCCCAGATGCTGGCCATCTCCGCATAGTCGTTCGGGCTGAAGCGGTAGAGCCGGCGATGAGACCCCTCCTCGAGATATTTCTGGGATTCGGGGATCTTGCTGAGCGGGATATTGGGGGTTGGCAGCATCTTCTCGATCTCGACCCCGGTCAGCTTCTTCAGCGCCAGCGCATAGGCATGCGCATGCACCGAACCGCGGACCAGGAGGTAGCCGCAGACCTCGCGCCCTGTCGGGTCGCTCAGCGTCTCGTAGACCCGCAGCTTGTGCAGCCGTGCGCCGCATTCCAGGTGGAAATTGTGCAGCAGGTCGAAGATCACATTCCCGGTCGTGGTCACGAAATCCATGTTCCAGGACGCGCCATTGCTGTTCATCGGCATGGCGCCGCCACCATTCGACAGGAAGCTGGCGGCCAGGCGGATATCCTGCATCGCCTCGAAGGGCGCGCCGGTGATGTCGCCGCCGTCGCTCTCATCGAGGTCGCTGTCCGGCCCGTTGTTCAGCATGGCGACGCCATTGCTGACCAGCTCGACATGACCGAGCTCCTCGGCGGTGATGGCCGCGACCAGGCTGTAGAAGGGCTTCAGCTTCTCCTTGCTGCGGAAGTTGAAGCTCTGGAACATGTAGTTGCCGAGCGTCGACATCTCCCCGTACTTGCCGCCGAGCAGTTCCTGGAGTGCCGCGCCGGCGTTCGGGTCGCGTTTCTTCGGTGCCGGCAGCTCGATCTGCAGCTTGTCCACTCGCATGAACATGGAAGGGCCTCCTTCGTCGCGCACCAAGGCTGCGCGCAGGCCGAACGGCGGATGGACGGGCGAAGTTCGCGGCGGGCAGGAACACATTGCCGATGGGTATGTTCCTGCTCCGGGCGCCCTCCGCCTGCCGCTCAGGTGGCCTCCTCCGCGAGGGCCTCGTCCTTCTTCCTGCGGAGCGCGGGCGAGAGCATCAGCACCAGGGCGAGCGCCGCGATCGCCAGGAGGGAGGCGCTGATCGGCCGTTCGATGAACGTCATCCAGTCGCCGCGCGACAGCAGCATGGCCCGGCGCAGATGCTCTTCCATCATCGGCCCCAGGACGAAGCCGAGCAGCAGCGGCGCGCTGTCGAACTGCAGCCGTGTCAGGACGTATCCCAGCACCGACGCGGCCGCCATCACGTAGATGTCGAAGATGTTGTTGTTCAAGCTGTAGGCCCCGATGCAGCAGAACACCAGGATCGAGATGTACATGTACTTGTAGGGCACCCGCAGCAACTGCACCCAGAGGCCCACCATCGGCAGGTTGATGATCAGCAGCATGACATTGCCGATCCACATGGAGCAGATCAGCCCCCAGAACAGGCCCGGCTGCGCCTCGATCATGCGCGGACCGGGCTGGATGCCCTGGATGATCAGGGCGCCCGTCATCAGCGCCATCACGGCGTTGGACGGGATCCCCAGGGTCAGGAGCGGGATGAACGCGCTCTGTGCGCCGGCATTGTTGGCGCTCTCCGGTCCGGCCAGGCCTTCGATGGCGCCGTGGCCGAACTTCTCCGGCCGGCGGGTGATCTTGCGCTCCAGCATGTAGGACCCGAAGGCGGAGATCGACGCGCCGCCGCCCGGCAGGATGCCGAGGATGGTGCCGAGCACGGTGCCGCGGACGCTGGCCGGTGCGGCATATCGCCACTCCTCCTTGCTCAGCCACAGGGCGCCGCGCTTGGCGACGGCGCCGACCCGGTTTTCCGGCGTGGTGAGATTGACGACGATCTCGGAAATGCCGAACAGCCCCATGGCCAGTACGACGAAGTTGACGCCGTCGGACAGCTCCGGGACGCCGAAGGTGAAGCGCTGCTGCCCGGTCTGCACATCCGTGCCGACGAAGCCGAGCGACACGCCGAAGGCCACCATCGCCACCGATTTGAGGACATTGCCCTGCGACAGCACGCAGGAGACGATGAGGCCGAGCGCCATCAGCGCGAAATACTCCGGCGGCCCGAAGGAGAGCGCGACCGCGGTCAACGCCGGCCCGGCCGCCGCCACCACCGCGGTCGAGACGGTACCCGCGAAGAAGGACCCGAGCGCCGCCGCGGCGAGGGCCGCGCCCGCGCGGCCCTGGCGGGCCATCTGGTGGCCTTCGATGGCGGTGATCACGCCGGAGATCTCGCCCGGCAGGTTGAGCAGGATCGCGGTGGTCGAACCGCCGTATTGCGCGCCGTAATAGATGCCGGCCAGCATGATGATCGCCGTCACCGGCTCCTGCCCGAAGGTCAGCGGCAGCAGCAGGGAAATCGTGGCCGTGGGCCCAAGCCCCGGCAGCACGCCGATTGCGGTCCCGATGAGCGCGCCGAGGAAGGCGAAGAGCAGGTTCTGGTAGCTCAGCGCGACATCGAAGCCGAGCGCGAGGTTCTCCAGCATGGAGGTGCGTTCCCGAAGCCCGCGCAGCCGCCTGCCATGTGTCCGGCATCGGTGCGGTCGCGCGGTGATGAGGATGAGGAAGGGCGGAAACGCTTGGCGCGTCCGCCGGTGCGGTCAGGCGAAGGCCTGACTTCGGTAGCCCTCAGAGGCTCGGGCGCTGCCGCGCAGGGAGAAATGCTCGAAGCCATTGCCGAAGACGCCGCCGGCAAGCCGGATGCAGGGCGCCGTCACCAGCCCGCTATCGGGGGGCGTTCCCGGTCGGAGTTCACTCCGTCTCGAGGCCGGCAGGCTCACGTGCGACGTTTCCCAGCTCGCATTCTTCGCTGGCCGCACCATGGCGAAGCGCTCGGCGCAGGTGAACAGCGGTTAATCTCACAAATCCGTGACAGATCCAGGGCTGCCCCGAGCGTGATCGCATCGCCTGCAACCCGTGGGTCGGCTTCCGTGTTGAGGCGAAACATTGCCACGCGAGCAGATCGCGGGAGGCGGCGATCACGCCAGATCGCGGGAGGCGGCGATCACGCGGTGGCGTGACGCTGTCCAGCAGATAAAGGGAGGCAGGCCGATGACGCCGGTCAAGAACGTTCTGGCAGGCTTGATCCTGGCTGCACCGCTGCTGGCATCGCCGGCGTCAGCGCAGCCGGTGTCCGGGCTCAGCTACGTGCAGCCTCTGGCCCCGCCGGCCTTGATGCAGGTGCAGGAACGCCTGCGACAGGCGGGCGATTATACCGGCCGGGCGGATGGCGTCTGGGGGCCCGACAGCCAGGCGGCGCTGCAGCGCTTCCAGCAGAGGAACGGCCTGCAGGCCACCGGCCAGCTCAACCAGGTGACCGCCATGACGCTCGGCCTCAATACCGGGACGTTGCTGTCAGCCGGCGCCAGCCCGGCCGCGGCGGCGCCGGAAGCGGCGCCCGGCCCGCTCAGCCGCCTGGCCGTACAAAACCTCCAGGCGCGGCTGCGGAACCTGGGCTTCTATCGCGGCGCCGTGGACGGGTTCTGGGGCCCGGGCACCCAGGCCGCCATCGAGCGCTTCCAGCAGGGCCACGGGCTGCAGCCGACCGGCCAGCTCAACCCGGCGACCGCCCAGGCCATGGGCCTCGACCCCAACAACCTCGAAGGCCCGGTCCGCTGACGGTGCGGCCGGGCCAATAGGGCCTCTCAGGCGGCGCGGATATCGGCCAGGAAATTATCCACCCGGCCGCGCAGCCTCTCCGCCTGCTGCGCGAGTTCGCCGGAGGCGCCGCGCAACTCGGTGGCCGCCTGGCCGGTGCGCTCGGCACCTTCGCGCACGCCTACGGCGTGACGGGAGGCGTCCTGGGTGCCGGCTGCCGCCTCGGCGACTGCCCGCCCGATCTCCCGCGTCGCCGCCGACTGCTCCTCGGACGCCGCCGCGACCTGGGTGGTCGCGACGTCGAGCTCCCGGATCGCTTCCGCGATGGTGGCGATGGCATCGACGGTCCGCCCCGTCTCGGCCTGGATGGCGGTGATCTGGGCGGCGATCTCCTCGGTTGCACGCGCGGTCTGCGCAGCGAGCGACTTCACCTCGCCGGCGACCACCGCGAAGCCCTTGCCGGCCTCGCCGGCGCGCGCCGCCTCGATGGTGGCATTCAGCGCCAGCAAGTTGGTCTGGCCCGCGACATCGCTGATCAGGCGCACGACGTCGCCGATCCGGTTCGCCGCATCGGACAGCTTCTGCACGATGCCGGTGGTCGCACCCGCGGTATCGGCGGCGCGGCGCGCCATCTCGGCACTCGCCTGCACCTGGCGCGTCACCTCCATGATCGACGCACCAAGTTCCTCGGCGGAGGCGGCGACGGTGCTGACATTGGCACTCGCCTGCTCGGAGGCGGCGGCGACCGAGGCGGCGCGGGTGGCGCCATCCTCGGCGGTACCGGCCATGGAGGCGGCGGTCGCATCCAGCTCGGTCGCCGCGGCGGCGACGCTGCGCAGCACGCCGGCGGTCTCGGCCTCGAATTCCTTCAGCAGCGCTTCCAGCCGCAGGCCGCGCGCGGCGCGTGCCTCCTGCTCGGCGGCAGCGGCGGCGGCCATCTCGCGCCGCTCGATCGAGCCGGTGCGCAGCACCTCGACCGCGCCCGCCATCTCGCCGAGCTCATCGGTGCGATCCTGGCTCGGCACCGCGACGGTGAGGTCGCCGCCGGCGATGCCGGTGACGCTCGCGGTCAGCCCGCGCATCGGTGCGACGATCCGCCGCAACACCACGACCAGCCCGCCCGCCGCGAAGGCCAGCGCGATGGCCACCAGCGCGATGGCGCCCAGCATCGTCATCCACGCGGCGCCGGCCCGCGCCTGGGCGCGCGACACGGCTTCGTCCAGCAGGGCGTCGCGCACCGGCAGGATGCTGGCCAGCGCCGGCACCGCACGGGCGCGAAGCCCGGCCAGGTCATCGGGCCAGGGCGTATTGGCGCCGCCGATCCGCGCCTGCATGATTGCCGCGTAGTTGCGGTAATGCGGCTCGGCCTGGGCCAGGAAGCCGGCGTCGAGCGCGCGGAAGGCGGCGGCCACCTGTTCGCCGGCATCGCGCGCCACATGGCGCGCGGAGGCGAAGGCATGTTCGACGAGGCCGGTGCGCAGCATGAATTCGCGCAAGCGCTCCGGCGCGATGGGCGCCGACTGGTTCTGCAGCAGCGGGTTGATCATCAGGCTGCGCTGCCCGGCCTCGTCGCGGGCGCGCATGATCTGCCAGGCGGCATGGGCCAGCGGCGCGATGGCGGGCTGGAGTTCCTGGATGCGGCGATCGGCATCGACGCTGATGCGGTCGAGGCTGGTGACCGCTTCCCGCCGCACCCGCACCACGGCCTGGCTGAGCTCGATATCCGGCGCGCCCGAGCCCGTCGCGCTGGCGGCGATGCGCTGGCGCAGCGCGTCCAGGCCGGCGATCAGGCCGCGATCCGGCACGGCGAGGCCCGCTTCGGTGGCGCTGCGCATGGCGTCCTGGATGCGCTGGTTGGTACGGGCGGCCGTCTGGCGCAGCAGCTCGGCATCGGCGCGGCGGGTGAGGGCGGCGTTGTTGAGCTCGCCGCTCTCGACCGCGAACAGCGTCTGGGCCTGCATCGAGGCGCGCAGCGCGTCGGCGGCGGCCTCGGCGCCGCGGGCGCGTTCCAGCCCCTGCCAGGCGTTCCAGGCGATCCAGCCGGAGCTGAGCAGGCCGGGTACCGCGACCACGGCGAAGCCGATGAGGAGGATTTTGGTGATGCGCACGCGGAATAATCCCGGACTGAGAAACGGCCGGACCATCGCAGCCCAAGTTTGCCAAGGGCTTAATGCGAGCTATCCAAATGCCTTCTGCGCCGGCCGAATGGCAGCCGGGGGAGGCTCCTGGTGACGCGCGTCACTTCCGGGGGGAATTGAAGGCTGTAGGAGCACCGGCGTCACCCTGACGGGGAAACCCCTGATGCCGCCATCCTGCAGTCCCGATGCTGCTTCCCGCGCGCGGCTTCATCGCCTACTGGAGACGACGGTCCTCGTCGCCTTGCTGGCGGGCCTCGCCTGCCCGGCCTGGGCGCAGGACGGGGCGGCCTCCATCCGGGCGGAACGGGCAGCGCTCTGGCATGTCGCCATGGCCGTCCCGGATGGCCCCGATCGCGAATTCCGCTTCCGCGATGTCCGCGTGCATGATGATGGCGCGTTGCCGGGCGAAGGGGGGCCGCTCATCTGCGGCGCCCTGGAGTTCGAGGATGCCGATGCCGGCATCGTGCGCTTCGCGCTGCTCTATGGCCGCGACGGGGACGGCCGGCTGCAGGCTGGGACGCCCTTCTTCTACGGCCGGAACTGGCTCCTCGGCACGGCCGAGCTCGCCGACCGGTGCGCGACCGTGGGCACCGCGGCCGAGGCGCGGCCATATCCGCCGCGCTGACCGCGGCGGCGGCGGGAAACGCCGTGTGCGCTGCGTCACGCCGCCGCCGCGGATGATCTGCTCCATTGCAGTGGCTCCGCTGCGGTTCCGGCTTGGCGGAGCACCCTAGACCTCCGTTTCCTCCCAAAACTGGCCCGGCGCCTTGCGGCGTCGGGCCCCTTTTTTCATTGCATGGCTTGGCTTGGCGCGCCGCTGCCTACTGCCCGCCGGCCGCGTCCCGGGCGCCGCCGGTCCGGCGCCGGAGCGGCTCCAGGCGACGCAGCGGATCCTTCGCATTCCTGGCGCAGTCTGCGCCATTGGCCGAGGCGCCTTCCCGGGCGCCGCGCCACAGCACGGTGAGCTTGGACAGCCCCTTGGCATCCGCCCGCTGACGCTCGACCCGGCGTTTCAGATCATCGCCACCCATCTCGTCCTCCCGTGATGCCGCGACATACGCTGGCGAATCTGGGGGTAACGACGGCGCAGGGGAAGGGCAACAAGCCGGGGAAGAATGGCCGCGAACGAATGATTGCGCTCAGCCCCGCCGCCCGCACCGCCTGGCCCCATTCTCGTTTCTCTTGCGCCATCACGCCTCCATGCGGCGCCAGCCCGAGAGCAGCCGGCGCGTCGCGGCCTCGAAGGTGAAGACATTGCCGCCGCCTTCACCGGGCTGGTCGGCGGCGCGGATGATCGGCACGCCGCTCAGATGGCAGAGCAGCAGCGCACCGACGCCGCCATGGGAGAGGATCGCGACATCGCCCTCCGACGGCGCCAGCGCGATGGCCCGCTCGACTGCCGTCACGATTCTCGCCTGCGCGTCAATGGCGCGTTCCCAGCCGCGCACGCTCTCCTGCGGTCGTGCGAAGAAGGCATCCGCGACCACCTCGAACTCCGCCCGCGGCAAATAGCCGGTCGCGAAACGGTCATTCTCGCCAAGCCCGTCGATGACGGTGACCGGCAGGCCGCGATGGCCGGCCAGGATCGCCACCGCATCCCCGGCCTTCCGCTCCGCGCTGCTGAACACCGCAGCGATTGCCTCGACCCAGGGGTGGTCCAGCAGCCGGCGCATGCGGTCGAGGCCTCGGTTGGAGAGGCGCCAGTCGGGCACCGGGATCGCGGGATCGATCGTGACTTCCGGATGGGTGATGAAATGGACGATCGTCATGGCGCGGCCGTCAGCACGGCGGCGGCAGGCGATAGACCCGCGCGGCGGTGCCGCTGAACAGCGCCCGCTTCTCCGTGATGGTGGCGCCGGCGGCGAGCCGCTTGAAGGCATTCCATAGCACCGCGTAGCCGCACATGCCCTTGTCGACTGGGAAGTTGCTCTCGAACATCGCGCGGTCGGCGCCGAAGGATTCGATGCAGGTCTCGATATAGGGGCGCCAAGCCTCGGCGAGCATGGCGCTGGTCGGCGGCGTCGCCGCCTGGTGGAAGCCGAAGCCGCCGAGCTCCATCGCCAGGCCGCCGAGCTTCACCGTGACGTTCGGCAGCCGCGCGAGGTCGCGGATCGCCTGCCGCCATTCGGCGAAGACCTCCGCGCGGCGCGCCGCGAAGCGGCCGATGCCGATCGGGCCGCCGACATGGTCCAGCACCATCGGTTGGTCGGGAAAGGCGCGGGCCAGGTCGATCACCTCGGGGAGCTGCGTGTGATAGGCCCAGATGTCGAGCGACAACCCGTAGCCGCTGAGCCGCGCCACGCCCGCGCGGAACCGCGCCTCCCTCAGCAGGCCCGGCGGCGGCCTGATCGGGTTGGTCTGGATATCAGGATCCGGATGCCAGGCGGTGTTGTTGCGGATGGCGCGGAAGCGCCCGCCGGCGATGCGGAGCTGCGCCTCCAGAACCGGCGCCACGGCATCGCCGAGGGTCAGGTCGGCGTGGCCGACGATGCCCTGGCAGGCGCGCAGTGTGCCGTAGAGGCCGCTGGCGCTCTGCGCGGCGATGCCGTTGACGAATTCCGTCTCGCCGAGCGGCTGCATCGCCTCCGGCCCGTCGGCGCGGAACATCGCGCGGCAGGTCACGAAGACCGTGGCGCGGATGTCGTGCCTGTCGGCGGCATCGTGCCGGAATTCGTCGAACAGGTAGCGGTTACCCGGCCGTTCCCAGAGATGGTGATGCGGGTCGATTATCGGCAGCGCCGGCTCCAGGATCTCCTCCTGGTGCAGGGCCAGCCAATCCTCCCGGACCGGGAGATGCGGATGCGGCGGCTTCGCGGGCATGCAGGATCAGGCTCTCAATCCAGCCGGATGTTCGCCTCCCGCACGAAGCCCTGCCAGCGCGTGCTCTGCTGCTGAAAGAAGGCGGCGAAATCCTGCGGCGTGTTCGGCTCCGCCAGCAGCTCCTGCTCCCGCAGCTTGTCGGCGACCTCGGCATCGGTGAGTGCGGCGTTCAGCAGGGCGTTGAGCCGGGCGACGATCGCCTCCGGCGTGCCCTTTGGCAGGAAGACGCCGTTCCATTCATAGGTCTCGAAGCCCGGCACGGTGTCCGAGAGCGGCGCGATCTCCGGAAAGGCGGCCAGCCGTCCGCGCCCGGTATGGGCGAGGCCGTGCAGCTTGCCTTCGCGCAGATAGGCGCCCGGACCATTGGCATTGCCGAAATAGAGCTTCACCCGGCCGGCCAGCAGATCGGTATAGGCCGGCGCGCCGCCGCGATAGGGAATGTGGTTCACGCTGATCCCCGCCTCGCGCGCGAAGAGCTCCAGCGCCAGATGCTGCACCGAGCCATTGCCGGCCGAAGCCGCGTCGATCGTCCCGGGCGCGCGCTTGGCGAGCGCGACCAGCTCGGCGGCGTTCTGCGCGGCGAGCGAGGGATGCGCCAGCACGATCTGCGGCACGGTGATGGTGCGGAAGACCGGCACGAGGTCGCGCTGCGCCAGGTAGGGCAGGTTGGGGAAGAGCACGGAATCGAGCGACAGCCCGGTCGAGGAATGCAGCACCGTGTAGCCGTCGGGTGCGGCCTGCGCGACGTTCGCGGCCCCGATCGTGCCGGTGGCGCCGCTGCGGTTCTCGATGACGAAAGCCTGCCCGGCATGGCGCGCGACGGCGGTGAAGAAGATGCGGGCCACGATATCCGCCGTGCCGCCCGGCGGCCAGGGCACCACGACCCGCACCGGGCGGTTCGGCCAGGCGCCCTGCGCCAGCACCGCGGGCGCGGCCAGCAGGCCGGGCAGCGCCGCCAGTACGCCGCGCCGACCGAGGCCGCGATGTGGCGGAAGTGGATTCAGGGACATGGGTTTCCTCCGGGGATTTCGATCACTGCCGCTGGATCTCGGCCCGCGCCGCCACGTCGCGCCACAGCGCCGTCTCCCGCGAGAGGAGGGCCGCCATCGCCTCGGGCGGCATGCCGCCGGGCTCCGCGCCGAGGGTCGCGAGGAAGGCTTGCATGTCGGGCGCGGCCAGCGCCCGCACCATCTCGGCCTGCAGACGTTCGATGATGGCCGCGGGCGTGCCGCGCGGTGCCGCGAGCCCCGACCAGTTCACGACGCCGAAGCCCGGCATGCCGGCCTCGGCGAAGGTCGGCAACTCCGGCATCGCGGCGATGCGGCTCTCCCGGCTGATGGCGAGCGGCCGCAGCAGGCCGCCCTGGATGCTGCCGAGCGCCGAGCCGAGCGAGATCATCACCATGTCCACCTGGCCACCGAGCGCCGCCGTCACCGCCTCGCCCGCGCCCCTGTAGGGAACGTGATACAGCCGGATGCCGGATGCCTGCTGGAAGGCCTCGGTCGCGAAATGCGGCGCGCTGCCGATGCCGCCGGTGCCGTAGGTGATCTTCTCGGGCTCCCGCCGCGCCGCGGCGATGAGCTCCTGCAGCGTGCGATAGGGCGTCCGGCTGCCGACGGCGAGCAGCACGGGCGAGAACGCGCTGACGCTGATCGGCGCGAAGGCCGTCGCGTGGTCGAAGGGCAGTCGGTTCAGCAGGAAAGGCAGCATCGCATAGGTGTTGTCGAGTGCCAGCAGCGTGTGACCGTCCGCTGCCGCGCGCGCCGCCTCAGCGGCGCCGATGGTGCCGGTGGCGCCCGCCTTGTTCTCCACCACGAAGGGCTGGCCGAGCTGCTCCGCGAGCTTCTGCGCCATGCGGCGGGCGACGGTGTCGACCGCCCCGCCCGGTGCCCAGGCGACGATGATGCGCACCGGGCGGGACGGCCAGGCACCCGGCGCCTGGGCGAAGGCGCGCCCGACCGCCAGCGCGCCGCCGGCGATCAGCCCGCGGCGTGTCGCTCGGATCGTCATGCTCTTCTTCCTCCCCTGATGGTGACGGCGGCTTGCCCTAGCCCCTGACGATCGCGCCCGGATTCAGGCGGCCGGCGAAGAAGTCGATGGTGTTCTGCGCGGCGGCCAGCGCCATGCGGTGCAGCCCCTGGCGCGTGCTGGCCGCGACATGCGGCGTCACGATCACGCTGTCCAAGGCCAGCAAGGGAATGGCTGATGTCATCGGCTCGGTGTGCACGACGTCGAGCCCGGCGCCGGCGAGATGTCCGGCACGCAGCGCCGCTTCCAGCGCCGCCTCGTCGACCAGCGTGCCGCGCGCCGTGTTCACCAGCAGCGCGCCCGGCTTCATCGCCGCCAGGAAGCCGGCATCGACCATGCCGCGGGTGGTGGCGTCGGAGGGGCAATGCAGGCTGACGATGTCGGCGATCCCGAGCGCCGACGCGAGGTCGGGCGCCGGCTCGAAGCCGAGGCCGCTCACCGTGTTGTCCGGCACATAGGGGTCATGGACCAGGACGCGCATGCCGAAGCCAGAGCAGAGCCGGGCGACGCGGCTGCCGATCCGCCCGAAGCCCAGCAGCAGCACCGCGCAGCCCGCGAGGTCGCTGGTGCGCGATTGCGCCGGCACCACCCAGTCGCCGCGGCGCACGTCGGCGTTGAAGCCGACGATCCGCCGCGACAGCGCCAGCATGAGCATCAGCGCATGCTCGGCGACCGAGGCGGCGTTGGCCTCCGGCGTGATCGCCAGCGTGATGCCGCGCTCGGTCAGCGCCGGCACGTCGACATTGTCGTAGCCGACGCCGTGGCGGCAGACGAAGCGCAGCCGCGGCGCCTGCCGGAGCAGGTCGCGGTCGATCCGGGTGCCGCGGGTGATGATGCCCTCGGCCTGCCGCAGATGCGCCGACAGCACCTCCGGCGTGAAGGGCACCGGGCGCGTGACGGCATAGCCGGGCTCCGCTTCCAGCCGCGCGATGCCGTCGGGATGGATGGCGTTCAGGACGAGGATATTGGGCATAGGGATGTGTCCGATTACTGGCTGGCCCAGGGGTGGCGCGCATAGAGCGCCCGCACCGCCACGGCTTCCTTCAGCACCAGCGCGCGATAGCCGGCGCCGGCGCGGTTGGTCACGACGAAGCGCGCACCGGGCAGATGCCGCGCCACCAGGCGGCCCATGATGTCGATGCCACCGCCGGGCGAGAAGGGAACCACGATCTCGATCGGGCGCGCGGCCGGCCAGGCGGTCTGCGCCGAGGCCAGGCGGGGGACGATGGCCGCAGCCAGGATGCCGTCCGCGAGCCTGCGTCTTCCGATCATGTCGCGTCGTTCCCCTTGGTCCGGTCTTATCGTGGCGGCGATCGCCGGCGACCGGTCAGGTGGGCCCTCTTAGAAGGGGCTGGCTACAATTAAAAGAAATGTGTTTTCATAGCTGGCGATAACTTTTGGGAATACACGTGCTCTCCCTCCGCCAGCTTCAGGCGTTCCAGGCGATCGTCGAGACCGGCAATTTCAGCGCGGCGGCCGAGGCCCTGGGCACCACGCAGCCGGCGATCTCCAAGCGCATCGCCGAGCTGGAGGCGAGCCTGGGCGTGACGCTGCTCGACCGCGATCAGCGCCGGCCGCGGCTCACCAGCCAGGGCTACGCCGTGCGGCCGCTCTGCGCCGAGATCCTGAAGCTCTGCGAGCGCATGACCCGTTCGCTGGGCGATGCGGCGGCCTATGCCGGGACGCTCCGCCTCGGCATCACCGAGCTCATCGCGCTCACCTTCCTGCCGGCGCTGGTCACCGGGATCCGGCACCGGCTGCCATGCGCGCAGTTGCGGACCGAGGCGAAGCTGGCGGAGGAGCTGTATGAGGACCTGCTGCACGACAGGCTCGACGTGGTGATCTCGCCGGGCAACCCGCCGGCCGGCCTGCGCAGCCGCAAGGTGGCGCAGGTGGAGATGGCCTGGATGTGCGGCGGCGACCGTGACGACGTGCCGCGGCATCTCTCCATCGCGGAGCTGGCCGCCTATCCCCTGCTGGCGCAGACCCAGCGCTCCGGCCTGCAGGCGCTGGTGAACGACTGGCTCGTCGAGAACAATGTCAGGCCCAACCTGACGCTGGCCTGCAACAGCCTGTCCAACTTGTGCGGACTCACCGTCGCGGGGCTCGGGCTTTCACCGTTGCCGCTCGCCTATGTCCAGCCGCGGATCGAGGCCGGCGAGCTCCGGGTCATCGAAACCACGCCGCCCATCGCGCCGCTCGAATACTACGCGGCCTATGCGCAGACCGGCCTGGAGCCGGTGGCCGAGATCGTGACGCGGGAGGTCGTGGTCGCGGCGGAGAACTCAAGATACTGGTGCTGACGCCCCAACCGCGCGAACCGCGGCGATTTCTGCGCGCGGCTCCTGCATTCCACGGCGTGTGAGAACAGGGGGCGAGAGCGGTCGGAGGAGTCGCCTCAGGTCATCACGCTCTACACCGGCGAGAAGTCATAGGCCTGACCAGCTCTCGTGACGCTGCCGATGCCAGGGAAATCGAGATGCGCCCCCGCGACGAAGACGCCTGGCCGCGCCGCGCGATCGAGGATCCTCCTGCGGGTCGAACGCGCCTGCGCCTGATCGGCGTCAAACTCCCAGGTGAGCTCCGGCCTGGTGAACTGGATCGATGGCACATGCACGATGTCCCCCCAGATCAGCAGCGTCTCCCCTCCGCCCGCGACCTCGAACGCCGTATGCCCCACTTCGTGGCCATGGGCTTGAACGGCGGTGATGCTGTTGCTCAGGGAGAAGCCATCCCCGAACGCCGCGCATCGCCGACGGAACCTCGCCAGCCTCTCCTGCCTGCCGAATAGCGGGACTTCCTCCTGCGGGACGAACAGGCCTTCCAGGTTCGGGAAGGCGTCGGACCCGTCCGCCGCCACGAGCCCGCCCACGTGATCGAGGTGCGTGTGCGTGAAGGCCACGGTGCCGATCTCCTCCCGGGCGATGCCCGCTTCGGCAAGCGCGCGAAGGAGCAGGCCCATGGTCGGCTCCCAGGCATCCGCGGCGCCCGTGTCGATCAGGATGTGCCGGCCTTGCTCGATGACCAGGAAGGCATTGACGGAGAGCCGCAGCCGCCCGTCGACCAGCCTGACCTGTTCGGGCAGCTCTGTGCCGAACGGCCGATCGTCCTGGTGGCGCAGTCGGCTGGACGGCATGTCCACATAGCCGTCACGGAGTGCCACGACGGTCAGTCCGCCGATCTCGTAGCGGGCGAAGTTGGTTCCGGACTGAATCAGCTTCATCAGATTGTTCTCCGCGCGGGGCGATCTAGCCGAGAGCCGCACTGGCCTCTCGCAACGCATGGGCCACGCGGTTGCGGGCCTGGCGCGCCGAAACCGCCAGCAGCCGCGCCTCATCCGAACCGGGCGCGGTGGCCGCCAGACGGCGCAGCGGATCCAGCCTCGGCCAGGCTGGCAGTGGCAGGGCAGGGTCGTGCGCGAAACGGTCGCCCCGTGTGTAGTCCAATGGCACCAGCGCGCGGCAGATCCGGAGGATGGCAGCATTCAGCCGATCCGCATCGAGGCACATGCGCGCAGCACCCACCGCATCGCGCAGCGCGGCGGCCTGACCTGCCAGGGCATCGAGCGCGATCCCATGAGCCTCCGTGCCGCCGAGCTTGCCAAGTTCGGCCAGGAGGGAATCCAACTGGGCGGCATGATCGATGGGCAGCACCGCATCCGTCAGCAGCCGGTCGAGCACCTCGAGGTAGATCCGGGCATCGCGGGCGAGGTTGGCCGGGTCGATCTTGTCGAGCAGGTCGCCCGGCGTGTGCCACCACCAACCGAGTGCGTGGCGCATCTTGACGCTGCCGGGCACTTGTTCGCTGAAGGCCATGAACATGGCGGGGATGCCGATACCCCAGAAGCTCTCGTCGCCGCCGCGGCCGATCCGCTTGCCGCGCAGCGTCTGGCCGGATTGCTTGGCGATGACCTCTGCCGCCAGCCCGGTGAGCTCGGTCGCGGTGGGCGCCTCCGACAGGATGCTGGCGCCGACGGCGCCGACGCTGTCGATGTTCACATGCGCCACGCAGCGCCGCTCCAGCACATCCCAATGCGTGTCGGCGTACCAGGCCGAGCTGGAATAGCGGCCATGCGAATGACCGGACCAGAAGCAGAGGCGCAGGCCGCGCCGCCAAGCGGCGCGCGACTGCGCGCAGATCCGGGCCACCTCCATCATGGTGATGTTGGCGGTACCGTTGTCCATCACGCCGAAATGCCAGGTGTCGTGATGGCCCGAGAACAGGATGAAGGGCTCGTCCTTCGCTGCGGGATCGGCGGGCAGCTCCGCCACCAGGATCGGCGTCTTGCGCCAGCCCGTATCCACCGCCGCATGCAGCGTCACGGCGGGCGCCTCGCCGCGCACCAGCGCCTCGCGCAGCGCCGCGCCATCCGCCTGGGAGATGGTGCAGGCGACGGTGGTCGGCAGCGTCGCGGCCGTCGTCTCCGAGGGATTGCCCCAAACCGGTGAGAGGCACATCTCGTGCAGGTGCTCGTGCGGGCTGATGTGGAGTTGCCCGGCCGCGCCGGCGCGGGAGGCGCTGAGCGCCACCGCCGGGGTCGCGATCCCCTCCGCCAGCACGATGCAACCCGTGACGTCCTGCCTGGCGAAGTCGGCATCCGTGCCGTCGCCCACATGGACCAGCCGTCCGGTCGTTCCCTCCGGCGGGGAGGGACGGGACATGGAATGGGTGATGGCAGTGAGGATCCGGCCATCCACCGTCACCCGGGCAGCGCCGGGCAGGCTGATATAGGCGTCATGCTCCAGCACGGTGGTGGCATAGCCGTAGCCATCCATCACCTGCCGGATATAGGCGAGGCTCTCCGCCTCCTCCTTGCTTCCGCTCAGCTTCACATACTGCGCGATATGGGTCAGGTGACGCATCATCAGCGCGCTGTCCACGTCACCCAGCGCGACGGTGCGGGACGCGGCCTCGGCCAGGGTGCTCATGCTCTCTCCTCAGGCAGTGTAATGAGGCCGCCGAGCTCGTCGGCCAGCGCCGCGCCGATCTCGCGCCGCCCGTCCTCCACGGCCTGGATGAGGGCGACGAGCCGGTCGACATAGGGGGTCCGGATGCCATGGCGGCGGGCCGCGGCCTGCACCGGTGCCAGTTGCGCGGTGACGTCCGTCTGCCGCTTGCGCACGGCCAGGTCCCGCCAGATGCCGCTGCGCGGCTTTCCCGTGCCGCTGTTGTACGACACCAGTGCGGCCAGGGAGGCGTCCATCGCCGCGCGATCGTCCCGCATGAAGGCCGCCGGATCGAAGCCGTTGAAGCCCAGCGGTGACACCCTCTCCGCCGCGGCGATGGAGAGGATCTCCTGCACCAGCGCCACGATCATCGGCCGGCGACGGGGATCGGCGATGAACTCGGCGATGGTGTCGTTGGTCAGCGCGGAGGATTTGAGGATGCCGCCATAGCCGACCTTGCCCCAGAGATAGCCGAAGATGTTGTCGCTCAGCACCGCATCGGGCTCGAAGAGCTTCAGGGTCTCGTGCAGGTCCCGGACGCGCGGCGTCGTGCGGCCATCGAGCTCCCCCACCACCACCGCGCCGCGCACGCCGAAGGTGATGCGGCCCGGCTCCTGGTAATCGGCGCCGAAATTCACGAAGGCGCCAATGGTGCGGGCGCGGCCGGCGATCTCGGCGATCACCAGCTCGTTCAGCCCGTTCTGGCAGGAGACGACGGCACCATCCTCCGCGAGGAAGGGGACGAGAGCCCGGGTAGCCGCCGCGGTGTGGTGCGCCTTCACCGCCAGGATGATGAGCTTGTGCTGCCCCGTCATCGCCTCCGGCGTCGCCGCCGGTCCGCCGGTGGTGAACTGGTCGACCGGCCCGTCGATGCGGAGGCGACCCGCCGCGATCGCCCGCACATGCTCCGGGACCACGTCCACGAAGAGCACGTCCCGGCCGGCGCGGCGGAGATAGGCGCCGATCGTGCCGCCGATCGCGCCGCTGCCCCAGATCACGATGGGGTCGGGCATGGCTTTCGTCCTTCCGTGAGGCCGGCCCAGGGCCGGCGGTCCGTCAGATAATGGTCAGGCGGCGAGCCCGGCGTCGTCGGCGCTGCCGGGCAGGCGATACCCGGCTTCGACGACGGCCCTGGCCGTGGCGCCTACCGCCTCCAGCAGCTCCGTGCAGAGCCGGTCGGCGAGGGTTTCGTCACCCGCGATGATCGCCTCGCTCAGCGCGCGCAGCGCGGCGAAGCTCTGCGCGATGCGCGCCCGCCGGTGCAGGGAGATGAAGCGGATCAGCGCGATGCGGTTGTGCAGGGCGCCCAGCGTCTGGGCGAGATAGGGATTGCCGCTGCCGGTCGCGATGGCGCCGTAGAAGGCGGTGCCGATCTCCAGCATCTCGAGCGGCGTGCCGGCCTTCTCCACCTCGTCCAGCCGCTTCACCGCGGCTTTCAGCGCGGCGATGTCGGCCGGCCGCCGCAGCCGGGCGAATTCCCGCGCGGCGAAGCTCTCCAGCACCTGGCGGAGGGCGTAGAGCTGGCCCACCTCCTCGACGTTCAGCGCCGCGACCACCGGGCCGCGATGCGGGGCGGTGGCGATCAGCCCCTCCGCCTCCAACTGCCGCAGCGCTTCGCGCAGCGACGGGCGGCTGACGCCGGTCAATTCGCACAGCTCGCGTTCCCGCAATTGCTGCCCCGGGCGGAAACGCCCGGTGATGATGGCAAGGCGCAGGCGGTCCGCGACCAGGGAGCGGAGGCTGACGGCCTGTCCGGCCACGAGCAGTGCTTCGTCCTTCATTCCGTCCAGCCGAGCGTCGTCCTTCATCTCGTCCATTCGATCCGCCGTGCCGTTCATGCGTGCTCCTGAGCCGATTACCCGCCGGCGGCGGCCATCGCCATGGCCGGTTTGCGGTCGCTGATCGTTTTTTTGTCTTACAAATTTACAAACAGCTTGTCAATTTACCTGCGCCCAGCATAGGCTCCGCCCCAACAGCCAGCCGGAGCCGGAAGGAATCACGCCATGCCGAAGATGCGTGCCGTTCAAGTCGCCCAGAAAGGCGGGCCGTTCGAGTTGGTGGAGCGGGAGCGACCGCAGCCCGGCTTCGGCGAAGTGCGCGTGCAGGTGCAGGCCTGCGGCGTCTGCCACAGCGACTGCATCGCCAAGGACGGCCTCTTCCCGACAGTCCCCTATCCGATCATCCCGGGCCACGAGGTCGCCGGCGTCATCGAAGCGGTCGGCGAGGGCGTCGTCGGCTGGCCCATCGGCACGCGTGTCGGGGTCGGCTGGTTCGGCGGCCACTGCGGCCGATGCGAGCCTTGCCGCCGCGGCGACATGATCGCCTGCACCAATCTCCGCATCCCCGGCATCAACTGCGACGGCGGCTATGCCGAGGCGATGATCAGCCCGGCCGACGCGCTGGTGCACATTCCCGATGATCTGTCGTCCGAGGATGCGGCGCCGCTGCTCTGCGCCGGCGTCACCACCTACAACGCGCTCCGCGGCAGCGGTGCGCGTCCGGGCGATCTCGTGGCGGTCCTCGGCATCGGCGGGCTGGGTCACCTCGGCGTGCAGTTCGCGGCGAAGATGGGGTTCCGCACCGTCGCGATCGCACGCGGCGCCGACAAGGAAAGCCTCGCACGGCAGCTCGGTGCGCATATCTATCTCGACAGCGCCGCGCAGGACGTGGCGGCGGAGCTGACCAGGCTCGGCGGCGCCAAGGCCATCCTGGCGACAGTGCCCAATGCGCAAGCCATGAGCGAGGTCATACCCGGCCTCGCCGTGCGCGGCGTCCTCATCGTCATCGGCGTGGGCGCCGAGCCGATTCAGGTCTCGGCCCTGGACCTCATTTCCGGGAGCCGTTCGGTGAAGGGGCACGCGTCCGGCACGGCCATCGATTCCGAGGACACGCTGAACTTCAGCGTGCTCAGCGGCGTGCGGCCGACCATCGAGACGATGCCGCTCGAACGTGCCGCCGAAGCCTATGACAGGATGATGCGAGCCGAGGCCAGGTTCCGCATGGTCCTGACCATGGGCCAATGAGGAGCGGCGCGGCGCGCATCATCATGCATCGCGTGCCGACCATCGCGACCGGCCGCCGCGACTGAGGCCGTCGCGCCGTCACGGCCGGGCGCCCCCGCGCCCGCCCCAGCACAAGACGAAGGGAAGCGCCGGCCACCTGTCAGGCCAGGTCAGGAGAGGCTGCATGATCGAGACGAAGATGAAGCACCAGCGGCGCAGCTTTCTCGCGGGCGCCGGCGCCAGCGCTGCCTTGGTGGGCAGCGCTCCGGTGCGGCCCGCGATCGCCCAGGCGGGCCCTTACCCGAACAAGCCGATCCGGCTGGTGGTCGCTTACCCGCCGGGCAACTCATCCGACCTCGTCGCCCGGTTCGTGGCGGAGCGGATGATGCCGATCCTCGGCCAGGCGGTCATCGTCGACAACCGTGGCGGCGCCGGCGGCACCATCGGCACGGAGCATGTCGCGCGGCAGGCGCCGGACGGCTACGCGATCGGCATCTCCAATGCAGGGCCGCTCACCATCGCGCCCGGACTCTACCAGAACCTCGCCTATGACCCGGTCCGGGACTTTACCCATGTGGCGCCGCTCGCCATCGGCTCCCACCTGTTCGTCGTGCATCCCAGCCTGCCGGTGAACACCATCCAGGACCTGATCGCCTACGCGAAGGCGCATCCGGGCCGCGTCCTCTACGGATCATCCGGGAATGGATCGACGGCGCACCTGGCCATGGCGCTCTTTGCGCAGTTGACGGGCGTCGAGCTCACGCATGTGCCGTATCGCGGCTCGTCGGCCGCCATGAACGATCTGCTGGCGGGGCGGATCACGCTGGCTTCCGACACGCTGGTCGCGACGACGGAGCTGGTTCGGACCGGCCGGCTGCGCGCCTTGGGCGTCACCTCGAAGGAGCGCTCACACTTCGTGCCGGATATCGCGCCGATCGCGGAGCAGGGCGTGCCGGATTACGATTTCTACGGCTGGATCGCGGTGATGGGGCCGGCAGGCATGCCCGAGCCGGCCGTGCAGAAGATCCATGAAGCCGTGACCGCCGTAACGCGGCAGCCCGGTTTCGAGAGCCGGATGGGCGAAATGGGCCTGTTCCCGATGCGCCACACCCGCGCGCAACTCCGGGAGTTCGTTCAGTTCGATGTGGCGCGCTGGAGGACCGTGATCAGCACGGCCGGCATCCGGATCGAGGGCTGACGCGGCGCCGGCCCAGGAAACTCTGCTTCCGCCGTCAGCCGGGGCGAAGCCATCCATTGCGAAGGACCCAATCATGGGCGGATCCCGTGACGCGGCGATCGAGCGGGCGCATGCCAGCTTCGATGAAGGCCGCTTCCTCGAGCGGCTGCGGCAGCTCGTCGCCGTGCCGACCGAGAGCCACCCGCCCGGGCGCAGGCCCGAGCTGGAGCATTATGCGCGCGACGTGCTGGGGCCGATGGTGGCCGGGCTGGGCTTCGAGGTGCGGCTGCTGGAGAACCCCGAGGCGCAGCATGGCCCGGTGATGCTGGCGACCCGCACCGAGCACCCCTCCCTGCCCACCATCCTGATCTATGGCCATGGTGACGTGGTGCGCGCCATGCCGGAGCTCTGGCGGAAGGACCTCGATCCCTGGACCGTCACCGTCGAAGGCGACCGCCTCTATGGACGTGGCGTGGTGGACAACAAGGGCCAGCATCTCGTCGCCATCGAAGCGCTGGCCGCCGTCCTCGCGGAACGGGGGCGCCTCGGCTTCAACGTCAAGCTGATGGTGGAGACGGGTGAGGAAGCGGGCTCGCCCGGGCTGCAGGAGATCCTGCGGCGGGACCGCGCGCTCTGCGCCGCCGACGTCTTCATCGCTTTCGACGGGCTGCGGCAGTCCACCACGATCCCGGAGGTGACGCTCGGCACCCGTGGCAGCGTCGCGATGGACCTGGTCGTGGCGTTGCGCGAAGGCGGCTTCCATTCCGGCCACTGGGGCGGGCTGCTGACGGATCCGGGCGTCATCCTCTCCCATGCGATCGCCAGCATTGTCTCGCAGGATGGCCGCATCCTGGTGCCCGGCTGGACGCCGGAGGATATCCCCGCTGCGGTGCGCGCCGCCTGTGCTGCCGTCATCACCGAGGACCTGCAAGGGGCGCCGAGCGCCGATCGCGGCTGGGGCGAGCCTGGCATGACGCGCGCGGAACGCATCTTCATGTGGACCAGCGTGATCGTGCTGGCCGCGATCACCGGCGAGCCTGCGTCCCCCGTCAACGCGGTCGGCGGTTCCGCCCGCGCCCGCATTCAGGTGCGGCACACGGTAGACGTGCCGGCCGAGCGGTTGGTCCCGGCGCTCCGCGCGCATCTGGATGCGCGGGGCCTCGCCATGGTGCAGATCCACCCGGTCACGGAGCGCCAGTATTTCCCCGCCTCCCGCACTGACCCCGAAGATGCCTGGGTGCGGCGGACGGTGCGCTCCATGGAGCGCACGGTCGGACGGCGCGCCAACATCGTGCCCAACATCGCGGCCTCCGGCCCCTCGGAGTTCTTCCGGGAGGCGCTGGGCACGCCGGTGATCTGGATCCCGCTCTCCTATGGCGGTTGCAGCCAGCACGGGCCGAACGAGCACGGGCTGGGATCCCTGTTCCGCGAGGGGCTCGGGCTCATCGCCGGGCTCTGGTGGGATTTCGGCGCGGAGGATCCCGATCGGGCGGACGCGGCGCCGCGCGGAATGATGGCAGGGAGCTGAGCATGGATTTCACGGGAATCTCCGTGGCCGTCACCGGGGCTGGTGTCGGCTTCGGGCGTGCCATCGCGCAGCGCTTCGCGCGGCATGGCGCGACGGTCTTCGCCACGGACGTGAATGCCGAAGGCCTGGAGGAAACGGCCGACGGCTTCGACGCAGTCCACACCAGGGTTCTGGACCTCACCGACCGTGCGGCCGTGGCGGACTGGGTGGCCGCCGTCGAGGCCCGCGCGAACGGCAGCATCGACGTCCTCGTCAACAATGCCGGCGGTCCGGTGGGACGTCGCTACCGGCCCATCGAGGAGACCGCCTTCGAGGATTGGGAGGCGATCCTTCGCATCAACCTCGATGCGGTGTTCGCCGTGACGCGTGCCGCCGCGACCGGGATGAAGCGCGCCGGACGCGGCAGGATCATCAACGTGAGTTCGGGCGCGGGGCTGCGGGCCTCGCGCACCGGTCTGCTGGCCTATACCAGCGCGAAGCACGCGGTCGTCGGGCTGACGCGGCAACTGGCGCAGGAATTCGGGCCGTCCGGCATCACCGTCAATGCGATCGCGCCGGGCTTCTTCCCCATCTCTCCCGACGCGCAGCGGCAATGGGACGGATATGGCGCTGAAGGTCAGCAACGCCTCCTGGACGGCCTGGCATTGCGACGCCTCGGCACGGCCGACGATATCGCGAAGGCCGTCACCTTCTTCGCGTCCGATCTGGCCGACTACGTCACCGGCCAGATCCTTCCCGTCAACGGCGGATCCTTCTGAACGGCGGTGGGGCGCGCCGCCGCGCCCGCCGGCCGACATTCCCCTACGCAGTCCGGGAGCAGCGACATGTCGTATTTCAACTCGACGACCACGCCCAGCAGGAAGCCACGGAAGCGGGACGGCTCCATGCGTTTCGGCCTGTTCTGGCCGAAGGCGAAGACCATGCTGCCCTCGGCGAAGATGGCAGCGCTCAATCCCGATCCGCTCGATCTCGAGAATCACCTCGCCCTCGCCAGGGCCTGCGAGAGCGCCGCCCTCGATTTCATCCTGCTCGGCGACGGCTATGCGCCGAGCTCCGAGGAAGGATCGTTGATCGGCTTCCAGGATCCGTCGATGCACGCGATCATCCTGGCCGCGCCGATCATCATGGCGACCCGGCATCTGGGCGTCATCACGACGATGCATACGCCCTTCCTGCCTCCGGCGCAGATCGCCCGCTTCGGCTCCCATCTGGACTGGCTGAGCGGCGGGCGTTGGGGTTGGAACATCGTCAACGGCTATCGCGACTACGAGGCCAGCCTCTTCGGCATCGACACACTCCCCGATGGCGCGACGCAGTATGACGCCTGCGAGGAGGCGCTGCAGATCATCGAGGCGATCTGGCGCGGCGACGGCCCGGTGGATTTCGCCGGAAAGCATTACCGTGTGCGCGGCAAGATGCGCGGGCCCTTTCCCCAGGGGCGACCGGCCCTGGTCTGCGCCGCGGCATCCGAGCGCGGACGCCGCTTTACGGCGCAGCATTGCGACTTCCTGTTCGCCTCGCCACCATCGCTGGCCGACCTTCCCGCGGTGCGGACGTCGATCGACGCGTATGCCGCGGCCGCCGGACGCAAATCGGCGCCGGAGATCCTGGTCGTCGCGGACCTGCTGATCCGCGATGAGCCGGGCGAAGGAACGGCGCTGATGGAAGATCTGATGGGGAGCATGGTTGGCGAAGCCGGCCAACGCTGGATGGGACAGATGGCCAGGCTCCGCCGGACCGAGGGCAGTCCCGGCGTCTTTCCGGCCTTCGCGGGCACGCCGGCCGAGGTGGTCGATCAGATCCTGGCAGCGCGCGAGCAATGGGGCCTCAACGGGGTGCTGTTCCGGCTGCCGCTCTGGTCCGCGGAGGAGATGCTGCGGGTGAAGCCGGTGTTGGAGCTGCTGGCCAAGACTGGCGTCTGGGTGCAGCCGGAGGCGCGCGGCCATTCCTGGTAGCCGGTGGGACGAGGGCGGAGGACGGCATGGACGTCGGGGACAAGGGCGAAGCCCAGGCGCTGCAGGCGGGCTTCCGGCTGGCGATGCGCCAGCTCGCGGGTGGCGTGTGCGCCATCACCGTGGGCGTCGACGAGGATCGGGGCGGGCTGGTGGCCACATCCGTGACCTCCCTTTCCGTCGATCCGCCTGCTCTTCTCGTCTGCGTCAACCGTTCGGCATCGGCTTGGCCGCTCATCCGGCGTCACCGCCATTTCGGCGTCAGCCTGCTGGCTCGGCGGCATCTCCTCTTCGCGCGCCGCTTTTCCGGACAGGATGGCGCGCAAGGCGCTGCCCGCTATGAGAATGCTGCGTGGGAGACGGCGGAGACCGGCGCACCGCTGCTCGCGGATGCGATCGTCGCCTTCGACTGCCAGGTGGAGGAGCTGATCGAGCGTCACTCGCATGGCATCGTCATCGGTCGCGTACGCAGCATCACGCCGGTGCGGGAGGCGGAGGTGCTGGTCTATCTTCGCGGCAAGTATGCCGGTGTCGATGTCTAGAGAGGCGGGCAGGAGAGATGCCGGCGCGCCCGTGCCCCGGGGAGCGTCATCCGCTCAATGCCTTCGCGGTCTCGATGGCCAATGGCGCCATGCGCTTCTGAAACGCCTCGGGCTCCCATTCGGAGAGGGAGCCCGCGATATGGATGGCCCCGACCGGCTGGCCGCTGCGGTTGGTGATGGCTGCGGCCAGGACGATCTCACCAAGGAGCCTCTCCTCCAGAGCCAGGGCGTAGCCGATCGAGCGCGCCTCGGCGATCTTCCTGCGCAGGCCGGGAAGATCCGTGATGCTTTTGGGCGTGAGAGGCTGGCGGTCGGAGCGCGCCAGCACATCCTCCACACTGGCGTCATCCATCTGCGCCAGCATCGCCCGACCACCGGAGGAGCAGAAGGTCGGCAGCCTGCGACCGACCAGCGTGGCGATGAAATTCTCGCGTTTGCTCTGCAGGCGCACGGCATAGATGATGGTGAGATCGTCGGGCAGGCTGAGATCCACGCGTTCCTGTGTCGCCCGCCGCAACTCCATGAGCGGCGTCGTGGCGCGCTGCACCAGCGGATGCATGCGCAGAAAATCAAAGGAACGGTCGAGCAGGCGCAGGCCGGGAACATGGCCGCGCCCCAGCTCGTCGAATTCCAGATAGCCCAGATGACGCAGCGTGTAGCAGAGCCGTTGCGCGCCGCTCCGGTCCATCCCCGTAGCGGCGGCGATCTCCGCGAGCGAGAGCGGCTGCGGATGCCGCGCGAAGGCTTCGAGAACGCGAAACGCCTTGTCGACCGCCTGAATGAACAGGCGCGGATCCGGGCCCGACGGCACATCGGCCGGCTCGATTGCCTTTGACATGGCCCGGGAATCCTCCTTAGATATTCTCAATGCAGTTGTATTGAACAACAATACACACGCGCCGGCAAGCGCCGCGCTGAGGGAGTTCCGATATGGACGGGGGTCGCTTCGAGGGCCGCGTTGCTGTCGTGACCGGCGCGGCCTCGGGTCTGGGCCGGGACACGGCGATCGGCCTCGCCCGGCAGGGGGCGCGCGTCGTCCTCTTCGACCGGGACCGGTCCGGGCTCGACGCCACGGCGCAGCACTGCGGGACCGCCATCTGCATCCAGGGCGATGTCACGGACGCAGCCTCCCTGGCGCGGCTGGCCGAAGCTGCCGCGGCGATCGGCCCGCTGACGCTGCTGGCAACCGCGGCGGGCGTCATCGGCGCCACGAAGCCGCTGACCGCCCTGGAAGAGGAAGAGTGGGACAGGCTCTTTGACATCAACACCAAGGGCACCTGGCTGACATTGCGTGCCCTGCTCCCGCTCATGCTGGGGGCCGGCGGCGGCGGCATCGTGACCTTCGCCTCCGCGGCAGGCCTCACCGGCTCGCCCTCGCTGCCCGCCTATTCAGCCAGCAAGGCCGCCGTGGTGATGATGAGCCGCAGCCTCGCGTTGACCCATGCGCGCGATGGGATCCGCATCAACTGCGTCTGCCCCGGCTCGATCGAGACACCGATGCTGGAGGAAGTCTTTGCCGTCACCGGAAGCGCCGAGGCGCGGGCAGCGCGCGAGGCCGAGTTCCTGCAGCGCCATCCCCTCGGCCGCTTCGGCAAGCCGGCGGATGTGACGGCCGCGGTGCTGTTCCTGCTGAGCGACGAGGCGGCGTTCATCACCGGCGTCGCCCTTCCTGTCGATGGAGGCCGTCTTGCCTGACCCGCAGCGCCTGATCGGGCGCGTCGCCATCGTCACCGGAGCAGCGCGCGGCATCGGCGCCGCGACGGCACGCCGCCTGGCCGCGGAAGGCGCGAAGCTCCTGCTGGCCGATCGCCTGCCCGACATCTTCGCCACTGCGGCGGAGATCGGCGCGCAGGCGATCGCACTGGACATCGCGGCGAAGGATGCGGGACAGCTTCTGTCCCGTGCCGCGCTCGACGCGTTCGGACGCATCGACATCCTGATGAACAATGCGGGGATCGGCGGCTCGAAGTCGCTGGCGGACTCCGATGACGATCTCATCGATCGCTTCATCGACACGAATCTCAAGGCCGTTCTGCGCATCACGCGCGATGTCGCGCCGCATCTGACGCGGCCGGGCGGGCGGATCATCAACATCTCCTCCACCCTCGCACTCGCCGGTTATCCGGGCACCACGGCCTATGCCGTGGCCAAGGCGGGCGTGGCGCAGTTCACCCGCCAGCTCGCTGCCGAGCTCGGGCCCGAGGGCATTCTCGTCAACGCCATCGCGCCCGGGGTCATCGAGACGCCGATGACCGAGAAGCACCTGACGAAGCCCTACTACATCAAGGCCATCGTGGAACCGACGCCGCTGCGCCGTGCGGGCAGGCCGGAGGAGATCGCGTCGGTGGCTGCCTTCCTCGCCTCGGAGGATGCGTCCTTCGTGACGGGGCAGGTCATCGTGGTGGATGGCGGGTGGCTCACTGCCCGCAACCCGCCGCGCGAACCCGGTGAGGAGGTCATGGGATGATCGACAAGCGCGTGAACTGGCCCGGCGGTGCGCGCATCGCCGTGATGCTGACCTTCGATTTCGACGCGGAGACGCTGTGGCTCTCCCGCGATCCCGCCAATGCGCGCCGGCCCGGCACGCTGAGCCAGGGCACCTACGGCGCCAAGGTGGGCGTCCCCAGGATCCTGGAGACGCTGCAGGAGGCGAACCTCAAGGCAACCTTCTTCATCCCCGGCTGGACGGTGGAGAACCACACCCAGCGCTGCGAGATGATCGTCGCCGAGGGTCATGAGGTGGCTCATCACAGCTACTCCCATAGCTGGATCGATCCCGATTTCCCCGAGCAGGAGGTCGAGGAGATGGAGCGCGGGCTCGACGCGCTGAAGCGCGTGCTGGGCGTGGTGCCGAAGGGCTATCGCTCACCTGCCGGCGAGACCAGCGACAACCTGATCCGCCTGCTGAACCAGCACGATTTCCTCTACGACAGCTCTTTGCTGGATGATGTCGTGCCCTACCGCATGGCCGCACCCGGTGGTGGCAAGGGCCCGGTGGAACTGCCCTGGCACTGGAGCACGGACGACGCGCCGCACGCGCTGTTCTCCATCAAGTCGCCGCGGCCGATCTTCCCCAACAGCCACATTCTGCAGGTCTTCCAGGACGAGTTCCGCGAACTCTATCGCTGGGGCGGCCTCTACAACCTGGTCATGCACCCGCAGGTGACGGGCCGGCCCAGCCGGATCGCGCTGCTGCGCGAGATGATCGCCTTCATCCAATCCTTCCCGAACGTCTGGTTCGCCACCGGCACCGAAGTCGCGAAGGCCTGGATCGCCACGCATGAGGAGGCCTGAGGCGCGATGAGCTATGAGCCTGCGAGCTTCCGCCCCTGCACCTTCCATGATTCGGTGCCGCGCTTCCTCGATGGCGGCGACACGCCGCGCGCCTTCCTGGAACGCTGCCTGGAGGTGATCGCCCTGCGCGAGCCGGTGGTGCAGGCCTGGGTGACGATCAACGAGGCCGGGGCGCGCGTCGCGGCCGATGCCGCCACCGCGCGCTACAAGGCCGGCCGGCCGCTGTCCTCCATCGACGGCATGCCCATCGGCATCAAGGACATGCTCCAGACCAAGGACATGCCGACCGAGCAGGGCACGCCGCTGCTGAAGGGCGTGGAGACCAGGACCGACAGCGCCAGCGTCCTCGCGCTGCGCCAGGCCGGCGCGGTGATCCTGGGCAAGACGGTGACGACCGAACTCGGCATGTCCCATCCCGGCCCTACCACCAACCCCTTCAACCCGGACCACACGCCGGGCGGTTCCTCCTCCGGCTCGGCGGCGGCGATCGGCGCGGCGATGGTGCCGGCGACGCTCGGCACCCAGGTGGTGGGATCGATCATCCGGCCCGCCGGATTCTGCGCCAACACGGCGATCAAGCCGACCTTCGGCGCCATCCATCGCGGCGAGCGCCTCGGCTTCAGCCAGAGCCATATCGGCGTGCATGCCGGATGCCTGCGGGACATGTGGGCGGTGGCCTTCGAGATGTCCCAGCGCGCGGGTGGCGACCCCGGCCATCCCGGTCTCTATGGCGAGGTGGTGCCACGGGCGGCGGCCAGGCCGCTGCGCCTCATCGTGATGGAAGCCGAGGGCTGGGCCGCGACCGACGGTCGCACCATGGGCGCCTTCGAGAAGATTCTCGGCCAGCTCCGCGACGCGGGCGTGACGATCCTGCGCCGCAGCGACAGCCCGCTGATTGAGGGCTTCGAGCAGGCGATCGGCGACAGCCTGGCGCTCTGCCGCGACCTCTGCGGCTATGAGCTGCGCTGGACGCTGGAGAACCTGATCGAACGCTTCGGTTCGGGCCTCAGCGACAGCATGATGGCACGCCTCGAATTGGCGCGCTCCATGAGCATCGACGATTATCGCCTGGCGCTGCTGAAGCGCGAGGAGGCCAAGCGCGCCTTCGCCGCCATCGGCGGGCTGGCGGACGGGCTGATCAGCCTGAGTTCCGTGGGCCCCGCACCGCTGATGGAGAACAGGGCCAGGGATTCCGGCGTGACCCACACCACGGGGCTGCCGGCCTTCAACGCCGCAACCTCGGTGCTCGGCTGTCCGGCCATCACCTTGCCCTTGCTGGCACTCGGCGGACTGCCGGTGGGCGTGCAGGTGATCGGCCAGCCGCACACCGATGCGGCGCTGACCGGCACCGCCGCCTGGATCACCGCCAACATCGCCCCGGTGGTGGTCTGATGCCCGCCGCGATCGACGCGATGCGGGCGCGGAACCCGCTCTTCGGTGCCAACCGGATGAAGCTCGGCATCTTCGGCACCAACGGCAAGGGCGCGGCCCAGACCCTGGTGCCGGAAGCCTACCGCCCGAGCTGGCAGGCCTCCGTCCAGACCGCGCAGATGGCCGATGCGCTGGGCTTCGAGGCGGTGCTCGCCTATGCGCGCTGGAAGGGCTACCTCAAGGGCCAGCCGAGCCACCCGAGCGGCATCACCCTCGACCCCTTCACCTGGTGCGCGGGCATCGCGCAGGCGACGCGGCACATGACCGTCATCGCCACCTCCCACGCGCCGACGCTGCATCCCATCACGGCGGCCAAGCAGTCCGCGACCATCGACATCATCTCGGGCGGACGTTTCGCGCTGAACGTCGTGGGGGGCTGGAACAAGCCGGAGCTCGAGATGTTCGGCGCGTCCCTGGCCGAGCACGACGCGCGGTACGACCACCTGCAGGAATGGCTGGAAATCATCCAGCGCCTGTGGCGCGAGGAGACGGAGTTCGACCATGAGGGCCGCTTCTTCAAGGTGCTGCGCGGCTCCTCCATGCCGAAGCCCCTGCAGCAGCCGGGCCCGCCGATCATCAATGCCGGCGGCTCCGATCGCGGCCAGCGCTTCGCCTGCGAATTCGCCGATATCTGCTTCCTGATCCTGCGCTCCGAGGATCCCGCTGACATCGCGGGCCAGATCGCCGAGTACAAGGAGATGGCGCGCCGCGACTATGGGCGGGAGGTGCAGGTCTGGACCTACGCCTATTGCGTGCAGCGCCCGACGCGCGCGGAGGCCGAGGCGTATCTCCACCACTACTCGGTCGTGCATGAGGACGGCCCGAGCCTCGATGCCTGGAGTGCGGGCGTCGGCTCCCAGACCAGGATCCTGCAATCGCCCGAGGCCGTGCGCGCCTTTCGCCAGCGCTTCGCAGCGGGTGCCGGTGGCTCCGCGCTGATCGGCACGGCGGAGGACATCGCCGCGCGGCTGGATCAGCTCTCCGGCGCCGGCCTCGATGGCGTGCTGCTGACCTGGGTGGATTTCGCGGATGGCCTCCACCGCTTCGCCGAGGTGATGCCGCTGCTGGAAATGCGCGGCCTGCGCGGACCCTTCGAGCCCGCTCCGCCAGGCAACCCTCCGACCGAAAGGACGATGTGAATGGCGTTCCCGCTCGCGAAACTCCGCACCGTCCTCGCCGCGGGGCTGCTCGCCGCCACGGCCCTGGCCGCGCCCGTCGCCGAAGCCCAGCAGCAGCGCCCCCTGCGCCTGGTGCTGAATGTGGGATTGCAGACGCTGGACCCCATCGCGGGCCCTTCCTTCGTCACCCGCAACTTCTCCTACATGGTCTTCGACACGCTGATCGCGATGGATAGCCAGGGCCGCTACCGGCCGCAGATGCTGGACAACTGGCGCACCAGCGATGACGGGCTGACCTGGACCTTCACCCTGCGCGAGGGCCTGGAATTCAGCGACGGCACGCCGGTGACCGCCGAGGATTGCGTGGCCTCGATCCGCCGCTGGGGCGGGCGCGATTCCCTCGGCCGGCGGCTGATGGCCGCGACCAGGGAGATGCGCATCGTCGACGGCAGGACCTTCGTGCTGGAGCTCTCCCGGCCCTTCGGCCTGATGCTGGAGGCGCTGGGCAAGCCGAGCGTGCAGGTGCCGTTCATCATGCCGGCGCGCCTCGCCTCCACCACGCCGCCCACCACGCCGGTGGCGGAGGTGGTGGGCTCAGGGCCCTTCCTCTTCGTCCGCGATCAGTGGATCCCGGGTGAGCGCACTGTCTTCCTGCGCAACCCGCGCTATCGCCCCCGCAACGAGCCCGCCGACGGTCTCGCGGGTGGGAAGGTGCCGCGGATGGAGCGCGTCGAATTCGTCAACATGTCCGACCCCGGGCTGCGCGCCGCCGCCATCCAGGCCGGCGAAGTGGATTACCTGGAATACGCGCCCATCGACTACATCCCCACCTTCCAGCGCAACCGCAACCTGGTGCTCGCCCGCGCGCGCGGCGGGGCGGAGATCGTCGGCGCCATCAGCATCAACCACCATCAGCCGCCCTTCGACAATGTGCTGATCCGCCGCGCCGTGCAGCAGATCATGGACCGCAGCCAGATCATCGCTGCCGAGGGCGTGCCGCCCGACTATTCCCGGCCCGACTGTCAGTCGGTCTATGTCTGCGGCACCTTCTACGCCAGCGAGACCGGCACCGAGCCGATGCGGGACACCAGCATCGCGCGTGCGCGCGAGCTGCTGCGCCAGGCCGGCTACAGCAATGAACGCGTGGTCTTCCTGCAGCCGGGCGATTCCGCGCTGATCAACCCGATCGGCCTGGTGATGATCGACCGATTGCGCCAGGCGGGCTTCAACCTGGATGTGCAGACCTCCGACTGGTCGTCGCATGCGCAGCGCTGGATCCAGCGCCAGCCGCTGAACCAGGGCGGCTGGAGCCTGATCCCGGTGATCTATACCGGCTTCGATCTGGCGAACCCGCTCAGCAATCCCGGCATCGGCTACAACTGCACCAACAACCAGCCCTGGGGTTATTGCATCCCGGCGATGACGCCGGTGATCGAACGCTTCGAGGCGGAAGGCGATCAGGACCGCAGGCGCGGGATCGCCGGCGAGTTGCAGCGGATCGCGATCGATCAGGCGACCTTCCCGATCTCCGGCCAGTTCGCGAGCCCCGCCGTGTGGCGCGCGGAACTGCGCGGCGTGATCGATTTCGGCTTCCCGATCCTCTGGAACGTCGAGAGGAACGCCCGCTGAGCGACAGCGCAGACGGCCTGCCTGGCGGGCATCCCCTCAGCCGGGCATGCCGTCAGCCGGGCGGGCCGTCGACCACGGGGACGAAGGCCGCGATCAGCCGCGGCATCTCCTCGGGGCTCGCGGGCAACTGCTCGGCGCTCAGGGTGATGCTGTCGAGGAAGCGGCCCTCGCGCGTGTAGAGCGCGATCTCGAGCCCGTCGCCCGCGCCCTGCAGGCGGCAGACCACCTCATCCTCCCCGGCTTCCCGCCGCCCCATGGCGACGAATTCGCGGATCTCCTCGATCCCGGCGGAGTGCTCCCCCGCTTCCTCCAGGAAGGCCGCGATCTCGGCCTCGACTTCGGAGGCGTGGACCAGTGCCAGCGGGACGCAGCCGCTGCCGGTTTCGAAGACCGCCGAGCGCCAGCGGTCGAACAAGGTCAGGCGCTCCTGCTCCTCCGGCGTGCCGCCATCCGCGCCATCCGCATCGTCCTCGGCATCCTCCTCGGGCAGCCCGTTGACCAGGATCTCCTCCCAGAGCGGGATCTCCCAATCGATCTGCAGCGCCAGCAGCACTCCGAAGCTGTCCTCGGACAGCCGGGCAGGCGTGGCCGGCGGCAGGTCGGCCGGCTCCCGCCCCGCCAGCAGGTCCACCAGCACGCGCCGGAGGGCAGTGGGTGGCAGGGCGGCCAGCGCCTGCGGCGTGCGCCACTCGGGCAGGAAGCGCAGCTCCAGCGCCTCCGCCAGCACGCCGGATGCGATCAGGCTCGCGCCCAGCGACACCGCGTCCGGCGGCGCGCCGGGCGGCAACGCGACGGGCAGGGCCATCAGCTCCGCCCAGCCGGCGGGGCCCATCTCGGCGCCTTCCGCCAGCGCCAGCAGCGTCGCGGCGAAGTCCTCCGCGGCCTCGTCGCCGAAGCGCTCGCGCAGCTTGCGCGTGGCGACCTCGAGCACGCCGTCCCGGCCAGCCTCGATCAGCTCGAGAGCCTGGTCGTCGAAATCGGCGCTGTCCTCCGCGAAGGCGCGCACCAGCCGGTCGGCGGCGGAGCCGCTGCCCCGCCGCGGCGCCGCGCCCGGCCTGGCCAGCGCAGGATCGACACCGAGTGTCTTCAGCGCCGCGTCGCCGCTGAGCAGCCGGTCCCGGTCGCGCCAGGCGAGGCGCGCCTCGGGGCTGTCCACCCGGCTGTGCATCCAGCGCCGGAAGGACGCCTTGTCGGCGACCTGGACGAAGACCTGCACGCCCGCGGCCGTCAGCTCCGCCGCGGCCGCCCGGTTCGCCGCCGTGACCGCGCCGAGCTCGGCGCTGCCGGGCCGCAGGGTGTCGAGGGTGTCGGCATCGGGGTAGTGGGTGAAGAGGATGGCCCCGAGATCGGGTGCGATCTCCCGCGCCAGGGCGGCGGCGTGCTCCACGGCGTCGGCTTGGTCGGTGGCTTCGTCCATGGTGACCTCGCGCCGGCGGGGGAGCGCCATTGCTCCCCGAAGCAGGCCTTGTGGGCGCAGGGCGGCCATCCGGCAATGCCGCTGCCTCGCGCCGCGACGCAGCCGCGGTCCGGTGCCCGTAACGGTTTAGAAGGGCCGTGCGGCGCAAACCGGGTCCGATCCGGACCAGGTTACGCCACTTGCGAACATATCGTGCAGCCTTTGCGATTCTTTTCGCGCATGCCCCCGCCGCGCCCGCTTTCGCGGCCGCGCAGACGGATCGCGTCGCCGTCTCCGCCGTGATCGAAGGCGCCTGCGGGATCGTGGTGCCGCGGCTGCTGGCGCAGCTCCAATCCGCGCGGCGGCCGGCCGGCCCCGTCTGCCAGGCCTCGCGAGGGGCGCCGGTACCGCAGCCCATCGTCACCCTGACGCGGGAACCCGGCGCCGAAACCGCCAGGCTGACCATAGAGTTCTGACGCACGCGCAGATCGGGTTTCTAGCGCACCATCACAAATACCGGCGCTCCATGAACAATCCGCGAGTGTTGGATTCAGAACATCAACGACAAAACCAGTTGTGATCGAACGAAATTCGCCCTCGCGGCGAGATTTTGGCACCCTCTGTCAACGTCCGCAGCAAAACAGGGGCAGATGCACATGCTTTGGTTGAAGAGGAATATTCCCTACCCTCTCCTCGTTGCTTTGCTCGCGGCACCGATGCTCGATGCACCCAGCCAGCCGGCTTCAGCGGCGACGGCCACCGGCACCTTCCAGGTCACCGCCACGGTCCAGGCCACCTGCCTGATCAGCGCCAATCCCCTGGCTTTCGGCACCTATACCGGCACTCAGACCGACGCCACGACCACGCTCGCGGTCACCTGCACCAACACCACGCCCTACACTGTCGGCCTCGATGCCGGGACCGCGACGGGGGCGACCGTGACCACGCGCCGGATGACCGGGCCAGCCTCGGCGTTCCTGAACTACGCGCTGTTTTCGGACAGCGCCCGGACCATCAACTGGGGCAATACCGTCGGCACCAACACCGTGGCCGGGACCGGCAGCGGCGCCGCGCAGACGCTGACCGTCTATGGCCGCGTGCCGGCGGCGCAGTTCGTGGCGCCCGGCGCCTATGTGGACACCATCACCGCGACGATCACCTTCTGAATGCCGGCGCGCACCGCGGCGTTCGCGGGGCTGCTCGCGGCGGCCGTCGGCGGGCTGCCCGTCTTGCCGGCGCAGGCACAGTCGCTCACCGTCCTGCCGGTGACCATCCAGTTGCCGCCTGGGCAGATGGCCGGGGCGGTCACCGTCATCAACCAGGGCGATGCGGAGAGCGCCTTCCAGATCCGGGCCTTCGCCTGGAGCCAGCCGCGCGGCGAGACCGAGCTCGCGCCCACCGATGCGCTGCTGGTCAGCCCGCCGCTCGGCACCATAGCGCCCAGGGCCAGCCAGGTGGTGCGGCTGGTGCTGCGCCGGCCGGCGCAGGACCGTGAGGCGAGCTACCGCATCCTGCTCGATCAGCTTCCCCCGCCGGCGGCGCCGGGGACGGTGCGCGTCGCGCTGCGCCTTTCCATCCCGGTCTTCGCCGAGCCCACGAACAGCCCGATCGCCCCACGCCTGCGCTGGCGCATCGAGAGCGAGGGCGGCCAAGCCTACCTGACCGTCGCCAACGAAGGGACGCGGCATGAGGCGGTCCGCGACATCGCCCTCGCGGGGGGCGCCGGCCCCATCCGCATCCAGGGCGATGCCTCGCCCTATGTCCTTCCCGGCGCTACCAGGCGCTGGCGGCTGCTGACCCGCCCCCCGCCGGGCGGCAATCTGCGCCTGACCGCGCGGGCCGATGCCGGCCCGATCGACGAAGCCGTTCCCGTGAATGCGGGCCGCTGACGCCCGCGCCGCGCCAGCCGCGCTGCTGGCGGTGATCCTGGCCATCCTGCTCGCCACCATGGCGCCGAAGCCGGCCAGGGCCCAAGATCAGCCGCTGCTGCTCGAAATCGTCGTGAATGGCCGGCCGATCGGCAGGATCGGCGAGTTCGTGCTGCGCGACGGCGCCCTGCTGGCCAGGCCCGAGGAGCTGCGCGATCTCGGCTTCCGGGTGCCGGAGGCGGTACGGCCGGGGCCCGACGGGCTGATCCCGCTCGCGGCGCTGACCGCCATATCCTGGCGGCTGGACCAGCCGACCCAGGCGCTGCACGCGACCGCCCCGGTCGAGGCCCTGCTGCCGGCGCTCCTGGCAACCGGGGCCGCCGCTGCCGGCGGCCCGGTGCAGAGCGGCACCGGCGCGACCCTGAACTACGATGTCACCGGCACCTCGGTCGATCGGGCGAATACCGTCTCCGGCCTGCTCGACCTGCGCGTCTTCTCGCCCTGGGGGGTGCTGAGCTCCGGCATGCTCGCGACCGCGGGCGCCGATGCCGGCCGCGGCACCAATGCGACGGTGCGGCTGGACACCACCTACACCTTCTCCGATCCGGAGAACCTGCGGCAGTACCGCGGGGGCGATGTCATCACCGGCGGGCTCGCCTGGACGCGGCCGGTGCGGATGGGCGGTGCGCAGATCAGCTCCAACTTCGCGCTGCGGCCCGACCTCGTCACCTTCCCGCTGCCCTCGGTCGGCGGCTCGGTCGCGGTGCCGTCCACCGTCGACGTGCTGGTCAACGGCACCAGGCTGCTCTCGCGGGAGGTGCAGCCCGGTCCCTTCCAGGTTCCGCAGCTTCCGGTGGTGACCGGCGCCGGCACGGTCGCGATGACGGTGACCGATGCGCTCGGCCGCCAGGTCAGCACCACGCTGCCCTTCTACGCGAGCTCCGCCCTGCTGGCGCCGGGGCTCGAGACCTATTCGGCCTCGCTCGGCGCGATCCGGCGCAACTGGGGCGTGGTGAGCGACGACTACGGGGAGCTCGCCGGCGCGGTCAGCTATCGCCGCGGCATCTCCGAGATGCTGACGCTCGAAGCGCATGGGGAAGGCGCCTCCGGCCTCGCCATGGGCGGCGGCGGGCTGGTCCTGAACATCGGCAATCTCGGCGCGCTCAATCTCTCGGCAGCGGCCAGCAGCGCCGCCGGCCGCACCGGCTCGCAATTCTCGATCGGCGTCCAGCGCATCGGGACCGATATCAGCTTCGGCGCTTCCGTCACCCTGGCCGACCGCAACTTCCGCGACATCGCGGCCGTGAACGGCGATCCGGTGCCGCGGCGCCAGCTCAATGCGAATCTCGGCCTGTCGCTCGGCCGCTTCGGCTCCCTCGGCTTCGCCTATACCGGGATCGAGCGCGATGCGGCGCCGGCGCCGATCCGCTTCTTCGCGGCACCCGGCACGGTGCTCGACTATGGCGGCGCTCTGCCGACCGGTGGGCCGGTCAGCTTCCAGCCGGCGCAGGACGCGCATGTGGTCTCCGCCAGCTACTCCGTCCAGCTCGGCGATGTCTCGGCCTATGCCACCGGGTTCCGTGATTTCGCGCGCGGCGGCGGCAGCGGCTTCCTGGTCGGGCTGACCATGCCGCTCGGCCCGCGCAGCTCCGCCGGCGTCAGCGGCGGCACCACCTCCGGGCGCGGCTATGGGCAGGCGCAGGCGACGCAGTCGCCGGTCTCCGACGGCGACTGGGGCTACCAGGCCTATGCCGCGGCCGGCGGCACCGAGCGTGCCTTCGCCGAACTGCAGTACCGCTCGCCCTGGGCGCGCGTCGCCGTCGGCGCCGACCGCATCGACCGGCAGACCGTGCTGCGCGCCCAGGCCCAGGGCGCGCTCTCCGTCATCGGTGGTGGGGTCTTCGCGTCGAACACGATCAATGACAGCTTCGCCGTCGTCGATACCAACGGCGTCGCCGGCGTGCGCGTCCTCAACGAGAACCGGCTGGTCGGCCGGACCGGCTCCGGCGGGCGGCTGATCCTGCCCGAGCTTCGGTCCTTCGACGTGAACCGCGTCGCGATCGAGCCGACCGACATCCCGGCCGATGCCGCCGTGCCCGTCACCTCGCGGGAGGTGCGGCCGCAGGACCGCTCGGGCATCGTCCTCGGCTTCCCCGTGCAGGTGAGCCGCGGCGCGCTGCTGCGCCTGGTGGACGCGGCGGGCAGCGCGATCCCGGTCGGCAGCCGGGCGACCCTGCAGGCGACGGGGGCGACGGTCCCGGTCGGCTATGACGGGGAGGCCTTCGTCCAGGACCTCGGCGCTGAGGACAACCGGGTCACCGTCGAACGGCCGGACGGCCGCCGCTGCGTCGCCAGCTTCGCCTACCGCGCCGTGCCGGGGGAGATCCCGACCATCGGGCCGCTGCCCTGCCGGGACGAACCGCCATGAGGGGCATGCTCCTCCTTGTCGCGCTCATCCTGCTGCTGCCGCTCAGCGCGCGCGCGCAATGCACGGTGACGGTCGCGCCGGTCAGCTTCGGCACCTACTTGCCATTCTCCGCGACGCCCGATGACGCAACCGGGTCCGTCCGGGTCGCCTGCACGAATTTCGCCGGCGGCTACACCATCGCGCTCGGCTCCGGCGGCGGCACCATTCCGGCACGGCGCATGGCCAGCGGCAGCGCCACCTTGCTGTACCAGCTCTACACGACGGCCGCGCGCACCACGATCTGGGGCAATGGCACAGGCGGCAGCGTGATGGTGTCGGGGAGCTGCCTCGTTGTCTGTAGCCAGACCTATAGCGTCTACGGACGCATCCCCGCGCGGCAAGCGGCGCGGCCCGGCACTTACGTCGATACCATCGTCGTAACCGTGACATTCTGAGGCCAGGCGCCGGGCAGCGACAGGGGGGAAGGAGGCGTGGCTGGCGCCCGGCTCAGAAATCCTCCGCGCGGATATTGGGTGGCGCCAGCTCGCGGTCTTCCGAGGTGTCGCGGCCCGACTGGATGATGAAGGGCAGCACCGGGATCCGCACCAGGGGATTGGCCGGCGGCTGGCCGGCGGGATCGAGCTCACCCATCACGCCGCGCGGATTGTCGGCGACGGTGAAGACGGCGATGTCGACGGATGGCACGGGCGGGGCGCAACTGCTGGCAGCGATCGGGCAGCCGTTGAACAGATAGTCGAACCGGTCGGGCGGGGGATCACCGAGCTGCGTCGCGCCGGCGAAGCGCCGGCCGAGCGCCGCGGCGGCGCTGGTCCCATTCCCGGCGATGCTGCCGGTCAGCGTCACGCCGGCGCCGTCCACCACGCGCAGCGCCGCCGCCGAAAGCGAGCCGGTCGAGCTGCCGCCGCCGCCGAGGATCAGCACCACATCGCTCGCCGAGGCATCGAGGCCGCCGAAGCCGATCGACGGCGCGCTGACGGTGAGCGTCGGCGTCTGCGCGATGCCGGCGAGCGAGGCCGCCTGCGTCGCGTTGACGTCGATGCCCGTGCTGCCGGCGATCAGCCCGGCGACGGCGACATTCTGCGCCGAGAGTGTCAGCCCGCCGGCGAAGGCGATGGCGGAGAAGCCGTTCACCGTGACCGTGCCGGCAGGCGCCGAGAGGGAGAGCGAGGCGGCGCGGATGGTGCCGTCCACGGTGATGGAGCCCGCGGTCGCGGTAACGCTGGCGGCGCCTGCCGCCTGCACCACCTGGCCGGAGGGGATCGTCATCTGCGGCCCGGCATTGACCAGGGTGAAATCGCCGGGCGTGCTGCTTTCGCCGAGCCGGTCGAGCTGGTTGGCGCCGGTCAGGCTGATGGATCCCGCTTGCGTGGCCGCGCGCAGTTCGCCTGCTTCAATGCGGCCGGTGCCGATGCTCTGGATGCCGCCGGCGCTGGTGAGCGTCGCAAGCTGCCCCGGCGTGGAGACGAGGCCGCGCAGATTGATCGCGCCCGCGGTCAGCGCGAAGCCGCCGCCGGCGGAGAAGTCGTCGAGGAAGCCGATGCTGTTGCCCGCATTGGTCAGGGTGACCGCACCGCCGGCCGCGCCGGTGAGCGCGCCGACGGTGAGGTTGGCGCCCGCCGCCTGCGTGATGTCGCCGAGGCTGCGCAGGTCGAGCGTGCCGGCGAAGGCGAGGGGCCCGACGATGCTGACCGAGGCCGCGCTCGTCTCGGTGACACCGTCGATGGTGGTGGCGCCGATGCGCAATGTGCTGCTGGCGGTGATCAGCGCAAGCTCGGTGCCCAGTAGCGTAAAGGCATTGTTCTCGATCGGGACATTCGCGTCGATGACGACCAGTTGCGTCGGCAGCATCACCGGCCGCTGGGTCGCCGGCGCGATCTCGACGACGGCGCCCACGATGCGCGGCGCGCTGCTGAAGGCCGATACCGGCAGCGACAGCTCCCCAATGCGAAGCGATACCCGGCCATTCGGCGCGGAGATCAGGCCGGCATTGCCGCCGACAGTCGGCGACGGCACGCCCGGCACTGTCAGCGTCCCGGTGGTGATGATGGCGATGTTCACCCCGCGGAGGATGCCGTCCACCAGGAGATCCGCGGTGCCATTGTTGATGAGGACATCGCCGCCGGCGGCGGTGCCGAGCTCGCTTTCGCTCAGTTCAACGTTGACCAGGGACCCGATCGCGTTCGACCCGCTGCCGAGGCGCATGGCGCCGGCCGAATCGAAAGCGAGGCTGCTGGCGGCCACGGAGCCGCCAGCCTGCACGATGCCGCCCTGACCTGCCGTGAGATAGAGCAGGCCGTCGCTGACGATGGTGCCGGCCAGGGTGATTCCACCCGGCAAGGCCGGGTTGGCGAAGCCCGTCCCCGGATCATAACCCGCGATGATGCTGTTGAAGTCGGATCCTTCGCCGAAGGTCTCCTGCCCGCCGGTCAGGACAGCGCCCGCGCCGATCACCACATTGCCGGTCGCTGCCAGCTCGAAGGTTCCGAAGTCGCCCGGAACCTCGATACGGCCGTTCACGATGAGATCGCCGCCGAGAACCCGGATGAAAACTCCGCCGAACTGGGGATCGGTGCTGGCCACCGTGCCTGCCACCGTAAGGCTGGTTGCATTGACGAGAACGAAGCTGCCGCCGACGGTGATATCGCCGAGCGACGCGATCTGATTTTGAATTTCGCCGTCCAGGAAGACGGAGCCAGCCGGCGCCGATGCTTCGAAGCGATTGGCGCGCAGGATGCCGCCGATGCCCTGTTCGATGCCTTCCCCAGTCAGCGATAGCGCGAAGGTGCCGCCGACATCGATGGTCCCGTTCAGGGCGAGTCTGTTCGGTATCGTCTGGCCTGGCGGCGGTAGCACCGCCGCGGCCAGGCGGAAGTCGCCCCCGACGGTCGATGCACCGACCGCGCGGACAGCGTTGTTGTCGGCGAGCAGGGAGACGTTGCCTGGGGTCGTGACGCTCAGCGTCGCGGCGAAGAGGCCGATGGCGCCGTCATTCCCTGTCTGGGTGATGCCGCCCGCCCCCGCCGAGAGCCGGACCGGATTGGTCGCCAGGAACTGGCCGATGTAGCCCCCGATCTCCCCGGTAAAGTTCAGCGCACCGCCGGCGGCGATCTGCAGCCCATTGGCCCGCACCGCGGCCCCATCCTCGATGGTGATATCCCCGGTGGCGCTCGCCCGGAGCCACAGCGTCGGGTCGCCGCCGATGCCGGCGCCGTTGGAGGCATTCCCGTTCTGGATGCTGCCGGAGACGGTCAGGTCGCCATTCACGACGTCGACGGTGACGATGCCGGTGGTACCGCCGCCGACTGTCCCGTTGACCGTCAGCGACGCCGTGTTGCGGAAGATCACGTCGCCGGTGGCGCGCAGGTCGACCACCGTGGCGACCCGGTTGTCGCCGCCCAGGTGGATATGGAAGAAAGGGTCGGCCGCGGATCCGACATTGAGCGTCGCCGCCTCGATGCGGCCAAGGCCGGAGGCGATCACGCTGCCCGTGAAGGTCCCGCCGCTCGGCGCCTCGATCGAGACGAACCCCGAGGCGCTCGCCAGGGCATTGAGGACGAGCTGCGGGGTGAGGAGAGTGAGATTGCCGTTGCTGACGACGACATCGGCGTTGATGGTGATGTTGCCGTTGGGGCCGGTCTGCAGCGTCAGGCTGCCTTGCGGCTTGGTGACGGGGTCGACGACGGTGATCGAGGTATCCGCCTGAAGCGTTAGGTTGCCGGTGACGGCTGCAATCTGCGCCGGCGTGACGAAGGCGTCGGTGACGGAAGGAGGATCTCCGAAGCCAAGGATATCTCCCGCTGGATTGAAATCGGCAACCGGATCATCGCCGTTGCTGGCCGCGGCGATGCGCAGGTTGATCGGATCGAACAGCACCTCGCCGCTGCGCCCTGCGGGCGCCGAGACGTCGATCGCACCCAGCATCCGGAAGCCGCGCTCGCCGGAGACCTCGACGAAGCCGCCATCGCCGCCCTGCGGCCCG
>NZ_JAAGBB010000029.1 GCF_018129085.1 Plastoroseomonas hellenica
GGCGGGGGCGCCGGCGGCGGCCCTCGGCGGCGTCGCGCCGGGGACCGGCTGGCGGCTGCCGCGGCGGCGGCTGGCCGGGGTGGCCGCGATCTCCCCCTATGTCACTGGGCTTTCACGCCACAGGGCTGTGGCTTAGGCGCCACAGTGTCTCGCGATAGTCGCGCTGCGGGGGTTTGGGCCGTTGCTCCGCCGGACGGGCCTGAACCATAGTCCCGGCGGGCCTGACAGCTTTGGGCAGCGAACCGTGTTCGCGCGTCCTGTCGTCATTCCTGTCCGGGGGGGCAGGGGGGGCCAAGGGAACAGCCGGGTTAGCCTGGCAGTTATGGAGGATTAGGAATGCGCAAGATTCTGCTGGGCACCACGGCGGTGGTCGGCGCTGCGCTCATCGCCCCGATGGCGATGGCGCAGATGCCCGTGACCGTCGAGCCCCCGCGTGCCCTGGCCGGCTCCGCTGCCGGCCTGACGGTTCGCCTGGGTGGCTACTTCGACTTCCGCGCCGGCCTGGTCGGCGACGATGCGGACCGCAACTCCGTCGTCGCGGGCACCGGCGTCAACCAGCGCCGCTTCGGCCGTCAGCGCGTGGACTTCCAGTCCGACATGGAGCTGAACGTCTTCGTCGACGGCAAGGCTTCGAACGGCCTGCAGTACGGCCTGGTGATGGAATTCCAGATCGACAACGTGGGCGCCGGCGGCCCGGGCACCTCGCTCGACACCGACGAGTTCTACGGCTTCGTCAGCCACCCGGCCTTCGGCACGCTGCGCTTCGGTGACGAAGACGGCGCCGGCAACCTGCTCCAGGTCCGTACCCCGCTGATCCGCGGCGCTGACACCGACAACTACTGGGACGAGTTCACGTTCCGCTCCGGTGGTGACGCCTCGCCGTCCTTCTTCACGGCGCTGAGCGACGGCAGCGACAGCACCAAGATCATCTACCTGTCGCCGCAGTTCTTCGGCTTCGACTTCGGCGTGTCCTATGCGCCGAACACCGGCGAAGGTGAGCGTTTCGCGCTCGGCACCGCGGTGAACAGCGTGACCAGCTCGGTTCCGACCGCGGTCGGCCAGCGTGACCGCTCCAGCCTGCGGAACGAGATCTCCGCCGGTGTCCGCTATCGCGGCACCTTCGGCGGCGTCGGCATCGCGGCGAGCTTGGTCGGCATGCAGTCCGACAGCCAGCAGCGCTATGCGGCCCTGAACTCGAACCTGGCGAACCGCGTCACCGCCTACTCCGGTGGCCTGCAGCTCTCCGCCTTCGGCTTCACCGTCGGCGGCGAGTACACCTGGGGCGACTACAGCGGCATCTCGGTCGGCCGTGCGGCCATCGTGCGTGGCCGCGAGCAGTCCAACCAGTGGGTGGCCGGCGCGACCTACACGATCCCCGGCACGCCGGTGCAGCTCGGCGGCTTCTATGGCCGGGCGACGCAGGACAACGGCATCGGCTTCGCGGACCGCAAGCAGACCATCTACGGCGGCGGCCTGAACTACGCCGTGGCCCCGGGCATGACCGCCTACCTCACCTACACGCATCTGCGTGACCAGAACGAGGTCAGCGGCGGCGCCTATGTCGACAACAACCAGGCGGCGGCGGGCACCCAGCGCAACCGCAACCTGGATGTCTACCTGGCGGGCTTCCGCATCGCCTTCTGATCCGAAGGCCGAGGGTTTGGAGGGGCGGCGGAGCAATCCGCCGCCCTTCTGCTTTTCAAACCCCCTCAATCAGCGCTAAACAGCGGTCCCCAAGGCTTCAACCCTGGCAAGAACGGGCCGTATGCGCGCGAAACACCTGCTCCTCGCCTTGATCCCCGGCCTCGCGCTGCTCGGCGCCTGCGGCGGCCGGGACGACGGTAACCTGCGCACCCCCGGCCGGGACGAATACAACGACAACAGCGGCCGCGCCCGGACTCTGGGCCGGAGCGACCCGGCTGGCACCGGCGTGCTGATCTTCGGCACCGACCGCAGCGGCGACCGGGGCGGCGCGGGCGGCGACAGCGGCAGCGGGCTCGGGGTCAACGCCTATCTCTGGCGCGCCACGCTCGACACCCTCTCCTTCATGCCGCTCGCCTCAGCCGATCCTTTCGGCGGCGTCATCATCACCGATTGGTATACCCCGGCCGCCTCGCCGGGCGAGCGCTTTAAGGCCACCGCCTATGTGCTCGGGCGCCAGCTCCGCTCCGACGGCATCCGCGTGTCGCTGTTCCGGCAGATCCGGGGCGCAAACGGGCAATGGTCGGACGCGCCGGTCTCGACCGGCACCGGCGCCGAGCTCGAGGACCGGGTCCTGGCCCGCGCCCGTGAGCTGCGCAGCCAGTCGGCATCGCGGTAGCGCCGGCCCTTTGTTGGATCGCGTGATTCAGGCTTTTCGGCGAGTCCGCTTCAAGCCATCACGCTCTATTCCCCGCCGCAGCCCGACCGCCGCAGCCCGCGCGGGGCTGCGGCTTCCGGCGCCTGGATCAGGCTCAGCAGGCAGCCCGCGTAGCGCGTGGTGAAGCCTGCTTCCGCGACGCCGTCATGGCCACGCACCGGCGCCGCCGGGCGCAGCAGCAAGGTTGGCGCCAGGCGGGTCTCGGCGGTCGTCTCCACGGCGGCGCCGCGGCGCACGACATCCGGGTCGTAGTCGTCGTCGTCCAGCAACACCACGCCGATGCGCAGCCGCCCGCGCGGCAGGCCGGCCAGCAGCCGCCCGAAATCCTCGATCGCGGTGGCGCTGGCGGCGCTGCGCCGCATCTCGCCATGCGCCGCGGGGGCAGTAGCGATGACGGCATCCACCGCCTCCGGCCGCGCGGCCGCCGCCAGCAGCGCCTGCCAGCCGCCGCGCGACTGGCCGGCGATCACCACCCGCGCATAGCCGGACTGGCGCAGCAGGGGCAGGGCTGCCACCAACCGCGGCAGGGTGGCCTGCAGCTCATCCTGGGCCGGGTCGCGGTCGTAGCGCAGGATGTCCCAGCCGGCGTCGTTCAGCACCGATAGGAAGCCCGGTGCCGCGCTGCTGCGGTTGTCCCTATCCCGCCCATTGTAGCCGTGGCCCCAGACCACCACGCCTGCCGCGCGCTGCGGCCCGAAACGCCAATGCATGGGGCTGGCCCGGAAGGGGCCGATGGTCTCGCCATGCAGCGCCATCAGCGGCGGCAGGCCACCGGGCGCCAGGTCCACGGCCAGCAGCCGGCAGCCCGCGCCGATCGGCGCGTTGCGCAGGTCTTCCCGGCCGCAGGCCTCCAGCACCTCCCGCGCCGCGACCTCGGGTGTCGGGCGGCCACCGACGAAGCGCCAGCGCAGCACCCGCCCCTCCGGCGTCGCGGCGATCGCGAAGGCGGCATGCGGCATGGCGCCGCGGTAGTGCAGCGACCAGGCGGTGATGGCGGATGCCCCGGCCGCCGCGGGCAGGGTGGCGGCGGAGAAGGTGGCGCGGTAGGCCGCGAAGCCCGGATCGGCCGCCGGGTGTTGGCCGCGCGCCAAGGCCGGTACCAGCAGCGCGGTGATGAGCAGCAGGGCCTGAAGGCATCGCATCGCCGTGAGGCTCGCGTGCCGCGCGCGATGCCGCAAGTGCCGTCTCGCCCATCCCCGGCCCATCCCGCCGGCCGAAGGGCGAAAGCCTCCCTCCGCGGGGCCTTGGGCCGGCTCCGCGCCGCCGCCATGTCCAAACGGGCTCTAGGAAATCCGGGCCCCGGGCAGTAGGACGGACGGCCTTGACCGAGACCGTCCATCGATGACCGACGCGCCCGCCACCCCGACGCCCCGCTACGACTTCCGCACCGCCGAGCCGCGCTGGCAGCAGGCCTGGGCTGATGGCGCCTGCTTTGCGGTGCCCGACGTGCCGCCCGCCGATGCGCGCAAGTACTACGTGCTGGAGATGTTCCCCTACCCTTCCGGCAAGATCCATATGGGGCATGTGCGGAACTACACGCTCGGCGACGTGGTCGCGCGCTACAAGCGGGCGCGCGGGCATCTGGTGATGCATCCGATGGGCTGGGACGCCTTCGGCTTGCCGGCCGAGAACGCGGCGCGGGAACGCCGCGTCCATCCCCGGCAATGGACCTACGACAACATCGCCAATATGCGCGCCGAGCTGAAGCGCATGGGCCTCAGCCTCGACTGGTCGCGTGAATTCGCGACCTGCGACGCGGAGTATTATGGCCCGCAGCAGAAGCTGTTCCTCGACCTGCTGCGCGCCGGCCTGGTCGAGCGCAAGGAGAGCTGGGTCAACTGGGACCCGGTGGACGAGACCGTGCTCGCCAATGAGCAGGTGGAGGATGGCCGCGGCTGGCGCTCCGGCGCGCTGGTCGAGAAGAAGCAGCTCAGCCAGTGGTTCCTCTCGATCACCAAGTATGCGCCCGACCTGCTGGCCGCGCTCGACACGCTCGACCGCTGGCCGGAGCGGGTGAAGCTGATGCAGGCCAACTGGATCGGCCGCAGCGAGGGCGCCAGGGTGCGCTTCGCGCTTCCTCAGCCGGTGGACGGCATCGATCAGGTCGAAGTCTTCACCACCCGCCCCGACACGCTCTTCGGCATGTCCTTCCTGGCCGTCGCCGCCGAGCATCCGCTGGCCGCAGCGGCGGCCGCGCGGGACCCGGCGGCGGCCGCCTTCGTCGCTGAATGCCGCTCCATGGGCACCTCGGAAGCGGCGATCGAGCAGGCGGAGAAGCGCGGCTTCGACACCGGCTTCCGCGTCGCGCATCCCTTCCTCGAAGGCGTCACCTTCCCGGTCTGGATCGCGAATTTCGTGCTGATGGAATACGGCACCGGCGCCATCTTCGGCTGCCCCGGCCATGACGAGCGCGACTTCGAGTTCGCGCGCAAATACGGCCTGCCCATCACCCCAGTCGTACTGCCGCCCGGCGCCGATGCCGCCAGCTTCACGCTCGGCGATCACGCCTATACCGGCGACGGCACCGCCATCAATTCGGGCTTCCTCGACGGGCTCGACGTGAAGGCGGCCAAGCGCGCGGCGATCGAGGCGCTGGAGGCCAAGGGCATCGGCCAGGGCGTGGTGAACTGGCGGCTCCGCGACTGGGGCGTCTCCCGCCAGCGCTATTGGGGCTGCCCGATCCCGATCATCCACTGCGACGCCTGCGGCACCGTGCCCGTCCCGGACGACCAGCTTCCGGTGCGCCTGCCGGAAGACGTTACCTTCGACAAGCCCGGCAACCCGCTCGACCACCACCCGACCTGGAAGCACGTCGCCTGCCCCGCCTGCGGCAAGGCAGCGCGGCGCGAGACCGACACCTTCGACACCTTCGTCGACAGCTCCTGGTACTATGCCCGCTTCTGCTCCCCGCATGCGGCGGCACCGCTGACGGCCGCGGCCGCCGATGCCTGGCTGCCGGTCGACCAGTATATCGGCGGCATCGAGCACGCGATCCTGCACCTGCTCTATTCGCGCTTCTTCATGCGCGCCCTGAAGCAGACCGGCCATGTGAAGGTGGAGGAGCCCTTCGCCGCCCTCTTCACTCAGGGCATGGTCCAGCATGCAAGCTTCCGTGGCGAGGACGGCCGCTGGCTGGCGCCCGACGAGGTCGAATTGCTGGCCGATGGCAGCAGCCGCCATCGCGACACCGGCGAGGCGGTGGCGGTCGGCCGCGTCGAGAAGATGTCGAAGTCGAAGCGCAACACGGTCGATCCCGGCGCCATCATCGACCGCTACGGCGCCGACACCGCCCGCTGGTTCATCCTCTCCGACAATCCGCCCGACCGCGACATGGAGTGGACGGAGGCCGGCGCCGCCGGCGCCTACCGCTTCACCCAGCGCCTCTACCGCATCGCCGAGAACGCGCTGCCGCGCCTCGACGCCGCCGGCGAGGAGAAGGCGAGCCGCGACCTCTCTCGCGCCACCCACCGCGCTATCGCCGCGGTGACGGAGGCGCTGGAGAGCTTCTCCTTCAACGTCGCGATCGCGAAGCTTTACGAATTCACCAATGCGATCGAGGGCGCCAAATCCGCCTCCGGCGCGGCGCTGCGGGACGCGATCGGCATCCTGGCGCGGCTCTCCGCCCCCGCCATGCCGCACCTCGCGGAGACGCTGAACGCCATGCTGGGCCCCGGCGCCGGCCTGGTCGCGGAGATGCCTTGGCCGGAGGCGGATCCGGCCATGCTGAAGGCCGAAAGCGTCACCCTGGCGGTCCAGGTCCTCGGCAAGCTCCGCGCCACCATCGATGTGGCGGTGGACGCCGACGAGGAAACCGTGTTCCGTCTCGCCGAAGCCGAGGAGAATGTGCAGCGTGCCATCGCCGGCAAGCCCATCCGGAAGCGGATCCATGTCCCGGGACGCATCGTCAACTTCGTCGTCTGAATCGACCGTGCGCACTCATGACACGCGGCCAGCGGTCACCCGCCGGCAGCTCCTGGTGCTCGGCGCCGCGCTGGCGCTGCCGGGCTGCGGCTGGCGTCCGCTCTACGCGACCGGTGGCGCCGGCGGTGCCGAGACGCAGCGGGAACTCGCGGCGGTACGCGTCGCGCTGATCGCGGAACGCAACGGCCAGATCCTGCGCCGCTCCCTGCAGCAGCGCCTGGCTTCGGAAGGCACCGCCGCGCGCTACGACCTGCACGCGGCGATCAATTTCGGCGTCGACGTCCAGGGCTATCGGCGGGACGGCACCCCTTCCCGCGTGCGCTACACCGCCACCGCCAACTGGCAGCTCTTCACGCTCGAGACGCCGCCGCGCTCGCTCACCCGGGGCACGGAGCAGGCCTTCGACGCCTACAACATCCCCGAGAACCAGTTCTTCGCCTCCGACGTCTCGCGGGAAGCCGCCGAGCGGCGGATGATGGACCAGCTCGCCGAAGACATGACGCGCCGCCTCGCGGTCTGGTTCGCCGGACGCCAAGCCGCCACCTGAGAGAGCCCTCCTGAGAATGGCTGCGGGTCGATCTGCCGGGTCTTTTCCGCCCCTGCCGCGCCGGCCCGCTTGGTTTGCCGAGCAGCTTCACCCTGACGGGATCTGCTCGGGCCGATGCCACCAGCATCGGCTGCGTCAGCCGACACGCCAGGGACGAAAAATCCCTCGCCAGATCTCCGCTGTGCCATTCTCAGGAGGGCTCTGATGGCCAAGCTCGACGCCCGGCGCATCCAGGGCTTTCTCGCCGACCCCGGTACCGTCCGCGTCGTCCTGCTGCATGGCGAGGACCAGGGCCTGGTGCGGGAACGTGCCGAGGCCCTGCTGCGCGTCGTCGCCGAAGGCGATGCCTTCCGCATGGTGGACATCGCGCGCGAGGCCGCGGCCAAGGATCCCGGCCTGCTCGCCGCCGAGGCCTCGACGCCGGCCCTCACCGGCGGCCGGCGTGCGGTGCGGGTGCGCGATGCGACCGACGGCCTCGCCAACGCCGCCAAGGCCGCCTGCGAGGGCAAGGGGCCCGGCCTGGTGCTGCTGGAAGCCGGGGAGCTCGCCGGCAACAAGGGCCTGCGCGCGGCGCTGGAGAAGCATGACGCCGCCGCCGTCATCGCCTGTTATCCGGAAACCGGCGCCGCCCTGGCGGGCGCCATCGCCGCCATTCTGAAAGATCTCGGCGTCACCGCGGAGCCCGCGGCGCTCGGCTGGCTGGCCGAGCGCCTCGGTGATGACCGCATGCTGATGCGCCGCGAGCTGGAGAAGCTCGCGCTCTTCGCAGGCGCCGACGCTGATATCACGGAGGAGGATGCGGCTGCCTGCATCGCCGGCGGCGCCGCGCTCGACATGGATGAGGCGCTGCTGGCCGCGACCGCCGGTGACGTGACGCTGACCGACCGCGCGCTCGACGCCGCCTTCGCCGAAGGCGCCAACGCCGTGCAGCTCGTCCGCGGCGCGCTGCGCCACCTGCAGCGCATGCAGGCGGCCGCCCTTGCCGTCGCCGGCGGCGCCCGCCCCGGCGATGCGCTGGCCGGGCTGCGCCCCCCGGTCTTCTTCAAGCATCGCCCCGCGATGGAACGCGCGCTGCGCCTGTGGCCGCTGGCCTCCCTGGAGACGGCCGGCGCGGCCCTGCTGGAAGCGGAGCGGCGCACCAAGACGACCGGCCTGCCGGATGTCGCGGTGGCGCGCAGCGCGGTGCTGGCGATCGCACGCATGGCGGCGGCGCGGGCGCGGTAGAGCGTGATGGCTTGCGGCGGAATCGCCGAAAGTCCGAATCACGCGATCTAACAACGAGCCGCTCCAGCGCGCTATCGCACCAGCAGCAGGGCCGCCAGGCCGATCAGCAGTGCCGGCAGCAGCCGCTGGCGGAGCGCGAAGAAGGCGGCGATGCCGACCGCGAGGCCGGTGAGCCGCGCCTGCAGCGGCAATGCTGCCAGCGCGCCGGAGGGCGCCACCACCGCCAGGGTGACGAAGGCGGCCAAGGTCGCCTGCGCGACGCTCGCGGCCCAGGCGATGAAGGGGTGATCGGCGCGGAGGCGTCCGGCCAGCAGCAGGCCCGCCAAGCGCAGCGCCAGGCAGGCGCCGCCGGTCAGCACCAGGGCCAGGTCGGCGTCAGCCACGCGCGCGCCCGATCAGGAAGGCGATGCTGCCGCCGAGCAGCCCGGCGCAGAGCAGCCCCCAGGCCGGCGGCAGCAGCAGCGCCAGCGGCGCCGCCAGCGCGCCCGCGATCAGCCCGCGCCGGGGCCCGGGCCGGGTCAGGTCGGCCGCCATCAGCAGCGCAAAATAGAGCGGGTTCGCGAAGACCAGCGCATCCCGCACCGGCGCCGGGAAGCCGCCGGCCAGCATATGGCCCGCGACCGCGGCGCCGCCGCCGAGCAGCCAGCTCGTCAGCGCGAAGCCCAGGAACCAGGGCAGGCGCGCCGGCACCGGCTCGCCCGGCAAGGCCCGCATCGCGGCGGCCCAGGGCGTGATGCTGACGAAGGGGGCGGCCAGCAGCGGCAGCGGATCGCGTTCCCGCCGCCTGAGCCAGGGCGACAGGGCGACCGCCATCGGCAGGAAGCGCGAATTCACCGCGACCGCGCCCATCACCGCCGCGGCGATGCCGCCGCCGGTCGCCACCGCCTGCAGCACGATGAGCTGCCCCGGCATGCCGTAGATCCCCCAGGCGGCCGCCAGCGCCCAGCCGGCCGAGAGCCCGGCTTCGCGCACCGCGGTGCCGAAGGCGATGAAGGTCGCCGCCATCGCGATGGCCGGCGCCGCGAGCGCCGCCCGCGCGCCGGAAAAGGCCCCGAGCCACATCCGGCAATGCTCGCATGGCCGTCATGATCGGGCACCCCCGGGCGGGGCGGGGGAGACTTGCATCCTCCGGCCGGTCGCGGGCGTTGCTGCGCCATGGACGATCTGGATGCGCTGCGCGCCCGCTTCCCGCCCGCCCGCGACCTGCCTGACTGGGCGGCACGGGCAACCCAGCCCGTCTTCGGCGAAGGGCCGCCAGGCGCCGCCCTGATGCTGGTCGGCGAGCAGCCGGGGGATGAGGAGGACCGTGCCGGCCGGCCCTTCGTCGGCCCGGCTGGCCGCCTGCTCGACACGCTGCTGGAAAGGGCGGGCGTGCCGCGGCGGGACACCTATGTCACCAATGCGGTGAAGCACTTCAAGTTCACCCAGGCCGGCAAGCGCCGGCTGCATCAATCGCCGAATGCCGGCGACATCGCCCATTACCGGCCCTTCCTGCGGGCCGAGATCGCCCTGGTCGCCCCGCGCCTGGTGCTGGCGCTCGGGGCGACGGCGCTGCAGGCGCTGGCGGGCAAGGCACTGCCGGTCGGGCGCAGCCGCGGCATGGCGCTGCGCACCCAGGATGGGGTCCCGCTGCGTGCGACGATGCATCCCTCGGCGCTGTTGCGCCTGCGCGATGCGGAGTCGCGGGCGGAGGAGCAGGCGCGCTGCGTTGCGGATCTGCGCGCGGCCTATGCCGAGGCCTCCGGCAGGAATGCTCCCTGAAGGATCAGCCGGCGGCCGGCTCCGGTGGCAGCTCGACGCGGAAGACGCTGCCGCGCCCGCCCGGCCCGTCCGAGAAGGCGATGCTGCCGCCCATGGCGCGCGCCAGCCCGGCGCTGATCGCGAGGCCGAGCCCGGCATTGCGGTGCCCCAGGGGACTTAACGGGTCGAGCGGCGCGGCGTCGGTGAACAGCGTCGCCCGGCGCGCCGGCGCCACGCCGGGCCCGGTATCGGTCACCGTCAGCGCGATGCGCCCGCCGGCGAGCGCCTCGGCGCCGAGCGAGATGCGGCCGTGCTTCGGGGTGAAGCGCGTGGCATTGCCGAGCAGGTTGATGAGGATCTGGCGCAGCCGCGTGGTGTCCAGCACCACGGTCTCCGGCAGCCCGGGATCGACCTGCAGCGACAGCTCGACGAATTTCGCGGCCGTCGCCGGCCCTTGCATGGCCAGGCACTCCGCAAGGACCGGGCGCAGCGCCGTCTCCTCCGGATGCAGGGTCAGCCGGCCGGATTCGATCATCGCCAGGTCCAGCGAATCATTCACCAGCGCCAGCAGGTGGCGGCCGCCATCCTCCAGCATCTCGACATGCTGCTTCTGATCCGGGGCCAGCCGCCTGTCGTCGCGCAGGAGCTGCGCGAAGCCGAGCAGCGCGTTGAGCGGCGTGCGCAGCTCATGGCTCATCTGCGCGATGAAGCGGGTCTTCGCGGCACTCACCGCCTCGCCCGCCTCGCGCGCGGCGATCAGGTGGCGGACGGCGATCGCTTCCGCCCGTTCCTTGGTCAGGGCGACCAGCAGCACCGCCATCGCCGTCGCATGGATCAGGGTCTCGGCGGTCAGCAGCACGAACCAGCCCCTGAGCGCCGGAAGGCTGGCCGCAGGATCATGCGGCCAGAGCAGGGTCAGCGGCACGCGGCTGCCATAGAGCAGCGCATGGCTGCCGAGGACCACCAGCACCATCCAGCGGGATGGCAGGTACTCGTCGCGCCCGCGCCAGAACTCCCGCGTCGCCAGGCCGAAATGGATGGCGATCGCGCTGTAGAGGAACAGGACGCGGTTGTTGAAGGACTCATAGAAGGCCGGGATCTGGCAGGCTGCCAGCCAGAGGACGGCGGCGGCGATCCCGGGCAACCAGAGCGGCCGGCGCCGCTCGAAGCTGCGCGCGCCGTTCCACGCCAGGCCACAGGCGATCAGCACCAGCATATTCGCCGCCACGATCGAGATGCTGTCGGGAAGCTGGCTGCGGGCTGCGACCAGGCCCATGCCGATACCCCCCAGAAGCTGCGCACTGCCCCAGATCGCGAGCATCGGCAGCTTGCGGTCCTGGACCCAGAGCGCCAGCAGCACGACGCCGAGGAAGGTCGCGGTGACGGAGGTGAGGAAGAACAGCGTGGGCAGGTCGAACACGGTCGCAACCTCAGCCACCGGGGGCGGCATCGACGGGCGGGGCAAGGGGGTTCCGGCCTGGAGGGAGACTTGGCCGCGGGTGCCATATCCCCCCAGGGCGGGGGCGCTGTCCACCCGTCGCCGGCCCCGTCCGCGGCCCGCCGGTCCCGGGGCGCGCTTGCCCGCCGCGTGGCGCCAGGGCATCAAGCGCGCGCATGAGCCTCGACGCCGTCCTTCGCCACCTGGCCTTCGCGGGTGGTCTCGCCCTGCTGTCGGCGCTCTGCGTCCGGCTGATGATCGCCTTCCCGATCCTGGATCATCCCGATGCCCGCAAGGCGCACGCAAGGCCGACGCCGAAGGGCGGCGGCGTCGGCATCGTCACGGCCTTCCTCGCGGGCATGGCGGTGCTGTTCCATGTCGCGGCCTTCGCGCGATTGGCGGATTCGCAATTCATCGGCGTCATCGCGGCCGCGGCCGCGATCGCGCTGGTCGCCCTGCTGGACGACATGTGGGATTTCCGCTTCATCGTGAAGCTCGGCGCGCAGACCGCGGCGGCGCTGGTCGCGGTCGCCGGCGGGCTGGCACTGAACCGGCTGTCGCTGCCGTTCTGGGGCACGGTCGATCTCGGGCTGGCCGGTGCGCTGCTGACGCTGTTCTGGATCGTCGCCTGCACCAATGCGGTGAATTTCATGGATGGGCTGGATGCGCTGGTCGGCGGCAGCCTGCTGCTCGCGGCCGGCATCCTGGCGGTGATCGCGGCCGGGCAGGGCGGCTTCTTCGTCTATGTGGCCTCGCTCTTCCTGGCGGCCGGGCTCGCGGGGTTCCTGCCCTTCAACCTCCATCCGGCGCGCATCTTCATGGGCGATGTCGGCAGCCAGTTCCTGGGCTTCGTCTTCGCGGTGCTCGCCGTCGCCTCCTCGCGCTTCGACGTGCAGCAGCTCTCCTTCCTGCTGGTGCCGCTGCTGCTCTTCGGATTGCTCTTCGACACCGGCTTCACCCTGTTGCGCCGGGCCGCGATGGGGGAGCGGGTGAGCGCGCCGCACCGCACCCATCTCTATCAGATGGCGCAGCGGAGCGGCCTCACGGCCTGGCGCGTGGCGGCGCTGCACTGGGGCTTCGTGCTGTTCCACGGCGCCCTGGCGGCGCTGTTCCTGCGCCTCACCCCCGGCGCCAAGCCGCTGGTGGTGGTGCCGGCGCTGGCCGTGCAGTTGCTCTGGCTCGCCTATGTGGCGCGGCGGGTGCGGCGCGCGGGGTTGAGCTGGCGGGCGTGAGGCACCGGGCCACCGGTTCCGGGCAGTGTCGCGAATGACTTAGAATGGGCACCTCGCCCTTGGGTCCGGGAGTGCAGCCGTGACCATTCTCCGCGCGATCGCAGGTCTCTTCCGCATGTCAGATGAGACTTGGCGCCGTCACGCCAATCCCTGGAGCGTTTATACGCGCTTCGCCGCCATCCCGGCGATGATCGTCGCGATCTGGAGCCGCGTCTGGATCGGCTGGTGGGCGCTGCTGCCGGTGCTGCTCGTGATCGTCTGGCTGCTGTTGAACCCGCATGTCTTCCCGCCGGTGCAGCAGCCGAAGGGCTGGGCCGCCAGGGGCATCTACGGGGAAAAGCTGTGGCTCGATGGGGGCCCGGACCTGCCCGCCGGGCATCGGGCCGTGCTGCGATGGCTCGCCATCCCGGCCGTGGCTGGCTTCGCATTGCTGGCCTTCGGCCTTGCCTGGCTGCAGCCCTGGCCGACGGTCTTCGGTGCCACGCTGATCATCCTCGCGCAGCTCTGGCGGATCGATCGGCTCGGCCGCCTCCATGACGAGGTCGGGCGCGCACGATCGGCGGCGGCCGCGCCGCAGCGCGTGCCGCCGGCCTGATGCCGCGCTGCGTCAGCCGGGACGCGTGGCCGGCGCATTGCGCAGGTTGAGCGCCAGGAGCCCGATGCCGAGCCCGATGCCGATCCAGTGCGGCGCGGGGAGGACATCGCCGAAGGCGTGTTCCAGCAGGGCCGGGAAGATCATGAACAGCCCGGCGATGGCGAAGCCCGCGCGTTCCCATCCCGCCATCAGGCGCGCCGCATAGCCCTGCGCTGCGGCTGCCAACGCGGCGAGGCCGCCTGCCGCCAGCAGCGTCTGCCAGGCGACATCGACCCAGGTCATGCCGTCGCGGAAGGACAGCAGCAGGCCGACGCCTTCGGGGTCGGTCACGAAGACGAAGGGCAGCAGGAAGGCGGGCAGGGTGTATTTCCAGGCCTGCAGCGTGGTGCGGTAGGGGCCGGCGCCGGTGATCGCCGCGGCGGCGAAGGGCGACAGCGCGGTCGGCGGCGAGACCTCGCTCAGCACCGCGTAGTAGAAGACGAACATATGCGCGGCATAGTCCGGCACGCCGAGCTTGGTCAGCGCGGGTGCGGCGACCACGGCGCAGATGATGTAGCTCGCGGTCACCGGCACCGCGAGTCCGACCACCCAGACGATCAGCGCGGTGTAGAGCGCGGTGATCACCACCGAGCCGCCCGCCGCCTGGATCGCGATATCGGAGAATTTCAGCCCGAGCCCGGTCAGGGTGATCACGCCGACGATGATGCCGGCGCAGGCGCAGGTCGCCGCGATGCTGACCGATTGGATGGCGCCCGACGCCAGCGTGTTGATCAGCTTCATCGGCGTCAGCGCGCTCTCGCGCTTCAGGAAGGACAGCACCACCGCGACCGCCATGGCGTAGAGCACCGAGAGCGTCGGTGAATAGCCGATCGCCATGAAGACGATGATCGCGATGAGGGAGGAGAAGTGGAACCAGTATTGCCGCGCCAGCCTGCCGGCGCTCTCCACCTGCATGGCCTCCGCCGCCGCGGCCGCCGCACCGCCGCGCGCCATGATCCGCCGCTGGTCGAGCTCCACCATGAACAGCAGCGAGGCGTAGTAGAGGACGGTCGGGATCGCCGCCATCTTCAGCACGTCGAGGTAGCCGATCTTCAGGTACTCGGCGATCAGGAAGGCGGCCGCACCCAGCACCGGCGGCGAGATGATGGCGCCGAGCCCACCGGCCGCGAGCAGGCCGCCCGCATCATCGGCGCGATAGCCGACGCGCTTCATCATCGGCCAGGCGACGGTGCCGAGCGTCACCGTGGTCGCGACCCCCGACCCCGAAGGCCCGCCGAGCAGGAAGGAAGACAGCACGACGGTGCGCCCGGCGCTGCTCGGCTTGCCGCCGGTCAGTGAGAAGGAGAAGTCGACGAAGAACTTGCCCGCGCCGCTGCTCTGCAGGATGGCGCCGTAGATGGTGAACAGGATGATCAAGGTCGCGGAGACATCGATCGCGGTGCCGAAGATCCCCTCCAAGGTGATCGTCAAATGCGGGATCAGCCGGTCGCCGTCATAGCCTTGGTGCTGCCAGGGCGGCGGCAGGTGGTTGCCGTAGAAGGCGTAGAGCAGGAACAGGATCGCGACGACCGGCATCACCGGCCCGGTCGCGCGGCGCGCCACCTCCAGCACCAGCGCCACCAGGATCCAGCCGACCACCACGTCCATCGGCTCGGGGAAGACGTAGCGGTCCTGCAGGTCGTCGCCGCCGGCGACCAGGTAGTAGATGACGTAGAGCGCCGCCGCGATCAGCACGACGTCCCAGGCCATCAGCCGGTGCCGGAAGCGCTTCGCGACCGGGAACAGGTAGAAGCCCAGCACCATCGCGAAGCCGACATGGACATAGCGCAGCACCGTGGTCGGCACGATGTCCCAGGCGGCCCAGAGGTGGAACAGGCTCATCGCCAGGGCGACCGCGACGCTGATGGCGCCGAGGATGCCGCCGAAGCGGCTCTGGACGCCCTCCTCCTGCTCGATCAGCGCCTCGATGCGGCGGACGGTGCCGGAATCGAGCTCCGCGTCGCGGGCTTCGGGCGGCAGGATGGAAGGCTGGGACATGCGGTGGCCTTTGAAACAACAAGCCCCGCGCGGTCAGCGTCCGCGCGGGGCATCAGGTGGTGCGAGCCTCAGCCCAGGTTGGCGCCGAGGCCACGCCAGAAGGCTTCGGCGGCGGGATGCCAGGGGATGCCGGCGGCGGCGGTCTTCTGGCCCTCGAGCTTGAAGTTGCGCGCCTCGGCATGGACCCGCGCCCAGTCCTCGCGGTGCTCCCAGGTGATGCGCAGGATCTGCGTCACCAGCGCCGCGGGCATGTCCTCCCGCACCGCCAGCACATTGGCGACCGAGAGCTGCGCGTTGTCCCGGGTCTGGCCGGGATAGGTGCCGGCGGGGATCACTTCCGGGAAGTAGACCGGGCCATTCTTCTCGACAATCGCGCGGTGGAGGTCGGCATGGTCGACGAGGTGCAGCGTGGTGCCGGGCGTCGCGGCGAGGTCGGTGATCGCGCTGGTCGGCACGCCCGAGACGAAGAAATAGGCGTCGAGCTTGCCGTCCTTGATCGCATTGGTGCTCTCGGCCGGCGACAGCCGCTCGCGGGCGCGGAAGTCGCTCGCGATGTTGAGCCCGGCCGCCTCGATGACGCGCAGCGCGAAGAGCTCGGTCGCCGAGCCCGGGGCGCCGGTCGAGATCCGCTTGCCCTTGAGGTCGGCCATGGTGCGGATGCCGGTTGCGGTCGTCGTCACCACCTGCATGCGGTTGGTGTAGAGCACCGCGATGGCGCGTGCCGGCACGGTGCGGCCGCGGAAGGGGCCGGCGCCGCGGATCGCGTCCACGCCGGCATCCACCTGCCCGAACAGCAGGCCGACGCGGTTGGCGCCCAGGAGCTGGTAGTTGGCGGTGGAGCCGCCGGTCACCTCGACGGTCGCGCTCATCCCGGGGATGCCGCGCGAGAGGTAGTTCGCGAGCGCGCCGCCCAACGGGTAGTAGACGCCGCCCGTGGTCCCGGTCGCGATCGCGAGCTGTTGCGGGGTCTGCGCGTGCAGCGCGCCGGGCATCGCGAAGGCGGCTGCGGTGGCGCCGAGCGCGGCGCGGCGGGTGATCCCTGGCATGCACATTTCTCCCAACTTGTCTGTTGGGAGGGTTGATAGCCGCAGGGGTCCGCCGGGGGAAGAGTGGCCTTCACGCTGCCGTGTACGCTCTGGCCCCATGCCCCCGGCGCGATGGACAGCCTGCCGGAACTCGCCAAAGCTCCGCCGCCTGACCCCAGGAGGACGCCATGGACACCCTGCTGCCCGCCGCCGAAGCTGTCGGCGCCCTGCTCAAGGCGCGGGGCGAGACCATCGCGGTCGCGGAATCCTCGGCCGGTGGCTTGGTCTCGGCGGCGCTGCTCGCGGTGCCCGGCGCCTCCGCCTACTTCCGCGGCGGTGGGGTGATCTACACGGCCCATGCCCGCAGCGGCCTGCTCGGCATCGCGCCGGAGGCGCTGGCCGGCTTCCGTCCTTCGACCGAGCGCTACGCGGCGCTGCTGGCGCGCACCATCAGGGCGCGGCTCGGCGCCGATTGGGGGCTGGCCGAAACCGGCGCCACCGGCCCGACCGGCAATCGCTATGGGGATCCGGCCGGGCATGCCTGCCTCGGGATCTCAGGGCCGCTGGAGCGCACCCGCATCCTCGGCACCGGCAGCGCCGACCGTATCGCCAACATGCGCGCCTTCGCCGCCGGGCTGCTGGCGCTCTTTGCCGAGGTGCTGGCCGAAGCGCCGCGCTGAGCGGTCTGGCGGGTCTTTTCCGCCCCTGGCACGCCGTCTTCCTCGCCGAGTGCCGCCAGCATCGGCTGCGTCAGCCGACACGCCAGGGACGAAAAATCCCTCGCCAGCCCTCCACCGCCGCTGTTGCCAAACGGCCCCGGAGGGCACAACAGCTTGTAGGATCGCTGACTTGGGAGAACGTCGCATGGCTGTCGTCGAAACCGAACGGCACGGGCAGGTGCTGGTGGTGCGGATGAACCGCCCCGAGCGCCTGAACGCGCTCAACCACGAGCTGCGCACCGAGCTCGCGAAGACCTGGACCGAGTTCCGCCACGACGATGCGCTGGAGGTCGCGATCTTCACCGGCACCGGCCGCGCCTTCTGCGCCGGGGAGGACATGAAGGAATCGCTGGCCGAGAATAATCCGGGCGGCCGCCGCCCGACGATCGAAGATCCCTTCAACAGCGGCGCGCTGGAGAAGCCGGTCATCGCCGCGGTGAACGGCTTCGCCATGGGCGGCGGCTTCATGCTGGTGGAGCGTACCGACCTCCGCGTCGCCGCGACCACCGCGATCTTCGAGGTGTCGGAGGCGAAGCGCTGGCTGCTCGGCGGCTACAACCACGGCCATCTCGCGAACCTCGCCTTCCCGCTGGCGATGGAAATGGCGCTCGGCTTCCGCTTCCCCGCGCAGCGCTTTTACGAGATCGGCTTCGTCAATCGCCTGGTGGAGCCGGAGCAGGTGATGGACAGCGCCATGGAGATGGCGAAGCACCTGCTGACCCTGCCGCCGGCGGCGCGGGTCAACACCGTGCACATGATGCGCCGGATGCGCCCGAAGCCGACGCCGGCGCAGCAGGCGTTGGCCGCCGCGCTGCACGAGCATGGCGCCAAGAGCGACCTGATCGAAAGCCGCGCCGCCTTCGCCGAGAAGCGGGCGCCGAACTTCAAGGGCTGGGACGACCCCGCCGACCGCTACCGGCTGCCGCAGCTCGAAGAGTAGTCAGAGCGCTTCGACCGCGTCGCCGAGCGTCACCGCGCCGCCTTCCAACACCCGCGCGGTGATGCCGCCATGGCCGCGAACGGCGTTGTAGCCGCCGGGGCCCAGCACTTCCTCCATGCGGGAACAGGGGTGGCATTCCCCGGTGCCTTCCAGCAGGGCGGTGCCGATCCGGAAGCGCCTTCCCTTCAGGGCCAGCAGGTTCAGCCCCTCCACCAGGATGTTGCGGCGGAGCAGTTCGGGCGCCACTTGGTCGCGGCCGAGGAAGCGGGCGATTCCCGGCAGGTGCTCGGCCTGGAGCAGCGTCACCTGGCGGGCTGTGCTGGCGCGGCCCTGCCAGCGGTCCCCGGCAAGGCCCGTCGCGGGGTCGATCGGTGCGGTCGCGACCTCCCGCATCGGCGCCCGCCGGGCCGGGCGCAGCCCGATCCAGGCCACGCGGCCGGGCCGCATTGGGGCGCCGATCAGGGCGGCGAGGGGGGAGGCGGGGTTCAGCATATCCCGACAGAGATCGCCTCGGCTGGGCCGCTCCACAATCCCCGGAAACCCGGCGGAAGCGGTTGATTGCTGCATGGGTTCGCGCCCATAACCCGCGCGTGGAGGAGCGGCCTCAAGTCATCACGCTAGAGGGACTGACATGAGCGAACGCATGATCTGGGTGGTCTGGGGCGGCATCTTCACCGGCACCGACTTTCGCACCCTGGAACCCGGGACCGAGGAGCTCTTCGGCCCCTTCCATGACGAGGCGACGGCGCTCCGCGCCTGGCGCGACGAAACGCGCCGCAAAGTCGACATCGCGACCCACCGCCTCTTCGTGATGCGCGCCACCGAAGACAAGGCCGCGCCGTAAGGCGAGCGCGGCCGCGGGTCGCCTCAGCGCTTCACGAGCGTCGGGTACATCACGGCATCGCCGTGCTTGCCCATCTGCGCCAGATCCTCGTCGGAGATGTATTCCGGCGACTTGCCGGTCACCGCGCAGAGCGTCTCGACGATGATGTTGCGCTTCACCTCGCTCACCAGCACGCAGGTGCGGTGATAGGCCTCCGACAGCGTGCGGCCCAGCACGGTGAAGCCGTGGCGACGCATGATGATGCAGTTGGTGTCCTGGATGAAGGTCTTGATCGGCGCCACATCCTCCTCGACGTTGATGCTCGCCGGCAGGTAGTGCGCCGGCTTCTGCATCAGGAAGCCATAGGTCAGGCTGAAGGAGCGGATCTCCTGGAAGCCGGCGGCGAGGAAGGCGATGGTCTCGTCGTGGTGCAGGTGGATGACGCAGTTCACATCCGGCCGCAGGCGCAGGATTTCCCGGTTCATCTGATGGCCGACCGTGGTGGCGCGCGCGCCTTGCAGGATGCGGCCATAGGGGATGTCGGTGATGACCAGGTCCTCGACCTCGACCTCCTCCAGGCTGACGCCCTGCGGCTTGGCGTAGCAGATGCCGTCCGGGTGGTCGGGGTGTGGCGCGCGGATCACCATGCCGCCGACGCTGCTGTTGACCAGTCCGCGCGCGGCCAGGCGATGCGCGTAGGTCACGTAGTCACGCGCGATCTTCGGGTCGAAGCTGACGCTGGGGTCGGGGGTCAGCTCGTTGACGCGATAGGCGGGGGTGGCGCTGCCATCCATGGATCTGCTCTCCCTCGATGCAGTGAATTTGCGTTTGACGAGCGGATTCACGCCTCCGGGCAATCCCGCCCTTCGGCGATCCGCTCTATTCGGGTTGAATGCCGAGGCGATCGGCCATCTCTCGCCATTTGCGCGCGTCCTCGGCGATGGTCCGGCCGAATTCCTCGGGCGTCGACATCACCGGCTCCACATCCATGGCGCGCATCTCGGCGCGGCCGGGATCGGCCAGGAACTGTCCGGCCAGCGCCTGCTGGATGCGCCGCGTGATCGCGGGCGGCGTGCCGGCGGGCGCCACCAGCCCGTACCAGAAGGCGGCGTCGAAGCCGGGCACGCCGAGGCTCGCGAAGCTCGGCACCTCCGGCAGGATGGCGGATCGCTGGGTGACGGCGAAGGCGGTCAGGCTGCCGTCGCGCACCAGTCCCGCGCAGCCCGGCGGATTGTCGAGCAGCACGGCGACCGTGCCGTTGATCAGGTCCGGATAGACCTGGGAGGACCCGCGATAGGGCACATGGTTCATCGTCAGCCCGGCGAGCTGCTCGAACTGCCGGGTCAGCAGGTAGCCCAGCGTCGAGACACCGACCGAGGCGTAGGAGACCTGCCCCGGCCGGCCGCGCGTGGCGGCCAGGAAGCCCTGCAGGTCGCGGGCGCCGGCGGCGCGACCGCCGACCAGGATATAGGGTGTGGCTCCGAGCAGGGTGATGGCGCTGAACGACGTCACGGGGTCATAGGGCACGTCCCGCCGCAGCACGGTCGAGACCGGGTGGCTGCTCGTGGTGGCGATGCCGATCGTGTAGCCATCGGGTGCTGCGCGGGCGACCGCCTCGCTGCCGATGGTGCCGCCGGCGCCGGGCCGGTTCTCGACGACGACCGTGGCGCCGAGCGCTTCGCTCAAGCGCCGCGTCGCCAGCCGCGCGACGACATCGGTACCGCCACCCGGGGGCAGCGGGACGATGCAGCGGATCGGGCGTGACGGCCAGGCATCCTGGGCATGGGCCAGGGCCGGCAGGGCCAGCGCGCCGGCGGCCCCCTGCAAAAGCCTTCGGCGCCATATCGTCTGCATCGCAATCACCCCGCTACCCGAAAAGGAAGCCGCGTCGTTTCAGCCGGCCGGACGGCGCGGAGGATCTTCGGCGGCTCCAGGCGTGCGGCGGCGGCCGCGGCTGGCTATAGAGAGGCGAATCATGCTCTCTCATCCGCTTGTCCGGTATACCAGACAAGCTTAGGTACACACGGATGCGCCCGCAAGTTCCGAAATACGTTACGATCAAGGCTCTGCTGGAAGCCCGCTGGGAGCGGACCATGCTGCCGGGTGACCGCCTACCATCGGAGACGGAGCTCTGCGCCACCTTCTCGGTCAGCCGCGCCACCATCCAGCAGGCGCTGCAGCTTTTCGAACAGGAAGGTGTCATCCGCCGCGACCAGGGCCGCGGCACCTTCTATGTCGGTCCGGCGCAGCGCACGGAACAGGAACCGAGCCAGCTTCTGGAGACCACCATCCGGGGTCGGCCGGGCGCCGAGATCCGCATCCTGCGCAAAAGCGTCGGGATGCCGCCCGCCCACATCGCCATGCGCCTCGGCCTGGCGCGGGAGGACCGCGTGGTGACGCTGGAGCGGCTGGGCCTGGTGGAAGGCGCGCCGCTGGTCTTCATCTACAGCTACCTGCCGCTCGAGACGGGCATGAAGATCTTCGAGGTGGAGGAGCACCTGAAGCAGATGACCCTCGCGGCGCTGCTGAACGACGTCTACGGCTACCGCATCGCCTCGGTGCGGCAGACGATCGCGGCGCGGCTGTCGGACCCGTCCTTCGCGGCGGATCTCGGCATCGATGTCGGCGTGCCGGTGCTGGAAGGTGAGCGCACCTACTACGCGGGGGACGGTGCGCCAGTGTTCTGCGCGCTGTCCTATTACCGCGGCGACCGGCACAGCTTCACCATGTCGGTGAAGGACTGGCGCTGAAGGCTTCTCCGGCGCTCGCAAGGATGGCAGGCTGTCCTGGTTGCGCGGGGATCGGGGCATGGACACCACGCGTCGTCGCTGGATGGGCTGGACCACCGGGGCAGCGGCGCTGTGCCTCGCGCGGCCGGCGCTGGCGCAGATGCGGTACCGGCGGAGCATCAGCAGGCTGCACGTGATCTTCACGCCGACCGGACGGGAATGGCGCGGCTTCTGGGACCCGGCGGGCGCGAATGAGGAAGGCACCGAGGCGCTCACCGCGCTCTGTGCCGATCACCGGACCGGCGCTCGCGTGCCGATCGATCGTCGCCTCTGGTCGGCCCTCGCGCTGATCGGCGGTGATCCTGGCCTCGCCCGCTGGGAGGTGATCAGCGGCTATCGCTCCCAGCCGAGCAATATCGAAGTGGGCGGCGCCGCGGACAGCCAGCACCGGCGCGGCAAGGCACTGGATGTCCGCCTGCCGCCTGCCCTGCTGGAGCGCACGGCGCTCCGGATCATGGATCTGCGCCTGGGCGGTGTAGGGCTCTATCCGCAGCACGGATTCCTGCACTTCGACACCCGCGGCACGCCGGCCACCTGGTACGGGTAGCGTCGCACCCTCCTTCGCCAAGGCTTCGGAGGGCAGGCCCTCCACCACACCTCCGCGGCAGCAGGCCGCCCCCGGTTTCTGCGGAGCGAGGCGAAGCCGATGCTCCGGGGCCGCGCATACGGCCCCGCGCGCGACCGACAGATGTCGCCAATGCCGCCCTGACAGCGCGCAAGCCAAGGCCGCGGATGCGGCCGCCGGCTTGCGGTCAACGAAAACGCGCGCCTGGCGCTTGAGGGCTCACGTCAAAAACGCGCCGCCATTCACATGGATGGTCTGGCCGGTGACGTAGCCGCCTTCCGGCCCGGCTAGGAAACGCACCATGGCGGCGATCTCCTCGACGGTCGCCTTGCGTTGCAGCGGCACGCCGCTCTCGCGGAGCGATTTCGGCATGGCGCCGGCGGAGGCGCCGCGTGTGGTGTCGACCGCGCCCGGCGCCACGCAGTTGCAGCGGATGTCATGCGGCGCCAGCTCGACCGCCAGCGCCCGCATCAGCCCTTCGAGCCCGGATTTGGAAGCGGAGACATGCGCCCGGTTCGGCGTACCGACATGGGTCGAGATGCCGGAGAGGCCGATGATCGCGCCGCCGCCGCGGCGGATCATCTGCGGCGCGACTGCCTTCGCGACCAGGAAAGCGCCGTCGAGCGCCACCGACAGGATCTCCCGCCATTCCTCGAACGCCATGTCGAGGAAGGGTGTCTGGCGCCTGAGCCCGGCATTGGTGACGGCGATGTCGATGCCGCCGAGCTCGCCGGCGATGCTCTCGACCATCGCCGCGACCGCTTGCGGATCGCTGATGTCGGCGATCCCCGCGATGGCCTGGCCGCCGGCGGCACGGATCTCGTCGACCACCGCCTCGACCGCGGCGCGGTCCGCGCGGCCATTGACCACGACGGTGGCGCCGTCACGGGCGAGGCTAAGCGCGATCGCCCGGCCGATATTCTTGCCCGCACCGGTCACCAGCGCGACCTTGCCTTGAAGTGCACCCGTCATGTCCGTCTCTCACCCCGTTGGAAGCCTGGCGCCGTCGCCGCTGCGATGCATGGTAGACGCGCCGGCGGCGCACCTCCACCGGGCCTATTCGGGCTGGATGTTGCTCGCGGCGATGATCGGCAGCCAGCGCTGCCGCTCGGCGGCCAGGAAGCCAGCGTAGTCCGCGGCCGATCCGGGCCGTCCTTCCAGACCCTGGCGCGCGAGCTGCGCAGTGAGCGCTTCGCTCGCCAGCGCGCTGTTCACCGCGGCGTTCAGCCGGGCGACAACCGCGGGCGGCGTGAAGCGGGGTGCGAGGAAGCCGCAGGTGTTGCTCACCTCGAAGCCCTGGATCCCCGCTTCCGCGACGGTGGGGATGTCGGGCAGCAGCCGCGCGCGGCTCGCCATCGGCACCGCGAGGGCGCGCAGCTTGCCCGCTTCCAGATGCGGCAGCGCCGGCGGCAGGGTGGAGAAGGAGAAGTCGAGCCGCCCTGCCACCAGATCGGTCATCAGCGGACCGCCGCCGCGATAGGGCACCGCGACGGTCTCGATCCCGCTCAGATTGGCGAGCATGCCGCCAGCGATGTGGTTGGTGCTGCCGACGCCCGAATAGCCCCAGTTCAGCCTGCCCGGCTGCCGGCGCGCCGCCGCGACAAGATCGGCGACGCTGCGCCAGGGCTTGTCGGCGGGGACCACCAGCGCGCTCGACACGTCGACCAGCGTCGCGATCGGCACCAGGTCGACCGCCGGGTTGAACGGCAAGGTCTGGTAGATGACGGGATTGACGATCAGCACCCCGGGCGAGCTGATCATCAGCGTGTGGCCATCGGGCGGCGCCCGCACCACGATCTCGGCGGCAATGTTGCCGCCGGCGCCGCCGCGGTTGTCCACCACGATGGGCTGGCCCAGGAACTCGTTCAGCAGCGGGCTCACGGTGCGGAGCGCGATATCGACGGCGCCGCCGGCGGCGAAGCCCACCAGCACGCGGATCGGGCGGCTGGGGAAGGGCTCGGCGGCCCGTCCCGTCCGTGTCGTCAGCGCCGCGGCGGCGGCGAGCATCGATGCGCGGCGACTGATCATCGCTCCTTGCCTCCCTCGGTCTCGCCCCAAGAGCGTGATGACTTGAGATGGAATCGCCGAAAAGTCCGAATCACGCGATCAGACGAAGTGCTGGAGCATGGTGCGTAAGCGGAAGCGGACGCATCATGCGCCCTCGACCGGGGCAATCCCATGGTCCATTCACAGCGCCTGATGGCCGCGGAAGCGCATGAAGATCCGTCGCCCTGCGCTGCCATCGAAGGCGATGACGTCATAGGTGTCGTCCGGCTGGCCCGGCATCTCCATCCCGGGCGAGCCGGCGGGCATCGCCAGCGCCGCCAGGAAAAGCCGTCGTCTCACGTCAGGTCTCCTTCGCCGATCGAGCCCGTCTTCGGCAGCCGCAGGGTCGCTACCAGCCCGCCTTCGGGGCGGTTGGCAAGCTGGATGGTCCCGCCATGCCCGCGCACCGCCTGGCGGGCGATGGCGAGGCCGAGCCCGGTCCCGCCGCTGCCCCGGTTGCGGGATGCGTCCAGGCGCTGGAACGGCTCGAACACCGTCTCCAGCGCCGCCTCCGGTATGCCGGGGCCGTCATCCTCGATCCTGACCGTCGCGGCCGCCGGCGCGTCCTCGAGGAAGACGCGCGCGCCGCCGCCATGCTTCACCGCGTTGTCGATGAGGTTGGCCAGGGCACGCTTCATCACCAGCGGGCGCAGCCGGATCGGGACGCGGTCGGGCCCGGCATAGGTGACGGCAGCGCCCGCGTCGGCGGCGGCATCGCAGAGCGTCACCAGGATCGCCGCGAGGTCGGCCTGCCGCGGCGCCTCGCTCTCGGCCTCGCCGCGCAGATAGGCGAGCGTCGCTTCCACCATCCCTTCCATCTCGTCGAGGTCGGCGTCGATCGCCCGCTGCGCCTCCGCATCCTCCAGGAAGCCGGCGCGGAGCCGCAGGCGCTGGATCGGGGTGCGCAGATCGTGGCTGACGGCAGCGAGCGCCTGGGTGCGATCCGCGACCAGGCGGTGGATCCGCGCCTGCATGGCGTTGAAGGTCCGCGCAGCGTCGCGCACTTCGCGCGGCCCGTCTTCCGGCAGCGGCACCGGCGATGCGCCCCTGCCGAAATCCTCGGCCGCCCCGGCGAGGCGCCGGAGCGGGTTGGTGATCCAGCGCACCACCAGGAGCGAGGCCAGCACGATGCCGAGTGCCATCGCGCTCAGTGAGGCGAGCGAGGCATGCGCGGGGACGGCGGCCAGCTCCAGCCCCGTCGCCGTGAAGGCGATCCAGCCACCATCCGGCAGGGGAACCCCGCCCTGGATCGGCCGCGCTTCGCCCGGCGCGGCCGGGCCATGACCGATGCGCAAGCCGGCCAGTACCGGTGCCCGCCGCACCAGCCGGTCGCGGAGTTGTGCGAGGGCCGCCTCGTCGAGGGTGCCGGTGGGCGCGGCGGGCTGCCAGGTGACCGCGAAATCGGCGGAGGAGAAGGCGCGGGCGGCTGCCTCGCGCATCGCCTCGGGCAGGGCGCCGATGACGCGGGTGGCGGCGGAGATGTGCTCGGCCGCCTGGATCTCGCGCCCCTCCTCCATGGCGCCGTGCACGCCGCGCTCCAGCAGCCAGACGCTGCCGAAGTGGAACACCAGCAGCCCGGCCAGCAGGATCAGGGTCGTCCTGCCGGCGAGGCTCGCCGGCGACAGCCAGGCCAGAGCATGTCTGATCGCGCGATTCAGACTTTTCGGCCGAGCCGGCCTCAAGTCATCGCGCTCAAGGGCGCGCTTCACCCGCCGCGCTCCACCCGCGGCAGGAACATGTAGCCGGCGCCGCGCACCGTCTTGATCATCGCCCCCTTGCCGTCCTCCCCTTCGAGCTTGCGGCGCAGCCGGCTGACCAGCACGTCCACGCTGCGGTCGTTCGGATCCGCGAGGCGGCCGCGCGAAAGCTCCAGGATCCGGTCGCGGGCCAGCACCCGGTGCGGATGCTCCAGGAAGGCCAGCAGCAGGTCGTATTCGGCGCCGGAGAGGTCGATGACCGCGCCGCCGGGCGCCAGCAGCTCCCGCCGCGCCAGATCGGCGGTCCAGCCCTCGAAGCGCAGCCGGTGGTCGGCGCGCGTCGTCATGCCTTCGGGCGCGGCGGCGGCCGGCGGCCGGGCGCGGCGCAGCACCGCCCGGATGCGTGCCAGCAGCTCCCGCCGCCCGAAGGGCTTGGGCAGGTAATCATCCGCGCCGAGGTCGAGGCCGAGGACCCGGTCCGCCTCCGCACCCTTCGCGGTCACCATGACCACCGGCAGCGAGCCCCGTTCGGACCGCAGCAGGCGCAGCAGGTCGAGGCCGGACTGGCCGGGCAGCATGACGTCGAGCAGGACCAGGTCGACGGCGGTGTTCCTGAGCGTCTCCCACATCTCCCGGCCGTCGCGGACGCCGGTGGCGCGGAAGCCGTTCTCGCGCAGCAGCCGGACGATGAGGTGGCGCATTGCCGCGTCATCCTCGACGACCAGGACATGCGCCTCGGGGTCGAGCCCGCGCCGCCCCGACGGGTCGGCGGTCCTTCTGCCGGTGGGGGCCGCGTTCAGCACGGGCCGGGCTGGGCTGCGTTCACCGATGTCATGCCGACCTCCGATCCCCGGACAAGCTGCGGAGATGGGGCTTCCTATGATGGAAAGGTCAAGGCCGGCCCGGTTCGGGCACGGCCTGACATGTTTTGTCGCATTGCCGGGCGCAAACCTCGCGGAGCGGCCGGGTTCAGACGCCGGGCGGGCGCGGTCCGACGACCGTCCGGCGCGATGGGGGCCACGGCGCCGCCCCCATCCGCCGTCGACGAGGCGCCCTCCAGCAAGGAGATGACCATGCACCAGCTATCCGCGGACATGCGTGCCTGCATCGAGGAATGCCTGCGCTGCCACAGCACCTGCCTCGGCACCGCCATGAACCACTGCCTGGAGCAGGGCGGACCGCATGTCGAGCCGCAGCATTTCCGGATCATGATCACCTGCGCCGAGATCTGCCAGACCTCGGCGAAGGTCATGCTGATCGGCACCCGGCATCACCAGCACACCTGTCGCGAATGCGCGGAGATCTGCGAGGAATGCGCGACGAGCTGCGCACGGCTCGGCGGCATGGAGGAATGCGTCCAGGCCTGCCGCCGCTGCGCCGAGAGCTGCCGTCGGATGGCCGCCTGAGCTCCGCGATCACCGGTGGAGCCCGGCATAGGTTCATCCGGGCCGGCGCATGACGAAGTATGTCCCAGGCTGCCATGCGCGTTGCGGGTGGCGGGCCGGGGCGGCAGGTTCCGGCCCGCAAGTGGAACCCGGGGCGGCTATGCCGCACCCAGGGTCGGAGGTGCTGGGATGACGACAGGCTTCACCATCAGGGCAGCGCTGCGGCGCCTTTCGCTCGCCGCGGCGCTGCTGGCGCTCGCGGCGCCGGCGCTGGCGCAGCGCTACGACCTGACGCTCGAGGAGCGCAGCGTCACCATCAACGGCACTGCCCGCCCTGCGGTCACGGTCAACGGGCAGTTCCCGGGCCCCCTGATCCGCCTGCGCGAGGGTGATGAGGCGGTGATCCGCGTGACCAACCGCATGAGTACGGCGAGCAGCATCCATTGGCACGGGCTGATCCTGCCGGCATTGATGGACGGCTCGCCCGGCTTCAGCCCGGGCTTCCTGCGCGGCATCGCGCCCGGCGAAACCTACGAATACCGCTTTCCCGTCGTGCAGTCCGGCACCTACTGGTACCACGCCCATAACCTCGATCATGAGCAGCGCGGCCTCTATGCGCCGATCGTCATCGACGGGCGCGAGCCGGAGCCCTTCCGCTATGACCGCGAGCATGTCGTGCAACTCTCCGAATGGACGGATGAGCGGCCGCTGCGGGTGCTCGAGAATCTGCGGCGCGACCCCGGCTACTACAACTGGAACCGGCGCACCCTTGTTGACCTGGCGCGGGAGCTGGGCGGCGCGCCGGATGCGCGTGCGCGGGCCGGCATCCTCCGCGACCGCATGGCGTGGGGCGACATGCGCATGGATCCCACCGACATCGCCGATGTCACCGGCGCGACCTATCGCTACCTGGTCAACGGCTTCCGGCCGGAAACCCCGGCGACGCTGCTGTTCCGGCCGGGTGAGCGCGTGCGGCTGCGGCTGATCAATTCCGGGGCGATGACCTATTTCGACGTCCGCATCCCCGGCCTGAAGATGACGGTCGTGCAGGCGGACGGGAACAACATCCGCCCGGTCGAGGTGGACGAGCTGCGCATCGCGGTCGCCGAGACCTACGACGTCATCGTCCAGCCGCGCGACGACCGGCAGTACCAGATCCTCGCGGAGACCATGGATCGCTCGGGCTGGTCCAGGGCGCGGCTGGCGACGCGGATGGACGCGCCCGTCGAAGCCTTGCCGCCGCACCGCCCGCGCCCGGTCCTGACCATGGCGGACATGCGCATGAACCCGGGCCCGACGGGCCTGGACCGGGGCACGCCGCTGCCCGAGCAGGACCAGCCCGGGCATGTGGCGCCGATGGGCGGCATGGACCATGGCGCCATGCCGGGGATGGACCACGCCGCCATGAGCCACGGCACGACGGATCACGCCGCGATGGGGCATGGCGGCATGACCGCGCCCGATCCGGTGGCGCAGGACACGGGCGCGCCCCCCGGCACCCGCGTGCTGTCCTACCGCGACCTGCGCCCGCTGCGCGCGGACCCGCAATGGCGCGCGCCCGACCGCATCATCGAAATGCGCCTGACCGGCAATATGGAGCGCTACATCTGGTCGATGAACGGCAATGAGTTCTGGCGCGCGCAGCCGATCGTCGCGCGCCTGGGCGAGCGCCTGCGCATCCGCTTCATCAACGAGACCATGATGAACCACCCCATGCACCTGCACGGCATGTGGATGGTGCCGGACCTCGGCAACGGCGCCCTCAACCCGCGCAAGCATGTGGTGAACATCCGGCCGGGCACGTCGCTCGACGTCGACGTCATCGTGGATGGAGAGGGTGACTGGGCCTTCCACTGTCACCTGCTCTATCACATGGAGAGCGGCATGATGCGGATCTTCCGGGTCATCCGCGACGGCGCTCCGGCGGCGTCTGCGGTCCCGCCCCGGCAGGGCGCCATGCCCGCCGCGCACAACCACTGACGGCGCGGAGATCAGTATGACCTGCGAACGCCTGACGCGCGCGGCGGCTGTCCTTGCCGCCGTCGTGCTCTCCGCCACCGCAGCGACAGCGCAATCGGGCGGCGGGCACGCGATGCATGCGGCACCCGCCGCGGTCGCTTCCACACAGGATGCCGCGGCGATGGTCGCCAGCGGCTCGGAAGCGCATCCCGTGCACGCGCCGATCTACTTCGGCGCCGTGCTGCTCGATCAGAACGAGATCCGCAGCACCGGCCGCGGCAACCTGGCCTATGCCTGGGAAGGCTCGGCATTCTACGGCACCAGCCATGACCGCGTCTGGGTCAACACGCGCGGCGAGACGAGCGCCGAGGGCGAGCGTCTGGAGCGGGCGGAGGTCGAGCTGCTCTATTCGCACCTGCTCGGCTATTACTGGGACATCCAGGCGGGCGTGCGGCACGATGTCCGCGTCGATCCGCGGGAAGGGACACCGGCGCGCAGCTACGGCGTCATCGGCCTGCAAGGGCTGGCGCCTGGCTTCTTCGAGGTCCAGCTCCATGGCTTCGTCAGCCAGGAGGGAATCTTCCTGGCCCGCGCCTCCGCTTCCTACGACCTGCTCATCACCAACCGGCTCGTGCTGCAGCCCGAGGTGGAGCTGAATGTCTCAAGCGGCTGGGATCGGGATGCCCTGATCGCGCCGGGCCTCTATCGCGTGGAGGCGGGCATCCGGTTGCGCTACGAGATCACCCGCGAATTCGCGCCCTATATAGGCTTTTCCTACGAGCGGTACACCGGCGGCGCCTCCGGCCTGGTCCGCAACCACGGCGAGAAGCCGGGACGGGCCGCGGTGGTCGCGGGCATCCGCCTCTTCTTCTGAACGGGACGACACGCCGATGCGGATGACGACTGCCCTTGCGCTGGCCGGCCTGCTCACCGCCTGCGCGGCGTCGACCGACGGGCTGCAACCTGCCGCGCCGCCCGCGCATGCGAGCGGCGAGGGCCTGGGCAGGCCGGCGGGCGCCGGCGCCGCGCCGGCACCAAGGCCGGCGTCAGGACATCACCAGCACTGAACCGGGTCAGGCGTGGTCAGGCGGCGCGGCCGTGCAGCGCGGGCGTGTCCTGGCACATCTGCACCTCGACCGTGACATGGACGAGGCCGAGCTCTGGCGGGATCAGCGCCTTGTAGTGCTCCGGCGGGCGCGGCGCATGGGTGACGATGCCAAGCGCCGCCGCATAGATGCCGGGCGCCACCGACCAGACATGCAGGTCATAGAGGCGGTTGTCAGCCACGCGCTCGACGGCTTCGCGCACCGCCCGCAGGATCGGCTCCGGTGCCTGGTGGTCGAGCAGGATGCGGCTGGTGTCGCGCAGCAGGCCCCAGGACCAGCGGGTCACCAGCGCGGCGCCGAGCAGCCCCATCAGCGGGTCAATCCACCAGGCGCCGAGGAGCAGGCCCGCCAGCAGGGCCGCGATCGCCAGCACCGAGGTCGCGGCATCGGCGAGGACGTGGAGATAGGCCGAGCGCAGGTTCAGGTCGTGCCTGTGGTGGTGGTCATCGTCGTGATAGTCGTGATCCGCATGGTCTTGATGGTGTGCATGCGCGTGGCCGTGATCATGCCCGTGGTCGTGGACGCCGAGGATGAGGACGGAGGCGAGATTGACGGCGAGGCCGGCCGTCGCGACCGCGATGGCCCAGCCGAAATTGATCGGGACCGGTGCCAGCAGCCGGTGGACGCTCTCCCAGACCATGGCCAGCGCGAAGGCGGCGAGCAGGACGGCGCCGGTGTAGCCGGCCAGCGCATTGACCTTGCCGGTGCCGAAGGCGAAGCGCGGGTCCGCGGCATGGCGCCGTGCATAGGCGTAGGCGATCGCGCTGATGCCGAGGGCGGCCGCATGCGATCCCATGTGCAGCCCATCGGCGAGCAGCGCCACGGAGCCGAAGGCGAGGCCGGCCGCGATCTCGACCACCATCATCGCCGCCGTGAGCAGGAGCACGATCAGCGTCCGGCGTTCACCCGCGTGAGGCCGGTCCTGTCCGAAGCTGTGACCGTGCTGCCAGGTGGCGGTGGAGTGCTGGTGCATGACGCCCTCTGCGCTGCGCAGGTGAGGGCGCAGGCTAGAGCAGATCGCCGAAGGGCGGAATCGCCCGGAGGCGTGAATCTGCTCATCAAAACAATGGGCAGGAGCATTTGAAGTGAGCCAAAGCGAACGGAAAATGCTCTAGGCGTGATCGGCTGACGCGGAATCACCGAAAACCGTGAATCACGCGATCATGCGCCAGCCGAGCATCCGCGATCAGTGCACCCGGTGCGCGATGCCTGCGGGCGAGGTCGAGACCATCTCGGCCGCGGCATAGAGCACGAGAACGGCCACGACGGCTTCGGCCGCGATCGAGCGGGCCAGCCTGGCCCCGGCGCCGGGCAGGCGTGCGGCCAGCGCCGGCGTGAGACGGAAGCGGTGCCAGGCGGCGAAACCCAGCAGCGCTGCGACGAGCATCATCTTGGCGAGAAGGGCCCGGCCATACCAGGAGCCGAGGATCTGCCCGGCATCGCCGAGGATCCACCAGGCGAGCCCGAGGCCCGCCGCGGCCAGCACCGGCACCGCCAGGGTCGCGATCCTGGCCCAGCCCTCGACGAGGCTTGCCGCCTGCGGGCCTTCGCGGCGCGCCGCCCAGGCCAGCGGCGGCAGGCTGCCGATCCAGAAGGCGGCGACCATCAGGTGGATCAGCAGCAGGGCCGCGAATAGCGGCCGCGGGGCGAGGGATGTCGTGTGCCCGAGCAGCGCGTAGCTGGCGCAGGTGAGCACGCCGCCGGCCGCCGCCAGGGGCGCCCATCGCCCGCCGAAGGCGAGTGCCGCCACGAGCAGCAGGCCGGCGGCGCCGACGCCGTAGGATGCCCCGGCCGGCGACAGCAGCAGGATGCCCCATGCTGCCGCGTCCAGGAGTGTCTCGCCGCCCATCAGCATGCCGACCTGGGCAGCCAGCCCGCCAAGGCCCGCTGCGATGCCCAGCAAGGCGGCGCCTGCCGCCCAGCGGCGCAGGCGCGCGGTATCTTCCGCGACCATGCGGTGTCCGAACAGCAGTGCGAAGAAAGCGAGGCCGGCGCCGCCGAGGCTGCCGGTATGATACGTCGCGCGCAGCGCCACGGCGGCGGCCTCGTAGCCGAGCTCGCCACCGCGGAGCAGGACCAGGATCACCGGCCGGCGCGCTCGACCCGGAAGCTCAGCGTGCCGCCGCCGACATGGCCGTCGGGGGATGCGCCGCGCCATTCGACGCGATAGGCACCGGGCGGCAGCGCTTCCTGCACGGTCGCGCGGATTTCGGTGGCAGCAGCACCCGGCGCGCCTTCCCGTACCAGGCGCTGCTCGCGGCCGCGCTCATCCAGCAGCCGCAGCGTCATCACCCGCACGGGTGCCGCGAACAGCAGGGCGATGGCGGGGGGCGAGCCCCGCAGCACCGCGCCATCCGCGGGTTCCGTGTGATGGAGCTCGGAATGCGCGTGCGCCGGACCCGCGGCGGCCGGGCCGAAGCCGATGGCGACAGCGGCCGCGAGGGCGCGTCGCCGGGGAAGCGAGGCAATCATGGTGGACTCCGATTCTCCAGGCGGGGCCGCGCCGGACGGTGCGGCCGGATCATGGCTGCGCCCACGCCCGACACGGAACCGTCCGGGCCGCGTCAGCAATCATTCGACATGGGAACGGGCATGGCGGCATGGCCGCCCGCCGATGCGCGGCCGATCACGATCCCCGATGGATGGGACCATCGCGCAGCGCCGCCGCGCTGCGCGATGTTCAGTGCCTGTGCTGGCCTGCACCGGCTGCGGCGCCCGACTGCGGCGCCATCTGGTCGCAATGCGCCATCATCGTCCGCATGTCGGGGCTCATCGTCGCACCCGATTGCGTCTGCTGACGCATCTCCGCGCAATGCGCCATCATCTGCTGCATGCTCATGCCGGCCATGGTGTGGCCCTGCATGCCGCCGGCCTGCTGGGCCGGTGGGGCGCCCGATGGCTGCGCACAGGCCGCAAGGGCAAGACCCAGCGCAAGCGTGAGGCCGGTGTGGCGCAGCGTCCTGGTGTCGATCATCCGGCGTGTCTCCTGCAGTGTCGCGCCCGTCGAGGCGGGCCGGACGCAGGGTAGACCGGAAGACCCAGCGTGCCTCGGCTTCAGGCACTGCTTCCGTATGACAAAGTATGAACGCCGCAATCAGGCGACGCGCCGATTCACGCGGCCAGGAGCAGGGCCGGTGCGTCCACGAGGCTGGCGAACAATGCGCCGTAAGGCGCGAGCGATGCGGATGTCCCATCTATCTCGGGGGCGTCGGCGCAGCCGGGCAGGATCGTCGCCTCGCCGACGCGCGCGAGATCGATGCGCGCGGATGCGCCCGAGAGATTGAAGATGCAGACCACGTGGTTCCCTTCCCACATGCGCACGAAGCCGATCAGCGGCTCAGGCAGATCGAGCTGGCGCAGCGTCCCGTGGATGAGGGCGGGATGCGCCTTCCGGAACGCGATCATCGCGCGCGTGAAGCGCAGCACGCTGTCCGGATCGCTCTCCTGGACATCGACGGAACGGTGGACATGCTCGGGGCGGATCGGCAGCCAGGGCGTGGGGCCGGCGGTGAAGCCGGCATTCGGGGCCGTGGCCATCCAGGGCATCGGCGTGCGGCTGCCGTCACGCCCCTTGAAGTCCGGCCAATAGGCCAGGCCGAAGGGATCACGAATCTCTTCTTCCGTCAGCGCGACATCGGGCAGGCCGAGCTCCTCGCCCTGATAGACGCAGGCGGTGCCGCGCAGCGACAGCAGCAGCGCGATCAGCAGCTTGGTGTGCCGGTCATCGGGCACGCCGCCCGGCGACCAGCGGGTCGCGGCGCGTGCGACGTCGTGGTTGCTGAAGCTGAAGCAGGCCCAGCCTTGCTCGCCGGCTTCGCTCAGGCGGCCGAGCAGGGTGCGCACCGTCGGCCAATCGAAACCGTCGCGGAGCGGCGACAGCGTATAGGCCATGTGCAGATGCGCATCACCGTGGGTGTAGTCCATCACGCGGCGATAGGCACCGATCTGGCTCGACACCTCGCCCAGCGTGACGGCGCCGTAGCGGTCGGCCAGTGCGCGGATGCGCGCCAGGATACCGAAGGTGTCCGGATGCATCATGTCGTGCAGGTGTTCCTGCATGCCGAAGAGCTTGGCGGGCGCCCGGCCCTTGGGGCTCGCGGGGTTCGGGCGCAGTGCCGGGTCGTGGGCGAGGAAGTCCACGGCGTCCAGCCGGAAGCCGTCCACGCCGCGCTGCAGCCAGAACTCGCCGACCGCGAGCAGGGCATCGAGCGCCGCGGGGTTCGCGAGGTTGAGGGCGGGCTGGCTGACCAGGAAATGGTGCAGGTAATATTGCCGCCGGCGGACATCGTATGCCCAGGCGGGACCGCCGAAGACGCTCAGCCAGTTGTTGGGCGGCGTGCCGTCCGGGCGCGGATCGGCCCAGACATAGAAATCGGACTTGTCGCCGTCGCGGCGCGCGCGGCTTTCCTGGAACCAGGCATGGCGGCTCGAGGTGTGGCCGCCGACCAGGTCGATCAGCACCTTGATGCCGCGCGCATGGGCAGCGGCGAGGAAGGCGTCGAAATCCGCCATGGTCCCGAATTGCGGATCGACCGTGACGTGATCGGAGACGTCGTAGCCGAAATCATCCTGCGGCGAGCTATAAAAGGGGCAGAGCCAGACCGCATCGGCGCCGAGGGCAGCCACGTGATCGAGGCGCGCGATGGCACCGCGCAGATCCCCCACACCGTCGCCGTCGCTGTCGAGAAAACTGCGCGGGTAGATCTGATAGATGACCGCGCCGCGCCACCAGTCTTCGTCCTGCGTCACCATGCCCCCAAATCGACCCGGCTGGTCCGGGCTCGTCGTCGCTGGACGGCGATTACCGCCGGGAAGGTTAAATAATCAAGGTTTCGTGACAGATCGAAGGCAGTGCCGCCGTATTTTCTTCTTTATGTGGCGCCGGAACTATCGCGCGGCGGTAGTATTTTCATGCCGCCTATCGCCCTGTGGCTTCGGGTGGTGGTGCTTGCGTCACCTTGTCAGGCACTGTCTGGACTGGGCGGCCTTGGAAAGAAGCCCTGCGCCCGCAACTCGTTGGCCGCGATATCCACCGCCGCCAGGAGCGCCGCATCCGTCAGGCGGCTGCCCAGGCCGACCACGGCGAGCGCGCCGAGGAAGGCGCCGTCCCCCTCGAATACCGGCACCGATACCGATGCAAGCTCGGGCGTGCGCTCCGCGCGCGTGATCGCATAGCCGCGGGCCAGCACCGCGGCGGCAAGTGGGGTGGACCCGCCGGTATGGGCGAGCAGGACGTGGACCGAGGAACCCCCTTCGGCCAGTGGGACATGGTCCCCGACCTCAACATGGTGGCGCAGCTCGCGGCGCGCGTTGACCCGGAACAGGCAGACCCGGTCGCCGCCATTGCGGGTGTAGAAGGCGGCGCTCTCCCTGGTCTGCTGCATGACGCGCTGGAGCACCGCCGGCATGCGCGTGCTGAGGTCCGAGGTCGCGCGGTAGAGCGCGCCCAGCCGCAGCGGCGTCGGCCCGGGCGCGTAGCGGCCATCCTCTTCGCGCTGGACATAGCCGTGGCGGGCGAGGGTGCCGAGCAGCCGCAGCAAGGTCGCCTTGTCGAGGCTGGTCGCCTGGGCGAAGTCCCGAAGATGCAGCCGGAGCCGGCTCTCGGAGAAGCAGCCGAGGACGGCGAAAGCGCGGTCCAGCACGCCAGCCGGCGGCCGCCTTTCCAGCACGTCAGGGGATGCCTCCAAGGGGTTCCTCCTGCTCGATCATCGGGCGCTGGACATGCCAGCGGCCCCTCGCCTAGGCTCGTTCGTACAATGAAAAGCATTTCAGTGAATGAAATGCAAGCCCAGGGGAGTGGCGCATGACCTCGATGGCCATGCCAGGGACGACGTCCGGGCCGATGAGCGTTTCCGTCTTCGACATGCAGGCGCTCCAGCATCTCTGGAGCAGCGAGGAGCTGCGCCGCATCTTCTCGGAAACCAACCGCATCCAGAAATGGCTCGACATCGAGGCTGCCCTCGCCGCCGCGCAGGCGCGCCTCGGCATCATCCCCGAGGAAGCGGCGCGTGGCATCGCCGGCCAGGCACGGGCAGAGCGGATCGATCTGGCGAAACTCGGGGCCGAGACGCGGCGCATCAAGCATTCCCTGGTGCCGACGCTCCGGCAGTTCCAGGCGCTCTGCCCCGGCGAGACCGGCCAGTGGCTGCATTACGGCGCGACCACGCAGGACATCCTCGACACCGGCATGGTTCTGCAGATCCGGGACGCGCATGCGGCCTTCCTGCGCGATATCAGCGCGATCGGCCGCGAGCTCGCGCGCCTCGCGGAAGCGCATCGCGGCACGGTCATGGCGGGGCGCACCCATGCAGTGCAGGCGCTGCCGATCACCTTCGGCCATAAATGCGCGATCTGGCTCGATGAAGTCGAGCGTCACCACATCCGGCTCAAGGAAATCGAGCCGCGCATCTTCGTCGGCCTGCTGGTCGGCGCGGTCGGCACCCAGGCTTCCTACGGGCCGGAGGCGCGCGCGGTTGAGCGGCTGACCTTGGAAGGCCTCGGCCTCGCGGTGCCCGACATCAGCTGGGCGCCGGCGCGGGACCGCTTCGCCGAGTATGCGAACCTCCTCGCGCTCATCGGCGGCACGCTCGGCAAGATCGGCAACGAGCTGCTCAACTTGCAGCGCAACGAGATCGCCGAGGTCGAGGAAGGCTTCAACGAAGGCAAGCTCGGTTCCTCGACCATGCCGCACAAGCGCAACCCGGTGCTGGCCGAGAACATCGCCTGCCTGTCGCGCGCGCTCCGCTACAGCGCGACGCTGATGACCGAGGCGATGGTGGCCGAGCATGAGCGCGACGGCATCGCCTGGAAGACCGAATGGAAGGCGATGCCGGAATGCTGCCTGATCGCCGGCGCCATGCTGTCCCAGACGGCGGACCTGCTCCGCGCCCTCCGCGTCGATGCCGATGCCATGCGGCGCAACCTCGACGTCATGCGCGGCTATGTGCTGTCCGAGCGGGTTATGCTCGCGCTCGGCACCAAGGTCGGCAAGCAGAACGCCCATGAATGGGTCTACGAAGCGTCGATGCACGGCATCGAGAACCGGCTGGATTTCGCCGACGCGATGCGCCGCCATCCCCGGATCGCCGCAGTGCTCGAGGAGGAGGAGATCCGGAGCCTCACCGAGCCGGCGGGCTATCTCGGCCAGATTAGCGCGAGCATCGACCGCGTGCTGGCGCGGGTGCGCGAGAGCGGCTGGCTGAACGACTAGACATCGACGCCGGGGAGAGAGCGACGGCGGAGCACCATGGAGCTGAACGGCCCTGAACTAAGCGGGGCGCGCTGGGAAAAAATCGGGGAGCCACGCAATGTCCAAACCGCCATCCTGTAGCCCACCTTTGCCGGGACGCGTTGCCATTGGGCGGCGCCTGGCCAGCGCGGCGCTGGCGCTGGCGCTGGCCCTGGCCACTGCGACGATCGCCGGGGCTTCGGCGCAGCCGGTCAGCTTCGCCAGCCGCCCGGTCACGCTGATCGTGCCTTTCCCGCCCGGCGGCGGCGTCGATACCGTCGCCCGCGCGCTCGCGGAACGCCTCTCGGCGACCCTCGGCACCACCGTGCTGGTGGACAACAAGCCGGGCGCCTCCACCCTGCTCGCCGCGGCCCATGTGGCGCGTGCCACGCCTGACGGCCATACGCTGTTCATTGGCACGCCATCGCTTTCGATCAATGCGGCGCTGCAACCGAACCAGCAGCCGGGCGATCCGCGCCGGGTCCTGACGCCGGTCGTACGGCTGGCGCGACAACCCTATGTGCTGGTCGCCGGGCCGGCGCTCGCCTCGGTGCAGGATGTGGGTGGGCTGATCGCCTGGGCACAGGCCCGGCCGGGCGAGCTGAACCTCGCCAATTCCGGCAGCCTGACGGCGCCACGCATGGCGGCCGAGCTGCTCGCCGACCGCGCCGCGATCCGGATCGTCACCGTGCCCTATCGCGGCGGCGCGCAAGCCGCGCTCGATGTCACCGGCGGCCGCGTGCATGGCAGTTTCGCGCAGGTGATCGAAGCCCTGCCGATGCTGCGCAACGGCGCCCGGGCGCTCGCCGTCAGCTCGCGCGAGCGTTCGCCCATCCTGCCCGAAGTGCCCTCGGTCGCCGAGACTTTCCCCGGCTTCGACGTCTCGAGCTGGAGCGGCCTCTTCGCGCCCGCCCTCACGCCGGAGCCGGTGCTGGACCGGCTGAACGCCGTGGTCAACGAAGCGCTGGCCGACGAGACGCTGCGGGCGCGCTTCCGCGAGGAAGGCATCGAATTCGTCGGCGGTACGCGCCAGGAGCTCGGCGAACTACTCGATCGCGAGATCCGCGGCTGGGAGGAGCTGCAGCGCCGGGCCAGGCTGCAGCTCGACTAGGGAGGGATATTCGTGACCACCACCACCGGCCGAGACGGTCATCGCGGCCGCGCGTCACCTGCTCGGTGACTCCTGGGCCTGCGACCGCCGACCGCTTGAAGCGGCCCGGCTGGACCGCCTCAATCCGCGAATTCCCCGGCGGCCTGCAGGATGGGCCGCCAGCGCGCGACCTCGCGCGCCAGCAGCTCGCGCAGCGCCTCCGGCGTGCCGGTGGCCTCGGGCTCGGGCGCGGTGCCAAGCTCGGTCAGCCGGGCGGTGACGCGGGCATCGGCCAGCGCCACGCGCAAGGCGCGGTTCAGCCGCTGGATGACCGGCTGCGGCGTGCCCGCTGGTGCGAACAGCGCCTGCCAGATGCTGAGCTGGAAATCGGGCATCCCCGCTTCGGCCGTTGTCGGCACCTCGGGCAGGGCCGGCAGGCGCTGGGGCGCTGCGAGCGCGAAGGCGCGCACCGAGCGCCCGTGGACCTGGCCGAGCGCGCTGGTCGTCTGGTCGCAATAGAGATCGATCCGGCCGGCGCTCAGCTCCGGGAAGACCTCGCCCGAGCTGCGATAGGGCACCGTCGTCGCCTGCATGCGCAGCGCCGCCTGCATCAGCATGGCGCAGAGCTGCGAGGAGGAGCCGAGCCCGGCATGCGCGAGGTTCGCCTGGGCGCCCTGCCGCCGCAGATAGTCGACCATTTCCGCCAGCGTGCTGCCCGGGAAGTTCGGCCGGCCGATCCAGACCATCGGGTTGCGGTTCATCAGCCCGATCGGCTCGAAATCCTTGACCGGGTCGTAGGCGAGGCGCCGGTACAGCGTCGGCGCCGTGGACATGCCGATATTGTGCATCAGCAGGCGATAGCCGTCGGGCCGCGCCTGCGCGGCGCGGGCGACGCCGACCGTCCCCCCGGCGCCGGGGATGTTCTCGATGACCAGCGGCTGGCCGAGGTCGCGGCCCATCGCCTCCGCGATCACCCGCGCCACGCCGTCGATCGGCCCGGGCGCGAAGGGGATGATCATGGTGATCGGCTGCGTGGGCCAAGCCTGCGCCAGGGCCGGTGCGGGGCCAAACCATGCCGCGGCCATGGCGGCGGCGCCCCCGATCAGCAGCGAACGTCTCTTCATCGCGGAGCTTCCTTCTGCGTGAGATGCGAACGATCGGCCGCCGGGCAGCGGTGGGGACGCCGGCGCGGCGCGGGCGCTGTCAGTCCGGGCGATAGGCGGCCACGAGGTCGACCTCGACCCGCGCCCCGGGCGTAGAGAGCTGGTTGATGCAGACGGTCGTGCTCACCGGGCGCCAGCTCTCGAAGTACCGGCCCTGCACGGCATTGAGGCCATCCTGGTCGCGCATATCCGTCAGGTAGCGGGTCACCTTCACCACATCGGTCCAGGCCAGGCCCTCATGCGCGAGGATGGCGCCGAGCGTGTCGAAGACGCGGGTCGCCTGGTCCTCGATGCGGACGGGGTGGTCGTGCTCCTCCGGCCGGTGTGGGTGATGGTGGTAGAGGGGCGATGGGGTGGCGCCGGAGACGTAGAGCAGGTCGCCGCCGCCGCGCACCCGGATGGCCGGGGCATAGGGCATGTCCGCCTGGCGCTCGGGCTGGGTCTGGATCTCGCCGAGGCGGTTGTTGGTCGGGGATAGCCGGAACGGGGGTCTTTGCGGCATGTGCGGCCTCCTGACGGGTGGCTGCATCTCATCGCCTGTAATAGCTTCCTGTCAAGATATTTGATGGAAAGATAAATGCGTGAACGCGACATCGTGGATGAGCTGGCCGAGGCCTGGCAGGAAGCACGGCCCGGGATGGACGCCTCGCATCTGCACATCCTCGGCCGTGTCTCCCGGATCGAGGCGCAGTTCCGCCGCCGGATCGAGGCGTGGCTGGCGCCCTTCGGCCTGAGCTGGGACATGTTCGACCTGGCGGCGACGCTGCTGCGCGCGCCCGGGAACGCTATGCGCCCCGGGGAGCTGTCGCGCTGGTGCCTGCTATCATCGGGCGCCATGACCAAGCGGATCGACCGGCTGGTGGCGGCCGGGCTTGCGGAGCGCAGCCCCGACCCGGCCGACCGGCGTGCGCAGCTCGTGCGCCTCACGCCGGCGGGGCTCGCTTTGGCCGAGCAGGCGGTGCCGGCGCATTTCGCGGCCGCCCGGGCACTGGTCGCCGAGTTGGCGCCGGAGGAGCGGGAGGTCTTTTCAGGCCTGGCGCGCCGGCTGCTGCTCGTGCTCGAGAAGCAGGGCTGACGGCCCCCCTCCCAGCGCCCGCCTTGCGGCATCGAGCAGCGGCGTGATGAGCGGGTTGCGCGTGTCGCTCCGCCAGCAGAGCGCGGTTTCGGTCCATATCTCGTCCTCGGCAAAGCGGCGGAAAGCGATGCCGCGGACGGCCATCAAGGCCGCCGTCTCCGGCACGATGGCAACGCCTTCCCCGGCCAGCACCAGCCCGAGCGCGGTCTGCACGGTGCGGAAGGACTGGCGCGTCCGCGGCCGCACGCCGTGCCGTTCCAGGAAGGTCGATATCGTCGCCGCCAACCCGGCTTCCGCTGCGGCGCGCGGCAGGCCGATCAGGGTCTGGTCGGCCAACGCCGCCACCGGCACGGCGTCGTGGTGCGCCAGGGCGCTGCTGTCGGGCATGGCCAGGATCAGTCGCTCCGGCGCCAGGACCTCGGCGATGACATCGGGGTGCCGCACCGGTGGGCGGCAGAGACCGGCAGTGACCAGCCCCTCGACGACAGCGGCCTCGTTCGTCGAGGCGTCGAGCTCCCGCAATTCCAGCGTGGCGCCCGGGCAGGCGGCGCGGAGCAGCGGCAGCAGTCGCGGCAGTGCCCCGAGCGCCAGGCTGTGCATGTAGCCCAGCACCAACCGGCCGCCTCGCCCCGCCGCGGCATCCCGCGCCACCGCCGCGGCATCCGCGGCCCCTTCCAGGACGTCCCGCGCGGGGCCCAGGAAGGCCTGCCCGGCCGCGGTCAGCCGCACGCCGCGCGCGTGCCGCTCGAACAGCGGCGCCCCGATCTCGGTCTCCAGCGCACGGATCTGCACCGAGAGCGGTGGCTGCGCCATGCCCAGCCGGACGGCGGCACGGCCGAAATGCAGCTCCTCCGCCAGGGCGACGAAGTAGCGAAGGTGGCGCAGCTCCATCGTCATATCTTCGAAGTATGGAGCGGAAGGCAAAGCAATATTGGACGCTCCCCGCGGGCCGATGCGACAGTCACAGGATCGACACAGCGCAGGTGGCCCGCATGACAGCCCTGCAAGCCCCCATGATGCAGCGTCGGGACGGGATCGAGATCCGTCCCCTGAACCCGACCATCGGCGCCGAGCTGCACGGCATCGACCTGGCACAGCCCCTGGCGGAAGAACAGGTTGCGGGGATCCGCGACGCGCTGCACCGCTACAAGGTCGTCTTCTTCCGCGACCAGGCGATCACGCCGGAGCAGCAGCTCGATTTCGCCCGCCGCTTCGGGCCGATCGACGTCAACCCGATCTTCGGCCATGTCCCGGACCACCCCGAGGTGATGCTGATCGTGAAGGAGCCGGACGACCGCTACAATATCGGTGAGATATGGCATTCGGACATGAGCTTCGCGCCGGTGCCGCCGATGGGCTCGATCCTCTACGCCCACCAGGTGCCGCCCGCCGGCGGCGACACGCTCTGGTGCGACATGCACCGCGCCTACGAGACCCTCTCGGATGGGCTGAAATCGACCCTCCGCGGGCTGCGCGCCATCCACGACAACCGCGGACAGCTGGAACGCGCCGCCGCCCGCGCCGGCGAGGTCTCGACCACCGTCCAGGCCAGCGCCTTCAGCAAGCTGCGGGAAGCGGTGCATCCGGTGGTGCGCGTGCACGAAGGCAGCGGCCTGCCATGCCTCTTCGTCTCGGAAACCTTCACCTGGCGCTTCGAGGGCTGGACCCGCGAGGAATCCCTGCCGCTGCTGCGCTTCCTCTGGGACCACGCGATCAAGGTGGAGAACCAGGTGCGCTTCCGCTGGCAGCAAGGCTCGATCGCCTTCTGGGACAATCGCTCGACCATGCACTACGCGGCCAATGACTATCACGGCTGGCGCCGCGAGATGCACCGCGTGACGATCAAGGGGACGCCGCCCGGCTGAAGGCGGCGCGGGAATTGCCAGGCACAGGGCCGAACGCCGATTGGGAATGCTGGAGGCGCATGCGCATGCTCGGAAAACGACAGCTGCTGCTGGCAGGCGCGGCGGGGCTGCTTGCGGCGCCCGCCATCCGCCCTGCCGCGGCGCAGGACGGCTCGACCTGGTCGCAGATCAGGGCGCGCGGCGCGCTGCGCATCGGCGTCACCGCCGCTGAACCATGGTTCTACAAGGATCCGGCGACGGAGGTCTGGCGCGGGGCCGCCGTCGCCTATGGCGAGAAGCTGGCCGAGACGCTTGGCGTCCGGATGGTCCCGATCGAGACGACCTGGGGCAATTCCGTTGCCGCGATCCAGGCCAACCAGATCGACATCATGTTCGTGCTGGACCCGACCGAGCAGCGCCGCCAGGCCATCGATTTCCCCGACAGTCCCTTCCTCTACTACGCGCTCGGCGCCATGACCCGCGGCGACACGCATGCCACCGAATGGGCTGAGCTCGACAGGCCGGGCCTCAGGATCGGCCTGGTTCTCGGCACCACCATCGACCGCTTCGCCTCCGAGAAGCTGACGAGATCGACCATAGAGCGCTTCGCCTCCAACGACGAAACCGTCGCGGCCTTCGCCGCGCGGCGCATCGACGTGGTGCTGCAGTTCCACCCGGCGCTGATCGCGCAGCGGGCGCGGCTGCGCATGGGAACGATCACGCTGCCGAGGCCGGTCAATGCCGTGCCGACCAGCGCCGGCATCCGCCGCGAACCCGACACGCAGTGGAAGGACTGGCTGAGCGCGCGCTTCAGGGACTACTACGAGAACGGCACCACGCAGTCGCTGTTCGAGACCTATCTGCGCAGCCGCAACATCGACCCGGCGACCACGCCCGGCATCACGCGCGAGGCCTGGGGCCTGTAGGAGGGCGAAGGCGGGCTGCCCGCATGCGCTATGACTGGGATTTCGGCGCCGTCCTCGCCCAGGCGCCGCTGCTGCTGGATGGTCTGATCGGCACGCTGCGCATCGCCGCGGCGGCGATCGGGCTCGGCGTTGCCTTGGGACTGGTGCTGGCGCTGATGCGGCTGTCGCCGCGATGGCTGCTGCGCTGGCCGGCCGCCGCCTTCGTCGAGTTCTACCGCAACACGCCCGCCATCGTGCATTTCTTCTGGTTCTACTTCGCCATGCCGGTGGTGCTGGACGTCAGCCTGGACGCTTTCCTCGCCGCCACCCTGGCGCTCGCCACCCAGTCCGCCGCCTTCTATGCCGAGGTCTTCCGCGGCGGCATCCGCTCGCTCGGCCCGGGGCAATGGGAAGCCGGCCGCGCGCTCGGCATGACCGACGGCCAGGCGATGCGGCGCATCATCCTGCCGCAGGCCATGACGCGCATGGTCGCACCCTTCCTGGAGCGTTCCTTCGAGCTCTTGAAGACCACCTCCCTCGCCTCGACCCTGGCCTATGGCGAGTTGCTGTTCCGCGCGACGCAGGTGAACAGCGCGACCTTCCGCCCGCTCGAGACCTACACCGTCCTGGCGGGCATGTATGTCCTGCTGCTCTTCCTGTTCAGCAGCGCGGCCGGGTTCGCCGAGCGCCGCATGACGGCCTTCCGCTAGGCGATGGCCTATGAATGGGACTTCGCCATCGTGCTGGAGAACCTGCCTGTGCTGCTGCGCGGGCTCGGTGTCATGCTGCAGCTCTGGCTGTCGGCGCTGGCGTTCGGGCTGGCTGCGGGCTTCGTGATCGCGCTGGGGCGCATGGCGGCGGCCGCGCCGCTGCGCCTCCTCGCCCGTTGCTATGTCGAGCTGTTCCGCAATACCCCGGCGCTGATCCAATTGATCTGGTTCTACTACGCCTTTCCGATCGTGATCGGGGTGCAGCTCACGCCCTTCGCCGCGGCGGTGATCGGCCTGTCGCTGAACACCTCGGCCTATGCGGCGGAGATCTTCCGCGGCGGCATGCAGGCGGTGCCGCGCGGCCAGTGGGAAGGCGCCAGCGCGCTCGGCATGACCCATGCCGCGGTGCTGCGTCGCGTGGTGTTGCCGCAGGTGCTGCGGCTGATGCTGCCGGCCTTCACCAACCGGGCGATCGAGCTGGCCAAGACCACCTCCCTCGCCTCCGTGCTCGCGGTGCAAGAGCTGATGTACCAGGGCCGCCTGCTGAGTGCGACCTACTACCGGCCGATGGAGATCCTCACCACGGTCGCGCTGATCTATTTCATGGTGATCTGGCCAGGCAGCCTGCTCTCCGCCTGGCTGGAGCGCCGGCTGGCACGGCATGGCTGAAGGGAGCGGGATGGCTGACATCGTTCTGGAGACACGCGGCCTGTGCAAGCGCTTCGGCCCGATCGAGGTGCTGCGCGGGATCGACCTGCAGGTCCGCGCCGGCGAGCGCATCGCCATCATCGGTGGCAGCGGCTCGGGCAAGAGCACGCTGCTGCGCTGCCTGAACTTCATGGAGACGCCGAGCGAAGGCGAGGTGCTGCTGGACGGCGTGCCGATCGGTGCGCCGCGCCGCCACCGCGACGGCCGCGTCACCACGGCCTATTCGCCGGCGGCGCTCTGCCGCGTGCGCCAGCGCGTCGGGATGGTGTTCCAGCAGTTCAACCTCTTCCCGCATATGACGGTGATCGAGAACGTCATGGAGGGGCTGCGCACGGTCAAGCGCCTGCCGCGTGCCGAGGCGCGGGGGAAGGCGCTGGCACAGCTGCATCGCGTCGGCCTGGCCGAGAAGCTGGACGCCTATCCCGCGCGCTTGTCCGGCGGCCAGCAGCAGCGCGTCGCCATCGCCCGCGCATTGGCGATGGAACCGGAGGTCATGCTGTTCGACGAGCCGACCTCCTCCCTCGACCCGGAGCTGGTGGGGGAAGTGCTGCGCAGCATCCGCACCCTGGCGGAGGACGGCACCACCATGCTGCTCGTGACGCATGAGCTGGGCTTCGCCTTCCATGTCGCCACCCGTGTGATCTTCCTGGCCGATGGTGTCTTCCATGAGACGGGGACGCCCGATGCGGTGCTCCGCCACCCGCAGCGCGAGCGCACCCGCGCCTTCCTGGCCAGCCACGCCGAATTCACCTTCTGACCTCCTGCCGACCGGAGCCTGCCATGACCGACACCGTCTCCGTGCCGACCGCCGCCAGCGACAGCGCGCAAGGCTATGTGGATGACCCGCGCAACGCCGATGTGCTGCTCTATGTCGACGGCGATTTCGTCACCCGCGACAAGGCCGTCGTCTCCGTCTTCGATGCCGGCTTCGTGCTGGGCGATGGCGTCTGGGAGGGGCTGCGCCTGGTCAAGGGTCGCCTGCTGTCGTTGGATGCCCATATGGACCGGCTGTTCCAGGGCGCCAATGCCATCGCCATGGATCTGCGCATGACGCGGGAGCAAGTGGTCGCCGCCATCCGCGCCACCCTGGACCGCAACGGCATGACCGACGGCGTGCATATCCGCCTGATGATCACCCGCGGCCGCAAGACAACGCCGAACCAGGATCCGCGCTTCGCCATCGGCAAGCCGACCATGGTCATCATCGCCGAGTACAAGAAGCCAAGGCCGGAAGCCAAGGCACGCGGATTGTCGCTCTTCACCTCGGCGATCCGCTGCAGCGCGCCCGACGTCTTCGACCTGCGGCTGAACTCGCACAGCCGCCTGAACCTGATCCAGGCGCTGATCCAGGCGATCAACGCCGGCGCCGACGAGGCGCTGATGCTCGATCCCATGGGCTTCGTTGCGAGCTGCAACTCGACCAACTTCTTCATCGTGCGCGGCGGTGAGCTGTGGACCTCGACCGGCCGCTACAGTTTCCGCGGCATCACGCATGCGACGATCATGGCGCTCGCGAGGGAGAATGGGGTGACGGTGCGCGAGACCGACTTCACCCTGGCGGAGACCTATGGCGCGGACGAGGCCTTTGCCACGGGCACGCTTGGCGGCATCACGCCGGTCACCAGGATCGACGGTCGCCGCATCGGATCGGGTGGCTCCGGGCCGTTGACCGCACGATTGTCGGCAATCTACGAGGGCTGGGTGCAGGCGGCCTGAGGGGCAGGACGGCCGCCGCGCCACCCTGTCGCCTCGATGACGTGCCGCAGTGTGGGTCAGAAGCCGGGACGGGGCACCAGATCCATCATCACCTGATCCAGCCCGCCATCCACCAGGATCTCCGCGCCGTTCACATAGCCGGACCGCCCGCTCGCCAGGAACAGCACGGCATCGGCGATGTCCTGCGGCGTGCCGACGCGGCGCCCCGGTACCATCGCGGCGCGGCGCTCGGCGACGCCGGGCGCCTGGTAGAAGGCCTCAGACATGGGCGTGCGGATCAGCCCCGGGCTCACGATGTTGCTGCGGATGCCATCGGGGCCCCATTCCAGCGCCAATTGCCGCGACAGCATGGCGACCCCGGCCTTGCTCGGGCTGTAGCCGCCGCTGCGCGGCTGCGGATTGCTGGCGGCGATGGAGGCGATGTGGATGATGCCGCCGCCACCGCGCGCGATCATGCCGGGGCGGGCCGCCTGGGCACACAGCAGGTAGCCGGTCAGGTTCACCGCCAGCAGGGCATTCCATTCGGCCAGCGGCAGCTCGGCCAGCGGGCCGGGGCGCAGCAGCCCCGCATTGTTGACGAGGATGTCGGCGGGGCCCAGCGCGTCCCGCGCCGCGGCAAACGCGGCTTGCACGGAACCGGCATCGGCGATGTCGCAGGCGATGGCGAAAACCTTGCCGCCTCGCGCCGACAGCGCTCCGGCCAGGCGCGCACACCCCTCCTCATTGCGGTCGAGCAGCGCGACCGCGGCGCCCGCGGCGACGAAGCTCTCCGCGATCGCGATGCCCATGCCACCGGCTGCGCCGGTGACGATCGCGGTGCGGCCCGCAAGCCCAAGCCAATCCTCGGCCATTTCCTCCCCCCTTTTCTGACAGGGCTTCTGATCAGGCAGCCTAGTGCAGCGCCTCGCGAAGACAACGGCCGGATCCATCAAGCGATCGTGGACCGGCTGCCGGGTGATTGCCGCGCTGGCCGGCGCCGGCCAGTATCCGGCCAAAGCATCCGCGCCGCGGCGATGGCGCGCGACCGGAGGAGACCACGCCATGGATGGCATCCTGACCGACTCTTCGGCAGAAGCTGCGGCCAGGGGCTGGCTCCGCGATTTCGAAGCGGCGCTGGCTTCGGGCGACACCACACGGATCGCGGTGCTCTTCGCGCCCGAATGCCATTGGCGGGACATTCTCGCCTTCACCTGGAATATCCGCACAGCCTCCGGCGTTTCTGCCATCGCGGCGCGAATTGCGCCGGCGCTGCCGCGCATGGCGCCGCATGGGTTCGCGATCGCCGCCGGACGAACCCCGCCGCGACGCATCCAGCGCGCGGGCACAGAGGCGATCGAGGCGATCTTCACCTTCGAGACCACGGTGGGCCCTTGCGACGGCGTGGTGCGGCTGGTGTCCGATGCGGGGGTGCCGCGCGCCTGGACGCTGATGACGGCACTTGCCGAGATCCGCGGCCATGAGGACCCGGCCAATGGCCAGCGCTGGCAGGATGTCGATTGGAAGCGGAACTTCGGCGGCGAGAACTGGCTCGATCGGCGCAACCGCGCGCGCGCCTATGCCGACCGCGGTCCCGCGGTGCTGGTGGTGGGCGCGGCGCAGGCAGGGCTCTCCGTCGCCGCGCGGCTGACCATGCTCGGCGTCGACACGCTGGTCGTCGACCGGGAGGCGCGCATCGGGGATTCCTGGCGGCAGCGCTACCACGCGCTGACGCTGCACAACGAGACGCGCGTCAACCACCTGCCCTACATGCCCTTCCCGCGCTCCTGGCCGGTTTTCATCCCGAAGGACATGCTGGCCAATTGGTTCGAGATCTATGCCGAGGCGATGGAGCTCAATGTCTGGGCGCAGACCGCGCTCACCGCCGGCACCTGGGACGCGGCCGCGCAGTGCTGGGACGTCACGCTGACGCGCGGCGACGGCGCGGAGCGGCGCATGCGCCCGCGCCATATCGTCATGGCGAACGGCGTCAGCTCCATCCCGATCATGCCGGACCTGCCTGGACTCCGGGAATTCCGGGGCACGGTGCACCATTCGGGCGCCTATGGCAGCGGGCTCGAGTGGGAGGGCAAGCGGGCGCTGGTGCTTGGCACCGGCACCTCAGGGCATGACGTGGCGCAGGATCTCGTCGTCTCCGGCGCGGCGGAGGTGACGCTGATCCAGCGGCGGCCGACGCTGGTGGTGAGCCTGAAGGAGGCCCAGGCACCCTATGCGCTCTACGACGAAGAGATCCCCTTCGAGGACAAGGATCTGCTGGCGACCTCCTTCCCTTACCCGGTCTATCGCCGGTCGCATCAGCGCATGACCACGATGAATCGCCACGCGGACCAGGCGCTGCTGGCGGGGCTGGAGAAGCGCGGCTTCCGGCTGAGCTCCGGAGAGGACGGGACTGGCTGGCAGTTCCTGTATCTGAACCGGGGCGGCGGGTATTACTTCGACGCCGGCTGTTCGCAGATGATCATCGATGGCCGCATCGGGCTGATCCAGTTCGACAACATCGCGCGCTTCGGGGCGGAAGGCGCGATCATGAAGGACGGCAGCGTGACACGGGCCGACCTCATCGTGCTCGCGACGGGCTATGAGGGGCAGGCGGCGGCGGCGCGGCGCATCCTGGGCGATGCGGTGGGCGACCGCATCGGACGCGTCTGGGGCTTCGACGAGGAAGGGGAACTGCACGGGATGTGGCGCCCGACCGGACAGCCCGGACTGTGGTTCCACGCCGGCGGCCTGGCGCAGTGCCGGATCTTCTCCAAGGTGCTTGCACTGCAGATCAAGGCGCGGGAGCTCGGCATCGCCGGCTGACCGGCTCCGGCCGATCCGTGCCGCAGACGCGTGACTGAACGGTATCGTCAGGGTCAACAGCATGCACGCGAGCGTGTCCATGCATATTACGCATATCTGTGCCGACCAGTGTCGGTTTGCGTCAGAAATATGAAGGTGGCATACCTGCGTCACACCGAAGGCGACCAGAAGTCGCCGGTGAGTTGACCATCAGCGAAGTCGAGTATCCGACACCCACAGCCGCAGCATCTGCCCAGGGAACCTGGAGGATGCAAAGCCTTCTGTCCGATATGCCGAGCAGATTACAGATTCTGCGCTTGATGAAGCCTTCTTGAGAAGGCCGAGTCTGGGCAGGAGTGGCGGAATCGACTTTACCGAATGGCCGTCCTGGTGCGGTGCCGTGAGTGGGCCGCACCTCTAGAGAAGGATGTGTGTCATGAAGCGCCTTATGATCGCGACCCTGCTGGCCGCTTCGACCCTGGGCCTCGCCAACATGGCCATGGCCAATGACCGCACTGTGGTGCCGAGCTCCGAGGGCTCGTTCATCAAGCAGCAGTCGCAGCAGTACAGCACCAACAACGGCCAGTAATTCTGGCGTTGCTCCTCCAGCACGGGCGTGCCCACGGCCGGGGCGCCTGATTGCGGCGCCGATGACGGGCCGCACGAACGAGAAGGAATTGATCTCATGAAGCGTGTTCTGATGGCGGCCGTGCTCGCGGCCTCGACCCTTGGCCTGGCCGGCGTGGCGATGGCCGCCGATGTTGTCGACGAGACCCCGGCGACCCGCACGCAGCTCGCCGGTCCCTCGGACGGCTCCTTCGTCAGGCAGCAGTCCCTGCAGTACAACACCGACAACGGCGAATGACCGCCGGACTGCCGGCCTGAAGACAAGGGCGGATCCGCAGGGATCCGCCTTTTTTCATGCCTGACCCCCGCCGGCCGGATGCCGCGCCCGCGCCGGGACAGGCGCCGAGGCCGATCGCTGGAACAATGCGGCGCGGGGATCTGTAACAAATTTCAAATTGGAAATTACATCATATTCGTATACTACACACATAAGCAATATCTCTGCTGCACTATGCGTAAATCACCGAATAATAAACTTAACAAGGACCTTGTATGTCTCCTGACGCTGATGCCGCTGGCATGCATGACGACATTGTCTATCCTTCCTCCATTCCATTCATCATCGTTCATGTCGCATGTGTTGCCGCGGTCTGGTCGGGCGTTACATGGCAGGCTGTCGCGATCTGCGTCACGCTGTACTGGCTGCGCATGTTCGCGATCGGGGGAGGGTACCACCGCTATTTCTCCCACCGCGCTTACGGGACCAGCAGGGTCTTTCAGTTCGTCCTGGCCTTCCTGGCCCAGAGCAGCGGGCAAAAGAGCGTTCTCTGGTGGGCCGCCAAGCACCGGCATCACCACCTGCATTCCGATACCGCGCAGGACGTGCATTCACCCCGGCACACGGGGTTCCTCTACAGCCATGTGGGCTGGATATTCGCCCGCAAGCATGACCGGGTCGATCTGAGCAAGGTCGCGGATCTGGCGCGGTACCCGGAGTTGATGTGGCTGCATCGATGGGAGTTGGCGCCGGCCCTGATCCTCGCTGCCGTGTGCGCTCTCATCGGGGGCTGGTCCGGCCTCGTGGTCGGATTCCTCTGGAGCACGGTGCTCCTGTATCACGCCACCTTCTGCATCAATTCGCTGGCGCATGTGCGCGGCAGCAAGCGGTATGTGACCGGCGATGATTCCCGCAACAACTGGTTCCTGGCCCTGATCACCATGGGCGAGGGCTGGCACAACAATCACCACGCCTACCAGGCCAGCGTCCGGCAGGGCTTCCGGTGGTGGGAAATCGATCCGACCTTCTACATCCTGAAGGCGTTGTCCTGGATCGGCGTGGTGTGGGACCTGAAGACGCCGCCCGAGCAGGTATTGCGGAACGAGCAGCGGCTGGGCCTGCGCGTCGTCAATCGCGCGGCGGAGGAACTGGCGGCGCAGTTCAATCCGGAGCGCATCGCCGCTACCATCGCAGCCGCCCTGCACGAATTCGAGCTGTCCACGGTGCGGGAAGCGCTCATCCGTGTGCGGGACAATACGGCGAGCGCGATCGCGGACCTGCATCTGCCGCAACTGCCGGGTCGCGAGGCGTTCCTGGCCAAGGCGACGGTCATGTTCACGCGGACCAGGTCATTGGACGACATCGTCGACCGCGCTCACGAACTCCTCCTCATCTCGGTCGGCATGCATCTGCCGGCCCCTGCCGAAGGTCGCCCATAGCTCAACCCTCCCGCGCCACCTTCTCCAGCAGGGTGGCCAGCAGCGATGCCTCCTCGGGCGAAAGGCCCTCGGTGATGCGCCGCTCATGCGCGGCGAGCAGCGCTTCGAGCCGGGCGAGCATCGCCGCGCCGGCCGGGGTGGCGCGCAGTTGCAGGCTGCGCCGGTCCGCACCGGCCTCGCGGGCCAGGAGCCGCATCTCTTCCAAGCGGTCGAGCAGCGGCGCCGCGCGGGAGCGGCCGTGGCCCATCGCCTCGGCCAGGCGCGAGGGCGCGATGCCTGGATTCGCTACCACGATGGAAAGCGCGGCCAGCAGCGGGGGCGTGAAACCCTCCGGCGCCAGCGCCGCCTCGAGGTCCCTGATCATGCGCAGATAAGCGCGCTTCAGGCCGTAGGAGACGGTGGCCGTGAGCGGGCCGAACGCGGTCGGGGCGTCGTAATCGTTCAATTGTTGAACATTCTCGTGCATCCGCCTATCCTTCGTCCCAATCGGAGGAAAGGTCCATGAAGGTCATCATTGCCGGTGGCGGCATCGGCGGCCTCACGCTCGCCCTCGCGCTGCATGCGGCGGGCATCGGCGTCGAGCTGCATGAGGCGGCACCCGAACCGAGGCCGCTTGGCGTCGGCATCAACCTCCAGCCGCATGCGATGCGCGAACTCACCGAGCTCGGCCTCGGCGAGCGCGTGCTCGCAGCCGGCGTGCCGACGCGCGAGCTGCTCTATCTGAACCGCCATGGCGAGGAGATCTGGCGGGAGGATCGCGGGCTTCATGCCGGCTACCGCTGGCCGCAGGTGAGCATCCATCGCGGCGAGCTGCTGATGCTGCTGCTCGCTGCCGCGCACGAGCGTTTCCCCGAAGCGATCCACCTCGGCTCGCGCGGCATCGCGGTGGAGAGCGACGGGGCGGGGGCCGCGCTGCTTCTCGCCGGCGGCGGCACGGCGCGGGGTGATGCGGTGGTGGCGGCGGATGGCATCCACAGCGCCATCCGCGCGCAGTGGTTTCCGGACGAAGGGCCGCCGCGCTGGAACGGCAGCATTCTCTGGCGCGCGACCGCGGAGCATCCGGGCTTCCTCACCGGCCGCAGCATGTTCCAGGCCGGCACCAACGACGTGAAGTTCGTCTGCTATCCGATCCGCGCGGCGACGACGGACCGGCCCGCGCTGATCAACTGGATCGCTGAGAAGCGCGTCGACCCCGCGACCCCCTGGGCGCGGGAGGACTGGAACCGGCCCGGGACCATCGAGGATTTCCTGCCGCTCTTCACGCGCTGGGAATGGCCCTGGCTCTCCGTGCCGGAGCTGATCCGGCGGACCGAGGCAGTCTGGGAATTCCCCATGGTCGATCGCGACCCGCTGCCGCGCTGGACGCATGGGCGCGCGACGCTGCTGGGCGACGCCGCGCATCCCATGTACCCGATCGGTTCCAACGGCGCCTCGCAGGCCATCATCGATGCCCGCGTGCTGGCATTCCATCTGGCGACGGCCGGCGAAGTGGCGGCGGGGCTCGCTGGCTATGAGGCGGCGCGGCGGCCGGCGACGGCGGCACTGGTCGAGGCCAATCGCGGGGCAGGGCCCGACCGGGTGCTGGACATCGCCGAGGCGCGCGCGCCGGAGGGCTTCGGCGCCAGCGGTCGCGAGGCCTTTCTGCCCCGGGCCGAGCTCGAAGCCATCGCCCAGGCCTACAAGCGCATCGCGGGCTTCGAGCCCGCCGCGCTGAACGCGCGCCCCAGCTATTCGGTGCGGTCGCGCACAGCGGTCTGAACGGGCTCGCGCCGGCGCCGCCGCGCAGCTACTGCGCCGCGGCGAGGCGCGGGCCGTCCGGCATCAGGTGCTTCACCCGCGGCATCACCTCGCGTGCGATCAGCTCGAGCGAGTGCCGCCATGCCTCGGGCTTGCCCGCATAGTCGAAGCCGAACACCAGGAGCTGCCCGAAGCCGCCGACATCGGCGTAGATGTCCTCGATCCTGCGGACGACGGTGTCGGGCGATCCGATGATCCAGTTCCGATGCGCGCAGTACTCCACCGTCACATCGGAATCGGCCACCGCCGGATCGTGCTTGAGGTAGTCCTTGAAGCCGAAATTGGCGAGCAGGGGCAGGAAGTACTCGCCCATCATCCGGCCCATCATGTCGCCGACCGAGAGGCGCCACGCTTCCTCGTCAGTGTCGGCGACGAAGATCTCGCGCACCAGGCGCCAGTCCGCCCGTCGCGGCGTCCGGCCCGATTTGCGCGCGCCTTCCTCGACGCTCTCCCAATGGCTCGCGACATAGGCGGGGTTGAGGTTCAGGCTCATCGGCAGGAAGCCCCGCTCTCCCGCGAGCTTCAGCGTGTCCGACCGCTTCGACAGCCCGGCGATGCCGATCGGCGGGTGCGGCGCCTGCAGGGGCCTGATATGCGGCTTGAGGAAGCCGAACATCGTCTCGGGCCTGTCGACCTGCCAGTATTTGCCTCCGTAGTGGAAAGGCGCCTCGCTGCTCCAGAGCTTCAGGATGATGTCGAGCGCCTCGCGCGTCATGTCGCGGTTGGCGCCACTCATCCCATCCACGTTGAACATCGCCCAGTCGCTCGGCAGACCCGAAGCGGCGATGCCGAAATTGAGCCTTCCCTCGGACAGGTGGTCGAGCATCGCCACGCGGTTCGCGAGCTCCGCCGGGTGGTGGTAGGGCAGCAGGAAGCCGCCAGGGCCGATGCGGATGCGGCTGGTCTGCAGGAGCGCCTGGGCGATCAGCAGATCCGGGGCGGGATGAGGCTCCCACGGCGCGGTGTGGTGTTCGCCGACCCAGATCTCCGAGAAGCCGAGCTCGTCGAGCCAGCGGAAGGTCTGGAGATCCCAGTCGTGCCCGGCCTTCAACCCGCGCTCCGGCGGGTGGGACGGCATGGTGAAATAGCCGAACTCCATCTCGCGTTCCTCCATCTCCGGTGTTGCCCCGGATCGCCGAAGGGAACGCCTCCCGCTGCGCGGGTGCAACCGGAAAGCGAGGGATCGCTCAGGCTTGAGTGGCTTCGGTACCCGTGCTGTGCCGCCGCAAAAGAACAGCACCAGCCATTACCGCCACATCCCCCGCATCTGCGCCGCGACGTCGACGCGCATTCCGCTGCGCAGCCCCGCGGCTGCCGCGGCTGCCGCTGCTCCGGGCCAACTGACGAACTCGAAGTGGTCCAGAATCTCGCGCGGGATGAATCGCGTCCGCGACGCGTAGACGTGCCGGTCGCCCTGGGCGCGCTGCGAATGCGTGAAGAACCGCTGCGGCAGGACGAGGTGCAGGCTGTCCTTGGCCCGTGTCATCGCGACGTAGAGCAGGCGCCGCTCCTCCTCGATGTCGGCTTCGCAGCCGGTGCCGAGATCTGATGGCATGCAGCCATCCACGGCGTTCAGCAGGTAGACCGAACGCCATTCCTGGCCCTTGGCGGAGTGGATGGTCGACAGGATCAGGTAGTCCTCGTCGAGGTGGGGAACGCCCGATTGGTCGCTGGTGGCATCGGGCGGGTCCAGGGTGAGCTCGGTCAGGAAGCGCTCGCGGGAGGGATACCCCGCGGCAATCTGCTCGAGCTGGAGAAGATCGGCAAGGCGCGTCGGCGCGTCCTCGTGCACGCGCTCGAGAATCGGCTCGTACCAGCGCCGCGCGAGGTCGATCTCGGCCGGCCATCCCGCCTTGCCGCCGTGCAGCTCGGTCATGACCTCGACCAGGCGCCGCCATTCCTCGCCCAGCCGCGGCGGCACCGGCATGTTGGCGAGCGCATGGATCGGGCGCGGCTGATCGGCCATGCCGTCCAGCACGCGACGAGCCGTCGAGGGACCGGCACCCGGGACCAGCAGCATGACGCGGAACCCGGCGACGACATCCCTGGGGTTCTGGGCGAAGCGCAGCAGCGCCAGCAGGTCCTTGACATGGGCGCTGTCCAGGAACTTCAGGCCGCCGAACTTCACGAAGGGGATGCGGCGGCGGGTCAGCTCGACCTCCAGCATCGCGCTATGGCTCGCGGTCCGGAACAGCACGGCCTGCTGCTTCAGCGTCGCTCCCATCTCCCGGTTCTCGAGCACCCGGGTTGCGACGAAGCGCGCCTGCTCCATCTCGTCGCGCACGGTCACCAGCTCCGGCCGCTGCGCCGATTGGCGGTCGGTCCAGAGGGTCTTCGTGAACCGCTCCTTCGCCAGGCCGATGACGGCGTTCGCCGCCTCCAGGAGGGGCTGCGTCGAGCGGTAGTTGCGGTCGAGCGTGACGACGTCGGCAGGCGGATCGAAAGCCGCGGGAAAGTCGAGGATGTTCCGCACCGTCGCAGCCCGGAAGGCGTAGATCGACTGCGCATCGTCGCCGACCACCGTGAGGCCGCGGCCGGAAGGCTTCATGGTCAGCAGGATGGTCGCCTGCAGCCGGTTCGTGTCCTGGTACTCGTCGACCAGCACGTGGTCGAAGCGGCTGCCGACATGCTCGGCGATGCCGGGATCGGCCTGCATCTGCGCCCAGTAGAGCAGCAGGTCGTCGTAATCGAGCACGCTCTGCGCCTGCTTCGCCTCGACATAGGCGGCGAAAAGCGCCCGCAGCTCCGTCTCCCAGCGGGTGCACCAGGGGAAGACGTCGCGCAGCACGTCGGCCAGCGCTTCGCCGCTGTTCACCGCGCGCGAATAGATCTCGAGGCATGTGGCCTTGGTCGGGAAGCGGCTCTCCGTCTTCGAGAACCCGAGTTCGTGGCGAACCAGGTTCATCAGGTCGGCGGCATCCTCGCGGTCGTGGATGGAGAAGTCCGGCTGGATCCCGATCTGCCCGGCATACTCGCGCAGCAGCCGGGCCCCGATGCTGTGGAAGGTCCCGGCCCATGGCAGCCCGGCCGCCATGATCCCGGCGTGCTCGCCAAGGACCTGCGCGCAAATCCGCTCCGCGCGGCGGCCGAGATCGGCGGCCGCCCGGCGGGAGAAGGTCATCAGGAGAATGCGGTGCGGGTCGGCGCCGTGGACAAGGAGATGGGCGACCCGGTGCGCCAGGGTGTTCGTCTTGCCCGAACCGGCACCTGCGATGACCAGCAGCGGCCCGGAGGGGTGCGCGCCGGTGATGCCGTGCTCGACCGCGCGCCGCTGCTCCGGGTTGAGCTTTTCGAGGTAAGGAACGGCCATCGCGCGATTCGGGTCTGGAAGGCGGCGACCTTCTCAGTTTCCCGTTTTGTTCGCAATGGCCTCGGCTTCCGGCGACGCTCGTGGGCGACAGCTCCGCCCCCCGGGCGGTCGAAGCAGGCTCCGCTGTCGGATCGGCCTCTCCTTGATCGTCCTTAGGACATCCGTAGTCGAAGGAGGTGACTGTGACGCCGCGGCTTGCCGATCAGACCAATGTCGCGATCTTGCCCAGTGATGGAGCCGGACAGGCGCCGACGCCTCCCGCCGAAGCAGGCACTCGGCCGCATACTGGGGCTGCACGGGACGACTGGTCCGCTGCGCCATCGCTTTGGGAAATTCGGCGGAGGTGGATCGGGCACCACCACAGCACTCGGCCCCATGCGCGCCTGGATATGGCGCCTGGGAGCTGAGAGGGAAACCTGCCAGTTACTTACCCGGCGGCCTCCAGGATCCGCTACCGATATTGACTTGCACTTCGAATCTCCAGATGCGTATACAATTATTGAAGCAAAGAACGGATCGCAAATGCCTGACAACGACGCCAGCGGGAATATTTTGAGTCTCACGGCGGAAATCGTCGCCGCCCATGTCTCGCACAATGTCGTGCCGCTTTCTGATCTGCCCGGTCTGATCCAGGACGTCTACCGGACCCTGTCGCGCATCGAGACCCCGCCGGCGCCAGTCGTCGAGAGGCCGCAGCCAGCGGTCCCGATCAAGAAGTCGATCACGCCCGAGTATCTGATCTGCCTCGAGGATGGGAAGAAGCTGAAGATGCTGAAGCGGCATCTGAAGACCGCCTTCAACCTGACGCCGGAGCAGTACCGGGAGCGCTGGGGCCTTACGGCCGACTACCCGATGGTCGCACCGAACTATGCCGCGCATCGCTCCGCGCTGGCCAAGAAGATCGGCCTCGGCACCAAGCCGCGTGCCCGGCCCACGCGCGGCCGCAGGGCGGGCGGCAAGGCGGCCTAAGCTTTCTCGAGAGCGAGGTGCGGCTGAGCCCTGGGACCGCGGCTCGGGAGACCGGTCGGCGTATTCCTAAGCGGAGCGGGAGGGCTCTGAGCTATCGCGGGCGATATGAGCCCCGATCGCTCACCTGCTGTCCGACGACAGCGGCTGCATCGACGCGCAGAGGATCGAGATCACCCGCGCCTGCGCCCGCGAGACCACCGGCGCCGGGTCGCGGCGGCGGGGGATGACGGGCTTTCTCGTCGGGTGATCGATCAGCGCCGCAAGCAATCCGCCCGGTGAGCAGCCGCCGCGCATCCTGATGGGCTGCCTAGCGATAGACGAAGCCTGTTCCGACACATTGGTAGGCGTAGGAGTAGCCGGGCACGCATTGGAGATCGACGACGCCATCGAGCCCGGCCCTTGCTGCTTCCCGGCGAATCGCCTGAAAGAGATCCTCGTTGCTCTGATAATCGCTCCGGCCTGCATTGAGTTGAGAGACACGGATGAAGTCGCGAGCAGGCGCGTTCCCGCGAAAGATCATTTGGATCTCGCTCGGAGGAGCGGAGCTGCGCGGGTAGTTCATTGTGGACGTGAAGGTCGCATGCGCGGTGAACAGGGAGCACGCGGGGAGTGCTGTCCCGAGGCAAATCGCGGCGATCCGCGCCGCCGCGCTCGGCACCCACTTCATTGGCAGCATCGGCGGTCTCCTTCAACCGGCGGGTCATAAGCGCGCAGCTCCTGCTCGGCCTCATCCGATCGGAGGAGGCCCGGGACGAAAAATGCGTGCGCGGACGACTGCACGTTGGAAGCATGTGAGCGGCTCGAACCTGGGCATAACTCCAGCGCGCCATGCCGTTTCGAACTCGATCACAAGTCGTTTACCATACAGATCGAAAGCTCACCCCTGCAGGTCTATCCTCCGATCAGAGGATAGACCCCGAGCCTGCCCCTCGGCTGACTGCGACGCCGTCTCGGATGGGGGTCGCGTGTGGCTACATCGTCGCTCGTCGCATTGCTCAGCGGGTTGATACCCGCCTACGCCCTTGTCCTTTCGTCGCCCGGTCCAAACCTCCTGCTGATCATCCGCGCGAGCCTTTCCGGGTCACCGGGAGCCACCGTCGCCGCAGCGAGCGGGATCGGCATCGGCGCCGGTGTTGCAGCATCATGCGCCGTTCTCGCCGCCAGCCTGGTGAGCCTCCAGGGCGCGGTCCTGGATTGGGCGGAAGCCGCCGGTCGCGTGGTGTTCGCGCTGCTGCTGATCCGGTCCGGCTGGCGGACCTTGCGCCGCGTCGGGAGCGTTGCGGATGCGACCTCCGCGTCGCCCGAGATCCGCCACGCGGCTCAGTTCAGGCTCGGGGCCGTGGCCGCGATGAGCAACCCGCTTACGGTTCCATTCTTCGCGGCGTTCTTCCTGGCACACCGCGAGACGCGAGAGCTGCCGGTCGCAATCGCGGCATGCAGTCTTGTCGCCCTAATGGCCACCGGCTGGTTTATCGCGGTGGGCATGCTCCTGGTCCGGTCGGGGTGGCGCATGCGAATGAGCAGCAATGCGCGATGGCCAGAGGCGGCCATCGGGTGCGCCTTCTTTTTGTGCGCGGGCGCGGCGATCTGGCCGCTTTGCGCCAGCGGGCCCGGGTAGTCGTACTGCCGGTCAAGGTCGGATCCCCTCACGAATGAGGGCTGGGGCGTCGGTATGGCATGAGGTCGCCGGCCTGCCCGGACGAAAGTCACTGCGCTCCAAGGGAACGACGCGGCATGCTGCGTGCATCCGATGAACGCATTCCGTGCCGATGCGCGCAGGAGGGTGACGCGTTGACCAAAGCAGCTCCTGATCATGGCGCAGCCGTGGACGCCATCTACAGCGCCGTGGCCGCCCCCGGAGGCTGGCCTGAAACCCTCCGCATGCTCGCGGACCACATCGGCGCCACCGGTGCGTTCCTCATTCACAGTGGAAGCGCCGGGTGCCCGCCGTTCATCGTCCAGGAACGGCTCCGCGCGGATCTGGTGGCGCCCTACTTCCGCGACTACTCCGACAACCCGTATGCGAGAGCGTTCGCGCGGGTACGGCCAGGTCAGGTCTACATCGCCAACCAGTTGGTCGACGTGGCATCTCTGCGACGCTCCGCCTTCTATGCTGACATCCTTGTGCCACAGGCGATGGAGGATCAGGTGGTGCTGCCGCACGCCAGCCTCACCCGCAACGGCAGCAGCGGCGGAATTTCCTTCGCACTCTCAAAGCGGCAACTCGAGGGTAGGCAGTCGGCAGTGGCTCGCCTGCGACGGCTGGCTCCACACCTGTCCCGCGCGATCGATCTCAGCCTGCACACGGAGCGGAGCCACGCCGCCACCTGGCAGACTGCCCTCATGCTCGACGCCATGCCGGGAGCAGCTCTGCTTCTCGACAGCAAGGGATGTATTCTCAGAGCGAACAGCGGCGCCGAGGCGCTGCTCCATGAGGGCGACGGGATCTTCGCCAGGCGGGCCGACGGCTTGGTCCTTGCGGCGCACGGGCGCACCGAAGCCCGGCGGCTTTCCGCGGCTATCGCAGGCGCGCTGGCCGTGGCGCGTGGCGATAGCGGAGACGCCGGCGAGCCGCTGGTTGTGACGCGTCCCTCCGGCCGCTCGGCGCTGCTGGTGCTCGTCACGCCGTTGCCGCCGACCGCATTCTCGATCTGGGATGCGGCCGATGCTGGTGCCCGGGTTCTGGTGCAGATCGCCGATCCCCATGCTCCGGCGCAAGCGCAGGCAGAAGCGCTGCGGCGGGCGGTGGGCCTCACCGCAGCCGAAGCCCGGGTCGCGGCCCTGGTCGGCGCGGGGAACAGCGTGCCCGAGGCTGCCAAAGTACTCGGGATTTCTCCCCTGACCGCAAAGACCCATCTGCTTCGCTGCTTCGACAAGGCCGGCGTGCGGTCTCAGGTGGCGCTTGCGAGGCTGCTTGCCTCGCTTCCCTTGATGCCGCGCGAGCAATCCTGAGCGCGGCCGCTGCATACGCCCAAAGCCGAGGCAGACAATGCGCTCGCCGAGAGATGGAGCTCTGCGGAAATCCTGAGACTGAGATTCTCGACGACATGCAGGCGGAGTGAACGAACTTGCCTCACAGCCAGACGACGCTTATCGACACAATCTACTCTGCTGCCGCTCACCCTGATCGCTGGCCTGCCGTTTTGACCGTGGTGGCCGACCATGTCGGTGCGACCGGTGGCATGCTCGCCTACATCGCGCCTCGCGCGCAGCGCGGGTTCCTCATCAACGGCAGGCTTAGGGAAGACCTCGGGAAACTGTTCCTCGACAGGCATCTGATGAACCCCTGGACGGTCGCAATCAAGGATGTGCCGCCGAGCCATCCCATCATCGCCAACAGCCTGATCGACACCAGTGAGCTGCGTCGCTCCGAGTTCTACGCCGATGTGTTGGCTCCCCAGAGCGTGGAAAATATCATCAACGTCAAGGAGGCTGTGCTCGCCGAAGGCGGCAGCCTAGGCGGCTTTGGCTTCACACTCTCCGCGCGCGGCTCCGATCGCGCCGAGGAAGGGCTTCGGCGTCTACGAGGGATCCGCTCGCACCTGTCGAGAGCGCTCGAGACATCTCTCGCACTTGGGCGTCACGCCGACGGCACGCGGCAGTTGACCCGCGTGCTCCACCTCATGCCCGGCCCCGCATTTCTCCTCGACCGTGGCGGGCACATCAGCCACGCCAACTCTGCCGCCGAAGCGCTTCTCAGGCGACACGACGGGCTTGGCGTCGACGTGTCGGGCGGACTTAGGCTCGCAGCCGCTCTCCCGCAGGAAACGAAGGAAATCTCGCGCGCCATCGCGACCGCGCTGTCGGTTGCCGTGGGCGGGGAGGACATTCTGCCTCCGCCTCTCCGTCTCACGCGTCCATCCGGATTGCCGCCGCTCATCCTCATGCTCGTCCCGCTTCCTCCACCGGCATTCGCGCTGTGGGAGTTGAACGAGGCGGCGCGCGCGATGGTCCTGGTCATCGATCCGGATCAGCAGGCATCGCTCACTGCGCATGCCGCGGGTGCAGCCTTTGGCCTCACGGCGGCTGAGGCGCGGGTTGCGGCACTGATCGCTGGCGGGTTCAGCGTTCCCGAGGCGGCTGCCGCTTTGGGGATCGCGCCGACGACGGTAAAGACACATCTGCTTCGGTGCTTCGACAAGACCGGGGTTCGATCTCAATCTGGCTTGGCGCGCCTATTCGCGAACTTGCCTGTCAGCGAACGGTTCCTCGGAAGAAGGTAAGTCCAGGCGCCACCGAGGTGCCTTGGTCTCCAGCTAGCGGACGATTGCCGAGCGCCTCAGCGCCGACTAGCCACCCACGATCACGAACGGCGCCCAGTACGCTGGATGGCCCGCCACTCCGTCATGGAGGCGTAGAAGATGACGCATGGCCTCCTGGAGATGGGCGGCGGGTCGAGCACCAGGATCCCGCGTGCGCGCCGCGACGAAGGCCGTTGTCAGCAGCACCGCAGCCTGACTGTTGACCGCCCAGTGGCTGACCAAAAGGCGGCGCGCCCCAGCCTGGAGGAAGGCACGGGCAAGACCCGACAATCCTTCCGCATAGGGGCCGCCCTCCGGAGCGGCCGTGTTGCAGGCCGATAGCAGTACAAGATCCGCATCCAGCCGCATGGCCGCCACATCGGAGGCCGTGAGCAATCCTTCGAAGGGGACCTCTTCGTCATTCGGCGTGAGCACGATTGCAGGCTCGGCCAACCCCGGAATTTCTCCCGCCATGACGGCGTGGGTCGCAAACGCGAGGTAGCGATACTGCTCCGGTCCGGCCTCCGCCAGACCCCTTTCGGTGGCGTCGCGTCCGAGCAAAACCGTGCTCTCGCCGGAGCCGAGCAACTCGGCGAGCGCGCGAAGCTCCAGCGCGGTCTCCGGCAGCTCCGAAAGGGCCGAAAGACCGTTCCGCACCGAAGCTGGTACGCCGCGGCTGCCTGGAGCGGCCGCGCCATACCGGGAGAGCCTTGGATCGCCCACCCCGAGCAGCGCGCGTGAGGCCATCGAGCTGCGCCGCGCCGCCTCCCTCACGGAGGCGAATGCCGAGAGCGACGGCAGGATCGAGGTCGCGTAGCGATCGACGAGCCAACCCCCGCCTGGCCTGGCCAGCAGGTGCGGGGGAAGACGCTGCAATGCGCCGTCCGGTACGAGCAGGACGTGACTAACATTCGCGATTGCGCCCGTCGCCTCCGCGGGACCAACCAGCGCCGCGTGGAGCGCCTCGGCAGCGTCGCGGGCGAACGCCGGCGGTCCACCAGGTCGGCTGAGGTCCAAGCTTCCGCGGATCCGGTCAACCAGCGCAGACAGCGCGTCGCGGCTCAAGTCGACCGGTACGGCGAGCGCCGTGGACCGGGTGATGACCCAGAGGATCGTCTGATCCTCGGAGATGAGCGGCGCCAGCACCGCCTCGTCATCGGCGAGCGCTTCGCGAACCTCGTTGAGCCGGGCTGGTCGGGGTTGAAGGAACTCGGCGAGGGCCGGGTTCCGCCGCCGAAGTTCCGTACTCGCGGCCTGAAGGCTCCGCAGCTGCTCGGCCCTGAGTGTCTGCAGGCGTTGCAGTTCGCCAGAACCGCCAGGCTTGGCGGCTGCCTCCAGCACCAGCGCATCGGTCTGGCGGAGGCTCTCCGCCGCCTCCGCCGGCGCACGCAGCAGTGCGGCCTCCGAGCCCGCGCCCGCCATGATGCGGAGCGACGATCGGCGGAGCGCCTCGCCGGCGCGCGAGATCAGCGATGACTGGGATGCGGCGAACGCCTCCTCCAAGGCCGCGGGGTCAAGATCGATCAGGGTCCGCAGGAGCATCGCCTGGGCAGCGAAAAGTGCACGCGCGCTGCGGTGCTGCGCCTCGCCTGCGCCGCTCGGCGCCTCTCCCGCCGCGACCCGGTCCGACAGGAGGGTATAGGCCCGCCTGATCTGCTCCAAAGCTCCTCGCCGATCGCCGGAGACTGCGCGAAGCTCCGCACGCGCCGTCATCGCTTCGGCCAGCCGAACTGTCCCGGCGCCGCCGACGCGCTCGTAGATAGTTATTGCGCGATCCAGTGGAGGCGCGGCCTCGGCGTACTGCCCCGCCCGTGTCAGCATCCGGCCGAGCCGGACGAGCGAGAATCCCAGATCGGGCGTGTTCGGACCCCGCGCGGTCTCGAGAGTTGCCTGCGCCCGCCGGTACAGCCGGGCTGCCGTGGCAATCTGCCGACGAGCTTCCGCGACGCGGCCGAGAACCACGGTCGCCAGTGCCTCCGGTCGCCGATCGGGGAGTGCCGTGGCCTGCATGGCACCAAGCGCCGCGCGCGCACGCCGCTCGGCTGACTCGACCCCCGAAAGCGCCTGAACTTCGAGGGCGGCGAGCTCGACGCCCGAGAGATGCGTCTGAACGGCTTCTTGCCCAAACGCGGCACGCGCCACGGCGATGCTGCGTTCCAGGAATGCTCTCGCGGCGGCTGGCGCCCCGAGCTCGACGTGGATGATGCCGAGCGTGTGCAGCGCCCGCCCGAAGGCTGGGTGGCGGTCCCCGAGAGCGTCGCGATACGCATCGAGTGCGCGAAAGGCGGCCTCTGCTGCCTCCGGGTGTTGACCGCGGTTGAAGCGTGACGTCGCCAGGAGGTTCAGGGCGTGACCCCGAAGGTTGTCCGGCCGGTCATTCTGCGCCAACTCGACGAGGATGGTCTCCGCGCCAAGCAGGTCGGACTCCCGCAGCATGACCAGCGCCAGTGCAAATCGCGCGACGGCAGCAAGCTGTGGGTTGCCCTCGGCGGCGAGCCGGGCACGCTCTGCCGCCTGCCGTGCGGCGTCGACCCGCCCTGCCTCCAGTTCGGCATTGGTCACGTTGACGAGCGCCGTCACGACCGGCTCACCGGTGATCCCAGCCTCGAAAAGCAGGTCCAGGCTCACCTGCAGCGCCAGCAAGGCCTGCTCTGGTCGCGCCAGCTCCGTCAGGATGACGCCGAGAGCGTTCGCAGCCTCGGCGGCTGCCGCCGCGTCATGGCTTCGAAGTCCCGTCAGCGTGTCTTGCAGCAGGGACCCGGCCCTAGGGATGTCGCCAAGCCTCTCGTGCACGCGGGCGAGCTCGCGCTGGAAGCGGGCCAGCAGCGGCTGCTCGGGGCGCAGTTGCTCGATGAGCCGCGTGGCCGCGAGCAGATGGGTGCGCGCGGCATCCGGGCGCTCGGCGGCGACCCCCGCGCGCGCCGCTTCGAGCCGGATGACGGCGAGGTCTAGGCTCGCGCGATGGCCAGGTCGCGCGAGATAGGCACCGATCTCGCGCAGCGCGGCGTCCGGGCGGCCGCTCTCCTGCAGTTGCCGCGCGCTGCGCAGGACGGCCTCCGCGGGTGGGGGCGTTGCGATTGGCGGGCGCCCTTGCGCGGCGGCCTGCGTGGTTTGCAAGGCCGCCAGCGCCAGGAACAGTCCCGCTAGGCTGGCGCGGATGCCCATCGCTTCTTCATGGTGCGCGCCGACCGGCGAAGATGCCATTCGCGGCATAACCGCTTCCGGCGATACCGAAGGCGCCGCCCACCGTTGGCGGCGGGGCACCGGCGCCAGCGGGACCGAAGAAGCCGCCCTGCACCACCATCCGGCGGTCGCGCAGGCCATCCAGCCCGCTGCCCGTGAAGACCGGATTGGTTCCGAGCATGGCGACACGGGCGTTGTAGTCCCTGCCGTCGAAGGTCGCGGCGAGGCGCCCGCTGCGGCTGCCGAAGTCCCAGGTCTGGGTGAAGCCGCCAGCCGCCACTCGCAGTCCACCGTTCTGCGCCGCCGTGCCCAGCATGCCGCCGCTGTAGGTGAAGGTGCCGCGAAGCGTGCTCAACGTCGCGAAGTCCACCGGCCGCCCGGCCACCCAGAAACCGAGATTGGCGTGGTCGCGTCGGGTACCCCCGCTGTCGTTCACGAGGTCGCCCATGAAGAAGCCCCAGGCCATATGCTCGCTGCTCGTCGGCATCTGGTAGCCAGGCATCGCGGGGACGGCCTGCTGCAGGGTGGGGTCGACGCTGACCAGCGCCGCGCCGTCGGCGCGCGTGGTGACGCCGTCCGCGGCGACCGTTCCCGGCCGCACGGCGGCGAAGGTCCCGGCGCCGACCCAGGCCGTGGTCGGCTGGCCGGTGCGCGGGTCACGGGCCCCGAACTCGAGGCGCTGCGTTCCGCTTGCTCCGTTTGTCGACCCGGCAGCGAAGGGGTTGAGCGCCATCTGGCCTGGAGCGCGCGGTGTCAGGTCGATCACTGCCGCGAACTCGTTGGAGCCCTCCGGACGTTCGATGGCGATGCCGTAACCAGGCGCGCTGACGCTGTGCAGGTTGAGCTGGCCGCCCTGCGGCGTCTCCACGAAGCCGGTGGCGAAGCCGAGGAAGCTGACTGCGCCGCCTTGCGGGGCGATATCAGCGGGCCTGGGCTGGCCCGTCCGGGCAGTGACATTCGTCGCCAGGCGCGTGAAGCCGAAGGGCGACGAGGCACCGCCCAGGACCTCGACGGTACCGGGCTGGCCACCATCGGCGCCGGGAGAGCCGCGGCGCACATCCTGCTGGCCGACGGCGAAGTGCCCGACCTGTTCGCCGGACTCCGCTCCGTAGAACATATGCGCCTGGGTCCCGGTCGCGTCGGTGCCGAGGGAGCCAAAGCGCCCGCCGATGGCAACCGGCCCGCCGCCGAGCCGGGCAGTGCCCACGGTGCTGCCGGACAGCACGAGGCTGACGCCGGATCGGTCGAGGCCGACGCCGCCGACCGAGATAGAGGCGGAGCTGCCGCCGCCCGGTACGATATCAAGGTCGGCGCGCATGGCGACGTTCGGCGTTGCGCCATTGCCGCTGGCGACCAGGAGATGCGTATCAGCCCGAACTCCGTCACCGGCGAAGGTGCCTTCGGGGCGGGAGGCGTTGTAGCGGTTGAAGAGGACGGGCTGGTTCGGGTCGCCGGGCCCGCGGAACTGCGCTTCGATCGTCTGTCCCATGGCGAGGCCGCCGGTGGGGTTCAGGCCATCGCTGATGGCGTAGCGCGTCACTTGACCGGCGCCAGATATGCCCGGCATGCCGGTCGCGGTGCCCGGGACGGGGGTGCCTCCGATCACGAAATACCGCTCACCTTCCACGAGCGTGCCCTGGCGTACCTGTGTCGCGAAGGCCGGGCTGCTGCCGCTGACGATGGTGTCGTAGATGAGCGTGAAGCGGCTCGGCGCCTGTTGCGGAATGCGCTCATTGAAGCGAGTGCCCTCGGGGTTGCTGTTTGTGACCCCGGTGACGGCCGCCTGCGGCACGGCGGCATCGGCGCTCGCGAAGTACATGATGCTCCCGCCGCCATCGGGCAGCGACGCGAGAACGCCGCGGCCATCCACGGTCCTTGGAAATCCGGTCGGCGTTTGCACGCCCCCTGGGCTCGTGTCGGCGGGCATCGCCTGCAAGTTGGTCTCGAGCACCGTGCTTCTGCGGTACGCCAGCATGATGTGCATGGGAAACGGCGTGAACGCCGTCACGGTCCCGGTCGCCGGATCCAGGCTGTCGTAGAAGCCGCTTTCCCGAAGCGCAGCCTCGAGACCGGCGATGGCGTCGCTGTCGCTCAGCCCGTAAGTCGAGAACAGAACTCGTCGCGTGGCGAAAAGCGTATAGACCGAGTTCGCCCTGACCTCCATCGAGCGGGAGGTCTCCTGGATGGCTCCAGACTGGTCTCGGCGATCGGGCAGGGCAATCTGCCCCAGCAAGCGTTGATCGGCGTTGCGGTACCACGTCGCGGTGGGCTCGCGACCCGTGCTGATGGCAAGCCGCGGCATCTCGACGATGTTTGCGGCATCGGGCCCAGGAGAGAAGGCGGTCAGCGTCACCATGCCGATGTTGGCCACAAGATCGGACGCTGCAGGGCTTCCGGTTCCGGCGGGCCCCGCGAAGGCGGCTCCGACCAATCCCACCGTGCCTGCTGTCGCGACTTGACCGGCGTCGACGCGGCGAGGGTTGCCGCCCGCCGCCTCCGCGGGGAACCTGCGCACGCGGCCTGTGCCGAGCTCCATCCGCGCGTGCACGCCGCCGAGGAGCACGCCGTCCTGCGCGGTTCCCGGTAGTGGGGTGGCATTGAAACTCGCCTGGGTGCTGCCTTGCAGCGCCGTGCCGCCGCCCGCAATCGCCGAGCCCGCCGCCGGGGTGGCGAGATACGATCCCACACCGGTGGAAAGCGCCGTTCCCCGCGCTGTGGGCGCACCGAGCGCCGCAAGCTGGGTCTCGCTGTGCCTGCGCCGCGCGTGCTGCTCCGTTTCGGGCGGTACGGACTGCGCTCCAGCGAGCTCTCCCGGGCTCGCGGTGGCGGGCGAGGGCTGCGCCCCGCCTTCTGGTACCTGGACGGGCGCGAAGGGTTCGAGGCTCGCCGCCATCTGACCGCGCGTGCGGCGCTCCGGGCCACCGCGATCCAGTGCAACCGCGAAGCCCGGGCGACGAATGACCTCCTCCGCACCTCCGCTCCGGCGCACGGTCACACGCCGTCCGCTCAGCATCGTCGCGGCACCGTTTGCACCCGCCTCGATCACGGCGGAGGCGCCGACCACCCGCACCTCGGTTCCCCCGATCTGGACGAGCATCTCGACGGTGTCGGAGGTGCTCGCGCGCAGGCTGCCGCGGCTGGCCGCACCCCTGATCACCACACGCCCACCTTCCATCGCTATGCCCTGCAGCGTGAAGTCGGCCCCGGCCTGGAGCACGATCGAGCTGCCGTCGCTGAAGGCGATTTCGGTCCATGTTCCAGCCGGGCTCTCGACGCGCATCCCGGCCGCAAGCCGGGTCGGGGCCTGCGGATCCGCCGCGGCCGCGCCACGCACGGCGCGCCCGCGCAGGATGAAGGCGGAGATGCTGGCCGGCGCCGTGGCCGAACGGACGGAGGCCGCCCTGTTGACCGGCGGCAGGTCGGGCATGCGCGGCGCCGCGCCGGGCGCGACGCTCGGTGCCGGTCGGGCGGGCCCGCCGATGGTTTGTGCGGCGGCGTCCTGGCATCTGAGGAGCGCAAGCGCCGCAGCAGATGCCAGGAGCGCGATCCGGCTCGCGCTCACTCCGGAGAGGCGAAGAACCTTGCCAGCCATGGTGGCATCTCCAGCGCAGAGGGTTAAAGGCTCAGCCGAAGTCCGATGGTCACGGCGTGATTGTCGTACCGGTAGAAGCCGTAGTTGCTCCGCTGCGAGTACCATTCATATTCAGCGGTGACCGCGAGCTCCCGCGTGATCGGGAAGATCGCGAGCACGCCCACCTCGTAGCGGTTGTCCCTGCGGCTGACGTCCGGGTTGATCGAGGGATCCGGGTCGTCGAAGGCGGTGCGGCGGTAACCCGCCCGTGCGGACGCGCCGATCGCGTAGCCTTGCGTCAGGTTGATGGTGGTGTTGGCCGCCAGGAAGGCGCCCCAGCCGCTGCGGTCGTAGAATGGCTGCCGCGCGCCGCCGCGGACCCCGTACACCCCCGCCGTGATCCGGGTGTTCTGATCGATCAGGTAAGCGACGGAGGCGCTGAGGCTGTGCTCGGCTCCCGTGAAGTCGCGCGCGGTGGGGCGGAAATCGCTGTTCTGGTAGTTGCCGAACCGGCTGGCCCAGGTCAGCTCGATCGTCCAGCGCGGCGGAACGCGCAATTCCAGGCTGGCGCCGCCGCCATAGAGGGTGCTGTAGCTCCGACCGCCATAGCCCAGCCATCCCAGCGACACGAAGGGCCGGACGCCGAGCAGCGCGGCACCGTCGTCGAAATCGGTGATGCCGATCCGGGGGCCTGTATCGAAGGTGAGCAGGCTCAGGTCATAGGCGCGCGGGATGCGGGCGAAGCGCTGCTCGAAGGCGGAGAAGTTGGTCTCCCACGCGCCTTCGCGCTGCAGGCCGAGGTCGTAGCGGTGGTACACCCTCGCACCCAGCACCGCGCTCCAGTCCGAGCGTCCGCGGACCGGCGCGTTGATCTGGAAGAAGTCCTGCAACACGGGGACGAAGACAGGCACAGTGCCCAGCGACGTCGCCTCGTTGGCGTTGGTGTCGTAGCGCGCACCGGCGAAGAGGCTGATCTCGAGCAGGGAACGCGCGGAGGATCGGTCCGCTTGCGCTTGCAACGCGGCGGCGCGCGGCGCCACTTCTTCCGGCATGTCCGGTGAGCGTAGGGCCTCCGCGGCGAAGGCACCGGCGAGATCGGGCGAGCCCTCCGCCAGCCGGAGGGAAGCAAGCTCGAGGCGGACGTTGTCGAGAGCGGGATTGATGCGAAGGACGCGCTCGAGGGCGACGATGGCGCTGCGGGTTTCGCCGCGCGCGGCAGCAATCCGCGCATAGCGCATAGCGAGATCGGTGTCGCCCGGCCGCGCCATCATCGCCGCGAAGGCCTGGTCGAGTGTGACCTGGTCCTGCGCTGCAAGGGGCGTTGCTGCAAGCACGAGCAGCATCGCTGCCAGGGCAGGTCGTCTCCAACTCAGCATCGAGATCGGGGCCTTTCGGAGAATACGATTGCATTCGTTCCCGAAACGCTGCCCTGCCGCCCTGCCCGGGTGCATCCTCCGATCGGAGGACCCACAGGGACGTGATTGCGCGCTTGCTGCAGCGGTGCCCGTGTGACCGGCCAACTGAGCTGGACGAGCTACCAGCCCATACCCTGCTTAGGCGTTGATTGCTCCTTGCCGACTGGCACTATCGCGCGGTCTGGTCTTTCATCGCACCGTCCGGCTCGCCCGAGGGATGTTTGGTGCCGGTCTCCTTCTTCCTTGCCCGTTCGGCATGGCTTTTCACATCGTCCGCCTGCTTGCCATGAGCATCGGTGCTGCGAAGGTCGATGCCTTCCTTCTTCGCGCTGCCGGGTACCGGGCTTTTGCTGGCTGGGACTGGCTTTTCGTCCGCCATCGCTCCTCTCCATCACAATCCCTGGGAATAACCGCCGAGGAGGCTTGGAGTTGGCCAAGCCTGAGAGCTTTCGGTGCCCCGGCTGACTGAGCGCATCCCCAGCCGGGCATCCGGCCGAGGACGGTCGAGCGTGGGATCGCCGGAGCTTGCCCTTGTGCACCAGCCCATGCGGACGCCGCCTAGCTCGGCCTACTGAAAACTTGGAACGCTGGTGGCCGGGAGGAGTAACCTCGAACCAACGACGCGCGAACTGGGTCCAAGAACAAACGGGAGGGCTGACGATGATGGGCGAGACAAGAGCGGCCACAGCCTTCGACGTGAAAGAGCTGAAACGCGCGTTGGAGGAGGGCGACACGGCGGCCCTGGTCAGCCTCTACGCCGAAGACGCCGAGATGACCGTCGTGGATTTCCAGCACTCCCCGAGCGCGCCAATGAGGGTGACCGGCAAGGCCGCCATCGAAGCGTTCTGGCGAGACGTATGCGGGCGGGACATGACGCATCGGGTCGGACACGAGGTGGCTGGGCCCGATCGCATCTCATTCGTCGAGGAGTGCGCTTACCCCGATGGCTGCCGTGTCATGGCGGCGATGACGCTGGACCTGTCCGGCGGCCGGATTGCCCGGCACCTGACCGTCCAGGCCTGGGATGGGGCGAGCGCCGCCTCGGGCTGAGGGCGGCAGGCGAATGGCGGCAGCGAGCGGCCCCCACGGTCATAGGCGGGGGGCGGTGGTGGCTGGGCGCGGCTTGGACCGGTCACCCACGCCAAGCGTCGGGTTGTCGCCTCATCATCCGTCCTGGCGGAACTTGAGCTGACAAGGTGCCTGGATGCTGTGGCTTGCCGCCGGGATTGAAGCTCGGCCATCCCCAGCCACTTTGTTTGATCCCGTGATTCACGATTTTCAGTGATCCCCCTCAACCGATCACGCTCCGGCCGCTTGCAGGACGACGTCGCCGCCGCACTGGAAGCAACCCGAGATGTCGAAACGCAGCCTCTTGGCGGCCCTGTCCTTTGCCGCCTTCACCAGCCTCGGGCTGCCGGATGGCGTGATCGGCGTTGCGTGGCCATCCATCCGGATGGCGTTCGGCGTGCCACTGGACGCCCTGGGCGTGCTCGTGGCCGTCACCACCGTCGGATATCTCGCGTCGAGCTTTCTCGGGGGCGCGGTCATGCGCGCCCTGCCCATCGGCTCATTGCTCGCCCTGTCCACCGCCGCCGCGGCAACGGCCCTCCTGGGCTTCGCGCTCGCACCGGCCTGGCCGCTGATGGTGGCACTCGGGTTCCTAGCCGGGCTCGGCGGCGGTGCGGTCGACGCCAGCCTGAACGCCTATGGCGCCGCACATTTCAGTGCCCGCACGTTGAACTGGCTGCACGCCTTCTTCGGCCTCGGCACCACGATCGGCCCGCTCGTGGTGACGGCGGTCCTCGGCGCCGGGCTCAGTTGGCGCTGGAGCTATCTCGTCGTGGGCGCCGCCCAGATGCTGCTGGCCATGACGTTCTTCGCGACCCGCGAGCGCTGGCACCATGACGCCAAGGGCGCGAGCGGAGCGGCCCCACTCGCATCCGCGGCAAGGACCATCGATACGCTGCGGCGCCTTCCCGTATGGCTCGGGATGGCGACCTTCTTCTTCTACTCCGGCGTCGAACTCGCGGTGGCGCAGTGGAGCTATTCGTTGCTGACGCTTGGCCGCGGCGTGCCCGACACCACCGCGGGGCTGTTCGTCAGCCTCTACTGGGGCAGCCTGATGCTTGGGCGGGTCCTGTTCGGCGCCGTCGCCGACCGGTTGCCCCTTGCTCTCTCGCTGCGCCTTTGCCTTGTCGCCAGCATCATGGGGGCGATGCTGCTCTGGCTTGGGCCGACCCGAGAGCTGTCCCTGCTCGGCCTGATGATGATGGGCTTCTTCCTCGCGCCCATCTTCGCCTCCCTGATCAGCCTGACCCCTGATCGGGTCGGGCGCGAGCATGCCAACAGCGCCATCGGCTTCCAGATCGCGTCCGCCGCATTGGGCGGAGCGGCGTTGACCGGCCTCATCGGCGTGCTGACGCGCTCCTTCGGGCTGGAGATCATCGGACTGGCCGTGGTCGTCACGGCGCTGATCCTGCTGGCGCTCCACGAGGCGTTCCTGCGGTCAGGCGATAGCAGATAGCCTGGTGTCCTGCCCCTTCCGTTCCCCGCACCTGGCGGCGAACTTCGGAATCGGGCCACTGGCGGTTTCAGCTTCGCTGTGCTCGCTGCAACCTCCCGGGCCTTTTGTGCGCCCGCCGCCCTGGAGAGCCTGCGCGCCGACGGCATCCGCATCATCATGCTGACCGGCGACAACCGGACGACGGCCGAGGCTGTGGCCGGGAAGCTCGGCATTCACGAGGTCGAGGCCGACGTGCTGCCGGAGGACAAGAACCGCATCGTCCGCAGGCTTCGCTTCGGGGGCAAGGTCGTCGCCATGGCGGGCGATGGTGTGAACGATGCACCCGCCTTGGCTGAGGCGGACGTCGGCATTGCCATGGGCACCGGCACCGATGTGGCCATGCAGAGCGCGGGCGTGACGCTGGTGAAGGGCGCCGCTCGCGGCGGGCGTGCTCTACCCGTTCCTCGGCATGCTGCTGAGCCCGATCGTCGCGGCGCTCGCCATGACGCTGAGCTCGGTGTCCGTCATCGGAAACGCCCTGCGGCTTCGGGCCCTGCGCCTGTAGCTGCCGGCGCGGCCCGCTCCCGGTCCGCGTGCGTCAGTGCCGGGGCCGACCCGCTGCAGGTGCCGTGCCCGCGGGCTGGCCCGCCAGAGGCTACCAGTGCGACGGCGGTCAGGCTCCGGCGCGGGCGTCGATCATCTCGCGCATGCGGTCCACCGCCGCGTGCGGCGCCGTCAGCACGGGGACATTTACGACGTTTCGGACGGCTTCCGCGGCGCGAGAGGTGGAGAAGTGCGCGAGCATGATGGCGTCATGGTTCGCGAGCTCCGGTGCGCGGGCGGCTACAAGGCGGTTATGCGTGTCCGCGTCGCCCTTTTTCAGCAGGTCAATCGCATCTGCCACCAGCACCGTTGTCAGGCTCGCGGGTCGGCCGGAGCGCGCGACGAACTCGTCGAACTCCTCCGTCATCGTCGCCACCGCGGGCTGGAAGGTAGCCAGCATGCCGACGCGCCCGCCGCGGGTGATGGCCGCCTGGAACATCGCCTCGTTCGGCTTCAGCACGGGGACCGGCAGTGCCTCGATCAGCCGGTCGATGGCCGGGCCGAATGCCGAGCAGGTGACGAGGATGCCGTCCGCGCCCGTGCGGTAGCCATAGGTTCCGAAGGCGACGAAGCGTTCGATCATCGCCTCGGTCAGCTCCGTCTCGCGCGCACGGTCGATCGACAGGCCGTCATCCAGCAGGTTGACGATCTCCGCCTCCGGCCAGCGTTCGGCGAAAGCGGACTGGATCGGCTGCATGGCCACCGGGGTGGCATGAAGGAGCACGATGCGGCAGGGCATTGCGGGACCCCATGTTGACGGACGTTCCACCTGGATGGCCCGGGCGCGGATCCGAGCCCATCCACCTGCTGTTCTTATGCATCCAAACATGCGCCACCGAAAGCGCCTTCGGCCCGCCCGCGTTGCGGCAGAAGCTTGACCGAGAAAGGCGCGCATGGTCGTACGAAACAGGCCTCAGGATTGCGCCGCCGGTCGACGTCGTGACCACGCAAGGTCTGAGCCGACGATCAAGCCAATGCATTCCATCGGGGAGACGCAGACATCATGACGACAACAGCATCGGGCGTGACGCTTCGCATCCTGTCCGGGCTCGCCGTGCGGGGTGCCTTCGAGGGCGGCATCGTCGCGGACTACGAGATGCGCACCGGGAACACGGTCGCGATCGAATGGGTGCCGACCACGTTGATCATGACCAGGGTCGCCGGTGGCGAGCAGGCGGACGTGCTCGTGCTGATCCGGGAGTCCATGGACAAGCTGGTCGAGCAAGGCAAGATCGATCCCGCGACGCGGGTGGAAGTGGCCCATTCCCGGCTTGGCCTCGCCGTGCCGCGCGGTGCGGCGCATCCGGCGATCGGTTCGGTCGATGATTTCAGGACGGCTCTGCTGCAGGCGCGCTCCGTCGCCTATTCGCGGGCCGGAGCAAGCGGCATTCACTTCGAGGCGGTGATTGAACGGCTCGGCATCGCCGATGCCGTGCGCAGCCGCGCGACGGTTATTCCGGCCGGGTTCACCGCCGAGAAGCTGGTCACCGGCGAGGCCGATATGGCCGTGCAGCAGGTGAGCGAACTCCTCGTCGTGCCCGGCATCGAGGTGGCCGGCAAGTTCCCCGAGGAGTTGCAGCAGGTCTCGTCGTTTTCGGCGGCGATGATGGCGCAATCGGCGCACCGGGTCGCGGCGGAGGCGTTCCTCGCGGGGCTGCATGGCGAGCGGGCGACGGCGGCCTACCTCGCGAGCGGCGTCGATCCTGCGGCCTAGAGCTTTAGGGCCCCCCGTGCCGGGAGAAACTCGCGGCACGGGGGAAGTTCAGTGGCGACTCACAGGCGCGTCTCACACGTCGAGGTTCGCGACCTTCAGCGCATTGCCCACGATGAATTCGCGCCGCGGCTCCACCACGTCGCCCATCAGGGTGGAGAAGACGCTCTCCGCATCCTTCAGGTCCTCGACCCGCACCTTCAGCAGCGTGCGCGCGGCGGGGTCGAGCGTGGTCTTCCAGAGCTGCTCCGGGTTCATCTCGCCCAGGCCCTTGAAGCGCTGGATCGACAGGCCCTTGCGGCCCTGCGCCAGGATGCGGTCGAAGGCGCCGAGCGGCCCGTTCACCGCCTGCGTCTGCCCATCCAGCACCAGCCGCGTGCCCTCCGCGAAGTCGCGCGCGAAGCGATCCTGCCGCTCCTCCAGCCAGCGCGCGTCGGCACTGCGCAGCGCCGTGGTGTCCAGCACATGGCGCTCGGTCACGCCGCGCAGCGTGCGCGCCAGCGTCACGGTCTCGCCATCCGCGCTCACCATCCAGCCGCGCTCATTGGCGGGCGCCAGCGCGTTCAGCCGCTCGGCCAGCGCCCGCGCCGCGGCAGGGGCGCGCGCAGCATCGATGGTCAGCGCGCCGACCAGCGCCGCCTGCTCCGCGATCTCCGGCGGCACGCGGCCGGCGAGCCTGCGGATGCGGCCATGCGCCTGGCGAAGGAACTCCACCTCCTCCCGCATGGCATCGCCATCCAGCACCTCACCATCCGCGCGCTCGATGCGCGCGCCGGCGAGCGCCTTCTCCAGCAGGAAATCTTCCAACGCGCGATCGTCCTTCAGGTAACGCTCGTCGCTGCTGCGCTTGGCGCGATAGAGCGGCGGCTGCGCGATATAGAGATGCCCGCGCTCGATCAGCTCCGGCATCTGACGGAAGAAGAAGGTCAGCAGCAACGTGCGGATATGCGATCCGTCCACATCCGCGTCGGTCATGATGATGATGCGGTGATAGCGCAGCTTGTCGACTTCGAAGTGCGGCAAGGTCGGCCGCTCCGGATCCAGCGGACCGATCCCGGTGCCGAGTGCGGTGATCAGTGTGCCGATCTCGGCGCTGCTCAGCATCTTGTCGAAGCGCGCGCGCTCCACGTTCAGGATCTTGCCCTTGAGCGGCAGGATCGCCTGCTGCGCGCGGTTCCGTCCCTGCTTTGCGGAGCCGCCGGCGCTGTCGCCCTCGACCAGGAACAGTTCGCTCTTCGCCGGATCCTTCTCCTGGCAATCGGCGAGCTTGCCGGGCAGAGAAGCAACGCCGAGCACGGTCTTGCGGGTCGCCTCACGCGCCCTGCGCGCCGCTTCCCGCGCCATCGCGGCTTCGAGGACCTTCTGGACGACCTCCTTGGATTCCTTCGGATGCGTCTCGAACCAATGGGTCAGCGCCTCGGCGCAGGCGGCCTGCACCACCGGCTGCACCTCGCTGCTGACCAGTTTCTCCTTGGTCTGGCTGCTGAACTTCGGGTCCGGCACCTTCACGGAGAGCACCGCGGTCAGGCCTTCGCGCATGTCCTCGCCGGCGAGCGTCAGCTTGTCCTTCTTCGCCATAGCATCCACGTATTTCGCGACCACGCGGGTCAGCGCCTGGCGGAAGCCGGCCAGGTGCGTGCCGCCGTCGCGCTGCGGGATGTTGTTGGTGAAGCAGAGCATCGTCTCGTGATAGCTGTCGTTCCAGCGCAGCGCGATCTCCACGCGCATGCCCTCGATCTCCTTGCTCAGCGCGGAGACGGGCTGCGCGAAGAGCGGCGCCTTGCCCTTGTCGAGCCATTCGACGAAGGCGGTCAGCCCGCCATCGTAGTGGAACAGCGTCTCCTGCACCTCGGCGTGGCGCTCGTCGCGCAGCACCACCTTCAGCCCGGAATTGAGGAAGGCGAGCTCGCGCAGGCGGCGCTCCAGCACCGCATAGTCGAACTCCACCTTGGTGAAGGTGCCGGAGGAGGGCTTGAAGGTCACCTCGGTGCCGTTGCCGTGCGTGGCGGGGCCGAGCAGCGTGCAGGGCACCACCGTCTCGCCATGCTCGAAGCGCAGCCGGTACTGCTGGCCTTGGCGCCAGATCAGCACCTCCATCCATTCGGACAGTGCGTTCACGACAGCGGCGCCGACGCCATGCAGGCCGCCCGAGACCTTGTAGCTGTTCTGGTTGAACTTGCCGCCGGCGTGCAGCCGCGTCAGCACCACCTCGGCGGCGCTGATGCCCTCCTCCTCATGGATATCGATCGGGATGCCGCGCCCGTCATCGCGCACGGTGACGCTGCCGTCGCCGTTGAGCGTGACGAAGCAGGCGGTCGCAAAACCGGCCTGCGCCTCGTCGACTGCATTGTCGATGATCTCGAAGGCCATGTGGTGCAGGCCCGAGCCGTCATCGGTGTCGCCGATGTACATGCCGGGGCGCTTGCGGACGGCTTCGAGGCCGCGGAGTACGGTGATGGATGCGCTGTCATAGGCCTCGGAACCGCCATTGTCCGGGGCGCGCTCGGCGTCACTCATGCCGGCGAGAAACTCCAGGTCGGAGGAAGAAGGGATCGCATTGGAATATAGGGATTTTAGCGCGATTCCGGCAGGGGGTAATCGGCATCCGGAACAATGATTCCGGCGCCCGCGCGGAAGCCCTCGGCAAGGCCCGAAAGCGGGCTGAAAACCGCGGCATCGGTGCCGGTCAGGAAGGACTGCGCGGGCAGCGCCGCCAGCGCCGCGAACAGCGCTTCCCGCCGGGGCTGGTCCAGATGGGCGACCACCTCGTCCAGCAGCAGCAGCGGCGCGAAGCCCCGTGCTTCCGCGATCAGCGCCGCATGGGCCAGGACGACGGCCACCAGAAGCGCCTTCTGCTCCCCCGTGGAGCAGCGGTCCGCCGGCTGGTCCTTCTCCAGGTGGATCAGGGTCATGTCGGTGCGATGGGCGCCGCGGGCCGCCCCACCTGCCGCCGCGTCCCGGCGCCGGTCGGCGGCCAGCCCCTCCCGCAGCGTCTCCTCCACCGCCAGCGCCGGCCCGGCCTCCAGCGCCGCCGCAATCTGGCAGGCAAGCGCCATCCGGGCCGCCGGAAAGGCGCCGGTCGCCTGGCCCCCCGCCAGCACGGCGTTCAGCCGCCGCGCCAGCGCCTGGCGGGCGGCGACGGCCGCGACGGCATGGCGGGCCATCTGCTCCTCGAGCGCCGCCAGCCAGGCGGCGTCCCCGCGGCCCTCCGCCAGCACCCGGTTGCGGCCGGCCATGGCGTGGTCATGCGCCGCCACCTCCCGTGCATGGGCGGGCTCCAGCGCCCAGACCAGGCGGTCCAGGAAGCGCCGGCGCCCGGAAGCCCCCTCCTGGAACAGCCGGTCCATCTGCGGGGTCAGCCAGACCGCCGCCACCCGCTCCGCCAGCGCCGTCGAGGATTTCTGGGCGACCCCGTCCAGCATCCAGGCGCGCCGCTCCGGCCCGCCATCGGGTGCCGTGCCGGTGCCGATGTCGAAGGGCCCGATCGGCGTCTCGAAGCGGCCAGAGGTCGCCCAGGGCAGCGGCGGCGCCTCTCCCACCCGGCGGCCGAGATCCCCCATCCGCGCGCCCCGAAGGCCCCGCCCAGGGCCAAGCAGGGAAATCGCCTCCAATAGGTTGGTCTTGCCGACGCCATTCTCCCCGGTGATCACCACCACGGGCGCGGCGAAGCGCGCCTCCAGCGCGGCATAGCTGCGGAAGTCGCGGAGAATGAGCCGGGAGAGGCTGAGGGCGGGGGTCAGCGGCAGTCTCGCATGCGGTGCTAGATAGGGGGTGAGGGTGGCTTCCTGGAGAGGGCTCCGCCCTCTCCAGACCTCACCCGGCAGGAGCCTAGGGCCCCTGCACCCCGATCATTTTAGAGCCCGAATTGGGAAGGGGTCGCACGGCGCAACGGCGCCGTG
>NZ_JAAGBB010000030.1 GCF_018129085.1 Plastoroseomonas hellenica
CTGGCCGGCGCGCTGCGGCTGGCCGCCGCCACGCTTCGGCTGCTGCCCGCGCGGGGCCTGACCGTGGCGCTGCGGCGGGCGCTGGCCGCGGCGAGGCGGCTCGGCCGAAACCTCCTCGCGCGGTGCGTTCGGGTCGCGCCGATCCTCGGAGGGCACCGCCATGCGGATCAGCTTCTCGATGGCGCGCAGCTTGTCGCGGTCATCGGCGCAGCAGAGCGCGACGGCAGCGCCCGAGGCGCCGGCGCGCGCGGTGCGGCCGATGCGATGGACATAGGTCTCCGGCACTTCCGGCAGGTCGTACTGCACCACATGCGTCACGCCATCGACGTCGATGCCGCGCGCCGCGATGTCGGTCGCGACCAGCACCGGCGCGGAGCCGTTGCGGAACAGGGCCAGCGCCCGTTCGCGATTGTTCTGGCTCTTGTTGCCGTGGATCGCGTTGGACGCGATGCCATCGGCCTCGAGCTGCTTCACCACGCGGTCGGCGCCGTGCTTGGTGCGGGTGAAGACCAGCGCGCGCCCGACGCCCTCGCCGCGCAGCAGCTCGGCCAGGATGATGCGCTTGCGGCCCTGCTCCACATGGATGACGCGCTGCGACACCTTCTCGGCGGTGGTCGCGACCGGGGTCACCGCCACCTGCTCGGGGTTGTCGAGCATCTCGGCCGCGAGCTTGCCGATCTCGCCCGGCATGGTGGCGCTGAAGAACAGCGTCTGGCGCTGCTTCGGCAGCAGCCGCACGAGCTGGCGTACCGCCGGCAGGAAGCCGCGGTCCAGCATCTGGTCGGCCTCGTCGAGCACCAGCACCTTCACATGGTCGAGCCTGACGGTGCGGCTGCCGAGATGGTCCAGCAGCCGGCCTGGGGTCGCCACCAGCACGTCGACGCCGGCGCCGAGCATGCGCTGCTGCGGCCCCATCGAGACGCCGCCGAACACCAGCCCGACCGAGAGGCCCATATGCCGCCCATAGGCCTTGAAGCTGTCGGCGATCTGGGAGGCGAGCTCGCGCGTCGGCGTTACCACCAGGGCGCGGCAGCCGCCGCGCGGTGGCCGACCGCCGATCTCGGACAGGCGGTGCAGGACGGGCAGCGCGAAGCCCGCCGTCTTGCCGGTGCCGGTCTGGGCGATGCCGAGCAGGTCCCGCCCGGCGAGTGCCGGGGGAATGGCCCGCGCCTGGATCGGCGTCGGGGTCTCATAGCCTTCCTCGGTGAGCGCGCGCAGCAGGGGCGCAGCCAGGCCGAGGCTTTCAAAATTGGTCACTGTCGAACTTCCATGAGCGCACGGCGCCGGGTCAGGGGCGCGCGGACGCGATTTCGGGGAGGAAGCCCCGCGTGTCAGGAGCGATTCCGCTGGGGTGGCCGCGCAATTCCCGGCCCGGGCACCGCGCGGTCCGCCTTGGGGCGGTATCCGGGGGCCGGTCACGCGGCCGGGGCGGCGCGTGGGCGCGCAGGATCGCGCGCTGACGCCCCCTATCTGGGCCAAGCACCCGCATGTTGCAAGCGCGAAGGTGTTACCGCTGTGTTGCGCTCTGCGCGGCCGGCCTCCCGACCGTCCGAGGCGCGCGTGAGGGCAACTACGCCGAGGGCAGCTTGAGAAACCCAGGCTCTTCCGGTGGTTCGGCGAAATCCTCGACGATGCTGGTCACCCGCGCCAGCGGCGGTCCGGCGCGGCAGGCGGTCAGCAGGGTCAGGACCGAGGGCTCGTCGCCCGCCAGCAGCGCCTCGACGCTGCCGTCCTTGCGGTTGCGGACCCAGCCGGAAAGGCCGAGGCGCCGGGCTTCGCGCATCATCCAGTCGCGATAGCCGACGCCCTGCACATGTCCCTCGATCCGCAAGCGCCGCGCCGCCATACCCTTCTCCTCCCGCCGGAGCGCCTCGCTTCGCGATGTCCGTTCCAGCCCATTTACGCGATCTGCTCCAGCGCCAGAAGCCGTGCTGCCAGCCCGACATCGGACGCCATTCGCTGGCGTCGCGCCAGTGCTTCCGCGTCCTGGCCCCAGAGCCTCTCCTGATGCATCTCATCGAGGGTCGCGAGCGCCATGGCGGCCTCCGCGTCGATGCGCCCGGCCTGCAGGGCGAGCCCCAGCACCAGGCTGCCGAGCGGCGGCACCGCGGCCGAGAGCGCGGCGAGCGACAGCGGCGTGAGGCCTGCGAGCGCGGCCTTGAGTGCTGCGAGCGACGCCGCGGGCTGCGGCACCGGCATCAGCCCGGTGGTCGCGACCAGCGGCGCGTCATGGGTCAGCGCCACCCAGTCGAGCAGCGGCTGCCAGGCCTCCACCTGCCGTGCGGCGAGCGCCCGTTCTGGCGCGCGGTAGCAGAGCAGATCGGTCTCGCCATAGGCGGCCAGGCCCTGGATGGTCGGCGCCGGGTCCGGCGCGATGCGCGCCTGGGCGGTGCCGGCGAGGCGGGTGAGGGGCACATCCTCGGCGGTGAACGCACCGCCCTGGCCGCCGCCGGCGGCGGCCCATTCGGCGGCGATCGCCTCCGCGACCGCGGCGCTGCCGAGGCGGAGCGTGGTGGTGGCTTCGCCCGGCAGCCGCACCGGCCGGCCATCGAGCAGCACGGTGAAGCCGCCATCGGCCTGGCGTGCGGCGACGGCGGTGTTCCAGAAGCGCTTCATGGCCGGTTCAGAAATCGAGGTCGACGTAGTGGTCGGGCGGCGTCATGCCGCTGACACGGTCGGCCAGCAGCGGCCGGAAGGCAGGGCGGGACTTCACCCGCGCATACCATTCCTTGGCGGCGTCGTTCAGCGACCAGTCCACATCGCCGATGAAATCGAGCACGGAAAGTTGCGCGGCGGCGGCGAGGTCCGCGAGGCTCAGATTGGGGCCCGCCAGCCAGGGCCGGCTCTCCGCCAGCCAACCGAGATATTCGAGGTGCGGCTTCAGGTTCTGATAGCCCGCGCGGATGGCCGCGGCATCGGGATTGCCGCGCCCCATGAGCCGCTTCATGTGCCGCTCATGATAGAGGTTGCGACAGACCTCGGCATGGAACTTGTTGTCGAACCAGCAGACCAGGCGGCGCACCTCGGCGCGCTCGGCGAGCGTCCGGCCGATCAGCGGGATATCGGGATAGGCCTCGTCCAGATATTCGCAGATGGCGGCGCTGTCGGCGATCGCGAGGCCGTTCTCCTCGGTCAGCACCGGCACGGTGCCGGCCGGGTTCATGGCCAGGAACTCCTCCCGCCTTTCCCAGACGCGCTCGGTGCGGAGGTCGAAGGGAATGCGCTTCTCGCCCAGGGCGAGCCGCACCTTGCGGGAGAAGGGTGAAAGCGGGAGATGGAACAGGATACGCACCAGCCGGCTTATGCCACCCGTCGCGACCGCCGAAAAGGAGGATGACGCAGTGCAAGAGAGCTGCGCGAGAGAGGTGTGTTCCCCAATCGAAATGGTATATAAGGCAGGAGCGTGACAGGGTGAGGAGTGGCGGCGATGGCGCTGACGGCGTCCATGGCGGAGATCGCGGTCTACAACATGCTGCGCAATGCGCGGCATGGCGGCATCGCGCCGGGTGACACGGCCTTCGCCGCGCAGACCGATATCGGCCCCTGGGATGTCGCATCGCTGCGCGAGGGCTCGGCCAAGTTCAAGCTGCTGCTCATCATGCGCTGCCCGAAGACGCGGTCGGTGGGCTTCCAGGGGAAGTTCGGCCCGAAGCGGATGGAGCACGCCTATCAGAAGGGCAGCTCCGCCCCGGTCAAGACCGGCGAATCCGGCATCGGCGTCCATCCGGATACCGGCGAGATGTTCGTCTCCGACTACGACCTGATGGGCGTCTGGAAGGGCGGCGGAAGCGGCGTCTACATGCGGATCGACACCGGCATGGAGCCGGCCGGGAACAACCCCGTCGTGGACGAGCTCAACAAGATCTTCTTCGGTGGCCGCCCCGACGAGCTGCAGGCGCCGTTCCAGCATGGCGGTCAGGACGATCTCATCCCGCCGCCCGGAAAATCCCACCCGAACCTGAAGATCGACGAGCGCTGCGCGGCCTTCCGGGAGGGCGAGATGAAATACCTGCCGGGCATCGACCGCATCCGCGCCTATTACTACAAATGGGACCTGAACTTCCCTTACGACCACTCCGGGAAGTTTATCGGCAGGAGGGGCTAAGAGCCTGTTTGGGAATGGGATGGGGCGTCCCGCCGGGTCATTTCCGCGCCTGCCGCGCCGATCTCCTCGCCGATGCAGCCAGCATCGGCTGCGTCGACCGACACGACAGCCACCAAAAAGCCTTCGCCAGCCCGCCTCCACCCCATTCCCAAACAGGCTCTGACGCGCCCGGCGGACGACCGCTCCTCTACCGCTCCTCTATCGTCGCATGCCGCCCGCCGCAGAGCGGGCAACGGCGCGGCCCGGTGCCGGTCGCTCCGGCTTGGGCAAGCGGCAGCGGGACCGCCGAGCAGGCGATGAAGCGCCCGCCCGGATCCCCGCAGTTGGGCTCCGCGGGCGATGCGGCCTCCGCCGTCCTCGAAGCGTCTCGTCCGAGCAGCAGGAAGGGAAGGGCGGTCGCGAAAGCCAGGCGGCGTTGGATCATGGCGCCGTGCTCCGGTGTGGTGCGGGAATGATAAGGGCCGCCGCCTCGCCTTTGGTCAAGCAGCCTAAAGCCGGCGGGCGCAGGCCACGAAGGCATTGGTCACCGCGCGGGTGCCGCGGAGGTCCGCGGTCCAGGGCGCGACGTCGTCATCGGGAAAGCGGATCTCCATCCGGTAGCCGGCGGCGAAGCTCTCGACGAAATTGATGAAGTTGCTGAACGCACCCCGGTAAGAGGCCTCGATCGTGGTGCCGCGGTTGGTGCCCGCATAGGCCAGCTCGGCCACGCGGCCGTCGATCGCCACATGCAGCCGCCCGCGCACGGTGTCCGCGACATTCCAGTTGTCCTGCCCGACCTGCACGAAGCCGTGCAACTGGCCCCGCAGGCGCTCGATCTTGATCCAGATGAAGCGGCCGCGGCTATTGGCGCTGGTGCCCATGCCGCAGAGGCCGGACCCGTTCTGGTTCGGCGGCACCTGATAGGCTTCCCAGCCATTGGTCGCGGCCAGGGGGATCGTGGTCTGCGCCGTCGCGGCCGGCACCGCTCCGGCGAGGATCAGGACGGCGAGAAGAAAGGCACGCATCGCAAGGCTCCGCTCCGACGGGTGGTTGGGTCCCGTGGAGCGGAGGTTAACGCATCATTTCGTATACGCAAGCGTCACTCGGCGGCGACCGCCACGTCGCTCATCGGCCGCGGCAGGTATTTGGCGTAGTCCTTCGGCACGATGTGCCAGAAGTGCCGCCGCGCCTCCGACCACTCATTGAGCAGGCGCGCCGCGTAGCGGCTGCCCGTCTCCTCGACATGGCGCCCGATCAGATCGCGCAGCACCCCTTCCCAATGTGCGGAGGCGAGGCGCTGCCAGAGCAGCGTGTCGGGGTTCACCCTGAGCTCGAAGGTGTCGCCAGGGTCGTAGATGAAGGCAATGCCGCCGGTGAAGCCGGCGCCGAAATTGTCGCCGACCTGGCCGAGGATCACGACAGTGCCGCCGGTCATGTATTCGCAGCCATTGGCGCCGCAGCCTTCGACCACCGCCTGGGCGCCGGAGTTGCGCACCGCGAAGCGCTCGCCGGCCTGGCCCGCCGCGAAGAGCTCGCCGGCGGTCGCGCCATAGAGGCAGGTGTTGCCGATGATCGTGTTGTCGTTCCAGACGATCTGCGAGGACGGCGCCGGCCGCACCACGATCGATGCGCCGGAGAGGCCCTTGCCGACATAGTCGTTGGCGTCGCCGAAGACCTCGAGCTTCAGGCCGCGCACGCCGAAGGCGCCGAGCGACTGGCCGGCGCTGCCGCGCAGCCGCACGGACAGATGGCCCGACTGCAGCCCGGTCATCCCGAACTGCCGCACGATCTTGGAGGAGACCTTGGTGCCGATGGCGCGGTGCGTGTTCCGGATGTTGTAGGCGAGCTGCATCTTCTCGCCATGCTCGAACAGCGCGCGGGCGTCGCGGATCATCTCCGCGTCCAGCGTCTCCGGCACCTCGTTGCGGCCCTCCCGCGTGCAATAGGGTGCGTTGGGGCCGCCATCCGCCTTGACCAGCAGCGGGTTGAGGTCGAGGTCGTCGAGATCCTCGGAGCCGCGGCTGACCTGCTGCAACAGGTCGGTGCGGCCGATCACGTCGGTCAGCCTGCGGACGCCGAGCGAGGCAAGGATCTCGCGCACTTCCTCGGCGACGAAGGAGAACAGGTTGATGACCTTCTCGGGCGATCCCGCGAACTTCTCGCGCAGCGCCTCGTCCTGGGTGCAGACGCCGACCGGGCAGGTATTGGAATGGCACTGCCGCACCATGATGCAGCCCATCGCGACGAGGGACGCGGTGCCGATGCCGAACTCCTCGGCGCCGAGCATCGCGGCGATCACCACGTCCCGGCCGGTCTTGATGCCGCCATCGGTGCGCAGCTTCACCCGGTGCCGCAGCCGGTTCAGCAGCAGCACCTGATGGGTCTCGGAGAGGCCCATCTCCCAGGGCAGGCCGGCATACTTGATACTGGTCTGGGGGGAGGCGCCGGTGCCGCCGGAATGGCCGGAGACCAGGATCGCATCGGCTTTCGCCTTGGCGACGCCGGCCGCGATGGTGCCGATGCCCGACCGCGCCACCAGCTTCACGCAGACCGTCGCATCCGGGTTGATCTGCTTCAGGTCGTAGATGAGCTGCGCGAGATCCTCGATCGAGTAGATGTCGTGGTGCGGCGGCGGCGAGATCAGCATCACGCCCGGCGTCGCATGGCGTAGCTTGGCGATCAGGCCGGTGACCTTGAAGCCAGGAAGCTGACCGCCTTCGCCGGGCTTGGCGCCTTGGGCGACCTTGATCTCGATCTCGCGGCAGTTGTTCAGGTACTCGGCCGTGACGCCGAAGCGGCCCGACGCGATCTGCTTGATGGCGCTGTTGGCGTTGTCGCCGTTCGAGCGCGGCCTGGCGCGCGCCGGATCCTCGCCGCCCTCCCCGGAATCGGATCGGGCGCCGATGCGGTTCATCGCAATCGAGAGCGTCTCATGGGCTTCCGGGCTCAAGGCGCCGAGCGAGATGCCGGGCGCCACCAGGCGCTTGCGGATCTCGGTGATGCTCTCGACCTCCTCGATCGCGACCGGGGTGCGGCCCTCGGCGCGGAAGTCGAGCAGGTCGCGGAGTGCCACGGGCGGCAGCCGGCGCACCGCTTCCGAATAGCGCTTGAAGGTCTGGTAGCTGTCGGTCTCGACGGCCTTCTGCAGGGTGTGGATCAGGCCGCCGTCGAAGGCATGCGCCTCGCCGCGGAGCCGCCGCTTGTAGAGGCCGCCGACCGGCAAGGTCACCGCCGCCTCGTCCCAGGCGCGGCGGTGCAGTGCCAGCACGCGCCGCGCGATGCCCGAAAGCCCGATGCCGGAGATACGTGACTGGGTGCCGGGGAAGAATTCCGCGACCAGCGCGCGCGATAACCCGATCGCCTCGAAGTTCATGCCGCCGCGATAGGAGCTGAGCACGGAGATGCCGATCTTCGACATGGTCTTCAGCAGGCCCTTGTCCACGGCCTTCTTGTACTTGGCGACGCAATCCTTGAGGGAGGACTTGCCGAACAGCCCGCGGCGGTGGCGGTCCGCGACGCTCTCCTGCGCGAGATAGGCGTTGACCGTGGTGGCGCCCGCCCCGATCAGCACCGCGAAGTAGTGCACGTCCATGCATTCGGCGACGCGGACATTGAGGCTGGTGAAGGTACGGAGCGAGTTGCGCACCAGATGCGCGTGCACGCCGCCGACCGCCAGGATCATCGGGATCGCGGCGCGCGCGGCGTTCTGCCCCTCATCGGTCAGGATCACATGCGCGCAGCCGCTGCGCACGCCTTCCTCGGCTTCGCGCCGGATGCGGTCGATGGCGCGGCGCAGGCCCTGCTCGCCCTCGGCGACGGCGAAGGTGGCGTCGACGATGCAGGCGGTCTCGCCCATGTAGCTGCGCATCGCCGCGAACTCGGCGTTGCTCAGCACCGGGCTGTCCAGCATCAGCATGTCGCACTGGGTCGGGTCCTCGTCGAGGATGTTCCCGAGGTTGCCGAGCCGCGTCTTGATCGTCATCACCCGCGTCTCGCGCAGGCTGTCGATCGGCGGGTTGGTCACCTGCGCGAAGGCTTGGCGGAAGTAATGATGCAGGCCCCGATACTGGGAGGAGAGGACGGCGATCGGGGTGTCGTCGCCCATGCTGCCGACCGCCTCGGCCGCCTCCTCCGCCATCGGATGCAGGATGGTCTCCAGCTCCTCCAGCGTGTAGCCGACCGCGAGCTGGCGGCGGCGCAGCTCCTCGACGCCGAAATTCGGCGTCTCGTCCGCGTCCTGCTTGACGATACCGTCGATCCGCGTGGTGCGGTTCACCCATTGCCCGAAGGGCTTGCGGGCGGCGAGCAGGTCCTTCAGCGCCTCGTCGCCATAGAAGCTCGCGGTCTCCAGGTCGACGCCGATGCATTGGCCGGGGCCGACGCGGCCCTTGGCGACCACCTGGTCCTCGGCGACCTTCACCATGCCGGTCTCGGAGCCGACGATCAGCAGGCCGGACCGGGTCATGGTGTAGCGCAGCGGGCGCAGCCCGTTGCGGTCGAGCCCTGCCACCACCCAGCGCCCATCGGTCGCGGCGATCGCTGCCGGCCCGTCCCAGGGCTCCATGACAGCGTTGCAGTAGAGGAAGAGGTCGCGATGCGCCTCCGGCATCGTCGCGTTGTTGCCGAGGCTTTCCGGGATCAGCATGGCCTTGGCCATCGGCGCGTCGCGGCCGCCGCGCACCAGCAGCTCGAACACGTTGTCGAGCGTCGCGGTGTCGCTGCCGCCTGCCTGCACCACCGGCTTGATATCGTCGATGAAGGCGTCGATCGAGGGGTGGGAGAGCCTGGTCTCGTGGCTCTTCATCCAGTTGATGTTGCCGTGGACGGTGTTGATCTCGCCGTTATGGGCCAGCATGCGGAAGGGCTGGGCCAGGCGCCAGGTCGGGAAGGTGTTGGTGCTGTAGCGCTGGTGGTAGATCGCGAAGCGCGAGACGAAGCGCGGATCCGTCAGGTCCGGGTAGAACTCCGTCAGGTGCTCGGCGAGGAACATGCCCTTGTAGATGATCGAGCGCGCCGAGAGCGAGCAGAGATAGAGCTCCGGGATCTGCGCTGCGATCGATTGCTTCTCGATGCGCCGGCGGATGACGTAGAGGTCGCGCTCGACGAGCGTCTCCTCACGCAGCTCGGGATCCCAGATCAGGATCTGCTCGATCTCGGGGAGGGTCGCGTTCGCCTTTTCGCCGATGCACTCGACATTGATCGGCACCTGGCGCCAGCCATAGATCAGGTAGCCGCCGGCCAGGATCTCGGTCTCGATGATCTGGCGGCAGCGCTCCTGCGCGCCGAAATCGGTCTTCGGCAGGAAGGCCATGCCGACCGCGATGCGGCCGGGCTTCAGCTTGTCGCCGCCGCGCTGCACGGCTTCCGCGAAGAAATCCTGGGGGATCTCGACATGGATGCCGGCGCCATCGCCGGTCTTGCCGTCGGCATCGACCGCGCCGCGATGCCAGACCGCCTTCAGCGCATCGATGCCGGCCTGCACGACTTCCCGGCGCGGCTTGCCGTCCAGCGCCGCGACCAGGCCGACGCCACAGGCGTCATGCTCGGTGAGGTCGATATGGGCCTGGCCCGCGAGCCGCGCGGCGCCTTCGGCATAGGCGCGGGCGAAATCGGCGCCGGATTCGATCTGGTCCATGGCGATCACTCCGCGGCGACTGCGAGAGAGGAGGCGGTCTGGGCCTCGACGAAGGCATGCATCTGCTCGGCGGCATCGCGCCCGTCGCGGATGCCCCAGACGACGAGCGAGGCGCCGCGCACGATGTCGCCCGCGGCGAAGACGCCGGGCAGCGCGGTCATCATGGTGCGGTGGTCGATCTTCAGCGTACCCCAGCGGGAGACGCCGAGCGCCGGCTCGCCGAACATCGCCGGCAGGTCCTCGGGGTCGAAGCCGAGCGCCTTGATGACGAGATCGGCGGGCTGCTTGAAGGCGCTGCCCGGGATCGGCTCCACCTGCTGGCGGCCGGTCGCGTCCGGCAGGCCGAGATGCATGCGGATGCTGCGCACGGCGCCGACATGGCCCACGCCTTCGAAGGCCTCGGGGGCGGCCAGCCATTCGAAGTGCACGCCTTCCTCCTCCGCGTTCTTCACCTCGCGGAGCGAGCCCGGCATGTTCGCTTTGTCGCGGCGATAAAGGCAGGTGACGGAGGCGGCACCTTGGCGGACCGCGGTGCGCACGCAGTCCATCGCGGTGTCGCCGCCGCCGACCACGACCACGTTCCTGCCCGCGGCGTTCAGCGCGCCCGATTCGAACTCCGGCACGCGATCGCCGAGGCCGTGGCGGTTGGAGGCGGTGAGGTAGTCGAGCGCCGCCACCACGCCGGACAGATGGGTGCCCGGCACGTCGATGTCGCGCGACTTGTAGACGCCGGTCGCGACCAGCAGCGCCGAATGCCGCGCCCGCAGCTCGGCCAGCGTCACGTCGCGGCCGATCATGCAGTTGAGGTGGAAATGGATGCCGCCCGCCTCGAACTGGGCGTGGCGGCGCAGCACCACCTCCTTCTCCAGCTTGAAGCTCGGGATGCCGTAGATCATCAGCCCGCCGACGCGATCGTAGCGGTCGTAGACATGGACCTGGTAGCCGAGGATGCGCAGCCGCTCGGCGGCCGCGAGGCCGGCCGGGCCGGCGCCGATGATCCCGATCGACTGCTCCCGCTCCCGCACCGGCTTGGGTGGCTGCACCCAGCCCTTCTCCCAGGCGGTGTCGGTGACATACTTCTCGACGGCGCCGATGGTGACGCTCTCGAAGCCCTTCTCGATGACGCAGTTGCCCTCGCAGAGGCGGTCCTGCGGGCAGATCCGGCCGCAGATCTCGGGGAAGGTGTTGGTGGCGGCGGAGACCTCATAGGCCTCCTCCAGCCGGCCTTCCGCGGTCAGCTTCAGCCAGTCCGGGATATTGTTGTTGAGCGGGCAGTGCACCGAGCAGAAGGGCACGCCACATTGGCTGCAGCGGCTGGCCTGGTCCGCGGCATCGGCCGGCTTGAACTGATTGTAGACCTCGTTCCAGTCGCCGCGGCGCTCCTCGGCGGTGCGCTTGTCGGGCTGGCGCTGTTCCAGGCGCACGAACTGCAGCATGCGTTCGACCATGGCGGCGATCCTCGGTCTCGGCCCCGGAGGGGAGGGCGTTCGCTGGGTGGTGCACGAAGTGTGCCGGGCGAGCGCATACCATCGGCGCCGGACCCGTTGGGCGACACATAGGGGAAGCCGCGCGGGGCTGGCGAGTCCTTTTTCACCTTCAGGTCAGATATCCTGACCTGCTTTGTGCGCATGTCCTGAGTGGGGCGGCTTAGCGCGTCTAATTACCGCAAATGTGAGTCCGTATCGGACCTATACCGCGAGGGCTGGCTGCGCCCGCCCGTCCGGAAGCGTGCCAGGAGCAGCGGCAGGATCGCCTCCGCCGACTTGGGCTCGATGCCGAGCGCCGCCAGCCCGGGCACCCCTTCCGACACCACATTGTCGCGCTGCAGCAGAATGAGCTGGTCCCGGGTGATCGGCGGATTGGGCAGGAGTTCCGCGATCCGCGCCTGGAAGGCGATCAGCCCTGGCGGCATCGCCACCAGCCGCCGGCGGCGCCCGGTCGCCTGCAGCACCAAGGCCAGCACCTCCCGCATGGTCATCGCGCGTGGCCCGCCGAGCTCATAGGTCATGCCGGCCGCCTCGGGCCGGGTGATCGCCGCCATGACCGCATCGGCCACGTCATCGACATGCACCGGCTGGAACCGGGTGCCGCCGGCCACCACCGGCATTACCCAGGGGATGCGGGCTGCCATGCCGGCAAAGCGGTTGAAGAAGGAATCCCCCGGCCCGAACACCACCGAAGGCCGCAGGATCGTCGCCGCCGGGAAACCGGCGCGCACCAGCGCCTCGCCCTCCGCCTTGCTGCGGGCATAGAGGCTCCGGCTCTCGGGATCGGCGCCGATCGCACTGACATGCACCAGCCGGCGGACCCCGGCCGCGGCGGCCAGCCGCGCGACGCGCCCGGCGCCTTCGGCCTGCACGCGCTGGAAATCGCCCGCCCGGCGCTCCTGTAGGATGCCGACCAGGTTGACCGCCACCTGGACACCCTGGAGGGCGCGCGCCACCGCCGTTTCGTCGGTGATCGGGACGGCGAGGCTCACCACTTGCCCGAGATTGCCCTGAGTCCAGAGGGTATGCGCGCCCTCGGCGTCGCGCACGGCGACCCGGACGGCGTAGCCCGCGCGCGCCAGGCGCTGCACCACCTGCCGGCCGATGAAGCCGGAGCCGCCGAAGACCGTCGCCACATGCTGCATCGCCGCTTCGCCTCCGCCCATTGACCGGCCGGACCATAGGCGGGCGTGTGTGACGCCAACAAGCGTGGGAGCCGCTTGACGCCGCCTGCGCGCGCTTCTAGAAGGCGCGCCTCCACGGGCATCGCCCGTGTCCATGCCTGTGCCCAGGTGGTGGAATTGGTAGACGCGCTGGCTTCAGGTGCCAGTGACCGCAAGGTCGTGAAGGTTCGAGTCCTTTCCTGGGCACCATTTCTCTGGCGGGCAGCCGCCGCACCAAAGGCAGTCGCCGCGTGGGCAGCACCCTCTTCCAGAGCAACGGCGCAACCATTCGGCTGCACAAGCACGACCTGCCCGCCGATGTCGGCTTCGGCCCCGTCGTCGCCATCGACACCGAGACCATGGGCCTCAACCCGCATCGGGACCGGCTCTGCCTCGTGCAGCTCTCGGCCGGCGACGGCACCGCCCATTGCGTCCAGATCATCCCGGAGGCGCTGGGCGGCCGCGGCGGCGATTGCCCCAACCTTAAGCGCCTGCTGACCGATCCCTCGGTCGCGAAGCTGTTCCACTTCGCCCGCTTCGACGTCGCGGTCCTGCATCGGGCGCTCGGCGTCACCTGCGCGCCGGTGCTCTGCACCAAGGTCGCGGCCAAGCTGGTCCGCACCTTCACCGACCGCCACGGCCTCAAGGACCTCTGCAAGGAGCTGCTCGGGGTCGAGATCTCGAAGCAGCAGCAATCCTCGGACTGGGGCGCGCCGGATCTGACGCCGGACCAGCTCGCCTATGCGGCATCCGACGTGCTGCATCTGCACGCGCTCTGGGCAAAGCTGGAGGCGCTGCTGAAGCGGGAAGGGCGGCTCGAGCTCGCCGAGGCTTGCTTCCGCTTCCTGCCCTTCCGCGGCCAGCTCGACCTCCTCGGCTACGAAGACCCCGACATCTTCCACCACTGATTGACCGAGTCTTTTCCGCCCCTGGCACGCCGGCCTCCTCGCCGATGCAACCAGCATCGGCTGCGTCGCCCGACGCACCAGGGACGAAAAATCCCCGGCCAATCCCTGCGGCGCGGGTGTCAAGGGCCTTGGCATGATTTTTGTCCGGCATCGTCTCGGTCGTTGACCCTCCCGTGCCGCAGCCCCATACAGGCAGCGTGAACGCCCCGATGTCCCATCCCGCCCTCGCCACTGCCCGTCAGGTGCTGAACACCGAGGCCGAGGCGCTCCAGACCCTCGCGGCCACGCTGGATGAGCGCGTGGAGTGGGCCGTGGCGCTGCTCGCCGGCGCCACCGGCCGGGTGATCGTCTCCGGCATGGGCAAGTCCGGCCATGTGGCGCGCAAGATCGCGGCGACCATGGCTTCCACCGGCACGCCGGCGATGTTCGTGCATCCGGCCGAAGCGAGCCATGGCGACCTCGGGATGATCGTCGCCGGCGACGCGGTGCTGGCCTTGTCCAATTCCGGGGAGACGCCGGAGCTCTTCGACCTCGTCGCCCATGCGCGCCGCTTCGGCCTGCCGCTGGTCGCGATCACCAGCGGAGGCGAGAGCACGCTGGCGCGCGCCGCCGACGTGCCGCTGATCCTGCCGCCGGTGCCGGAAGCCTGCCCCATGGGCCTCGCACCCACCAGCAGCACGACCATGCAGCTCGCCCTCGGCGATGCGCTGGCCGTCGCGCTGCTGTCCAGGCGCGGCTTCACGGCGGCGGATTTCCGCGTCTTCCACCCGGGCGGCAAGCTCGGCGCCAGGCTGTCGCGCGTCAGCGACCTGATGCATGGCGCGGCGGAGCTGCCGCTGGCACCCGGCGAGACCCGCATGGACCAGGCGATCGTCGCCATGACGGCGAAGCGCTTCGGCTGCCTCGGCATCGTGGAGGCCGATGGCCGCCTGGCCGGCATCGTGACCGATGGCGACCTGCGCCGCGCGCTGGACGGGCAGCAGGTGCCGCCGCTGATGGCACGCGAAGCGAGCGCGGTGATGACGCGTGCGCCCTGCACCATCGCGCCCGATGCGCTCGCCGCCGATGCGCTCCGCATCATGAACGCGCGCTCGATCACCGCGCTCTTCGTCGTCGATGCCGATGGCAAGCCGATCGGCATCCTGCACATCCACGACCTGCTGCGGGCCGGCGTCGCATGAGCCGCGCCTCGGACCGCAGCCGGCCGCCGCGCAAGCCCTCGCGCGCGCCGCTCGCCACCTATCGCATGCTGGAGCCGTCCCGCCAGCGGCCGACGCCGACGCTGCGGCAGATGGCGCGCCGGCGCCTGGTGCTCGGCTTCGCGCGGCGGATCTTGCCGCTGGCCGCCTGCCTGTTGCTCGGCGCCATCGTGCTCTGGCCCGAGATCAACAGCACCGAGGATCGGGTGCGGGTGCAGATCAACCTCGCCTCCCAGGTGGCACCCGAAGCGATGCGCGTGATGCAGCCGCGCTTCCGCGGCCTCGATGATCAGGGGCAACCCTACAACGTGACCGCCGATGTCGCGACTCAGGCCGGCGCTTCCACCGATGTCCTCGACCTCGAGGGACCGAAGGCCGACCTGCTGCGCAACGACGGCGCCTGGGTGATGCTGCAAGCGCGCGGCGGCCGCTATGACCGCACGGCGCACCGGCTCGACCTCGCGGGCGATGTCACGCTGTGGCACGACAACGGCACCACCATGCTGACCGACAGCGCGACGATCCTGACCGCCGATGGCAGCGCCAGCGGCGATGCGCCGGTGGCCGCCCAAGGCCCCTTCGGCACCCTGACCAGCCAGGGGTTCCGGCTGACCGATCGTGGGCAGGTGGTGATCTTCACCGGGCAGGCCCATACCGTGCTGGAGGGGGCGCAGTGAGAGCCCGCGGATATCTCGCCCTGGCCGCCGCCCTCGCCCTGCCCGGCCTGGCGATGGCGCAGGGCCTCGACCTGACCCGGGGCGGGCCGGTCGACGTCACCGCCGAGGACGGGATCGAGTGGCACCAGCAGCAGCAGATGGTCGTCGCGCGCCGCAACGCGCGCGCGGTGCGCGACGGCGTCACCGTCGAGGCCGACCGGCTGATCGCCCGCTACCGCCCGCGCGCCGGCGGGACGCCGGCGCCGGCGCCGGCGCCCGGGAGCGAGGCCACCACCGGCGCCAGCGAGATCTGGCGGCTGGAGGCCGAGGGCAATGTCCGCATCACGACCGCCACCGACCGCGCCGAAGGTGATCGCGCCGTCTACGACATGGACCAGGCGGTGATGGTGCTGACCGGGCGCAACCTGTCGCTCACCACGCCCGACAACCGCCTGACCGCGCGCGACAGCCTGGAATACTGGCCGCGCCGGCGCATGGCGGTGGCGCGCGGCGGTGCCGTCGCCGAAGGCCAGGAGGCGCGGCGCATCCGCGCCGATACCCTGGTGGGCTTCTTCCTGGAGGATCCGCCACAGCCCGGCGGCGTCCGCACGGCATCCGCCCCGGCGCCCGCCCGCCCGCCGCCGCAGCCCGGCCAGCCGGGGCAACCCGAGACCGGCCGGCTCGACCGCGTCGAGGCCTATGGCAATGTCGAGGTCCGCACGGCGACCGAGGTCGTGCGCGGCAATCGCGGCGTCTACAGCCCCGCCACCAGCATGGCCCGCGTGCTCGACAACGTGCGCATCACCCGCGGCCAGAACCAGCTTCAGGGCACCGAGGCCATCGTCAATCTCGCAACCGGCGTGGCGCGGCTGATCTCGGTGCCGGGCGCACCCGTGCAAGGCCTGATCGTGCCGCAGAGCGAGGAGGGCGGCACCCAGCCGGGCAGCCAGCCGAGCGGGGGGCAACCGAGGACCCAGCCTTCGCCCACCCCGCCTCCTCAGGGCCGATCGGGCCGGCCGGCGGAGCGCCGGCCGTGAGCGAGGTGGAGCTGCGCGTGGTGGGTGGCGTGGAGACCGGGCCCGGGCTGGTCGCGACCGGCCTCGGCAAGCGCTACCGCAAGCGCCCGGTGGTGCGGAACGTCTCCGTCTCGCTGAAGCGCGGCGAGGCGGTCGGGCTGTTCGGCCCGAACGGTGCCGGCAAGACCACCACCTTCTACATGATCACCGGCCTGGTGCAGCCGGACGAGGGCAACGTCACCCTCGACGGGCATGACGTGACGACGCTGCCGATGTATCGCCGCGCACGGCTCGGCCTCGGCTACCTGCCGCAGGAGGCCTCGATCTTCCGCGGCCTTAATGTCGAGGACAATATTCGGGCGGCGCTCGAGGTGGTGGAGCCGATCCGCGATCGGCGCGAGCAGATGCTCGACGCGCTGCTGGCCGAATTCGGCATCTCCCATCTGCGCAAGGCACCCTCCCTCGCGCTCTCGGGGGGTGAGCGGCGCCGCTGCGAGATCGCGCGCGCGCTGGCGACGCACCCCAACTACGTGCTGCTGGACGAGCCGCTGGCCGGCATCGACCCGATCGCGGTCGGCGAGATCCGCGACCTGGTCAAGCACCTGAAGAATCGCGGCATCGGCGTGCTCATCACCGACCACAACGTGCGCGAGACGCTCGGCATCATCGACCGCGCCTATATCCTGCACGAAGGCCAGGTGATGATGGAGGGCACGCCGCGCGACATCGTCGCGCATGAGGGCGTGCGCCGGGTCTATCTCGGTGAGCGCTTCAGCCTGTGATCGGCACCGTCCCCACGCGGCGCGACGGCGCCTCTTGCCGCAGGGCCTGACGCCGTGAGCCTGGCGCCGCGTCTCGATCTCCGGCAGTCGCAATCGCTGGTGATGACGCCGCAGCTGCGCCAGGCGATCAAGCTGCTGCAGAGCTCCAACATCGAGGTCAGCGCTTTCGTCGAGGAAGAGCTCGAGCGCAATCCGCTGCTGGAGCGTGACGAACAGGAGCATGCCGAGACCGAGGAGACCCGGCGCGAGGAGGCCAGGCGCGAAGAGGCGCCGGCCGCCGCGTCGGCGCAGCAGGATGCCTCCACCGCCGCGGCTTCGGAGATGCTGCCGCAGGAAGATGCGGCGCCGCTCGATGCCGACTGGAGCAATGTCTACGACGCCGGCGAGGCGCCGGTAGGCCGCGGCGGCCGCACCGATTTCGAGGACGGGCTCGATGGCGTCGACGACATGGCGGCGCCGGCACGGAACCTGCGCGACCATCTCGCCGAGCAAGTGCGCTTCGCCTTCGCCGGTCCGATCGAGCGGATGATCGCGGCCGCCTTCCTGGCGCTGGTCGATCCCGCCGGCAGGCTGGCGGTCAGCGATGAGGAGATCGCGCGCCGCCTCGGCTGCGATGCGGCCCTGGTCGCGGCGGTGCGCGCGCGCATGCAGCGCTTCGACCCGGTCGGCATGTTCTGCCACGACCTCGCCGAGTGCCTCGCCGTGCAACTGCGGGAACGCAATCGGCATGACCCCGCGATGGCGGCCCTGCTCGCGAACCTGCCAATGCTGGCGCGGCGCGAGATGCGGGGTTTGCAGGAGGTCTGCGGCGTCGATGCCGAGGACCTGGCGGAGATGATCGCCGAGCTGAAGCGCCTCGATCCGAAGCCGGGTTCGGATTTCGACAGCGCACCGCCGCCCGCGCTGGTGCCGGATGTGCTGATGCGCCGCGGCGGCGACGGCGGCTGGATGCTGGAGCTGAACCCGGAGACGCTGCCGCGCGTCCTGGTCAATCGCGGCTTCCACGCGCGTGCCGTGGTCGGCGCCCGCTCCCGCGAGGAGAAGGCCTATCTCGCCGAGCGCTTCCAGACCGCGAGCTGGTTGGTGAAGTCGCTGGAGCAGCGCGCCAACACCATCCTGAAGGTCGCGGCGGAGATCGTCCGCCGTCAGGACGGCTTCTTCCGCCACGGCGTCGGCCACCTGCGCCCCTTGATCCTGCGCGACGTCGCGGAGGAGGTGGCGATGCACGAGAGCACGGTCAGCCGCGTCACCGCCAACAAGTCGATCGCGACGCCGCGCGGCACCTTCGAGCTCAAGTATTTCTTCACGACCGCGATCGCCGGCACCAGCGGCGGCGAGAGCCACAGCGCGGAAGCCGTGCGGCACCGCATCAAGTCCCTGGTCGATGCGGAGGATGCGGAAGAGGTGCTGTCGGACGATGCCATCGTCGCATCCCTCCGCAAGGAAGGCGTGGACATCGCGCGCCGGACCGTGGCCAAATACCGGGAGGCGCTGCGCATCCCATCTTCGGTGCAGCGTAAGCGGGAGAAGGCCGTCCCGGCCTGATCCGCGACACCCTTCGGCGCGTGTCATGGCGCGCGCGCATGGCGGGCCGCCGCCGGATACCCGGGCGAGTCTTCCCCGAGACACGGAAGGAAGGCGAACGCTCATGCACATCACCGTCGCAGGCAAGCAGGTCGAAACCGGCGAGGCCCTGAAGACGCATGTCCGGGAAAATCTGGCGACCATCGCGCGCAAGTATTTCGATCACGCGCTCGAAGCGAATGTCACCTTCCGCAAGAATCGCGCCTTTTTCGCCTGCGACATCAACCTGAAGGCCGGACGGGGACTGCTGATGCGCGGCGAAGGGGAGGGCACCGATGCCCACCGCGCTTTCGAGGAGGCGTCCGAACACCTTGCCAAACGGCTGCGACGCTATCGCCGCAGGGTCAACGAGCATGCCCGCAGCATGGCGCCGGAACGCGACCCGGCGCAGGAGGTGGCGTCGCTGGCCCGGCAATACGTGCTTGCCGCAGAGGAGGGGGAGGAGGAGCCGCCGCCCGCCACCAATGGCGCCGACCACGGTGCGGTGGTCGTCGCCGAGCACCCGGCGCATATCGAGAAGCTCACGGTCGGCGAGGCGGTGATGCGGATGGATCTCGCCCATGCGCCGGTATTGATGTTCCGCAACAAGGCGACCGGGGCGATGAACGTCGTCTATCGCCGCACCGACGGTCATGTCGGCTGGATCGACGCCGCGGACGCCTGAGCGACATTGGCCCCAGGCCGCGCGTGCGGGAGGAGCTCGGCTCTCGCCACGCGGCCGCAGGCCGCTCTCTATTCCGGCGGGCTGCGAGGCGAAGCCGATGCAGACCGGGGCCGCGAACGCGGCCCCGCGCGCGACCGATCGATGTCGCCAGCACACCGCCGACAGCGCGTAAGCCAAGCCGGCGGATGCCGGCGCCGGCGCCTGAGGTCAATGAAGAAGCAAGGGTTCCATCTCGTGCTCGACGATGGCGGCGATCGCCAAGCCGATATCGGGCGCGGCGCCGATCGGCGTACCGTCGGCGGCATGGATCGCGATGGCCGGCGCGCCGTTCACCATCACCGGCCGGACATAGGCCACCTCGCCGGCGCCGAACTGCGCCCAGTCGCGCGGGGTGATGTCCCTCAGCGCTGTGTTGGATTTGATGTTCATATCACGTTCTCCTGCTGGCGCGCCTGGCTAGGCCGCGCTGGATTGGAGCCCTGGAAGTCTCAGTCACGGTCGATGCGACGGTTTTCGACCACGGGCCGCGCGGCGGCGGCGGCGCCGGGGGTCGCGATGTGGATGGTCTTCACCCGCACCTCGGGCTGCGGCCGGCGCAGCTCGACATGCAGCAGCCCGTTGTCGAGCCAGGCCCCCTCCACATCGATCCCTTCGGCCAGTACGAAAGCGCGCTGGAACTGGCGCGCCGCGATGCCCCGGTGGATGAAGATCCGCCCTTCGACATCGTCCTTCTGCTTGCCGCGGATGACGAGCTGGTTGTCCTCCTGCGTGATCTGCAGGTCGTCCATCGCGAAGCCGGCGACGGCAAGCGTGATCCGCAGGCGGTTATCGCCCGTCTGCTCGATATTGTAGGGCGGATAGCCGTCGGAGTTCTTGGCGACCCGGTCGAGCATCTGCTCGAGATGATCGAAGCCCAGGAACAACGGCGATCCGAAGACCGAAGGTCGAGACATGAGGGCCAGTTGCCTCCTCGAAGGAGCGAAGCGGGTGCCGGGGCCCGAAGCACCCCGACAGGGAATGAATTGGGCAGATTGCACGGACGTTGCAAGGGGGGCTGCGCGGCGGTAAGCCCGCCGGCCATGACCGCCGACGTCCCGCCGATCCCGATCCTGCTCGTCCCCGATGCCAGGCTGCGCCAGAAGGCGCGCCGCGTCGCCGCTGGCGATGCCGATGCGGTGCGCAGCCTGGTGCCGCGCATGTTCCGCAGCATGTACGAAGCCCCGGGCATCGGCCTTGCCGCGCCGCAGGTCGGGCAGGGGCTGCGCCTCGTGGTGATCGACCTGCAGCCGAACGACGCCCCGGCGCCCATGGTGCTGGTCAACCCCGAAATCGTCGCCGCGAGCACCGACGAGGCGACGCGGGAGGAAGGCTGCCTCTCGCTCCCCGGCCAGTATGCTGAGGTGACGCGCCCGGCCCGGGTGAAGGTGCGCTACCAGGACGAGACCGGCGCGAAGCGGGAGGTGGAGGCGGACGGCCTGCTCGCCGCCTGCCTCCAGCATGAGATCGACCACCTGGACGGCGTGCTCTTCGTCGATCACCTGAGCACGCTGAAGCGCAACATGATCCTCAGGAAGCTCGCCAAGGACCTGAAGCTGAAGGCGCGGGAATGACCCCACCGGGCCGGCTGCGCCTCGCCTTCATGGGCAGCCCGGATTTCGCGGTGCCGGCGCTGCGCGCGCTGCATGCCGCCCATGACGTGGTCGCAGTCTATTGCCAGCCGCCGCGCCCGGCCGGGCGCGGCCAGAAGGAGACGCCCTGCCCGGTGCATCGCGCCGCGCTGGAGCTCGGCCTGCCCGTCCGCACGCCGGCCCGGGTGCGGCGCGACGCGGCGGAGCATGCCGCCTTCGCGGCACTCGACCTCGATGTCGCCGTCGTCGCCGCCTATGGTCTGATCCTGCCGCCGGCGATGCTGGAGGCGCCGCGGCGCGGCTGCCTCAACATCCATGCCTCGCTGCTGCCGCGCTGGCGCGGCGCCGGGCCGATCCAGGCCGCGATCCTGGCGGGCGATGCCGAGAGCGGCATCACCATCATGCGCATGGAGGAAGGGCTCGACACCGGCCCGATGCTGCTGAAGGGCGAGGTCGCGATCGGCCCGCGCATGACCGCGGCCGCGCTGCATGACGCGCTGGCGCCGCTCGGCGCCGCCCTGATCCTGCGGGCGCTCGCCGAGGATCCGGCGCCGGTCGCGCAGCCGGAGGACGGTGCGACCTATGCACCCAAGCTCGCGAAAGAGGATGGCCGCATCGACTGGCGCCAGGACGCCGTGGCGCTCGACCGCCGCGTGCGCGCGCTGACGCCCTGGCCCGGCTGCTTCTTCGCCCATGGCCAGGAGACGCTCCGCCTGCTCGCCGCCGAGCCGGCGGAAGGCGAGGGCCCGCCCGGGCTGGTGCTGGATGCCGCGCCGACCATCGCCTGCGGCCAGGGTGCGCTGCGGTTGACGCGGCTGCAGCGCGCCGGCCGCGCGCCGATGGCGGCCGCCGAGTTCCTGCGCGGCTATGCGCTGGCGCCCGGCGCGGTTCTCCCCTGATGCCACGCTACGCGCTCACACTCGAATATGACGGGGCGCCTTTCGTCGGCTGGCAGCGCCAGGCCAATGGCCTCTCCGTGCAGCAGGTGCTGGAGGAGGCGGCGGCAGCGCTGAACAACGGCGAGCCCGCCGTGACCACCGCCGCCGGCCGCACCGATGCCGGCGTGCACGCCGAAGGCCAGGTCGCCGATATCGAGATCGCCGCCGACCTGGCGCCCGAACGGGTGCGGGAGGCGCTGAACTTCCGCACCCGACCGCACCCGATTTCCGTCCTGCGCGCCACCCGCGCGGCGGAAGGCTGGTCGGCGCGCTTCTCCTGCATCGGGCGCGGCTACCGCTACCGCATCCTCAATCGCCGGCCGCGCCCGGCGCTCGATGCCGGGCGGGTCTGGCATGTGCCGCAGCGCCTCGATGCCGGCGCCATGCATGAGGCTGCACAGATGCTGCTCGGCAAGCACGACTTCAGCGCCTATCGCGCCGCGTCCTGCCAGGCGAAGGACGCGCTCCGCACCCTCGACCGCCTCGACGTCTCCCGCTTCGGCGAGGAGATCGAGATCCGGGCGGAGGCGCGGAGCTTCCTGCACCACCAGGTGCGCAACATGGTCGGCACCCTGGCGCAGGTCGGCCTCGGCAAGCGGCCCGTCTCCTGGCCGCGCAGCGTGCTCGATGGGCGCGACCGCACCCGCGCGGGGCAGACCGCACCGGCCGAGGGGCTGACCTTCCTCTTCGCGCGTTACGATCCGGCGCCGGACTGGGTCTAGAGCGTGATGACTTGAGGCGGAATCGCCGAAAAGTCTGAATCACGCGATCAAACAATAGGCGCAGCATGCAGCACGAGACGGATGCGCTGATCCTGGGATCGGGTGCCGCGGGCCTGACGGCGGCGCTGACGGCGGCCGTCGCCGGGCTCCGCGTCACGGTCCTGGAAAAGTCGGACCGCCTCGGCGGCACCAGCGCCATGTCCGGCGCCGGCACCTGGATCCCCGCCAACCATCACGCCGCGGCAGCCGGCATCGAGGACAGCGCGGAGGAAGCACTGGCCTATATCCGCGCCGCCGCGCCGGAGAGCTGGGCTGCGACCGAGGACGCCCTGTGGCAAAGCCTGGTGGAAGCCTCGCCCGCGATGCTGCGCTTCGTCGAGGCGCATTCGCCGCTCCGCTTCGCGCTGACGCCCGAGCCCGATCCGCTGCGTGACCTGCCCGGCGCCAAGCCGCGCGGCCGCATGCTCTCGCCGCTGCCGCTGAGCCGCTGGCGTGCCGGCCGCTTCGCCTTCCGCATCCGGCGATCTACGATCCCGGAGATCTTCACCTATCACGAGGCGGTGGAGACGGACCTCTATCACCACCCCTACCGTACGGCCTGGCAGCTCTGGCCGCGCCTTGCCTGGCGCGTGCTGACCAATGCGCGCGGCAAGGGGACGGCGCTGATCACCGGCCTGCTCCGCGGCTGCCTCGATGCCGGGGTGCGGATCGAGACGGCAGCGCGCGCGGTGGAACTGCTGCAGGACGATGCCGGCGCGGTGACCGGTGCCGTGGTGGAGCATTGCGGCGCGCGGCATCGCATCACCGCGCGGCGCGGCGTGGTGATCGCGACCGGTGGCTTCGAATGGGACGGGGAGATGCTGGAACGGCATTTCCCCGGCCCCGTCGATTATCTCGGCAGTCCGCCCTCGAACACGGGAGATGGGCACCGCATGGCGGCGGCCGCGGGCGCCGCACTCGCCCACATGGACCAGGCGACCCTGACGCCCTCCGTCCCGACGCGGCATCGCGGCCGGCTGATGGCACTGCCCGTGCCCTTCCACACGGAGCCCAATGCCATCATCGTCAACCGCCACGGCGCCCGCTTCGTCAACGAGCTCCGCTTCAACATCGGCGAGGCGATCGATGCGCGCGACGCGGCGGGGATGCCGGTGCAGCAGCCCTGCTGGGTGATCAGCGATGTCAGGCTGCTCGACCGGCTGCCGCCGGCGCGTTGGGCGGCGCGGGCCGATGCCGGCTGGCTGCGGCAGGCGGACAGCATCGCGGCACTCGCCGCGCGGATCGGCCTCGATCCCGCAGCACTCGAGGCAAGTGTCGCGCGCTACAATGCTGCCTGCGCGGCCGGCCGCGATGCAGAATTCGGCCGCCCCTCCGCCGCGGAGGCCGCCGCATCCGGCGACAAGCGGCGCCGAGGCGGGCTGGAGGCGATCGCGCGCGCCCCCTTCCTCGCCATGCCCTTCAACCGCTCCATCCTCGGCACCAAGGGCGGGCCGCGCACCAATGCGCAGGCGGAGGTGCTGCGGCCGGATGGGAGCACCATCGCCGGCCTCTTCGCCGCCGGCGCCTCGAGCGCCAATCCGATCGGCACGCGCGGCGTCGGGACGGGCACCACCATCGGCCCCTACATGGCCTGGGGCTACGTGGCGGGTCTGGCGCTGGCGCGGCGCAACGGCTGACGGGCCTGCATCAGGGGGCGTCGACCTCGTTGGTCTTGAACTCGGCGGGGGAGGTGATCTCGATCAGCTCCAGATCCTCCGAATGCGCGATCTCGCGGTGCCGCACCTGTGGCGGCTGGTAGATGCAGTCGCCCGGGCGCAGCTCCACCTCGCCGATATCCTCGTATTCGAAGCGCACCCAGCCCTTCAGGATGAACACCATCTGGAAGTCGAGCTCGTGGTTGTGCCAGTGCGGCTTGGCGCCTTCGCCGGGCACTGCGCGGATCACATGCGCGCCGAAGCGGCCCGCGGTCGCTTCCTGGATGCCAAGGTCGCGATAGGCGAAGAAGGCGCGCAGGCCGTGGTCGAACTGCGCGCCCTCGCCGCGGCGGAGCGTGGTGCGCTGCGGTGTGTCGAGCATCGTCGTTCTCTCCCTTGCTTGTGCTTGTCGATCCCTCAGGCGAGCGTCCCGGCGCAATGCTCCCGGAAGCCCTCGCGCTGCAGCAGCCTTGCATACCAGGCGGCGAGCGCCGGCATCTCGCGCCGCGCGATCGGCAGCGCGAACCAGCGATGCACATAGACGCCGAGCGCGATGTCCGCGAGCGTCAGCGCCTCGCCGGTCATGAAGGAACGATCGGTGAGCCGCGCATCCACGATCGCCCAGAGCGCCTCGGTGCGGTCGCGCGCGGCGGCGATCGTGGCGGCGTCGCGCTTCTCCGAGGGCGTGCGCACCAGGCCGATGAAGAGAGGGGTCATCGGCGCGTTGAGGCTCGCGAGCTGCCAGTCCATCCAGCGCTCGGCATCGGCGCGAGCCCTCGGATCCGCGGGATGGAATGCCGTCCCGGGCGCCCGCGTGGCAGCGAGGTAGCGCAGGATCGCATTGCTCTCCCACAGGCTGAAGCCGTCGGCCTCCACCAGGGTCGGCACCAGCGCGTTCGGGTTCATGGCCAGGTAGCCAGGGTCGCGCGTGCGACCGAATTCGCCGCCGGCGTCGATCCGCTCATAGGGCAGTGCCAGCTCCTCGCAGAGCCAGAGCAGCTTCATCACATTGCTCGAGCTCGCGCGGCCCCAGATGGTGATCGGCGCCATGCGTTTCCTCCTGCCGTTGCCTCGGGAGGCTAGGCGCGGATCCGGCCAGGGTCCAGTTGCGGAAGCCGCGGTTTGGGACGATCTAGGGGGCGATGCCGATCCTCATCGCCGTCCTCGCGGCCGCCGCGCCCCTGTTCGCCATGGCGAGCGAATCCTGGGGCCTGGTGCCCTGCGCCCTCTGCCTTTGGCAGCGATGGCCGTATTGGGTCGCGGCGGGCTTGGCGCTGCTGGCGGCGCTGCTGCCCGGGCGGGCGCGGCCCCTGCTGCTCGGCGGCGCGATCCTGGCGGTCCTGGTCTCGGGCGGGATCGGCGTGCTGCATGCCGGGGTGGAATTCGGCTGGTGGCCCTCCCCGCTGGCGAGCTGCCAGGCCGCGAACACCAGCAGCGGCGCCGCCGCCAGCGTCGAGGATCTGATGCGCAGCATGGCCGCCGCCGCGGGGCCCGCCAAACCCTGCGACGCGGCCACCTTCCTGATCCCCGGCCTGCCGGTCTCGATGGCGGCCATGAATGTCCTCTACGCGCTCGGCCTCGCGGCCTTCGCGTTCACCGTCCTTCGCAAGGAAGCCCGTGCATGACTGAGAGCAGCATGACCAGGACCGGCGATCGCCGCCTGCCCGGCGACCCCACCCCGCGCGAATTCGTCGAACGCACCATCCGGGTCGATCATGCCGGTGAATACGGTGCGAAGCGCATCTACCAGGGCCAGATCGCGGTGCTGAAGGGCACCAGGCACGAACCTCTGCTGCGCCATATGCAGGAGCAGGAGCAGGTCCATCTCGACACCTTCTCCCGCCTGATCGCCGAGCGCCGGGTGCGGCCGACCGCGATGCTGCCGATCTGGCACGTCGCCGGCTTCGCGCTGGGGGCGGCGACCGCGTTGCTCGGCTATCGCGGCGCCATGGCCTGCACAGTCGCCGTCGAGGAGGCGATCGACGAGCATTACCGCGCCCAGAACGAGGCGCTGGGCGATGACGAGGCGCCGCTGAAGGAGACGATCGAGCGCTTCCGGCAGGAGGAGCTGGAGCACCGTGACATCGGCCTCGAGAACGAGGCGGAGCTGGCGCCGGCCTATCGCCCGCTCTATGCGGCGATCAAGCTTGGCTGCAAGCTGGCGATCAGGATCAGCGAGAAAGTTTGACGATGACCTTGCCCGAAGCCGACGCCGCCCTCACCGCGGAGATTCGCGGCTGGCTTGACCGCTTCGCCGCCCGCGTGCGGGAGGTCGACTATGCCGGCGCCTATCCCTTCTGGCACGACGACATCGCCATCTTCGGCACCTTCCAGGAACTGGTGAGGAGCCGCCAGGCCTGGACCGACACGCAGTGGGACAATGTCTGGCCGCGCACCGCGGATTTCGCCTTCGACCTGCCGAACACCCTGATCCTGGCCTCGCCGGACGGCGGCATGGCGGTCGCCGTCACGCCCTGGACCAGCACCGGCTTCCACAAGGACGGCAGCCGCTTCGACCGGCCGGGGCGCGCCACCATCGTGCTGCAGAAGCAGCCGGACGGGCGCTGGCTTGGTGTGCATTCGCATATGTCGCTCGGCAAGGGCGTGCCGCAGGACAGCTATGGCGACCGGCCGGTGAAGGCCCGCTAAGTGCTTGATCGCGTGATTCACGCTTTCGGTGATTCCACCTCAAGCAATCACGCTCCAGATCCCGACAGCGGTCAGGCCCCGACCGCGGGCTTGTCGACGTGGCGGTTCGGCAGGAAGCGTCGCGCCCCGGCGCGATTGGCCAGGGAGCGCAGCGCGAATTCGCCGTCGAACATCGCCTGCCGTACGGATTGGCCTGGCCAGGCCGCGAAGCGGGTCAGCCGTACCGGGTGACGGATCGCTGGCGGTGCGTAGAAATAGGTCGTGACGTTGATGCGGGGCATCGGCCCGGTGATCGGCGTGACCGCATGCCAGGACGCATCGGTCGTCTCCATGACAACCAGCCGGTTGCTGCGATAGGCCACGGGTTGCAGGGCGCCCTTGCGGTGGTCTTGCCAGAGCATCAGGTGGCCACCGTAATCCTCCCGCCAATGCGGCGACAGGTAAGTCAGCATCACCACCTCCCGCCGCCGCTTCCGCGCGTAGTCGTGGCTGTTGTCGAGATGCGGGCACATGAAGTCGCCCGGCAGCATGCAGGTGACGCCGCCATTGTAGAGCTGCGGGTCGGTCTCCAGCGCGGACATGCCGGTGATGCCGGCGACTGCGGCGGCAATCTCCGGCCGGTTCAGGGCGAGGACGACGTCGCGCACCGGCCCCGCCAGCGTATCCAACCGGGCGCAGACGAATTTGCGCTCCTTGCTGTTGGCCCGCCGCAACATGCCGGGCAGCGTCGGCATGGCCGCCAGGGCCGCGTCCAGGATCTCTCGCGGGAACAGATCGTCGAGCGCGAAGCTCCGCACATGGCCCGGGCGCAGCGCGCCGAATTCAGCCCGCAGCCTCGGCGTCTCCTCGAGGAGGCGTGCTTCGATGATGCGGGTCAGCGGAGGGGTGGATTCGGACATAGGTCATGGCCTGTGCGACGGCGCTGGAGACACATTAGCAAATGCGAACCAAATGCAATCAAAAGAATGACATTTGAGACAGGTCACGGGTGATTGTTGAACTGAGTAACGGAATGGTAACCATTCGTCTATGGCGATGCGCGTCAGCGGTGCGCCACGCCGGCCGGGGCAACTAACGGCGAGGAGCCGCTCGGATCACTTCCCGGCCCGGTGGCGGAACGATAGCCTGCATGGCATGGGGGCAAGGCCAAGAAGCCTCGTCGCGTGCCTGCGCCGGCTGTTGCCGGCCGCCCTTCTCGGTGCCGCGATCGCCGGCGCGGCGGTGGCGGAGGGGGAAGGGCTGCGGTCCCAGGGTGGCGAAAGCCTGGTCCTGCTGGCGCGCGTGCCGGTCCGGCTGATGCTGGCAACCCGGATCCGTCCCCCGATGCAGGATGCCGCCCCCCGCACGCTGGAAGGCGCCTTGGTCGGCTATCGGCAGCCGGACGGGGCCGTGACGATCTACCTGTTCCGGGAAAGCCCGGAGGCCCTGCCAAGCGGCCCGGACTCGCCGGCGGCGCAGGCGCATCTGCAGGATGCGACAGCGACGATGCTGGCTGTCCTCAACAGGCGCGAAGGCGGGGCGGCCGCTGCCGAGGTCACGCGCCTGCCGGATTACCGCCACGCGCCACGGGGCGGCCCGGCCTTCCGCTGCGTCAGGACGCGGCGCGTCATCGCCGCCCCGCCGCAATCGGCGCCCGGAGAGTGGGAGCGGAGCGACCATCTCTGCGTGACGGGCCTCCGGGGTCGCTTTCTGAAGCTGCGGGCGACCTTCCAGCACCCGACCCAGCAGCGGGAGGTGCTGCGACGCTATTTCACCAGCATGGCCGGGCAGGTGGCGGCGATCCTCGACGGCCCTGAATGACCGGGCTGGTCAGTTCTCCAGCTCGCTGTCCCAGTAGAGGTAGTCGCGCCAGCTTTCGTGCAGGTGGTTGGGCGGGAAGGCGCGGCCATTCTCCTGCAATTCCCAGCTCGTCGGCTGGCGCGGGGTCTGCACCGGGAACATGTGGCACTCCCGCGGCAGCTTGCTGCCCTTGCGCAGGTTGCAGGGGCCGCAGGCGGTGACGACGTTTTCCCAGGTGGTGCGGCCGCCGCGGCTGCGGGGGACCACGTGATCGAAGGTCAGGTCATGGGCCGGCATCGCGTCGGTGCAGTACTGGCATTCGAAGCTGTCGCGCAGGAAGACGTTGAAGCGCGTGAAGGCCGGGCGCCGCGCGGCCGGGATATACTCCTTCAGCGCGATCACGCTCGGCAGCCGCATCGTCAGCGTGGGCGAGTGCACAGCGATCTCGTATTCGTTGAGCACCGAAACCCGGTCCAGGAACACGGCCTTCACGGCGTCCTGCCACGCCCAGACGGAGAGCGGGAAGTAGGAGAGCGGCCGGAAATCCGCGTTCAGCACAAGCGCGGGGAAGGATTGAGCCCCTACGCTCTGTCCACCATCAGGCAAGCGCCGCTCCTTTCCGCCGCCCGGGAGGCGGCCGTTCGGCGACGGAGCCCTTTTCCGGCGGCGGCGCCTTGCGCCGGGCCGGGTGCCCTCAATCCCTGGGGCCTTTCGCGACCGACAGGCCCCAGATCATGTGGCGCCGTCGCGTTGTGCAGCATTCATGCCAGCCCGCCACGGCGCGTGCAACCCGCAGGCCGTGACTGTCACTGAGCTTTCGCAAGCCGTTCCGCCCGCAACCTCGCCGCTTCCGCGAAGCTGTGCTGCAGGAAGGAGGCGCCGAGATCGATCCCCTGCTGGTCGATCGTGTGCTCGAGCCCCGGCGTCACATGGGCGTGCACCGTCACCGCGCTGTCGCGCAGTGTCTCAGCCGCGTCGCGCGTCGCCTTGGCCGGTACCACGGAATCCGTCTCGCCATGGATCAGCAGCACCGGCGGGCGGACCGTGATGTCGAAGGGCAGCACCTCCGGCACCAGCAGGGCGCCGGAATAGCCGATCAGCGCCGCCGGCCGCTTCGGCCGCCGCAGACCGGCAAAGAGGGTCAGCATCGCTCCCTGCGAGAAGCCGGTGATCGCCAGGTCGTCATCCTCGAGCCCCAGCCGCTTGAGCTCCGCGTCGAGGCTGTCGAACAAGGTGCGGGAGACGCTGCGCAGCGCCTCGTTCACCACGTCCGGCCGCCGCTCCTCGAGATCGAACCACTGCTTGCCGGAAGGCAGGGGCGGGTAGGCGAAGGGCGCGTCATAGGCGACGAACTCGGCGTCCGGCAGGCTGCGGCTCCAGAGATGGCCGATGCCGATCAAGTCGTTCCCGCTGGCGCCCAGGCCATGCAGGATGACGACGAGCTTCGCGGGCTTCCCGCCGGAAGCGGGCGCGATGCGGGGTCCCGTGAGCAGCATGCGCGGATGCCTCCTTGTCCTCGGCCAGCGGCGGCGGTAGCGCGGAAGCGCCATGGCCGCAACCGGGATCGTTACGCGCTTCGCCCCCAGCCCGACAGGGTATCTTCACCTGGGCCACGCATATTCGGCGCTCGCCGGCTGGCGCGCGGCCCGTGCTGCCGGCGGGCGCTTCCTGCTGCGCATCGAGGATATCGACCGCACCCGCTGCCGTCCGGAATTCACCGAGGCGATCCTCGAGGACCTGGCCTGGCTGGGGCTCGACTGGGACGGGCCGGTGCGGATCCAGTCGCGGCACTTCGCGGAATACCGCGCCACGCTGGGGGCGCTGGAAGCGCGCGGCCTGCTCTACCCCTGCTTCTGCACCCGCGCCGAGATCGCCGCCGCCGGCGCCCCGCAGGGGCCGGAAGGCCCGGTCTATCCTGGCACCTGCCGCCATCTGGGCGACGCCGCCCGCGCGGCGCGCATCGCCGCCGGCGCCCCCTATGCGCTCCGCCTCGACATGGCGGCGGCGCTCGCTGCCGCACCGGGGCCGCTCAGCTTCGCGGAGCAAGGCAGGGGCCGCCTCGCCTGCGACCCGGCCCGCTTCGGCGACGTGGTGCTGGCCCGCAAGGACACGCCGGCGAGCTATCATCTCTGCGTCACCCACGACGATGCGTTCCAGGGCGTCACCCTGGTGATCCGGGGCGAGGACCTGCTGGCTGCGACCGACATCCACCGCCTGGTGCAGGCGCTGATGGGCTGGCCGGAACCCGCCTATGCCCATCACCGCCTGCTGACCGATCCCACCGGCCGGCGCCTCGCCAAGCGCGACGGCGCCCAGCCCTTGCGCGCCCTTCGCGCCGCCGGGCTCTCTCCGGCGGAGGTCCTGGCGATGGTGTAAGGCGCCTCCCGGAAAGGGCCTTTCGTCCCTCTCAGGGTCAACTCACTCCGGTCCCTGGTCCAGCCCGGCGCGGAGGGTGCTGTCGGGGTCCTCGATCAGGCCCTCGCGCAGGAAGAGGTCGATCAGCACCAGGTTGACGTTGAACTTCACCTCGTCGGTGTCGCGCACCGCCGCGATGACCCGGGCGACGGGCCAGAGCTCGAAGCGCTCCACCTCGTCGTCATGCGGGTGCGGCGTGAAGCCTTCCGGGAGCTCGAGGTCGTAGCAGTGCAGCACATCCCGACGCAGGCCCTCGGCGTTGCGCATGGTGTAGGAGACGCGGCCGACCGGCCGGGCCCGTGCTGCGAGGTCGGGGGGCAGCCCGGCCTCCTCCGCGGCTTCCTTGATCAGCGTCTCCTCGGCGGAGAGCCCGGCGGGGATGCCGCCGGCCACGATATTGTCGAGCTGGCCGGGGGCCACCGCCTTGTCGCGGGAGCGGATGCCGATCCAGAGATGCAGCCCGTCGCCGCGGCGCACCAGGCCGTTCACATGCACGCCCTGGGACATGGCGCCGAAGGCCGGCAGGGCGCCGCGGTCGAGCTGGCCGAGCACCGGGCCGGCGCTTTCGGCGCGCAGGTCGAAGAGCTCGCCGCGGATCTTCAGCAGCCCGCGGGCCTCCAGCGCCGGCAGCGCTTCGGCGAGCGCCTGGCTGCGGGTGCCGGGGCTGCGCAGGCGGGCGGCGGTCGCGACCCCGTTACGGTCGAAATGGAAGTCGCGGGGGAAGAAAGTGAGCGCCTGGGCGAGATCCGGGGCGATCCAGCCGATCTGCGCCGGGCCGAGGCGGAAGGGGATGTACCCGGCCGGGGAGGGCAGGTTGTTGCAGGCGGCGATGTGGCGGGCGAAGCCGGCGGCGCTGGACATGCGCCCTGGGTAACGCAGCCGCCCGCCATAAGTAACCCGCTCGCTTCTGGACCGGGCGGGGATTCCGGGCCACATGCGCCGTCATGCTCAATCCTTCCCCTCCCGAAGCGAACCACGGCCGCACCCTGCTGACCCTGATGCCCTATCTCTGGCCGAAGGGGGAGACGGAGCTCAGGACCCGCGTCGTCATTGCGCTGCTGGCGCTGGTCGCCGGCAAGGCCGCGAATGTCGTGGTGCCGATCGCCTATGCCCGGGCGGTTGACGGGCTCAGGCCGCTGGAGGGCGTGGCCGCGGTGGCCGCGATCCCGCTGGCGCTGATCCTGGGCTATGGCCTGCTGCGCCTGCTCTCGGCGGGGTTCGGGGAGCTGCGCGACGCGGTCTTCGCCAAGGTGCAGGCGCGGGCGGCCCGGCGCATCGCGCTGTCGGTGTTCCAGCACCTGCATGCGCTGTCGCTCCGCTTCCACCTCGACCGGCAGACCGGCGGCCTGTCCCGGGTGATCGAGCGCGGCACGCGCGGCATCAACTTCGTGCTCGACTTCATGCTGTTCAGCATCGTGCCGACGCTGATCGAGATCCTGCTGGTCACCGCCATCCTCTGGAGCCTGTTCGATTTCGCCTTCGCCGCCGTCACCTTCGGCACCATCGCCATCTACATCGCCTTCACCCTGATCTTCACCGACTGGCGCACCCGCTTCCGGCGCGAGATGAATGAGACCGACCAGGAGGCGAACACCAAGGCGATCGACAGCCTGCTGAACTACGAGACGGTGAAGTACTTCAACAACGAAGCGCACGAATCGCGGCGCTACGACGCTTCCCTGCAGCGCTATGAGCGCGCCTATGTCCGCTCGGAGGTGTCGCTGAACGCGCTGAACGCGGGGCAGGCGGCGATCATCGCGATCGGCCTGACCGCGGTGATGCTGATGGCGGCGCGCGGTGTGGCGAACGGCACCATGACGATCGGCGATTTCGTCCTGGTGAACACCTATCTGATCCAGCTCTATCTGCCGCTGAACTTCCTCGGCTTCGTTTATCGCGAGATGAAGCAGGGGCTGATCGACATGGAGCAGATGTTCACCCTGCTGCGGCAGCCGCGGGAGGTCGCGGATGCGCCGAATGCGCCGGCCCTGAAGCCCGGTCCCGGCGCGCTGGTGTTCGAGGACGTGCGCTTCGGCTACCGGCCGGACCGTGTGATCCTGAAGGGCGTCTCCTTCTCGGTGCCGCCCGGGCGGATGCTGGCGATCGTCGGGCCGACCGGCGCCGGCAAGTCCACCATCTCCCGCCTGCTGTTCCGCTTCTACGACGTGACCGGCGGGCGCGTGCTGATCGATGGCGAGGATGTGCGCGGCGTGACCCAGGACAGCCTGCGCGCCGCGATCGGCGTGGTGCCCCAGGACACCGTGCTGTTCAACGACACCATCCGCTACAACATCGCCTATGGCCGCCCCGGTGCGACCCAGGAGGAGGTCGAGCAGGCGGCGAAGCTCGCGCAGGTGCACGACTTCGTGCTGCGCCTGCCGGACGGCTACGACACCCGGGTGGGCGAGCGTGGGCTGAAGCTCTCGGGCGGGGAGAAGCAGCGCGTCGCGATCGCGCGCACCATCCTGAAGGATCCCCGTATCCTGATCCTGGACGAGGCGACCAGCGCGCTCGACACCGGCACCGAGCAGGAGATCCAGGCGGCGCTGCGCGACGTCGCGCGCGACCGCACCACGCTCGTCATCGCGCATCGCCTTTCGACCGTGGTCGAGGCGGACGAGATCATCGTCCTCCAGGACGGGCTGATCGCGGAGCGCGGAACCCATGGCGCGCTGATCGCGGCCGGTGGCCTCTATGCCGAGATGTGGCGCCGCCAGTCGGAGGCGGTGGCGATGGCCGAAGCCGCGGCGGCCGCCCAGGCGGCGGCAGGCTTCGGCAGCCCCCGGCTGCGGGAGACCGAGGAGGTGCCGGGGGCCTGAAGCGGGGGGCAGGCCCTTCCCTCGGCCACCGATCCTGCTTATCTGCCTCAGTTGTAAGGAGTTCAGTGTCCCATGCAAATGGACCCCCGGGGCGTTGCCCCGGAAGACCTCAGCCATGCCGGTTCCGTCGTGGACAAGGCGATCGAGTACATGATGGGGCAGAACATCGCGCCGCTCTCGGTCGCCTCCGCGCTGCTCGGCGGCGCGCTCGGTCTCCTGGCCCGTTCCATGGACGACCGCGCGATCGCCCAGGTACTGCGCAGCGCCCTGCACTCGGTCGAAACCGGGGAGCTCAGGGAAATGCGCGACGGCCCGCCCCCCTCCGGAATGGCTTGACCTTTCGGCCGACCTCGGCCAGAAACCCGCCTCTCGCGACCCTGCCGGGGCCGCGCATCATTCGCTTGTAGGAATTTTCTGCCATGGCTCGCCGCTGCGCCGTCACCGGCAAGGGTGTCCTCTCCGGGAACAACGTCAGCCACGCGAACAACAAGACGCGTCGCCGCTTCCTGCCCAACCTGCAGGAGACGTCGTTCTTCTCCGACGTGCTCGGCGCCCAGATCCGCCTGCGCCTGACCACCAACGGCATCCGCACGGTGGAGCACAATGGCGGCATCGACGCCTACCTGCTCGAGACCCCGGACCGGAAGCTGACCTTGGAGACCATCATCCTGAAGCGCCGCCTGGAGCGCGCGAAGGAAAAGAAGGCCGCCTGAGCGCGTCCGATGACCGCAGGGCCGAAGGGCCCGGAGGTCTGAATCGGCCGCGCCTCTCTTCAAAGCCGCGCCTCTCTTCAAACGTGTCTTTCTTCAATGGTTTCGCAAAGGCCCGCCTTTTGGCGGGCCTTTGCCGTTTCAGGGCAGCTCGATCGCCAGCCAGCCACGCGCATCCATCCGGGCGATATCGCCCGGCAGGATCAGCACCGTGGTCGTGTCGCTCTCGACGATGGCAGGGCCCGGGATGGCCTGGCCCGGCAGCAGTGCCGCGAAGCCATGCACCGGCACCTCGGCCGGGCCGTCTTCCAGCCGGATGTGGCGGGTGGCCACGCTGGTGCGGGCGGGCGGCAGCACCGCCCGCGACTCGCCGCCCGGCAGCAGGCCGAGCACCGCGATCCGGGCATTCACCAGCGCCACCTCTTCGCCGCGCAGCGCATAGGTGAAGAGCTGCTCGTGCCGGAGGTGGAAAGCCTCGGCCACCCGCTCGGCAAGGCCGGGCGCCTCCCAGTCGACGCCATCCAGCGGCACGCCGACCTCGAAGACCTGCTCGCCGTAGCGCATGTCGGCGGCCCGGCGGACCGCGACCTCGCCCCCGAACCAGCCGGAGACCCGGGCGCGGCCATCGGCCTCCAGCGCCGCGAAGGTCTCGCGCAGCGCCGCATCGCCCGGCAGGCCCGCGCCTTCCAGGCTGCGGGAGACCTCGTAACGGAGGTCGGTGTGCAGCATCCCCCAGGCCGAGAGGCCGGCCGCGAAGACCGGCACCGCGACCCTGGCCATGCCGAGCTCCCGCGCCACCGCGCTGGCATGCAGCCCGGCGGCGCCGCCGAAGGCGAGGAGCGTGAAGCCGCGCGGATCGACGCCGCGCCGGACCGTCGCCAGCCGGATGCCATCAGCCATGCGGAGATTGGCGATGCGGTGGGCGCCAGCCGCAGCCTCGGCCGCGCCAAGGCCGAGCTGTGCCCCGAGCCGGCCGAAGGCCGCCTCGGCCGCGGCCCGGTCCAGCACCCGCTTGCCGCCAAGGAAGTTCCCGGGATCGAGATAACCGAGCACCAGGTTGGCGTCGGTGACGGAGGGTTCGGTGCCGCCCTGCCCGTAGCAGACCGGCCCTGGCACCGCGCCGGCGCTGCGCGGCCCAACCTGCAGCAGCCCGCCCGGCCCCAGATGCGCGATGGAGCCGCCGCCGGCGCCAAGCGTCACGATGTCGAGGCTTTCCAGCGCGATGCGCTCGCCCCCGACCTCCCGCCCGCGGCCGAGCGCGGCCTCGCCGCCTTCGATCAAGGCGATATCGGTGGAGGTGCCGCCGACATCGAAGGTGACGAGGTCCTGCCCAAGCCCCTGTCGGGCGAGGGCGACCCCGGCGGCGACGCCCCCGGCGGGGCCGGAGAGCGCGGTGCCGGCCGCGAGCCGCGCCGCCTCCTCCACCGGGGCGACGCCGCCATGGGAGAGGATGACGAAGACCGGCCCGCCATAGCCGGCCTCGGCGAGCCGCGTGCGCAGCCGGGTCAGGTAGCGGGCGACGACCGGGCCGACATAGGCGTTCACAGCGGTCGTCGAGAAGCGCTCGAACTCCTTGATCTGGGGCAGCACCTCGGCGGAGTGGGTGACGAAGACATCGGGCAGCGCCGCACGCACCGCCTCCGCCGCCTGGCGCTCATGCGTCGGGTCGCGCCAAGCGTGCAGGAAGCAGATGGCGACCGATTCTGCCCCTTCCGCCTTCGCGCTCGCGATCGCGGCATCGACGGAGCCAGGATCCAGCGGCGCCTCCACACGGCCGTCCGGCCGCAACCGCTCCCGCACCGGGATACGGCGATGGCGCGGCACCAGGGCAGGGGCGGCGGGCAGGCGCAGGTCGTAGCGTTCGGGCTTCAGGCCTTCGCGCATCTCGATCACGTCGCGATGGCCTTCGGTCGTCAGCATCGCCACCTTGGCGCCGCGGCGTTCGAGCAGCGCATTGGTGGCGACGGTGGTGCCATGGACGATGCGCTCGGTCCGCGCCAGCAGATCTGCCAGGGTCAGTCCCAGTGCCTCGGCGAGGGTGGCGAGGCCGGCGACCACGCCCTCGCTCTGGTCTGCCGGCGTGGAAGCGGCCTTGGCCAAGGTCGTGATGCCGTCGGGCGCGATGCCGACGACGTCGGTGAAGGTGCCGCCGACATCGACGCCGATGCGATAGAGCGTTCGATGATCGGAGGGCCGAAGGGTCCGGAGATCTGAATCGGACGCTCCAATTATGAGGCTCATCGCGTCACCAAGCCTTCGCGGCGATCGGCCGCCCTTGCTGCGGGATCGCGCTTCTCCGGCGGCCCCCAGCCGCCGCCGCCGGCGGCCTGCACGCGCAGCGTATCGCCGGGGGCGATCGCGATGCCGACCTCCTTGGTCGCCAGCACGCGCTCACTGCCATCGCTCCGCTGCAGCACGTAGCGGTGCGGCGCGCTGTCCTCGCCGCCGAGCATGCCGACGGAGCCGTGGCGGGCGCCGTCGCCGGCGGTGTTCCCGCGGCAGGGGCCGTCGCTTTCGACCACCAGGGCCAACTCGCCGCCGAAACCGCCGCGATGGGTGCCGTCGCCCGCGGAATCCGGGCGGAACTCGTGATGCTGGAAGAACAGGGGGAAGCGGGTCTCGGCCATCTCCACGCTGCCGAATTTGAGGCCGCCTGCCGAATGCCATTCGCCGGCCGTGGACCAGCCGTCGCCGCGCGCCGATCCGCCGCCGCCCGGCCGGGCATGGAACAGGTGCCAGACGAAGTTGCGGTTGCGGCGCGGGTCGCGCCCCTGGATCGCGATGCGGAAGCGCCGGCCCCAGCCGCCCATGGCGCGGTCCGGGCAGGCATTGGCCAGCGCCTTCACCACCGCCTCCACGATCTCGTTCGAGCAATGGGAGGTGCAGAGCGTCACCGGCGCCCCCTCCCGCGCCCAGACCACGGTACCTTCCTTCGCGATCACCTCCAGCGGGCGGAAGGCGCCGTCATTCTTCGCGACCTCCGGATCCAGCAGATACGCGAACGCCATGGCGACGGCGCTGCGCATGTTCGGGTAGCTGGAATTGACGAAACCCACGGTCTGCGGCGCGCTGTCCGACAGGTCGACCGTCAGGCGGTCGCCCTGCTTCGTCACCCGCGCATGGATGCGGATGTCGCGCGCGTCGTGCCCGTCATCGTCCAGGATGGCCTCGCCCTCCCAGGTGCCGTCCCGCCAGTCCGCGACGATGCGCCGCGCATGCGCCTCCGACAGGTCGAAGATCGCCTCCACGGCTTCGGCGAGCATCGCACCGCCATGCTTGCCGAGAAGCGTGAGCAGCCGCTTCTCACCGAGATGCGCGGCGCCGATCATCGCCATCAGGTCGCCCCGGACCTCCCGCGGCATGCGGGTGTTGGTGACCAGCATCATCACCAGGTCGGGCCGCGGCAGGCGCCCTTCGCCGAGGCGGATCGGCGGCACGCGGAGGCCTTCCTGCCAGATCTCGGTGGCGGCGGGGTTGTAGCCGCCATGGGTGGCGCCGCCGATATCGGTCTGGTGCGCGCGCACCAGCGACCAGAAGCGCAGCACCCCATTGTCCATCACCGGCACCACGATGGTGAGGTCGGGCAGGTGGCTGCCGCCGTGATAGGGGTCGTTCAGCAGGAAGATGTCGCCTTCCCGCACCTGATCGCCGAATGCATCGGCAACCGCGCGTGCCGCGAAGGGCATGGCGCCGACATGCACGGGGATATGGTCGGCCTGCGCCACCAGCCGGCATTGCGCATCGCAGAGCGCGATCGAGAAATCGCGCGAGGAGTTCAGGATCTGGGAATAGGTGGTGCGCAGCATCGCCTCCCCCATTTCCTCGACGATGGCACGGAAGCGGTTTTCGAGCACCGCGAGGGCGACGGGGTCGGGGCGTGTCATGTCCTCAGGCTCCCGTGTGCGGCGGCACGGCGTCAAGCCATGCTGGAAGCGGTTCCGCGGCGATCGGCCCTTTGCGGTCAGCCGAAGCGGCGTCATGCTGCCCGCAAGGGCAGGAGTAATGTCGATGGCCGAAGAGATCGCGCTGACCACCTTGGCGACGGGGCTGCGCTTCCCCGAAGGTCCGGTTGCGATGCCGGACGGCTCGATCGCGCTGGTCGAAATCGCGGCAGGCCGCATCACCCGCATTGCCCCGGACGGCATGGTGAGCGTGATCGCCTCGCCCGGCGACGGGCCGAACGGCATGGCGCTCGGGCCCGACGGCCAACTCTATGTCTGCAACAATGGCGGTTTCCACTGGCATGAGGAGCCGGGCTTCATCCGCCCGATCGGCCAGTCCACGGATTACCAGACCGGCCGCATCGAACGCGTGGACCCCGTGACCGGCGATGTCACGCGGCTCTATGACCGTTGCGGCGGCACGCCCCTCAAGGGACCGAACGACATCGTCTTCGACGGGCGTTCTGGCTTCTGGTTCAGCGATCTCGGCAAGGTGCGGCACCGCGACCGTGACCATGGCGGCATCTACTGGGCGGCGACCGATGGCAGCGGCATCATCGAAGCCGCCTATCCGGTGCCGGGCGGCGCCAATGGCATCGGCCTCAGCCCGGACGGCAGGACGCTCTACGCGGCCGAGACCGAGACCGGCCGCCTCTGGGCCTGGGACGTCGAAAGCCCGGGGCATCTCCGCAAGGAGCCCTGGCCGAGCCCGCATGGCGGACGGCTGCTCTGCCAGTTCCCGGGCTTCCGCCGGCTCGACAGCCTGGCCGTCACCGCCGCGGGCAACATCGTGGTGGCGACGCTGGTCGCCGGCGAGATCACCACCGTCTCGCCCGCTGGCGAGATCATCCGGGTGGTGAAGATGCCGGAGCGGATGCCGACCAATATCTGCTTCGGCGGCGAAGGGCTGCGCACCGCCTTCATCACGCTCTCCACCAGCGGCAAACTGGTCAGCACGCCCTGGAACGAGGCGGGGCTCGCCCTCTGATCCTGCGGCCATCGCTTTTTTCGCACTGCACAAGTTTGATGTTGTCGCGGCTTTTGCGCTCGGCCTAACCTTGACGCAGGTCGCCCCCGCATCCCGGGCGCGGCGGGGGAAGGCAGTCGCACTCCATGTCACTCGGATGGCCGAAAGGCCCTCCGGAGCGGGAGCTGCCATGACGACGCGACGTCTTTCCCTCCTCGGCGCGGGTTTCGCGCTTCTCGCTGCCCTCGCCGCGCCGCCCGCAAGGGCGCAGGAAACGGTGCTGCGCGTCGGCATGACGGCGGGCGACATCCCACTCACCGCCGGCATCCCCGACCAGGGCTTCGAGGGCTGGCGCTTCGTCGGCTACAACCTCTACGACGCGCTGGTCCTGTGGGATCTCTCGCGCGGCGATGTCGCGGCCGACATCAAGCCGGGCCTCGCCACATCCTGGGCCATCGACCCCAACAACAACCGCCGCTGGATCTTCCAGCTCCGCCGCGACGTGCGGTTCCATGACGGCTCGCCGATGACGGCCGCCGACATCGTCTGGAACTTCGAGCGCTTCACGCGGGAGGGCGCGCCGCAGTTCAACCCTCGCCAATTCGCCTTCGCCCGTGCCTATCTCGGCAACTACGAAGGCATCGAGGCGGTGGACGAGCTTACCGTCGCCATCACGACGAAGCAGCCGGACAGCCTGCTGCCCTACAACATGAGCTTCCTCATGATGGTGAGCCCCCGCCGCTCGGCGGAGGTGAACAACGATGCGGACGCCTTCGCGCGCAATCCCTCGGGCACCGGCCCCTACCGCTTCGCCCGCATGGTGCCGGGGGAGCGGCTCGAACTGGTCCGCAACCCCGACTACTGGGACCGCGACCGGGTACCCAAGCATGACCGGCTGGTGCTGCTGCCCATGCCGGAGGCCTCGACGCGCACCGCGGCGCTGCTCTCCGGCCAGGTGGACTGGATCGAGGCGCCGGCGCCGGACGCCATTCCACGCCTGCGCTCCGCGCGCATGCAGATCGTCAGCAATTCCTACCCGCACAACTGGGCATATCAGCTCAACTTCGTGGACGGGCCCTTCGCCGATCTGCGGGTGCGGCGCGCCGCCAACCATGCCCTGAACCGCGCCGACTTCGTGGAGATGCTGGGCGGCATGGCACTGCCGGGCTTCGCGAACCTGACGCCCAGCACGCCCTACTACGGCAATCCCAGGCGCTACGAATACGATCCCGCCCGGGCCCGTGCGCTGCTGCAGGAGGCGGGGTGCCTGCCCTGCCGCGTCACCTTCGCCATCTCGACCTCCGGCTCCGGCCAGATGCAGCCGCTGCCGATGAACGAGCTGGTCAAGGCGCAGCTTGAGGCTGCGGGTTTCCAGGTCACGCTGCAGACCATGGACTGGAACGCGCTGCTGCAGGTGGGCCGCGAAGGCCGCGGGCGGCACCCGACCGTCAACGGCATCAACATCAGCCGTTCGCTGCAGGACCCGTTCAACGGGATGTTCCGCTTCGTCTGGAGTGCGCAGGCAGCCCCTGCCGGCTCCAACTGGGGCCATTACCGCAACCCGGAGATGGACGCGCTGGTCAACCAGGCGCTGGCCACCTTCGACCCTGCCGAGCGGCTGCGCATCCTGACGCAGATCCATGAGAAAATGAGCGAGGACGCGGTGATGCTCTGGGTCGTGCATGACCTCAACCCGCGCGCCATGTCGCCGCGCTTGCGCGGCTTCACCCAGGCGCAGAGCTGGTTCCAGGACCTGACCCCGATCACCATCGCACCACGCTGAGGCGCCGCGATGTTCGGCTATGTGATCCGCCGCCTGATCGCAGCGATCCCCATCGCTCTCGGCGTCTCCATGATCTGCTACCTGCTGGTCTACCTGGCACCGGGCGATCCTGTGCAGACCCTGCTGCCGCCCGATGCGGATGCCGAGACCGTGGACCGGCTGAAGCGGCTTTACGGCCTCGATCGACCGCTGCCGGTCCAGTACATCGAATGGCTCGGCAGGGTGGTGAGCGGCGATTTCGGCCGCTCCATCGCCAATGGCCGACCGGTGATCGAGGAGATCCAGCGCTCGCTCGGCAACACCGTTCTGCTCGCGACGCTCTCGGTGCTGGTCGCCTTCAGCATCGCCTTCGTCCTCGGCACCATCGCGGGGCGGAAGGCCGGGACCTGGCTCGACCGGGTCGTCACCGGCGTCGCCGTGCTCGGCGTCTCGGTCCCGAACTACTGGCTCGCCATCGTGCTGATCATCATCTTCTCGGTGGAGCTGATGATCCTGCCCTCCTCCGGCACCGCCGGCGAGCGCTTCGACCCGACGAGCTGGGAGCATATCCAGTACCTCATCCTGCCGGTCATCACGCTGTCCATGATCCCGGTCGGCATCATCGCGCGCACCACGCGATCCGCGATCTCGGAGGTGATGAACCAGGATTTTGTCGTCACGCTGCGCGCCAACGGGCTGCCGGAATGGCGGGTCCTGAAGCATGCGATCAAGAACGCGCTGCCGCCGGTGCTCGCGGTGATGGGGCTGCAATTCGGCACGCTGATGGGCGGCTCCATCCTGGTCGAGACCGTCTTCGCCTGGCCGGGCAGCGGCTACCTGCTCAGCAAGGCGATCCTGACCCGGGACGTGCCGGTACTGCAGGGCACCATCCTCGTTCTCGCCATGATCTTCGTCGTGACCAACCTCGCCGTGGACCTCATCCAGTCCACGCTCGACCCGCGCATCCGGCGCGGCTGAGCGCCCGATGACCAGACGGGCCTGGAGGTCTGAATCGGACGCTCCACTTGCAAAGGGGCAACACCCATGTCCACCGCCGTGAGCGACACCGCAGCACCCGATGCCGCCGAGCTCGCCCTGCCGACGCAGCGCGGCTACTGGGGGACCGTCGGCTATCGCCTGCGCTACGACCACGTGACCCTGTTCTTCGGTGCGCTGCTGCTGCTCATCATCCTGGCGGCGGTCGCAGCACCGCTGCTGGCCCCCTTCGACCCCTACCAGGAAAGCATCATCCGCCGGCTCAAGCCGCCGGGGTACCAGGACCGGTACTGGCTCGGCACGGACGAGCTGGGGCGCGACATGCTCTCCCGCCTCCTCCATGGCGGGCGCATCACGCTCACCATGGGCATCCTCCCGGTGATCATCGCGACCCTCATCGGCGGCAGCCTCGGCGTGCTGGCGGGCTTCGCGGGCGGCGTCGTGAACATGAGCATCATGCGCGTGATGGACGTGTTCTACGCCTTCCCCTCGGTGCTGCTGGCGGTCGCCATCTCCGGCGCCATGGGGGGCGGCGCGGTGAATGGGATGATCGCGCTGACGCTGGTCTTCATCCCACCGCTCTGCCGCGTGGCGGAGACGGCGACGACCCAGGTCCGCAACCTCGACTTCGTGGACGCGGCGCGGGCGACGGGCGCGCCGATGCACCTCGTCGTCAGGCACCATGTCATCGGCAATGTGCTGGGGCCGATACTGATCTACGCATCGAGCCTGGTCTCGGTGGCGATCATCCTGGCATCGGGCCTCTCCTTCCTCGGGCTCGGCGTGAAGCCGCCCGATCCGGACTGGGGGCTGATGCTGAACGCGCTGCGCCAGGCGATCTATGTCAGTCCGCTGGTCGCGGCGATGCCCGGCATCGCGATCCTGATCACCTCCATCAGCATGAACCTGGTGAGCGATGGGCTGCGCGCCGCCATGGACGTACGGAGCTGAAGGCGATGGCCATGACATCCTTCGCCGTCGAGGAGAATGACGGCCGCGACCGCGGCGGGCCGCGGCAGCCGTTGCTGACCGTGCAGGGGCTGAAGAAGCACTTCCCCATCCGCGGCGGCATCTTCGGCCGCGTCTCGGCGCGGGTGCGGGCGGTGGACGGCATCTCCTTCGCGGTGCGCAAGGGCGAGACGCTCGGCATTGTCGGCGAGTCCGGCTGCGGCAAATCCACCGTGGCGCGGCTGCTCATGCGTCTCATCATGCCCGATGCGGGCGAGCAGATCTTCGATGGCGATGCGGTCGGCGAGCGTGGCGGCATCAGCGTGGCGGAGATGCGCCGCCAGGTGCAGATGGTGTTCCAGGACAGCGCCTCCTCGCTCAACCCGCGCATGCCCGTGCAGAATTCCATCGCCTTCGGCCCCATCGCGCTGGGCACGAGGCAGGCCGAGGCGATCGGCATGGCGCGGGAGCTACTGGTGAAGGTCGGATTGAACCCGGCGCTCTTCGGCGGGCGCTACCCGCATGAGCTCTCGGGCGGGCAGAAGCAGCGCATCAACATCGCCCGGGCGCTCGCGATGAAGCCGCGCATGATCATCCTGGACGAGGCGGTCTCGGCGCTGGACAAAAGCGTCGAGGCGCAGGTGCTGAACCTGCTGCAGGCGCTGAAGCGCGACCTCAACCTCACCTATATCTTTATCAGCCACGATCTCGGCGTGGTGCGCTGGATCAGCGACCGGGTGATGGTGATGTATCTTGGCGAAGTCGTGGAGATCGGCCCGGCGGATGCGCTCTACGCCAGCCCCAGGCATCCCTACACGCGGGCGCTGCTGGCCTCGCGGCCGGCGCTCGATCCGGACCAGAGGCGGGAGGAGGCGCCGGTCAGCGGCGACCCGCCCAACCCGATCAATCCCCCCGCGGGCTGTCGCTTCCACACGCGCTGCCCCCATGCGGAAGCCGTGTGCAGCGCCAGGGCGCCCATGCTCAGCGCCGGCGGCGACGATGCCCATCTCGCGGCCTGCCACATGCAAGACCCATCCTCGGGCCACAGCCAGGCGCTGCGGCATTGAGCGCGGCCCAGCCCCTGGTCGAGGTCGAGGACCTCTCGGTTAATTTCGTCACGCGCGAGAGCAATGTCCGCGCGGTGAACGGCGTCAGCTTCACCATGATGCCGGGTGAGGTGATGTGCATGCTGGGCGAGAGCGGCTCCGGCAAGAGCGTGACGATGCGGGCGCTCATGCGCCTCCTGCCGCCGAAGCGCGCCGTCATCACGGGGAAGATCCATATCGCCGGCCAGGACGTATTGGCGATGGACGACAAGGCGCTGCGTGCGATGCGCGGCGCCACCGTCTCCATGATCTTCCAGGAGCCGATGACCGCCTTCGATCCCGTGGTGCGCGTGGGCGACCAGATCTCGGAGGTCGTCGCCCTGCACCGCGGCGTCAGCCGCAGGGAAGGGCGCCGGCGCGCGCTGGACCTGTTCGAGCTGGTCCGAATCCCCTCCGCGGAGCGGCGGCTGGACGCCTATCCGCATGAGCTCTCGGGCGGGCTGCGTCAGCGCGCCATGATCGCGCTCGCCCTCTCCTGCGAGCCCAAGCTGCTGCTGGCGGACGAGCCGACCACCGCGCTCGACGCCACGGTGCAGATCCAGGTGCTGATCCTGCTGCGGCGGCTGCAGCAGGAGCTCGGCATGTCCGTGATCTTCGTGACCCATGACCTCGGCGTCGCGGCGGAGATCGCCGACCGCGTCGCTGTCATGTATGCGGGCCGGGTGGTGGAAACGGGACCGGTGCGCGACCTGCTGCGCAACCCGCAGCATCCCTATACGGCGGGGCTGCTCGCCTCCACTGTGCATGACCAGCCGCGCGACCAGGACCTCAAGACCATTCCAGGCACGCCGCCCGACATGCGTCGCCTGCCGCCCGGATGCAGCTTCGCGCCGCGCTGCGCCCGGGCGATCGCCGACTGCAACCTCGCCATGCCGCCACCCGTCAGCCCGGAGCCCGGACGCATCGTGCGCTGCATCCGGGTTTCACAGCCTGAGTTCGCCTGATGCCCCACATTATCGATATCCCTGAGAGCGTCATCGAGCGTGTCGTCAGGCGCTGCGGCACACCGCATCCCTTCGCGGCGCTCGATCCTGTCCGCACCGCGCTGCTCGTGGTGGATATGCAGCTCGGCTACATGCATGCCGAGCTCGGCCATTCCTGCGTGCCGACCGCGCCCGGCATCGTCCCCACCATCAACCGTCTCGCGGAGACGCTGCGCCGCACGGGCGGGGCGGTGTACTGGATCCAGAACGCCTCGGACGAACGCTCGCGGGAGGAATGGTCGGTTCTGGAGGAGCAGGCGAGCCCCGCCCGCCGCGCCGCGCGCATCCGCTCCATCGCGCCGGGCGCGCCGGGGCACGCTTTCTGGCCCGATCTCGACATCCGCGAGGGCGATGCGATCGTGCCGAAGTTCCGCTATTCCTGCTTCATCCGCGGCGCCTCCGACCTCGAGGAACGGCTGCGCGGGCACGGCATCGATACCGTGCTCATCGCCGGCACCCTGACCAATGTCTGCTGCGAATCCACCGCGCGCGATGCGATGATGCTGAACTTCCGCACCATCATGGTGGCCGATGCCAATGCCGCGATGACGGATGCGGAGCACAATGCCTCGCTCATCGCCTTCTATCTCTATTTCGGCGACGTGCAGACCGCCGCCGAGGTCGAGGCCGCACTGGACCGGGGCGCACGGCGCGACGTCGCCTGAGACTCCGCACCAGGCTATTGCCCGAGCAGCTCCGCATTATGGGCGCCGAGCGCCGGCGCCGGCGGCAGCCAGGCGCCGACGCCCGGCAGCGCCGGCATCGGCACCTGGCCGAGCTCCGGCTGCGCGACCATGCCCGCGGCACCGACCGCGCGCACATGCGGGTCGGCGAGCCAGTCGATCGGCGTGTTCACCCGCTCCGCGAGCAGGCGCTCGGCCTGCAGCGCGCGCACCCAATGCGCCACATCCTGCTGCGCGAAGGCCTCCCGCAGCAGCGGCAGCAGCGCCCCGCGGTGCGCGGCGCGCGCGGCGAAACTCGCGAAGCGCGCATCCTCGGCGAGCGGCGGCAGGCCGAGCACACGGCAGAGCGTCACGAATTCCGGATCGCGCACCAGGGTGACCATCACCCAGCCGCCGCAGGCGGCGCGGTAGGATCCGGCCGGCACGTTGAGCAGGGCAGGGGCCTGCCCGAGCAGCCCGGCTTCCGCGATCTGCGGCGCGATCAGCGCGGCGGTACCGGCCATCAGCGAGACATCCAGCACCCGGCGGCGCGGCGCGGCATCGCGCGCCCGCTCGGCGAGCGCTGCCTGCACCGCGGCGAAGGCCGAGAGGCCGGTGAAGACGTCGCTCACCAGCGCGCCCACCTTGTGCGGCGCCCCGTCCAGCCCTTCGTTCAAGGTCGCGAGGCCGGAGAAGGCCTGCGCCACGGAATCGGTGCAGGGTCGCTCCGCATAGGGACCGGCCTGGCCGAAGCCGGAGATCGAGAGGCAGACGGCATCCGGCTTCGCGCTTTCCGGCCCGAGGCCGAGCCGCGCCGCGACACCGGGGCGGAAGCTCTCGATCAGCACATCGGCCTGCGCGGCGAGGCGTTGCGCCGCCACGCGGCCTGCCTCGGTCTTGAGGTCGAGCATGACGCTGCGCTTGCCGCGGTTGAAGCTGACATGCAGCACCGATTGCCGGTCCTGCCGCGTGGTCAGCCCGCGCGACCAGTCGCCCTCGGGCGGCTCCAGCTTCACGACATCGGCGCCGCAGGCCGCGAGGAGCATGCCGCAATAGGGGCCGGCGACGCCCTGTCCCGCATCCAGCACGAAGAGACCCTGATACGCCTGCACCGCTTTCCCTCCCGACCTCGTGCCCGTTATCCTGCCCTGAAACCAGGGTTGGAAACAGAATGCGGATCACGCGACGCGCGGCACTCGCCGCGGCCATGGCAGCGGGCGCAACCGGCGCCCATGCGCAGGGCGACTGGCCGCAGCGGCCGGTGCGCTTCGTGGTGCCCTATCCCCCGGGCGGCCCGACCGACATCCTCGGCCGCGTCGTCGCGCAGCGCCTTGCCGTCGATCTGCGGCAGCCGATGGTGATCGACAACAAGCCCGGCGCCTCCGGCGTCATCGGCAGCGCGGAGGTGGCGCGTGCCGCACCCGATGGCACCACCTTCCTGATCAACGCGTCGATCCACGTCATCATCCCACACCTCAACCGCAACATGCCCTTCGATGCGCTGGCCGATTTCACGCCGGTGACCAATATCGGCATGGTGCCGCTGGTCGCCGTGGTGCACCCGTCGCTCCCGGTGCGGAGCATCGCCGAGTTGATCGCGCATCTGCGCGCCAATCCCGGCCGCATCTCCTACGGCTCCTCCGGCAATGCCTCGGCGCTGCATCTGGCGGGCGAGATGTTCAAGCTGATGACCGGCACGGAGATGGTGCATGTGCCCTATCGCGGCGCCGGCCCCGCGATCCAGGACCTGATGGCGGGCAATATCCAGTTGATGTTTGACAGTGTCCCCTCCTCGGCCGCGGCGGTGCGGGAGGGACGGCTTCGGGCGCTGGCGGTCACCACCCGCCGCCGGACCGCGGCCTATCCCGACCTGCCGACCGTGGCGGAGGCCGGCCTGCCCGGCTTCGACATCGCGACCTGGTACGCGGTCTGGGCGCCGCCGCGCATGCCGGCGCCGGTCGTCACGCGGCTGCAGCAGGCGATCGCCGCCGCGGTCGCCGTGCCGGAGGTGCGCGATCGCCTCGGCACCCTCGGCGCCGAGCCGGTCGCCGATACGCCGGAGGATTTCGCGGCGTTCTGCCGGGTGGAGTACACCCGCTGGGGACAGCTCGTGCGCGATGCGCGCGTAACCTTGGACTGAGAGTGACGCCATGCGTGCCATCCTCTGCGAATCCTGGCGGGATTTCGATGACCTCGAGGTGAAGGAGGTCGCGCCACCGCCGCTGCGCCCGCGCGGCGTTCGCATCCGGGTCGCCGGCTGCGGCGTCTCCTTCGCGACGCAGCTCGTCGTCGCCGGCAAGTACCAGCGCCGCCCGCCGCTACCCTTCACCCCGGGCACCGAGATCGTCGGCCATGTGATCGAAGCGGCGCCGGATGCCGATGCGCCGCCGTCCGGCACCGCGGTCTTCGCGGTGCTCGACTGGGGCGGCATGGCGGAGGAGGCGGTGGCCGACGACATCCATGTGATGCCGCTGCCCGCGGAGTTGCCGCTGCTGCCCGCGATCGCCTTCCCTATCAGCTATCCGACGGCCGGGGCCGCCCTGATCTGGCGCGCCGGGCTCGCGGCCGGGCAACCGGTGCTGGTCCAGGGCGCCGGCGGCGGCGTCGGCCTCGCCGGGGTCGAGATCGCGAAGGCGCTCGGCGCCCTGGTGATCGCGCGTGCGGGCGCGGACAAGCATGCGTTGCTGGCCGCGCGCGGCGCGGACCATGTCCTCGACAGCCGGGCGCCCTTCCGCGATGCGGTCCGGGCCGCGACGGCGGGCAGGGGCGTCGATGTCGTGCTGGACCCCATCGGCGGCGATGCCTTCGACGAAGGGCTCCGCTGCCTCGGTGATGGCGGCGTGCTGCTCACCATCGGCTATGCGGCGGGCCGCATCCCGGAAGTCGGCGCCAATATCCTGCTGCTGAAGAATATCGGCGTCGCCGGCCTCAACTGGGGCACCTATGTCGGCTGGTCACCGGGCGACGGGCGGCACGACCACGCGGCCCGCGTGCGCGCCCTCTGGGCGCGGCTGATCGGCTGGTGGCAGCAGGGCCTGTTGCGGCCGGAGCTGCATGCGAGCTTCCCGCTGGAGGGCTTCCGGGACGCGATGGCCGAGGTCCGCGGCCGGCGCGCCGTCGGCCGCGTCGCCCTGCTGCCGAACGGGCCTGCCGGCCCGTAGCAGCGCGCCGGGGCAGGCCATCGGGTTCCAAGCTTGCGGACCGGTCGCCTGACCGGTCCGAGGCCGCGAACGCGGCCCGCGCGGAGTCGCGCGAAGCCAAGCCGGCGGATGCCGGCGCCCGGCGTTTGAGGGGCATGGATTAATCGCGGGAGAGTTTGTCGCCCAATGCCATCCAGCCCGCGGGTTCCTGGATCAGGGCGCCGACATCGTATTGGCCGAAGCCGGCGGTGACGCCGCGGCGGGTCATGATCTCGGCGAAGATGCGGGAGGCCGGGCCGGCGGTCCGCATCGCCGCCTTGCCGGTCGGCGCGCCGAAGACGATGACCGCGGAGGGTGCGCCGAAATTGGCGACCTGCTGCTCCTGGAAAGCGCGCCAATGGATCTCGATGGCGGCCAGGTAGCACATCTCGTGCACGCCGATCTTGAGCGCGAGCTTGCCGGCGGCAGCGAGGGAATTGGCGATGGTGCCGGCCAGCGGCACCGGCACCGCAGCGCCGATGGTCTGGGTGCCGCGCAGCGTCGCCTTCGCGGATTTCGCGCGGATGATGGTTTCGCACCAGCGGGCGATGGTCTCCGACTTGCGGTAGGCCTTCGCGATGGCGTGGATTTGCTGGAGGTGCATGAGGGTCGTCGCGGTGGCGCTGCCGTGCCGCACCGTGCTGCCGACATTGATCATGGACCCGAAATACTTGCCAACGCCGCCGGCGCCGCTGACCACCGACCCCGCGGCCGCCTTCCAGCCGCGTGTGAAGAGGTAGCGCTGGGTGGCCGGGCTATCGGCGTCCTCCTTGCCATTGGCGACGAACCAAGGGTTGGGCTTCACCGACACGTCGCCGCTGCGCCGCTTCGCGTAATAGCCCCGATGGATGCCCTGGCCGATCTGGTTGCCCGCATAGGCCACCGGCGCCGAATTTCCGGGGCGGGCGTCGAGCGCGATGGTGATGATGTCGAAGGCCGCGAAGGCGAAATCCTCCGGCGTCTGCTTGCCCTGGCCGTTGATCGCTTCGCCATGCGCCGCCCGGACGCCCGCCATATCGCTCGTACCGCGATGTGAAGACATGAATTTCGATCCTCTGAGGGGTTGTGCCCGTCGGGCACAACTATCGGTGGTGTCTTCGCAGCAGGGCGTATCGCGGTACGGCGCGGGCGGGTGACCGATCCTTGAAAGCGTCGGATTCCGGGCCGCTCTCCCGATCTGTTGACGAGGCCGCCGCCTGGTTGGGCGCGGCATTGTCGCCCTCACTTCTTCGTTCCGGGGGTGTTCCGGGCGGCGCTTCGTGGCATGGTTCGCCGGCCTCCAACCGCGGAAAACGCCCATGCGCCGGTTCCTGCTGCTGCTGACCCTCCTGTTCGCTGCCCTGCCCGCCGGCGCCTTCGAACTGCCAGGCGTGCAGCGCGACTCGAGCGCCTACCGGCAGGAGCTGATGCGCCGCTTCCCCGGCAGCAGCCCGCAGAGCCGGGCCGCCGCCGAGACCCGCGCGATCCAGGCCGAGCGCACCAACAACCTGCCGGCGGCGGCCGCCGCCTGGGAGGAACGGGTGGCAGCCGGCCCGCTCTCCCACGACGCCTGGATGGCCCTCGCCCGGGTCCAGCTCGCGCGCCGCCCGCAGGAGGCCAACCGGGCGCTGCAGGCAGCCTGGGTCGCCTTCACTATCGCCCCGGCCGGCCCGCAGGAGGTGCCATCCCTGCTGATGATCGCCGATGCCCTCCAGGCCCTGAACCTGCCGGCCGGTATGCTGGAAGCGCTGGCGGCAGCGGCCGAGCGCGCGCCGGAGGATGCGGCGCTCCGCGCCCGACTGACCGAGACGCGCCGCCGGGTCGGGCTGCTGCCGACTCGCGTCCGCACCGAAGCGGATGCCGAGCCCGCCCGCGCTTGTATCGGCTTCACCCAGCCGCCGGCCCGCCGCCAGGACTGGACGCCCGCCGACTGGGTGCGCACCGAGCCCGCCATCCCCGGCCTGGCCGTGGAGCGCGAGGCGGATGTGATCTGCATCGCGGGCCTGCCCTGGGGCCGCAGCACCCGCATCATCCTGCGCGCCGGCCTGCCCGGCGAGGACGGCTCGGCGCTCCGCACTGAGCAGTCGCTGACCGTCGCGATGCCGAACCGCGCGCCGCGCCTCGCCTTCGACCAGCGCGCCTATGTGCTGCCGCGCGGGCAGGAGCCGCGGATCACGCTCGCCAGCACCAATGTCTCGGCGGTCGCGATCCGCCTGATCCGGGTTGCCGAACGCAACCTGATGGGGCTCAGGCGCGATTGGCAGCCGGGCCAGGCGCTCAATTCCTGGACGGTCGAGGGCCTGACCGAGGATGCCGGCACCGTCATCTGGGAAGGCCGCGCCGATATCCCCCGCTTCGAGCAGAACGCGACCCAGCGCACCGCGCTGCCGCTGCCCGACGCGCTGCGCAACGCGCCTCCGGGCATCTTCGTCCTCGCCGTCCGCTCCGGCGACGGCAATGCGGCACGGGAAGCAACGGCGTCGCTGGCGCTCGCCGTGACCGATCTCGGCCTCGTCGCCTGGCGCGGCGCTGATGGTGTCGCGGTGCAGGCGCGGAGCCTCGGCGAGGCGGTGGCGAAGCCCGGCGTGCGCGTCGCGCTGCTGGCCCGCAACAATGAGGTGCTGGCGGAGGCGGAGACCGACGCCACCGGCATCGCCCGTTTCGGTGCCGCCCTGTTGCGCGGGCGCGGCGGTCTGGCCCCGGTCGCGCTGCATGCGACCGCCGGCGCGGACTTCGCGATGCTCGACCTGGAAGCGGCCTCCTTCGACCTGTCGGACCGCGGCGCCACCGGCCGGCCGCATCCGGCGGCGATGGACGCCTTCGTCTGGCTCGACCGCGGCATCTACCGGCCGGGCGAGACGGTGCAGATCGCGGCGCTGATCCGCGACGCCGCCGGGCAGCCGGTGGACCTGCCGGTCAGGCTGCGGGTGCGCCGCCCGAACGGACAGGTCTTCGCCGAGCAGGTGCCGGCGCGCGGGCCGGACGCCGCAATCCTCTGGCCGATGCCGCTCTCGAACGGGGCGCCGGCCGGCGCCTGGACCATTGAAGCGCTGACCGATCCGGATGCGCCGCCGATCGGCCGCACCACCTTCCGCGTCGATGCCTTCGTGCCGGAGCGGCTGGAGGTGACCGCGACCCCGCCCGCTGGTGCGATGCTGGTCCCGGGCCGGCCGCTCGACGTGCCGGTCGCCGCCCGCTTCCTCTATGGCGCGCCCGGCTCCGGCCTCTCCGGCAATGCGGAGCTGCGGCTGGCGGTGAACCCGGAGCCCTTCCCGGATTGGCGCGGCTGGCGCATCGGCCTAGCGGAGGAGCCCTTCACCCCGGCGCTGCAAACCTTCGAGATCCCGGAGACCGATGCCGACGGCCGCGCCACGCTGAGCCTCGCTCTGCAGGGGGTGCCGGATTCGACCCGCGTGCTGCAGGCAGAGGTCGGCATCACCATCAGCGAGCCCGGCGGCGCCGAGAGCCGCACCCGCTTCACCATTCCGGTGCGCCCGCGGGGCAGGCTGATCGCGCTGCGCCCGGGCTTCGAGGGCGGTTCGGTCGACGACAATGCCGAGGCCGCCTTCGACATCGCGGCGCTGACGCCGGCCGGCGCCGCCGACACGGCGCGGCTCCGCGTCCGGCTGGTGCGGGAACGGCCGAGTTGGCGCATGGTTACGCGCGGCCAGATCGCCCGCTACGAGACGGTCTGGCGCGACGAGCCGGTCGATGCCGCGGAGGTGCAGGTGGCGCCGGGCAGCCCGGCGCGCTTCGCCCGCCGCATGCCCTTCGGCCGCTACCGGATCGAGGTCACGGATCCATCGGGCCTCGCCATCACCTCCATGCGCTTCCGCAGCGGCTGGGCCAGCAGCGAGAGCGCCGAGGTGCCGGACCGCGTCGATGTCGCGACCGACCGCCAATCCCACCCCGATGGCGCGACGGCGCGCATCCGCGTGACGCCGCCCTTCGGCGGGCGCGCTTCCATCGCCGTGCTGACCGATCGCCTGGTGTCGATCCGCGAGACCGAGATCCCCGAAGGCGGCGCCACCATCGAAGTGCCGGTCTCCGCCGCCTGGGGCCCCGGCGCCTATGTGGCGGTGACGGTCTACCGCGCCGGGGAGGCGCGGCGCGGGCCGCAGCGCGCACTCGGGCTGGTCTGGGTTGCACTCGACACCGCGCCGCGCCGGCTCGACGTCGCGATCGAGAGCCCGGAGCGCATCCTGCCGCGGCAGCGCGTCACCATCCCCGTCCGCATCGGCAATGCCGGCGGCACCGCGCGGGTGACGCTCGCCGCGGTGGATGAAGGTATCCTGCGGCTGACCGATTTCGCCTCGCCCGATCCGCAGGGGCATTTCCTCGGCCGTCGCCGCCTCGGTACCGATATCCGCGACGATTACGGCCGCCTGATCGCGCCGGCGGATGGCGAGGCGACCGCGCTCCGCCAGGGCGGCGACGAGGGCGATGCATCGGGCTTCCTCCGCATCCCGCAGCGCCTCGTCGCGCTCTATTCGGGCATCGTGACCGCGGGGTCGGATGGCGTCGCGCAGGTGCCGCTCGACATCCCCGACTTCGCAGGCGAGCTCCGGCTGATGGCGGTCGCCTGGGATGGTGCCCGCATCGGCGCCGCGTCCAGGCCGATGACGGTGCGCGACCCCGTGGTCGCGGAAGCGATGCTGCCGCGCTTCCTGGCCCCCGGCGATGAGGCGCAGTTGCCGCTGCTGCTGCACAACCTCGATCTGCCGCGCGGCACCATCACCGCGACGCTCTCGACCGAAGGGCCGCTGACATTGGCGGGGCCATCGCAGATCGCGGTCGACCTGGCACCCGGCGCCCGCGCCCAGCCCGGCACCACGCTGCGCGCGACCGGCGCCGGGGAAGGCGTGCTGCGCCTTGCGGTCGCCGGGCCGAACAATTTCAGCGTCACCCGGGAATCGCGGATCACCATCCGATCCTCCCGCCCGATCGCGGTCGAGACCGCCTTCGGCACCATAGCGCCCGGCCAGCAGGCGGCGCTGACGCCGCCGACCGAGCGCTTCATCCCCGGAAGCTGGCGCGCCAGCGCCAGCTTCGGCGCCGCCGTGCGCTATGACGCCGATGCGATGCTGCGCGCGGTGCAGGGCTTTTTCCTGTCCTGCACCGAGCAGGCCGGCAGCCGGGCGCTGGCGCTCGCTTATGCGCCGGATGCGCCGGATCGCGCCGGCGAGTTGCAGCGCGCGGTGGAGACGATCATCGATCGCCAGCGCTTCGATGGCGGTTTCGGCCTTTGGTCGGCGCAGGGCGAGCCGCAGGAATGGGTGACCGCCTTCGCGCTGGAGGTGCTGCTGCGTGCCCGCAGCGCCGGCGCCGCGGTGCCGGATGGTGCCGTTGATGCCGGGCTCCGCCATATCGAGGAACTGCTGGAGGAGAGCGACCAGGAGAGCCCGCTCGAGCGCGCGACCCAGGCCTATCGCCTGCATGTGCTGTCGCTTGCCGGCCGGCCGCGGCTCGGCGCCGCGCGGAGGCTCTTGGAGCGGATCGCCGATATGCCGACGCCACTCGCCCGCGCCCAGATCGGCGCCGCCTTCGCCCGCGCCGGCGACCGGGCTCGCGCCGAGGCGGCCTTCACCGCAGCACTCGCCGCGCCGCAGCGGCTCTGGTGGACCGGCGATTTCGGGTCCCAGGTCCGGGATCAGCTCGCGATCGCGGTGCTGCTGAAGGAAAGCGGCGTGCTGGAGGACCGGGTGGCGCCGCTGCTGGCGCAATTGCCCGCGCAGCTCTCGCCGACCACGACCAGCACGCAGGAGCAGGGCTGGGCGGTGGCGGCGGCCGGGGCGCTCTCGGCCGGCAGGCGCCCGGTGCGCGTCGCGCTCGACGGCACGACGCTGGCGGAGCGGCCGCTGGTGACGGTGGCACTGACCGGGCGGGCGACGGCGCGCAACCTCTCCGACGCGGCGCTGCCGAACAGCGTCTCGGTCACCGGCATCCCGGCGCAGCCGCTGCCGGCCGGGCGCTCCAACATGCGCATCGTCAGGCGCTTCCTGGCGCTCGACGGGTCGCCGCTCAACCTCGACCAGCTCCGGCAGAACACCAGCTTCGTGCTGGTGCTGGAAGCGCGGCTCGAGGATCAGGAGGATCATCGCGTGCTGCTGCAGCAGGGCCTGCCCGCAGGCTGGGAGATCATGGGCCGGCTCGGCCCCGGCGCCGTGCCGGGCATGCCCTGGCTCGAGGCGCTGAGCGAGACCGAGGCGCAGCCCGCCCTCGATGACCGCTTCGCCGCCGCAGCCGTGCTCTCCCCGCGGATGCCACTGCTCCGCATCGCGGCGCGGGTCAGGGCGGTCAGCGCCGGCAGCTTCGAGCTGCCGGGAGCGGAGACCGTCGACATGTATCGCCCGGCCTTCTTCGCGCGGCAGAACACCGGGCGGATCACTATCCTCCCGGCCAACTGATGCGCCGCCGCCTGCTTCTTGCCGCACTCGGCCTGCCGCTGCTTTTGGCAGCGGCAGGCCTCGCGCTGGACCGCGCCTTCCCACCCCACCTCGCACGCCTGGCGCCGGGGCAGGAAGTGCTGGACCGGGATGGGCGCATCCTCTCCGTGCTGCCGGCGCGCGGCGGCATCTGGCGGCTGGCGACGGCGACCGAGGATGTGCCGCCGGACCTGGTGGCGCTGCTGGTCGCCGCCGAGGATCGCCGCTTCTGGCATCACCCCGGCGTCGATCCGATCGCGCTGGCGCGCGCCGCCATGCAGTGGATCCGCGCCGGCCGCGTCGTCTCCGGCGGTTCCACGCTCACCATGCAGGCGGCGCGATTGCTGGAGCCGCGGCCGCGCACCTTGCGCAGCAAGGCGATCGAAGTGTTCCGCGCGCTGCAGCTCGAAGCCCGCTTCAACAAGCGCGAGATCCTCGGCATCTGGCTGACGCTCGCGCCGCAGGGCGGCAATCTCGAAGGCTTGCGCGCGGGGTCGCTCGCCTGGTTCGGGCGGCCACCGGCGCGCCTCGATGCGGCGGAGCAGGCGCTATTGATCGCGCTCGCCCGCCGCCCCGGCGCGCTGCGACCCGACCGGCACCCCGACGCGGCCCGCGCGGCGCGCGACGCGGTGCTGGCGAGCCGCGGCGGCCCGGCCGCCGGCATGAGCGCCATCGACCGCGATTTTGCCATGGCATCCGCGATGCCGCTGCGCCGCCTGCCGATGCCACGCCTGGCGCCGCATGTCGCGCGGGAGCTTGCTGCCGGCGGCGTGGTGCGGACGCCGAGCACGCTCGACCTGCCCTTGCAGCGCGCGGCCGAGGCGCTGGCCGCCGAATCGCTCCACGACCTGCCGGAGCGCAGCGCCGTCGCGATCGCGATCGCTTCTCTCGACAGCCGCGAATTCCGCGTGCTGGTCGGCGGCGCCTTTGGGGAGGAGGGCAGGGCCGGTGCGCTCGACCTCAGCCGCGCGATCCGCTCCCCGGGCTCAGCGTTGAAGCCCTTCCTCTATGCCATGGCCTTCGAGGCCGGGATCGCGCAGCCGCAGAGCGTGCTCTCCGACCTGCCGCTGCGCTTCGCGAACTACGCGCCGGAGAATTTCGACCGCGGCTTCGCGGGCCAGGTCACCGCGGCCGAGGCACTGCGCCTGTCGCTCAACCTGCCCGCTGTCGCGCTGCTCGACCGCATCGGGCCGCTCCGCTTCGCGGCCGCGCTCAAGGCGACGGGCGCGCCGGTGCATCTGCCGCCGGGGGCAACGCCATCGCTGCCGCTGGCGCTCGGCGGCGCCGGGACGACGCTGCGGGAGATGGTGACGCTCTATGCGGCGCTCGGCGGCGGCGGCGTCGCACAACCGTTGCGGCTGACGCCCGGGGAGGCGGGGCCTGGCAGCCGCGTGCTGGAGGCGCGCGCGGCGCAGCAGGCGGCGGCAGCGCTGGTGCAGCCTTTCCCGGGCGGCGGCCCGGCCGGCATCGGCTGGAAGACCGGCACGAGCTGGGGCGGCCGGGATGCCTGGGCCTTCGGCATCGATGGTCGCCATGTCGCGGGCGTCTGGGTCGGCCGCCCGGATGGCACGCCGCTGCCCGGCGCTACCGGGCGAAACCTGGCCTTGCCGATCCTCTCTCGTGCTTTCGCCCTGCTGCCGGCGGCCCCACGCGAGCCGCTGCCGCGCCGTGCCGCGATCACCGCCGGAGTGGCGCCTGACCGGCTACGCCTGCTGTTCCCGCCGCCGGGCGCGGTGCTGGCGGAAGGGGCGGGCAGCGTCACGCTGCGCGCCATGGGCGGGCAGCGGCCGCTGACCTTCCTGGTCGACGGCCAACCCGTCGCCCATGAACGGGCGCGGCGGGAAGCGAGCTGGCTGCCGCCGGGGCCGGGCTTCTTCCGGGTGACCGTGCTGGATGCGGAAGGGCAGGCGGCGCGGGCGGAGGTGCGGGTGCGCGCGGAATGAGCCCGCGCATGTGCATTGTGCGCTGCAGCGCATCCGGCGAGAATGGGCCGTGATGATAGCCCTGACGAATTTCGCCGACCTTGCGGTGGTGCTGCCGCTGGCGACCGTGTTGGCGCTGGTGTTGAGCATCGCCGGCTGGACGCGGGGTGCCCTGGCCTGGCTGCTGGCGGTGGGCGTGACCCTGGCGCTCGCTGCCTGCGCGAAGCTGGCGAGCTTCGCCTTCGGGCCCTCGGAGCTGCTCGAGGGGCTGCGCAGCGCGAGCGGCCATACCGCGGCCGGCACGATCCTTTATGGCGGGTTGCTGGTTTTGATCCTCGGGCGTTCGATTGCGATCACCATCGCCCTGCCGCTGGCGGCCCTGGTCGCGGGCCTCTTCGGTGCCTCCCGGCTGGCGCTCGGGGTTCATAGCATCGCCGACGTGCTGGTGGGCGCGGGCATCGGGATCATCGGCGTGCTGCTGCTGGCGCGGACCGCCGGCCCCCGCCCGGCCGGCCTGCCACGGCTCCGGCTGTTGCTGACCTCCGCGGTCATCACCCTTGCGCTGCACGGCCATCAATTGCGGGCCGAAGGCGTGCTGCTGGCGCTCGCGGCGAAGATCGAAGCGCAGCGCTGAGCCGAGCGTCAGCCCTCCGCTGCCCATCCGCATCGGCGCATCACCGCCCGCATCGCCTCCGGCACCGGCGCGGTCGCCATGACCGGCGGTACCAGGGGCAGCGTCAGCGACCGCGCCAGCAGATGAAGTCCGCTGTCCGCCGCCGCGCCATAGAGCGGATCGCCCAGGATCGGCCAGCCCCGCTGCGCGCAATGCACACGGAGCTGATGGGTGCGGCCGGTCTCCGGCGTCAGCGCCACCCAGGCGAGGCCTTCGCCAGTGCCGAGCACCTGCCAGCGGGTCACGGCGTTCTGCCCGTCCGGGTGCACCTCCATCCGCCAACCACGCGCCGCGCTGCTGATCTTGCGGAGCGGCGCGTCGATCACGCCCTCCGCCGCTTCCGGCACGCCGCGCAGCACGGCCCAATAGGTCTTCTCCGCCCGCTTCCCCGCGAACAGCGCGCCGAGTGCCGCCAAGGCCGGCTTGGTGCGGCCGAGCGCCAGGCAGCCGGCAGTGTCGGTGTCGAGCCGGTGCGCCGGCTGCGGCAGATGCCGCTTGCCCTGCTGCAGCGCCGGCAGCCAATCCTCCAGCGAGGCGCCGCCGCGCGGCCCGCGATGCACCGGCAGCCCGGCCGGTTTGTCGAGCACGATCACGGCATCGTCCTGATGCAGGATGCGATCCAGGACAGCCGCGGGGACCGCGGGCCGCGTCCGGGATGCGGGATGCATCGCTGGCATCCTATCCGGAGAGCGGTGCCGTCTATCCGGAGAGAGAGGTTGCGGCCCGCGTCCCGCCATGCTGCCTCTGTCCTCATGAAACCAGCCAAACCGGAGCGGGAGCCGGACCGCATCTGCGGACCCGCCGCCGTCGCCGCCACCTTCCGGGTGCGCCCGGCGGCGGTGCTGCGCCTGTTCTACACCCCGCAGCGGCGGCGGGAAGCGGGGCCGCCCTGCGCCACGCTCGCCCGTGCCCGGAAGCCCTATCGGGAAGTGCCGGCCGAGGAGCTCGCCCGCATCGCCGGCACGCCGCACCATGGCGGTATCGTCGCGGTCGCGGCATCACGCAGCCTGCCGGCGCTGGATGGCCGCCTGATCCCGGATGCGCTGCTGCGCGCGCCGGTGCTGCCGGTGCTGGATGGCATCGGCAACCCGCACAATCTCGGCGCCATCGCGCGTTCGGCGGCCTTCTTCGGCTGCCGGGCGATGCTGCTCTCCGGCGATCCGCGCCAGGCCGGGCTGTCGGATGCGGCCTGGCGCACCGCGGAAGGCGGGCTGGAGGCGCTGGAGCTGTTCCGCGTCCCCGACCTGCCGGCATTCCTGCGGGCGCTCGCGTCGCGCATGCCGGTGCTGGCCGCCATGCCCGCGGGTGGCCTCGCTCCGGCTTCCCTGCCGCCGGCGCGCCCGGTCGCCCTGGTGCTGGGCAATGAGGAGCAGGGGTTGGCGGAAGCGACGCTCGCCGCCTGCACCGCCCGGATCACGCTGTCGGGCAGTGGCGCGGTCGAGAGCCTCAATGTCTCGGTCGCGGCGGCCGTGCTCATGCACGCCCTGGCGGGCGCGTGAGCATCGCGCACCCCGGGAATGCTGGACGCGGGCCCCGGCAGGCCCCACATCTAGCGCCATGTCGCTGACGCATCCCGGGCGGGACGAGACGGCGGGGATGCGGCTCCATGACCGCACACTCAGCTTCGCCGGCAGGCTCGACGCCGCCGCCGCCGCGCGTCTCTGGCGTGCCGCGCACCGTGAGGTCGCCGGCGCGGAGGCGATCGATCTCTCGGGGCTGACCGCGATCGACGGCGCCGGGGCGGTGCTGCTGCTCGGCCTTGCGGAGCGCCGTGAGCTGCCCTTGACCGGTGCCAGCCAGCCGGTCGCCGCGATCCTCGACCGCAACCGCCATGCGCTGGAGGCGGCGCCGCCCGTCGCGCCGGCGAAGACGCTGCCGCCGGTCGCGGCCCTCGGCGCCGCGGCGGTCGGGCAGATCAAGCTCGGCCTGCAGGGCATCGCCTTCCTGGGTGAGGTGGCGCTGACGGGGCTGCGCGCGCCCTTCAACCGGCGCCTGCTGCGCGGGCGGGAGCTGATGCGCCATCTGGATGAGGCGGGGCTGCGCGCCTTTCCGCTGACGCTGCTGCTCGGCACGCTGATCGGCGTAATCCTCGCCTTCCAGTCCTCGATCCCGCTCCGCCGCTTCGGCGCGGAGATCTTCGTGCCCAACCTCGTCGGCATCTCCCTGCTGCGCGAGCTGGGGCCGCTGATGGCGGCCGTCATCATGTCGGGCCGCACCGGCTCCGCCTATGCCGCGGAGCTCGGCACCATGGTGGTGAACGAGGAGGTGGATGCGCTGCGCATCATGGGCGTCGACGCGGTGGCGTTGCTGGTGCTGCCGCGCATCCTGGCCGCCATGCTGGCGATGCCGGTGCTGGCGCTGCTGATGGATCTCTCCGGCCTCGTCGGCATGACCGGCGTGATGTCGGCGCTCGGCTACCCCTGGGTCGCGGTGAAATCGCAGCTCTCGCAATGGCTGTCGCTCCGGGACCTGCTGGGCGGGCTGTTCAAGGCCGCGGTGTTCGGAGCCGCGATCGGCTTCATCGGCTGCCGCGCCGGGCTCGGCGCCGCGCGCGGCCCGCGCGCGGTCGGCGATGCCGCGACCAGCGCCGTGGTCGGCGGCATCGTCGCGGTCATCCTGCTCGACGGTATGTTCGCCGTGCTGTTCTACAGGCTTGGCTTGTGATGCCGCCGAGCCTCAGAGCCCGTTTGGGAATGCCGGCGGGTCGGTCCGGCGGGTCTTTTCCGCCCCTGACGCGCCGGCTTCCTCGCCGGTGCCACCAGCATCGGCTGCGTCAGCCGACACCCCAGGGACGAAAAATACCTCGCCAGCCCTCCGCCGCCGCCATTCCCAAACGGGCTCTCACTATTGACCTGTCTATTGCCGCCCTCGTGTGGAGAGGCTCGGCGGCATCGCGCGCGGGGTTGGTGGGGCGGCCGCGCGCCGAACCAAGACTCATGCCAGGTCAGCCGAAAGGCTGGCCGGTATGACGGAGGCGGTGATCCGGGTCGAGGAGCTGGCGGTGCGCTTCGGCACCAGCCCGCCGATCTTCCGCCATGTCAGCTTCGAGGTGCGGCGCGGCGAGGTCTTCATCATCCTGGGCGGGTCCGGTTGCGGCAAATCGACCCTGCTCAAGGCGATGATTGGGCTGATCGAGCCGGCCCATGGCGATATCACCCTGCTCGGTGAGCGTCTGGCCGAGGCAACCGGCGACGCCAGGCGGGCGCTGTTGCGCCGCCTCGGGGTGATGTGGCAGTCGGGCGCGCTGTTCGGTTCGATGACGCTGGCGGAGAATGTGGAAGTGCCGCTCGAGGAGCATACGGCCTTGCCGGCCGAGGCCCGCGCCGCCGTCGCCCGCGCGAAGCTCGGCCTGGTCGGGCTCGGCGATGCGGCGGCGAAGCTGCCCTCCGAGATCTCGGGCGGCATGGCCAAGCGCGCCGGCATCGCCCGCGCCATGGCGCTCGATCCGCCGATCCTGTTCCTGGACGAGCCCTCGGCCGGGCTCGATCCCATCACCTCGGCGGGGCTCGACAAGCTGATCGTCGATATCGCGCGCGGCACCGGCACCACCTTCGTCGTGGTGACGCATGAGCTGCAATCGATCCTCGCCATCGGAGACCGCTGCATCATGCTCGACAAGGCGGCGCACGGCATGATCGCGGAGGGCGATCCGCGCAAGCTGCGCGAGGAGAGCACGCACCCGACGGTGCGCGCCTTCTTCCGGCGGGAGGCGGCGTGAGATGATGCGCCCCGGCCGCCTCTATCTCCGCGTCGGCGCGCTGCTGATCGTCGGCGCCGGGCTGCTGATCGGCTTCGTGCTGTTCCTGACGGCAGGCCGGATCAACAGCGATGCCGGCCTGCTGTTCGAGACCTATCTGCGCGAAAGCGTGCAGGGTCTCGATGTCGGCTCCTCCGTGCGCTATCGGGGCGTCGCCGTCGGGCGGGTGACCGAGATCGGCCTGGTTTCGGCCGAATACCTGCGCGAAAGGGACAGCCCCTTCAGCCCCGCCTATCAGCTCGTGATGGTGCGCTTCGCGGTGGATCCGAGGCGTATCGGCCGGGTTCCCGACCTGCAGGAAGCGATCGACAACGGGCTGCGCACCCGCATCGCCTCGCAGGGGCTGACCGGCGTCAGCTACATCGAGCTCGACTTCGTGGATGAGGCGCGCCGCGTGCCGCCGCCGCGCCTGCCCTGGACGCCGGTCGCGGCCTTCATTCCCTCGGTGCCGTCGACGATCACCCAGGTGACATCCGCGGCCGAGAACCTGATCGCGCGCCTGAACGCGCTCGATGTCGAAGGGCTGCTGGCCAACATCAATGGCCTGGTCGGGGATCTGCGCGGCCAGGTGGTGGATGGCGACCTGGCACAGGCGCTGCGCGACGCGTCCACGCTGCTGCGGACGCTCCGCGAGACCGTGACGGGCGCCGATATCAACCAGACGCTCGGCGAGCTGCGCGCCGCCGCCGGCGGCGTGCGCGACGCTGCCGGCACGGTGCAGGCCACCTTCAGCGGCCCGGATATCCGCAATGCGCTGGCCCGCCTGCCTGCGGTGATGCAGTCGCTGGAGGCGACCGTGCGCGCCGCCCGGGTCGCGACCACCGACACCCAGGCCGATCTCGGGCCCATCCTGCGCGACCTGCGCGCGACCGCCGCCAATCTGCGCGACACCACGGAGATGCTGCGCCGCTCTCCGTCCCAGGCCATCTTCGGCGCGCCGCCACCGCCGCCGGAACGCCGCTGACATGCCCTTTCGCCGAAGCCTCATCGCTGCCCTGCTCGCGCTGCCCGCCTGCAGCGTGCTGCCCGACCGCCCGCATGTGGAGGCGCGCCGTTTCCCGCTGGTGCCGGAGCGGCCGGCCGGCGCTGGCCGACGGCGCGGCCGGCGCGTGCTGCTGGTGCGGGTGATGCGCGCCGCCCCTGGCCTCGACAGCCGCAGCCTCAGGACGCTCGGCGCCGACGGCACCATCAGCGCCGATTTCTACAACGAATGGGCCGCGCCCCCCGCGGAGCTGGCGGAGGAGGCGATACGGCGCTGGCTGGGGGCATCCGGCCTGTTCTCCGCCGTCGTCGTCTCCGGCTCCCGGGCCCGGCCCGATCTCGTGCTGGAGACCGAGCTGACGGCGCTCATCGCCGAGCCGGCCGCGCGTCGCGCCCGGGCCGGCATCACCGCGGTCATGCTGTCCGAAGGTGGCGGCGATGCCGGGCGGGTGGTGGGCCAGTTCACCATCGAGGGCGCGGCACCGCTGGAGGGCGGCGCGCCGGCGGCAGCGGCGGCCGCGATGGTGGCCGCCCTCGCCGCCGCGCTCACGGAGCTGGAATCCAAGGTCGCGGCTTTCTCATGAGCGGGGGCGTGGCGATTTCATTCCGCCTGCGCTAGCGTCCGGCCCGGAGCCAGGAGGATTGCCCGCATGCTGCTTCGTCGTTTCGTCCTCGCCGCCGTCGCGTTCGGGCTATCCGCCCTGCCTGCGCTGGCGCAATCGAACGATCCCTCGTTCAATCTGGTCAATCGCAGCGGCCAGACCATCATGGAGGCCTATGCCTCTCCTTCCAGCGACAGCAACTGGGGCGTGGACCGGCTGGGGCGCGACGTGATCCCGAACGGCCGCAGCTACGCCCTCCGCCTGCCGCCGGGCGAATGCGTCTACGACATCCGGGTCGTCTATCAGGACCGTCGCTCCGAGGAGCGCCGCAACGTCAATACCTGCCAGCTCACCGACGTGGTCTTCGGGCAGCAGACGGGCGGTGGTCAGCCCGGTGGTGGCCAGCCGGGCGGCGGGCAGCCGGGCAGTGGCCCGGCGGCGCAGAGCCCGCAGGGCAACCCGTCCTTCAACCTCGTGAACAACACCGGCCGCACGATCCGGGAGCTCTATGCCTCACTCTCCACCGACAGCAACTGGGGTGACGACCGGCTGGGCCAGGACATGGTGGCGACCGGCCGCACCTACCCGGTCCGGCTGCCGCAGGGCGACTGCATCTATGACGTGCGCGTCGTCTTCGACAACAACCAGGCGCAGGAGCGTCGGCGCCTGAACCTCTGCGAGGTCACCAACCTGACCTTCCCCTGACAGGGAAAGGGCGGCGTTGTCAGGCGCCGCCCTTGTTCGCAGGTCCCCCAGGGGCAAGTGCCCCGCGGCCGTAGGCCGCCCTTGGAAAGGCCGGGCTGCGAGGCGTCAGCCGATGCAGACCGAGGCCGCGAATGCGGCCCGCGCGCGACCGACTTTACCCGCCGGTGCTCCGCCGACCGCGCGCAAGCCAAGCCGGCGGATGCCGGCGCCGGCGCTTGAGGTCACAAAAAATCAGGCGGCCTTGGCCGCCGACAACGCCCTCCAGACGATCTCCGGCGTCGCCGGCATGTCGATGTGCTTCACGCCGGCGACCGACAGCGCATCCACGATCGCATTGATCAGCGCCGGCGGGCTGCCCACCGCGCCCGCCTCGCCGGCGCCTTTCACGCCGAGCGGATTGGTCTCGCAGGGGACCGAGACCAGGTCGACATCGATGTCCGGCAGGTCCTCCGCCCGCGGCAGGGCATAGTCCATGAAGGATGCGGACAGGAGCTGGCCGCTGTCCGGATCATAGGCGGTGCGCTCCAGCATCGCCTGGCCGATGCCCTGCGCCACGCCGCCATGCACCTGGCCGCGCACGATCAGCGGGTTCAGCGCATGGCCCACATCGTCGACGACGATGTAGCGCGGGATGGTGATGAGCCCGGTGTCCGGGTCGATCTCGACCTCGGCCACGTGGCAGCCGTTCGGGAAGGTGTGCGACTTGATCTCGGCCGTCTCCTGCGTATCCAGCAGGATGGCGCTATCGCCCTTGGCGACGCGGGCGCGCTGCGTCGCCGCCAGATCGAGGATGCCGATGCCGCGATCGGTGCCGGCGACGCTGAAGCTGCCGCGCGCGAACTCGATGTCGGCGACGGCGGCTTCCAGCACCTCGCCCGCGGCCATCTTGCCCTTCTCGACCACGCTCGCGGTGGTGACCAGGATCGCCTGGCCTTCGGAATAGAGGCTGCGGGCGCCGCCGGTGCCGCCGCCGTCGGGCAGGGTCTCGGAATCGCCCTGCCTCACCCGGATCTTCTCCATGGGGATGCCGAGCTCGTGGTTGGTGAGCATGGCATAGGCCGTCTCATGGCCCTGGCCGGTGGACTGGGTGCCGACATAGACGTCGACGAAGCCGTCCTCGGCGAAGACCACCTTCGCATTCTCGGTGGCCGAGCCGCCGGTCGCTTCCAGGTAGTAGGCGAGGCCGATGCCGCGCTTGCGGCCCTGCTTCGCCGATGCCGCGCGCCGCGCCTCGAACCCGGCCCAGTCGATCTTCTCGAGTGCTACGTCCATCAGCCGCGCGAATTCGCCGGAATCATAGCGCTGCCCGATCGCGCTGACATAGGGCATGGCGGAGGAGGGGACCATGTTCTGCCGCCGGAGCGCGATGCGGTCGCGCCCGGTCTCCCGCGCCGCCGCATCGATCAGCCGCTCGACCAGGTAGTTGCTCTCCGGGCGGCCGGCGCCGCGATAGGCATCGACCGGCGTCGTGTTGGTCAGCACCCCCAGCACATGCGCGTGGATCGCCTGGAACTTGTAGACCGAGGCCAGGACCTTGGTGCCGGCACCGGTCGGGATGAAGGGCGCGAAGGTCGAGAGATAGGCGCCCATGCCGGCGTAGTTCGTGGTGCGCAGCGCGAGGAAATTGCCGTCCTTGTCGAGTGCCAGCTCGCCGGCCGTGATGTTGTCGCGCCCGTGGGTGTCGGCGACGAAGGCCTCGGTGCGGGCGGAGACCCATTTCACCGGCCGGTTCAGCTTGCGGGCCGCGTGGCAGACCATCACGTGCTCGGCATAGAGATAGAGCTTCATGCCGAAGCCGCCGCCGACATCCGGGGTGACCACGCGGAAATGGCTCTGCGGCAGCTTGAACACCACATCGCCCAGCAACTGCCGCAGCAGCCAGGATCCCTGGGTATTGGTAGTGAGCGTCCAATGGTTGCGGGCGGCGTCGTATTCGGCGAGAGCGGCGCGGGCTTCCATGCTGGCGACCACCACGCGGTTGTTCACGATGGTCAGCTTGGTCACATGCGCGGCCTGTGCGAACAGCGCGTCGGCGCGGGCCTTGTCGCCGGCATCCCAGTCGAAGCAGATGTTGTTCGCGACACCTGGCCAGACCAGCGGCGCCCCGGCTTCGCGCGCCGTGGCGAGGTCGGTCGTGGCGGGCAGCGTATCGTAGTCGACGAGGATTGCCTCCGCGCCATCGCGCGCGGCCTCCGGCGTCTCGGCGACCACGAAGGCGACGGGGTCGCCGACATGGCGGACGGTATCCGTCGCGAGCGCCAGCCGCGGCGTCTGGGCGCGTGGGGTGCCGTCCGAGTTCTTCAGCGGGATCACGCAGGGCACTTCGCCGAGCCCGTCCGCCTGCATGTCGGCGCCGGTGATCGCCGCGATCACGCCCGGCACCGCAAGCGCGGGCGCCGTGTCGATGCTTAGGATCCGGGCATGGGCGTGCGGGCTGCGCAGCACCACGCCATAGGCCTGGCCCGCGGCGCTGATGTCATCCGTGTAGCGACCATGCCCCTGCAGCAGGCGCGGGTCTTCGACACGACGGACCGGCTGGCTCAATCCGAACTTGGCCATCAGGCGCTCCCATCCCTGGTTTCCGCAGGATCATCTGCGATCTTCCCCGGTATGGGGAAGGGGGGATCAAGCTGACAGGGCATCGCGCATGCGCGATGCCCTGTCGCTTCAGGTCTTTGCCTCTCTCCGGAAGCGGCGCTTGGTACCCTCACGGATCGACTGGAACACGACATAGAGCATCGGGATCACGAAGATGCCGATGATCGCGGCCGCCAGCATGCCGCCGAACACCGCGGTGCCGACGGCGCGGCGGGAGAGCATCGCGGCGCCCTCGGCGGTGACCAGCGGCACCAGGCCGAGGATGAAGGCGACCGAGGTCATCATCACCGCCCGGAACCGCAGCTTGGCGCCCTGCACCGCGGCTTCGCGAACCGGCACGCCTTCCTCCCGCTGCTCCTTGGCGAATTCGACGATCAGGATGCCGTTCTTGGCGGCCAGCGCGATCAGCACGACGAGGCCGATCTGCGCATAGATGTCGAGCGGCAGATTCGTCACCAGCAGCGCTATGTAGGCGCCGAGCACGCCGACGGCGACCGAGAGCAGCACCGGGATCGGGATCATCCAGCTCTCGTAGAGCGCCACCAGGAAGAGGTAGGCGAAGAGCACGGCCAGCGCCAGGATATAGACCGTCTGGCCAGCCGCGGCTTTCTCCTGGTAGGCGACGCCGGTCCATTCGTAGCCGTAGCCCGGCGGCAGCACGCGGGTGGAGAGCCCTTCCATCGCCGCCAGAGCGTCGCCCGAGGAGACGCCCGGCCGGCCCGCGCCGCTCATCGAGATGCCGCGGAAGTTGTTGTAGCGGAAGATGGTCTGCGGCCCGACCATGGGGCGCAGGTCGGCGACGGCGCGCAGCGGCACCATCTCGCCCCGCGCATTGCGCACATGGATCCGCCAGACATCCTCGATGTCGTCGCGGTCTCGCGCCTCGCCCTGGATGTTCACCTGCCAGGTACGGCCGAACAGGTTGAAGTCGTTGACGTAGAAGCCGCCGAGCGTCGCCTGCAGCGTGCTGAAGACACTGGCGATGGAGAGCCCGAGCGCCTGCGCCTTCTCGCGGTCGAGATCGAGGAAGAGCGAGGGGTTGGAGGCGTTGAAGGTCGAGAAGACCTGCGTCAGTTGCGGATGCTGATTCGCCGCCACGATCATGCCGAGCATGGTCGCCGCCAGGTCCTGGGTCGAGCGCCCCTCATAGTCCTGCAGGATGTATTCGAAGCCACCGCCGGTGCCGAGGCCGATGATCGGCGGCAGGTTGAAGGCGAAGACATTCGCCGTCCTGATCCCGGCACCCTGCGCGAAGACCTGGCCGATCGCGGCGTTCACCGACGCCTGGACCGCTGTGCGGTCGGCGAAGGGCTTCATGCGGGCGACCAGGAAGACCGAATTCGACTGCGCGCCGCCATCGATCAGGGAGAAGCCGACCACCGCGAGCGTCCCTTCGATCGCGGGGTTGCGGGCCAGGATCTCCTCCACCTGCCGCGCCACCTCGCGGGTACGGCTGACGGAGGCGCCCTGGGGGAGCTGCGCCTGGATGAAGAAGGCGCCCTGGTCCTCCTGCGGCAGGAAGCCGGTCGGCGTCCGGGTGCTGAGAAACCAGATGCCGCCGCCGAACAGCACGGTCAGCACGATGCCGAGGAAGGAGACCCGCACCAGGCGGGAGACGGCGCCGGCGTAGCGGTCCCGCGTCCAGTCGATGCCGCGCAGTACGCGCCCCATGATGCCGCGCCGCGGCCCGTGATGCGGCCGGAGGATCACGGCGCAGAGCGCCGGCGACAGGGTCAAAGCGTTGATCGCGCTGATCACCATCGCGGCGCTGATCGTCACCGCGAATTGCCGGAACAGCTCGCCCGAGAGGCCGGGGATGAAGCCGATCGGCACGAAGACCGAGAGCAGCACCAGGGTGATCGCGACGATCGGGCCGGTGATCTGCCGCATCGCCTTCTTGGTGGCCTCGGCCGGCGTCAGATCCGGCTCCTCCTCCATCACGCGTTCGACGTTCTCGACCACGACGATCGCATCATCGACGACGATGCCGATCGCCAGCACCATGGCGAGGAGCGAGATGGTGTTGGCCGAATAGCCGAGCCCCAGCAGCACGATGAAGGCGCCGATCAGGCTCACCGGCACCGCGATGGTCGGGATCAGTGTCGCCCGGATATTGCCGAGGAAGAGGAAGACGACGACGACGACCAGGACGAAGGCCTCGGAAAGCGTTGTGATGACCTCGCGGATCGTGTCGTTCACGAAGTCCGAGGTGTCGAAGAAGACCCGGTAGTTGACGCCGGCAGGGAAGCGGACGCGCAGCTCCTCCATCGCAGAGCGCACGGCGGTCGCCGCCTGCACCGCATTGGCACCCGGCGAGAGATAGGCTGCGAAGGCCACCGCCGGCCTGCCGTTGTAGCGGCTTTCGATGTCCATGCTGGCGGCGCCGAGCTCCACCCGAGCCACGTCGCGCACCCGCAGCAGGGAACCATCGGCATTGGCGCGGATGACGATGTCGCCGAATTCCTCCGGCGTGGTCAGGCGCCCGCGGGTCTCCAGGTTGAACTGGAACTGCTGGTTGTCTGGTGACGGCCGCGCGCCCAGTCGGCCGACCGGCGCCTGGACGTTCTGCGCCTGGATCGCCGCCACCACATCGGAGGGCGTGAGGTTGAGGTTGATCAGCCGGTCCACCTCGAACCAGATGCGCATGGAGTAGTCGAGGGCGCCGAACAGCGTCACCTGGCCGATGCCGGGCACGCGCGCCAGCCGGTCGATGATGTTGATGGTGGCGTAATTGGAGAGAAAGAGCGGCGTCTGCTCGCCGGTCTCCGAGTAGAGGAAGATGAACTGCAGGACGGCGGAGGATTGCTTGCGCACCGTCACGCCGTTGCGCTGCACCTCCTGCGGCAGCCGGGCCAGCGCCGCCTGCACCCGGTTGTTGACGTTGACCGTCGCGATGTCCGGGTTGGTGCCGAGCGTGAAGGAGACGTTGAGCGTATAGGTGCCGTCATTGGCGCTGTTCGAGCGCATGTAGATCATGCGGTCGACGCCGTTGACCGAGCTCTCGAGCACCTGCGCCACCGTCTGCTCGACGACCGCGGCCGAGGCGCCGGGATAGCGCGTGGTGACCGAGACCTGCGGCGGCACGATGTCCGGCAACTGGGAGACCGGGATGCGCAGCATCGCCAGCAGCCCCGCCAGGGTGGTGACGATGGCGATGACCATCGCCAGCCGTGGCCGGTCGACGAAGATTGCGGAGAACATGGATCCTCAGCCCCGCCCGCCGGCCGGAGGAGACGCGCCTGGCGTGGGCGGCGGCGCGCTGACCGGCGCGGGGTTCACCGGCTGGCCGGGGCGCACGCGCTGCACGCCTTCGGCCACCACCCGCTCCCCGCCCTCGAGGCCGCGCTCGATGACTGCGGTATCGGCAGGGCCGCGGCCGAGCGTGACGTTGCGCCGCTGCGCCTTGTTCTCGGCGTCGAGGATGAAGACGTAGCTGCCCTGCTGGTCCTGCAGCACCGCGGCGCGGGGGATGGCGATCGCCTGCACCGGCTCTGCGCCCTCCATCAGGACGGAGACGAACTGGCCGTCGACCAGCGGCCGGTCGCCGACCTCAGGGCTGTTGCTGCCCGCCTGGCGCAGCGGATTGGGAATCAGCGCCCGCACCAGCAAGGTGTCGGTGTTGCGATCCACGGACGGGTCGATGAACACCACCCGTCCCGGCTCCGGATACATCGTGCCGTCGCTGAACCGCACCCGGACGCGCACCGCATCGGCGCCGCCGCGGGCCTCGAACCGCGTCCGCAGCTCGCCCGCCTGGCGGGCGCTGATCGGAAAGGCGACGCGCATCGGGTCCTGGCTCACGATGGTGGCGAGCGCCCCGGAATCGAGGCCGACGACATTGCCCAGAGTGAAGTTGGTGCGGCCGATGCGGCCGGCGATCGGCGCCGCGATCTCGGTGTAATCGAGGTTGATCTGCGCCGCCCGCAACGCCGCCTGGGCGCCGAGCAACTGGGCGGCGCCGGTGCGTTCCGCCGCGACCGCGTCATCCACCCGCGCCTGGGTGCCGGCCGGTGTGCGCAGCAGGTCGCGCGCCCGATCGAGCGAGATCCGGGCATTGGTGAGCGTCGCCTGGGCTGAGGCGATGGAGGCCTGCTGGCGTGCCACCTCCGCCTCGAAGGGCGCGCGCTCCAGGCGATAGAGCACCTGGCCCTGCTCGACCTCCTGGCCTTCGCGGAAGGCGATCTCCTGGATGAAGCCGCTGACGCGGGCGCGCAGGCCGACGCGATCGGTCGACTCGATGCGGCCGACGAATTCCGTCGTCTCGGTGATCGGCCGGCGATCGGCGGTGACGATGCCGACGGCCGGCGGCCCCTGCGGCCCGAACTGCGCAAGGGCAGGCCCGGCGGCCAAAACAAAGGCCAGGGCTGCGGCGGGTGCGCGCAGCGGGGTGGGCGGCATGGACGGATCCTTACACGACTGCGCGTTGCATGTCGCGTCGCGCCGGCGCGCGTCAAGCATGGAGTTGTAAGACGTCGAGCGGCTCGCGGTGTCGCGAAGGGCGGCTTGCCGGCCGTGTCAGAGCGACGCAATCTTCCGTTCCATGTTCTTTCCCCAGCCGCTCACCCTGACCCCCACGCTCTTCGCCGCCTTGCCGGCGAAGCTGCGCAAGCCTCGCCGCAGCGCCTGGAGCGATGCGAATCGCGGCGGCGCGGCGGTGGACAGCTTCCTGGAAGGGCCCTGCTTCGATGCCGCCGGGCGCTTCCTGGTCACCGACATCCCGAACGGCCGGGTCTTCATCATCGGCAGCCCGACCGCCTGGGAGGTGCTGGCGGAGTATGAGGGCTGGCCGAACGGCATGGCGCTCGCGCCCTCCGGCGCGCTGGCGATCACCGACTACCGGCACGGCCTGCTGAGCCTCGACCCCGCGACTGGCAGCATCGCGCCGTTGCTGGAGACGGTGCTGAGCGAGGGCTTCAAGGGCGTCAACGACCTGGTCTTCGACGGCAACGGCGCCGCGCTGTTCACCGATCAGGGGCAGACCGGGCTCCAGGATCCGACGGGCCGGGTGCTGCGCCTGCATGCCGATGGCCGCATCGACCGGCTGATCGACAATGGGCCGAGCCCGAACGGCATCGCGCTGAACCGCGCCGGCACCCATTGCTACGTGGCGATGACACGTGCCTGCGAGGTGTGGCGCTTCCCGCTGCGCGGCGACGCGCAGGTCGGCAAGGCCAACCTGTTCTTCCGGGTGCCGGCCGGCACCTCCGGCCCCGACGGCATGGCGGTCGATGCCCATGACCGGCTGTTCATCGCCAATCCCGGCCACGGCATGGTCTGGGGATGCGATGCGCATGGCGTGCCGCTCTTCGCGATCGACTGCCGCGGCTTCGGCCGCACGCCCACCAATTGCTGCTTTGCCCCCGACGGGCGGACGCTGCTGATCACCGAGAGCATGTCCGGCCAGGTGCTGGCGGCCGAGATCCCGCCGCCGACTTAGTTCACACCAACCCGTTGCGGATGTTCCGGCGATAGGCCGGCCGTGCCGACAGGCGCTCGTAATAGGCGTCCAGGGCAGGAAGCGCCGGCTTTGCGAAGCCCTGCATCGCGAACCAGCGATGCACGACGAAGCCTGCGGGGATATCGGCCAGGGTGAAGGCCTCGCCCGCCAAATGCGGGCCGCCCGCCGCCAGCGCGGCATCGAGCTGCGTCATGCGCCGGGTGTACTCCGCCCGCCCCTGCTCGACGCACCAGGGATGATTCCAGGGCTCGAGCCCGAGCTCGCCGCCGAGATAGGCGCCGCGCATCGGCATGGTCATGTCATAGGCGACCCAGTCCATCCAGGCCTCGACCCGCGCCCGCGCCGCCAGCGCCTCTGGATACAGCGACCAGGCCCTCTGCCGCGCGGCGAGGTAGCGCAGGATCACATGCGATTCCCGCAGCACCTCTCCGCCGTCCAGCAGCACCGGCACGGTGCCGAGCGGGTTCAGGGCCAGGAATTCCGGGATGTCGGTGGCGCGATGGCCGCGCCCCCAATCCTCCTGGGTGAAGGGCAGGTCGAGCTCGTCCAGCAGCCACAGCACCTTGCGGACATTGTAGGCATTCCGGCGCCCCAGCAGCTTCAGCATCACTACTCAACTCATCACGAAGATGGGGCAGGGCGCTTCGCGCAGCAGCCGCAGCGTGGCGCTGCCCAGCAGGAAGCTGCGCAGCGCGCCGGTTTCGAAGGCCCCCATCACCAGCAACCTGGCCTTCAGCCCGACGGCTTCCGCCAGCAGCAGGTCGGCCGGGCGCGAACCGGTGACGGCGAGCGCGTCCGCATCCAGCCCGTGGCTGCGCAGGAAGGCCGCGCCTTCCTCGGCCATCGCCTGCGCCTCCGGGGCGGTCTCGGCGGCCGAAACGACCTTGACGGGCACCCGCTGCGCCAGCCCGAGCAGCGCGAAGACCTGCAGCGACCGCTGCGCCGGGATCGAGGCATCGTAGCCCACCACCACCGGCCCATCGCCCGCCGCCGCGCCGGGCGGCACGACCAGCAGGGGCCGGGCGCCGTCATGCAGCAGCGCCTCGATCACCGGGGCCAAGCCGCGCTCCGTCTCCTCCTGTCCGAGGGTCGAATCGCGGCCGATCACGACCAGATCATGCGTCGCGGAGGCGGCGAGCAGCGCCGGCTCCGGCGCGTCGGACAGCCTGAGCGTCACAAAGGGCAGGTCGCCGGCGGCCGCGGTGCAGGCGGCGAGAGCGGCGGCGGCCTCCGCCTCGGCGCGCTGGGCGCGGGCGGCGTCGCGCCGCTCCTTGAAGGCACCGCCGCCCGGCGGGACAGCCTCATGGGCATCGTTGGTGTGCGGCCTGTCCAGCACCACCGCGGCGCTCAACGCGGCGCCGGTTTCGCGCGTCAGGCGGATTGCCAGGTCACGCGCCGCCTCCGCGCCCGGCGTGTCGTCCAGCGCCACCAATATGCTGCGCAGCATCGCCGTCCTCATCCTCTCTTTCCCGGCAGCTTACACCAGCGGCACGAGCCCCGAATGCACGAGCGGCCGCAGGCCGCCACGGTTCCTGCGGGGCGAGCGCAGCGACGCCCCGGGGCCGCGAATGCGGCCCCGCGCGCGACCACCAGCCGCGCTGGGTGCGCACCCGACAGCGCGCAAGCCAAGGCCGCGGATGCGGCCGCCGGCGTTTGAGGCCATGAAAACCATGCGTGCGCCGGCGCTTGAGGCCTAACTTAAATAACTATGCACCGTGCGGGCCAGGGCCCGCGCCAGCCGGATCCGATGTGCGGGGCGTTTCAGCGCCGCTTCGTCGGTGCTGTTGGAGAGGAAGCCGAGCTCCACGAGGGCGGAGGGGATCTCGGGCGCCTTCAGCACCACGAATCCTGCCTGCCGGTGGGTATTGGGCAGCAGCTCCGTCGCCTCGCCGAGCTCGGTGACCGCCAGCCGGGCCAGCCGCGCACTGCCCTCGCGCGTTTCCTGCCGCATCAGCGAGATCAGGATGCGCTGCACCTCCGGCGAGACCGAGGGCAGGCGCAGCCCGCCGGCCCGGTCCGCATCGTTCTCGCGTTGCGCCAGCCGCGCGGCGAGGGCATCAGAGGCGGTGTCGGAGAGGGTGTAGACGCTCGCCCCGCGTGCGCCCGGGGCGCTGTCGGCATGGACGGACAGGAACAGGGCCGCCTCCCGCCGCCGCGCAAACTCCACGCGGCCGCCGAGCGGGATGAAGACGTCGCGGCTGCGGGTCATCATCACCCGGCAGCGCCCGCCTGCTTCCAACTGGCGCTTCAGCTCGAGCGCGGTCGCCAGCACGATGCGCTTCTCCAGCGTGCCGGCGCCGCCGATGGCACCGGGGTCGCGCCCGCCATGGCCGGGATCGATCACCACCAGCGGCCGGGTTGCGCGGGCGTTCCGCTGCCGGGCGCGGGCGCGCCGTGCCGGCTCCGCATCGGCAGGCGCCGTCCCTAGCCAGAGCAGGGAGGCACCGAAGCCGAGCAGGGTCCGGCGGGCGATCAGGGTGGGTCTGGCTGAGCGTGGCATAGCGGCTGGCCTCCGCTACAATGCTTTGCCATGAATTTCAGGGCGATTCCAGGTTTTCCCGACATGGCGTCTCAACCCCAGCCGGCATCTTCGGCGGCTTGTGGCGGGGGGCCGCAGGTCCTATGCTGCCTTGCCCCGGCGGCTCCCGCTACCGGTGGAGGTGTCCGGCAGCACCCGCGCGCCCATCGCGCGGAGCCGGAAGGCCCGGTTCGCGCCGCCGCAGGCATTCGCGGCGCGCGATCTACCCGGGCCGGCTGTCGCCTCCATCGCAGCGGGACGACCCGATGCGCCGCGTGCCGCGCTTCCCCGATCCCTCCTGTGATCGCCGAGTGCGCGAAGCGCGACCCCGCATCCCGCCGGCCCGCCTGCGCCTCCTGAAGCCGCCCGGAGCCCCGGGCGGGGGATGAAGGGCCGAGGGGCAACGAGATCTGGCGCGCCCACCCAGGGCCCGGCACCGCCGTGGCCCGCCGAGAAGAGGAGGACGCATTGGCCGCTGACCGCACGCTGTCGCCGCGCCGCGTCCTCTCCGCTCGGGCCATTCCACCCTCATCCGCCCTCGTCCCGTCGCCATGCGCGGCGCGGCCTGCGGCGCGGAGCATTCCTTTCCATGACCAAGCGCATGCTGATCGATGCCGGCCACCCGGAAGAGACCCGGGTCGTCGTGCTGGATGGCAACCGGCTTGAGGAATTCGACCTCGAGACCGCCAATCGCCGCCCGCTGAAGGGCAATATCTACCTCGCCAAGGTGGTCCGCGTGGAGCCCTCGCTCCAGGCTGCCTTCGTCGAGTACGGCGGCAACCGCCACGGCTTCCTGGCCTTCGGCGAGATCCACCCGGATTACTACCAGATCCCCGTTGCCGACCGGCAGCGCCTGCTCGAGATGCAGGCCCAGGAGGCGCGCGAGGACGACGAAGCCGAGGAGCGCGCCGCCCAGGCCCGCGAGGCGCGCCGCAATCGCCCCCGCGCCGCCGCGGAGGCGGCACCTTCCGTCGTCCCGGCACCCGAAGGTGCGGAGCCCGGGGATGCGGCGCCCGTCGAGGCCACCCCCGACGCCGCCATGCACGCGGAGCCCGAGCCCGGGATCGAGCCGCCGCCCGAAGCCGCCGCGGAACCGGTCGCCGACGCGGAGGCCCCGGCCGAGCCGGCGCGGGAAGACGCTGTCGCCCCCGAAACCGCGCAGCCCCTGCTGATGGAGGCGGAGCGGGTCACCGCCGCCGCCGAGCCGGCGCCCGACACCGAAGCCGAGGCGCTGCTCGCCGAGGAGGACCGCGCCCCGGAGGGGCCGCTGCCCGAGACGATCGGCGGCGAGGATCCCGGCACCGACAGCGAGGATGGCGAGAGCGAGGGCGATGGCGGCCGCGATCGCCGCATCCCGCCGCGCTTCCTGCGCCACTACAAGATCCAGGAGGTCATCCGCCGCCGGCAGATCCTGCTGGTCCAGGTCGTCAAGGAGGAGCGCGGCAGCAAGGGCGCGGCGCTGACCAGCTACATCTCGCTCGCCGGCCGCTTCTCCGTGCTGATGCCGAACTCGCCGCGCGGCGGCGGCGTCTCCCGCAAGATCACCTCGGCTGCCGACCGCAAGCGGCTGCGCGAGGCGATCGACGAGGTCGGGCTGCCCGACGGCATGTCGCTGATCGTCCGCACCGCCGGCGCCAACCGCCCGAAGCCGGAAATCCGGCGCGACTGCGAATACCTGCTCAGGCTCTGGGACAACATCCGCGAGCGGACGCTCGCCTCCACCGCACCGGCGCTGATCTATGAGGAAGCCGATCTCATCAAGCGCTCGATCCGGGACGTCTTCGCGCGCGACGTCGAGGAGATGATCGTCGAGGGCGAGGACGCCTATCAGCAGGCGCGCGAATTCATGCGCATGCTGATGCCGGCCAATGCCTCCAAGGTGCGGCTGCACCGGGAGCCGACGCCGCTCTTTGCCCGCCACGGCGTCGATGCCGCGCTGGACGCGATGAATTCGCCGACCGTCCAGCTCCGCTCCGGCGGCTATGTCGTCATCAACCAGACCGAGGCGCTGGTCGCGATCGACGTGAACTCGGGCCGCGCGACGCGCGACCGGCATATCGAGGACACCGCGCTCCGCACCAATCTCGAAGCCGCGGAGGAGATCGCGCGCCAGCTCCGGCTGCGTGACCTCGCGGGGCTGATCGTCATCGACTTCATCGACATGGAATCGTCGAAGCACGATGCCATGGTCGAGAAGCGGCTGAAGGATTCGCTGCGCCACGACCGGGCGCGCATCCAGGTCGGCCGCATCAGCCATTTCGGCCTCCTGGAGATGAGCCGCCAGCGGCTGCGCCCCTCGATCGCCGAGCACAACACGGTCACCTGCCCGCATTGCCAGGGCCGCGGCTTCGTCCGCAGCGTCGAGAGCAGCGCGCTGCAGGTGCTGCGCGCCATCGAGGAAGAGGGTGCCCGCCGCCGCAGCGCCGAGATCATCGTGCATGTGGCGGGGCCGGTCGCGCTCTACCTGCTGAACCGCAAGCGCGACCGCCTGGCGCAGATCGAAGCGCGCTGGGCCATGACGGTGCTGCTGCAGCCCGATGACACGCTGATCCCGCCGGCGCTGCGCGTCGAACGCACCCGGGCGCAGAGCGCCGATGCGCTGCCCGTCCAGCCCTCGGCGCTGCGCATGGATTATGCGCCCGAGCCCGAGGAGCCGGAGGAGGTCGAGGAGGAGGAGGCCGAGGCTGCGGCTGCGGAGGAGGGCACCGAGCCTGCTCGCGCCGAACGCCGCGACGATCGCGAACGCGGTGGTGAGGATGAGGCGGAGAGGCGCCGCCGCCGCCGCCGCCGCCGCGGCCGCGGCCGGCGCGAGGATGGCCAGCCCGGCGAGGCCTCTGCCGAGGCCGCCGCCGATGCTGCCGAAGACGGGGACGACAGCGAAGAGGCCGGCGCCGACGACGGCGCGGCCGAAACCGCCGAGGCCGAGGCCGGCGAGCGCCCCGAGGGCGCCGAGGGCGAAGGCACCGAGCGGGGCGGCGACGATGCC
>NZ_JAAGBB010000031.1 GCF_018129085.1 Plastoroseomonas hellenica
GTCCAGACCCAGCCCGTCCAGCTGCGCCTGATCCAGACCCGACAGCGGCACATCCGACGGCGTCAGACCCCGCGGCGCAGTCCCGCAATGCGCCACGATCTCCTGCAGCGCCGCCCCGAACCCCGCCGCCAGCCGCTCCACCGTCGCCCGGTCATGCCGCCTGCGGCTGTAGCTCCACCCCAGCCGCAGCCGGCCCTCGCGCACCATCCCATCCACCGTAAGCCAGGGCCCGAGCGGTGCCATGGGGCTGCGGGATGCGCCGATATCCTCGTCCGCAAGGGCGAAGCGCCCGCCGTGGCCGAAGCTGCCGTCGAACTGGCCGAGATAGTTGAAGCGCAGCCGCGGCGCCGGCAGTGCTGCGAGCGTCGCCCGATCCTCAGCGCTGCCGAGCTCGCGCAGCACGCCATAGCCCAGGCCGCGCCGCGGCACGCTGCGCAGCTGCTCCTTCACCTGCCGGATCAGGGCGCCCGTGTCCGACGCGACCGGGAGCCGCAGCGGGAAGGTTGTGGTGAACCAGCCGACACTGCGGGAGAGGTCCACAGCCGCGAACAGATCCTCGCGGCCATGTCCCTCCAGCTCCATCAGCACCGCGTCCTGCCCGCTCCAGGCACTCACCGACCGCGCCAGCGCCGCCAGCAGCAGGTCGTTCACCTGCGTCCGGTACGCCGCCGGTGCCTCCCGCAGCAGCGCGGCGGTCAGCGCTGGATCGAGCTCCAGCACCACCTCTTCGGCATCGGCCAGACGATCGGGGCCTTCCGGGACGCGGTCGCTAGGCAACCCCTCCGCCACCCGCTGCGCCTGCCACCAGGCAAGCTCGCTGTCGCATTGCCCGGCCAGGGCACGCAGCCGCGACGACCAGGCGGCATGGCTCTCCGTCCGTGCCGGGAGGGCTGCGCCGTCGATGGTGGTCTGCAGATCTTCCAGCAGCACCCGCCACGACACGCCGTCCACGACCAGGTGATGGATCACCAGCAGCAGCCGCTGACTGCCATCGGCCAGATCGAAGCCCACCGCCCGCAGCAGCGGCCCCGCGGACAGGTCCAGGCTGCGCTGCGCCGCCTCGGCCACCGCCGTCATCGCCGCGCCGTCGGTGATCGCGCGCCGCCAGAGCAGCGCCGCTCCCTCCGGCACCGGCCCAGGCTCCGCCACCCAGCTGCCACCGTCCTGCCGGAAGCGCAGTTGCAGCGCCTCGTGATGCGCCACCAGCGCCAGCAGCGCCGCCTCCACCGCGGCCCATTCGAGCCGGGCCCGCGGCCGCAGCAGCATCGCCTGGTTCCAGTGGTGCCGATCCTCCGCGACCTCGGCGAAGAAGCGTTGCTGGATCGGCAGCAAGGGCAGCGGCCCGGCCGCGACCGGCGCCGCCGCCGCGCCGCGCACCGCGGTGGCCACCGGTGCCAGCTGCCGGATCGTCTGCTTCTCGAAGATCTGCTTCGGCGTCAGCCGGATCCCGCGTTTGCGCAGCCGCGCAATCACCTGCAGGCTCAGGATCGAATCCCCGCCCAACTCGAAGAAATTGTCGTCGCGCCCGACGCGATCCAGCCGCAGCACCTGCTGCCAGACCGCCGCCAGCGCCTCCTCCACCGGCCCCGGCGGGGCGGCGAAGGCCCGGTCCGGCCCGGTGGCGGGCGCAGGCAAGGCGCGCCGGTCCACCTTGCCGTTCGCGGTCAGCGGCAGCCGCTCCAGCACGACGAGCCGCGCCGGCACCATGTAGTCCGGCAGCGCCGCCGCCAACGCCACCTGCAGCGCCGCACCATCCACCTGGCCCGCCACATAGCCGACGAGCTGCTGGCCCGAGGCACCGTCCTGCGCCAGCACCACAGCATCTTGCACGCCCGGCTGCTGGCGGATCACCCGCGCGACCTCGCCCGGCTCCACCCGGTAGCCGCGGATCTTCACCTGCTCGTCCACCCGGCCGAGGAAGCGGATCAGCCCGTCGGCACCGCGGACCACCCGATCCCCCGTGCGGTACAGCCGCTCGCCCGGCTCCCCATAGGCGTCCGGCACGAAGCGCTCCGCCGTCAGACCGGGCTGGCCCAGATAGCCACGCGCCAGCTGCGGCCCGCCGAGGTAGAGTTCCCCCGCCACACCTGGCGGCACCGGGTTCAAGCCCGCATCCAGCACATGCGCCCGCAGATTGGCCAATGGCCGCCCCACCGGGATCACCCCCTCCGGCGCCGTCAGAACCTCGTGCGTCAGCACGCCCACCGTCGTCTCGGTCGGCCCATAGTGGTTGACGATCCGGCACTCCGGACGCCGCCGCCGCACCTCCGCCACCAACGCCGGATCGCAGGCCTCGCCGCCCAGGATCAGCAGCCCGCGCGGCAGCACATCCGCGCCTTCATGCGCCTGCAGCAGCCCGCGCAGATGGCTCGGCACGATCTTCAGCACATCCACCGCGCCCTCGCGCATCCGCCGTGCGAAGGCCTCCGCATCGCCGGTGGTGGCGGCATCGAGCAGATGCAGCGTCGCACCCGAGGCCAGGGCGCCGAACAGCACCGTATGGCCGAGATCCGCCGCCGGGGTGGAGACCATCGCCATCGCCCCCGCCGACGGCTGCAGGCGGTCCAGCATCGCCTGCACGTAGTTGGCCAGCGCGCCATGCGAGACCGCGACACCCTTCGGCTGGCCGGTCGAACCCGAGGTGTAGATCACATAGGCCGTCTGCCCCGGATGCGGGTCGACCGCCGGCGGCGCCTCCGGCTGCCCGGCCAGCAGCGCGGGATCCGCGAGCGCCGTCGCGGGGATGCCCGCCGCCTGCAACGCAGCCAGCCCGGCGCCATCGGCCAGCACCTGCGCAAGCCCGGCAGCCGCCGCGACCTGCGCCAGCCGCGCCGCCGGCCAGGACGCATCCAGCGGCACATAGGCCGCGCCCGCCTTCAGCACACCGAGCAGCGCCGTCACGAAGCCGGCGTTGCGATCGGCGCAAATGCCGATGCGCGCCTCGGCAGCGATGCCACGCGCCGCCAGCCAGCCCGCGATCGCGTCGGAACGCGCCCAGAGCGCGCCATGGCTCAGCCGCACCTGCCCGTCATCCACCGCCGGCAGCGGCGCGCGGCCGGCCGCAGCCGCCGCCAGCAGCGGCAGCAGCGTCGCCTGCGGGAAGGCCTGCGCCTCCACCGGTACTGGCGCCGTGTCCGGCCAGGGCAGCGCCTGCAGCGGCAGATCGGCCTCCGCCGCCACCGCGTGCAGAAGGGCGGCGAGATCCGCCGCCATGCGCCCGACCGTCCTGGGGCCGAGGATGTCCACCGCGTACTGGAAGGCCAGGTCGAGGCCGGCCTCATCCTGCGTGACATCCAGCGCGAGATCGAAATGCGCGCCGCCCTGGCCGGGCTGCTGCATCTCCGCGCGCAGCCCGGCCGCCAGATCGATCGCGGCGGGTGCCGCCATGTAGTTGAACTTCGCCTGGAACAGCGGGTTATGCGCCAGGCTGCGAGGCACCTGCAGGGCATCGACCAGCGCGTCGAAAGGCAGGTCCTGATGTGCCAGGGCATCGAGCATCAGCCGGCGGCTGCGGGCGAGCAGACCGGTGAAGCGCGCGGCACCATCCAGCCGGCCCGGGAAGACAAGCGTGTTGACGAAGCAGCCGATCAGTCGCGCGGCCGCGGCGTGCTGGCGATTCGCCACGGGGATGCCGATCCGCACCTCCGCCTGCCCGGAATAGCGATGCAGGAGCAGCTGATAGGCGCTGAGCAGCAGCATCGGCAGCGTCGCCTGGTGCTGCGCCGCCACCCGGCCCAGCGCAGCGGTCAGCACCGGGTCAAGCCTGTGGCGCAGCACCGCGCTACGATGGCTCTGTGTCGCGGGGCGCGCCCGGTCCAGCGGCAGCGTCAGCACCGGATGCTCATCGCCCAGCGTCGCGCGCCAATAGGCGAGCTGGCGGTCCTGTTCGCCCGCGCGCAGCCAGTCGCGCTGCCAGGCCGCGTGGTCGCCGAACTGGATCGGCAGCGGCGGGTTCTCCGCCTCCGGCGCGCGATAGAACGCCGCCAGATCGTCCAGCAGCACCTCCATCGACAGGCCGTCGACCACGATGTGATGCGCGGCCAGCAGCAGCGCATGGTCGTCCGCGGCGAAGCGCAGCAGCTCCGCCCGCAGCAGCGGCCCGGCGGACAGATCGAACGGCACCGCCAGCTCCGCCTCGATCTGCGCGGCGAGCGCCGGGGCGCGATCCTCCACCGCGAATGGCAGCTCCCGTCGCCGCAAGATCAGCGCGGCATCGTCCCGCACCTGCTGCCGCGGGCGATCCTCGCCGGCGTGGAAGGTGGTGCGCAGCACCGCATGCCGTTGCATGACCTGCACCAGCGCGCCCTGCAGGCGGGCTGGGTCGAGATCGCCCGTGAGGCGGATGGCGGCGGCGACGTTGTAGGCGGTGCCCGCCGGCTCCATCTGCCAGAGGAACCAGAGCCGCTCCTGCGCATGCGAGAGCGGCAGCGCCGTGCCCGGCGGAACCGCTGCCGGCGCGCTGGCAGGCGGGCCGGCGGCGGCCAGCAGTGATGCCAGCTTCGCGGCGAAATCGCCGAGTCGCGGCAGCTCGAAGAGCAGCCGCGCATCGATCGCGATGCCGAACCGGTCCTGGATGGCCGCCGCCACCTCGGCCACGCCGATCGAGCTGCCGCCGAGCATGAAGAAATCATCCTCGGGCGCCACCTGGTCACGCTCCAACGCCTGGCACCACATCGCCGCCACGACATCCAGCACCGCGGTCCCCGGCATGGTGGCAGGCGGCTCGCGCAACTTCCCGCTCTCCAGCACCGCGAAGGCGTCGAGCGTGCCATCCGCCAGGCCGGCGGCGCAGGCAGAGCGCTGCAGCTTGCCGCTGGTGGTCATCGGCATGGCGTGCGGCGGCAGCAACGCCACCAAGGCGGGGAATTCGTCGCAATGCCGCAGAACGATGCGGCCGATCGCCTCGGCCAGCGCTGCCGGGCCGGTCTTGCGTCGTGCCAGCGGGCCGATTTCAACGGCAACGCCGATGGCCTCGCGCCCCTGGGCTTCCACGGGGAAGACGGCGATGCGGCCGCGCCGCGCCGGTTCGAACGCCTCCTCGATCACCTGCTCGACATCCTGTGGGTAGATGTTCTGCCCGCGGATGATCAGGATGTCCTTCCGGCGGCCGGTGACATGCAATGCGCCGTCGCTCAGGAAACCCAAATCGCCAGTGCGCAGCCAGCGCCGGCCCGCTTCCTCGAAGAAGGCGGCCTGGCTCGCGGCTTCGTTGTGCCAATAGCCCTGTGCCAGGCTTGGGCCGGCAACCTGGATGTCGCCGATGACGCCATCGGCAACCGGCACGTCGTCGATGACGATCCGGAGCGCATGGTCTGTCCGGACTTCGCCGCATCCCACCGAGCGCAGGCCGTCTTCCGTCGGCAATGCCTCTCCCCGCCCGAGAGCGGCGGGATCGAGACTGATGATGCGCGCCCCGGTCATCGCCCTGCCGCCGGTGACGAAGAGCGTCGCCTCGGCCAGGCCGTAGCAGGGGTTCAATGCGCGAGCATCGAATCCCGTCGGCGCGAAGCGCTGCGCGAACCGGTCCAGCGTCGCGGCACGCACCGGTTCGGAGCCCGAGAAGGCCACGCGCCAGCGGTGCAGATCGAGATTGCCGAGCGCTGCGTCCGGAACCCGCTCGGCGGCCAGGCGGAATGCGAAATCCGGGCCACCGCTGATAGTGGCACCCGCATGGCTGATCGCCTCCAGCCAACGGCGCGGCCGCTCCAGGAATCGCTGGGGCGACATCAGGGTCACGGAGAAGCCGACATAGAGCGGCAGCAGCAGGCCGCCGATCAGTCCCATGTCATGATAGAAGGGCAGCCAGCTAACGCTGACATCCTCCGGCGTCGCGCCAAAGGCCGCCGCCATCGCAGCCTCGTTGGCCAGCAGATTGGCATGCGTGACGCAGACACCTTTGGGCCGGGCCGTCGAGCCGGAGGTGTATTGCAGGAAGGCGATCGCCGCCGGATCAGCCATGACGGGACGCCAGCCGGAAGGCGCGACGGGAGCCACATCCTCCACCGCCAGCAGCGGTGCATCCCCGGCGGCGCCCCAGGCTTCGATCGCCGGGAAAAGCAGACGCGTCGTGAGGATCACCGCCGGTCGCGCATCCAGCATCATGCCACGCAGCCGCTGGTCCTGGCTGACCCGGCTGCTGCCCGGCGGGTAGGCCGGTACGGCGATCACGCCGGCGTAAAGGCAGGCGTAGAAGGCCACAGCATAGTCGATGCCGCTCGGGAGCAGCAGCATGGCGCGACCGCCTCGCGGCACCAGCCCATGCAGTCGGGCCGCCAGAGCGCGGCTGCGTGCATCCAGCGCCGCATAGGCGATGTCGACCGGCGCCGCATCGCCATCGAGGAAGCGGATCGCCAGGGATGTCGGCCGCATGGCCGCGTGGCCGGCAAGCCGACCTGCCAGAGAATGATCAGACATGGAGCCGATGACCTGTGCCTGCGGCAAGCCGCGCTGCGGTTCAGTGCTGGCCGTGCGCTTCCGCCATGGCCACGATGACCTTGCGCGGCCCCTTGAACGGGGCGCGCGCATGCGCCGTCAGCATGTTGTCGAGCATCATCACGTCGCCCGCCTGCCACGGAAAGCTGATCAGATGCGCGTCCAGCACGGCGCGCACTTCGGACAGCACGCCATCGCCGATCGGCGTGCCGTCGCCATAGAGAACATTGCGCGGCAGATCTTCCTCATCGACGATCTCCAGCAGCGCCTCGCGCGTTTCCGGTTCGAGGTTCGAGACATGGAAGAGATGCGCCTGGTTGAACCAGACCATGTCCTGCGTCGCCGGATGACGAGCGACGCCCTGGCAGATCTGCCGTGTCCGCAGCTCGCCATCCTCCTTCCATTCGCATGCAATGGCGTGGCGGCGGCAATAGGCCTCGACCTCGGCATGGTCCTCGGTGCCAAAGACCTGTTGCCAGGGTAGGTCGAGCCCATTGCCGAAATTGCGCACATACATCAGGCCGCGCTCGGCGAAGCGCTCGCGGATGGCGGGGGGCATCTGGCGGTAGATGGCGCGGCTGTCGGCGATCGGGGTCTCGCCTCCCTCCGGCGCCGGCTGCATGCAGTAGAACCAGATCTTCATCGGCCAGTCGCGGGTGTAGGCCTGCTCGTTGTGCAGCGGGATGTGCTGGTGCGGTGGGTACTCCGTGGAGGTGTAGACGCCCTGCGTCACCTTGCTGCGCGGCGTCGAGCCGAATTCATAGGTCAGCAGCGGATGGCCGAAGCCGGCCGCAAAGCCCCGGAAGCCATCAGCGCCGTCGAGCGCCAGGCCGCGGAATATCAACCCGCCATAGCGGGACAGGTCGCGGTCGGCGATCTCGCGCGCCAGCGGCAGCGCCTGCTCCGTTGGCAGGCCAGGCGGCACCTCGACCAGCATCGGCAGCGGTTGCGCCTCGGCCAGGGGACGCAGGACAAAGGCATCCGGCTTCACCGTGTGCATCGCGAAGTCCCTCGCATTCGGCGGCCGCGTCGCGGCCGGACAGTGATGTCAGGAGGCCGTCCCGCCGATCAGGTCGGGACCAGCCCGGCCAGGGCGGGCGCGTGCTGCATCTCCCGCTCCAGGCTGGATTGGATGGCCTGCAGCACCGAGGCGCGCTGGTCGTGGATGAAGAAATGGCCGCCTTCGAAAATGTCGATCGTGCAGCTCGTCCCCTCACGCCCCCACGCCTCGAGCGCAACACGGCTGGCCCTGTCCTGCCGACCACCCAGCACGTGCAGGCGGCAGGGCAGCGGCGGGCGCGGTCGATAGGCGTAGTGGCCGCACATGAGGAAATCCGCCCGCAACACTGGCAAGGTCAGCCGCATGAGATCGGCATCGGCCAGCACTTCTTCAGGCGTACCCTGCAAGTCGCGCAACTCGGCCTTCAGAGCCTCGTCGCTGCGTGGCTGGCGTGAAGCGGTATCGTCGCGCACGGCCGGCGCTTCCGTACCCGAGGCGAAAAGCAGCAGTGGTGCGGGCACACCCCGCTCCATCAGCGCATGCGCCAGCTCGAAGGCGAGCAGCGCGCCGAGGCTGTGGCCGAACAGCGCATACGGCGCGCTCAGCGTCGGCGCGATCTCCGCCGCCAGGAAGGCGGCAAGCCCGTGCGGATCGGTCCAGAGCGGCTCGTCGGAGCGCTCACCCCGGCCCGGCAATTCGATCGGCTTGACCGTCACCCAATCCGGCAGGCTGCGCCGCCAGCGCGCGTAGACCGTCGCGCTGGCGCCCGAATAGGGAAGGCACAGAAGCGGGAGGCGCGTCGGCGCCATGACCCTAAGCCTCGGTCGACGATCGGGAGGCCTGCTGGTCCATATGCAGACGCAAGCTCAACGGACGCATATCGGTCCAACGCTGATCGATATGCGCCAGACACTCCTGCTTGGTGCCGGCGACACCCACCGCGGTCCACCCCGCAGGGATCTCCTTGAAGCCCGGCCAGATCGAGAACTGCTCCTCGTGATTCACCACGACCTGGAAGGTCACGTCATCGCTGTCGAAAACTGACATGGCTGTCCCTTACTGCGCACCCGCGACGGCCCGCACGGGCCCTTCGATCGGTCGAGCGTCGATCGGCAGTCACATGATAATGACTCGCACTTGCATGTCTAAGCACGGCGTCGTGATGGGCACAATCTTCGATTAGGGAATCACACGGAAGCGAGAGCTTCGCGGCCACCGTGCCAAATCCAAGGGACTGCAGGCACAGCATCGGGGCACCTGTCGCGATCGCTCTGGTGCTCTTTTCCATAGGCGGTCGCATGCACCATTGCAGAACGATGGCAGCGCGAGGGCTGTGTTCTGTTCTGAACACGGATACGGGAGCACTCCGTCCTCGACTTGACAATGCGAGTCATTCGCAGAAATGTCTGGCCGCCCTCTCGTTGTCTGTCGATGGCGTCACCCCAAGGCCCGGGAATGAAGGTCGCAATGACTGCAGAAGCGCACGTCCGTCCCCAGGACCAAGGCAACCGCTTCCTCGCAGGGCCAGGCCTTTCGCTGACCGTTGCTGTCGACGCGGGCTACCTGCAGGTGCAGCGGCGCGATGCCCCGCCTGCGGCATTCCGGCTGGACACGACGATCGGCCGCCTGTCGCCGCTCGCCTTGCCGGATGGGTTGGATGACGCCGCCATCATGACGATGGCGGCGATCGAGGCGGTGCTTGCTCGGCAACCGGCGATGCAGCGGCTGCTGCTTGATGTCGCGACGCCTCCACAGCTGCTCCAGCGGCTCGGTGAGGACGGCGTCGTGACCTTCCAGGATGATTTCCCGCTGATCCTGCCGGAGATGTTCATGCAGCAGCCCGGCCCATGGATCGGTCGGACACGGTCACCCTTCGCGCAGCGCTACGTCATGACCGGCGACAGGCGTCATCCGCAGCGCCCGCCGAAGCCATCCGGCGTGGTCTATGCGCGCTTCATTCCCTGGCTGGCCCAGACGATCCGCTTCCACGCCGCGACGCTCGAGGATCATCTGCCGCTGCTGCACCGATGGATGAATGACCCGCGCGTCGATGCCTTCTGGAATGAAGCCGGGTCGCTGGAGCATCACCGGCAATACCTGTCGACGCTGATCGCCGACCCTCACATGCTGCCGCTCGTCGGCAGCTTCGACGATGCGCCCTTCGGCTATTTCGAACTGTACTGGGCGAAAGAGAACCGCCTGGCCCCCTTCTACGACGCGGCCGACTACGATCGCGGGTGGCATGTCGTGGTGGGCGAGGATGCTTTCCGCGGGCGCGATTTCATCAGCGCCTGGCTGCCATCCTTGATGCACTACATGTTTCTCGACGACTGCCGGACCCAACGGATCGTCGGCGAGCCGGCGGCGGCCCATCATCAGCAGCTCCGCAACCTCGAACGATCGGGCTTCGCCCGGATCAAGAATTTCTCCTTCCCGCACAAGCGCGCCACACTCGTGATGCTGCTGCGGGAGCGCTTCTTCGAGGATCGACTCTGGCTGCCGGCAGAGAGCCCGCAGGCCGCTTCGAGCGGCCTCTCAGCCCGCGCCGACGCGGTGCTCTGACCCCAGGAGAATTCCATGCCCGGCGGCTCTGCCCACCGGCCGGTCTTCGATGTCATCGGAATCGGCTTCGGTCCGTCCAACCTCGCGCTGGCGATCGCGCTCGATGCCATCGCACAGCGCGGGATGCCTGCGCCCAAAGCCCATTTCATCGAGAAGCAGGAGAGCTTCTGCTGGCATCGCGGCATGCTGCTGCCGGACAGCGACATGCAGGTGTCCTTCCTCAAGGACCTCGTCACCCTGCGCGACCCGACCAGCCGCTTCACCTTCACCAACTATCTGCATCAGAAGGGTCGACTGGAAGCCTTCATCAACCAGCGCAGTTTCTTTCCAAGCCGGATCGAGTTCAACGACTATCTCGGCTGGGCAGCCACGCAGTTCGACGCGTCCTGCTTCTACGGCGAGGAAGTCGTCGCCATCGACCTGGATCGCGGCGACGGATCGCCCGCCCTGCTCCGCATCGCGTCGCAGGACGCCGCGGGGCGCATGATCACGCGGCACGCCCGCGACGCGGTCATCGCATTGGGTGGCTCGCCGTCCATTCCGCCGGTCTTCGCCTCTTTGCGGAAGGACCCACGCATCACCCACTCGTCGCGCTACCTGGACAACATCGCACCGTTCGAAGCGCGGCGATCGGCCGAACTGCGCCTGGCGGTGATCGGTGGCGGGCAGAGCGCGGCGGAGATCACCCTCGACCTGCATGGGCGCTTCCCGGAGGCCAGAATCGACCTGCTCTTCCGTGGGCAGGCCTTGAAACCCGCGGATGACACGCCGTTCGTCAACGAGATCTTCAATCCCGACTTCACCGACTTCGTCTTTGCCCAGGCGGCGGAACGTCGCCGCGACATCCTGCAGGAGTTCCGCAGCACCAACTACGCTGTGGTCGATACGGCGCTGATCGAGCGGCTCTACGCCATCTTGTATCAGCAGACGGTCACCGGTCGTCGCCATCTCGCCTTGTGCCCCCGGCGCGAAGTCTGTGCCGCGGCACCCAGCCCGCAGGGCATCGTGCTCGATATCCGCAATCTGACGACAGGAGGGTCGGAATCGACACGCTACGACGCCGTCATCCTGGCAACAGGCTATGAGCGCAATATCCGGCACACCATGCTCGCAGGTCTAGAGGACCAGGTGAAGGAGTTCGCCGTTCTCCGTGACTACCGTCTGCGCATGCAGCCGGACTTCCACCCACGCATCTTCGTGCAGGGTGCGTCTGAAAGCTCGCACGGGTTGAGCGACACCTTGCTGTCCGTTCTGGCCACCCGCGCGTGGGAGATCGCGACAGCTTTGGCCCGGCTTGCCCCCCCTCCTCCCGACATGCCCTCGCTGCCTTCGCTCTGCACGTCCCTTGCGACATATGACATCCGCCACCGGGGTGTTTGAGCAGCCTTCAGCGAGACACGGATCGCAGCCGACGGGGAGATTGCAAGCCCTGCAGGCGGTCCCGCCGCCATGCCGCGGCCGGCATACGACGTTCCGGCAGGACCGCCTCCGACTGCCGTCGAAGACAGATGACCGCGTCCGCTAGATGAGGATGCCGAAAAATGCTGCCGAGGCAGGTGGTGAATCCGCCACCCTGGAGACCGTCGCGACCGGGGCAGAGCGGACCTGATGACGCCAGGAGCAGCAACGCCGATCACGACACTCCGAGGCATTCCGGCTGGCATGTGAGCCCGCGGTTTGGTCTCCATGCTGAATTCCGGTCGCAGTGAAGGAGCCGAACGACCGAAGGAGCTACGCCGTGTGCGCTTGATGCTTGGCACCGCGTGCTGGATCGCGAGGAGCCCGACTGCGTCGGTTGGTGTCGGGGTGGTCCACGCGGGCGGGAAATCGGCGCCGGGCTGCTGGCGCTTCGCGGCATTGCCACGGGTGACGGTTATTCTGGCGGCTTGCCGGGGCGCAAATGCAAAAAAACGCTGTCGCTCTGGGGCGACGCCTTCGTGTGTATGGGAGCGGGGGACCGGATTTGATCTCAAATTGCGGTCGCAGCTTGAGGTGGTTTCGGGATTTGCAGCTATCTCAAATCGCTCGTTCGAGCTGCGGCGCGAACTGCCTTGCCAAGGTCGGGATCGAGAGTTCGAATTCCTGTCTCAGAACATTCTCTCTTCTCGAAGGCCGCGCGAGAGCGCCGGTGTCGCCGTTATTCGCGCGCGAACTTTGATGGTTTGCCCGCGAAACGAAAGAGCGTTTGGCTCTCGCCGCGCCTCTCTGTCTCCGAAGCTTGAGGGTTAGGCGATTTCACCCTCAAGGTTTAAGCAATCGATTGGTGGCATTGTAGGCGCGACGATACCGCCGATATTCAGCACGGCGATCGCTCCAGCGATTGGGCCGCTGGTAACCGCCGCGGCTTCACCCTCGAGCGTCATCGCGCCTGGTCTGTCAACAACCACAGTAAACAAAGGCTTTCTCTTGGCGAAAATGCCCCCTCTCCCGCCCGCAGGCCGCGCACCCGTCGGCGGCAAAAATGCCAGCGGCAAGACCAACCCGAAGGACGCGCGGTCCACCAGCGGCGCCGGCAATGGCAAACAGGCCGGCGTCTCCAAGATGACGCAGAGCACGCGAAGCCGGTGAGCGATTCAGAGCGGCTTCCCCCTGGCCAGGCCCCCCTCGACAAGGACCATGTTTTCGCCCGGTTCGAACGTGGCCCAGAGCTGCCGGACCGACGCGAGCAGCTGACCGTGCGGGGCCGGGCCGGCGCCACGGGCACCAGAACGGTCCAGGTGGTGCATGTCCGATCGGGCCGGTCCGCAGCCTCGCTCAGCGAGCCACGATTCGACAGACAGGTTCGCGCGGCATCGTGGGAGCATGGCTTCGCAACCAAGCCCGTCGTGCCGACAGCGGTTCTGGCCGAGGCAGCACCCTCGAAGCCGATATGCCACATGATGCCGGCGCCGGCCCGGATCCTAGCGCCACCAGAAGTCGTCGAGCCGCTCGCCGCGGCGCCTCTGTTCGCGGCTCCCGCCAAGCGTCAGGCTCGCGGCGCGTCCAGGCGCGTCGCCGATCCCTTCGACACAGCGGACGATCGTGCGAACTGCATCCGGTGCGGGTATGCGGTTGCGCCAGCGCGGGAGAAGCGCGGGTTGCTGACGTGTGCGAGGTGCGGATAGAGCTTCGCACAGGACTCAAACAATCGCTGTGCCCATCAGCGGCCGGCCGCCCTTGCCGCCCGCTCGATGCGCCCAGGCCTTGGCATCGGTGCTGGTTGGGCGGGGCAATCCGCCGATCACCGCTGATGACGTGATGGAGCTCGCCGGTGTCCAGCGCGGGACCACCAAGCCGCTGCACCGCCGCGAGCCCGCTGTGCCGGCCAAGATGATCTCGGACAACCAGCCCGAGGCACGGAGCCTACGAGCGCGCCCAGGACTGGATACACCTCATCGGCCGGGTGGTCTGGCTGGCGAGGGAAGATTTAGCGCGCCCGCTGCACTTTGACTGGCGCCCAGCCTGGCAGAACCTCAGGCTTAGCGTTGTCCAGTAGGATCAGCGCCACCTGTCCGCCATTCGGCACCCGCAGGACCCGGAAGCGATGGCCCGTCGGGAGGTTATGCCCCTTGGCGGGGCTCCATCGCTTGCGTGCACCGGCATCCATGACCTCAACGGAGTCACCAGACAGAGCGGGAATGTCGCACCGGCCAAGCAACCGATAGCCGGACCGAAGGCGCCTCAACACGTCCACGATCACAACGCTCCTCCAACCCGTGATTGTTTTCGGGCGCCCTCCTGGCACATCCACGGGTGTAAGCGTGCTCGTCGCGCCCGTTGATTGCAGTACAATAACAAGTGAGCTGACCAGGTTTCCCCAGCCGACCCTTTCCCACCCATGGGACGTGATCAGGCCCGAAGGCGCTCCAGGCATAATGTGTGCCGGTGTCGCATGGTGAGGCGGCTGCCCTTCAGGCGCGGTAATCCCGATCCAGCGCCCGTTTCACGGCAAATGCGTCCACGTAGTTCGCAAAGCTGATTGCCAGCGGGACACGCTCGCCAGAAGCCGGATCGACCTCGAGGATCTGGTACGCAGCCGCAGGGGATGGCTTGTCGACCACGGTTATGACCAGGCGCTTAGCACCGTGGTCCGAACGCCAGTCATCCGCCAAAGAGCCTTCCGAGTCTCGTAAAGCCATCTGAATCTCCCGCGGAGCACGCCGCGTAAAAATATCAGACGTGGCCCGCTAGGCTCCTTCATCTTTCCTGGAGCAATCCGGGCAGTGAGCGGCAGATCCTGAATAGATGAGCCAGCCCGCGCCTGGCGCCATAGTACGGCCGGGAACAGGCGAGTGCTCACCCCGAGAAAACGGGCCGTGGATGGCGCAGCGGCCGCGCTCTTCACCACCGGAATAGCGGCGAGAGCACCGCGGCAAGGCGCTCTGGTGCACCACGCGCCCGGACCTCTTCGCCCCCGCGCTTGCCCGGGCTGGCCTAGCGGCTGATCCTGCCGATGATCAGCGCCAGGATGACCATCGCGGGCACCAGCATGATGCTCAGCCTCCTAGCCTGCGGTGGCTGGCGCGAGTGGCCGCGACTGTCGGAGCGCTGAGTCCGGTCTCGGAATAACTTTACACACATTTCGCGGATTGCGTGTAAGGCTCCCCTATAGGTGGTACACTCTTGATAATAAAGGATTTACACACAAAGTGCAAATTGTGTGTAAGGATGGTACCATCTCCCCCAGGAGGTACCGATGCCTGCCCAGATGCCCCTGCCGATCCAGACCATGTACGCCGAGCTGGTGGAACGGGCCCACCTTGGTCGGTTGACGGCCGATTTCGATGACCCCGCTGGGATCTTCGTGAAGCGCGCCATCAGCGGCCGGGAGTACTGGTATTTCCGGCCCCCCATGGTGAATGGCTCCGCGCGGCGTGACCGCTATGTCGGACTGGACAGTCCCGAGCTCCAGCATCGGATCGCCGAGCACCGCGTCGCGAAGGACAGCTACAAGCAGCGCCGCGCCTTGGTCTCGGCGCTCATCAGGACCGGCATGCAGGGGCCTGATGCGAGGACCGGGCGCATCTTGGAGGCTTTGTCCGACGCAGGCGTCTTCCGGATGAGGGCCGTCGTTGTCGGGACGACTGCATACCAGACCTATTCGGGGCTTCTTGGGATGAAGCTGGGAAGCACCAACGTCCGGACCGACGATCTCGACCTCGCTCAGTTCGAGGCGATCTCGATCGCGGTGGACGATCAAGTCGACCTGCCATTCCTCGAAATCCTCCGGCGCGTGGACAAGCACTTCGAGCCCATCCCTGAGGTGTTCGCGCCCGGCCGAGCGTGCCACTACGCGCTCGGAGACAGGTACCGGGTGGACCTGCTGACGCCCAACCGTGGTCCCGATGACGAGTCCCCGGTGGCGCTGCCCGCCCTGCAAACCGACGCGCAGCCTCTCCGGTACCTCGACTTCCTCATCTACGAGGAGGTGCAGGCGGTTGCGCTCTTCGGCGCCGGAGTCGCCATCAATGTGCCTTCGCCGGAGCGCTATTGCCTTCACAAGCTCATCGTGAGTCGCATGCGGATCCAGACGCCGGGCAGCCAGGCGAAAGCGCAAAAGGATCTCCGACAGGCTGGCGAGCTCCTGACAGTGTTGTGCGACCAGCGCCCTTACGAGATCCGCGACCTTTGGGAGGAATTGAACGAGCGCGGCCCGAAATGGCGCGAGAAGGCTATCGAGGCGATCGAACTGCTCGATGCGGCGGGCCACGCCACCGCCAGGGAAAAGTTGGAGAGCCTTGTCGGCAGCGTGGGCCCGAAGCCTTGACCTGTTGCCGCTTCGACCTGGGCTCACATCAGCCCTGAGCGGAGCCGCGGCCTTCCGGCGCATCCAGGCCGTGGCAGTGCCCGTGGACGCTGACCTCACCGAAGCTCAAGAAAGCCCGATGGTGCGCGCGCCAGAGAGGGCGGCGCAGAGTGAGAGAACGGAACGGAGCTCCGTGACGGGTTTGCAGGCACAGAGAGAGGCTCGCGGCCGGCCCGTTATGGAGACGCAAGCCCGGCGGCCGGCGCGGAGGTGCCAAGTCTCACTCCGGCCGCCCCTGCGGTCGAATCAGAGTGAGAGGGCCGAGGCGGTCTTCGTGACGGGTCGAGGGTCGGGAGAGAGGCTCCCGGCCGGCCCGTCATGGAGAAGCTCCATGTCGACGTCCGTCCCCATGATCGCGCTCTCCGCCTCGCGCGACATCCCCTTCAACCGTCTCGTGCTCAGCCAGGCGAATCTCCGGCGCATCAATGCCGGCGTCGCCATCGAGGAGCTGGCCGAGGACATCGCCCGACGCACCCTGCTGCAGAGCCTCACCGTCCGGCCAGTGCTGGACGAGGATGATGCCGAGACCGGCCTGTTCGAGGTGCCCTCGATCATGGGATGTGGCTCGCCGCTCCATCTCTGGCGATGCTGCAGAAGTGGCGAAGTCGAGGTGCCTCACGCAATCCGGGCAGAGGTCCCATTGCAGTCGGCTTCACTCTGTGAAGACCGTTCACGCCGTGGAGGCGGGAGGCAACATCGCGGCCAGCCGGCGCGCCAGGGGCGAGGCCAGCTCCCCCGGCAGATGGCAGATGACGAGGTCGCGCACCGCCCAGGCATCCGTCAGCTCCAGCGCCCGCACGCCGCTGTCGCGCAGGGCCCGCGTGACGGTGCTGGCCGACACCACCGCCACGCCGACGCCCGCGGCCACCATCCGCGCGACGGCGTCGAAGTTGCGCAGGCGGATGCGCGGCGCGAGCGCAACGCCGAGAGCCTCCGCCTGCCGCGCAATGTAGGTCTGGATCGCGGCGTTGGCGTCGAGCGCCACGAAGGCCTCGCCCAGCGCCTCGGCGAAGGCGATCTGCCGCCGAGCCGCGAAGCGGTGCCCGGGCGGGAGGATCAGCACCAGCCGCTCCCGCTGGAAGGGCAATACCTCGAGCCCCTCCAACTCGGTGCCGCCGATCACCACGCCGAGGTCGGCGCTGCGGTCCCGGACGGCGCGCAGGATATCCGCGGTCAGGGCTTCCCGGAGATCGACAGACACTTCGGGGTAAGCGGCCAGGAACCGCGCCAGAGCATCGGGGAGCAGGCGGACGATGGCCGTCGAATTGGCGAGCAGCCGGATCTCGCCGCGCGCATGACCGCGCCAGGCCCTGACCGCCGCATCCAGACGATCGGCCTGCAGCAGCACCGCGCGCGAATGCGCCAGCAGATCCTCGCCCGCCGCGGTCAGGGTCGAGCCGCGCGCCCCGCGCGCGAACAGCGCCACGCCCACATAGTCCTCCAGCGCCTTGAACCGCTCGGAGAGCGCAGAGGTCGAGAGGTTCGCGCGGCGGGCCGCGGCGGCGATCCCGCCCGCTTCGGCTGCCGCCACCAGCAGCCGCAGATCCATCAGATCAAACCGCATCACCCCCTCCATGGCGTTCGGCAAACCCGAAGCCTCCCATCGCATAAGACGGTTACGCCGGATGTTCCACCTCATGCCACGCTGGCCAGGAAGGGGCGGTTAGGCTGCCCAGGGCGTTTGCGAGGTGGGATGAAGGACTTCGACGCAGCATTTGCCGAGGCATCGCCCGGGACCCGGTTCCGGGCGCGCATCCCTTTCGGCCAGACCGCCTCCGGCCTTCCGCTCGGCATCCCAATCGTCGGCCTGCGCGGACGGCAGGACGGCCCCTGCCTCTGGATCAACGGCCAGGTCCATGGCGACGAGATCAACGGCATCCTGGCCGCTTTCGATTTCATCAACGGTTTGGACCCGGCAGCACTCCGCGGCAGCGTGGTGCTGTCCACCACCGCCAATCCGCTGGCGCTCGACGCGCGCACCAAGAAGACGACGCTCGACGACGAGGATCTCGACCAGGCCTTCCCGGGCCGCGCCGACGGCTTCGCCACCGAGCGCATGGCGGCGGCGCTGTTTCGCCCGATCGCCGCGCATGCCGACGTCACCGTCAACATGCATTCGCACGGCACGCGCTACGACAGCGCGCCCTATGCGGTCTACAAGCTGCATCCCAAGGCGGTGGTGGCGGAAGCGGCGCTGCTGCGCCTGACCGCGCATTTCCATCCGATGGCGACCTGCCGCATGTCGGTGATGCCCGGGCAGGGCGAGCTGCCGGGCAACATCGCCGGCGCGCTCGACTATCAGCTCCTCGAACACGGCCGCGCCGCCTTCATGATCGAGCTCGGCGGCGGCGGCCGCGCGGAACCCGCCTTCATCGACCAGGCGGTGCGCGGCTTCCGCTCGCTCGCGGCCGATCTCGGCCTGCTGCCCAATGCGCCCGTCGATCTGGCCGCGACGCTGCGCCGGGTGACCGCGCGCGGCCACGTCACCGCCGATCGCGGCGGCTTCGCCCGGCAGGCGGCGGCTATCGGCACGGTCGCCGCCGCAGGCACGCCGCTGCTCCGCCTCTGCGACGCCTATGGCGAGGCGCTGCCGCCCATCTGCCTGCCGCGGGACGTCTTCATCCTGGGGTTGCGGCGGGATCCCGTCGTCCACACCGGCGACCGCCTCGCCTATGTCGCCCGCGAATGGGACGAGGTCCGGATTTCCTGATGTCGGAGGCTGCATGATGACGCTTCGGCGGCGCGCATTCCACGGCCTGGCGGCGGCATCGCTGCTCGGCACCGGCTCCGCGGCGCGCGCGCAGGAGCGATGGCCGGCGCGCCCGATCAGCTTCATCGTCACCTATGCGCCGGGCGGCTCCGCCGATCTGCTGGCCAGGGCACTGGCGCCGGGCATGGCCGAATTCCTGGGCCAGCCGGTGGTGGTCGAGAACCGGGCCGGCGCCGGCGGCAATGTCGGCAGCGCCATCCTCGCTCGCGCGGCGCCGGACGGCTACACGATCGGCATGGGCGCGACGGGCTCGCACGCCATCAACAAGGCGCTGTTCGGCGCGCGCCTGCCCTACGACCCGGAGGCCAGCTTCACGCCGATCTCCCTCATCCAGCAGCAGCCGAACCTGGTGCTGCTGGGCAATGCGGTGCCGGCGCGCGGCGTCGCGGAATTCGTCGCCTGGGCGAAGACGCAGGTCGGCGTGCAGTTCGGCACCTCCGGCGTCGGCTCCTCCCCGCACCTGACCGGCGCCATGATCGGCGACGCCTTCGGCATCGCCATGGAACATGTGCCCTACCGCAGCGGCGGCGAGGCGCTGACCGCGCTCGCCGCGGGCCAGGTGCCGGTCGTCATCGACAACATTATCACCGCCGCGCAGTTCGCGCTGGATGGGCGCGCCCGCGCGCTGGCCGTCAGCTCCGCCGCGCGCTCGGCGCTGCTGCCCGCGGTGCCGAGCTTCGCTGAATCCGGCGCGCCGGGCTTCGACCTCGTCTCCTGGCAGGCGCTGTTCGGCCCGGCCGGCCTGCCTGCCCCGATCGCCACGCGGCTGGGCGAAGCGCTGCGGCACGCGCTCCGGACGCCGACGGTGGACCGGCTGCTGCGCGAGGGCGGCGCCGAGCCGATCGGCGGCACGCCGGAGGCGCTGGCGGCCTTCCTGGCCGCGGAGATCCCGAAATGGGCCCGGCTGGTGCGCCTCTCCGGCGCCGCGATCAACTGACGCATGGCAAGCAAGGGAACCATATGACCACCAAGGCACTGGCCGATTTCGTCGCCACGCTCCGGTATGAGGATTTGCCCGAAGCGGTCGTCAGCCAGGCTTGTCGGCTCATCCTGGATGCCGTCGGCTGCGCGGTCTCGGCCTGGACCGAGGATCCCGAGAAGGCCCGCATCGCCCGCGACATTGCGACCCTCTACCCTGCTTCGCCTGGCGCTGGCGTCATCGGCGCTCCAGACGTTGTGGCGCAGCCGGCCTTCGCGGCGCTGGCCAACGGCATCCTCATCAACGCCGCCGACAACGACGACACCCACAAGCGCGCCCTCCTCCATGTCGGATCCGTCGTCGTGCCGACGGCGCTGGCCCTCGCCGAGACCGAGCGCCTCTCCGGCCGCGACCTGATCGTCGCCCTGGTCGCGGGCTATGAGGTTGCGGTGCGCGTCGGCATGGCCGTGATGCCGACGCATTACCGCTTCTGGCATTCGACCGCGACCAACGGCACCTTGGGCGCTGCCGCGGCGGCGGCCAAGGCGCTTCGCCTCGATGCCGCGGCGACCCGCATGGCGCTCGGCCTCGCCGGCACTCAGGCCGCCGGCCTCAACACCTTCTTCGAATCCGGCGACATGACCAAGAGCATCCATCCCGGCAAGGCCGCGCTGAACGGGGTGCTTTCGGCGCAGCTGGCCCGCCTCGGCGCCACCAGCCCGCCGACAATTCTGGAACACCCGAAGGGCTATCTCAACGCCTTCTCCCTGGAGCCCAAGCTGGAGGCCCTCACTGCCGGCCTCGGTGCCGAATGGGAGATCCTGCAGAACGGCTTCAAGTTCTTCCCCTCGATTCTCGCCAGCCATTCGCCAATCCAGGCGACGCTTGCCATCGTGCAGCGTCACGCGATCGATCCGGCGCGGATCGCGCGCGTCACCAATGAAACCTACACGACGGTGAGCACCCACTTCTCATCCAAAGAGGTGGGCTCGGTCATGGCGGCGCGGGTCTCGGTGCCCTATTGCATTGCGGTCGCGGCGGTGGACCGGGTGCTCACCCAGGCGCAATTCGCGCCAGCGCGCATCCACGATCCGCTGGTCCGTCAGGTGCTGTCGCGCACCGAGGTGATCGCCGATCCGGCGCTCGACGCGCTCTACCCGGCGAAGTTCCCGGCCCGGGTCACCATCACGCTTGATGACGGCCAAGCCTTCAGCGAGACGGTCCTGTTGCCGAAGGGTGATCCCGGCGCGCCACTCAGCGACCAGGAGATTGATGAGAAGTTCCAGGCCAATTGCGCGGGACTCTTGAGCGCGAACGCCGTCGATCGGCTGCGCGCCGCTATTCTTGGGCTGCCCGAAGCGGCTGCGACTGCAGGCTTTCCGGCTTTAACGCGCTAATCGGAGCGGGCCGGGCCGCTCACCGCAGCAATCTGATCTCCGCACGATCTGCACCGATGGGTAGCAGTTTGCCTGACAGTGATGACGGTCGCGCCTGAGACGGATCAGGAGAACACGGCCGCAAGAGGCGAGATTGATTGATGCGAGTTCGCGACCGACGGCATCCTTTCGCCATGTGGCCGCGCCCCTGAGCGCCACCAACCGCGCGGATCGGCGCGCCGGCGGCACAGACGAAGAGGAAGGCGATGTCGCCGGCGAAGCCGAGATCGAGCAGCGATCGAGAGCGCCTCCATCACCGCCCGCATCAGGGCGGCGGTTTCGCAGCGTGCCGTCCGCGGCGTAGCGCTCCGTCCAGATGGAGCCCTCAGCGGCGCCAACGAGGGTCGCGCCTTGATGAAAGGCATTGCGCAGTGCGAGGCCGGCGGCGGGCCGCGGCAGCAGGTCAGGCGAGAACAGCCCGGTGGCCATCACCGAGCGCGCCCGCAGTGGCACGCGTCGGCGCTGCACCGCCGGGTTCGTGCATCCCTGCCGGCCCTTGTCCCCTCTCCCGGAGCTGCCAATTCGATGAGCGGGCGCTCCAGCCCTCGGCGAGGCCGACCGTGCCCGCTAGGACCATCCAGCGCGCCATCCAGGCCTATGACGGCAGCGCCAGGACGCCAGCCTGAACGGCTCAGGTGCCCAGCCAGAGGCGCGGATCGGATGCGAACGGATCTGTCGACAGGACGGCTGCCTCGGCGCACGTGAATGCCGCGGATTCAGAAGCAGATTGGTCGCTGCTGGCGCAATTGCCCGCTCTGACCGTCAAAGCCCGACAGCGGCCCTTTACGGCGAGAGCGATCTCCCCAACCATGACCATTGGCGCGCTCGGGCTACGACGGTTCGGCCGGCACCGGCCTCGGGAGCGCTAATGTCGATGGAGACAAGGGTGCGTTTTGACTTCTACCTGAAGAATATCGACGCAGTCGAAGGCTGGCTTACTCCTACCACTGCCTTCATTTCCTATTTCTTGATGATTCACCAGACCGAACTTGGTATCCGCGGCAATGCCTGCGAGATCGGTGTCCATCATGGAAAGTACCTGATCGCCCTCGCTTGTGCCCTAGCCGCAGAAGAATCGGCTCTTGCCGTGGATCTGTTCGAAGACCAGGATCAAAATATCGACGGATCAGGCTGCGGAGACCGCTCCATTTTGACGCGGAACTTTGGCCATTTCCTTCCCCCGGACAGTCTTGTCGTAAAAAAAGCGAATTCGCTCGACCTCGGTCCGGCTGACATTACAACCTATGGGATGCCACGCTTCTTTTCGGTCGATGGCGGCCATACTGAAGCGGTTACGTGCCACGACCTCCGCCTCGCAGAACAGTCCGTTTGCCCAGGCGGCATCGTGGCGCTTGACGACATCCTGAACTACCACTGGACCGGTGTCCTAAGCGGCTATGCCCGATACAAGTACAATGGGGGAGGGCTGAAAGCCTTCGCGCTTGTGCCAAACAAACTCTTACTCTCGGATGCCGCCTTCGCGCCTAGGTATGGCACTTTCATGCGCGATCGCTTTCCCCTTTTTGCGGAAAAGTTCGGCAAGGAAATGCTATCAGACCTGATCGACGTCTATGGCGATCGCCCGGACCTTCTCGAGATGCCGCTTCAGAAGATCGACCGACTGCAGCGGGACCTCGCCGCCGCCAACGAAAAGGCATCTCGCATGGACGCCGATAACGCCGAATTACGCGGCCAACTGGCCCTGATCCTTCACTCGAAGCGGTATCGGCTCGCCTCGAAGTTCGCCGGCCTTTATCGCAGGGTGCTCGGCGGTGGCTGATCGGCGCGGCATCACCGCACAGCACACCCCCGTATCCTCAGAGGCCCCCCGCGGTCGCACGATCTGCCACTCACGTCGCGGCGGCTGATCGCACCTTCTGTCACGCGTGGTAAAGGGATCCCGACGTGTCGCGTGTATTGGCCTACGGCAGCAAAGGCATCGATGCGCGGCGCGTGCTGGTCTACGGCAATTGCCAAAGCCCCTATCTCGCCCGCCTGCTGAGCGGCATCGAGGGGCTCAACGACGACTATCAGTTCGTCTATGTGCCCAACCACGCCGCGCCAGGTGAGGACGTCGCCGAGCTGCCCGACTGGTGTTTCGAGAACGTCGCACTGCTGATCGAACAACACGACGACCGCGCCGTTGTCCCGGTGCGGGAGCACATGCGATCGCGCCTCAAGGCCGGCTGCCGTAAGATCACGCATCCGACGTTCCTGCTGGCGTCGCTGTGGCCCTTCGAGTGCCCAGACCCTCGATCTCGCCCAGAGGCCGACCTCCTCTGGGGACGCTACCCACATGGAGACATGATAGGGTTGAAAGTCGCCGAGATGGGACTTCACGGTGACGCTGCCGTCGACGCCTATCTGAGCCTCTCCGCCCGCAAGATGCCGGACCTCATGGTGCGGCTGCAGCGCGATGTCGACAGGATGCGCCACTACGACCGCTGCTGCGACATCGCTCTCGCTGACTATGTACTCGACCGCTTCAGGCGCGAACATACGTTCTGGACCTGGGGGCACACCGCCACCGCACCACTGGCGGAGCTGACACAGCGTCTATGGGCCGCGGCGCAACCGGTGATCGGGGGCAACGCACAGGAGGCCGAACGCGGTATCGGGAGGATAGCCAGTCAGTTCGAGGGGATCGGCGAGCTTCAACTGCCGATTCATCCGATGGTGGCCGCGGCGCTCGACCTCACGTTCTGGTCGCCTGATAAGCGCTACCGGTGGTACGGGCAGCACTGGACCTTCCACGAGTACATCGCCCACTACATTAGCTACGATACCGGCTGGTCGGCCGTTCAATGACTTCGCCTCCAATACCAGCACTTCGTGTCGACGGGCATCATGGCATCCGTGATCCCGCGCTCGCGTCGGAACGTGTCGACGGCCTCACGGCAATACGTCCAATCGTCCTCGCCGTAATCGTCAATGATGATATAGCCGCCGGGCGACACGCGATCATACAGATGCTGAAGCGCAACCATGGTTGAATCATGGTAATCCCCGTCCAACCGCAAAATGGAAAGCCGCTCGATCGGCGCCGCCGGCAGCGTATCCTCGAACCATCCTGGGAGAAATCGCACCTGCTCGTCGAGAAGACCGTAGCGCTGGAAATTTGCCCGCACCTCGTCGATGCCCGCCGCGAGGTGGCCGAATGCCTCTTGCATGACCGGACTGTGATGCGCTTTTGCTTCCTTCGGAAAGCGCACAGGGTCCGGCTCAGGCAAGCCTTCGAACGAATCTGCTACCCAGACGTGACGGTCGACGACGCCATAAGATTTCAAGATCGCGCGCATCAGGATGGTGGCGCCGCCGCGCCATACGCCGGTCTCGATCAGGTCGCCCGGAACGGCGCGCGCCAACACGTCCTCGACACAGGCCTGCAGATTGTCGAGACGGATCAGGGGAAGCATCGAAGCGGCCCGGCCCTGGATGTAATGCCTGCGGAAATCCAAGATGAAGCGAGGCCCACCGACGGCCGCATCCGGCTCGCCAGCATGCAAGGTATCCGTAAGCGTCTTTTTCAGGAGATCGAGATACAGAGCGGCCGCCGGTCCCCCCACGTCGTCCATGCCGCGGCTGACCGACTTGTTCTTGTTCACCGCAAGCTCCCCTTCTCCGTTCCGAGCCATGGCGAGAATATCCCACATGCCTTGTCTTAGATCATTGATCGCATCCGTGATGCAGGTGGATGCGGCATCGCTCCGCGAGGAGGATGGCGTGGAGACCATGGCCATCTGGGACAGCCTGCGGGTGATCACGCTCGCTTCGATGATCGAGTTCCACTACGACATCGTGCTCGCCAACGCTGACATCGAGAATCTGACGAGCGTGCAGCGCGTGCGAGACGTGGTCGCCCGCTATGCTCAATCCTGAGGACATCGCCAAGGAGGTCGCGACGCTGCGCCAGCGGCTTGCCGGCCCGAAGCTCACGCTCGCCGATGTCACAGCCTGCGGGCAAGCGGCGAACCGCCTCGCCGAGGCGGCCGAAGCCGCCGCCCAGCCGGTGGAGCGCATCGCCCTCGCCGGCGATACCACGCTCGACCTGCTGGCGCAGGCGGTTGCTTGCGCGCTCCTCCAGGAAGGGATGCTAGCGCGAATCTTTGTGGCGCCTATTGGCACCGGTACCCAGCAGATCCTGGACAGCGGCTCCGACCTACACGCCTTCAGACCGGGCATGGTGCTCCTGGTGCCTGACTGGCGCAGCGCTATCGCGCCGCTGCCGACCGACAGCATGGCCGCAGCCGCGGCAGCGGATGCGGCTCAGATCGATATGTACCGGTCGCTGTGGGGCACTCTGACGGCGCGGCGTTATCGGGTCCTGCAGCAGACGCTCGTGCCGCCGCCCTGGACGCTGCGCGGCGTGGCCGATCGTCGCTCCCCTGCGTCGGTCGTGCGGCGGGTAGAGGCACTGAACGAAGCGCTCATCGACGCCAGCGACGGTCAAGTCACCTGGCTGGAGGCCGACCGTATGGCGGCGCAGGTCGGCCTTCATGCCTGGTCCGCTCCGCGCTTCCACCATGCGGCGAAGCTCGGCTTCGATCCGCGCTTCCTGGTCGACTACCTGCCATGGTTCAGGGGCGCTTGGCGCGCCGCCACCGGCCGAGCGAAGAAGGTGCTGGTGGTCGACCTCGATGATACCCTCTGGGGCGGCACGATTGGCGATCTGGGGGTGGATGCCGTGGCACTCGGCCCGGCGCACGGCGCGGCCGGCGAAGCCTTTGCGTCGTGGCAGGACTATCTCGCCATGCTGGGCCGCCGCGGCGTGATCCTCGCGGTCTGCAGCAAGAATGCGCCGGAACATGCACTCGCCGGATTCGACCACCCGCATGCAGCGCTGCGCCGCGATGACTTCGCGTCCTGCGTCTGTTCATGGGATGACAAAGCCACGGGTCTGCGACGCATCGCCGCGGAATTGTCGCTCGGCGTCGATGCCCTGGTCTTCGCCGATGACAACCCGGCGGAGACAGCGCTCGTACGCCAGGTTCTGCCGGAGGTGGAGACCGTGGACCTCGGCGTCGATCCGGCGCAATTTGTCCAGCGCCTGGAAGCCGGGCATTGGTTTGACCTGCAAGCGCTGACCGAGGCCGATCTGCACCGGCGCGCAGCCTATGCCGGTCGTCGGCTTGCGCTCGAGACCCGGACCAGCACGGCCGATCTCAGCAGCTACCTGTCGGGTCTGCAAATGGCCGGACGGCTCGATCCGGCCCTGGTAAAGGATTTGCCGCGCATCGCGCAGCTCGAGCTCAAGACGAACCAGTTCAATCTCACGACGCGCCGTTATTCCCAAGCCGAACTCGCCACCTTTGCGGCCCGGGAGGACCGCCTGCTGCTCACCTTCTCCTTGCGCGACAGATTCGCCAATCACGGCCTCACCGCCGCGATCGTCGCGGCCGCCGAAGGCGATACCCTCCGGATCGACAGCTGGGTCATGAGCTGCCGGATCTTCAGCCGCTCCGCCGAGCAATTCATCATCGTCAGGCTTGCGGAACTGGCCCGGTCGCGCGGCATTGGCACGCTGATCGGCGAATATGCTCCTACGGCCAGGAACGACGTGGTCGCCGATCTTTATCCGCGTCTCGGATTCTCCCCCTCTGGCAGCGGCGGCTTATGGCTCCGCCCTCTGGATCGCCCGCTCGATGATCTCGCTTGCTGGATTGCGGTTGAATCAGACCCGGCTACCCACCTCGATTCGAATGGATGAGACCATGCCGCACGCCGAGGCAACGCCGTCCGGCGCCGCGCCGGACGCGGACAACCGCGAAGCGACGCCGGCGCGCGACGAATGCATCTTCTACCACGTCATCGATCTGCCTGACGAAGCCGCCACGCCGGGATCCTGGGATTTCCGGGACACTGAGGTCGAATACCACGGCGGCTTCGAGTTCGCCGGGAAGCGAGTGCTCGAAATCGGCACCGCGACAGGTTCGCATGCATTCTGGATGGAGCGCCAAGGCGCCGATGTGCTGCCTTACGATCTGACGCCGCGCCACAGTTGGGACCTGCTCCCGGCACCCGTCCAGGACTCCCGCCAAGTCGACATGCGGATGCGGAAGCTGATCGGGGAGATCAACGCCGGCTTCCGGTACTGCCGAGACCGATTGGGCTCCAAGTTGTCGCTGCATGGCGGCACTGCGTATGATATCCCGACCGCGCTGGGCGAATTCGACGTCATCGTCTTCGCATCGGTGCTCCTGCATCTCCGTGATCCGATGGGCGCGCTGCAGCGCGCGGCCTGTCGGGCGAAGACGATCATCATCTGCGATCGCTACTGGCCGTCGCTGGACAATGCGCGACCAGACGCGCAGTTCGCGCCAAGGCTCGGAGATGAGCTTCCCTGGGGGGGCTGGACCTGGTGGTACGTCTCTCCCAAGGCCTACGAGGCCATGCTGCAGCTTCTTGGCTTCACCTCCTTTCGGACTACGGTTTCAGGCCATCTCCACATTCCGAGCCGCGATCGCATCGCCCTGTACACCCTGATCGCTTCTCGCTCCTGACTCGCCCACCCGTCACCGCATGTCAGTCTGCTCAACGACCCTGCCGCCCGAGGAAACCCATTCGAGCGGACGAACCCGCCACGGGGTTTAGGGCTCTGCAGCGATCAGCTGCGCCAGTCCGCGAGCATGAGGTTGGCAAAGCCTGTCGCCATGGTGTCGCCGCGCCAGCTGAGGGTGCCGCCCATGGCTTGCAGCACATCGCGGTACGTCTCGTGCAGCGGGAGCGCGACCTCTGTCACGAGAGATTCCGAGAAGGCCGCCCGCATCTCGTACCGACCACGCACGACCACGAGCCGCGGTGGCGCGAAGACTATTGTCGCTGTCCCATCGGCAGCGATCGTCGGCAGGCGCTGCGTCAGCGTCGCCAGGCCCGCCGCGTCGGTCGCGTCGAGGATTGCAACCACACGCCCTGCGGTGTTCGGTGCGCTCGCCAGTTCTGCAACCGTCCATCCCTCGACCGCGGCTTCCGCCAGTTCCCGAGGCACGACGAGCAGGCCGCTGCCGCCAGGCAGCGGACGCTCGGCGGCCTCCAAAAGGAAGCGCACGTCCCGCAGAATGCCCGGTGTGCCCAGCGCGGCATCGTCATCCCCAGCCATCGGGTCATGCCTCAGCACGCTCAGGCCGAGCTGCTGAAGAACGTCCCTCACAATCCCAGCGCCAACTCGGCGGGACGCGGTTCTCGCGACGAAGTAGAGACCCGCCCAGCGGAGCCGATCCCAGAGATCCGGATCCGAGTAAAGGCGCTCCACCGCTCGCGCAAATCCGGCCGGGTCGTCCGCGATCAGGACCTCCTTGCCGTCGACCAGACCGATGCCTTCGGCGCCGATGCTTGTGGTCACGACCGGCAGGCCGTGTGCCATGGCGGTGAGGATCTTGCCCTTAACGCCGGCGCCATAGCGGAGCGGAACGACCATCACGCGAGCGGAGTGCAGAACTGGCGAGATGTTCTCAACGAACCCGACCACGCGAACGTTGCGGGAGGCGATGCGATTGAATCTCGGTGGCGGATTGCTGCCGACCGCGTGGAAGACGAGATCCGGCATCCTCTGCAGCATGTCGGGCAAGATATCCGCGGTGAAATACTCAACCGCATCCACATTCGGGTGGTGGCCATAACCACCAAGAAACGCGAGGTCGGTGCGATCCTCGAAGCGCTTCCCGGGCCCACGTGCGTCATAGACCCACGGAAAGGTCACGACCTTTGCACCAGGCGCCAGGGCCGCAAGAACCTCCTTCTCGTGATGGGAGTGGACGATCGTCAGGTCGGTCGCGTTAACGATGCCAATCTCTCTCGCCCGTGTCGTCGCCGACGGAACACCGGCAGCTGCATTTCCCCTCAGCGCGGCTTCGCGCTCTTCGCGCAGGAAATGCAGGTCCGCGACATGGAAAATGATCTTGGCACCCGGCGCACGCTTCCGGACTAAATCGAGGTACGCCGATGCGGTTCTCTCTCTGAGGATGACGACTGCGTCGTATATATTCCCGCGCTGCTCCAGCAATTCGTCGACCGATTTGAACCAAGGATACAGCACGGATTCAATGCCCAGACCCGAAAGCAGGTCGGTATAATCCGGCATGTAGGTGAAGTTCGAACACGGCACAAAGGTGATCTTGTAGCCGGCGTTGCGTAGCTCCCGCATCATTTCCAAAGTCGCGAGCGATCCGGCGTCCTTGTCCGGCTCCGGCGTTATCTGATCGATGACCAGAATCTGTCCGAGGCGCGCGCGATCCGCGGCTCGCTCCGGCTCCTCGCCGTTCCTGCCCTGGCCGCTCAGGACCGGTGCCCAGCGCCGGGCGAGCTTGGTCAGGTTGATGGGCTGATGCTGCTTCGCACCACGGGTGATGTCAGTACCGGATGACACCCCTTCGAGATGGATGACCTCCGAGAGCGGCTGGTAGATCACGGCGAGGCCGAGCGCGCGCACTTTGAAGGCGAGATCTGCATCCTCCCCATAGGCGGGGGCGAACATCGCGTCGAAGCCGCGGAGCACGGTCATGAGCGCGCGCGGAACCATGAGCGATGCACCCGAGCAGTAGTCGGCATGCCGCGCATAACAGAATTTTGGCGCTCCAGGATCACCGTCGCGGCCCCAATTCCAGGCGGAGAAATCGTCCCAGACGATCGCGCCGGCTTCCTGCAATCGGTCGCACGAAAACATCAACTTGGAGCCGGCCAGGCCCACATTCGGGTGCATCTCGAAGGTATTGACCAGCGCAGATAGCCAGGCCGGCTGCACGATCGTGTCGTTGTTCAGGAAGCAGAGATAGGTATGTCGAGCTGCGGCGGCCCCCGCATTGCACGCACCGACGAAGCCGATATTGGCGGCATTTCGAATATAGACGATGTCCTCACGGGCAGTCAGTGTCTCCGCCGTCGCATCCGTCGACCCGTCATCAACGACGATGATCTCGTATTCTAGTTCCGCCGAATGGCGATGCACTGCGTCGAGGCACCGCAGGGTGTGCTCGATATGGTTGTGCACTGGTATGATGATCGAGACGCTGCGCCCGGGCATGATGTCGGGCGCGCCGCTGGCCGCGCGGGACAGAGCAAGGTAGCGATCACTGCGGATGCGCGGCTGGTTTGTCGGCGTGCCGGAGGCGTGACGGCCGGCCGGCGCAGGCGCGACACCAAGCCAGGGCAGGACACGGCGCCCAATCCAGAACTTCAGCGTAGCCCGATGCTGGGGCGGCAGCGGAAGAGCATGGAATCCAAGCTTGCCCATTCGAAGCACGAAATTCCGGCTCCTGCGCGTGGTGGTCGACAGTCCACTGCGCAGTTGCGGAGCGAGAACCGCGGCGCGGTTCTGCGCGGCCGCGGTGAGATTCCGACGCGCGCGGCGGAGACGCCCGCGCAGGCCGACCGCAGAGACGGCAAAAGGACTGCGCCCTAGGGACTGGTCACCGCCCAGCGCATCGATCCTCGCCTGCATGGCATCGAGAACCTGCTGCCCCACGGTTCGCACCTCGGTCAGCTCAGCGTTGAGACGCTGGATCTCCGCCATGGCCCGCTCACGATCCGACAGGATCTCGGCATTCAGCCGATCGATCTCGCTCTTGGCCACGCCGCGGTCCATCGCAACGAGCGCATTCAGGCGGTCGATTTCGGTAGAGCTGCGTCCACGATCGTTCGCCAGTAGCGCTTCGAGACGCTGAATTTCCCGACCTCGCCGCTGAAGCTCGGCCTCGCCTTCCGCCATCCGGCGTTCTGCCAGCGCTCGCTCCCGCTCGCGTTCAAGCTCCCGCTGACTGGCCGCCTCGAAGCGCTGGACCAACTCCGCCGTGCGGCGGCGCTCTCCGAGAAGTTCGGCCATGTGCCGCGCCGTGGTGACCTCGAGCGCGGCGGCGCTATGCCGGGCGGCAATTCGGGCGGCGAAGCCTTCCCCTAGTGCTTCGAACAGCTTCGCTTCCGGTCCTTCCGCGCCGAGCAGATCCAGAAGCTTCCGGAATGCGGGAGGGGCTTGCGCGCCGACACACAGAACTCCGAGCCCATGGCCATGAGAGAAATTATAGGACGGGCGCCCGGCGCTGATCTCCGCCCAAAAGCGATGCACGCCGAAATCGGCGCGCGTCACCATCGTGTCGTGGAACAGCACCACGGCCCGCTCTGACAGGCGCCCTGCCCAGCATTCGAAATCGGCGCGCACCGCCTCGTAGGTGTGCAGCCCGTCGATATGAAGGAGGTCGATCGAGCCAGGTGCGAACTCTTCCACGGCTTCGTCGAAGCGCCGCCGGATCAGAACCGAAGCGGGTTCATGTCGGTGATGGCGCGCACGCAGTTCCGCCAGCACCCCCTCGCCGTCGTAGGTCCCGGCATGGGGATCGCCCTCCCAGCTGTCGATCCCGAAGGCGCACCCGCGTACCTCGAACCGCTCCATCGCGCGCACGAAGCTGAGATAGGAATCGCCCTTGTGAACGCCGAGCTCGACGAACAGGGATGGTCGCAAGAAGTCCACCATCGTGTAAGCGAAGGGGATATGGCCGTGCCAGCTCGGGACATCGGAAACCTGGTCCGCATCGGCGACCGAGGCGGCAGCGACGGCGCGCATGAACAGATCGCCGGCGTCCGTGTTGCTGGTCATTGCGGCACTCCCGGTGATCGCTTCAGCTGATGCAGCAGCGGCGCATTGGTTGTCCGAGCTTGGGGACGCGGCGCAAACACCGGTAGTCTCCGCCTCGCGGAAGCGCCGGTGCGCCCGCCATCAGCGGCGCTCTCGACCGTGCGGGCGAAGCGGCGGGGCCGATCGGCAGACGATGCCCCGGCTGCGGGTGTACCGGACCAGCGATCGCGACATCCCGCATCTGCGCACGTTCGATTCTCTGCAGTCCTGCAATTCGGAGGGTCCAGGCTAGGCCGTGCGTCGAAACGATGCCAGACTTTGACCGATGAGACGGTGAATAAGCGACCATCCATGGGCTGTCCAGCGGGCCGCTGCCGGAATCGCTGAGGCTGTGAATGAGTGGAGAGGAGGATCGCTGGCTGACCCATCAGCGGAAGCTGTTGACGGAGTCCTCGGCGGAGATGCGCATGACAAACCCCGGCCCAAGCGCCTCGCCAACACGCCTCTACACTGATCTGCTGATCCGCTGCATCGCGAACACCATCTACCGGGACGCGCCGCAGGATCCCTGGTCTGGGAGCAGCTATTCGGACACCGTCCGGGCCGAGGGCCGCGACTGGCCGTCGCGCGCCCACTCTATGATCGGCGTGAAGCGACTCGAGAATCTACGATGGGCGGTCGAGACGGTGATCCGCGAGGCCATCCCCGGCGACCTGATCGAGGCCGGCGTCTGGCGCGGTGGCGCCTGCATCCTGATGCGCGGGCTGCTCGCCGCACACGGGGAGGCCACACGGCAAGTGATCGTCGCGGATTCGTTCGAGGGACTGCCCTGCCCTGACCCCACCAGATTTCCGCAGGATACTGGCGACACGCATCATCAGTTCAGCGAGCTCGCTATTCCGGTCGATGAGGTGAAGGAGCACTTTGCGGCGTACGGCCTTCTCGACGCGCAGGTGAAGTTCCTCAAAGGCTGGTTCCGGGACACCCTCCCCACGCTCAGGGGCCGGCGCTTCGCCCTCGTTCGACTTGATGGCGACATGTACCAGTCAACGATGGAATCACTGGAGAACCTCTATGATCGCCTGTCGCCCGGTGGGTTCCTCATCGTGGACGATTACGGTGCCATCCCGGCCTGCAAAGCAGCGGTCGACGATTTCCGCGCAGCGCGCTGCATTGCGGAGCCGCTGCAATGGGTGGACTGGACGGGCGTGTGGTGGCGCCGGCCACGCGACGGCGCCTGATGACGTCCGGGCGTTGCGCGGCAGCCATGGCGGATAGCCACTTCGGCGCAACAGCGCTGCCCCCGGACGTGATCAGGACGCTGCAGCAGGGGATCATGAACTGGTCGTACCGCGGGCGCCCGACCTGGAAAAGCCCCATCGACCTCGCCCTCTACACGGACCTGCTCTGGGAATTGCGGCCCCGTACCATCCTCGAATTCGGGTCCAACCGTGGTGGAAGCGCTCTGTGGTTCGCGGATATGATGACGACTTATGGCGTCACCGACGGCCGTGTCTTCTCGCTCGACATCCATCCGGTCGACGATCTCGAGGATCCGCGAATTGTATTTGGGCATTGCGATGTGGCGCGCCCCCAAGATGCCCTCAGCATCGCGGATCTACGGAATCTTCCGAAGCCGCTGCTGGTGATTGATGACGCATCGCATGTCATGGAGCACGTCCTCTCCGTCCTGCGCTTTGTCGACAAGGCCCTGGTGGCAGGCGACTATCTGATCGTCGAGGACGGGATACTCACCCATCTGGGCTCGGATGAGCACTATCGCGGCGGGCCGTTGGCGGCCCTGCAGATCTTCCTCGCGGAATCTGGCATGCGCTACGCTGTCGATCGGGCGCGCTGCGACGCCTTCGGTCGCAATGTCACCTGGAACCCCGAGGGCTATCTACGCTGCATCAGGGATTGAGGAGCACTCCGAATGGAGTCAGCGGACCGCATGGAACAGGCATTGCGGATCGCCGAGGTAGCCAAGGTCCCATGACCAATACAGATGGCAGGCAGCCTCGGAGAAACCCGCCATGCGCATCGCGTCCAGGATGTCCCAGCCGAAATGCCGGAAGCAGAGGATCCCACCCTCCCGCAGCGGATCGCCATGATATTCGGGCTCCGCCAGATGCTCGACCTCCCCGGCCGCGTCGATCCTCGCGCGCACCAGCGTCTCACTGAGGTCCATCCGGAACGGGAAGGAGGCGGTCAGATGCCCGCCGGGCCTCAGCACGCGGCGCAGTTCCCGCAGCCCGGCTCGATAGTCATGAACATGCTCCAGCACCTCGAAACACCCGACGAGGTCGAAGATTCCGTCGCTGAAGCTCAGCGCCGTGACGTCCTCATGGCGCAGGCCGCCGACATTGTGACCACCTGGCGGTGTGCCGTCGCGAAGGAACTCGCTGCCGACGAGGCAGTCCGAGCGTTGCCGCATCGCCGCGTAGAAGGGCGTTGCCTGCTCGGTCAGGTAGATGAGGCTGCTGCGCTGCAGGCCGGCTCTGGCCTGCATGAAGTGCAGCGCGGCGCGTAGGCGATTGTTCAGTCCGCAGCGATCGCACACGAGGCGTTCGCGCCAGTTCGGTTCCTGGCGCCCATCGGGATGCGAGAACGCGGCGTGCCAGTCGCAGGTGAACCTGGCCCTATCACCGCAGAACGCACAGAAGCCCCAATAGTGAATGGCGTGCCCGGACTGCGCGAGATCGAGCTGGCGCTGCTGCCGGACGAGAAAAGTCTCAGCTAACGGCGCTGCCATGGCGCGGAATGCCGCTTCCGAAGCGAGCCGCACGGATTCGAACCCGACGCTCATAGGGAGCGTCTGCCGGACGGATGCCAAGCCCGCCCCGGTGCCGCGGCGCAGACTGCGGCCCGCAGCGTAGCGCCCGCAGCGATCGCCCATGCGCTATCGCTCCGCCTTGCGCTGCCCATCCTCCGCTCGATGCTCCTGGCTGGTTGATGCTGCTGCACAATGCGGCGTCACCCCAGGCTTGTCACTGGTCGTGCGGCTCCAACCAACCGGCTTTGGCCCACCATGCGCTATCGCTGTGGGCGGAAGCAGCCTTCCTCCAGCTACGGCGCCGCGATCCACGCGATGGCGCATGCAGGGCTTTCCGCTGAGCAGACGTCCGGCGGCTTCTCTGCTCCGCATCTCCTGATCATTGCGGGACGTGCGGACGCCTGCCGCGAACGCCATCTGCCGGCGCCCCGCTCGTGAGCGTCTGACATCTCTCCACCATCGCTATGGCTGCTGAGCGCAGCATGCCGCATTCTGCGCGCGACGCCTTCAGCCAGTGGTCGAATGTCCTTAGGTTTCGCTTGCCTCGACCCGTCCGGTTCGTGCCCCGGCGAGGTTCCGAGAGAGCGAGATCGAACCCGCCAAGGGAGCCTCGCCTTGCCAGTGCCGACCAACGCCTTCCTCGACCGCATAGCCGCATGGTGATGTGGCGATCCATCGAGCGGGCCGGTTGGGGCGGTGTCGCTGCCGAACGGATGGAGGCGGCTCGACCCGAGCGTATAGCCGCGCTGTTGGCGACCTTGCGGGAGCCAGGTGCGCGCGGATTGCTCGCGGTCGGCGCGGGTTGCAGCTATGGCGATGCCGGCCTCAACGGCGGCGGTCGGGTCCTACTCACCGAGCGTCTCGATCGGATCCTGGAATTCGACGCGCAGACCGGTCTCATGGTCGCCGAGCCCGGGGTTTCCGTGGCCGATGTCATCGCGCACTTTCTCCCGCAGGGCTGGTGCCTTCCCGTCGTGCCCGGCACCGGCAGCGTCAGCCTTGGCGGTGCGGTGGCAAGCGACGTGCATGGCAAGAACCAGCATCGCGTCGGCAACTTCGGCGACCACGTTGCCTGGCTGGATCTTCTCGACGCCGACGGCAACGTCAGGCGCCTCGGGCCTGGTCAGCAGGGGGCGCTCTTCGCCGCCACGATCGGCGGGATGGGGATGACCGGCGTTATCACGCGCATTGCCATCTTCCTGCAACGCATCCCGTCGAGCACGATGATGGTGCTCCGGGAAAAGGTCGCAAGCCTCGACGCCCTTATCGCATGCCTGGCGGAAAGGTCTTCCCGCTCGGAGTTCTCCGTTGCCTGGATCGACGGGCAAGCCGCCGACCCGGCGCTCGGCCGTGGGGTCGTCGAGAGCGCGGACTGGAGTGATGAGGATGCCCCTCCGCAGCCTGTCTCGCCATTTCGGGTTCCATTCACCCCACCCGCCTCCCTCGTCGTGCCACTCGTGATGCGGCGCTTCAATCATCGCTATTGGCATGCGGTCCCTGACCGGCGAGCCGCGGTCCCTCGCCGGGCACAGGCTTTCTTCTTCCCTCTCGATCGCGTCGTTGGATGGAACCGTCTGTACGGACCGCGCGGCTTCCTGCAGTTCCAGTGCGTGGTCCGCGACGCCGCGGCGCTGGCACCCATGCTCCGGGCCTGCAGAGCGATCAGCCCGACGCTTGTCGTACTGAAGGCGATGCAAGGCACAGGCCGGGGCCTGATGTCCTTCGGCATCACGGGCTGGAGCCTCGCGATGGATTTTCCGGCGGGGCCGGACACCATGGCATTGCTGCAGCGGCTGCATGCCCAGACGGCCGAGGCCGATGGACAGATCTATTTGGCCAAGGATATCGCCATGACCGCAGAGAATCTGCCGCGAATGTATCGCAAGCTGGACAGGTTCCGCGGCGCCCTCCGCGACGTGGACCCAAGGCTCTCTTGGCAGAGCAGCCTGTTCCGCAGACTGAAGCTGTTCCCATGAGGCAGGCTGAGACTTGGGTGATCCTTGGCGCATCGTCGGGGGTTGGCCGCGCGCTGGCCAGAGAAGTCGCTGCCCGGCTGTCCGCCAAGATCATCCTGGCAGGCCGCGATCTTCACGACCTGGAAGACACCGCGACCGATCTCCGCATCCGGCACGGTGTCGATGCGGAGGTGATTGGCTTCGACGCGGCAGCACCCGACACCCACGCCGAATTCGCGGCACGCACGACGCGGCGGGCAGAAGGCCTGATCACGGTATGCTTCCTGAGCGCGATCATGCCAGCGCAGGACGCGGTTGAGGTGCAGCCGACGCTGGCGGCAGAGATGGTGATGGTCAATCTCGCTGGAGCCATGGTCGTCCTCCTGCATCTCGCAAACGCTCTCGAGAAACGGCGCGGGGGCCGAGTGGTCGTCGTCGGGTCGGTCGCCGGGGATCGCGGCCGGCGCAAGAACTTCGCCTATGGTGCGAGCAAGGCAGGGCTGCACGCCTTCACGGAAGGGTTGGCGGCGAGGCTGCGACCGCAAGGCATCCTGGTCACCCTCATCAAGCCGGGACCACTCGACACGAGCATGACCTGGGGCTTACCCGAAAGTGGATTAGCTCTGGATCCGCGCCGCGCCGCGGGAGCCATCCTGCGCGCGACGCTCCGGGGGCGCGGCACCGCCTATGTCCCAGCCATCTGGGGGCCGATCATGACCGCTATCCGGATGATTCCAGCCGCGATCTTCAGGCGGCTAAGGTTTTGAGTACAGCGCCTCCAATGCGACGCGGCTCACGGCTCGACGGAAAGCCGGAGCCGCAGCCAGACCCGCCGATTTCCGCATCTGCCGAGACACGCCGAGGCCCGATCTTCTCGCGGCTGGACCTTGCAGCCGCAGGCGGCCTCGTCCTCGCCGTCATGGCGGCCCTCGCACTCTTGCTGGGCGACCTCTTTCCCTTGACGGAGTTTCGCGATTGGAGCCCCGCACTGATCGAAGGTTGGGTGGGAACCGATGCGGCAGGGCTACTTTGGCAGGGCTTTACCCGACAGATCGCCTACGCGCGCACCCTCCCGCTCGCCTATGCGGCGGCGGCGAACGGGACCTGCGGGCCGGCGCCGCTGTGCCTCAACCTCGCCGTCTCCCTGCCGGTCGCACTGAGCGCTGGCTTATTCTATCTTCTGGCCCGCCGGCTTGGCGCCCATGCCTTCCTCGCCGGCATCGGCGTGGTGTTCTGGCTACTGTCCGCGCCAGTCGCCCAGGCCTTGACTTGGCAGGCGACGATCCTCGACCGGATGGCACTGCTATTTATCCTGGCAAGCATCCTCGTCTATCTGCGCTTCACGGCAACGCCGCTCGGCAAGACGCAGCTCGTCATGTGCAACCTCGCAGTGGGCGCTCTGACCGCGGCCGCCCTGATGTCCAAAGAGGTTGCATTTCCCTTGCCGGCCATTCTGTTGCTGTTCGGGCTGGCCGAGACTGGTCACCGTGCCGCGCGACTACGCCGCCTGTCCGCGCTCGGGCTGCCGCTGGCCTATGGACTGTTTGTCGCGGTCACGTACCTCCGTGACTATATGAGTATAGCTCCGGCCTGGGCGGACCACACGCTCGGCGGCGATATCGTGGCCAATGCCATCTCCTTCGCATCGAGCCTCGTGCCCGTGGCAGATCGGCCAGGCAAGGCGCTGATCGTGGGGCTGCTGATGCTCGCCGCATTCGGCATCTGCTATGGTTGGGTGGTGCGCGGGCCGCGCACGACCGGAGAGCATAGCGCCCAGGCCCGGGCGGCCGCGGTGCTGCTTCTCGCCGGGCTCGCGCTTGCAGTGCCGGCGTTGCGCACCCGCTTTGCCTGGCCGTTCTACTTCTACGCGTCACATGCCGTCCTCACGTTGAGCTATGTCGTCCTTGCCAGCGCGGTGGCGAAGCGATTGCCGGGCCGCGGCTGGGAATGGCCGGCCCTTGCGGGGGCGGCGATGGCGCTGCTCCTCATGGCAGGGCTTTTCCTGACCAATGGCATCGCCGTCTATAGAGGTGGGCTCATCGCATCCGACAATTTTCGCCACGCGCTGGCGCGGTTACGCGCGCTGACGCCGACGGGGAGCGATGTCGTGGTCGCCGTGCTCACGCCGGCGGCCTTCCCGCCGCACATGTTCGTTGATGGAAGCCTTCGCGGTCTCTGGCGGTACATCGCGCCGGACACAGCCGCGGGGATCCATTCCGAGAACCGCGTTTCGCTGATCTTTGGCCTCGCGTGTCCCGACACGCCGTGGCGCTACTGCCTCCGCTTCGATCAGATGATGAACCTGACGGAGCTCAGAGCCACGCCTGAGCCGGCAGGACAACGAGATTAGCCAGACGCCGGATCTGTCCTTGCCTTGAGAACGGCGCGAAGCCTGAGTCGCTGAAACGGCACCTGATCGCTGCGGTCGGAGCCTGCACCTCGGCGACAGCGTCGACGTCGAATTTGCCACCTGGCAGCAGAAAAGCCGCGCGGAGCTCGTTTGCCAGTGGCGGGAAAACCTCCAGCCCGGCCGGGGCGAGCGCGGCCCTAGCAGTCCATCTCGCGTCAGCGCCGCCGCAAGCAGCCCCGCCAGGGCGCCGGAAAACACCTTGCGGGCTTTCGCAGCGGGCCGCTCCACGATAAGCCCCGACGGTCCCTATCAGGGGGTCTATATACATGCCGCCGCGCTGGCAGCGCTGGCTCCCCTTCGACATGGAAAAACCCACGGTCGCGGAGCTGGCACGCACGGAAACGCGCGAGGTGCTGGACAGCAGCTGGGTTTTCGAGCGGGCTGCGGCCGACGAGGGCGGCGGCGTCATCTGGAGGCTTGTGAATGGCTACGTCAGGGTCGGGTACGGAGCGCGCTTCCACGCATCCCAAACCCGCCTGCCATAGAATCGCCGCCGAGCCGATGAGGCCCGCGTCCCCCCTCAAACGCGCGGCTGCTCCATCCTCGCGATGAACACCAAGAGCAGCTCCTCACTCGGCGCATCACGTCATGCCATCGCCTTCGAGACCAGCCCCCACGGCTCGTCCAGATAGTCGTGTGCAGTTCAGCCAACCATGCCGAATCGAGGTGTCCATGAGGATCGCGCTCTTCCGCAGGAGACCTCTCACGAAGGCCGGCAGGTTCATGGCGATGACCCCGGCTCAGACTTGGCAGATGCGTGCCCAGTCAGTCGCAATCGCGGTCGCGCTGTACTTCGCCCTCCGGCCGGTAACGTGGATCGATTATCTCTGGCCGTATGGCGTCGTGTTGTTCGTATTCTATTGGGCCAATCGGCTGCTCTGGAGGCTTTACGCCATCTGGAAGAACGGCAAGCTCGTGGGGCTGCACCTCTACGTCGCGGGGAAGCGAGCACCTGCCGCCCCACAGCAGCCAGAGGATTGAAGCGCCTCCGGAAAACCCGATGCCTCCCAAGCTTCCAGTGAGTTGAAACGGAGCTGCCGGCCAGGAATGGAAACCACCCTGTTCCGAATCAGCCAATACGGTCACGATTGGGCTTGTCGAAGGGGAGCAGCACTGTTGCGGGAGCCGGCGCTGCACCTTTGACCACGATCTCGGAGCCCCACTCATCGTCGGCCGGCGAACCGCTCTATCGCAATTGGCAATATCGCAACCTGCCATAGACACGGGCCATATATCCCGGATCGGTTAGAAGAAGGGGGCTTGGTCGCCATCGACCAGGCGAAGCCGCTGCACCAGCGGCCCCGGGAGTAGTCATGGCCGTACCGAGCGGCGGTCTCGTTTAGCGCGCCGCCGGCTGATCGACGTCCTGGGCCCAGGGCGACGAGACCGTCATCCCGCAAGAGCTGGCCCGGCGCAGCGGAGCAGCAGCCATCGCTCAGGACGAGGCTGTGGGTGACGAAGTAGGCTCCGATCTGCTCGGCAGGCATCGGCCTGCCGGTGTGATAGCCCTGGATCTCCTGGCAGCCCTGGTCACGCAGCAGCGCCTCCTCATGCGCAGCCTCAACGCCTTCGGCATTGGAGCGGATGCCGAGCGAATGGCAGAGCGCCAGGACCGCGCTGACAATCGCCGCCGCGTCTTCCCCCTTCGCCAGCTCATGTACGAAGGACCGGTCGATCTTGATCTTGTCGAAGCGGAACTTCAGCAGATAACCGAGGCTCGAATAGCCGGTGCCGAAATCGTCCATCGCCAGCGAGACGCCGAGCGCCCGCAGCCTGCCGAGGGTGACGAGCGTCTCATCCGTGTCGGTCAGCAGGATGCCTTCGGTCACCTCCAGCTCCAGGCGCCCGGGCTCGAGCCCGGACGCCAGCAAGGCCTGCTGCACGCGTTCCACGAAAGCCGCCTCGCGGAACTGGATTGGGGAGACATTCACCGCGACCCGCAGCGGGGCCGGCCATTCCGTCGCCTGGCTGCAGGCTTGGCGCAGCACCCAGTCCCCGATCGGGATGATGAGCCCGGTCTCCTCGGCAAGCGGGATGAACGCCTCCGGCAGGACGTCGCCCCGCGTCTCGTGGCGCCAGCGTATCAGCGTTCAGGACGCGCCGGCGGCCCTTCTCGTACGGCCAGACCTAAGCAGGCGGCACGGCCGGTGTGTTTCTCCGTGCACCATTACTCCCCAGCTGGTTTGAGAATGAGCCTTCCACCGTGAAGCCAGCGCATCTGGCCGCGCGCTGGATAGCGCGCCTGATGCTGGGTTCGGATGGTGTCGAGCTGGAAGGGCATGCCCTGCAGCATCAGGGTGGCGCCACGGGCGTCGTAGACGAGGCACCGGACCCGGGTCAGCCCACCGCCCTCAAATCCCCTCGGCGCAGGGCTCATGCCAAGACGCATATGCGGCGAGGATCGCTTTGCAGGTCGCCGCGGCAGGGGCCGCGGACGCGCCATGGCCGCCCTTGTGGCTTCGCGCGCTGGAGGTTTGGCCATACGTTCAACGGCCGCTCTGGGTCGGCCGGCCGCGTGACCAGATAGCCGAATAGCCGATTGGGATCGCGACCTGCGGATCCTCGAGCGCGGCGACCAGGACGCGAAGGGAGCGCCAGCCGAGGCGGCGGACGGGCCATGCGCAGATCTTGTTAGTCTGCCGCGCCGGGAGAAGGGATCGCAGCCGCTGCACGATCGAAGCGGGCGGCGAGCTGGGGCAAGAGTTCCAGCAGGTCCTTCACCTCGGCCAGGACGTGGCGGGTCGTCAGCGTGATCGCTACGGCGACTGCCGTCCCCGGGGCGGCAACGATTTCTGCCCCTCTCACGGCAGCCGCCTTGGCGGGCGGCTGAGCATGATCGTATTGAAGCCGAGCGAATGGGCGATGCTCCACAGCCATTCCTCCGCCCCCGCCTCAGAACCGAACGTCCTGACCCCGTGCTTGGTATCTTCACCATCCACGCCCTGCTTCCGGATTACGAAGGAAGCTCGCCACGATCCCGGCTCGGGTTCCTCAATGCTGGCCTCGAAGCTGGTATCGTCGCTCGCTGCGAACAGGGGTTCCTTGGCCACGGCCATCTCCATTCACGTACAGCGCGGCTTCGAAGCCTTCGAGGCAGCGCCTCGCGGCCGGCGCAGTCGGTCAGATCAGGCGTCCGAAACCCACGAGCCCCGAGCAAAGTTGCTACTCGGCCATGTGCCGTCCGGCACGGCTGACGCGACGCTGGAGGCACTGGTGAGGCACGAGCCGACATCTGCCGTATTCGGCGCGATGCTGAGCGACATCGGTCCGACGCCCATCACGCTCGATCACGTGCTCCACAAGCCAATATCCCCGCGAAGCCTCGCCCAGCGGCGGTTCGAGCCACGCCGCCTGCGGGCGATCGTAACCCGTGTTGTGCCCGTCCTGCGCTGGCTTGAGCGAATTGTCCGGCCGCGCTGGACCACACCGTTCCAGACGACGAAGCGCGTGGTCGGGGCCGCAGTCGCTCTTCTTGCACTGGCTTTGCTGGTGCCGGTGCCGCTCAGCAACTTGGTACCGGCAGTCGCTATGGGCTTGGTCGCAATCGCCTACGTGGAAGAAGACGGTTTGCTGCTGAGCGTCGCACTCATGATCGTGGCCGTTCTGCTCGCAACGGGCGGACTCCTCCTGTGGGAGGCCGCCAGCACGACTGGCTGGATCGAAAGCGCGTTTTAGTTGCCTCGCCCCGTTCCGGCTAACATCGCGCAGCCGCCTCCGCCCCAGGCAGGCGTCCTCTAAGCGTGCTCGCCCTTGGCGCTCGCCAAAGTAGTCCACTGCCTATTGCGCGTTTGAGACGGCAGTGAAGATTGCGAGTTGTCGCCCTTCAGCGCGCTTAGCCAATCGGCAATGTAGCGCGCATGATCCGGGCGAGGCTCCAAAGCGAGGCGGAGATCGGTCGAGACGAAGGCCGCGCTAACGCGGCGACCACTTCTTCCATCGCATACCCCTGATCACCCCACCGCTTCACGCCGAAGCTCCGGTTCAGTCGTCGTGAAAGCAGCATGGAAGCGGGCTCCGCCACCGGCGCCCGAAGGACATGGCCTGCACGAAGTCTGTCGGCGCCTGCCTAGAGAGCGGGTCGCGAAAGCCGGAAAATAGACATGCCGGACCCAAGGAGACGGTGGTCCCGCCGTATCGTCGTCTGCTCGGCGGTGCTCTGGAGAGGAACATCTGCAACCACTGACCGGCTGCGACCTTAGGTGGGAGCCCCGTCCGAAGTTTCCGCTGGCTAGGCACTCCTGGCAGGGGCTCGCTGGGAGGTTCCATGCTCGATCTGCTGAAGTTGGCGGTCGCCTTCGGCATTGGCATCGGCACCGTCATGGTCGCCGTGGGTCTTGGCGCTGGGTACGCCGATCGCAGAAACCTCCCCTCAAAGCTCAAAGCGCGCGTGACGACCGTGTCCTGGCTCGGCGGGATAGCCCTCGCGGCCGGGATAGTGAGTTTGGTCTTTTGGCTCCTCGGCTGGTAGGCGATCCGCCCGGACCCGGTAGACCACCTCTCCGCTCTTGGGCCCGACGAATGCTCAAACTGCTTCACAGCCGCCGGCTATGAGCCAGATTGAACGGCTCGCGCTCTAGACAACAGAGTCGCGTGGCCCTGCATGCGATCGGATGTGATATCCAGCGCCGTGCTCCAAAGGCTCATACCCCCGCCGGCGGCGCCGAGTGCCAGGTTCCGCGCGCAGCGGCACTAGCCGGACTTCGGCGGCGCGATGGCTGCGCTCCACCGGCGTCCCGCCGCGGCGGTGACATCGCAGGGATCTTTGGCTGGCAGCTCCATGTGCGCTCGGCCAGGAATGACAGCGATGCGCGTCACTTGACCGGCGTTAAGCTTTTTCCCTAGCGTCCAAATGTCCGGAGAACTGCCATGCAACGCATCATTGTCGCCCTCGGTGTCCTGTTGGGCAGCGTGACCGCGTCGACGGCTACTGATTTCACGGATCGGAACGGCCGATATGGCGGTACCGTCAGCCGGGGACCAGACGGCGCGGCCAACATCTATGATCGCCAGGGTCGATACGTGGGCGGAAGGCAACGCGCTCCGAATGGCGGCACCACCCAGACCGACGCAGCGGGCCGCTACTCCGGGACAATCCAGCGCCGCCCAGACGGGACCACCACGCGCACGGATGCCGCCGGCCGGCATGCCGGCACCAGCCGGCCCGGCGCCAATGGCGGCACCGAGTTCTACGATGCCGCTGGACGATATGCGGGCCGCACGGTCCGCCGCCCGGATGGCACGACCGAGCGCTACGATGCGGGCGGGCGCTACATCGGCAGTAGCCGCTGACGGCGACCTGGGAGCGTTACTCATGAACCGGGCAATGCAAATTGCATTCGCCCGGAGCACAGCGGATGGGGAATTGCCTACCTATAATCCCGGCTCTTCATCCTGACCTTCCCGCTTCGCTAGCCCGGATCCAGCCGGCGCACCTCATCGGCGCGGCTGAGCGCGTGATCCGCCCAGCCCAGCCGGTCCAGCCCCTCCGCCTCTTTCAGGCTGTCCAGCAGGTCGGACCGGCCGATCAGGCGCCGCACGATCAGGTGCACCAGCGGCACCTCCGCGTGCTCTTCCACGCGCTCGATGCGCCCTTCCGCAGCCGGCAGGCGGGAGGTCAGCAGCTACCGTCGGTCACGTAAGCCGATCTTGGCGTAGACGACCAGGTTGGCATCGCCGAATTCGCCCTCAACTGTGACGAAGACCACTCCTTCGCGGTCGCCGGTCGCTAGCGTGGCGCTACACGCCGCAGCGGCCACTGCGGTACAGTTCGTCGACTCGTTGGAGAGGATACCCTCCAGACTCAGGCGGCAGGCGTGCCGCAGGACGAATTCACCCGGAGGCGTCGAACTCCAACGAAGCGCTGACGGCGCCACGGGTCTACGGTTGCCTCAGTGAGAGGCTTGCGCACCGCGCCCGAACGTCAATGCAGGACTTGGGCGCATGCGCGGCGAAACCGAACTGAGCGGTTGACGTTGGAACAACCGTCCCAGCGAGGAGACAGCCATGGCCGATACGCCGAGTGCGGATGATGCCCGCAAGGATCTCGAAAAGCAGATAGCTGACCTCAAAAAGGAGGTTGCAGCGCTGAGCAAGCAGTTCTCTGCGCGCGGCGAACGACTATACGATGATCTCCGCGACAGTACAGAAGATGGGTATGAAGCTGTCGCCGGCCGCGCGCGCAGCGCCGCCAAGCACATTCGTGAACAAGCCCAGGCGGTGTCGGGCGCCATGAGGGAGAACCCCGGCACGACAGCGACGGTGCTGTCTTCAGCGGGGCTCGTGGGGTTCTTGGTGGGGCTCTTCGTCGGTCAACTCCTCAGCGATAACCACCGTCGGTAACCCGCGGCGGCCGAGCAGAGCTACCGGCCAGGGCAACCCGGCCGGTCCAAGGAGCGCAGGGACCGCGAGTGCGCCGCTAAAACACCGACGACCGCCGACGGTGATGCCGCTTGGGCCAAGTGGCGCACGGAGCGGCTTCGGGGACTTTGTGGCGGCTTGTAGACGACGCGCTCTTGGGCCGGAGCGATCGAAGGCCAGTATCCTCATATCGGGCGCGATCGCCAGCCGCCCGCCCGGTACGAGCCGCGTCGCGAGCTGCTGCGGACAGCTGAGGTCGGCGAATGGGGCGGCCCGAGGTATATGTACGGAGGTGCGGCAATATGCCGCAAACTGGTCGGGCGCGTCTGCGGCCTCGCGCTGGAGGGGCGCCGTGGAGCGCAAAGACCTCCTCGCGTCCCGGGCACAATGACTCACGTCGTAGACGTTTGGCTGAATGAAGGCCGACTACCGGTGTGGGCGAAGCGCTGACGGAAGCGGCTGCTTCAGGTGAGGCAACCCCGCGGCGCGCCCACGATCGGTCCGGGGCGGAAGCGGTGTGCCCTAGGCCGTGAACCCATAAATTCGCCGGGCGGACGGCTTGGGAGGTCTGCTATGTCCCGATAGCCGATATATTGTTGCACACGACGCTATTGGCCAAAGTCGGAAGTCGGCGTCAGGTCGGGCCACTTTCCGCTTAGAGTTCGCCTGCGGGCGTCTTCTGGTTTCATCCGCGCTGTCTCAGCTGAGATCGTGCAGTTCTTTGCCTAAAGGCGCGCCTAGGCTGAAGTCCGAGAAGCCGACGCTCAGACCGCTGCGCTGGGGCGTGCAGGCCATCGGCCCGACGAGATAGGAAGTGGCCACGGGAAACGGCGCCAAGCGAACGAGCGGCCAGAGCTTGCCGTCAGCAGAGACCTGCAAACGAAGAACGCCCCGGGCAACGGTGGCGCGCATCCAGAAATCCCGATGATCGTTCTCATAGGGACTTGTCGCCCAGTCCGATTGTCCATTGGTCAAGACGCTGCTCAGCATGGCCCGGCCATCGGAAAGCTCGACACCCGCCTTGACCCAGCGCGTCTCGTCAACACGCACCATGATGCCGGCCTGGTCATAAAGTTTGGTGTATTCCCCACGAATGCGCAGTTGCGCGGTGAAGGCGTCGGCCGTGGTCACTCCCAGGAAATGGCCGTTGTCGCGCTTGAAGCCGTACAGCGTCTCCTGCCAGAAATCTGTGCCCTGATCCGTGACCATCTCCAAGTAGCCATTGTCTTGCAGGGACCAGCTAGTTGGTTCGTTCAGCCACGTTCCGTTCTTCATCCCCAAAGCCTCTATTTGTGCCGCAACCCTAGGTGCGTCTACCGGTGTTGGGCCGCCAAGCGATTGCTGCCAGGTTGAAGCAGGCTTGATCCCGGGTTCTGCCGTCAAGGCGCGACGTAGCGCCTCTGTCTAGCGTTGGATGCGCGCAACCCAATATCGACTGGCAGCCTGCCGCACTGGCCGAGGCGCCGGCGAGCCTGCCCACCAGGGTGAATGGCCTCGGCGAGCGGCTCCTCGCCGAGGACGCCGTCCTGATCTCCCCCCTCAGCCTGCTCGACGCGGTGGCGCTGCTGGCCCTCGGGGCGCGCGGCGAGGCGCTGCGGCAGATGAACGGCCTCCTCGGGTCCGACCACCGCGCCGCCTATGCCGCGCTGCATGCGCAGTTGGCGGGCGCGACGGCGCTGCGCCGGGCGAGCGGCGCCTGGCTGGCGGGCGGGGAGGCGCCGATGCCGGACTACCGGGCGGCGCTGACGGCGCTCGGCGCCGAGATCCAGTCGGTCGATTTCCGCGATCCAGGCGCGGTCAGGCTGATCAATGCCTGGGTGGCGGCGCGGACCGGCAACCTGATCCCCTCCCTGCTCGACCGCCTGCCGGCGAACACGGCCCTGGTGCTCACCGCCGCCCTGCATTTCGCCGCGACATGGCAGCAGACCTTCGATCCCGCCGCCACCCGGACGGGGCCGTTCCGCCGCGCCGGCGGCGGCACCGCCGAGGCGCGCTTCATGACCGGCGTGGTGACCGCGCGCTTCGCGCGGGGGGAGGACATCCACGCCGTGCGCCTGCGCTACACGACGCGGGATTTCGAGCTGCTCCTGCTGGCGCCGCGGCCCGAGGGCAACCCGTCCGCCGTCAGGACCCTGGTCGGCCAGGGCAAGATCCTGGAGACGCTCTCCGCCCTGCGCTTCGCGGAGGATCAGGTCGGCGTGACGCTGCCGAAATTCGAAGCCAGCCACGGCGGCGAGCTGCTCCCCGCGCTCCGGCGCATCACGCCGGCCTTCGACGCCAGCTACACCGGCATCACCGGGCGCGGCGTCGTGGTCAGCGAGGTGCGCCAGAAGGCCGTGCTCAAGGTGGATGAGCGAGGCACCGAAGCGGCCGCGGCGACGGCGATCATCGCGCAGTGGGGCATCTCGATGCGGCCGGTCTTCCACGCCGATGCCCCCTCCTTGCCGTCGTGCTGCATGTCCCAACCGGGCTGCACATCGTCTCCGCCCTGATCAACCTGCCGCGGTCGGCGTGATGCGCCTCGCGCGCCGGTGCATGGCCGCCGCCAGGATGATAAGCAGCAGCATGACCCACTTTGCAGGAGGCCTCATGGCGTCACGCCGTCTTCTCCTAATCCTCGGCCTGCTCAGCGTCGCCCGGGGCGCGGAGGCCTGCGCCGTCGCGACGACCATCCGCGTCGAGAATGGCGCCAGCGAGGTGGTTCGCACGCTTCAGGTTCTGTCGCCTTCTCCGGGATCGAACCAAGCGCCGCAAGGTGGCGCCGCGCCGGGGCAAGCAGTGTCGATCACGCTGCCATCCTGCATCGGCGTCTACGGTCTGCGCGCGACCTTCGCCAGCGGCCGCGCCGTAGATCACCCAAACCTCGACGCCCGGACAATCCGGGGTCTCGTCCTGCGGTGACGATCGCCGCAGGGTGCAGCATTGCGGGTTCCTGGATATTCCTGCCGCGCAAGCGCCCTTCGGAATCTCGATGGATTTGGCATCTCTCGTCGCCACCAGGAACTCGCCTACGGCGATGGCCAGGTGCGGTCCGGTGCACACCTACGCACTATGGGCGCCATCCACACGCTCGGCTTGGCAACCATACGTCTGACCACCGCGGCCATCTTCACGACGACCACTTCCTTCATGGCCGCTACGCATCGCGAGATGGCATCGCCACCTGCATTGCCGCGGTCGCGACGATCTCGGCCGGCACCGTCGTGGAGCCGTCGAACCCGCCCTTCTCGCCACGGGAGCACGACCATGACGTCGCTGCTGAAAGGGCAATGGCCAACAGTGGACCTGTGGCCTTGGTGCTGGAACGTCGGTCAGGACTGCTCCGTTCGGCTCCCCAAAACAGCCCGCGCCAACTCGTGCGGCCAGCCGAACTCCGCCGGTGGCGGTGCGAATGTCACGGGCTGGCGGAAAGTTACGAACGCAGCGTACGCTAGCGCGTCGTTCAATCTGACGCCTTCAGAGCCAGTGTTGAGCCCGCGGGGAGGAGATCGCCATGCGCATTGGCGTGCCAAAGGAAGTCAAGATCCACGAGTACCGCGTTGGGCTCGTGCCAGGATCTGTTCGGGAGCTTGTCCTGCACGGTCACGAGTTGCTGGTCGAGACCGGCGCCGGCGCGGCGATCGGTTTCCCTGACGAGGCCTATGCCGCCGCAGGTGCGCGCATCGCCCCGGATGCCGCATCAGTCTTTGCTGAAGCCGAGCTTGTCGTGAAGGTCAAGGAGCCGCAGCGCGATGAATGGGCGCGGCTCAGGCCGGGGCAGGTTCTTTTCACATACCTTCATCTCGCCCCGGACCCCGAGCAGACCAAGGGGCTGATGGAATCCGGCGTGACCGCCATCGCCTACGAGACGGTGACGAACGCTCAAGGCGGGTTGCCGCTGCTAGCGCCCATGAGCGAGGTTGCGGGCCGCATGGCTGTACAGGTCGGCGCCCGTTGCCTCGAGAAGGAGGTCGGTGGCGCCGGCATCCTGCTCTCGGGTGTACCGGGTGTGCCCTCGGGGCGCGTGGCCATTATCGGCGGCGGGGTGGTGGGATCGAACGCGGCGCGCATCGCGCACGGCATGCGCGCGCAAGTCACGGTGCTCGACCGCAATCCGCGTGCCCTTGAGGCGCTCGACGTCGAGTTCAATGGCATGGTGGACACGCTCTTTGCGACGCGCGACGCGGTGGAACGAGCAGTGCTGGAGGCCGACCTCGTCATTGGCGCCGTGCTGGTGCCCGGTGCGGCAGCGCCGAAGCTGGTGACGCGGGCGACGGTCGCGCGCATGCGCCCAGGCAGCGTCCTGGTCGATGTCGCGATCGACCAGGGTGGCTGCTTTGAGACATCGCGCCCCACCACGCACGCGGACCCGACTTACGTCGCGGACGGCGTGGTGCACTACTGCGTCACCAACATGCCGGGCGCAGTCGCGCGCACTTCGGCGGTTGCGCTCAACAATGCGACGCTGCCATTTACGGTCGACATTGCCGAGAAGGGTTGGCAGCGCGCAGCGGCGGAGAACCCGCACCTAGCCGCGGGCGTCAATGTACATGCCGGAGCGGTGACGCATCCCGCCGTCGCAAAGGCCCTGGGCCTGCCGCTGGCGGAGTTGCCGCGATGAAGCCGACATACCGCATCGGAGCGCCGCACCGCCGTGACTTGTTGAAGGCAGCCTTTTCATCGGCTGCGCTCGGATTGGTCGCCGGAGCTGCTTCGGCGCAGCAGACGTGGCCAGCTCGCCCGATCCGCTGGATCCTGGGCTTTGCGCCTGGCGGCGCGGGCGACATCACCGCTCGGCTCCTCGCGCCGCGGCTGCACAACCTGCTGGGTCAACCCGTCCTTATCGAGAATCGGCCGAGTGCCGGCGGGATCGTCGCAGCGGAGGCTGTCGCCCGAGCCGAACCCGACGGCCATGTCCTCTTGCTCGTGACCAGCACGTCACCAACGGCAGCAGCCTTCTACCGAGCCCTACCATTCGACACCGAACGCGACTTTGCTCCGGTCGGGATGATTTCGACCTTTGGGCATGCCCTGCTGGCCGCGGCCACCTCGCCGTGGCGCAACCTGGCTGAGGTCATCGCTGCCGCGAAAGCGCGACCTGGCTCGGTGAACCTCGGCTCCATCTCGGTTGGCACAGCGCAGCACTTCGCGGCCGAACGCTTCAAGCTCATGGCGGGGATCCGCGCGGAGACGATCACCTACCGCTCGACACCTGACTTATTGAACGCAATCGCCACCGGTGACGTGCATCTCGGCTTCGAGACGCTACCGCCCGTGATCGGACAAATCGGCCCGGGAGGACGGGTGAAGGCGCTTGCCATCTCATCGGAGGAGCGCTTCCCCGCCCTCATGGAGATTCCAACCGTGACGGAGGCGGGTTTGCCTGGATACGTGGCCGAGTCCTGGAACGGTATTCAGGCGCCGGCGCGCACGCCGGGCGCCGTCGTTGAGCGGCTGAATCGAGAGCTGAACCATTTACTCGCACTACCGGATGTCCGTGACCGTCTGCTGACCCTTGGACTGGTGCCACAGCCCAGCGATCCGCGCGCGCTACAGGAGCGTCTGTCGCGCGAGACCGCGATTTATCGCCGCGTAATGGAGGAAGCAGGAATCGCGCAACAGTAGTCCTTCAATCCCGCTGCACTGCCTTCGGGTGCGCACTCGTTCTGCCTGGGCGAGCGCTTCCATCATGCCGGTCGCGCCAGCCCATTAAGCCGGCCCCGGGGGCAATCGCCGGTCGACGGCCCAAACCACGCGTGCCGTCGATGCCTGCCCATGATCGGGCACCTCGGGGCGAGCTCTCCAGTGAGGAAGCGGCGTTGTCGGCTGCCGGCCGCCCGCCCAGCGTCGCCTCAGCTGCACGAACCCATTGCAGCACTGGCCCGGCTAATCATGATCCGGCCGCCGCGCGGTAGACCTCGCTGAGATGGCCGAGGCCTCTGGGCACCCGGATCCCGTTGCAGAGCACGAAACTGACGCGCGCGCGCTTCGCCACGCCAGTTCCGTCGCGAGGCCGAAGCGGGGACGTGATCGCGCACGTGATCCGCCACAATGCCGCCTGGCCGCCGCGCTGCCATCATCGGCAAAGGTGATCGCATCGCCTGAAGCGGTGGCTGTCCAAAGCGAGAGAGCATGACAGGAGCTGTCCATGATCGCGCGTCGCACCTCCAACCTCGCGGGGCCTGCCGCCCCATTGGCACCCACCTTGGCGCGGACGGGCTGTGCGGACCGGCCCATACCGCCTCCTCACGGTCATGCGCTGCGTCATCGCCTGCCTGCGCGCCTTCTTCCGCGCCTCCGGCGGTAGCGTCGGCCAATCCTTCGAGCTTGGCGTCGAACTGCTGCAGCCAATGACCAGCACACAGGCCGAGCACATTGCCATCGCCGCATCGGCGCGAAGGGCTGCTCGACCAGTCGACATCGATCCTGCCCTGCCGATCAGCGGGCCTCGGGCATGAAGCTGCAGGGCACCGGCCGCTGGCCCGCGCAGCTCGGAGCGGCAGCCGCCGGCTGAGCGCCGGGCGACGCGTGTGCGGTCCGGTGAGAGATCGCGCAGGCCTACGCGCTGCCGCATGGCGGCAATACCTGTCGCGGCGCGCCGGAGTGGCCAGCGCAATGCTGGACGGCAGCGATCCGATCGTCCCGGCTGGGACCGAGCCGGCGGAATTACGCGCGAGCGGGCCTCAGGTTTCTACTTTCGCAGCAGCGCGATCTGCGGCGGTAGCGACTGCGGCGAACGCGACCGCCATGAGGGCTGCACCAAACAACCAGCCCGATGCGGCTGCACGACGTGTCCGCCAGACCACGCGCGGCAAGCTGGTACAGTCCGGAAGTTCCTGCAGCATCCGCTCGCGGCGCCAAGCCGGATAGCTGGACGGAATCCGCGCGATGAGGAGCGTGCGCACGGCGTAGCATTCATCAACGGCAAGCCTGTCGGCCTGCACGCGCTTCGCCTCAGGCACTGCCTGTAGGAAAAGCAAGCACGCGCAGAACGCGAGCAGGAGCGCGGAACCTTTCGCCAAATTGGAGAGGATCGTTAGCATTTTGCATCCCTCCCTTCCAGTTCAGTTAACTAACGTGCTTGTTGGCAGTGCGGAAGGCCTCAACTTCGGCTGCGGGTTGACTCGTGCCATCGCTCTCGTCACTTCGCGTGCGTTCCATCGTATGAGCAGGAGATCTCTGCAACACGCCCGCATCCCGCCTCCCGGGTTTTGGTGCGCGTTCAGCGACCCCCTGTCTAAGCGGAAGCGGCAGGATGTAGCCGGCCGTGGCGGAACCCTGATGCGAATCCGTTGCGGCAGTCACATGACGGCAGCGGCGGGGCGGCGACGTCTGGTCCTGGATTCCCAATCATGCGCCCCATCGCGACCGCGCTCTGACGATCGCTCACGTGATGGCCCGCCGGCCGGCGATCAACCGAGCATCAGACGACCGCGCCAAGCCGGCACGGAGCAATTGCCTGTTTGCGCGCGCATTCCTTCCGGAATCGCGGAGGGCTTCCATGAATTCTACAAACGCGTACGCGCGTTTGGAGCCCGTCAACGCAAGGCCGCCTCGACCTTCGCTCACTGCCGGCTAGCGTCGCGTCACCAGAATCGCGGGATAGGCTATGGAATCGGCACTTCGCGTTCTCGTCCTGGAGGACGAGTGGCTGATCGCGACTCAAATCGCGGCAGCATTGGAGCGCAGCGGGCATCGTGTGATTGGGCCGTTTGCTTCGGTGCAGCACGCGGAAGAGACGATCCAGGCCGGAGAACTCGACGCTGCTCTTCTCGATGTTCGACTTGCGGAGGGACATAGCTTTGCGGTTGCAGATGCGTGCCTCGAGGCGGGAATCCCGTTTGCATTCGTGACGGGTGTGGGCAGCGTCGATCTGCCGGTTCTCTTCGCTTCCTGTCCGATCCTGCGGAAGCCATTCTCGGAGGCTGCATTGGTGGCACAGATCCAATCGCTCGCCGGCGAAGCGCCCAGTCGATCTGCTGCCCCCTGTCAGAACGAGCCGGGCTCAGATGCCAGCGCCAGGTGACTGGCAGCCCGCTGACGCTGGGGCGCGTCGCGCGCGCGGATGTCCTTGCTGTCGTTGCTATACGGTCCAGTGACGCCACCCGCCGCCGGGCTCTGCGCCGATTTATAGTTCGGCGTGCACGCTCCCTGGCCGGCCGGTGCCTGAGCCTAACGGGACGGCGTCACAGCTGGTGAGCAGCGCCAGCTGGGTCCGTACGCCGGCGCTGTTGTCAGGCGTGGACCCGCGCGGTCAGTTCCCTGACTGGCACGCCTTCTCGGGCAGCGACCGGATCCGCTTCGGCAGCAGCGCGCCGATCGAGAGCAGCTTCGGGGAGACGGCGCTAGAGGTTGGCGCGGGGATCGCCGCGCGGGTGAACCAGACCACCAGCGTCTATGCGCATGCCGACTACCGCTGGTCGCTCGGCGGCGACAGCCGCCAGACCGCGACGCAAGGCACCATCGGCATCCGCTTCAACTGGTAGCCGATGCGGCCAGGCTTGCGCGTCTGTGGCGCGCGAGCCGACCCGCGCACCGACGCGTGCGCGTTCACGCTTGCCAAGGCGATTGCCATCACCATGACAGATAAACGGGCCGAAGGCGGCGAGCCTCGGCACCGCAGGAAACGCGACGCCTTCAAGATCGCACCCGTCTTCCGGGAGGCGGCGCTGGTGTGTACCAGCTCGTCGAGATCCGCGCTGACGGCTCGCGCGAGCCGCTGCGGATCGAGTTCCCCACGCGGTTCGAAGCCCTCGAAGCGCGCGAGGCCATGGAGAATCTGAACGCGGTCGCGCGGCTGCGCGAGGTGTTCGGGATGGCGCCGGAGCCTGAGGCCGAGGAAGTGCTGCGTCTCTGGCGCGTCCTCGGCGAGGTGGACCGGACGTCGGTGCTGGCGATGATGCGGACCGCCGCGTCCCGGCGTGCATGTGACGCCGAGGCCTGAAGCCGCTGGGGGTCACCGCGCAGGTGCCGCTCGTCGTTGCCGGGATCTCCGCCGAGCAACCCGTGCGGCAAGTCCGACGTTGCCTTGACGGTTGGGCTCATATCGGGCCGTCCAATGGGAGGAATGAAGCGATGCTGCGTGGTGGTCTGCTCTGGCTGATCGGGATTCCGCTGCCGATCATCCTGCTGCTCTGGCTCTTCGGCGCCTTGAACTGATCTGCGGCGCGCGGCGCGGAAGCCTGTCAAGGCGCCAAGCCAAATCCTGCGCGCAGTTCCTATAGCCGCGCCACTTTCATTCACTGTCTCAGTCTCTACGCTTTGGCCACTTTCCAGCGACGGCTTCCTCGGACTTGGGCTGCGCCGAGGAAGCGCCGGAAAGCAGCCTCATTGAATCCTGAGGCATCACGGCGTGCATCGGCACGCGTTTCGGCATGGTGGCCCTGGGTTGTGGAACCATCTGCATAGGCCGTCGTCGGCGAAGTGCGATCGCCGCTTGAGATGATCGCGGGATCGCGGCCATCTGGGCGGTAACGCGCGGAATGCCAGGCGTTTCGGATGCTGCCACCACCTGCCGCTCGGGGAACGCTGGATTGGGCGAGGCTGCGCCGGCGACGCCGCGTTTCCACTTGCTGCAATTCTGAGAAGCGGTCCTGCGAGATGCGATCCGTAGCGTCACCATGATGGTGACTTCGTAGGCTTTTCCTGGGCTGATTTACCTGGGCATTCTTCTGGGCGACTCTCTGTCGTCCCGACCGGTTCGGCTGGGCGTTTCCCACCTCACTGCGAGATTCGTATCGAGGGCCTGATGAGCCGGCACACATGACCGCGTTTGATGGAACCCATGCCGGACGACGTCGATGGGCACTCGCGACGGTCTTACTGACCCTCGGCGTGGCGGTGCTGGACAGCAGCGCTACAAATGTCGCCCTGCCGTCCATAGCAGCAACCCTTCGGGCAAACCCCTCCCACGCCATCTGGGTCATCAACGCGTTTCAGCTTGCGCAATTGGTTGCGCTCCTTCCATTGGCCGCACTCGGCGAGATCCATGGCTACAGACGCGTGTACCTGGGCGGTGTCGTCACCTTCGCGCTTGCATCACTCGGCTGCGGCCTTGCTGAGTCGCTGCCGCAGCTCGCGCTCGCAAGGCTGGCCCAGGGGGTCGGCTCAGCGGGCATCCTGAGTGTCAATCTAGCGCTCATCCGCCACATCGTTCCCCGGGACAGGCTTGGCCGTACCATTGGGATGAATGCCATGGTGGTCGCAATCGCCTCCACCATTGGGCCCAGTTACGCGGGCTTGGTGCTCGGCTTCGCGTCCTGGCCGTGGCTGTTTGCACTCAACGTCCCGCTCTGTGCCCTGTCATTCATGGTCGGGGTGCGCAACTTGCCACAAACCACCCGGGCAGCGCGGCGGTACGACTGGGTCGAAGCATTGACCACCGCGACCACCGTCGGGCTCACGGTGATGACTTTGGTCGCGGTCGGCCAGGGCCTTGCCTTAACCGCCATCGCCGCGTTCGCTGTGGCCGCCATGGCGGCCATGACGCTGCTGCTTCGGCGCATGTCATACCACGCGGCACCGATGCTTCCGCTCGATCTCCTTAGGACAGGCGCGTTCGGCCTGACGGTCGCCACTTCGGTCGCCTCCTTTGCCGCGCAGATGATGGCGCTGACCGCTCTGCCATTCCTGTTCCACGACGGCTTCGGCTTCTCGCCCGGCTTGATCGGCCTCGTGATGGCGCCGTGGCCCCTCACATTGGCGGTGGCGGCGCCGCTTGCAGGCCGGCTTGCCGATAGCATCCCCGCCAGCTGGCTATGCGCGAGCGGCCTAGCGATACTTGCCGTCGGACTGCTAACGCTCGGGCATCTGCCGGACCACCCTGCCATTTGGGACATCGGCTGGCGCATGGCGGTGTGCGGCGCGGGCTTCGGTCTGTTTCAAACGCCCAATAACCGTGCGCTGGTCCTTGCGGCCCCTGCATCGCGTTCCGGGGCGGCCAGCGGCATGATGAGCACTGCCCGACTGTTTGGTCAGTCCATGGGCGCGGCGGTTGTGGCGCTGCTGCTCCGGCTGGTTCCTGAAACCGGCCCGATGCTGGCGATTGTCGCGGCGGGCGCATTCGCGGCATTGGGCGCGCTCCTCAGCCTCCTGCGACCGCGCGGTTCCGCTGAGCATCAATGATCGCCGAAGGGCGCTGCTTTCGTCCGGAATAGTGCTGTGGCCTGCCTTGGTATGTATGCGGCGCGGCCCCTTCCCGCGACCGCACCCCAAACCCACGACTTGGTGCTGCGCGGCTCAGTCCATTGGGACGGCGCGGGAACTCGTGTTGGCGGCTGCGGTCGTTTGGGACAACGCGCTGGCCCTTACCTACAACTGCGCGCGGACGATAGAGCGTCTCCAGTCGTTCCCGATCGTCATTGGCGCGCTCGGCCATCGCGGAGCGCGCTATCCTTTGGACCACCCCTCACGGTCCACAGCACGCCCGAGATTGGCAGCTTCGACCAGCACGCCGGCCGCAAGCGATCCAAACTCCTGTGAGGCAATCACCCTCGCATCCTCACCCCCACTCCGGCGCCGCAGCTCCGCCGGTCTGGCAATGACGAGGCCTCCCTGCGCTCGGGCATGGCTGCGCTATGCCGGCGCAGGCTGACTGGCTGGGGTAGTCAGTGCACCCCGAGGTCAGTGTGTTCCCGCCAGCCCGCCGGATTGCCCCCGCATTACGACGGCTGGCCGTGAGGGAGGATCCGCGAAGACTCTGGTTGAGCCACTCGCCGCAACAGATTGCGAGACTCGGCTACGAGGCGGATAGTTTGGACACGCCTAAGTCTACACTCAGCCGCCGCTTGCAATGTCTGCTCGATCAAGCTTTTAGCCTGCGTTCTTAGTCGCTCGGCCTCCGTCGGAGCTTTCTCCACCGCCCACCGCCCTATGCGTGAATCGCTGAAATTTCTCTGGGTCAGTACGCTCCGACCTTGGCTCGAAAACTTCGACAAAATGGATGCCTACTGTTTGATGAGGCTTATTGTCGGCCGCCTACCGCTTTGTCGCTCCCAGGACAGGTGACCGACCGCGGCGGGCCCAGTGCTACGGTCCATCAGAGGTCAGCTGACCTGACCCGCTGTGCAATCTCGCGGGCTATCGTCGCACCCGAGCCCATAACATCAACGGGGCCGTCGTAGTGGGCTGCATTCCAGGGCATGCCCTGCTCCGGCAGCCCGGCCTTTGTGATCACCATTGTGGTGCCGCCGGCATTGGCAATGGCTTCCAAACCACGCGAACCGTCATCCAATGAGCCCGAAAGCACGACGCCGATGCCGCGTTGTCGCGCGTATTTCGCGACCGAACCGAAAAGGAGATCGATTGTACGGTTCCGATGGCTGTTGTTCCCGCCTTCGACCAACCGCACGTCGCTCCTCGCAGCCAGGGAGAGATGGGCATCCGGCTCGCCGATATAGCAGCACCCGGTGCAAAACCGTTCCCCCTCGCTGGCAACAAGCACGGGCATTTTAGACGCTCGCGAAAGAACCGCCCTCAATTCGCTCAGCCGATCACTCGGCCGATGCAGGACGATGAGGACGACCGCGGCCAAACCAGAGGGCAGATCGGCAAGCAAAGTCTTAAGGTCGTCCAGCCCTTCAGCGCCCGACGCGCCAACAGCGACGACGAATGGGTGCTCGTCTGCCTCACGAGGCGTTGGCCCGGGCGTCATGAATCTAGCGTAGCGCAAAGCACCCTCGCTCGAGAGACAAAAGTCCTGCGCACCGGCAACAAAGCGCTGCACAACGGCACCGCCCTGAAGTCGCGTTATATAATCGCCGCGATGAGAAAGGCGCCATCTTCATTTTGTTGAGGACCGAGGGCCTTCCTTTCACTTGCTAACCTCACAGCGTAAGCCTGCATCAATCCGGTGCGAAGGCTGGGACTGGCCAGGATATTGCGCGCCAGCTTGCCAGCAATCCGAGCGCGGAGCCGATCCTGTCCCATGCGGAGATCGCGGTGGCCGTGCGGACGGCTCACCAAGGGATAAGCTTTTCCAGCCTCCTTCGCGGGCGCTGCGGGCTACAAACTGCTTCCGCGGGATCGGGACCGGGAACAGAGGGCGCCGCCCGCTGCGATGCCACTGCTGCGAGCTTGATTCAGCCCGGGGCGTGGAACAGGTGATCGCGTTTTTCCGCAGAGGGTTTATGATCGCCGGAGGTGCAGGCGATGAGAACGCCCAGGGGCGCATCGAGGCGGGCCGAACCCGCTCTGCACGCTCAAGCTCGGCACAATCCGGACAGCACCGCATCGCTGTTGCTGGGCTCGCGTTCACCACGAGCCCGCCCACCTGCCGGCGGCGTCTGATCCCCCTCAAACTGGCCCCGCTACGGCGGGGCTTTTTTGATCGGGCAGCCGATCACGCACAGCCTGCGAAGCCCCCTTTGGATCGACGGCTCACATGCCTGCTGCGCCGTGTCTGGCGCCGCCGAACGGAACCGAGACGCAACGCGTAGACTGATCCCGCGAGCGAGCCATACTCCATTCGCTAACACAGCGCGGAACTCGAGATCCGCCTGCCCAATCGGCAGAACGTCTCCTCAGATGCGCCGTAGGAAGATGTCTTCGCCCGGCACCGGGTGAGGGCCGGCCTCCGGCATGCGGGCTTGCTCGACCGTGTCCTGCCACGGCCAAGCTATTCACCTTTCTTATCGCCGCGAAACGACGGCCCGCCGCATCTGGTTGTGCTTGCCATGGATGATCCGGCGATCAAGGCTGTCCGCCTGTTGAGCGAGGTCCGGGAGAACCGGGAGGCACTCGGCGCGAAGCTCGCACAGACGCGAATCCTCGCCGCCAGGCTTGCATGCGGGCACGAGGAACTTCGCTGCCTCTCGGCCTTGGCCGGTGAGATTGTCGCCTTCTCGCGTCGCGTGGTGCCCCGGGGGCCCAGGCGATAACGTCGTGGGCATCGTCCCATGCTCCCGAGCAAAGATGCCGTGCCACCTCGCAGCGTGAGCCGAATGCCATCGCGATCGCACCTGCCCGCTTGCCGGTGCTGAACGGTAGCTCGACCCGGCTGGTCATCTAGCGCCGCTGCAATGGCCTCACCCCGAAGAACGCCGACGCGAGCATCGCATCATTGGGCGGATTGCGAGGCCCGCGGGGTGGCTCTTGGCTGGCTTGTGCCAATCCGAGATGCGGCAGCATGGCGGAACCACCGGGCTGAACCCCGATCGTTCCTCCAAAACCAAGCTCATCCGTCGGGCCGCACGTATCCAGCAGCTATTGCCCAGGCGCATGATGGTGCCAGTTCCATGTACTCTTTCGCGATCCCATCACCGTCGGACGCCGGAACTCGCGCGCCACAGACTTCTTGCGAAGGATGTGAACCAGAGCCACTGGCCACGCCAGTAGCCCGTAGACCAACCAAGTGCCTGGGCTCCGACCTTTCGCCTGCGCAATCACGGCAATCAGACTGGCCATCACGGCTGAGACATACACGAGCGTGAGCATCGCGACGTCCTCCTCACGCGCTGGCTCAACGGCGCGTGCAGCACTCTTAACGCGCATTCAAAACGGACGTTGCAGGCTTGGCACTCGCCGGCTTACCCCCGCCCCCGGGCGGCCGGGAGGTAGCGAGATCGGCTGCAGGACAGCCCGGGTCGCGCGCGGCATCGCGCATACGCAACTCATCGGCGACCGTTAGGCTGGCGTCGACGATGCGGCCGCGGGCGTACGGGCCCCGGTCCCGGATGGTCACCGTAGCGCCACGGCCTTTCGCCGTATTCTGACGCGCGCCAGTGTTCCAGCGGAAGTCTGCGGTTGAGCTGCGGTATCGGATGCCGGGTCGAAACGCCTGCCCTGAACCGTCCGACGCGCGCGAAAATCTTGGGGCATAGTATGAGGCCAATCCCTGCTGTGTGCGGTCGAGGCGGCCTCGCTCCGTCCATGAACCGGCCCGGTTCGCACTCGATCGGCTTGCGCCTGCTCGCGAGCCGGCCACGCTTCAACTCCCAGGCGGCACCCGTCGCGCACACCAGAGCTGCCGCTTCGTCCGCAAGCGCCAGTCGCGTTGGGCGCTCCAGCCCGGCCTGGGCGCGTCGCTGTCCCGTTCGCCACATGCCTCCACCGCGAGAAAACCACGCTCGAAGAACGATGGGATTCAGCGAAGGTTATCTCGGCAAATCGCAGGCGCGTCCTGTCGAGCGCTCCGGACCCGCTCGGTGCCGTTACCGCTGCTGTTATCGAACTGGCAGCCGGCGGACGCTCGCCCGGTCTGCGAGCACCGAAGAGTGGTCCTCAGGCTTTGCAAACCCCAAGTCTCCACGGCGGTCGTTCCCCAGGATCGCGATCGGCGCAAGCGACCGCTTTTGATGTGCTGGATGGCGCTGCTGTCGAACATGGCTTGAACGCGGCCGGCAAGCAGATCGCAATGCGCCGCTCTCGTGCGCCCGGCTCATTGCTTGGAGCGGCTTCCTGAGCTGTCCGCACGGTACTGGGCTGGCGCGCGCCCGACGCAGGAAGCGCCGCCATCATGTCGGGCGACCGAACGGCTCCGATGCGCGGCAACGGCTGAGCGCCCCTGACGGGCTCCCGATGTTCGCGGCCCTCGCCTACAGGCACAAAGGATGTACCCGGCCACCCCCGCCGTGCCACCGACCGGCGCATCCGGGCTGCACCCTCATGCTCCAGCGTCGAGACAGCTCACCGAGCCGGCGGACAGGCAACAGACGGCTGGGCGAGCTCGCCTGAAACTTGAGGCTCGTCCTGCGCGTTCGCCTCCAGCCGTTGCGCTTTCAAAAGAGGAGGACACTGATGCGAACAATTGCCATGGCTGCCCTGCTGGCCGCGATCGCCGCTCCGCTCGCGGGTTGCGTCGTCAATTCGCCAGCGCCGTCCCGGACGGTCATCCGCGAGCCGGCCGCGCCCTCCACCACCGTCGTGACACCCGCCCCTTCGGCGACGGTCGTCACGCCGGTGCCAAGGGCTTCGGTTGTCGTGGGCCCTTGATGGTGAACGCGTCTCCGCGCGCTCGCCGCATGCGGAGACGCACTCTGCGGGATGTCTAACGATCCCGCGCCATGCTCAAGCGATGCCGGGGCAGTCAATGCGATCCATGGGAAGGGTCGTCCAAGTCATCGCAATGCGCAGCAGTGTCCGCGATCGGGTCGGGCGATCGGATATCTCCGTGCCGACGGCCATCCACGATCGCCTCGACCGAACATCCTCAAGCACCGCCAGGCGCCCCGTGCTGCGCCGTGGCACGCCGGGACGGCGCAGGCCGGCCGTTCTTGCCTAGCGTGCGATGCCATCGCTTCACGGCGCGTTGGGCCGGAAGCCTGACCGCGTGAGCAGGCCCTCCCAGCGATCGATCTCGGCGTTGATGAAGAGCTCGCATTCCGCTGGCGACAGGTTGGGGATCGTGTCCGTTCCAAGATCAGTGAACCGGGCGCGAAGATCGGTGTCAGCCAGGGCCCGAGTCACCGCCCGGTGCACAGCCTGCCGAATGGCTGGCGGCGTCATGGACGGGAGCATCAGCCCCATCCATATGCTCATATCGGCGTCGACGCCCGCCTCGCGCAGCGTTGGCAGCTCGGGCGCCGACGGGCTGCGCCTGGCCGTTGTCACCGCCAGTGCGCGTGCCTGGCCATTGCGCGTGGTCGCGAGAGCGGTTGAGCTGGCGTCGAACAGCATGGCAATACGCCCCGCTGCCAGGTCCAGCGTCGCAGGCGCACCACCGCGATAGGGAATCTCGTTCATCGCGAGACCGGCGGCCTGCAGGAACATCAGCGCCGTCAGCCCGTTGGTGCCGCCCCTGCCGGTGCTGCCGTAGTCATAGCGTCCCGGACTAGCGCGGACCGTGCTGATGAATTCCGACAGGGTCTGCGCCGGAAAGCTGCTCGCAGCCATCATGATCATCGGCGCTTCCGACACGATGGCGACAGGTGAGAGCGCCGTTCGAATGTCGATCGAGGGATTCGGCACCAGGAGGCGCAGCACGGAATGCCCCGTGTTGGTGAAGAGAATGGTGTGGCCGTCGGCCGGCGCGCGCGCCACCAGTTCCGCTCCGACCATGCCACCCGCCCCGGCACGGTTTTCCACCACCACCGGCTGCGGCAAGAGGTTGCTCATGGTCTGTGCCAGCACGCGCGCCACCACATCCGTGCCGCCGCCCGGGGCATAGGGCACGATCACCCGCACTGGCCGCTCGGGAAAGGATTGTGCGGCGGCTCGGGTGGTCAGCCCCGTCACCGCAGTGCCCAGCAGGGAAGCGACCACCGCTCCTCCGAGAAGGCGTCGCCCGATCGCCTGTGTCATTGTCGTCTCCTCCTGGAAGCCGGTTGATCCAGCGTTGTCTGTCAGGGTGGAGCCTCGGCGCCCCGCAGCCGGAGGCGCCTGCTCACGCGGTCAGGGCGACGGCGGGAGCGGCCGGCCGGCAGACGCATAGGCCGCCTCCATCACCCGCATCACCGGTAGCATCGCATCGAGCCCCGCAAGCGGCGGCGCGCCACGCCGCGCACGCTCCAGCACATCCCGTACGAAGGCGGGGTACTGGCCGACATTGGTGGTGTGCATGCGGAGCACGCGGCGCGTGCCATCGCGCGCGATCACCGCCACCGTCTCGGGATCGGGCACGGCGATGTAGTGCCGGGGCGTTCGGATGGCGTAGTGCAGGTCGAAATTGCTGGTGGGTGCGGGGTAGAGATAGCCTGTCTCGACCAGCGCCATGGCGCCGCCGGGCCCCTGGATGGCAAGCGCCCCGTAATCCTCCACATCCTCACCCCAGGCGGCACTGGACAGGCTGGCGGCGGCGGGGTGCGCCGCCTCTCCCCACAGGGCCAGGCAGATGTCGACGAAATGCGGAGCGAGGTTCAGCACGCAGCCGCCGCCCGCCGTGGCACGATCCAGCATCCATTCGCAGCCTGCCTGGCGATACCGTTCGGCGAAGCCGGCGATGAAGCGGAAGGCCATGTGCTGCACGCCACCGTCCGCATCGGCCATGTCGCCGATGAGCCGAAAGAAATCGCCGTTGCGGAACACCAGCGGCACCGCCGCGAAGGCGCTGCGCGCGGCCGCCAGCGCGGCAATGCGTTCCACGCCCGCGGTGTTGATGCCGCAGGGCTTTTCCAAGGCGAAGGGAATACCCTCCGCAATAAGGAACTCCGCTTGCTCCGGCATATCCACGTGGCGGCCGAGGGCGAAGACGAAGTCAGGCCGCTGGCGCCGACACAGCGCGCGGTAATCGCTGCTGAACGCGCAGCCGAACTGCTCGCCGATCGCCTGCGCCATAGCCGGATCCGGGTCGCTCACCCCGGCCAGGACGAAGCCCGGAATGGTCAGTGCCGGTTCCAGATACAGCGGCAGATGCCAGTGCGAGGCGCCGATGAATACGACCTTCATGCCGTGTCTCCCGCGGGCGGCCACCTGGGCGATGTTATCGGGGAATTTGCCCAAAGTGTCGACAGAAAGGTTGCCGTTTAGGCCGGGTGGTGGTTCGATAGGGCCACCGACAGCGACGTTTGACCACTCGCGGCGCCGCCAAAGTTCCGTGCTGCCGCGTTGTGTCGACAGGAGGAAGGTCCCGGCATGGAGCTCATCAGCGACGCCGCGCGCGCGCTCATCGGCACGCGCTCCGACTGGGCGGAGGCCTGCCATCCGGTGGAGGCGAGCGAGGCCCGGCGCTTCTTCCAGGCCATCATGGACGACAGCCCGCGCTACCGCTCCGAGGCGGCCGGCAGCCGCTACGGCGGACCGGTCGCTCCGCCCGGCTTCCCGGTCCACGCATTCAGACGCCCGGCCTCCGACGCCACGGACCCGCTGGAGGGGCGCGGCGACCCGGAGTTCGACGGCAGCTCGCGTCTGCTCCGCCATCATCTGCCGCGTCTACCCATCGCCTTGGAAGGCGTGCTGAACGGCGGCTACGAGTACGAGTTCTTCAGCTATGCGCGCGTCGGCGAGCGCATCTTCAGCCGCAGCACCTACCGCGACCTGCGCCAGCGCGAGGGCCGCTCCGGCCCCATGGTCCTGGTCATCATCGAGGACGAGTATGCCGCCGGCACGGAGCTTCGGCCCCTGCTCCGCTCCATCGCCACCACCATCATCCGGTGACGGCATGGCCAGCCTCTCCCCACTGTCGGGCGTGCGCGTGCTGGAACTGGGGGGTGGCGTCGCGCTCGCTTTCGCCGGGCGGCTGCTGGCCGACCTCGGCGCCGAGGTGCTGCGCCCCGCCTGGCCGGATGAGCCGTTGCGACGGGACGGCCCCATCGCGCACTTACCGGATGGCGCGGACGCCAGCCTGCTCTTCGCCTATCTCAACCACGGGAAGCGGCATTTCACCGTCGATTCCGGGCGGCCCGAGGACGCAGCCCGGATCGCCCAACTGGCGCGCTCGGCGGATCTCGTCCTCTGGGCGCCGGAGGAAGGCGACCCCGCACTCGCCGCGCTTCTGCCCGGCCGCGACGACCCCGCCCGCCGCCCCACGGTGGTGCTGACCGCGCACGGCCTCAGCGGTCCGCGCGCCGGTACGCCCGGCAACGCCTTCACCGCGCAGCACGGCGGGGGCTTTGCCTACCACCAGTCCTGCCCAGTCACCGATCCGGAGGAGGCATCCCCAATCGGCTGCGCGGATCGGGAGGCGCCGATGCTGCTCGGGCTGATCGGTGCCAACGCAGCACTCTGCGCGCTGCTGGACCGCACCGGCACCGCCGCGCCCTATCTCGACGTCTCTGCCGAGGATGTCTTCGCCTGGATGCTGGTCGACGCGCTGGCGGAGCTGCATGACGGCGTGCTGCCACCCGGCCGCCGCCGCGTGAAAGGACGGGAGATCACCATCGCGGGCGGCCTGGTCTGGCTGCTGCGATGCTCCGACGGGCTGATCCTGGTCTCGCCGCGCGAGGACCACCAATGGGCGCGCTGGATCACCCTGATAGGCGAGCCGGACTGGGCACAGGATCCGCTCCTCTGCGGCGGCCGCGCGGCGCGCACCGCGAATGCGCGCGGGCTGGGGCAGCTGATGACGGAGTGGTCCGTGCATCAAAAGGCGCGCGAGGTGTTCGATCAGGCCCAGGCGGCGCGCGTGCCCTGCTTCCCGATAAGCACAGCAGCCGATCTCATCACCAATCGCCAACTGGCGGCGCGCGGCTTCTTCCGCCCGCTCGCGCTTGCGAAGGGCAAGGCTGCGCCGATGCCCGGGCTGCCTTTCGCCATGCGCGACGGCGCCGGCGACATCCTGCCGCGCGGCGCACCGGTCACGGCGCCCGCGGCCGAGCCTGACACCGGCGCCTTCGCGCCGCACAGCATGCCGGCGCCGGCCTTGCCAGGCGGCCGCCCAGGCCTGCCGCTCGCCGGCTTGCGCGTGGTCGACTTCAGCTGGGTCGTGGCCGGGCCGATGGCAACGAAAATGCTCGGCGCGCTCGGCGCCGAGATCATCAAGATCGAATCCACGCAGCGGCCGGAGTTTGCGCATCGAAGCGGCTGGTTCGCGGTGGTGAACAACAACAAGCGCAGCTGCACAGTCGATATCACCACGCCCGAGGGGCAAGGGCTGATCCGTGACCTCGTCGCGACCAGCGACGTGGTCGTGGAGAACTTCTCCTCACGCGTGCTGCGCAAGAACAACCTCGCCTATGAGGATCTGGCGGCCGTGCGGCCGGACCTCGTCTACGTGTCCGCCTCTGGCCTGGGGCGGGACGGGCCGGAGCGCGACCTGCTGGCCTATGGCTCGCTGCTTCAGGCCTATAGCGGCCGGGTCGGGCTCATCGGCCGTGCCAATCCCGCATTGGAGGGGATGGGCATCATGCCCGCATGGACGGATCCGGTGACCTCGCTGTGGGAGTCCATGGCCATCATGGCCGCCCTGCGACACCGTGCCGCTACCGGCCGCGGCGCCCATATCGACCTGTCGATGCTCGAGGCGACGGTCACCCTGCTGCCGGAAGCCGTGCTGCTGGCGGGCCTCGGCCGCCCGGTGGCGCGCAACGGCAGCCTCGAGGATCTGGGCGCCGCGCCTTCCGGCCTGTTCCGGTGCGGCGGGGAGGATGATTGGCTCGCCGTCGCCGCACCCCGCGACGCCGACTGGGTCGGCCTCTGCCGCGCGCTCGATCGCGCCGACTGGCTCGATGAGGCAGCCTTGCAAACCGCGGCCGGTCGCCTGGCCGCGCAGGAGCGGTTGCGTCAGGGCATCGCGGCCTGGTGCGCCATTCGCGACGGCAAGGCCGCGGAAGCCACGCTGCACGCGCATGGCGTACCCGCGGCCAGGTCGCGCGGCATCCACGAGCTGGTGCGTGACCCGCACCTCACAGAGCGCGGCCTGTTCCGGCAGCTGCCGGACGGCCAGTGGAGCATCGCATTGCCTTGGCTGGGGCTGGGCGGAGATCGCGGCGCCCTGGCGCCGCGGCCCGGGCTCGGCGCCGACAACGACTATGTCTTCGGCGACCTCCTGCGCCTTGCACCGGCGCGACGAGAGGCGCTCGCCGAAGCGGGTGCGATCCGGTGAGCAGGAGGCAATGATGCTGAAGGTCGAGACGCGCGAGCCGGAGGAACGGTTCTTCGAGGATTTCTTCGAAGGCCAGGAGTTCCCCACCGTCACCAAGGGGCCGATGATGGTCGGCGACCAGGTGCGCTGGGCGGGCGCCTGCGACAACTACGAATCCGAGTTCCACCACGACGAGTATGTGGCAAAGGCGCAGGGCCTGCCCGGCATCATCCTCTCCGGCCCGCTTATGGCCTCGCTGCTGATGACCGCCGTGATCCAATGGACCGGGCGCCATGGTCGCCTGGTCCGCTTCTTCGATCAGAACCGCGGCTCCACGATGCCGCGCGATCTCGCTTATCTGAAGGGTCGCGTGAAGCGTGCCTTCGAGGAGGGCGGAAAGACCTTCGTCGAGCTCGACTGCTCCATCACCAACCAGCGCGGCGAGGTCACGACGCCCGGCTCCGCCCTGGTCGAATTGCCGCGCCGCGGGCGCTGAAAGGAGGGCGCGTCATGTCCGCCGTCACGGAACCCGCCCCGATCTCGGATGCCGAGGCCGAGCGCTACCTCCAGAGCCTGATCGGCCCGATCGGAGAAGACGTCACCACCCTGGTCGAGCTCGGTGCCGTTCGGCGCATGGCGCTCGCCATCGGCGACCTCGACCCAATCCATTTCGACGAGGCCGCGACGCGGGCGCGCGGCCATCGCGGCGTCGTCGCGCCCTGGCCACTCCTCTGGCTCTACTTCTTCACCTGTACGATCTACGAGCACGACTTCCCCTTCGGGAAGGCCACCGTGCACGGCCAGGACGAATACGAGCTGCACGAGCCGATGGTGGTCGGCGACCACATCACCATCCGCACGGCGATGGTGGATGCGAAGCTCAAGCACGGGAAGACCGGGCGCCTTGGGCAGGTCGTCTCCGAGCGCCGCTTCACCAACCAGCGCGGCGAGCTCTGCGCCGTGCTGCGCACCACGTTGTTCCGCCGATGAGCGCCGAGGTGTCGGAGCCGCCCGACTACATCACGCCGGCTGTGCGCGCCATCATCGGCGCCGAGGCCCCGCCGATCGAGGCGCCGCATGCGGTCGAGGCCAGCGAGGTCAGGCGCTTCCATCAGGCGCTGATGGATGCTTCGCCGCGCTTCTGGGATCCCGAAGCGGCGGCGCGCTATGGCGGCCCCGTGGCGCCCATCGGCTTTCCTGTCCATGCCATGCGCCGGATGGAGGATGCGCCCGACCCGCTCGATGCCCTGCAGGCCGGCGACCATGACGGCGTGGACCGGCGCCTGCGGCCGGGTCTGCCGGAGGTGCAGGTGCCGCTGCAGCGCCTCGTCAACGGCGGCTATGCGTATGAGCTGTTTCGCTACGCGCATCCCGGCGAGCGCATCCGCCTCCGCAGCCGCTACGTCGACATCTACCAGCGCAACGGCCGCACCGGCCCGATGATCTTCGTCGTGATCGAGGACACCTACGAAACCGTCCGCGGCGAGCCTTTGCTCCGCTCCACCAACACCATCATCCTGCGATGAGGCAGCGCCCATGAGTGTCGCAACGACGATCACAGCCGCCCAGGGCGCCGTCTTCGACGATGTCGAGGTCGGTCAGGACATCCCGTCCGTGGTGAAGGGACCGATGACGACCGCGCATATCATGCGCTGGTCGGCGGCCATGGAGAACTGGCACCGCATCCACTACGACTGGCAATACGCCACCGGCAACGACGGCCTGCCCGACGTGCTGGTGAATGGCAGCTGGAAGCAGCACGTCGTGATCCAGCTGGTGGCGGATTGGGTGGGCGACACGGGCTGGGCGTGGAAGATCGCCTTCCAGTTCCGCGGCATGAACATCCCTGGAGATACGCTGACCGCCTGGGGGCGGGTCACCGACAAGGAGGAGCGCGGACGCTGGGGTCTGGTCGATCTCGAGATCGGCCTGCGCAACCAGAAGGGTGAGGAGAGCACGCCCGGCACCGCGCGCGTCGTGCTGCCTCGCCGCGGCGGCCCGCCCGTCCCCTACCCCTTCGATCCGGCGGCGTTGGACGCGCCCTGACATGCGCGCCGCCGAGCCTGGAGCCGGGCATTCTCCGCTCGCCCGCTTCACCGTGCTGGACCTGAGCCGGGTCCGCGCCGGCCCGACATGCGTCAAGCAGCTTTCCGACTGGGGTGCCGCCGTCATCAAGGTGGAGGGGCCGGCGGAAGACGACATGACGGGCGAACGGCATGGCTCGGACTTCCAGAACCTGCATCGCAACAAGCGCTCCATCGTGCTCGACCTGAAGCATCCCGACGGCGTTGCGGTGCTCAAGCGCCTGGCGGCCGGTGCCGATGTGGTGGTGGAGAATTTCCGTCCGGACGTGAAGCACCGGCTCGGCATCGCCTACGAGGATCTGCGCGCGGTCAATCCGCGCCTGGTCTATGCCTCGATCTCCGGCTTCGGACAGGATGGGCCTTACGCCACGCGTCCGGGCTTCGACCTGATCGCCCAGGCGATGGGCGGCATGATGTCGATCACGGGGTTGCCCGGGCACGGGCCGCTGCGCGCCGGCATTCCCCTGGCCGATCTCGCCTCCGGCCTCTTCGCCGCCATCGGCATCCTGGTCGCCCTGCTCGACCGCGAGGTGACCGGTGAAGGGCAATGGGTGCAGGCGTCGCTCCTCGCCTCGCAAGTCGCGCTGCTGGACTTCCAGGGGGCAGCCTGGCTGACCGAGGGCAAGGTCTACCGGCAGACCGGCAACGACCATCCCTACACCACACCAATGGGCGTCTACCCAGCGAGCGACGGCGACATCCTCATCGGCGCCTCTGGCCAGGGTCAGTACCGGAAGCTCTGCGACGCGATCGATGCCCCCGAGCTGCGGGATGACCCTGCCTACGCCACGGCCGATGCGCGGCTTGCCCACCGCGCGGCATTCAACGCCGCGCTCTCGGCCGTAACGCGCCAGCGGCCGGTCGCCGAATGGGTGGCGCGGCTGAATGCGGCGGGCGTCGCCTGCGGTCCGATCAATGCCATCGACCAGGTGTTCGCGGATCCGCAGGTGCAGGCCACGCGCATCGCGAAGCGCGTGGCACATCCCCGGCTCGGCGAGATCGGCCTGCTCGGATCACCCCTCGTGCTCTCGCGCAGCGAAGCGCGGATCGACGCGGCCGCGCCGGAGAAGGGCGAGCACACCGATTCCCTCCTGCGGGAGGCGGGATACGCCGACGCGGCGATTCAACGACTGAGAGCGGAGGGCGCCGTGGCCTGATTTGCCCAACGCGTGTGGGGAGGAGAGACAAGAATGAACAGCATCAGCCGCCGCGGTGTCCTGGGGGCAGCCCTCGCCGCGCCTTTCGTCAGCCGTATCGCAGCCGCGCAGGCGGATTGGCCAACCCGGCCGATCCGCTTCGTCTGTCCCTTCACGGCCGGTGGTGGCGGCGATACCTCCGCCCGCGCCCTCGCTGCGCGCGCCAGCGAGATCCTAGGCCAGAACATCATCATCGAGAACCGGACCGGCGGAAATGCGGTTGTCGCCGCCAACTCCGTCCTTCAGGCGCCGCGCGACGGCTACTCCTATCTGGTGGACGCGGCCAATCAGCTCACCAACCCTGTGCTGGTGCGTGACCTGAGCTTCGATTACCGCACCGCCTTCGTGCCCATCACCATGACAGCACGCTTCCCGCAGGTCGTCGCCGTGCGCCAGGATTTCCCGGCGCGCGACATCAAGGAGTTCGTGGATCACGTCCGCGCCCGGCCCGGCGCCGTCTCCTGCGGTACCCCACCCGCTGCCGGTGCCGGCCATCTCGCGCTCGAGCTCCTGCAACAGCGCGCCGGGATTCGCCTTCTGCACGCGCCCTATCGCGGCGGTGCAGACGCGGCGCGCGATATCACAGGGGGACAGCTCGACTCCGTCATCCTCACCAGCTCGACCATTCGCGGCCCGGTGCAGGCAGGGAAGGCGCGTGTGCTCGCCATGACGAGCGCCGAACGCAGCCCAGCCTACCCCGAGGCGCCGACGCTCGCCGAAAGCGCCTTTCCTGGCTTCGAGATGGATGACTGGAATGGTCTGTTCGCACCGGAGGGAGCACCGACCGGGATGTTCGCGAAGCTGCACGACGCCTTGGCACAGGCGGCCCGGGACCCGACCGTGCAATCCCGGATGGCGCCGCTCGGCACGGTTCTGGTGATCAACGAGACCCAGGCCTTCAAGGATTGGATGTCGCGCCAGCGCACGATCGTCGAAGGCGTCATCCGCGACTCCGGCATGACGCTCGGCTAGCACGGCCCGGGGCAGATCGCCGGCCGGCTATAGAGTCCAATGGCGTGATTCGGCGCGCAACAATGGGCGCTCATCTGAAGCGAACGGAGTGAACGAATAGCGCTTGAAGTCACCATCGTTGGCGATCTTGGGCGCATTCTCAGGGCGCACAGGCGTTTCGGAGCGGTTCAACCAGCTGCGCGAATCGCGGGCGCAGGCGCTTCTAGCATCGAGCTCAGCTCGCGAAGGGCGCCGAGCACGTTCGCCGTCACGAGCGCTGCCGCCAATCGGGCGTCGCGGTCCTCCAGCGCCGTCACGAGCCGGGAATGGTCGGCGATCGAGCGGACGACGCGGTGCGGATTGGCGAGCGTCAGGCGTCGGAAGCGAAGGCTCCGCAGAACCAGCGAATCCAGGGCGCGCTGCAGGGTCCGGTTGTGCGAGGCCTCTGCGAATCGCTCGTGGAAGCGCACATTGCCCCAGTAGTAGCCGTCCCGGTCGCCGGCTTCGGCCGCCTCCTCCATCCGGGTGACAATATCGCGCAACTCCGCGATCTCCTCCTCGGTCGCGCGCTGCCCGGCCTCCTCGGCCACCAAGGCCAACATAGCGGCGCGCACGCGGTAAATCTCGCTCACCTCTTCCAAACTATGATCGGCGACCCGCGGGCGCCGCCGCGGCGGAATCTCGACCAGTCCCTCCTTCTCGAGCAGCGCAAGCGCCTCGCGCGTGGGTGTCCGGCTTGTACGGAAGCGGCGGGCCAGTTCCACCGAGTTCAGGTCGTCCCCCGGCACCCGGCGCCCATCCAGGATCTCCGCGCCAATGGTGCAGGCGATGTCGACGACGAGAGACGACTCCTCCTCGCCCTTGGACAGAACGCGGCGGATGATGGCCTGGAAGCGCTCGAGATTTGCGGCGGCCGGCATCTCCTGCCCCCTGCGGGCTGTCATGGGCTGGGACGTGCTCAGCGTCCTGCGCTCCGGCGGCGCTCAGGCCAGCCGGCTCGCCTGTGCGGGAGCCCAGTCTTCGTCATGCCTCCACCCCTGTCTCGCGCGGTCGCGGCAGATGTAGCGAGGATGGTACCGTCGGGCCAAGCCTCGTGCGAGGCGCGTCCCGACGGCATGAGCTCAGAACGGCGTATAGGTGTTGACCAGATCGAGTGCCTCCGCAGCCTCGCCCAGAGCGGAGAGGTCGAGCGGATCCGAGAGCGGAACCGCGGCCTCCACCACCGCCAGCAGGTCCGCCCCAGCTGCCCCGGAGGAATCGACCAGGATGCGAAGCTGCCGGACCCCGCGCTGCTCCTCGACGCAGCGCCGCACCGCATCGGAGGTCGTCCCCACGGCCGCTCCCGACAGCGCCCGGAAGCGCATCACCGTCACCCGTGCCGCGCCACCAGTAATCCTGTCCCCGGGATACCTCTGCTCACCGGCATGGCGCTGCACCCGCGCCCGCGCCGTTACGCGCTTGGTCCACGGACTGGAATTCTCGAAGGCCACGCGTCGGTAATCGGGTGAGTCCATAACCTCCGGCGCCGCCAGGTCATAGATCGCGAGATAGCGCGGCGATGCGCCCGTGCTGATGTAGCGCAGTCCGGTCAGGATGCCGGGCACGGCGAGGCGCTCGGGGATGTGCTCGGTGTCATACCAGGCATTGAACTCCTCCTCGAAGGCCGGGGGCGGGTTCATGAAGACCAGCAGGAATCCCTTGTTTGGCATCGTCCGTCCTATCGACCGTTCTCGAGCGTGCGCGTGTGGCTTGCAGCCTGAGGCAGGAAATTGAGCACCCGCGCCGCGAAGGTTTCGGGGCACTGGTAGGGCAGGAAATGCGCGCCCACCTCATCGATCTCCAGGCGCGCACCGGGCGGCAGGAGCGCGCGCGTTGCCTCGGCCTGCTCGAGCGGCAGCAGCAGGTCGTGCCGTCCGGCGACCAGCAAGACGGGGCAGCGGACGCGGGCCAAGTCGGCGGAGGCATCGGCGCTCGCGAAGCCGAGCGCCGCTTCGGCATAGGCCTGGGCGTCCTGTGCGGTGAAGGCGTCGAGATAGCGGTCATAGCGGGCATCCCGCGGCTGCGCCTCGAAGGGTCTCTCCACGGCAGCGGGGAGGATGGCGGCCATGCCCCCCGCCCGCACCACCTCCGCGCGTGCTGTCAGCATGGCACGCCCCGCCTCCGAGCTGCGCGGCGTTGGATTGGAGATCACCAGCGCGGACACCCGTTCCGGATGCCGGGCCGCATAGGCGGCGGCCACCATCCCACCCATCGCGCAGCCGATAGGCACGATGGCATCAATTCCAAGGGCGATCCGCAGGGTCTCCAGATCCTCGACATGTCGGTCCAGACCGGGCGCCTTCCCGGGCGGCGATGCGCCGGCCGAGCGGAGGTCGAGAGCGAGGCATGTGAAGCGCTGCGTCCAGGCCGGAAGGCACCCGTTCCATAGATCGAGCGTCGCACCGAGCGGATGGATCAGCAGCAGCGCGGGAGGCCGGGCCGCATCGCCGTGCAGGCGGTGGTGCAACAGATCAGGCATCCGCGTCGGCACCCAGGAGGAAGCCAGCGACCGTGTCGGTGTACGTCTCTGCGCATTCCAGCTGCATCATGTGCGGCGCGCCCGGCAGGACGGCGAGCCTGGCGCCGGGGATGACGCGCATGACGGTCGCTTCGGTGATGGCGGCCGGTGTCGCCGCGTCACGCTCGCCCGCGATCACGAGCGTGGGCACGCGCACCTGCCCGAGACGGGGTGTGGCGTCGAGCCCGGCGATCGCGTGCCACCCGGCGGACCATCCGGCCACGTCCTGCGCCAGCAGCCGCTCGCGCACCGCCTCGACCACGAAGCCGGCATAGCCGGGGCTGAACCACCGCTCCAGCGTGGGCGCCACCACCGCCGCCATGCCGTCCCGTTCAGCCGCCAGGCCGCGTTCCTGCAGCATAGGCCGCACCTCCGCGGCAAACGTGCCGCCGCAGCCACCGGGCACGAGCTTGCCGATGAGATGGGGATGCCGGAGCGCCAGGACCTGCGCGATCATGCCGCCGAAGGAAAGCCCGACCACCTCTGCAGGATCGCCGCCGACTTGCACGATCGCCGCGGCCACGTCGTCCGCATACTCCTCGAGGGAACGAGGCCGGGCGACCTGTGGCGACTGGCCGTGCCCTGCGAGATCCAGCGCCAGGACGCGGCGCTCTGCCGCGAGGACGCCAGGCAGCATCCCCCAGAATCGGTGATCGAGCCCAACCGGATGCAACAAAACGACAAGCGGTCCAGCGCCCGTCAGCACGCCATGCAGGGCGAGGGCTTCCATGGTTCCTGCTCTCCCGTTGCGCGGGCTCGGTTGGGTGCGCCGCCGTGCCCTGTGGCGCAGCGCGATGGTCGCACACGATCAGTGTTCTGTCGACACCACTCAGGACACCCTCAGGCGACCACTCGGCACCTCTTTTGAGCATGAGCGTCTATCGCGCTCACAATGCCCGTATTCTCTTCAGAATGGCACGGGGACGGCGCCACTGCGGATCACCCATCTCGATTGACTGTCGACAGATAGACGCCCGACCGGTACAACCGCGATGCTGATCGTATGGTATGGCCGTCGACCACCGGTGCCCCCAATAGGAGATCACACGCTGAACGCCCACGCCGCCGGCGCGGTGCAGCACCCCGCCGTCCGACCCGAATGGCTGGCCCGCAATCGGGAGCAGGCGATCGAGCCAGACCTGCCCATCATCGACGCGCACCATCACCTCTGGGGCCCTCCGCGGGGCACCTATCTGCTCGACGACTACATCGCCGATACCGCGGGCGGGCATGACATCCGGGCCACCGTCTTCATCGAGTGCAAGACGCATTATCGCGCGGATGGCGATCCGCTTTTCCACTCCTTGGGCGAGACAGAGTTCGTGGCTGACGCCGCGGCACGCGCTGCTGCTCGGCCGGCGGGGCCCCGCGTTGCAAAGGGCATCGTCGGCGGCGCCGACCTCCGTGCCGGCGCCGCGATCCGCCCGGTGCTGGAGGCGCATATCGCGGCGGGTGCCGGCCGATTCCGCGGCATCCGCAACATCGCCGCCTGGCACCCGGATCCCGCGGCGCGCGGCTCCATCGCAACGCCGCCGCCGATGCTGATGCTCGACCCGGCCTTCCGAGAAGGCTTCGCCCAGCTCGCGCCACTCGGATTGCGGTTCGACGCCTGGGCCTACCACACGCAGCTGGCGGAGCTGCGCGACCTTGCCGACGCATTTCCCGGCACGCCGATCGTACTGAACCACGTCGGCGGTGCCATTGGGATCGGGCCCTATGCCGCTCGCCGACGGCATGTGGAGGAGACGTGGCGGGACGCTCTCCGGAGCCTGGCGCATTGCCCGAATGTCCACCTGAAGCTGGGCGGGCTCGGCATGCGTCTTTTCGGCTTTGGGTTTCACGAAGGCGCGGCGCCACCGGATTCGGCCCGCCTAGCGGACGCCTGGCGTCCGTGGATTGAAACCTGCGTAGAGATCTTCGGTGCAGAGCGCTGCATGTTCGAAAGCAATTTCCCCGTGGACAAGGCGAGCTGCGGCTATACGGAGCTGTGGAACGCATTCAAGCGCATCACAGCCGGCTGGTCGGCCGGTGAACGCGCCTCGCTGTTTCACGGGAGCGCCGCCCGCTTCTACGCGCTTGGCGAAACCTGACCGGATCACGCAAGGAGACGCCTGTGGCCCGGCTGCCCTACTTGCAACGGAGCGAGCTGCCGCCGGAACATCAGGATGTGCTGACGCGCAACATCGCCATCAACCAGGTGCTGGCGAATAGTCCTGGCGCGGCGCGTGCCTTCGGTGATCTCGGCATGTTCATCCGTCACCGCAGCCGGCTGGACCCGCGGCTCAGACAGCTGGCCATCATGCAAATCGGCTGGTCCGCTCGCAACCGCTATGAGTGGTCGCATCACGTCCAGATCGGCCGCGACGCCGGCGTCACGAGGAGCGACATCGCCAACTTGGCGATCGAGGCCGCCGGCATCGAGAGCAGCATTGATGCGCTCGCGCGCCTCGTCCTGCGCGGAGCCCGGGAGATGTGGGAGGGACCCGGCATGTCTGCCGCGACCTTCGCCGCGCTCCACGACGAGCTGGACAAGGAGTGCCTGACCGACCTCGTCGTGGCCATCGCATACTACTGCGGCGTCGTGCGAATCCTCGCCACGCTCGACGTCGAGGTGGAGCCCGAATGGCAACCCTATCTGGTGGAGTTTCCTCTACCACCATGAGCACCAGCACCGAGGAAGGCGCCACGGCGATGCCGTTCGCACCACACTGGACAGTTCTAGCCTCAGACCGCAGCTATGCGGCCGAAGGTGTACGGTGAGTGACGCATTCCAAAGCCGCGCCTCCATCAATGGCCGGACGCGCATTGCCGTCATACTGGCAGACCCGGTCGACCAGGTGCGCACGCCTCAGGGCATGAACGCCTACTTCTCGGCCTTGGGGCGTGATGCCGTGATCGTGCCATGCCATGTCGCCGCCGAAGACCTGGAGGAGGCCATCATGGGACTGCGCCGAATGCGCAACCTCGACGGGATCATCGTCACTGTCCCCCACAAGGAAGCGGTGGCGACGCTGTGCGACTCCCTGACCGAGGAAGCGCGGCTCGTCGGCGCGGTCAACGCCATTCGTCGCCATCCGGACGGCCACCTCAAAGGTGGGCAGTTCGATGGCGAAGGCTTTGTGGCCGGGCTGCACAAGGCTGGACATTCCGTGGCCGGTCGGCGCGTGCTGATGGCGGGCGCAGGCGGCGCGGCTTCGGGCATTGGGTTCGCCCTGCTGCGGCACGGTGTGGCCGCGCTGACGATCTACAACCGCACCGCCGATCGTGCCGAGGCGCTCGCCCAGCGGCTCCGTGATACCTATCCCGCCGCATCGATCTCTGTGACTGGGCCGGATCCCTCGGGCCACGATATCGTCGTGAACGCGACCTCGCTCGGTCTAAGGCAGGACGATCCCATGCCGATCGACACGCAACGCTTGGTCCCACCGATGGTGGCCGCTGAGGTCGTGATGCAGCCGGAGGTGACACCCTTTCTCACCGCAGCGGCCCAGCGCGGCTGCGCGACGCATGGCGGTTATCCGATGCTCGCCGAGCAGGTGGCGCTGCTGGCCCAATTCATCGCTGGCGAGGCCGACTGAGCCGCGGCGGACCGCAGCGGCTCCGCGCGAGACGCGCCGAGAGGCAGGGCGGTTCTGCGATTATGCGCTGCCGACAGAGAAGAGATCCCTTCGCCAGCATCCGCGCGATTAGGCGTACCGCCGCAATCACCCAGCATCCACCCTGACGGCAGGCTTCCGCGGCTGCTACGCGCTGCGAACCCGGGAGAGGAACGCGCCGACTTCGTCCTGGAGAGACGCCGCCTGGTTCGCCAGCGCTGAGGCGGCTCCCAACATCTCAGTGGCCGCGCTGCCGGTTTCGTCGGATGCTTGCGTGAC